>CAVPWP010000001.1:0-386205 GCA_963709395.1 uncultured Alphaproteobacteria bacterium
CCGAAGGCAGAGGTCACAGGTTCGAATCCTGTCGGGTGCGCCACTCCCATAGCCCTGGTTTTAAATGGTTGTCACCGTTCTAGGGTGGCCGCGAAGAACCTCCGAAAAGCAGCTTGTCACACTCTGGTCACACCAAGAGGAGTTTTGACATGGCCATACTCAGGAATCGCAACGGCAAGTGGCAAGCGCAGGTCCGTATCAAGGGGCACGCCCCAGGAATGCCATGCAAAGCCGCACAGTCCGGGTCAGGTCGGGCATTTCTCAGGTTCAATTGCCGCGGCGTCCATCCTCACCGGCCACGTCCGCCAGTGCGTTCGCCGCTTGCAGCACGTCGTTCAACAGGATCTCCTTCGCCCGCGCGGGCTCCTCGAAGAGCGGGCTGTGGGCGGAGTCCCCGAAGATGTAGAAGCCCTTCACCGGCGCCTCGATGAGATCGAAATAGGCGCGGGACAACTCGGGATTGGCCGTCAGGTCATGGCGTCCGACGAAGAAATAGATGGGCAGGTCGAACGTTGTCAGCCGCGCGCCCAGATCGTCGCGGATCAGCGCGTCCCAGAAGAACGGCCGCGACCACGCCTTGCCGCGCCAGATGTTGATCTTCTCGGCAACGGTGTAGGCGCGCACGCGCCACATCGGCAGGAAAATGCCAGTGACGACCGAGTCCATGTCATGGGTATGTCCGACGCCGATCCGGTGCATGGCGGCGTCGCGCAGCCGCATCCATTCGGGCGAGGTGCCTGCCTCCATGCCGACCGATGCGGCCTCGAGCCTGCGCACCATCGCGTCGTCGCCGCGCGCGCGGTAGGCCTCGATCATGTAGTCCCGCGCCATCACCTCGGATCGGAGCTGATGGACGATCTGGGCCATGCCGACATAGGCAAGGAACCGATCGGGCGCCTTGGCTGCGACCTGAATGCCAAGATAGCTGCCCCAGGAGTGGCCAAGGAGCAGGATCCGGTCCTGTCCGAAGCGGGTACGCAGGTAGTCCGCGACCTCGATCGTGTCGGCGATCATCCGGTCCATGGTCATCGTTTCGGGCGGGAGGTCGGTGGAAAAGGACATGCCCGCCCCCCGCTGTTCCCACCAGACCATGGTGAAATCGCGCTCGAGGCCGGTGGGATACTCCTGCTCCATGAAGAATTCGACCATGCCGGGCCCGCCGTGGAGGAACAGGAGGACCGTGTTCGTGGGGTCGGCGCTCTGGATGAACATGCCTTGAGGTATGCCACCGATGTCGACCGTGACGCGTTCGGAGATGCTGCCGGGGATGACGTCTCCGGCCGCGTCGCGCAGCGGGGCAGGGCGGCCGGGGCTGACGGCGAAAAGCCAGCCGATGCCCAGGGCGACCGCCAGCACAAGGATCAGGCCTGCCGTCGCCATCATGCGGACAAGGCGTGAGCCAGGGCGCAATCCTTGGGCGCTTGTGTCCATGTCTGCGGTCCTGTTTCCGGCCATCCCATGCCTATTCGCCGCGCGCCAGAAGGGTCGCTTCGAACGCGTCCAGAGCCGCACGGTCCAGCAGGCGGCCGCCAGCGATCACCGCCTGCGGGCGGCGCAGCGTGGCAAGGCCCTCCAGCGGGTTGGCGTCGAGCAGGACCAGATCGGCCCGCCGGCCCGGCGCGATGCTGCCGTCCTGATCCGCAAGCCCGAAGAAGCGCGGCGGCGCGACGGTCGCCGTATAAAGCGCCTCGCGTGGCGTCAGGCCGATGGCGACGTAGAGGTCAAGCTCGTCGAGCAGCGAGAAGCCGTGGAAGAGATACGGATTGGCGAAGGAGGCATCGCTCGAGGCCAGGATCGGCACACCCGCCGCGTGGGCCATTGCGAAGGTCCGACGGTCGAGCGCGATGCTGTCGCCCGCCAGCGCGCGCACCTCGTCGGTCATCGCCTCCAGCCGGAAATCCGGGCGGCCCCAGGTCTCGCGCACCTGGGCCGGGATCATCCGCATCCGCGGCGCGTCGGGCGCGGGCCAGTTGCCGGTGTAGAAATCCGCCACGACAAGTGTCGGGCTGACATGCATGCGTGCCTCCGCCATCCGCGCCAGGATCGCTTCGCACAGCGCTGCGTCCCATGTCTCGAGGATGATCCGGTTGCGCGCCGCCATGATCTCGAAGATGCGGGCGAGGTCGGCACCCTCGGCCATGGCCTGCCGCAGGTCGTTCAGCATGGCCTCTTCAGCGGTGGAGCAGGCCATAGCGACGCGCCCGAAATGCTCCATCCCGTTCTGTCCGGCATCGATCGCGGTGCCAAGCGCCACCTGTTCCGGGATATGCCCGACGAAGGGCAGGCCCGCGTCGTGGGCGGCTTCGGCAAGGGCAAGGTAGGTCGGCTCATTCAGCATCGAATAGGCTTTCACGGCGGCCCAGCCTTCGGCGGCGATCCGGTCCACCACGGCACGCGCCTCTTCCGGCGTGTCGGCCAGGAACATGCCGGGCCAGGATCCGGGCGCGGCATCGACCCAGGCCCCTGCGAGGATCAGGCGGGGGCCGGGAACCTCGCCCGTCTCGATCCGGGCCTGCAGCGCCTGTTGGTCGGCGATGGGCCAGAGCGCGCCCATGTCGCGGATGCCGGTGATCCCGTTGATCAGGTAGAGCGGCAGCGCCGTCTCGGGTTCGCTTTCCGACGAGAAGATGTGGACGTGGCTGTCCCAGAGGCCCGGGATCAGGTAGCCGCCCGCCCCGTCGAGGACTGTCGCCGAAGCCGAAGTGATATCAGGGCCAACCTCCGCGATCAGTCCGTCACGGATCAGCACGGATTGGCCGGGGGCAAGCGTTCCCTCGATGACATCGACGATGGTCAAATCGCTCAGCAAAGTCTCCGATTGCGCCTGGGCCTGTGCCGCGATCCCGAGGGTCAGGGCGAGCGCGAAGGGAACCTTGAACATGTTTCTCATCACTCCGTCACCCGCAGGACGAGTTTCCCCGCGACCTCTCCCGCCTCGACCCGTTCATGTGCGCGCCGCACCTCCGCCAGTGGCAGGACTTCGGCAACGACCGGGGAGATGCGGCCCTCGGCCAGCATGTCGAACAGTCGGGCCAGATCCTCGCGGAACCACTCGGGATGCTTCCGCCGCATCGCGCCGATGGAGTAGAAGGCGGTCGCGTGTCCGTTCGGCAGCCAGTCCCAGAGTTTGATCTTCACGAAGTCCATCGGGATCGACCCGCCGCGCCCCAGCACCTCGTTCTGGAACCCGAAGGCGACCAGCATGCCGCCGGGCTTGAGCGCGTGAAGCGAGCGCACGAGGCTGTCGCCGCCCAGCGGATCGAAGACGGCATCGACCCCGCCGCCCGTCGCTTCCAGCAGCACCCGGTCGGGCGCATCCGCGTCGATGGGTGTGGCCCCAAGGCTGGCGATCAGATCGTGCTTGGCGGCCACATCCGTGCCGAAGGCCGTGATCCCCGCATCGCGCGCGAGTTGCAGCATCGCGGTGCCGACCGCCCCGCCCGCGCCGTGGATCAGCAGGCTCTGGCCCGCCTGCATTTTCGCCACGCGCGTGAGCATCTGGTATGGCGTCACCGCCGACAGGATCATGCCGAGCGCATCGACCTCCGACACACCCTCGGGCACCCGCGTCAGACCGTCTTCGGGCAGGCAGATATACTCGGCATAGGCGCCGGTGGTCGTCAGGTCCGCCACCCGGTCGCCGGGTTTGAAGCGCACAGCACCCGGGCCCGTCGCATCGACGATCCCGACCATGTCGTAGCCAAGGGTGAGGGGCGGTTTCTCCTTCACATCCGGATAGAGGCCCTTGCGGATCATCACGTCGGTGAAGGCGGCACTCGTGACCAATACCCGGACGCGTACCTCACCCGCCGCGGGTTCGGGCAGATCGGCGACGGTTTCGAGGTCCAGTTCCTCGGCACCGCCGAAGGTGTTCAGTCTGACACGGGTCCAGGGCATCGGGTCTCTCCTTGCAGGGCCATGGCCACTTGGGGTCTTGAGGTGGCTTCGGCGCATTTGATCGTCATGGCGTCATCGCGCCTCGTAGCTGGTCAATTGGATGTGGCCGTAGGTGAACGGTCCTTCGGGCCGGTGCCAGATGGCGTCGCCTTCGCTGGCCAACCGCCACCCGTCGAAGTCGCGGTAGTTGCCCATCGGTGTCCGCCAACGCAGGATCCGCAGGCTGCCATCTTTTTCCAGCATTCCCCGGTCGTCCGAGACGAAATCCACAAGCTCGCCCGCGCCGTTGAAGACCAGTTCCGCCGACACCGTGTTCGGACCAAGCGTGAAGGCCACCCGGGCATGGGTGTCGTCAATCGCGGTCCAGACAAGGCGGGGATCGGTCAGGCGCGACGGGGCGTAGAAACACAGGTCATTCAGGATCGTGACCGTTTCGGTCCGCGTCAGGTCCGGTCCGTCGATGTCCACCACGTTGATCAGTCCGCCAAGGCGCACCCGCATCGTGGCGCGGTCTCGGTCGAAATCGTGGAGCACCGCGATGGGCAGGCCCTTCCTCCGGGTCCGCATCAGGAACAGCCGCACGGGCGTATCGAAGCGTTCGAACTGGCGCACCGGCCCGGTCATGCCGGGCTCGCCCGGGGCGTCGAACAACGTCGCGTCGAACTGCATCGTGACCTCGGTGACGACAGGCCGCCCCACCGACCCGCTGAGCGCGATGTAGCGCCTGACAGAGGGCGGCAGTTGGGCGATATCGTCTTCGGACAGGACGCGCGACACTCCAATTGGCGCGGCTGTCGCTTCGGCCTTTCGCGCCTCGAACGCCCGGGGAAGGCTGGTTGCCCGCATCACTGCGGCAAGGCCAGTGACCAACACGAGGGCTGCGACGACGATCCAGATCATGGCGCTTTCCCTGACAGGGGCTGCCGCCGATCCGCGTCCCCGGCCATGTCGCGGATGAAGCCGGCCACCACGCCGGTCATGGCGTCGTCGTGGCCCAGCCAGATATGACCGCCCTCAGGATAGATCGTCAGCCGCGCGTCGGGGATGCGGTCGGCCAGCAGCCGTGCGGTGTCGGCTGTGCCGAACAGGTCGTCCTCGCAGGACAGGATAAGGGTCGGAACGGGGATTTCCTCGTAGGCCGTGGGCGAAGGCGTTCCGGCCCAGAAACCGTCGTTGCGCAGCCCGTCGACCTTGCGGCTGACGGGCATGATCTGCGACAGGATGGTTTCGGCACGCCGGCGCTCTGTCTGCGGCACCTGGTCAAGGAGGGCCGGGTCGGTCGCCAGCAGCGTGCGGATCATCTGCCCGGGCGCGAGACGCGACAGCGACCAGAACCAGAAATCCGATCCCAGCACCGTCCCCACAGCCAGCCGTTGCAGCGCCGTGAACTCCACCGGATCACGGTTCGTCAGGTTCGCGGCCGGGACAATCAGCACCAGATGCGAGCATCGGTCGGGATGGCGCAGCGCGAATTCCGCCGCCGTCAGCGCCCCGGCCGATCCCCCCGCGACGGGCAAACGGTCGATGCCCAGATGGTCGAGCAGCGTCACCAGCATATCGGCCTGATGCGCGGGCGAGGCGTCGTCCGGAAAGGCGCTGCCAAGATAGCCGAAGCGGGACGGCGCGATGATCCGAAAGCCGCTCCGTCGCAACCCGGCAGCGAAGAGAAGGCCCTGGTCGAACCCGCCCCCGGTTCCGTGGATCATCATCAGGGGCGGTCCGTCGCCCGCGATCGCGTATTCCAGCGGTCCGGCGCTTGTGTCGATCAGGGTGCCCTGTCCGAAAAGCCGGCTTTCCGACTGCCTGCGCGCTTCGCGGAAGGCGCCCGCGGCATAGCCTCCGGCCGTCAGAGCCACCCCGCCAAGGCCCAGGACTATGGCGCGCCGGGTGGTCATGCCGGCGCCGGTCACGGCTGACCCGTGCCACCGACCATGCCGATCGCCAGGTCCGCAAGCGCCGCCTCGAGGGCCGGCACGAGATCGGTGCTGTCGTCGACGATGCCGACATCGGTGTTGATCTGGAACGCGACCGTGACGCCATGCCCGGCATAGTGGCGCAGGCTCGACACATAGCCGGGGATCCAGCCGCCATGGCCCCAGACCGGCCCGCGCGGCGTGTCGGCATAGATCGCGACGCCCGCACCGTAAAGAACGCCGGGGGCGTCCGGTGCGACAGGGGTGCCGTCGAGCAGCCGGTCGAGATATGGCTCCGGCAGGGCCGTGCCGCCGAAAAGCGCGTGGCCCCAGACCGCCAGGTCACGCGAGGTCGAGACGAGCCCGCCGCCCGTCCATTCCATCGCCGGGTCCCAGAGAAGACGGCCCTCGGCATCCATCGTGCGGGGCGGGATGCCGAACGGGTTGTCCGGTGTCGTATATCCGACGGCGAGACCGGGCAGGCTGCGTCGGTCCGAGGGCGTGGTCGCGTCAAGACCCAAGGGCCCGAGAAGGCGGTCGCTCACCACGTCGTAATAGGCGTCCCCCGTGACCTGCTCGATGACCAATCCCAGGAGCAGATAGCCGGTATCGGTATAGGCCCAACCCGCGCCGGATGGGAAAAGCGGTTCGGAATCGAGTACAAAGCCGATCGCGGCTTCGGGTGAGAGCGCATTGCCGCCGCTTTTCATGCGCTCGGCCATGGCGGCAGCAAAACCGGCGGTATGGACGTGGTCAGGGATCCCGGCGCTGTGGTGAAGCAGATCACCGATTGTCATCGCCCGGTGGTTCGGCAGCCGCGCAAACCAGCTCCGGTCGCCCAGATGGTCGGACACGAGGTCCGACTGCGCGAGCTGTCCTTCCCCCTCGAGTGCCAGCACGATTGCGGCGACGAAGCTCTTGCCGATGCTTGCGGCCAGCATGCGGCTCTCCGGTGTCATCGGCGTTCCGGCTTCCACATCCGCAAGGCCGGTGGATACGGCGATGACCTCGCCGTCCGGCGACGCCACGGCAGCCGTTGCACCGGGAAACCCATATTCGGCGTGAAAACCGTCCAGCAGGTCCTGAAGGCGCATCTGCAGGTCGTCGGCTTCGGCGGGAAACGCCATCAGGACGCTCGCGGCCATGATCGCGGGAAAACGCGCGGCGCGTGTCATGCTGTGGACGGGTCCTTCGATGGAATGACCTCGGTCACCGCGCCGTCGCGCGTGAACATCGTCTTGCGGTTCAGCCAGACGACAACGACCGCCACGACGACAAGGATGCGGGTGTCCCAAGGCTGTGCGTCCGGCCAGAACGGGATGATCAGTTGCCAGTGAAACAGCATCGGCAGCAACAGGCTGCCGCGCGACGCGTTGAAGATCGGCGTGACGAGGATCGCAAGTGTGACGTTGCCGATGAAGAAGGGAAGGAAGGACCAGTTCTCGTACACGACACCAGCCAGATAGAACGCAGGCAGATGCCAGAACCCCCAGGCCGCTCCGATGATCGCGCCGGCCCAGAACGGGGCCACATGGCGCTGCAGAAGCGGTTGCGCCACGCCGCGCCAGCCGAATTCTTCCATCGGCCCGAGAAACAGCATCATGAACATGAGTGCGACCATCGCGCCCGCGCCCTCGGGCGGCAGCGGCGCCAGAAGCGGCCCGCCCTTGATCAGCGATCCCGCCATGAAAACGAGGGGGATGCCGACAAGAATGAAGATCCACCATGCCGGCGAACAGCGCCAGAGCAACAGGCGGGAAAGAAACGCGCGCAGGCCAGCCAACCCGCCGAAGGACAGGACAAGAACGAAGGCGCTGATTGCCGGCGCCCAGGTGGCTGCGAAATAGAGCGGGTGACTCCCGCTGATCTCGCCGAAGGTCGCGGCCGCTTGTTCGGGAAAATAGATGTAGAGGCCGATAATGCCCCAGGTGATGCCAAAGGTGATCAGCGCGAAGAGAAGAAGGGACATGGAAGGAAGGATGCGCACTGGCGCATCTGCTTGGACTGACATTGCTGGCTCTCCGCCGGGAAAGGGTTTGATTGAATGCTGTCACCCTAAGCGAGGCGCGCAGGTCTGCATTGATCGGGATCAAGTCCGCGGTGGAACGTTGGGTGCGACGAGGCCCGACGGGGACAGCGACATATGTCGACCGGGCATCGGTCATTCGGGATCTATGGGGAAATGACCAAGTCGATCCGACGGCGATCAGTGCCGATCCGTCGCTTGCCATACGGACGGCGGGCAGGGGGAGGGCCGCCTATGGGGCCGGGGGCATCCGGTCCTTGGACGGTCCCGCGCCCGTCACGCGCAGAACCTCCGCCACTCCGGCCAATTGTTCGGCCAGCGGATTGGTGCGGCGCCAGATCATTCCGATTGTCCGGGAGGGGCGCGGCGGCTCGAAGCGGGCAACCGAAACCGGCGCGGCACGGGTCTCGACCGGCACCGCCATCTCGGGGATCAGCGTGACCCCCATTCCGGCACCCACCATCTGGACCAGCGTCGACAGCGTGCTTCCGTCCAGCATTTCCCGTGGAAGAACACTGCGCATGTCACAGAAGTCGAGCGCCTGATCGCGAAAGCAATGTCCCTCCTCGAGCAGGAGCAGCCGCATCTCGCGCAGGCGCCGGGCGCTTGGCACGGGCAGGTCGGCGTCGGTCTTCGGGCGAACCAGCACGAAATCCTCGGTGAAAAGCGGCACTTCGGTGAAGGCGGGCTCCGAGACGGGCAGGGCAAGGATCGCGGTGTCGAGGCGGCCATCGGAGAGCTCTTCGATCAGGCGCGGTGTCAGCGTCTCGCGCACCTGGATGTCGAGCCCGGGGTAAAGCCGCGTGAGGTCCGTGATGATGCGCGGCAGCAGGTAGGGCGCGATGGTGGGGATCACACCGATGCGCAGGCGTCCCGACAGCCGGCCGCCGGCAGCGCGCGCCATCTCGCCCAACTCGTCCACTGCGCGCAGGATCTCGCGGGCGCGGCTTGCGAAGGCGTCGCCGAAGCCGGTCAGACGCACCTGCCGGGCGCCGCGCTCGAAAAGAGCCATACCCAGTCCCGCCTCGAGATCGCGGATCTGCATCGACAGGGCCGGCTGGGAAACGGCGCAGGCTTCCGCCGCGCGGCCGAAATGCCCGTGGCGGGCAAGTGCCTCGACATAGCGAAGCTGACGGATGGTGATGTTATTCATAAGGTGATCTTATGGCGCCGATCAGGACAATCAACTACTCCTCATGACTCGGATTTGATATGTGTCTGCCCGGAGAGTCGCATCGCCGCCATCCGGTGGCATCCTCGGACGCTGTGGCGTCCCGCAGACGCGTCCTCCACCGAATTCCGGGCCGCTCCACAATGACCGGCCCGCATTGCAAGCCACGATCGGAGAGAGCCATGGATGGAAACGATACCCCGGCAGGTAAATGCCCGGTGATGCACGGTGCGCTGACCACGACCAGCACGGACGTGATGGACTGGTGGCCGAATTCGCTCAACCTCGACATCCTGCATCAGCACGACACGAAAACGAACCCTCTTTCCGGTTTCGACTATCGTGAGGCGCTGAAGGACCTGGACGTCGATGCGCTCAAGGCCGATCTGCGCGCGCTGATGACCGACAGCCAGGATTGGTGGCCGGCCGACTGGGGTCACTACGGCGGGCTGATGATCCGCATGGCGTGGCACGCCGCGGGCACCTACCGCCAGCAGGACGGCCGCGGTGGAGGCGGCACCGGCAACCAGCGGTTTGCCCCGCTGAACTCCTGGCCCGACAACACCAACCTCGACAAGGCCCGCCGCCTGCTCTGGCCGGTCAAGAAGAAATACGGCAACAGCGTCAGCTGGGCCGACCTGATCCTTCTGGCCGGAAACGTCGCCTACGAGTCGATGGGCCTCAAGACCTACGGCTTCGCCTTCGGCCGCGAGGATATCTGGCATCCCGAGACGGACATCTACTGGGGCAGCGAAAAGGAATGGCTGGCACCATCGGACGGGCGCTACGAGGATGTGGCGAACCCGTCGACGATGGAAAACCCGCTGGCCGCCGTGCAGATGGGGCTGATCTATGTGAACCCCGAAGGCGTGAACGGCCAGCCCGATCCGCTCAAGACCGCCGGTCAGGTGCGCGAGACCTTCGCCCGCATGGCGATGGATGACGAGGAAACCGCCGCCCTGACGGCGGGCGGTCACACGGTCGGAAAGACCCACGGCAACGGTGACGCGGCCCTTCTCGGCCCCGCCCCAGAAGGTGCGGGGCTCGAAGAGCAGGGCCTGGGCTGGAACAACCACACCACGCGCGGCATCGGTCGTGACACCGTGACCAGCGGCATCGAGGGCGCCTGGACGACCCACCCGACGAAGTGGGACAACGGCTACTTCAAGCTTCTCTTCGGCTATGAGTGGGAACTCAAGAAATCCCCAGCCGGCGCCTGGCAGTGGATGCCCGTCGACATCAAGGAAGAGGACATGCCGGTCGATGTCGAGGATCCGTCGATCCGGGTGATGCCGATCATGACCGACGCCGACATGGCGATGAAGATGGACCCGGCCTACCGCGCCATCTGCGAACGCTTCATGGCCGATCAGGACTATTTCTCGGACACCTTCGCACGGGCCTGGTTCAAGCTGACGCACCGGGACATGGGACCGAAGGCGCGCTGGGTCGGGCCGGAAGTGCCGTCCGAAGACCTGCTGTGGCAGGATCCGGTGCCGGCGGGCCGCGCCGACTACGACGTGGCGGCGGTCAAGGCCAAGATCGCAGCGGCGGGCCTGTCGGTGGCCGACATGGTCGCCACCGCCTGGGACAGCGCGCGCACCTTCCGCCAGTCGGACTATCGCGGCGGTGCCAATGGCGCGCGCATCCGGCTTGCCCCGCAGAAGGACTGGGCCGGCAACGAGCCCGAGCGTCTGGCGCGGGTTCTGTCCGTGCTCGAGCCGATCGCGGCGGAAACCGGCGCGTCGGTGGCGGATGTGATCGTTCTGGCGGGCAACCTAGGGGTCGAGCAGGCGGCGAAAGCCGCAGGCGTCGAGGTCCAGGTGCCGTTCGCGCCCGGTCGCGGCGACGCCACCGCCGAGATGACGGATGCCGACAGCTTCTCGGTGCTCGAACCTCTGGCCGATGGGTTCCGCAACTGGATGAAGAAGGACTATGTCGTCTCGGCCGAGGAACTGATGCTCGACCGCGCCCAGCTGATGGGGCTGACCGCGCCCGAGATGACCGTCCTTGTCGGCGGCATGCGGGCGATGGGCACGAACCATGGCGGTACGGCGCATGGCGTTCTGACCGACCGCGCCGGCGCGCTGACCACCGATTTCTTCGTGAACCTGACCGACATGGCGTGGAAGTGGGTGCCGAAGGGAACCAACCTTTACGAGATCGTCGATCGCAAGACCGGCGATGTGAAGTGGACCGCGACGCGGGTCGATCTCGTGTTCGGCTCGAACTCGATCCTGCGGGCCTATGCCGAGCTTTACGCCCAGGACGATGCCGGCGCGAAGTTCGTGCACGATTTCGTGGCCGCCTGGACCAAGGTGATGAACGCCGACCGGTTCGATCTTTCGTAGGACCCGTCTTTGGTTCGAACAGGAAGGGCGCGGCGGGTGACTGTCGCGCCCTTTTTCTGTCCGTGTCAGGCTGTTCTGCGGCAAGCCGCAACTGTCGCTTCAGGGCTTTCGTCACGCAGGAGCCGCGACCAGGTTTCCGGGGGCAGGGCGCCGCGGACCACGGTGCGTCCGATCACGGCACCTGGTGTTCCGGGCAGTTCCAGAAGGCGGGCCAGGGCAAGGCTGCGCGCGATTTCGCCAGTCACCGCGTCGGACTGGGCAAGGGCGACAAGACGCGTCGCCATCAAGGCCGATGCCATTGGCCAAGGATCCAAGGTAGGCCGCATCGGCCACCACCGCGCTGCGCATCAGACGGGCGCGAAACGCAGCATAGGCGCCAAGGTCTCTGGCCGCCAGCGCCCCGCGCGCCGCCACGACCGAGGTCGGGCCGAGGATGGGTAGTTCGTGCCAATAGAGCGTGACCGCTCTGTCCTGTGACGCGACCCATTGCACCAGTTCAGGCTCACTCCGTCGGCAGACGGCGCAGTTGTAGTCGGTGAACACGGCCAGCGGGACGCTGTTCCCGTCCCAACCCGGAAAGAGAGCCGCGCAGACATCGGCGCGCACCGACGCCATGTCCGGGGCGGGCAGGGCGGTGTCGTCCGGGGGTCCAAGGCCGACCAGCGGGTCGAAGGCCCGCGTCAGTCCCTCGCCCTCGATCCGCCGAAAGCCGGGAAGCGCGGGCAGGGGTTCGACCTCGAGCGGGACGAACCGGCGCAGCGCCGGAGGAAGAAGCGCCGCCGCGCCGACAAGCCCCGCCAGAAGCACAAGCGCGCCGCGGCGGCCGCTACGTGACGGCCGGGAGGTGTCGGAAGACGGGGGATCGGCATCGCGCATGCCACGGTGGTCGCACAATAACGCGGGGCGGGAAAGTGATCCCGCCCCGGTTTGCCTGCCGCCTGCCTTATCGTGATCCGGGCTCAGCCACCCCAGACGCGGATCGGACCACAATCCATGTGGACGAAATTCGACCGCGAGTATTTGCCGACGCCGCCCGCCGAACAGGCCGCCGCCGCGCGGGCCATCTGCTGCACCGACCGGCCCTGCATCCGCAGATCGGCCGCCTGGCCCTTCATGTGAAGCGAATTGCGGGCCACGCCGCTGGACCTGCTGCGCAGGAGGGCGTTGGTCTCGGGCGAACGATAGCCCGACAGCATCATGTAGGGTTCGTCCGCGTCCAGCAGGCTGTGCGAGGCCGCGAAGATATCAAGAGCGCGGGTGTCGATCTTGGTGACCTGCCCGCTGCGCCAGTCGCGCATGAAGTGGTTCACTTCGGCCAGTGCTTCGGGAATGTAATCGCCATCGATCCAGTAGATCGTGTCGATCTTCTCCCCCGTGCGGCCGGAATACATGCTGATCCGTCGGATGTCCCCGGCCCCCCGCAGGAACCCGAAGGCATTCGCGTAGGTCGGGGCTGCGGCCACGGTCGTTGCGGCAAATGCCTGCAAGAGGCCGCGCCTTGAAAGGCGTGCGTTTGAAGCTGTCATGTCCCGTCTATGTGTCCTGTCGCCTACCTGCATGTGCCGCTTTGCGCAGCTTTTTTCACCTCATCCCCAGGCGTGAGTATCGTATGCCACAGGCTTTCCCGGTCACCAAGCGCCCCGGCAGCGAAAAACGCACGCGTTGCGCGAGTCGGCGAAAAATCGCCCAAGATGCGCCTTAATCGCGCAGAAAGGTTAATCCGCCATGAGCGTTGCAGAGATGCCATCCCCCGGTCATCTTTCGCAAAAGTGAGTGGACAGGCCGCGGCCTTTCCCAAGACAATTGATTGCAAATGCAGGTATTCAGAGCATGATCATGGTTTCCAGAACTGTCGCGTACGCCCGTCGCCCGCTTGGGCTGCCCGGTTTTTCAGCACGGGCACTCACAGCCCTGTGCCTGGCCATCGTGATGCTCTGCGCCACCGTCATGACGGCATCGGCGCAGTCGGCCGCCTTCCGCCAGGCAGTGGCCGAGGCCGCCGCCAGTGACCGCGACATCGCCGCCTTCTACCAGGCGACGGGTTATGCCCCGGTCTGGACCGGCAGCAGACAGCGTGACGGGCAGCGGCGCGAGGCCCTGCTCCGGGCTGTGACCGAGGCGGGGGATCATGGCCTGCCCGAGGGACGCTATGACGCCGACCTGATCGCCACGAACATCCGCGCGGTGCGGAGCGAGGCCGATCTGGGCCGGCTCGAGGTCGAGTTGAGCCGGATCTTCCTGCGCTACGCCCGGGACGTGCAGACCGGCCTTCTGACCCCGTCCCGCGTCGATGCGGACATCGTGCGCGAGGTGCCGCTGCGCAGCCGCGAGGGTCTGCTGAACGCCTTTTCACAATCGACCCCCGCAGCCTTCATCAAGGCACTGCCCCCGAAATCGCCCGAATACACGCGCCTTATGAAGGTGAAGATCCAGCTTGAGCGGACGCTGGGCGACGGCGGCTGGGGCCCCACTGTGCCCGCCGGGAACACGCTGCGCCCGGGCGAAAGCAGCCAGGCCGTGGTGGCGCTGCGCAACCGCCTCATCGCGATGGGATACCTGGGGCGCACGGCGACCACCGCCTATGACGCCAAGATGCAGTCGGCCGTCGCCACCTTCCAGCGCGACCACGGGCTGACGCCCGATGGCGTCGCCGGCCCGTCGACTCTTGAAGAGATCAACACGCCCGTCGAACGGCGGCTTACGCAGGTGATGGTCGCGATGGAGCGGGAACGCTGGATGAACCATCCCGACGGGCGCGGAAAGACCCATATCTGGGTGAACCTGCCCGATTTCCACATGCAACTGATCGACAACGGCAAGGTCACGTTCGAGACCCGCGCGGTGGTGGGCGAGCGCCGGACAGACAAGCGCACGCCCGAATTCTCGGACATGATGCGCTATATGGAGATCAACCCGGACTGGACCGTGCCACGGTCGATCCTGGGGCGCGACTATCTGCCGAGGTTCAAGCAGAACCCCAACGCCGCGCGCTATCTGCAACTGATCGACTCCAGCGGTCGCGAGGTGTCGCGTGATGCGATCGACTTCAGCCAGTACACCGAACGGACCTTTCCCTTCACCGTGCGGCAGGCACCGGGCGACGCGAATGCCCTTGGCCGGGTGAAGTTCATGTTCCCCAACCCGCATGCGATCTATCTGCACGACACACCGGCGAAGGAGCTGTTTTCGCGCGAGGTGCGGGCCTATTCGTCGGGCTGCATCCGCCTCAACGATCCGTTCGACTTCGCTTACGAACTTCTGTCGCGTCAGATGTCGAACCCCAAGCCCTATTTCGATGGTATCCTTGCCACCGGGCGGCAGACGCGGGTCGACCTCCAGACGCCGATCCCGGTGCATCTGGTCTATCGCACCGCCTTCACCGACGCGAAGGGCAACGTCCAGTACCGCCGCGACTTCTACGGCCGCGACGCCGCGATCTGGGACGCCATGGTCGACGCCGGGGTGGCGCTGCGCGCGGTTCGGAGCTAGACCCGGCCCCGGAGATCATCCGGGTCCGCACCATGGCACACAGCATCGAAGACATCGCGCGCGCATTGGGGGCCACGGCCTTCGGTGACACCGGCATTGCGATCACCGGCGCAGCCGAGCCCGCGATGGCAGGACCCTCGGATCTCGCGCTGGCGATGACCCCGGACTATGCCGAGGGCCTGTCGCAGGGCCGCGCGCGGGCGGCCATCGTCTGGGACGGGGCCGACTGGCAGGCGCTGGGGCTCGAGGCGGCGCTTGTCGTGCCGCGTCCGCGCTATGCGATGTCGGGCGTCACCCGGCTGCTCGATCCCGGCCCGCAGATCGCGCCCGGCATCCATCCGATGGCCATCGTGGACCCCACCGCCCGGATCGGCGCTGGGGCGGCCATCGGTCCCTTCGTGACCGTTGGGGCCGAGGCCCGGATCGGGGCGCGGGCGCGCATCGCCTCGCATGTCTCGATCGGAGTGGGGGCGCAGCTGGGCGACGACGCGCTGCTGCTCGAAGGCGTGCGGATCGGCGCGCGGGTGAGTATCGGCGACCGGTTCATCGCCCAACCCGGCGCGGTCGTCGGCGCCGACGGGTTCTCCTTCGTCACGCCCGAGAAATCCGGGGTCGAGGCCGCGCGCGAAAGCCTTGGCCAGCGCGAGGGCGCAGTCGCCGCCCAAAGCTGGACCCGCATTCATTCGCTGGGCGGGGTCGAGATCGGAGACGATGTCGAGTTGGGCGCGAACGCCACCATCGACAGGGGCACCATCCGCGCCACCCAGGTTGGATCGGGCACCAAGCTCGACAACCTTGTCCACCTTGGCCACAACGTCGTTGTGGGGCGCGATTGTCTTCTCTGCGGGCAGGTCGGCATCGCTGGATCGGCCCGGATCGGGGACCGCGTGGTCCTTGGCGGACAGTGTGGCGTCAGCGACAACATCTTCGTGGGCGACGACGTTGTGGCGGGCGGGGCCACCAAGATCTTCACCAATGCGCCCGCCGGCCGGGTGCTTCTGGGCAGCCCGGCGATGAAGATGGAGGTGCATGTCGAGGCGATGAAGAACCTCCGCCGTCTGCCGCGCCTTTTCCGTCAGGTCGCCGAGCTTCAGAAAGCGGTTTCAAAGCCGGGCGAGAATGACTAAATGACCCGCAACCGTCGAGCGGAAAGACCAGAATGGCCGAGAGTGTTGCGGACAAGGTGATCGCCATCGTTGCCGAGCAGGCCGTGCTCGAACCCGGCGACGTGACCATGGACCAGACACCCGCCGACCTGGGCATCGACAGCCTGGGACTGGTCGAGGCGATCTTCTCGATCGAGGAGGCCTTCGACATCCAGATCCCGTTCAACGCCAACGAACCCGAAAAGTCGGAGTTCGATATCTCATCGGTCGCCGCGATCATCCGCGCTGTCGAAGGGCTCATCGCCGAGCAGAAGGCGTGACGGTCCGGCAATGAAGCGCGTCGTCATCACCGGCGCGGGAACGATCAACCCGCTTGGGCATACCGTTCCCGACACATTGGCCGCCATGCGCGAGGGCAAGTGCGGGATCGGCGTCCTTGATATCCGCGACATCGACCGGCTGGCGATCAAGATCGGCGGCCAGGTCAAGGACTATGAACCGGACGCGCATTTCAACCGCCAGCAGCAGGCGCTTTACGACCGGTTCACACAGTTCACGCTTCTGGCCGCCCGCGAGGCGATCACGCAGGCCGGCCTTGAGTTCGCGGGCCAGCTTGCAGCCGAGGCCGGGGTGGTGTTCGGCACATCGGGGGGTGGCCTCAATACGCAGGACGAGAACTACCGCGCCGTCTACGAAGAGGGGAAGAACCGCGTCCATCCCTTCATCGTGCCCAAGCTGATGAACAACGCGGCCGCGAGCCACGTGTCGATGGAATGGAACCTCAAGGGGCCGTCCTTCACGGTGGCCACGGCCTGCGCATCGTCGAACCACGCCATGGGTCAGGCGTTCAACCTGGTGCGTTGTGGCGCCAGCCGGGTGATGATCACCGGCGGGTCGGAATCGATGCTGTGCTTCGGCGGGATCAAGGCCTGGGAAGGGCTTCGGGTGATGTCGAAGGACGCGTGCCGCCCGTTCAGCGCCACCCGCAACGGCATGGTCCAGGGCGAAGGCGCGGGCGTCTTCGTCTTCGAGGAGATGGAACACGCCAGGGCCCGCGGCGCCGAGATCCTGGCCGAGATCGTGGGATTCTCGATGACCTCGGACGCCTCGGATATCGTGATGCCGTCGAAACAGGGGGCGGCCCGCGCCATTACCGGGGCGCTGAAGGATGCGCGTCTTGCGCCCGATGCGGTGGGCTACATCAACGCCCACGGCACGGGCACGGCGGCGAACGACAAGACGGAATGCGCCGCCGTTGCGGATGTCTTTGGCCACCATGCCGACCGCCTGATGATCTCGTCCACCAAGTCGATGCACGGACACCTGATCGGCGGCACCGGCGCGGTCGAGCTTCTGGCCTGCATCATGGCGCTGCGCGACGGGGTGATCGCGCCCACGATCGGCTATGAAGAGCCCGATCCGGAATGCGCCCTCGATGTCGTGCCGAACGTGGCGCGCGACGCCAAGGTCGACGTCGCGCTGTCCAATGCCTTCGCCTTCGGCGGGTCGAACGCGGTTCTGGCGCTGCGCCGGGTCTGATCCCGACGCGACGTGCCTTATTCGGCGTTGGCCGCGGTCACCGCTTCGAAGCCGGCGGTAAAGCCGATCAACGACATGTTCAGGTCGACACGCTGATCAGGTGCTGCCGCGGGCACGATCGTGATCGTGGCAACACTGCCTCTGCGGAACGCGTCAACTTCCTCGGTCGTGAAGCCGACGCGCGCGAAGCAGCCGACCTGGCTGCAGAAGGAAAACGGATACTGCTTGACCGGGGACTCGTCGACCCCGATGCGGATCTGTTCCATCAGCAGCGTTTCCAACGGCGTTATGATCGTGGCGCCGGCGGCGGCCGGCCCTTCGTCGTCAATGCTGAACATGCTCACCTCGGCGACCGAGTTTCCCTCCTGGTCAAGAAGCAGCTGGTAAAGCTGACAGGGATCGGCGCCATCCTCGGTGCGGATACAGCGCAGATCCCAATCACCGTGCTCTTCGCGCACATAGGTCTGGCCGATAGCCGGTTCGGTCGTGCTGCCCATCGACAACGCGTCCCCGGTCGTGGTCACGCCATCGGCTGCAGGGGCCTCGGCCGGTGCCTGGGCCGGAGCTTCGGTTGCGGTTTCCTGTGCGGCCAGGCTGGAGGCAAGGGTGCCTAGCACGGCGGCAAGGACAAGAGTGCGGACGCAGGACGACATGGGCTCGGAACCTCGTTTTATGGTTTCTGCGCCACTTATCATGGCCGAGCGGGGCTGTCAGGCCCCATTTCGGCGATGCCGCGCTGCGGCCCTTCACACTGCTGCGAGTACCGGGGACGCGCGCAAAAAAGGGTCCCGAAGGACCCTTTTTCGTCGTGTTGGTTCTCCCTGCCGGACTGGCCGGCTCGTTATTGGGGCGGAGGTTACGAAACTTGTCGCAAGCGGTCAACAGGCAGAAATAGCCCTTTGACCGCATGAGAAAAAAGAGGCCGCGCTCCCGGGGGAACACGGCCAGTCTGACAGGGAGGAAGTCACCCGTAACCCAACCGGGCAACGGATAAGATCGACTATGGCAGAGAAGGGTTAACAAGCTATGCTCGGCGTGAACGAGGGGCAGACGAAGGAACACGGAACGTGGAGAACCGGATCTTTATCGGTGGCGGCGGCGCGGATTACGCGCTGCCCCAGGGGCTGCGGCTTGATTACGCCAACCGGCACGGCCTGATTGCGGGAGCCACGGGAACCGGCAAGACGGTGACGCTTCAGATCCTGGCCGAAGGATTCTCGGCCGCCGGTGTTCCGGTGTTCCTGTCGGACGTGAAGGGCGACCTGTCGGGACTGGCCGAGGCGGGATCGCCCGAGTTCAAGCTTCACGGCGCCTTCACGGAGCGCGCCGCGAAGATCGGCTTTGCCGATTACGCCTACGCCGCCTTTCCGGTGACCTTCTGGGATATCTTCGGCGAGGCGGGCCACCCGGTACGCACCACCGTGTCCGAGATGGGGCCGCTGCTTCTTGCACGCCTTCTCGAACTGACCGAGGCGCAGGAGGGCGTTCTCAACATCGTCTTCCGCGTGGCCGACGAAGAGGGGTTGCCGCTTCTCGATCTGAAGGACCTTCAGGCGCTTCTCGTCTGGGTCGGCCAGCAGAAGGACGCGCTGACGCTGCGCTTTGGCAATGTCTCTGCGGCCAGCATCGGCGCGATTCAGCGCCGGCTTCTCGTGCTCGAAACGCAGGGTGCCAACAGCTTTTTCGGGGAGCCGGCGCTTGATCTGGCCGACCTGATGCGCACCGATACGGACGGGCGCGGGATCGTCAATATCCTGGCCGCCGACAAGCTGATGCAGGCGCCCCGGCTTTATGCGACGACGCTTCTGTGGCTTCTCTCCGAGCTTTTCGAGGAACTCCCCGAAGTTGGCAATCCCGACAAGCCCAAGCTCGTCTTCTTCTTCGACGAGGCGCATCTTCTCTTCGACGACGCCCCCAAGGCGCTGGTCGACAAGGTGGAGCAGGTGGCCCGGCTGATCCGGTCGAAGGGGGTCGGGGTCTATTTCGTGACCCAGCAGCCCGCCGATGTGCCCGACGATATCCTGGGACAGCTCGGCAACCGGATCCAGCACGCGCTGCGCGCCTTCACCGCGAAGGACAAGCGCGAACTGAAGCAGGCGGCCGAGACCTATCGCCCCAATCCGCGTTTCGACACCGAGACCGCGATCCGCGAGGTCGGCACCGGCGAGGCCGTCACCTCGATGCTCGAATCCAAGGGCGCGCCGGGCGTGGTCGAGCGCACGCTGATCCGCCCGCCGTCCTCGCGGCTTGGTCCGATCGACGCGGACGCGCGCGAGGCGATGATCACCGCCTCGGCCATGGCAGGGAAATACGACACGCCGCTCGACCGCGACAGCGCGTTCGAACGGCTGGCCGCCCGCGCCGAGGCCGCCGCGAAAGAGGTGGAAGAAGCCGAAGCCGCGGCCGAGGCCGCCCTTGCCGCCGAGCAGGAGTTCAAGGCCGCGCGCCGTTATTCCGCCGGAAGCACGCGCAAGACCTCGCGCTCGAAAGAGCCGGCCAGCCTGGGCGATGCGATGACCGAGGCGCTGATCAAGGAGTTGTCGGGCACCTCGGGACGCAGGATCGTCCGCGGTATTCTCGGCGGGCTCTTCAAGGCGCGCTGACGCGTCAGTCGATCCAGGCGCCAAGGCTGCGGCGGCATTCGGTCACGATGGCAGCGGCCAGCGTCGTGGCCAGCAGGGCCTCGACCTCGGTCTTGCGAGGGGTCAGGACCGCACCGGCGGTGCCGCCGAGATGGGCCAGTTCCACCGAGGCCTCGCGCAACTCGCAGGTCGCGGCATCGAGATCCGCCGCGATCCGCGCCCGCGCGGTCAGGTTTCCACGAATGAACGCCGATCCCGACGCGGTGCAGGCGATGTCGCCTTCGGCCCGAAAACTGATGACGTCCCGACGGATCGTGAGATCGACCCGTTCGATGCTCACCCCATCGGTCCGGTCGAAGCCCGGCAGGGCCTCGCAAGGGCGGGTGGCCGCGATCGCCTCGTCCAGCGGGCCGGCGGTTGCGGACGTGGCTGCGAGCACGGCAACGACCAGCGCGGACGCGGCGCGCGCCCTCATACCAGCGGACGGATCTTGAGGCGGGTGATGCGGTTGTCCTTCTTGGCCAGAACCTCGAAGCGGAATCCGTGGAAGGAAAACACCTGCCCGACCGCCGGGATCGACTGCGCCTCGTGGATCACGAGGCCCGCGACGGTGTTCGCCTCTTCATCGGGCAGCGACCAGTCCGTCGCACGGTTGAAATCGCGGATGGTCATGGCGCCGTCGATCAGAACGTCGCCCGCATCTGTCCGGCGCAGGGGATGGTCCTCGTCCACGTCGAACTCGTCGGTGATCTCGCCCACGATCTCCTCGAGGATATCCTCGAGCGTGATCAACCCCTCGAGCGACCCGTATTCGTCCACCACAAGGGCGAAATGCGTGTGCCGGCGCAGGAACTGGCGCATCTGTTCGTCCAGCGGGGTGGTCTCGGGAACGAAATAGGGCTTCATCGCCACGTCCATGATGTTGAAATCCACGAACTCGTCGCCCTCGGCACCGGCCGAACGCGCCGCCTGGTGGGCATACATGGCGCGCAGAAGGTCCTTGGCGTGGATCACGCCGACCACGTTTTCCTTCTCGCCCCGGAAGATCGGCAGGCGGGTGTGGGGCGACTGGAGGCATTGCTCGAGGATTTCGCGCGGGCTCGATCCGGCGTCGATCATCTCGATCTCGGAGCGGTGCTTCATGATCTCCTCGACCGCCCGGTCACCCAGGTCGAGCGCGCCGAGGATCCGGTCGCGGTCTTCCTTCTCGACGATCCCTTCCGAATGGCCAAGCTGGATCGCGCCCATGATCTCTTCGCGCACGGCCAGGATGTTGGTCTCGGGATCGGTCCTTATGCCGAAGACCCGCAGCACCCCCCGCACCAGCCAGCGCACGGCCGTCACGACCGGAGCGAAAACGGTGATCACCACGCTGATCGGGCGCGCCACCCAGGCCGCGGCGGTCTCGGAGTTGGTGATGGCATAGGTCTTGGGCAGCACTTCCGCGAAGATCAGCACCAGAAGCGTCATCACCAGCGTCGCAAGGGCCACGCCGCTTTCCCCGAAGGCGCGCGTGAAGAGCGCTGTCGCCAGCGACGCGGCCAGGATGTTGACCATGTTGTTGCCAAGCAGGACCGAGCCGATCAGGCGCTCGTTGTCCTCGGTGATCTTCAGCGCGCGTTCGGCGCCTTTCGATCCCTTGTCGGCCTGCGCGCGCAGCTTGCCACGCGACGCGGCGGTCAACGCGGTTTCGCTGCCCGAAAAGAAGGCCGACAGGACGAGAAGCCCGACAATGGACCCCGCGGTGATCCAGAAGGCCGTGTCGAAGATAGGAGAAGGGTCGTCCATCGTGTGTTTGTCTGCCTTTGCACCCGGTTATGGGCGGGTGATGCGGTGGATTCAAGCCGTGCCGGTGTCCCGCCGCGCAAGCGGGTGGTGTGTATGCACCAGTGTCTTGAGCCGCTCGTCGAGGACATGAGTGTAGATCTCGGTGGTCGAGACATCGGCATGGCCAAGCAGCGTCTGGATCGCCCGCAGATCGGCGCCGTTGGCCAGAAGGTGCGTGGCGAACGCATGCCGGAGCGTGTGCGGCGTGACCTTGCCGGGATCGACGCCGCCGCGCCAGCGCCAGTTCCTTGATCAGGCCGTAGAAGCGGTGGCGCGTCAGATGCCCGGCCTTGCCCGACGAGGGAAAGAGGAAAGGTGACGGCGGCGCGGCCCGGTCTTTCTCGCGGCCTCCTCGGCCGCGTCGCGCAGCGGCAGCCAGTCCGCAAGGGCGGTGCGGGCCGGTGGCGACAGCGGGACCAGCCGCTCGCGCCCGCCCTTGCCGCGCACCAGCAGAAGCTGGGGATCGCCCCGGGCGGCGGCGACGGGCAGGCCCACAAGCTCGCTCACCCGCATCCCTGTGGCGTAGAGCACCTCGACAAGGCAGGTGTTGCGCACCCGGTCCTCGTCGCGGCCGTGCACGCGGGCCGCGTCGAGAAGTGCGTCGACCTCGGCCTCGCTGAGGATCTTGGGAAGGCGCTTTTCCCGTCCCGGGCCGCGGATCTGGATGGCGGGATTATCCTCGCGCCAGCCTTCTTCGAAGGCGAAGCGATAAAGCTGCTTGATGGCCGAAAGCCGCCGTGCGCGGGTCGCGGCGGCGAGACCCTGCGCGTCGCAATGCACCAGATAGGCCTCGACATCGCCCCGCGCGGCGGTGTCGAGCGTACGGTCGCGCCGATCAAGCCATCCCGCGAAATCAGTGAGATCGCGCGCATAGGCCAGTTGCGTGTTCCGGGCGGCGTCCAGTTCGGCCGCCTGCGCCTCGAGAAAGGCGCCGATGCGCGCGGCCGCCGTCATCCCCGACGCTCCAGCACCAGAAGTTCGAGCGCGGCGCGGCGGGCGGCCGTTTCGAGCCCGAGGTGGCGCAGATAGATCAGCGCATCGGTGACCTTGGTGTAATCCCCGAAGGCCCCGTCCGAGAAATCGTTGATTGCCAGAAGCAGACCTTCCCCGCGCCGATCCTCGTCAATGAAAACGCTGTAGCGGTCGGGCACCTCGGTGTCGCGCAACCCGTCGCGCACGGCCAGCGGCAGGGGTGCCGTCGGGGCGGGGGCGGGCGCGCCGCGCGCGATGGTGACGAGGAACCGCTCGTTCAGGTCTGCTGGCGGATGGTCGGCGGCGATGGTCTCGAAATCCGGGGTCAGAAGACCGATGCGGAAAGCAAGGCCGTGCATCTCGGGCGGCAGGCTGCCGGGGTTGAGACGGGGGGCATATTCCTCGGCGAAGGGGCGTTCTAGCTGCATCGCCTGCATCGCGTCCCAGGCCGGTCCGAAGGCGGCGGCCACATCGTCCGGCGTGCCTTCGTCCAGCGCGCGGTCCAGCGCCTGAATCGCCGCCGCGCGGTCCCAGACCCCGCCCGAGGCGGCGGGTCGGCGTTCGCGGTAAAGCGCGAACATGTCGGCGCCGCCGATCGCGCCGGTGGTGGCCAGCCGTTCACCGGCCAGAAGCCGCGCGCGCCAGCCGCTGGTGTCGCGCAGGTCGGCATGGGCGAAGGCAATCGGCAGGGCGGATGTCGCCTGCGGCTCGCCGATGGCTTCGAACAGGCGGTGGGTCAGGGGGCTTGGACGCTGCGGCGGGCGCGGCGGTTCGACGCCTTCGAAGAGTTCGGGGTCGAGGAACCGGGCCAGGAGGTGATCCTCGTCCTCGGTCAGGATGTCGAGCGCCTTGGCGGTCTCGAGGGTCAGTGCGGCCGCCTGCCAGTCGCCGCCGCGCGCAAGGCAGAAGATGCGGGCGGGGTAGGTGGGCGAGATCTCGGGTGCGCCGCGCATGGTGCGGCAGGCGGCATCCTCGGCGCCGGTCAGCAGGGCCACGTCGAAGATGCGGCGAAAGATTTCGGGGTCATTCACGGGGGCACGCTCAAGAAGTGCCGCGGCTTCGCCCAGATGCCCCATCTGGAGCAGGCGGTCGATCCGGGCGAGAAAGAGACTGGTGTCCTGGCTTGCGTCGATCGGCGGATCGAGGCGGGCGAGGAGGATCGCATGCAGGAGCGCCCGCATCTCGGGCAGCATGTCCAGCGGTTCGGCCAGAAGCCGGCGCGCGATGTCCGCCGCCGGCGAAGCGCCCCAGAGATCGGCGGGCAGGCCGGCCTCGTCCGCGTCGAGCAGGCCGATGACGTCGGGCAACGGCGCATCGAGCGGCAGGGTCGCCACGTCCGCGGGCAGGGCAGAGGCGGCCGTTCCACCCCCTGGCTGCATCCCAGCCCCGGGCGCGGGAAGCGCCACGGGCGTGGCCACACTGTCGGACAGCCAATCGATGGCCGAGAGCGGCGCGTCGGTCTGTGCCGCCGCCGCGCCCGTGGCCAGGATGGTCAGCACAAGCGAGAACGTGCAGGCAACCTTAATCGGCATCAAGCTCCACCGGTTCCACGACCGGCGCCTGGTCCGGTGTGAGGTCGCCAAGATAGGCAAAACCGACAAACCCGAGGATCGCCAGAAAAACCACGAACACCACCAGTTTCCAAATTCGGCCCATTTCCGGTCCTCGCCCACTCTGCCTCGTCCGGCCGCGTCTTTGGCGGCCTTAATTGAACTTATAACTGGTCTTTCCGCCAAGATCACGCCATTCAGTGATCTTGGCGAAAAGATAGGCATGTGGCTGCCGTTTTGAACTACCGGCTGAAGAAAACCGTTGCGATGGTGGGCATGATGGGGGCGGGCAAGACCGCCGTCGGCTCTGCCGTGGCGCGGCTGCTGCGGGTGCCCTTCCTCGACAGCGACCGCGAGATCGAACGCGCGGCCAACATGACCATTTCCGAGATCTTCGCGCGCGACGGCGAGGCCTTCTTTCGCGAGAAGGAAACCCAGGTGATCGAGCGATTGCTGAAGTCACGGCCCTGCATCCTGTCGACCGGCGGCGGGGCCTTCCTGCACGAGCGCAACCGGCGGATCATCGCGCAAAGCGGCATCGCGGTCTGGCTCCGCGCCGATCTTGACCTGCTCTGGGCGCGGGTCCGGCAGAAGACCACGCGCCCGTTGCTGCGCACGGCAAATCCGCGCGCCACGCTGACCGAGCTTCACGACGCCCGCGTTCCCGAATACGCAAAGGCCGAGGTCGTGGTGGACGCGCAGCCCGACCAGACCATCGACGAAACCGCCGCCCGGGTGATCGACGCGCTTCTGACCCGTTCCGATGTGCTGGAGACCGCTCGATGACGACGATTCACGTGCCGCTTGGAGACCGTGCCTATGACGTGCAGGTCGCGCCGGGGCTGATCGCGGCAGCAGGGGCCGCGATCGCGCCGCTTCTGCGCCGCCCGCGCGTGGCCATTGTCACGGACGCCAACGTCGCGGCCGCGCATCTCGGCGCGCTTGAGGCGTCGCTTTCGGCCGAGGGGATCGCCAGCACGGCGCTGACGCTTCCGCCGGGCGAGGCGACGAAGTGCTGGTCCGAGCTTCAGCGCACGGTCGAGTGGCTACTTGCGCAGGAGGTCGAGCGGCGCGATGTCGTACTGGCGCTTGGCGGCGGGGTGATCGGCGACCTCGTCGGTTTTGCCGCCGCGATCCTGCGGCGCGGGGTGCGGTTCGTGCAGGTGCCGACCTCGCTGCTGGCGCAGGTCGACAGTTCGGTCGGCGGCAAGACCGGGATCAACACGGCGCAGGGCAAGAACCTTGTCGGCGCGTTCCATCAGCCGTCGCTGGTGCTGGCCGATATCGGCGCGCTCGACACGCTGCCGCCGCGCGATCTGCTGGCGGGCTACGGCGAGGTGGTGAAATACGGGCTTCTGGGCGACGCGGCGTTCTTCGGGTGGCTCGAGGAACATGGCCCCGCGATCGCGAAAGGCGACGCCGCGGCGCGGGCCCAGGCGGTCGCGCGGTCGGTCGAGATGAAGGCCGGCATCGTCGTGCGCGACGAGACCGAGCAGGGCGAACGCGCGCTTCTGAACCTTGGTCACACCTTTTGCCATGCGCTTGAGGCGGCGACGGGCTATTCCGACCGGCTGCTGCACGGCGAAGGCGTGGCGATCGGCTGCGCGCTGGCCTTCGATCTGTCGTCGCGGATGGGGCTTTGCGCGCAGGAGGATCCCAGCCGGGTGCGCGCGCATCTGGCCGCGATGGGGATGAAAGGGTCGCTCTCGGACATTCCCGGCGATCTGCCCGATGCCGACGCGCTTCTGGCGCTGATGGCACAGGACAAGAAGGTTATCGACGGAAGGCTGCGATTCATCCTGGCCCGCGGCATCGGGGAGGCCTTCGTGGCCGAGGACGTCGATCCCGCGACGGTCAGGGCGCTTCTGGCCGAGGCGCTGGCCGCGCGCTGACCCGGGGCGGTCAGCCGGGTGTGCGGTGGCCGCGCAGCACCATCAACTCGCCAATGTTCTCGCGTGTGATGTATCCTAGGAAGTTTCCGGCGCGGTCGGTGACCGCCACGGCCGGAAGTTCCGGCTTTGCAAGCGCGTCGAGCACATCGCTCAGCGGGGCCTGAAGCGTCACGGCGGGAATGTCGCGCACCATCGCCTCGGCGGCGGTGATGCCACGCCGTTCGCCCGTGACGGCCGCGAAGATCGCCTGGCGCGGCACGAACCCCAGAAGCCGGCCGTCGCGGTCGAGCACGGGAAACTCGTGCTGGGTGGTGCGGATCAGGCCCGAAGACATGCCGTCGATCCCGTCCTCGGGCGACAGCGTCTCGTAGGCTGTGATCATGGCGGCGCGGGCGGGAAGTTCGCGCGCCATGTCGCGTAGGGCCACGTCCGAGCTTTCCGCCGCCGCTGCCACGAAAACGAAGACCGCGATCAGGAGCAGGATCGGATTGCCGGTCGTCAGCGCCAGAAAACCGAAGACGAAAGCGACCGCCTGACCGGCATGGGCGGCCAGTCGCGTGGCGCGCACCCGGCCCAGCGGGATCGACAAGAGCGCCCGGAACACCCGGCCGCCATCCATCGGGAAGGCGGGAATCAGATTGAAAAGTACCAGAAACAGGTTCACCGCCGCGAGCCGCGCCCAGAAATCCGCGGCCGGATCCTCAAGCTCGGCCAGCGCCGCGAAATCCGTGCTCGCGCCGAAGCCGAAGACGATGATGGCCCAGATCGCGACATTGACCGCTGGCCCGGCCAGCGCGACCGCGATCTCCTGACCCGGCTTCTCGGGCATCCGCTCCAGCCGTGCCATCCCGCCGATCGGCAGAAGCGTGATGTCGGGCGTGGGGATACCATACCGCCGCGCCATCAGGACATGGCCGAACTCGTGCAGCACGACACAGGCGAAAAGTGCCAGGATGAACAGGATGCTGCCCGAGGCCGCCGGCCATCCGCCGGTCAGAAATCCGGCGACGCCGATCCAAAGGAGCAGCAGAAAGAAGGTCGCGTGAATCCGCAGCTCGGTGCCAAGGACACGTCCTATCGGAAAGGACCATGTCATGCGCCGTTCCCTCTGCCGCTACGATCTGGCCCGGGCCGCGCCGTCGTCGGGTGCGGTCCGCCTAGAATGGGATCTCGTCGTCGAGATCGCTGCGCGCCGGGGCCGGGCTGCTGCTGCCGCCGCCGAAGCCCTCGCCGTAGCCGTCGTCGCGCGACCGGTCGTCGCCGTAATCACGCCACCGCCGCCGCCACCGTCGCTGCGGCCGTCAAGGAGCGTCAGTTCCCCACGGTAGGGGCGCAGCACGACCTCGGTCGAATAGCGGTCCTGACCGGACTGGTCCTGCCACTTGCGGGTTTCGAGCTGGCCCTCGATGTAGACCTTCGAACCCTTCTTCAGATATTGCTCGGCGATGCGCGCCAGAGGCTCCGAGAAGATCGCGACCGAATGCCATTCGGTCTTTTCGCGGCGTTCGCCGGTGTTGCGGTCTTTCCAGTTCTCGGAAGTCGCGATGCGCAGGTTGCACACCTTGCCGCCGTTCTGGAACGTCCGCACCTCGGGATCGCGTCCAAGATTGCCCACCAGGATGACCTTGTTCACCGATCCTGCCATTGCGCGTCCTCCGTTCGATTCGCCACTTGCGCCTCAATCTACACTTCGACTGACAGGGTTAACAGGCCGTGAAACCTCATGTGTGTGCTTGGGTTCTGGAAAGAACCGCGGATTTGCTCTAGGATCGCCGGACGTCACGGGACCGGTGGACGAGGGGCTACGAGTGAAAACGGCAATCACGCTGACGATCGGCATGATCGCGTGCGCGTCGCAGGTCGATGCAGAGAGTATTGGCATGTCGACAAAATCGCGGATGAGCCAGTTCGAGAGCCAGACCCAGCTTCTCGACCGCAGGGCCGCGTCGCAATACGAATTCTCGAACCGCCTTCTGCCCGAGTTCGTCCGTGCGGTCGGCGCGCGCATGGGAAGCCCGGTCTATACCGGACGCTACCGCGGAGAGTTCTACCAGATGGCCCGCAATGCCGCGCGGCGCCACAACGTGCCCGAAGACCTCTTCCTCCGCCTCGTTCAGCAGGAAAGCAACTGGGACCCGAAGGCCGTTTCGCACAAGGGCGCGATCGGGCTGGCGCAGCTGATGCCCGGCACGGCCGAGATGTTGCGCGTGGACCCCACCGATCCCGCGCAGAACCTCGAAGGCGGGGCGCGTTACCTGCGCGCGCAATACGAACGGTTCCGGGACTGGCGGCTGGCGCTGGCCGCATACAATGCGGGCCCCGAAGCCGTGGAGCAACACGGCGGCGTGCCGCCATTCCGCGAAACGCGCACCTATGTGGCGCGGGTCTGGGGTCTCTGACGGTGTGATCGTGCGTGTTCGCGGGATCAGCCGCGCTTGCGGAACTCGGTCGGGCTCATCCCCGTCTCGGCGCGGAACGCCCGGGTGAAGTAGGCCGCAGAGGCGAAGCCAAGCGACGCCGCGATGTCCTTCACGGGATCCCCGGTTTCGGCCAGCCGCCGCCGTGCTTCGTACAGCTTGCGGTCCGACAGGATGTCGAGCGCGCCGCGCCCGCAGGTCGTGCGGCAGGCCCGCGTCAGATGCGTGGGAGTGACGCCGAGTTCGGTCGCATAGTCCGAGATCGTGCGGGGTCGGGTGAAGTCTCGCTCAACGAGAGCGGTGAAGGCCGCCGCAAGCCGGTCGGCCGAACGCGTCTTGCGCGGTGCGGCATAGGGATCGCCATCCTGCGCATGCCGCTCCAGAAAGACCGAGATCAGCCCCGTCTGGTACTGCGCCGCGCGTCCGCTGGCGGGGTCGTCGCCTTGAAGCTCCCGCTCGAGCGTGTCGAGAAGCCCGGTCAGGTCCGCCTGGGCGCGCACCTCGCGCAGCCGCAGGTGCAAAGGCTCATCTGGCCAGAACAGCCCCGCACCGTCGCGCGGCAGGAACAGCGCTTGTCCGAACACCTGCCCCAGCATGTCGAAGCCGTGCATCGTTCCGGCCGGGATGAAGATCGCGTTGTGCGGTCCGTAGCCCCGGGTGACACCAGCCACGGTGATCCGCCCCTGACCCTTGGTGAACCACAGCAGGAGCGGCGAGGAATAGCTGCGCATGGCCTCGGTCCGCCAGCGTCCGCCCGCGGCAAGACGCTGGATCGGAACGATCCGCATGTCATGCACCAAAGATGCCCCGGCCAAAGCCAGGGTCAGGCGAGGCGCCGTCATCGATTTCTTTCCCCCACACACGCACGAAACACAGCCCCGACTCTGGCGAAGTCACCCCTCTGGGTCAATCCACTTCCAGCCGCCCATCTTCGAGCGGAACCAGGTCCGCTGGCGCTTGGCGTATTGCCGGGTGAGAAGCCGCACCTCGTCCGCGGCCGCGTCGAGCGGGATCTCGCCACGATGGGCGGCGACAAGCGGGGCGGCGCCGATGGCCTTGGACGAGGGCAGGCGGGGCGAAAAGCCCGGGGCGTTGCGCGCGACCTCGTCCATGACCCCCGCGCGCAGCATCGCCTCGAAACGCCGGTCGATCCGGGCGCCAAGCATCTCGCGGTCGGGGGCGAGCACAAGCGCCGTGGCGTCTTCGAGGCGTAGAAGAGGCGGGCCGGTGCGGTCCTGCCAGTAGGCAAGGCCCCGTCCCGTGGCTCGCAGCACCTCCCAGGCGCGCTGGACGCGCATGGGATTGAGCGTGTCGATCCGCGCCGCGGTCTCGGGGTCGAGCTCGGCCAGAAGCGTCTTGGCGCCCCCTTCAGCCACGCGCCCATCGGCTTGCGTGCGAATGTCGGGCGGAGTGTCAGGAATCTCGGCCAGTCCTTTGGTGAGGGCCATGAAGTAAAGCCCTGTTCCACCGACAATAATTGGCCGCGGTGAAGACAGGAGAGGGGCCAGGTCACGCAGCCAGTGGCCGACCGAATAGGGCCGGTCGCCGGGCACATGGCCGTAAAGGGCGTGCGGCGCGCGCGCTATGTCCTCCGGACCCGGCCGCGCGGTGAGGATGCGCCAGTCGGAAAAGACCTGCAGCGCATCCGCGTTGATGATCGTTCCGCCTTGGGTCTCTGCGATCGTCAACGCGAGGTCGGACTTGCCGCTGGCCGTTGGTCCCGCGATCAGCACCGGACGCTCACGCGGCAGTTCCGCCAGAAGGGTCGTCCAGCCCGCCATTCGCCCGTCTTCCCGATTGAACCTGCCGGCGTTTTCATACATTTTGCGCCGAAAGCAAAGAACAGGCGGGCATGATGGGCACAGACGGGGCAGCAGCGGCGAGGCCGGTCTATGGGCGGGTCCTTCTGAAGATCTCCGGCGAGGCGCTCATGGGCGATCAGGGCTATGGCCTGCATCCGCCCACCGTCGCCCGCATCGCCGACGAGGTGCGCCGCGTCCACGAGGCCGGAGTCGAGATCTGCATGGTGATCGGCGGCGGGAACATCTTCCGCGGGCTTTCGGGGGCCGCACAGGGGATGGAGCGAACCACGGCCGACTACATGGGCATGCTTGCAACAGTCATGAACGCGCTGGCCATGCAGGCCTCGCTCGAGGCGCTGGGGATCCATACGCGGGTCATCTCGGCCATCCGCATGGACGAGGTGGCCGAGCCTTACATCCGCAGACGGGCGGTGCGGCATCTTGAAAAGAAGCGCGTGATCATCTTCGCCGCGGGCACCGGAAACCCCTATTTCACCACCGACACGGCGGCAACTTTGCGTGCCAACGAAATGAGTTGCGAGGCGATCTTCAAGGGAACCAAGGTCGACGGGGTCTACGACAAGGACCCCAAGAAGCATTCGGATGCCAAGCGCTTCGAGCGGATCAGCTATGACGATGTGCTGCAAAAGCACCTGGCCGTGATGGACGCCTCTGCGATCGCCCTGGCGCGCGACAACGATCTGCCGATCATCGTCTTCTCGCTGGATGAACCCGGCGGCTTCCTCGGGGTACTCGAGGGCAAAGGCACCTATACAATCGTCGAAGGTTGACGGTATAAGGCGCCAACATACAGGCTGATAAGACAAGTACGAAAAGACGATGCAAGACGACACGCTTGAACCCGACCTCGACGATCTGCAGCGCCGCATGGACGGCGCCATGGCCGCGCTGAAGACGGAATTCGCCAGTTTGCGGACCGGTCGTGCCTCGGCTTCGATGCTCGATCCGATCATGGTCGACGCTTACGGCGCGACCACGCCGCTGAACCAGGTCGGCACCGTCAACGTGCCCGAACCGCGCATGATCACGCTGAACGTGTGGGACAAGCAACTGGTCGGCAAGGTGGAAAAGGCGATCCGCGAGTCGGGCCTGGGGATCAACCCGGTGGTGGACGGAACGATCATCCGCCTGCCGATTCCGGAACTGAACGAGGAACGACGCCGCGATCTGACGAAGGTCGCGGCGCAATATGCCGAACACGCCCGGGTGGCCATCCGCAACGTCAGACGCGACGGGATGGACAACCTCAAGAAGGCAAAGGCGGCAGGAATGTCCGAGGATGACCACAAGGTCTGGTCGGACGAGGTGCAGGGGCTCACGGATGCCGCGATCGCACGGATCGACGCGGCGCTTGCGGCCAAGCAGGACGAGATCATGCAGGTCTGACCGCCTGCCTGCCGTCCCCGAGCAGGAGAAAGCGTTTGCCAGATGGCCAGATGAACCCACGGATGCCCAGGCACGTGGCTGTTATCATGGACGGCAACGGACGATGGGCGCAGGCCCGCGGCCGCCCGCGGCTCTACGGCCATCACGCCGGCGCCAAGCGCGTGCGCGAGATCGTCGAGGCCTGTCCCGATCTTGGCGTAGAGTACCTGACGATCTTCGCCTTCTCGACCGAGAACTGGAAGCGGACCCAGGCCGAGGTGTCCGGCCTGATGAAGCTCTTCCGGCGCTACCTGGTGCGCGAGGCGCAGGCGCTTTTCGACAGCGGTGTGCGCGTGCGCTTCATCGGCGACCGCATCCGTCTGGACGAGACACTGGTGCGCATGATGGACGAGCTTGAGCTCATGACCGCCGAGAACTGCCGCGTCCATCTGACGGTGGCGTTGAACTACGGCGGCCGGGACGAGGTGGCGCGCGCCACCAAGCGGCTTGCGCGCGAAGTCGCGGCGGGACGCGTCGACCCCGAAAAGGTGGACGAGACCACGCTGGCGCGGTTTCTCGACACCTATGTGCTGCCCGACCCGGACCTCGTGATCCGCACCAGCGGCGAGGCGCGCATCTCGAACTTCCTGCTCTGGCAATCGGCCTATGCGGAATACGACTTCGTCGACACGCTCTGGCCGGATTTCACGCGCGCGGAATTCGCGAAGGTGGTCAGCAACTACGCCCGCCGCGAACGGCGGTTCGGTGCGCTGGCCGGATGACCGCAGCCCCCGGGCAATGGGACGATCTCGTCGCGCGGCTTGGCACCGCGGCCGTGATGGCCGGGGTCGGGCTTCTGGCGATGTGGGTCGGCGGGATCTGGTTTCATATTCTGGTCGCCGCCGCCTCGGGCGTGATGGTGTGGGAGCTTGGGCGGATGCTCGGGGGCGGGTCGTCGATCCGTTTTGTCGGGGCCGCGGCCTTTCTGGCGGTGATGATCGCGGGCGAGTTACCAGCCGTTTACGCGCTTCCCGTCCTTCTGGCACCGGCCATCGTGGGATACGGGCAGGTGCCCGAGAACCGCATCCTATTCTCGCTCTACATGGCGGGCATCCTGCTTGCGGGATACGGGCTGATGGCGCTGCGCGATGATGCGGGCTTTCTCTGGATGGCCTGGCTTGCGCTGGTGGTGATCGCCACCGACGTTCTGGGCTACTTCGCCGGTCGCATGATCGGCGGGCCGAAATTCTGGCCGCGCGTCAGCCCCAAGAAGACGTGGTCGGGCACCATCGCCGGTTGGCTGGGCGCGCTTGTCGTCGGGGTGGGGTTCCTTGCCACGACCGGGGCCGGGGCCGGACTGCTGGTGATGTCGGTCCTTCTGTCGATGGCGGCGCAGGCCGGTGATCTGGCGGAAAGTGCCGTCAAGCGGCGGGTCGGGGTCAAGGACGCGTCGTCGATCCTGCCGGGACACGGCGGGCTGTTCGACCGCTTCGACGGGATGCTTGGCGCGGCGCTCTTCCTTCTGCTCTTCGCGGCACTAACCGGGTTCCCGCCGGGGGCGCCGTGACGCGCCGGGTGTCCATATTCGGATCGACTGGGTCGATCGGCTGCAACACGGTCGAACTGATCACCGCCGATCGCGATGCCTACGAGGTTGTCGCCCTGACGGGCGGACGCAACCTGGCCCTTCTGGCAGACGCAGGCACGGGCGCTGCGCCCGGAGATCGTCGTGACCGCGCACGAGGACGCGCTGGACGATCTGCGCACTGCCCTGGCGGGAACCGGGATCGAGACCGCCGCAGGCGCGGGGGCCATCACCGAGGCCGCGCAACGCCAAACCGACTGGGCGATGTCAGCCATCGTCGGCGCCGCGGGACTGCCGCCGTCGCTGGCCATAGCCGGGCAGGGCGGGACGCTGGCGCTGGCCAACAAGGAAAGCCTTGTCGCCGCTGGTCCCCTGCTGATGGAGACCGCGCGCGTCGTCGGGCACCCGTGTCCTGCCGGTCGACAGCGAACATTCGGCGATCTTCCAGGCGCTGATGGGCGAGGATATCGCCGCGGTCGAGCGCATCGTGATCACCGCCTCGGGCGGGGCGTTCCGTGACTGGCCGGCCGAGCGGCTGGCGGCCGCCACGCTGGCCGAGGCCTCGTCGCACCCGAACTGGGCAATGGGCCAACGGATCACGATCGACAGCGCGAGCCTGTTCAACAAGGCGCTTGAGCTGATTGAAACAAAGGAATATTTCGGCATAGACCCTGCGCGGATCGAGGCCGTGATCCACCCCGAAAGCCTGGTCCACGCGCTGGTCGGGTTCGTCGACGGGGCGCTGATGGCGCATGTCGGCCCGCCCGACATGCGCCACGCCATCGGCTTCGCGCTGCACTGGCCCGAACGGCGGCATCTGCCGGTCGAGCGGCTCGATCTGGCGAAGATCGGACAGCTCACATTCCGCGCCCCGGACGAGGGACGATACCCCGCGCTTCGGCTTGCGCGCGCGGTCATGGAGCAGGGCGGGCTTCACGGCGCGGCCTTCAATGCGGCCAAGGAATCCGCCCTCGACGGGTTCATCGCCGGACGGATCGGATTCCTTGAAATGGCGGGTGCGGTCGAGGCCACACTCGAAAAGATGACAGACGATTGCCTAATGAATGCCCCGATCACCCTTGATAGGGTCTGGGAAACGGACCATGTCGCCCGGGTAAGGGCGAACGAGTGGATCGCGGAACGCGGCGGACGGGGCTGAGGAGCATATGGACATCATCGGACTGATTCCGTCCTTCGGGGGCCTGATCTATACCCTTGCGGCCTTCATCGTGGCGCTGTCGGTGATCGTCGCGGTCCATGAATACGGCCATTACATCGTCGGGCGCTGGTGCGGCATCAAGGCCGAGGTGTTTTCCATCGGCTTCGGGCCGGTGCTCTTTGCACGCACCGACAAGCACGGGACCCAGTGGCAGGTCGCCGCCCTGCCGTTCGGTGGCTACGTGAAGTTCCTCGGCGACGCGTCCGCCGTCTCGGACCGGGCAGACGACAAAACCATGGCCGAGCTCGACGACCGAGCGCGCCGGCAGACCATGCACGGGGCGCCGCTCTGGGCGCGGGCGGCCACGGTCGCCGCGGGTCCCATCTTCAATTTCATCCTGTCGATCCTGGTCTTCGGCGCGATTCTCATGGTGCGCGGCGTGGCATCCGATCCGCTGACGATCGACAGCGTGCGGCCTGTGCCCGCCGAGGTGCAGCAGCTTCTTTCGGGCGACGAGCTTGTCGCGATCGACGGTCGCGAGGTCCCGGGAGTCGACGGACTTTCCGACTTCCTCGACACGCTCCCTGTGCGACAACCGCTTGACTACACCGTGAGGCGTGAGGGAACGGAAATGGTCGTTCAGGGGCCCTATCCCTATCCGCCCATCGCCCTCGGCATCACGCCGGGATCGGCGGCCAACGACATCGAGATGCGTCCGGGCGACGTCATCCTGTCGATGGACGGCGAACCGATCATCGCCTTCTCGGAACTGCGCGATCGGGTCGCCGCATCGGACGGCCGGGTGCTTCTTCTCGAAGTCTGGCGCGACGGCGAAGTCCTCGAATTCGCGCTGGCGCCCCGGCGGATGGACCTTCCGCTTCAGGACGGCGGCTTCGAAACGCGCTGGCTGATCGGCATCACCGGCGGCATCCTGTTCGAGCCGATGGTCCAGCGCCCCTCGCTGACCGAAGCCGCGCGCTATGGGGTCAACCAGACGATCTTCATCATGGAATCGAGCCTTTCGGGGCTTTACCACATGGCGGCCGGGTTGATCTCGACCTGCAATCTCCAGGGGCCGATCGGCATCGCCGAGACATCGGGGGCCGCCGCCAGCCAGGGCTGGCTCAGCTTCATCTGGTTCATTGCGGTCCTTTCGACCGCCGTGGGGCTGCTCAACCTCTTCCCGATCCCGGTGCTCGACGGCGGGCATCTGGTGTTTCACGCCTGGGAGGCGATGACCGGACGTCCGCCCAGCGACGGTGTCCTGCGGGTCATGATGGGGGCGGGAATCGCCCTGATGCTGGCCCTGATGGTCTTTGCCCTAAGCAACGACATCCTGTGCCCCTGAGCCACGCCGCGCCCCAAAAAAACCACATTCCGTATCTAGTCATGGCGCCGTTCCCGAAGAACGGACGAATTGTCATGAGTGCATTGGCACAAAAATACCGTGGGGTGGCGCTGCTGGTCGAATTGAATTTCGACCGTTTCATCTATCCTGTCGCCATCATCGTCGGACTTTCCCTCGGAAGCTACCTCGGGACGCTTGCGCTTCAGGGCTTTCAGTAAGCGGCCGACCGGGCCCAGTCTCGCGCCGGCCCGGGCCTAACTCTTTTGACATCACGGACGCTTCGATTTACTCAAGCCCCAAGCAGGCAAGAGGTCGGGGCGTAGGGCATGGCAGGGTCACAAGGCGTTTCGGTACGGCGCGCGGGCAGGGGGCTTGGAACGGTCACCGCCCTGCTTATGGTCCTATGGCTTCCAGGGGCGCTGCAGGCACAATCCAGCTTTTCCTTCGACAGTTTCGTGATCGAGGGCAACCAGCGGGTCGACCCGGCGTCGATCGTCGCCTTCACCGATCTGCCACAGGGACAGACCGTCACAGCCGGCCAGGTGAACGACGCATTGCAGCGGACGTTGGCCTCGGGCTTCTTCGAAGACGTGCAGTTCGAGCCGCGCGGCTCGACCCTTGTGATCCGTGTGGTCGAGCGCCCGACGATCAGCCGCATCAGCATCGAAGGCAACGCCAGGATCGACGACGAGGCCCTTCTCGCGTCTCTCGAGTTCGGGGTCGTCCCTGGTCTATTCGCCGGATGTGGCCGAAGCCGACGCCCTTCGCATCGTCGAGGCCTATGAGCAATCGGGCCGCTTTGGCGCAAGCGTGACCCCGTCGATCATCCGGCGTCCCGACAACCGTGTCGATCTGGTCTTCGAGATCGTCGAGGGCAACGTGGTCGAGATCGAGCGTATCTCGTTTGTCGGCAACGAGTCCTTTTCCGACAGTCGGCTGCGGCGCGTTCTGGCCAGCAAGCAGGCCGGCCTCTTTCGCACCCTGGTCGGACGCGACACCTTCATCGCCGACCGGATCGCCTTCGACCGGCAGCTTCTTACCGATTTCTACAGGGCGCGCGGCTTTGTCGATTTCGCGGTGCTCGATGTCGCCAGCGAATTCTCGCGCGAACGCAACGCGACCTTCCTGACCTTCACCGTGCGGGAAGGCCAGCAGTTCGACCTGGGCCAGATCAGCGTTTCGAGCCAGCTGCCCGAGGCGGATGCTGCGGCCTATAGCAGCGTCGTCAACATCCGCCCCGGGCAGACATTCTCGCCCGTGGCCATCCAGTCCACGATCGACCGGCTGGAACGGCGGGCGACCGACAACCAGCTTGATTTCGTGCGGGTCGAGCCGGTGCTCAGCCGCAACGAGCGCGACCTGACGATCGACGTGGACTTCCAGCTTGTCCGCGGCCCGCGCATCTTCGTCGAGCGGATCGATATCGAAGGCAACGCCACCACCCTTGATCGGGTGATCCGCCAGCAGTTCGAGGTGGTCGAGGGCGATCCCTTCAATCCGCGCGAGATCGCGCGCGCGGCCGAACGTATTCGTGCCTTGGGCTTTTTCGAGGTGGCGGATGTCGAGACGCGTCAGGGGTCGGCCGCGGATCAGGTGATCGTGGATGTGAACGTGGTCGAGCAACCGACCGGGTCGCTGTCCTTCGGCGCCAGCTATTCGATCGAGAACGGGATCGGCTTCGCCATCGGGTTTGCCGAGCGCAATTTCCTCGGGCGGGGCCAGACGCTGACGCTCGACCTCAATGCCGGAACCCAAACCTCGAATTCGCAGATCAGCTTTATCGAGCCCTACTTTCTTGGCCGCGACCTCCAGTATCGTTTTCAGGCTTTCTATCAGGAGACGAGTTTCGACAACGTCAGCTACAACACGCGGCGCTTGGGCTTCGACACGGGTCTGTCCTTTCCGCTGAATGACCTGGCTGATCTTGGCGTGAACTACTTGCTGAGCAAGGACTTGATCTTCGACGTTGATCCCGGTGCGTCGCCGATCATCCAGCGCGAAGAGGGGTCAACCTATACCAGCGCGATCGAATACAACTATGTCTACGATACCCGGCTCTTTGGCCTCAATCCCAATGCCGGCATCCTGCTGACCTTCGGACAGGAGTTCGCAGGACTGGGTGGCGACAACAACTTCATCCGCACCAATGCCCGGCTGATCGCCCAGCGCACGGTGCTGAACGAAGAAGTGACGCTGCGCGCCCGGCTGGAAGGCGGCGCGCTCAACTTCCTCGATGGCGGCAGTACGGTGATCCAACGATACAACTCGTCGTCCAACAGCCTGCGCGGCTTCGAGAGCCGGGGCATCGGCCCGCGCGACCTCAACTCCGAGGACGAGGGCGCCCTGGGCGGCAACTATATTGGCGTGTTCGGCGTCGAGGCCGAATTCCCGCTGGGCCTGCCCGAGGAATACGGGATCTCGGCCGGTGTCTTCTTCAACGCGGGATCGGTCTGGGGGCTGAACGATACCGACGGGGCCGGGGGGCCGAATTCGGTGGACGACAGCTTCTATCTGCGCACGGCCGCAGGTGTGTCTATCTTCTGGAATACACCTCTGGGTCCCCTGCGGCTCGATTTTGCACGCGCGATCCGGAAGCTCGACTACGACGAGACACAGAATTTCAATCTGACGATCGCGACGACCTTCTGATGCTTCGGCGCCTTGTCCTGAGTGCCTGGGTCGTGCTGCTGGCGCCGGCGGTTGGCGCGCAGGAGCAGGGAACGATCCCGTCCCCGATCCTGACCATCGACCAGGACCGGCTTTTCGCCGAGACGCGCCCCGGCCTGCGCAGCCTGCGGGCGATCGAGGACGAGGCCGATGCCCTGGCCGAGGAAAACCGCCGGATCGAGATGGAACTGCGCGCCGAAGAGGTCGCGCTGACCGAAGAGCGCGGCAGCCTCGACCCGGCCGCCTTTGCCGAACTGGCCGATGCCTTCGATGCCAAGGTCCAGCGCATCCGCGCCGAGCAGGACGCCAAGGCGCGCGAGCTTGCGCTCAAGCAGGAGGATGCACGCCAGTCCTTCTTTCTCGAAGTGGGCGGGATCCTGTCCGAGATTGTCCGCGAACGCGGAGCGGTGATGATCCTTGACCGCAGCGATGTCTTCCTGTCGGCGGATGTCATCGACATCACCGACGATGCCATCGCACGCATCAACACCGCGGTCGCAGACGGTGACGGCGCTGGTGACCCGTCCGCAGATCCCTCGGGGACCGTCCCGGACGGACCCTCCGACGCGCCCTCGGACGCCTCCCCGGCTGACCAATAGCCTTGTGCCCTTCCTGCCCGGTTGCTACGCAGTCCGGACAGCCGACCGGACGAGATCCTCATGACCGAAACGACAAGCGCCGACATCGACCTCATCCAGCGGATCATCCCGCACCGCTATCCGTTCCTGCTGGTCGACCGGGTGATCGACATCGAAGGGGCCGAGCGCTGCGTCGGCATCAAGAACGTCACCATGAACGAGCCGCAGTTCACCGGTCATTTCCCCGGAACGCCGGTCTTTCCGGGCGTTCTCATGATCGAGGCGATGGCCCAGACCGCCGCGGTGCTGGTCGGGGTGGCCAAGAACCTCGCCGACACCAACACGCTGGTCTATTTCATGGCGATCGACAGTGCCAAGTTCCGGCGCAAGGTCGGGCCGGGCGATACCCTGCGGCTTGAAATCGAGACCCGGCGCGGCGGCGGGAAGGTCTGGAAATTCGCGGGCCGCGCCCTGGTCGACGGAGAGCTTGCCTGCGAGGCCGAGTTCACCGCGATGATGGACCTGCCGAAGGCGTGATCCGATGACAGTCCACCCCGAGGCGGGCATCCATCCCACGGCCGTGATCGAGCCCGGCGCGCGTATCGCCGCGGGGGCCACGGTGGGGCCGTTCTCGGTCATCGGACCAGACGTGACCCTCGACAGCGGTGTCGTCGTCAAGAGCCACGCCGTGGTGACCGGGAACACCGAAGTGGGCGAGGAGACCGTGATCTACCCCTTCGCCTCGATCGGGGAGATCCCGCAGGATCTGAAGTTCCGCGGCGAGAAGACCCGCCTGATCATCGGCAAGCGCAACCGCATCCGCGAAGGCGTGACGATGAACACCGGCACCGAGGGCGGTGGCGGGGTGACGCGCGTGGGCGACGACTGCCTCTTCATGACCGGCGCGCATGTGGGACATGACGCGCAGGTCGGCGACCGGGTCGTCGTGGCCAACCAGTCTGCCATCGCGGGGCATTGCATCATCGAGGATGACGTGATCATCGGCGGGCTTGTCGGGATCCACCAGTTCGTGCGCATCGGCCGGGGCGCCTTCATCGGCGCGGTGGCGATGGTGACGAACGACGTGATCCCCTACGGCATGGTGCAGGCCCCCCGGGGCGAGCTTGACGGGCTGAACCTTGTCGGCCTCAAGCGCCGCGGCGTCGGGCGCGACGAGATCCACGCGCTGCGCTCCGCCTACCAGACCCTGTCCGAGGGCACGGGCACCTTTCAGGACCGCGCCCGGCGCCTGCGGGACAACTCGGCCAGCGAGCATGTCCGCGAGATCGCCGAGTTCATCCTGTCGCGGTCCGACCGCTCGTTCCTGACACCGGGCTGACCCGAGGTGCTGGCGCTGATCGCAGGGCAGGGGGCGCTGCCGGGACTGGTCCTGAAGCGCCGGCCCGATGCCCTGGTCTGCGAGCTAGAGGACCATCCCTCCCGCCTTGTCCCAGCCCCGCGCGTGTTCCGGATCGAACAGCTGGGGTCGTTCATCGCCGATCTCAAGGCCGCCGGCGTGACCGAGGTCTGCCTTGCCGGGCGTGTCGGGCGGCCAAGACTCGATCCCACAGCCATAGACCCGGCGACGGTGCCGCTCGTACCCCGTATGATGGCGGCCCTGGCCGAGGGTGACGATGCGGCGCTGCGTGCGGTGCTCGGCTTCTTCGAGGAGGCGGGTTTCGCCATCCGTGCCGCGCACGAGATCGTGCCCGAACTCCTGCCCGCCGACGGGATGCTGAGCCAGGCCGAGCCCAAAGCCGGGGCGCAACGCGATGTCGCGCGGGCCGTGCGGGCGCATGTGGCCTTGGGCGCCGCCGATGTGGGACAGGCCCTGGTGGTCGCCGAAGGCCAGGTGATCGCGGTCGAGGCGCAGCCCGGTACCGACTGGATGCTGGCCTCGCTTCTGGCCCGCGACGTGGTCCCGGCCCCGACGGGCGGGCTTTTCGACGACCCGTTCGGGGTCGCAGCCGACATCATGGGCGGCCCGGCCCGCATGCCCCGGCCACGCCGCGATCCGGCCCTTCCCGCAGGCGGCATCCTCTACAAGGCGCCGAAACCCGGACAGGACCGCCGCGTGGACCTGCCCGCCATCGGCCCCGAAACCGTGCGCCGCGCCGCCGCCGCGGGTCTCGACGGCATCGTGATCGAGGCGGGCGGGGTCATGGTGCTCGATCCCTTGGAGACGGTCGCCGCAGCCGACCGGGCGGGCCTTTTCCTCTGGGTGCGCAGGCCGGACGAGGGCGGCTGATGCGCGCCTTTCTCATCGCGGGCGAACCCTCGGGCGACAAGCTCGGCGGTGCGCTGATGGCGGCCCTGAGCGACCTTGTCCCCGGGATCGTCTTCGACGGGGTGGGGGGCGCGGACATGATGGCCCAGGGCCTGACCCCGCGCTTTCCCATGGACGAGTTGTCGGTCATGGGCATCGCCGAGGTTCTGCCGCGCTACCGTCAGCTCAGGCGACGGATCGACGAGACTGCGGCAGCCGTGGTGGCGACCGGAACCCGATGTGCTGATCACCATCGACAGCCCCGATTTCTGCCTGCGCGTGGCGCGGCGCGTCCGCGCCGCGGCACCGGGGGTGCGGATCGTCCACTATGTCGCCCCGTCGGTCTGGGCCTGGCGGCCGGGGCGCGCGGCGAAGATGGCGCGGCACGTCGACCAGGTGCTTGCGCTCCTGCCATTCGAGCCGCCGTTCTTCGAGGCCGTGGGCCTGCGCTGCGATTTCGTCGGACACCCCATCGCCGCCGAGCCGCAGGCCTCGGACGCCGAGGTCGCCGCCTTCCGACGTGGCGCGGGCCTGGGCGAGGCACCGGTGCTTGTCGTGCTGCCGGGATCGCGCCGGGCGGAGGTCGAGCGGCTGACCCCGATCTTCGGCGCGGCCCTGCGCGGGGTGGTCGATGCCCATCCCGGCCTGCGCGTCGTCGTGCCTGCCGCCGCGCCCGTGGCCGAGACCGTCGCCCGCGCCGCCGCGGCCTGGCCGGGCGACCCGCATGTTCTCGACCCCCGCGGGATGGACGCCGATACCGCCCTCATGGCCAAGCGCGCCGCCTTCGCCGCGGGCCATGTGGCGCTGGCCGCGTCGGGCACCGTGTCGCTCGAGCTGGCCGCCGCCGGCACGCCCATGGTCGTGGCCTATGACATGAACTGGCTCAGCTGGCAGATCATGTCGCGCATGGCGCGAATCGACACCGTGACGCTGGTGAACCTTGTCGCCGAAAGCCGCACGGTGCCGGAATTCCTCGGCCCCGCCTGCAAACCGCCGGCCATCGCCGCCGCGCTCAATGCCCTGCTCGACGATCCCGCCCGCCGCACGCTTCAGACCGAGGCGATGGAGACCACGATGGCCCGCCTCGGCCGCGGCGGCGAGGCGCCGGGGATGCGTGCGGCCCGCGCGGTGCTCGACGGCCTCGGCTGACGGCTTTTTCTCCTTGGGAACACCTCACGGGGGTCCGGGGGCAGTCGGCGCCCGGATGCTGCCGGCTCAGTGTCCGCGCCAGATCCAGCCGCCCCCCAGCACCCGCGTTCCACCAGTCTCGTAGAAGACGCAGGCCTGTCCCGGGCTTACGCCTTCCTCGGGGGTCAGCAGCTCGACCTCGGCCTCGGTGGCGGAAAGCGGACGCAGGATCGCCTCGCGCGGGGGGCGGGTCGAGCGGACCTTGACGGAGACGTGGCGTTCGGCGGCCCCGTCGAAGGCGCCGTCGCCCAGCCAGTTGATCTCGCGCACCGGGACGATCCGGGTCGACAGCATCTCCTTGGGGCCGACAACCACGCGGCGCGCGTCGACGTCGAGCTTGACGACGTAGAGCGGCTCTTCAAGCCCGCCGATGCCAAGCCCGCGCCGCTGCCCGACCGTGTAGTGGATCACGCCGTCATGGGTGCCCAGAACACGCCCGTCGGCATGGACGATCTCACCCGGTTCGGCCGCGCCGGGGCGCAGCTTCTCGATGACGCTGGCGTAGTTGCCGTTGGGCACGAAGCAGATGTCCTGGCTGTCGGGCTTGTCGGCGACCACAAGCCCGTGGCGCGTCGGCCAGCGCCCGCGTCTCCGCCTTGGTCGCCAGCCCGCCCAGCGGAAAGCGCAGATAGGCCAGCTGCTCGGGTGTCGTCGAGAAAAGGAAATAGGACTGGTCGCGCGCCGCATCCGCCGCCATGTGCAGCTCCGGCCCTTCTGGGCCTGTCTCGCGGCGGATGTAATGGCCCGTGGCCATGCAGTCGGCCCCCAGATCGCGCGCGGTCTCGAGCAGGTCCTTGAACTTCACCCGTTCGTTGCACCGGATGCAGGGCACCGGCGTGGCGCCGGCCAGGTAGCTGTCGGCAAATTCGTCGATCACGGCCTCGCGGAAGACGTTCTCGTAGTCGAGGACGTAATGCGGAAAGCCCATGTCCTCGGCCACGCGGCGCGCGTCGTGGATGTCGACGCCGGCGCAGCAGGCCCCCTTCTTGGCCAGGGCCGCGCCATGGTCGTAAAGCTGAAGCGTCACGCCCACCACGTCATAGCCTTCGGCCGCGAGTTCCGCGGCCACGACCGAGCTGTCCACGCCCCCCGACATCGCGACGACCACGCGCGTCTCGGCCGGGGGCTTTGGAAAGCCCAGCGAGTTCAGGCGGGCGTTGTCGTCAAGCGCCATGGCACGGCATCCGTTCGCGGTCAGGGAATGGAGGGAATATAGGAAAATGCGACATACTCACAAGGCACGATTTCACCCCTCCTTAAGCCCGGGCGCGCAGCGTCGTGCGCGGTGATTGAGCTTGGGGTGAGACAATGTACTTGAAGAAGATCGACGGACCGCGGGCGGTGACGCTCCCGGATGGAAGGGTCATGACCCGCGCCGACCTGCCGGATCCCGAGACCCGCCGCTGGGTCGCCAGCCGCAAGGCGGCCGTCCTGCGGGCGGTGGCGCATGGCCTCCTGACGCGCAAGACCGCGCTGGAAGCCTATGGATTGTCGGACGAGGAATTCGACAGCTGGCAATCCGCGGTTGACCGCCACGGCGAAGTCGCTCTGAAAACAACGGCCCTGCAGCGCTATAGACAACCCTAGGTTGCTGATACTAGGCTGTCCTCAGGTAACGGGCGATTAACCATTCTGGGTAAGTGTGACCGGCAGGAACGGTGTGATTGCGGAGAACTGACATGCGCGTGCTACTGGTCGAGGATGATCCCACAACCTCGCGCAGCATCGAACTGATGCTGACCCATGCCAACCTCAACGTCTATGCGACGGATCTCGGGGAAGAGGGGATCGACCTTGCCAAGCTCTACGATTACGACCTGATCCTGCTCGACCTCAACCTGCCGGACATGCATGGCCACGACGTGTTGCGGCAGTTGCGGCTGGCGCGGATCGACACGCCGATCCTGATCCTGTCGGGCGCCGACGACACCGAGAACAAGATCAAGGGCTTCGGCTTCGGCGCCGACGACTATCTGACGAAACCCTTCCACCGCGAGGAACTGGTGGCGCGGATCCACGCCATCATCCGGCGCTCGAAGGGCCATGCGCAATCGGTGATCCGCACCGGGCAGGTGGCCGTCAACCTCGACGCCAAGACGGTGGATGTCGACGGCAAGCCGGTGCATCTGACCGGCAAGGAATACCAGATGCTCGAGCTTCTGAGCCTGCGGAAGGGCACCACGCTCACCAAGGAGATGTTTCTCAACCATCTCTACGGTGGCATGGACGAGCCCGAACTGAAGATCATCGACGTCTTCATCTGCAAGCTGCGCAAGAAGCTGAGCGAGGCGACGGGTGGCGAAACGCATATCGAAACCGTCTGGGGGCGCGGCTACGTCCTGCGCGACCCCCAGCCCCGCGCCGTTGCGGCCTCGGCCTGAGGCCGATCCGCTTCGACGCGACTGGACCTTCCCCCGGGGCGCGCCTATCACCTGAAGACGCGCCGCTCCGGGGGAAGGGAACATGGGCAGGGACGCCGCCGTCGACAATCTGGATGAGGCCGCCGCAAAGGCCGAACTTGCCCGCCTCGCGCGCGAGATCGGCCGGGCGAACACGGCCTATCACGGCGAAGACGCCCCCGAGATCTCGGATGCCGCCTATGACGCGCTGAAGGCCCGGAACGCGGCGATCGAGGCGCGGTTTCCGCATCTCAAGCGCGCTGACAGCCCCAGTGACCGGGTCGGCGTCGCCCCGGCCGAGGGCTTTGCCAAGGTGCGCCACGAGGTCCCGATGCTGTCGCTGGGCAACGCCTTCAGCGACGAGGACGTGACCGACTTCATGCGGGGGATCCGCAAGTACCTGGGCCTTGCGGCGGACGCGCCGCTCCGCGTGACGGCGGAACCGAAGATCGACGGGCTGTCGCTGTCGCTGCGCTACGAGGACGGTCGCCTTGTCCGGGCCGCCACGCGCGGCGACGGGACCGAGGGCGAGAACGTGACCGCCAACGCCCGCACGATCGACGATATCCCCGAAAACCTGTCGGGCGGCGCGCCGCAGGTGCTCGAGGTGCGGGGCGAGGTCTACATGACCCATGACGACTTCGCCGCCCTGAACGACCGCCAGCAACAGGCGGGCGGCAAGAGTTTCGCCAACCCGCGCAACGCCGCGGCCGGATCCCTGCGCCAGCTCGACCCCGCGATCACCGCCGCGCGCCCGCTGCGGTTCTTCGCCTATGCCTGGGGCGCGCATTCCGAACCCCTGGCCGACACCCAGAGCGGCGCGATCGCGCGGCTGGGGCGGCTCGGGTTCACGACCAACCCGCTCACACGGGTCTGCGAGACGACCGAAGAGATGCTGGACCATTACCGCGCCATCGAGGAACAGCGCGCGACGCTGCCCTATGACATCGACGGCGTGGTCTACAAGGTCGACGACCTCGGGCTGCAGCACCGGCTGGGCTACCGCTCGACCACGCCGCGGTGGGCCATCGCGCACAAGTTCCCCGCGGAACTCGCCTGGACCCGGCTCGAATCCATCGACATCCAGGTCGGCCGCACCGGCGCGCTCAGCCCGGTGGCGCGGCTTCACCCGGTGACCGTGGGCGGGGTCGTGGTGTCGAACGCCACCCTCCACAACGAGGATTACATCGCCGGTCGCGATGCCAAGGGCGCGCCGATCCGCGGTGGCAAGGACATCCGCGTCGGCGACTGGGTGCAGGTCTACCGCGCGGGCGACGTGATCCCGAAGGTGGCCGATGTCGACCTGTCGAAGCGCCCCGAGGATGCGGTGCCCTATGCGTTTCCGACAGAATGTCCCGAATGTGGGTCGGACGCGATCCGCGAGCCCGGCGACGCGGTGCGGCGCTGCACCGGCGGGATGGCCTGTCCCGCGCAGGCGGTCGAGAAGCTCAAGCATTTCGTCGGACGTGCGGCCTTCGATATCGAGGGGCTGGGGGCAAAGCTGATCGAGGAGTTCCACCGCGACGGCTGGGTGCGCGAGCCCGCCGATATCTTCACGCTCGAGGACCGTTTCGGTCCGGGCAACCTCACGCAGCTGAAGAATCGCGAAGGCTGGGGCGAGAAATCGGCCACGAACCTCTTTGCCGCCATTGACGACCGGCGCCGCATCCCCTTGTCGCGCCTGATCTTCGCACTGGGAATCCGCCATGTCGGCGAGGTCGTGGCCGGGGTCCTTGCCCGCCATTATGGCAGCTGGTCGGCGTTTCGCGCGGCCATGGACGCGGCCGAGGTGGGCGAGGGCGCCGCCTGGGAGGATCTCATCAACACCGACGGCGTGGGCGAGGTCATCGCGCAATCGCTCGTCACCGCCTTCCACCAGGAGGCCGAGCGCGCCTCGATCGACCGGCTCGAGGCGCATCTGACGGTCGAGGACGCGGCCCCCACGGGAGCCGTCGACAGCCCCGTGGCCGGGAAGACCGTCGTCTTCACCGGAACGCTGGAAAAGATGACCCGCGCCGAGGCCAAGGCACGGGCCGAGGCCCTGGGGGCCAAGGTCGCAGGCAGCGTGTCGGCCAAGACCGATCTGGTCGTCGCGGGGCCGGGCGCGGGATCGAAGGCAAAGAAGGCAGCGGAACTGGGCATCGAGACCATCGACGAGGATGCCTGGCTTGCCCTCATCGGCGCGGCATGACGGGGGACGGCACGACAGGCCGCGGTCGGCCCGAGGTCCTGTTCCCGCTCTTCGCCGGGATCGAGGGGCTGCCCGGCGTGGGGCCCAAGACCGCAACCCTCTTCGCCCAGATGGGGGTCGAGACACCGCGCGATCTTCTTTTCACGTTGCCCCACGGCGCGGTCGACCGGCGGCTTAGGCCCTCGGTGCTCGAGATTGCGCCGGGGAGCACCGGGTCGGTCGAGGTGACGGTCGGGCCGCACCATCCCGCCCGGCGCAAGGGCGGGCCCTACCGCGTGACGGTCGAGGATGCGAAGACCGCGTTCCAGCTGGTGTTCTTCCATGCCCGGGCGGACTGGCTCCAGCGCGAACTTCCCGAGGGGGAGCGGCGCATCGTGTCGGGCAAGGTCGAGATGTTCGACGGCCAGATCCAGATCGTCCATCCCGCCTTCATCCTGCCGCCCGACGAGGCGGGCGAACTGCCGGCGTTCGAGCCGGTCTATCCGCTGACCGCAGGCCTGTCGCAAAAGCAGGTGGCCCGGGCCGCGGAGGCGGCGGTCGACCGCGCCCCGGATCTGGCCGAGTGGATCGACCCCGCACTTCGGGCGCAACGCGGCTGGCCGGGCTGGCGCGCGGCCGTGGCCGAGGTGCACGCCCCCCGCGCCGAGGCGGAGCTCGCGCCCGAATCACCGCCGCGCCAGCGGCTGGCCTATGACGAGCTTTTCTCGCACCAGTTGACACTTGCCCTGGCCCGCGCGCGCCGGCGCAAGCGGCCGGGACGGTCCTCGGTGGCGACCGGCGCGCTGTCATCGAAGGTGCTGGCGGCCTTGCCCTACCGCCCGACCGGCGCGCAAGAGAAGGCCCTGGCCGAGATCGCCGCCGATCTGGCGACGCCCGAACGGATGAACCGTCTGCTGCAAGGCGATGTGGGGGCGGGAAAAACCCTTGTCGCCTTCCTGGCAGCACTCATCGTGATCGAGGCCGGAGGGCAGGCCGTGATGATGGCCCCGACCGAGATCCTCGCGCGTCAGCACATGGCCGGTCTGGCCCCATTGGCCGAGGCCGCAGGGGTCCGGGTCGAGCTATTGACCGGACGCGACCGGGGGACCGATCGCGCGGCCAAGCTTGCGGCCCTGGCGGCGGGCGAGATCGCGCTACTGGTCGGCACCCATGCGGTCTTCCAGAAAGGCGTCGACTTCGCCGACCTGCGTCTTGCGATCATCGACGAACAGCACCGCTTCGGCGTGGCCCAGCGGATGCAGCTGGGCGCCAAGGGGCAGGGGGTCGATGTGCTTGTGATGACGGCGACGCCGATCCCGCGGTCGCTGTCGCTGGCGCAATACGGCGACATGGACGTGTCGATCCTCTACGAAAAGCCGCCCGGACGGACGCCGGTGCAGACCGCGCTGGTGTCGGCGGGCCGCATGGACGAGGTGGTCGACCACCTGCGCCGCGCCATCGCCGACGGGCGGCGCGCCTATTGGGTCTGCCCGCTGGTCGAGGAAAGCGAGGTGATGGACCTGACCGCCGCCGAGGAACGCTTCGCCCATCTGCGCGCGGCCCTTGGCGATGAGGCTGTCGGCCTTGTCCATGGCCAGTTGCCACCGGCGGAAAAGGACGCGGCGATGGCGCGGTTCGTCTCGGGCGAGACCCGCGTGCTGGTGGCGACCACGGTGATCGAGGTGGGGGTCGACGTGCCCGAGGCCTCGATCATGGTGATCGAGCGCGCCGAAAGCTTCGGGCTTGCCCAGCTTCACCAGTTGCGTGGCCGGGTGGGGCGGGGTCAGGCGGCCTCGACCTGCCTTCTGATGTTCCAGCCGCCCCTGACCGAGACCGGGCGGCGGCGGCTCGAGATCCTGCGCGACACCGACGACGGCTTCCGCATCGCCGAGGAGGATCTGGCGATGCGCGGGGCGGGCGATGTGCTGGGCGTGGCGCAATCGGGCCTGCCGCGCTTTCGCATCGCCGATCTCGAGCATCAGGCCGGGCTGATGGCGACCGCGCAGACCGATGCGCGCGCGCTTCTGAACGACGATCCCGGGCTGGCCACGGCGCGTGGAGAGGCGGCGCGGGTGCTCTTGTGGCTGATGGGTCGGGACGAGGCGATTCGCCTGATTTCCGTGGGTTAGCCGTCGTTTCCCTGCGGGTGTTCTGCTTTGTTCACGAATGTTCTTAAAAAGTTCTTTACAGGCGCGAGGCAATATGAGAACAAAAGGGCAACCCGGAACGACCTGACGGAGATGCCCGATGATCGAAGTTGCCCGCACCACCCTGCGCCGATCCTTCCCGCCGATCGCACAGGATTTCCTTGGCGCCGCGGCGCTGGTCGCGATGCTGCTTGTCGGCCTGCATCTGCCCGGTCTGGTCTGACGAGGTCTGTTTGACGATTTGACGAGTTCTGCCTGCGGTCTGGTGGACCCACGTCGCATCCTGTCCCCAACGTCGATGCGAAAGACACTGTCCCAAGTCCCCCGGGGTGCCTGCCCCGATCCGGGTCACCAGATACGCCACTTCCGCCGCCGTCCCGCCCGGGTCGTGCGGCGGTTTCTTTTTCGGGAACCCGGTTGCGGGATCAGGCGCAGGCGCTGCGCGCGGCCTCATCCATGGCCTCGACCGTGGCCTCGAGGGACAGGAGGATCGAGGCATGGCGGTTGCGGAACTCGCGCGCGGGCAGAAGCACCTCGTAGCCCTCGAACGGGGCGGCGGGGACGGGACCGTCAGCCGTCAACATGGCTTTCACGGCATCGCGCAGGTCCGACAGCGTGGCCCGGTCCTGGCCGATGACATGAGCGCCGAGAACCGCCGCCGAGGCCTGGCCCAGGGCACAGGCACGAACATCCTGGGCGAATTCGGCGACGCGGCCATCCCTGACGCTGAGGTCCACGGTGACGGTCGATCCGCACTGGGGCGACCGCTTGCGGACACTGGCATCGGGCGCGTCGAGACGTCCGGCATGGGGGATGTCGGCCGCCAGTTCGAGAATGCGCCCCGAGTAGAGCTTGATGAGGTCGCTGTCGGCCATGGCGGCTTCCCTTCCGTGTCTGTGCCCCATAAATAGGGCAGCCCGGCCCCCAAGGAAAGCGCGCCATGACCTTCGATCCCGCGACCCTTCGCTACAACGACGCCGGGCTGATTCCGGCGATCGCCCAGGACGCGGCCTCGGGAGAGGTTCTGATGATGGCCTGGATGAACGCGGCCTCGATCGAGAAGACCCTTGCCTCGGGCAAGGTGACCTACTGGTCGCGGTCGCGGGGCGAATTCTGGGAGAAGGGCGCCACCTCGGGGCATGTGCAACGGCTGCTCGAGATGCGCATCGATTGCGATCGCGACTGCCTCCTGTTGCTGGTCGAGCAGACCGGCCCAGCCTGTCACACTGGGCGGCGTTCCTGTTTTTATACCGCCGTGCGAGAGGGTTCCGAGGTGGAACTCATGTCTCCGGAGCCGGAAGGCCCACCATCCGCCTGATATCCGCGGGCGTCGCCCCCTCGGCCCGGTAGCGGGCGATGGATTTCGAGCGGTCGATCTTGGCCAGCCGCTTGCCCGACTCGTCCCGGATCAGATCGTGATGGTGATAATGCGGAGTGGGCCAGCCCATCAGGCGCTGCAGGACGACGTGGATCGGTGTCGCGTGCCAGAGGTCGGCACCGCGGATCACATGGCTCACCCCTTGAAGCGCATCGTCCTGCGGGCAGGCCAGGTGATAGGCCGGGTCGCCCGTGTCCTTGCGGCGCAGGACGGGATCGCCAAGCTGGCTGCGCAGCATGTCTGGGTCAAGAGAGTGCTGGCCGGGGTAGAGCGGCCCTTCCTCGACGAAAAGCGATTTTACATCAATGTTATCCAGAGCAGCCTGCATGTTCAGTCGCAGGGCATCGCCCGGCTGGGCATCGTCCATGCCACGCCCGCGGCAGGTGCCGGGATAGACCAGCCCCTCGAGCCCCTCGACCGCGCCCGCCTCGGCGATGTCGCGGCGGGTGCAGGAGCAGGGATAGAGCAGACCGCGCGCGGAAAGGATTTCGAGCGTTGCGGTGTATTCCGCCAGATGTTCGGACTGGCGGCGCACCGGGCCTGTCCAGTGGAAGCCCAGCCATGTCAGATCGTCAAGGATGGCGGCCTCATGCTCGGGGCGGCAGCGGGTGCTGTCGGTATCCTCGATCCGCAAGAGAACGGTCCGGCCCGCGGCAAGGCGGAGGACGGTGAGCGCCGAGAAGGCATGACCCAGATGCAGGGGACCAGTCGGGGATGGGGCAAAGCGGGTGACGAAAGTCACGTCAGGGCAGGGTGTTGACCCGCCATCTTCATGCTGCGTCGCATGCGCGTGCGCCCAGCCAGCCCAGCCAGTCGGCTTTCGCACGGTCGGTATAGGCCTTGTAGCGGTCGCGCCGCCCGCGCCGTCCGCCACGAGGCCCGTCGACCGGCGGGAAGAGCCCGAAGTTGACGTTCATCGGCTGGAAGGTCTTGGCATCCGCCCCGCCGGTGATGTGATGGACCAGCGCGCCGGTGGCGGTGGTGCGGGGCACGGGCGGCAGGTCGGTGCCGAGGATCTCGGCCGCCGCCATCCGCCCGGCCAGAAGCCCCATCGCCGCGCTTTCGACATAGCCCTCGACGCCGGTGATCTGCCCGGCAAAGCGGATATGCGGGCGCGAGCGCAGGCGCATCCCCTCGTCCAGTAGCGTGGGCGCGTTCAGGAAGGTGTTGCGGTGAATGCCGCCCAGGCGCGCGAAGGAAGCATCCTGAAGACCCGGAATCATGCGGAACACATCGGTTTGCGCGCCGTACTTCATCTTGGTCTGGAAACCGACGATGTTGTAGAGCGTTCCCAGCGCATTGTCGCGGCGCAGCTGCACCACGGCATGGGCCTTGGTCTGCGGATCATGCGCATTGGTCAGCCCCACGGGCTTCATCGGGCCGTGACGCAGGGTTTCGCGCCCGCGCTCGGCCATCACCTCGATCGGCAGGCAGCCGTCGAAATAGCCCGCGGTTTCGCCTTCGTGGAACTCGGTCTTGTCGGCGGCCAGAAGCGCGTCGATGAAGGCCTCGTACTCGTCGCGGGTCATCGGGCAGTTGATATAGGCGGTGCGCTCGTCCTCGGTGTCGCCCTTGTCGTAGCGGGACTGGCGCCAGGCCACGTCCATGTCGATGCTCTCGGCATAGACGATCGGGGCGATGGCGTCGAAGAAGGCCAGGCTCTCCTCGCCGGTCTCGGCGCGGATCGCCTCGGCCAGCGCGCCGGAAGTGAGCGGGCCAGTGGCGATGATCCAGTGGCCGTCCTCGGGCAGGGCGGTGATTTCGCCCGGTTCGACCCGCACATGCGGATGGGCACGAAGCCGCGCGGTCACGGCGGCGCTGAACGCCTCGCGGTCGACGGCCAGAGCGCCGCCGGCGGGCAGGCGGTGGGCGTCGCCCATCTCCATGATCAGTCCGCCCGCCGCGCGCATCTCCCAATGCAGAAGACCCACGGCGTTCTGTTCGTCATCATCCGAGCGGAAGGAATTGGAGCAGACCATTTCCGCCAGATCGCCGGTCTTGTGGGCGAAGGTGCCGACGGTCGGGCGCATCTCGTGGATCACCACGTCGACGCCAGCCTGCGCGGCCTGCCAGGCGGCTTCGGACCCGGCCATGCCGCCCCCGATGATGTGAAGTTCGCGCGTCATGGGCGCGATCTAGGGCATCGGGGGCGGCTTGAAAAGGGTGAAGGCGCAGGTGTCCTTGATGGGCGTCAGGATACGCGGGCGATGTCGAAGTCGTCGCGGAAGACGTTGGCGCCATTGTCCTGCGTGGAAATGGCCCGCGGGGCGGTCAGGCGGGCCGGGGCAGCTACGACCGTGGTCCGGATGCCATCGGCCCCGGAGGCGGCGGCCCCGGAGGCGGCGGCCTTGTGTGCAGCGCGGAACGGGATCACAGGAGCCTTGGGCGCCTGCGCCGAAAAGACACGGCGCGGCATCACCACGTCTCCGCGCGCAAGCAGGCGGCGCGGGGTACGGACGCTGCGGAAGGCGCTGCGGCGGCTGTGGGCGCGGGGATCGGTCTCGGCATAGGTCAGGATCAGCGCGGCGATCAGCGCCATGTCGCGCCAGAAGCCGCCAAGCTGGTCGGCAAAGCCCAGGTGCGAGACCGAGATGTAGCTTGACCAGAAGACCACCAGCGCCAGCAGGAGGGCCGCAGGTCGCAGCCAGACACCGACAAGCACCATGTAGGCCAGCGCAAAGACGATCGCGCCCGCCAGAAGCCCGGCATGGGGGTCGGGCAGGACGGCGGCGAAGAGGGCCGAGATGTCGCTGCCCGGAATCACGCCGGCGCCAAGGGCCAGGAAGTAGGACGCGATCAGGATGCGGATGAGGTTCGCACCGGTCGCCGACAGCATGAGCCGTCCCGTGCGGTTCTCGTTCATAGCTGGTTTGGACGGCGCTTTCGCTGCTGCAGTCATCGTCAGGTCCCCTGTCAGGTGAAAACCGAGAACTGGCACACGAGAACTGATCACAGACCACGGGACTTCCGCGGTATGGTTAACGATGCGTTGCAACTTCGACGGGAATTTGAACCCCGAAAGGTTTTCCGCGGCCATTCCGGTGACAGAATTGCGGCGGGCGACATGCTCCCCGCCGCCGGAGAGGGTCAGCTGGTGCCGCCTTCGGGGCCTTCGGAACCTGTGCCCTCAGGGCCTGTGGATCCGGCCTCAGACCCGGCTTCGACTTCGCTCTCGTCGTCCTCCGGCTCGGCGATCCAGGCGACCGACACGACTTCTTCGCCCGGGCCGGTGTCGAACACCTTGACCCCGCCCGCAGCGCGCGAGCGGAACGAGATGCCATCGATCGGAACGCGGATCGACTGCCCCTTCGACGTGGCGAGCATGATCTGATCGCCGGTTTCCACCGGGAACGACACCACAAGCGGTCCGCCACGCATGGCCTTGTCCATGGCCATCACGCCCTGGCCGCCGCGTCCGCGCACGGGGTAGTCGTGGCTCGAGGACAGCTTGCCCGACCCGCCCGAGGTGATGGTCAGGATCAGGTCCTCGGCCGCCGACATGCGGGCGTAGTCGTCCGAGGTGAAGTCGGCGGCCTCGGCGGTGGCTTCGTCGTCGTCGGGTTCGGCCTCTTCGGTCACGCCGGCCACGGCGCGGCGCATCTTGAGATAGGCGGCGCGTTCGGCAGGCGTGGCCTCGAAGTGGCGGATGACCGCCATCGAGACGACGCGGTCGCCTTCGGCCAGCCGGATCCCGCGCACCCCGGTCGAATCGCGGCCCTTGAAGACGCGCACCTCGGTCGTGGGAAAGCGGATCGCCCGGCCCAACGCCGTGACGAGCATGATATCGTCATCCTCGGTGCAGATGCGCGCGTTCACGAGGGACGTTCCCTCGGGCAGCTTCATCGCGATCTTGCCGTTGCGCATGACGTTGGTGAAGTCCGACAGCGCATTGCGCCGCACGTCGCCGTCCGAGGTGGCGAAGAAGATCTGAAGCTCGTTCCATTCCTCTTCGGGGCGGTCGACGGGCATGATCGCGGCGACCGAGACCCCGGTGGGGATGGGCAGGATGTTGACGATGGCCTTGCCCTTGGCCGTGCGCCCGCCCAGCGGCAGGCGCCAGGTCTTGAGCTTGTAGACCATGCCCTCGGTGGTGAAGAACAGAAGCTGGGTATGGGTGTTGGCGACGAAGAGGGTGGTGACCACGTCCTCGTCCTTGGTCGACATGCCCGACAGCCCCTTGCCGCCGCGCCGCTGCGACCGGAATTCGGCCAGCGGCGTGCGCTTGATCCAGCCGGACTGGGTGACGGTGACGACCATCTCCTCGCGCTCGATCAGGTCCTCGTCTTCCATGTCGCCGGACCAGTCGACGATCTCGGTGCGGCGGGGCACGGCGAACTGCTCGCGCACCTCGCGCAGCTCGTCCGAGATGATCGCCATGATCCGGTCGCGCGACCGCAGAATATCAAGGTATTCCTGAATCTTGCCCGCCAGCTCTTCAAGTTCGTCGGTGACTTCCTTGACACCCAGCTGGGTCAGGCGCTGCAGGCGCAGGTCGAGAATGGCGCGGGCCTGCACCTCGGAGAGGTTGTAGGTGCCATCCTCGTTCATGGTGTGGCTGGGGTCGTCGATCAGCCGGATGTAGTCGGCGATGTCCATGGCCGGCCAGCGGCGGGACATCAGCTTCTCACGCGCTTCTGCGGCATCCGCCGAGGATCGGATCGTGGCGACCACTTCGTCCACATTGGACACCGCGACGGCAAGGCCGCAAAGAACGTGGCTGCGTTCGCGGGCCTTGCGCAGTTCGAACGCCGTGCGGCGCGCAACGACTTCCTCGCGGAAGCTTATGAAATACGTGAGGAAATCCCGCAGCGTCAGCTGTTCGGGCCGGCCCCCGTTCAGCGCCAGCATGTTGCACCCGAATGACGTCTGAAGCTGCGTGAAGCGGAAAAGCTGGTTCAGCACCACCTCGGGTGTCGCGTCGCGCTTGAGCTCGATCACCACGCGCACGCCGATCCGGTCGGATTCGTCCTGGATCGCCGAGATGCCCTCGAGCTTCTTCTCGCGCACCAGATCGGCGATCTTCTCGATCATCGAGGACTTGTTCACCTGGTAGGGAATCTCGTCCACGACGATGGCGAAGCGGTCCTTGCGCAACTCCTCGATCCGGGTCTTGGCGCGGATGATGACGCTGCCGCGCCCTTCCAGATAGGCCTTGCGCGCGCCCGACCGACCCAGGATCAGCCCGCCGGTGGGAAAGTCCGGGGCGGGCACATACTCCATCAGCTGGTCGGAGGTCAGATCGGGGTCCTCGATCAGCGCCAGCGTCGCATCCACCACCTCGCCCAGGTTGTGGGGCGGGATGTTGGTGGCCATGCCCACGGCGATGCCGCCCGCGCCATTGACCAGCATGTTGGGAAACCGTGCCGGAAGGACCGTGGGTTCGCGGTCCTTGCCGTCGTAGTTGTCCTGGAAATCCACCGTCTCCTTCTCGATATCGGCGAGAAGGGCCGCGGCGGGCTTGTCCATGCGGACTTCGGTATAGCGCATGGCCGCGGGGTTATCGCCGTCCATCGAGCCGAAGTTGCCCTGGCCGTCCAGAAGCGGCAGCGACATCGAGAAGTCCTGCGCCATCCGCACCAGCGCGTCGTAGATCGCACTGTCCCCATGCGGGTGGTATTTCCCCATCACGTCGCCCACCGGACGCGCCGACTTGCGGTAGGGCTTGTCGTGGGTGTTTCCCGTCTCGTGCATGGCGTAGAGGATGCGCCGGTGCACCGGCTTCAGCCCGTCGCGCAGATCAGGGATCGCGCGGCTCACGATCACGCTCATCGCGTAATCGAGATAGGAGGCCTTCATCTCGTCGGAGATCGAGATCGTCGGCCCGTCGTAAGGCGGGCGTGCCGGCGGGGTTTCGTCCGTGCTGTCAGGGGGTTGCGGCGTGTCGCTCAAGAGATCCGGTGCCTGCTGCTGTGGAAGCTACATCTTGTTGAAGCGACAGTAGCAGATCGCGGATATTGGGTGCAATGGCATCGCGGGCGAATTGTAAGCAGCCGCCAGTCGGGAGTGCCAACATGCTGTTTTCATTGATTTCCTGACGATCCCGTGGCTCAATTTCGAAAAGAATCGATCCTGAGGTTGACCATGAGCATATCCGAGACCGAACTGATGCTGAAAGGCTATGGGCTGACGACCGCGGAATTCTACTATCGCTTGCCCGACTTCCGGAATGTCCTGAACACCTTCGTCTGGCAGGACTACGATCTTGCCCCCGACCATCCGCGGCTCTTCAAGTTCATCGAATTCTGGCAGGACGGGATCGAAGGGCCCCTGCACTCGGTGCGCTTCGTCCATCGCAAGATGATCTCGCCCGGAGAATGGCGCAACGTGACCGGGGAATTCACGTTGCACTGACGCCGGAGAGACGCCGGGGGCCTTGCCCCCGGACCCCCAAGGTATTTGCCGCCAGAAGACAGCGGAGGGCTAGCGCCTCATCGGGCCGCGCGCCAGGCCAGGAGCCAGAGGGCTGCGAGACCGAGGGAGACGAGCGCGTTCCAGCTGGCCATGCTGAGGCCGAACAGGTCCCAGGGAACCTCATCACAGCGCACCAGCGGCGCGGCGAGGATCTGGTCGAGAAGCTCGCCCGGCGTCAGGCCGTCCACGCTGCCCGAGGTGCAGCTTGTCGGACCCTGCCACCAGCTGCGCTCGACCCCCGTGTGGTAAAGCCCGATTCCGGCGGTGGTCAGTGCCGCAAGCGCGCCGGCCAGCGGGACGATGGCGGCCGAGGTGCCGATGCCCGCGACGCCGATCGCCACCGCGGCCATGTGCGGCCAGCGTTGCCACAGGCACATCGCGCAGGGTGCCAGCCCCCCCAGGTACTGAAACCCCCAGGCCGCCAGCAGCATCGCCAGCGATCCGCCGGCGGCGAGAAGGATCAGCGTCTTGCGCGTCATAGGTACCTCAGCAGGGCGAAACCGCCGACAAGCAGAAGGACGAACAGCGTGAACATAAGCCCCAGCCGCCGTTCGATGAAGTCCCGGATCGGGGGTCCGAACCGCCACAGCAGGCCGGCCACGAGAAAGAAGCGCAAGCCGCGCGCGACCACGCTTGCGACGAGGAACACCCAGAGGTTCAGCCCCGTGGCCCCCGACAGGATGGTGATGACCTTGTAGGGGAAGGGCGTGACACCGGCCGCCAGAACCGCCCAGGCGCCCCAGGCGTTGTAGGTGGTGGCGAACTCCTCGAAATAGGCGTCCTTGCCGTAGAAGGCGAGCACGGGCTCGCCCAGGGTGTCGAACAGGGCATAACCGATCCAGTAGCCCAGAAGCCCCCCCGCGACCGAGGCCACAAGCGCCACGGTGGCGATTCGAAAAGCACGGTGCGGGGCGGCGATGATCATCGGGATCATCAGCACGTCGGGCGGGATCGGAAACACCGAGGATTCGATGAAAGCGACCACGGCCAGCGCCCAGAGCGCGTGGCGATGTCCGGCAAGGGACAGGGTCCAGTCATAGAGGGCGCGGATCATGCGGGGGAACTGCCTGAGAGGTTTCCCCCTTTGAGCGATGCAGCGTCCCGCCGTCAAGTCGCGCAGAGGGCAGGGCGACGGCCCAACGCCGCGTTTTTCGACTTGGAGGGGCGAAGCGAGCGCGCTAGGAACGGGGCCGGTGGCCCGAGTGGCGAAATGGTAGACGCAGGGGATTCAAAATCCCCCGCCGCAAGGCGTGCCGGTTCGAGTCCGGCCTCGGGCACCACGTTGTTTTTTCAACTACCTTCCGCACGTCGCTATCCCTCGGCTTCGGGTTCCTTCCGTCACTGGCCCACATGCGTGGCCCACAGTCACGTTCTGTGACCGTTCTGGTCCCTGCGATTCTGCGCTGACTTCGAGAGCGTGCGCCGGCTGGCCTATGCGCGGTAGTAAGCTATGATGGACTGCCTACACTTCAGCGGGCTTTGCGGCGGGTCCTGTTCCGGCAGGATCGGCCTGTCGAGATTGGCATTGGCCGTGTCGAGACCGTCGGGGATCGCCCCACTAAGTACGCCCGATCCGATCGACCAGAAAAGCGCCGAGCCCGCGATCACGCCCTGCAATACGTCGTCCCGCGGCACGAGGCTGGGGGCACGGGCCGCGATGAAGGCCAGCCCGCCCAGCACGAGGCCCAGGTTCAAGGGGCGGTACAGGAACCCGACGCCCGACAGGCGTTGCCTCTGTCATGGGCTGCCATGCTGCGTGTCCTGTCACATGCTGGTCATGGGTCCTGACGGTTCGGGAAAAACGGCCCTTGAACGGGTGTATGTCGGCGCGGGACGGGCAAGGAGCACCGAGCCGTGAGATCGGCGTATCTGCCGGGCCGGACCCGGAATACGGCGAATCGCCCCGGCACGACCGTTCACGCCGCGCGATCAGTGCGCCGAACCGGACGCGATTGATCCTTGCCGGAGTTCCCTTGTCCAGAGGCGGCGCTTTGCCCACTTTCTGCCATATTCTCGATGGTGTTGATTGAAAGCGTCAACGAATTGGTAACAATGAAAGCGGCATAATGCCGGCGCGCCACGGGAAAGGATGGCTTTCCCTGAAGTCTAAAGGGTTCCGGGACCCGATCAGCGAAGCACTGTTGCGCAATCTGCCACAATGGCTTGGCCGCTATGGACCGCAAAATTGGGCGGCAGCCTTGGTCCCACCGCGGCAATGCCTTCTTTTGGCCTTTTTTCCTTTGTGCGGAACATCCCAGACCCTACTATGAAGAGGTCTCACTGGGGGGTGGTGTTAACGGCTTGTGGGGGGCCGGTGGCGCATCGGGAGATGCGTGCGTGAGTAAAGGTACTGCCAGTGGGCGGCGGTGGCATGTCGGGATTTCGGTGCGGTCGTGGGTGGACGTTCCCATCGGATCCCGGCAGGCCCCGCGCAATCGGACTGCGCGATGCGGTTGTCAGGCGCGGCCGGCGAGAACCCACTGCCTCCAGTCCAAAGCGACATTCCATAAATTCGATACACTTTCTTCCGCGCGCCTTGCGACTTTGCTAACGCGCGACGTTCAGGAACGGTCCCATGAGGCCTTTCCATGAACCGTGCCCGTCGAAAGGGCTCCAGAACGACAGATGGCAGTCGGCCGCCTGCACCCCGCCACAGGGGCTGTGGCGGGCCGCCGCCTACGAGGAAAGGTGCCATGTCGCGGTTCCCGGCGGGCTGTGCCCGGTCGGCGCTCTGCGATCCGGGGACAGGGTGCTGACCCGCGACGCCGGTGCGCAGGAAGTGCTCTGGGCTGGTCGGGCGGTTCTGTCGCCGACCCTTGCGCTGGCGCCCGGGGTGCGGGTCACCCCGGGGTGCCGGGTGCTTGTCTCGGCGCCCGAGGCATTCCGCATTTGCGGCTCGGGCGAGGGTCTGGCGGCGGTGGAGGATTTGGTCGCGGGCGACTGCGCGCTTCGGCCCTGCGTGGCGCTGCTTTTGCCGGGACACGCGCTGGTCCGGCTGGACGGCCACTGGTGCGAAACGCTGATGCCGGATGCGGAGCGCCTTGGCGAACTGGGCGCAGAGGCCCGCCGAAGCCTGCGCCGCGCCCATCCGCGCGCTGCGCATCGGGGCGGGCAGGCGGCCTATGCACCCGCGCGCCCGGTCCTGAACGCGCGGGAGGTTGCGCTCTTGCGGCGGCTGAGTCCGGGGGTCGACCCGGCGGTCGGCCTAGCGTTCGGGGATCAGCCCACGGGGATAGAAGCGCAGCACGATCAGCAGGATCAGCCCCATCGTCAGAAGACGCATATGTGCGACGCTGCCCAGAAGGTGGTCCTTCAGCCAGAACCCGTCGGCCATCCCGGCGGTCAGGATCGTCATCAGAAGCTGGCCGATCGGCTCCACCTGGACCCAGAGGAACCAGATCAGGAAACCGCCCAGAACCGCGCCGAAATTGTTGCCCGACCCGCCGACGATCACCATCACCCAGACAAGGAAGGTGAAGCGCAGCGGCTGGTAGGTGCCCGGCGTGAGCTGGCCGTCGAGGGTCGTCAGCATGGCCCCGGCAAGCCCGCAGACCGCCGAGCCAAGGATGAAGATCTGAAGATGGCGGGCCTTCACGTCCTTGCCCATGGCTTCGGCCGAAACCTCGTTGTCACGGATCGCGCGCATCATCCGGCCCCAGGGCGACTTGAGCGCCGCCTGCGACAGCCAGAGCAGGGCCAGCAGGACGACGATGAAAAGACCGGCATAGGCCAGCTTGACCGCGATCGACGAGGCGACGACCGGATCGTAGCCCCAGCCGGTCACACGGGTGACGAAGTCGGGGTCGTTCTGCAGGTCGATCTCGTAGGGGACGGGGCGGGGCACGCCGATCACGTTCTTGACGCCGCGGCTCAGCCAATCCTCGTTCTTCATCACCGCGATGACGATCTCGGCGATGCCGAGGGTCGCGATGGCAAGATAGTCCGAGCGCAGGCCAAGGGCCGTCTTGCCGACGATCCAGGCCACCCCTGCGGCCAGAAGCCCGCCCACCGGCCAGGCCAGCAGCACCGGCAGGCCAAGCCCGCCGAGATAGCCGGTCGACGCGGGGTTCACCGCCTCGATCGCGGCGACGCCGCCGTCGAAGACCCAGCGGAAGATGAAGAAACCGCCGATCAGAACCGCCAGCATGGTCAGCGTGCGCATCCGTCCCGGCGCCATCCGGCTGTAGACCAGGATCGCCCCGACGATGGTCATCGCCCCCAGGATCAGGCCCAGGATCACCTGCAGGCCGCCCGCGGCCCAGGCTTCGTTGACAGGGGGCATGGACACGATCACCGCGCCAAGTCCGCCCAGTGCCACGAAGCCCATCACGCCCACGTTGAAGAGGCCGGCGTACCCCCACTGCATGTTCACCCCCAGCGCCATGATCGCGCTGACGAGCCCCATGTTGAAGATGCCGAGAGCCACGTTCCAGCTGTCGAGGAACCCGGTCGAGGCGATCAGGCAGAAGACGAGAACGAAGAGAAGGCTGTGCTTGGTGCGTTCGGAAAGGCCGCTCATCATACCGATTTCCCCGCGAAGAGACCCGTGGGCTTGAACAGGAGCACGATCAGCAGGATCGCGAAGGAGACCGCGAACTTGTAGTCCGTGGACAGAAGCTGCACGAGGCCGTCGGGCGCCAGCGCCTCGGGCAGGATGTAGGTCGCGACCTTCTTGAAGGCATAGGTCACGGTGACCTCCGAGAAGGCGATGACGAAGCCCCCCGCGATCGCCCCGATGGGGTTGCCAAGGCCGCCGACGATGGCGGCGGCGAAGATCGGCAGGAGAAGCTGGAAGTAGGTGAAGGGCCGGAAGCTCTTGTCGAGGCCGTAGAGCACGCCCGCGATGGTGGCCAGGCCCGCCACGATGATCCAGGTGATCGCCACGACCCGTTCGGGATTGATGCCCGACAGGAGGGCCAGATCCTCGTTGTCGGAGAAGGCGCGCATCGACTTGCCGGTGCGCGTCCGGTTGAGAAACCAGAACAGCGCCGCCACGGTGATCACCGCGGTGATCACGGTGATCACGGTCGTGGTACGCAGGGCGAGGCCTTCCTCGAGACCCGTCATGTCGCGGAAGGTGCGCGCCGAGATGACGAAGCGTTCGCCGTCCGCGAAGGACTGGTCCTCGACCCCGATGATGAAGCGCACGATGCCGTTCATCATGAACATCACGCCCATCGACACGATGACAAGGATCACCGGCGCCGCGCGCTGCTTGCGGTAGAAGCGGTAGACGACGCGGTCGGTTCCCAGAAGGAAGAGCGCCGTGGCCGCGATGCCCAGCGGCAGCGCCAGCAGGGCGGTGGGCAGGGGCCCGAGGCCGATGCCCTTGCTCTGCAGCCACCAGGTGCCCAGGATCGTCGCCATGGTGCCGAAGGCCATCGTGTCGCCGTGGGCGAAGTTGGAAAACCGCAGGATCCCGTAGATCAGCGTCACCCCCAGCGCGCCAAGGGCAAGCTGTGCGCCATAGGCGGTGCCCGGGATGATGACGAAGTTCAGGAGCGCCACGATGGCGTTGAGGAAATCCATGCGTCAGCCCCCCAGGAACGTGCGGCGGACCTCGGGGTCGGCCAGAAGCGCCTGCCCGGTGTCGGTATAGGCATTGGCGCCTTGCACCAGAACATAGCCCCGGTCGGCGATCTCGAGCGCCTGACGCGCGTTCTGTTCGACCATCAGGATCGAGATCCCGGTGCGCGCGACCTCGATGATCCGGTCGAAAAGCTCGTCCATGACGATGGGCGAGACGCCGGCGGTCGGTTCATCCAGCATCAGCACCTGCGGCTTGGTCATCAGCGCGCGGCCCACGGCGACCTGCTGGCGCTGGCCGCCCGAAAGCTCGCCCGCTGCCTGCCGGCGCTTGTCCTTCAGGATCGGGAACAGCTCATAGACCTGTTCGATGGTCTTGCGGATGTCGTCGCGGCGCAGGAAGGCCCCCATCTCGAGGTTCTCTTCCACCGTCATCGAAGTGAAGATGTTGTTGGTCTGCGGCACGAAGGCCATGCCCTCGGCCACGCGGTCCTGCGGCGAGAGATGCGTGATGTCCTTGCCGCCGATCCGCACCGAGCCTTCGCGCAGCTTGAGCATTCCGAAGACGGCCTTCATCGCGGTCGACTTGCCCGCGCCGTTGGGGCCGACGATCACCGCGATCTCGCCCTTGTCCACGGCCACGGTGCAGTCGTGCAGGATGTTTGCACCGCTGCCATAGCCGCCGGTCATGCTGTCGCCGATCAGAAAGGCATTCTTCGTGTTCGCGGGCTTGCCCGTGCCCGCACCGGTATAGGGGTCAAGGTCGCCGCGCCCGCGCGGATTGGTGATCGAGACGTCCTTGTTGCCGCGATCGTTTCGGTGGGGATTGTCGCTCATGCGCCCGCCTCGACCGACGCCTGGGCCTTGGTCTTGTTCTTGAGACCGGTGCCGAGGTAGGCCTCGATCACCGCCTCGTTGTGCATGATGTCCGCGGCCGACCCTTCGGCCAGCACCTTGCCCTCGGCCATGACGATGACCGGGTCGCAGAGGCGGCCAATGAAATCCATGTCATGCTCGATCACGCAGAAGGTATAGCCGCGCTCCTTGTTCAGGCGCACGATGGCATCGCCGATGGTGTTGAGAAGCGTGCGGTTCACGCCTGCGCCGACCTCGTCGAGGAACACGATCCGGGCATCGACCATCATGGTGCGGCCGAGTTCCAGAAGCTTCTTCTGTCCCCCAGAGAGGTTGCCGGCTTTTTCGTCCTTCAGATGCTCGATCGTCAGGAATTCAAGCACTTCGTCGGCTTTCCTGAGAAGCGCGCGCTCTTCCTCGGCGATCCGCCCGCGCCGGAACCAGGCATTCCAGAGCGTCTCGCCCGCCTGGCCCGAGGGTACCATCATCAGGTTCTCGCGCACCGTCATCGACGAAAACTCATGCGCGATCTGGAAGGTGCGCAGCAGGCCCTTGTGGAAAAGCTCATGCGGGGGCAGGCCGGTGATATCCTCGCCCATCATCGTGACGCGCCCCGAAGTCGGCGGCAGACGCCCGGCGATCACGTTGAACAGGGTGGTCTTGCCCGCGCCATTCGGGCCGATCAGCCCGGTGATCGAGCCCTGACGGATCTCGAGCGACGCGCCGTCGACCGCGTGGAAGCCACCGAAATGCTTGTGCAGGTTCTCGACTACGATCATGCCCCGCCCCCATGCGTGGAATGCAACAAGGCAGCCCGGCCGGAACCGGGCTGCCCGAAGTCACTCAGGTCGAGGGTCTCAGCGGAACTGGACCGTCGAGAGGGCGCCGTCCACCACTTCCACCTGGCGGTAGTTGCCCGCCGATTCGCCGGGGCCGATCAGTTCCACGGCCGAGGCGCCGACATAGTCGACATCACCGCCATCGGCGAGGATCTGCAGGCCCTTGGCCAGCTCGCCGGGAAGGATCGGCTCGCCCGGGGCGTTCGCCACATCCATCACGAAGTCCTTGTAGACGGCCGGATCGGACGATCCGGCAGCCTGCATGGCCAGAAGGATGAGCGCGGCGGCGTCATAGGCTTCGGGCGAGAAGGGCGAGGTCGCGATGGCCTCATCCCCGATGATCTCGACATAGCGCGCGGCACCTTCGCTGTCGGTGCCCGGGTGCTGGCCGGTCGATCCGTCGATGTCCGAACCGAAGTTGGCCTCGAGTGCGGCGCTGATCATCCCGTCGGGGAAATGGAACGTGTCGAAGGCGCCCGAGTCGAGCGCGGCGCGCACGATGCCCGATCCGCCCTGGTCGACGTAGCCTGCCACGACAAGGCGCTGACCGCCAGCCGAGGCCAGTGCGCCGATCTCGGCCGAATAGTCGGCCTTGCCGTCTTCATGCGCGGCGTTGATCGTGACCGTGCCGCCCAGTTCCTCGTAGGCCGCCTGGAAGGCGTCGGCGAGGCCCTTGCCGTAGTCGTTGTTGGTGTAGGTGACCGCAACTTCGTCGATCCCCTGCTCGAGCAGGATTTCGGCCATCACCACGCCCTGGCGCGCGTCCGACGGGGCGGTGCGGAAAAAGAGGCCGTTGTCCTCGGCGGTCGACAGCCCCGGCGATGTCGCGGAGGGCGAGATCATGACGATGCCATTGGGCATGGCCACGTTCTGAAGGATCGCGCCGGTGACGCCCGAGCAGTCGCCGCCCACGATACCCGCCACGCCATCGGCGGTGATCAGGCGTTCGGCAGCGGCGGTCGCGGCGCCGGCGTCGATGCAGGTGGTATCGCCGCGAACCGAAGTCACGGTCGAGCCGCCCAGAAGGAGACCGCTTTCGCTGGCTTCGGCCATCGCGGTTTCCGCACCCTGCGCCATCTGCTGGGCAAGAGATTCAAGCGGGCCGGTGAAGCCCACCATCACGCCAAGCTTGATTTCCTCTTGGGCCATCGCCGAACCGGCCATCAGTGCAGTTGCGGCAGACGCCATCATAAGTTTTTTCATTGTTGACTCCCTGTCTGGATACATTTCCGGGACGGAACCTAGAGGGCGGCGTGGCAAAAGAAAAGAACTACCGCACAGGCCGATCACGCAATTGTTTCCACCTGACTTGGACGGAGTGGACGGACCGCCTATCTGTCGCCAAAGGCAGAACGACAGGAGGCATCATGCGACGGCTGACCGGAGCGACCATCCTGCTGGCCCTTGCGCTTGGCCGGCCAGGCATCGCGCTTGACACCTCGGCGGGGGCGGTGACCGTCACGCCGGTGGCGACAGGGCTGACCGAGCCGTGGAGCATCGGCTTTCTTCCCGGCGGTGGCGTGCTGGTGACCGAACGGGATGGGCGGCTTCTTCTGATCGACGACGGGCAGGCCCGCGCCGTGCGCGGCGTGCCCGAGGTGGCGGCGAACGGGCAGGGCGGGCTTCTGGACGTGATGGTGCCCCGCGACTTCGCCCAAAGCCGGGAGGTGTTCCTGAGCTATGCCAAACCCCAGCGCGGCGGGGCAGGGACCGCCCTTGCCGTCGCGCGCCTGTCGCCGGACGGCAGCCAGCTCGAGGATGTGCGCACGATCTTCGAGATCGCGCCGGGATCCTCGGGGGGTCGGCATTTCGGCAGCCGGATCGTCGAGGCGCCGGACGGCACGATCTTCCTGACCGTCGGCGACCGGGGCGACGACGCCTCGGCCCAGGATCTCACCCGCCATAACGGGTCGGTCATCCGCCTGAACCGCGACGGCAGCGTGCCCGCCGACAACCCCTTTGTCGGCCAGTCCGGCGCGCAGCCCGAAATCTGGAGCTATGGCCACCGCAACCCGCAGGGCGCCGCACTCGACCTTGAGGGCAATCTCTGGGTGAACGAGCATGGCGCGCGCGGCGGGGACGAGGTGAACCGCGTGGTACGCGGTGCGAATTTCGGCTGGCCGGTGATTTCCTATGGCGAGCATTATTCGGGACGGAAGATCGGCGAGGGGACCGAGAAGCCGGGCATGGAACAGCCCGCCTTCTACTGGGACCCGTCGATCGCGCCCTCGGGGATGATGATCTACTCGGGTGCGCTCTGGCCCGAATGGCGCGGCGACATGTTTGTCGGATCGCTCAAGTTCGACTACATCGCGCGCCTCGACGGTGCGACGGTGCGCGAGGTCGAGCAGATGGAAGGCCCCCAGACGCAGCGCGTGCGCGATATTCGCGAGGCGCCCGACGGGTCGATCTGGTTCCTGTCGGTGGGCGAGGGCGCGGTCTATCGCATGACACCGGGCTAGCGGATCAGCCCGCGCGGAAGTGTTTCGACAGCTTCAGTCCCTGGCCCTGGTAGTTCGACGCGATGCCCGCGCCGTAAAGCCGGGCCGGTGTCTCGGCCATGCGCTCATAGACCAGACGCCCCACGACCTGCCCGTGTTCCAGAACGAAGGGCGCTTCGTGACAGCGCACCTCGAGCACCCCGCGCGACCCCGCGCCGCCGGCCGCGGCCCAGCCGAAACCGGGGTCGAAGAACCCGGCGTAATGCACCCGGAATTCGCCCACCATCGCAAGGTAGGGCGCCATCTCGGCGGCATGGGTCGGCGGGATGGTGACCGCCTCGCGGCTGACGAGGATGTAGAACGCGCCGGGATCGAGGATCAGCCGGCCCTCGGTGCCATGCAGTTCCTCCCAGAACTCGGCCGGGTCGTAGCCGCCGATCCGGTCAAGGTCGATTACGCCGGAATGGGGTTTGGCGCGATACCCGACGAGGGTGCCGGTGGCGGGGCGCAGATCCACCGAAAAGCCAAGCCCGTCCGAGATCAGCGGCGTCCCATCGACCAGCGGTGTATCTGCGTGCAGCGACGCAAGTTCAGCGTCGTCCAGCACCGCTTGCCCCTTGCGGAAGCGGATCTGGTTGAGCCGCATGCCGGGACGCACGAGGACCGAGAACGAGCGGGGACAGATCTCGGCGTAAAGCGGGCCGGCGTAGCCGTCCGGAATGCGGTCGAATTCGGCCCCGCCATCGGTGATGACGCGGGTCAGAAGATCGAGCCGCCCGGTCGAGGACTTGGCATTCGCCACCGCGGTGATGCCCGGGGGCAGTGCCAGCGATTCCATCAAGGGCACGACATAGACGCAGCCCTTCTCCAGAACGGCGCCCTGGGTGAGGTCCACGCGGTGCATCTCGAAAAGCGGCAGCCGGTCGGCCACAGTCGCTCCGCCGCCGGACAGAAAGGACGCGCGCACGCGATAGGCCACCGTTCCAAGGCGCAGATCGAGCGAGGCGGGTTGCACCTGATCGGGCAGGATCGGCGGATCGGCTGTGATGCCGCCTGCGGCGATCAGTCGGTCAAGCTCGTGGTCGGGAAGAACACCGGTCATCGGGCGGCTCCGGTGACCCCTCGGGCGGCCCCGGTCACAGGGCAGCCCCGCAAGGGGGGCAGGGGTGAGATTGGTCGGGCTAGCAGGACTCGAACCTGCGACCTTCCGTCCCCCAGACGGACGCGCTACCAGGCTGCGCCATAGCCCGACGAGTGGCCTTCATACCGGTTTTGGCCGCGGGGGCAAGGGGCGATATACGCCGCGCCACGGCCCTACCCGCGCCCGTCCATCCGGTCGCGCAAGGCCACCAGTCGGGCTTGCGCCAGCGACAGGGTTTCAGCATGGGACGACAGGCCGCCATGGGCCGCGATCCGCAGACGCGAGGCGACCGACAGAGCCGGTTCCTCGACCAGATCGTCGTCGCCGGTGTCTTCCTCGATCTCGTCGTCGGCCGGGGAGGCGCTGGCCGCATCGGCGGCGATGGGGGCGACCGGCTGAACCGGCGCGGGCACTTCGGCCTCAGGTGCGAGGCGGTCGAAGAGGTCGTCTTCGGCCGTCGCCGCTACGGGTTCTTCGACGGTGCTGTCCGGGTTTTCCGGCTCCACTGCTTCGGGCTCGGGTTCGTTCTGGGGCTCAGGCTCGGACTCTGGCTCGGGCTCTGGCTCAGCCTCGTCGGCGGCCTCAGATGACTCCTGTTCCGTCTCCGAAGCCGTCGGTGCGTCAGCGGTCTCGTCCGCGGCCGATTTCACATCAATTTCGTCCGCCGCCTCGGCGGCTATGCCGCTCTCGTCGTCGGGGGCGACGTCGGCTCCGGCGTCCGGGACGGGTTCCGGCGCCGGCGCGGAAGCCTCTTCAACCTCGGGCAGCGGGGCGACTGCCACGTCCTCCGCAGTGTCCTCCGCCACGTCCTCTGGTGGCTCAGACAGACCGGTGGCCTCCGGGCGTTCAAAGGCGACGACCGTAGCGTCGTCCTGCGCCTCGGCAGATTCGGCAGGCGAGGTGTCCGCCTCGATCAGTTCGGCATCCTCGATGTCGGCATAGAGCGGCGGCGACAGGCCGGCGACATGGCGCACGCCTTTTTCGCGCAGCAGTTTCTGCACGCCGCGAATGGTCATGCCGTCGTCGTGAAGAAGCCGCTTGATACCGCCGATCAGTTCCATGTCCGACGGGCGGTAATACCGGCGCCCCCCGGCGCGCTTGACCGGCTTGACCTGGGTGAAGCGGCTTTCCCAGAAGCGCAGCACATGGGTCGGAACGCCAAGCCAGTCAGCCACTTCGCTGATCGTGCGAAAGGCGTCGGGGGATTTCTCCATTCCGGGCATCTACCGTTTGTTGCCTGCGGCCACACGTTCTTTCATCAGATGCGAGGGGCGGAAGGTCAGCACCCGGCGCGGATGGATCGGAACCTCTTCCCCGGTCTTGGGGTTGCGGCCGACACGCGCCGACTTGCTGCGCACACTGAAGGTCCCGAAGGACGAGATCTTTACCTGTTCGCCCGCGACCAGCGCGTCCGAGATATGCTGAAGCACGCTTTCGACCAACTGGGCGGACTCGTTGCGGCTCAGACCCACTTCGCGAAACACCGCTTCGCTCAGATCCATGCGGGTCAAGGTCTTCTCGCTCATGTCATCCCCCGTGATGTGTGGAACGACCTTAGGAGCAGCGGGATTTCCGAGTCAATATCAAGGGCTTGTGGATAAGCCTTTAAAGCGGTTACCAGCGCATCACCACCGCGCCCCAGGCCAGGCCGCCGCCGATGGCCTCCACGACCACCAGATCGCCTTCCTGGATCTGCCCGCGCTGCCGTCCGACCGACAGGGCAAGGGGGATCGACGCGGCCGAGGTGTTGCCGTGGTCCTGCACGGTCACGACCACGCGCTCCATCGGGACCTGCATCCGCTGGGCGGTGGCCTTGATGATCCGCAGGTTGGCCTGATGCGGCACGATCCAGTCGACATCGCCGCCGGTCAGCCCCACCTTGTCGAGCGCGGCGTGGGCGGTTTCGGCCAGTTTCTCGACGGCATGGCGAAAGACCTCCTTGCCCTGCATCCGCAGGTGGCCCGAGGTTCCGGTCGACACGCCACCGTCGACGTAAAGGATGTCGCGGTGGCGCCCGTCCGAATGAAGGTCTACCGACAGGATGCCCCGGTCGTCGGTGCTGCCGGCGCCCTCGGCCGCCTCGAGAACCAGCGCGCCGGCCCCGTCCCCGAAGAGCACGCAGGTTGACCGGTCGGTCCAGTCGAGGATGCGGCTGAAGGTTTCGGCGCCGATCACGAGGACGCGGGTGGCCTGGCCCGACATGATCAGCGCATTGGCATTGGCCAGCGCGAAGACAAAGCCTGCGCAGACCGCCTGAAGGTCGAAGGCGAAGCCCCGGGTCATGCCAAGGCCGTCCTGCACCATGGTCGCGGCAGAGGGGAAGGTGAGGTCGGCGGTCGAGGTGGCGACGATCACGGTGTCGATGTCGTCGGGCGCAAGCCCTGCATCTTCCAGCGCGGCACGGGCGGCCCGGATGGCCAGGTCGGACGTGGTCTGGCCCTCTGCCGCGAAATGCCGCCGTTCGATGCCCGAGCGGGACCGAATCCACTCATCCGTGGTGTCGACCGACGCTTCGAATTCGCTGTTGGGAACCACGCGTTCAGGCAGGTAATGCCCCACGCCTCGCACCACGGCGCGTGTTGTCATTGGTTCTGCCCGCCCTCGGCCCCGTCTTCGCCGGCATCTTGGCGCGCCATGGGGGCGGATGCAACCCGGGCCGCCAGCCGCTCGGTGAAGCCCGACTGCGACAGGGTGAAGGCCAGCTTGATCGCCGCCGAGATGCCTGTGGCATCGGCCGATCCGTGGGACTTCACCACCGTCCCGTTGAGACCCAGAAACACGCCGCCATTCACCCGCCGCGGGTCGATCCGCTTGGTCAGGCGGCGCAGCGACGTCAGCGCGAGCAAGGCCGCGATGCGCGACAGCGGCGTCGCGCTGAACGCTTCCTTCAGGAAGTCGCGCACCAGCGAGGCCGTGCCTTCCCCGGTCTTGAGCGCCACGTTGCCGGTGAAACCGTCGGTCACGATGACATCCGCGCGCGAGGACAGAAGGTCGCCGCCCTCGACGAAACCCACGAAGTCATAGCCCCCCGCTTCCTGCGCGTCCGCGATGAGGTCATGGGCCAGCTTCAACTCGGCCCGGCCCTTGAACTCCTCGACGCCGACATTGAGCAACCCCACGCGCGGCCGCGCAAGGCCAAGGCCGTTGCGGGCGTAAGAGGTGCCCATCATCGCGTATTGCAGGAAATCCTCGGCATCGGCCCGGATATCGGCGCCGCCGTCCAGCATCACGTTGAACCCGCCGGGATTGCGCGACGGCCAGAGCACGGCGATGGCCGGGCGGTTGATGCCGGGCAGCTTCTTGAGCCGCACGATGCTGAGCAGCATCAGCGCGCCGGTGTTGCCGCAGGAAACGACCACATCTGCCTCGCCCTGGCGAACCGCCTCGATGGCCGACCACATCGACGTGCCCTGACCGTGACGCATCACATGGCTGGGCTTGTCGTCCATGCGCACGACGCCACTGGCATCGCGCACCTCGCAGCGATCACCTATGCGGCGCTTGGCGATCAGACGATCGAGCTCTTCTTTGGGGCCATGGACGAGGAAGGCGATGTCGGGGTTTTTCTGCGCCGATTCGGCCATGCCCGCGACCACGGCGACAGGGCCGAGGTCGCCGCCCATGGCGTCGACAGATACCACGATCCGACCCGGTTGCGCCCGCTGTTGACCCGGCGTGCCGGTCATCTGTGACACCCCGCGGTCATGCCGCGCGGCGCTTAGGCCGCGTCTTCGTCGAGATCGATTTCGTCGGTTTTCGCGACGATTTCACGGTCATCGTAGTGACCGCAGGCGCCGCAGACGTGATGCGGACGCTTGAGTTCACCGCAGTTCGTGCACTCGGCCGGGTTCGCGGCGACGAGTGCGTCATGCGCGCGGCGCATGTTCCGGCGGGAGCGGGTAACTTTATTCTGAGGGACGGCCATGTCTCAACCTCGGTGCTGGTCGGGGCCGCGGCCCCTTGCGTTTCTTCGGGTTCACGGCCTCTTACGCGCCGAAGCGCCACCGGTGCAACCCCTCTTGGAAATGAGGCCGGGAACATACCGCCTTTTTGCACATGCGCAAGGGGAATTCTGGAGCCCGCTAGGGTGCCGTCCTGCCTGTGGAACAGGCCCGCTCAGCCGTCGTCCTTGCGCAGCCGGTCGCGCAGCCCGGCCAGGCCGGCGAAGGGCTTTACGGCATCGTCGGTCAGGGGCGCCTTGCCGGGTTCGGTGAAGACCTGCACGTCGAGGTCCGCGCCGTCGGCGCGCGGGAAGGTCGGCAGCGCCAGCGCCAGCGCCTCGGCCGCGACAGCGGACAGGTCCACCGTTTCGGGAAGCGGCTCGGCGGTGTCGTCCTCGGGCATCTCGGCCTCGGATTCGGACGGCGTCTCCCAGCGGGCGAGGTAGCGGCGGACGACCGGCTCGTCGATGCGGGTGGTGACCGGTTCCAGCGTGACCCGGCAGGGCTGGACCACGGTGGCCCCAAGCTGTGCGTCAAGCCGCCAGTCGCGGGGACCGTCGGGCCGCAGGTGCCCCGCAAGACGCAGCTTTCGCAGCGCAAGAAGATCGAGGCGGCGGGCAAGATCCTCCAGAACTTCGTGGTCGGGAACGATCTCGAACCTGATACCTCGATCGCCCAGATCGGCAAGCCGGACAGGCTTGTCGGGATGCGCGGGGGTGGGAGAAGGGTCACGGGATTGGGCCATGCGCGCTCCGGTCTCGGTCGGCTGACGGAAAGGCCGCGCTTGAACAGGCGCGCGAGCTTCGGGTAAGGCGATAGCCAGCAAGCGGGGCAAAGGCAAGTGGGCAGCACAGGTCATATCGCGGGGGGCATCGCAGGCGGGCGGCGCACATCATGGCGCGCGGCACTGAGCGCGGGGCTTCTGTTCCTGGCCCTTGCCGGCTGTGCCGAGCTGCCGCGCACGCACGGCTATGTTCCAACCGACGCCGAGCTTGCCGCGATCGAGGTGAACCTCGACACCCGCGACACGGTGCGGTCGATCATCGGCGATCCTGCGCTGACCGGAATGCTGGACGATCGCGGCTGGTTCTACGTGAAATCGCAGTTCCGCTACTACGGCTGGCGCGAACCCGAGGAGACCGGGCGCGCCGTCGTGGCGGTGCTGTTCGACGAGCGCGGCCTTGTCGAAAACATCGAGCGCTTCGGGATCGAAGACGGCGAGGTCATCGCCCTGTCGCGCCGCGTGACCGACTCCAACGTCTCGGGCGTCAGCTTCCTGCAGCAACTCTTCGGCAATATCGGGAACTTCAATCCGGCGGGCTTACTCGGCGACGGAACCTAGACGCCTTATTCGCTGGCGCCATCCCCGTGGGGCTTCGGTTCGAAGGTCATGGCCACCCCGTTGATGCAGTAGCGCAGGCCCGTCGGCGCCGGACCGTCCGGAAAGACATGACCCAGATGGGCCTCGCAGCGGTTGCAGTGCACTTCGGTGCGGCGCATGAAGAAACTGCGGTCTTCCTTTTCCCCGACGCTGTCGCCACCCACGCCGTCGATCGGCTGCGTGAAGCTGGGCCAGCCCGTGCCGCTTTCGAACTTGTCGGCCTGACCGAACACAGGGGCGCCGCAACAGACGCAATGATAGGTGCCCGGCCCCTTGGGAAAATCGTCATGGGTTCCCGCGCGTTCGGTCCCGTGCTTGCGGGTCACCTTGAAGGCGAGGTCCGACAGCTGCGCCCGCCACTCCGCGTCCGATTTGACCACCTTGTCCATGTTCACCCCTTCGCGTCGTACCCATGTCATATCTTGAGTGCGTTCACCGCACAGGCCATACATAGGCGACGGCGCAGGGCCGTCCAACCCGGGATCGGAGCCTTGGCAATCGGACGACAGGCACGCTATCGGACGCGCTACGCCGAAACGCCCGATGATCTCGCGGCGGCGCGGCGGTTGCGATCGGCGGCGTTTCGCGGGGGCTTGGCTGTCGATGCCGACCCGTTCGATGCGATCTGCACCCATGTGCTGATCGAGGATCGGCGCAGCGGTGAGCTTGTGTGCTGCTTCCGCTTCCTCCCGCTCGCCCATGGCGGGGAGATCGGGCGCAGCTATGCGGCGCAATACTACGAGCTCTCGGCCCTTGCGGACTACCCCGGTCGCATGGTCGAGCTTGGGCGCTTTTGCGTGGCACCCGGCCGGACCGACCCCGACATCCTGCGCATGGCCTGGGGCGCGATGACGCGCTTCGTGGACGAGACCGGCGTCGAGATGCTGTTCGGCTGTTCGTCGTTCCACGGCACCGACGCGCAGGCCTATGCCGACGCTTTCGCGATGCTCAAGGAACGCCATCTCGCACCCAAGCGCTGGCTGCCCAAGGTGAAGGCGCCCGATGTCTTTCGCTTCGCGCGGCGTCTGACCGGCGCGCCCGACGCGCGCCGGGCGATGCTGACCATGCCGCCGCTTCTGCGCAGCTACATCGCGATGGGCGGCTGGGTCAGCGACCACGCGGTCGTCGACCGCGATCTGAACACGCTCCACGTCTTCACCGGCCTCGAGATCGGGGCGATTCCGGCCGCCCGGGCCCGCGCTCTCAGGGCCGTCGCGGGCTGAGGCCGATTGACCCCGTCCCGGCGGCGCATTAGCTGGCGCCCATGGCATCCGCACCCCTTCTCCAGCTTTCCGACATTTCGCTCTCCCACGGCGGCAATCCCGTTTTCGAGGGCGTGAACCTGACCGTGCAGCCCGGCGACCGGATTGCCCTTGTGGGCCGCAACGGGTCGGGCAAATCGACCCTGATGAAGATCATGGCGGGGCTTGTCGAAGCCGACAGCGGCACCTGCACCCTGCCGCAGGGCATGACCGTGGGCTACATGGAGCAGGAGCCGACGATGAGCGGCTTCGCCACGCTGGGCGACTATGCCCGCGCGGGGCTTGAGGAGGGCGAGGAGTGGCGGCTTGCGGTGGCGGCCGAGGGGCTGTCCTTCGATCCGGACACCGCGGTCTCGGCGGCCTCGGGGGGCGAGCGGCGGCGCGCCGCGCTCGCACGGCTTCTGGCCGAGGCGCCGGACCTGATGCTTCTGGACGAGCCCACCAACCACCTCGACATCGCGGCGATCGAATGGCTGGAAGAAACGCTGAAGGACATCCCGGGCGCCTTCGTGCTGATCAGCCACGACCGCGCCGTGCTGCGCAACGTGACCCGTGCGACGCTCTGGATCGACCGGGGCGTGGTGCGCCGGCGCGAGGCGGGGTTCGACGGGTTCGAGGCCTGGCGCGACAAGCTCTGGGAGGACGAGGACAGCGCCCGCCACAAGCTCGACCGCAAGATCGCCTCAGAAGGCCGCTGGGCGGTCGAGGGCATCAGCGCCCGCCGCAAGCGCAACCAGGGCCGCCTGCGCGCGCTTCAGGACATGCGCAAGGACCGGCGCGACATGATCCGGCGGCAGGGGACCGCGGCGCTGGCGCTCGAGGCCGGGCCGCAGTCGGGCAAGAAGGTGATCGAGGCGCGTGGCATCTCGAAATCCTTTGGCGACAGGGTGATCTGCCGCGACCTTGATCTGCGCATCGTGCGGGGTGACCGCGTTGCGTTCGTCGGGCCGAATGGCGTGGGCAAGACCACGGTGCTGGAAATGCTGACCGGGCGGCTCGCGCCCGATGCCGGCAGCGTGACGCTGGGCACCGGGGTCGAGCTTGCTGTCTTCGACCAGCGCCGCGCAGCACTCGACCCCGAGGCAACGCTTTGGGAAAGTCTGACAGGCGACCCCGACATGCGGGTATCTGGTGCCAGCGACCAGGTCATGGTGCGCGGCACGCCGCGCCATGTGGTGGGCTACCTCAAGGATTTCCTCTTCGACGAATCGCGGGCGCGGGCGCCGGTACGATCGCTCTCGGGCGGCGAGCGCGCGCGGCTTCTCCTGGCCCGTCTGATGGCGCGGGAAAGCAACCTTCTGGTGCTGGACGAACCGACAAACGACCTCGACATCGAGACGCTGGATCTCCTGCAGGAGCTTCTCGACAGCTATCCCGGCACGGTGCTGCTGGTCAGCCACGACCGCGATTTCCTTGACCGCGTGGCGACGGCGACACTGCTGTTCGAAGGGCAGGGCCGGATCACGCCCTATGCGGGGGGCTGGACCGACGCGATGGCGCAACGGGGCGAGGACGCGGCCCCCGAGGCGCGCGATGGCGCAACCGCCAAACCCGCACCGAAGCCCGTCAGGGCAGAGGCGGGGGCCACGACACCCTTGGGCAAACCCAAGGGAAAAGGTGGCCTGAGCTTCACCGAACAGCATCGGCTCGAAGAGTTGCCCGCTCTGATCGCGCGTCTTGAGGCGGAGATGGCGAAACTTTCGACGCTTCTGGCCGATCCCGATCTTTACACCCGCGAGCCCGTCAAGTTCGCCAAGGCGACCGAGGCGCTGGCCGAACGGCAGTCGCGGCTGTCGGCGGCGGAAGAGGAATGGCTAACGTTGGCGGAGCGGGCGGAAAACGCCTGATCCTCAGCATATCCAGCTTGCCTTCGCTGCCGGTCACGACAGCGACAGCCTGCCCGGAGATCTATGTCAGCGCAGGACGCGGTTGTATTTCGAACCCTGGACCGTGGCGCCGGCGATAAGGCCTGCCTGACCGAATACGACCGCGATGACAGGCGAGGTCAGGACGTTGGTGTCGGTCAGAAGCGTCTGGCCCTGATCGTTGAACGCGTAGGTGATATCCGCGCCCGCCGTCCATCCGGGAGAGGTGCGGAACTCCTGAAGCGCTTCTTCTGTCATGAAGTAGAGCACCTGCGAGTATTGCTGCGCGCCGATCTGGAAGCCGAAACTGGCAGCCGTGGCCGTATAGAAGTCGACTGTGACGCCATCGATCCGCAGCACGCCCTCGCCGTAGCCGCCGCCGACGCCGAACCCGGCCTCGGTGATCAACGGCATGATCAGCATCCCTGCCGCGTTCTGGCGCAGGTCAACCGTGCCGGGGTAATTCGCCTCGAGAAACTGAAGGGATGCATCGGCACGGGCGTTGATGGTGGCCCCTGAGGTGCTGCCGACGCTGTTGTCGCAGGCGGCCGTTGCCAGTGTCATCGCGGTTGCACCAAGAACGAAACTGCGGCGTGTGGTCACTGTCATGGGATCTGCCCTTCTTTGCCGATCAAAACTGCCTCTGCGACGGCCTTATCTGGCCGTTCGACGCAAGTTATAGGGGATGCGCCCCCTGATGTCACTCATATGTTGCGTGTCAGACAGCCAATTCGCGCAGTCGGCGGGCAACTGCCGGCGCGAAATAGGTGAGGATCCCGTCACAGCCCGCGCGCTTGAAGCCCAGCAGGCTTTCCATCATGACCTTGTCGAGATCGAGCCAGCCGTTCGCCGCCGCCGCGTTGAGCATCGCGTATTCGCCGGACACCTGGTAGGCGAAGGTCGGCGCGCCGAAGGCGTCCTTCACCCGCCGGCAGATGTCGAGATAGGGCATGCCGGGTTTCACCATCACCATGTCCGCGCCCTCCTCGAGATCGCGGCGCACGAGGCGGATCGCCTCATCCGTGTTGGCGGGGTCCATCTGATAAGTCCGCTTGTCGCCCTTGAGCGCGCCCGAGGCCCCCACCGCGTCGCGGAACGGGCCGTAGAAGGCGCTGGCGTATTTGGCGGCATAGGACAGGATCGCCACGTCGGTGTGGCCTGCGGCTTCGAGCGCCGCGCGCATCGCCCCGATCCGCCCGTCCATCATGTCCGACGGACCCAGGATGTCGGCCCCGGCAGTCGGCCTGCGCCAGCGCCATCTTCACCAGCGCCTCGACGGTCTCGTCGTTCAGGATGACCCCGTCGCGCACGATCCCGTCATGCCCGAGCGCGTTGTAGGGGTCGAGTGCGACGTCCGTCATCACCGCGATCTCGGGGACGGCGGCCTTGATCGCCCGGATCGCCCGGTTCGACAGGTTCTCGGGGTTCCAGGCCTCTTCGCAGCCTTCGGTCTTGAGCGACGGGTCCGTGTAGGGAAAGAGGCAGATCGCCGGAATGCCAAGCGTCGCGGCCTCTTCGGCGGCGCGGACGATGCGGTCGATGGTCAGCCGTTCGACCCCGGGCATCGACGGGATCGGGTGGCATCCATCCTGCCCCTCCATCACGAAAAGCGGCCAGATCAGGTCGTTCGCGGTCAGGGTGTTTTCGCTGACCAGCCGCCGCCGCGCGTCGGTCGCCCTGAGCCGCCGGAACCGGGTCATCGGGTAAGGGGCAAGTGCCATCTGTCGCATCCTCTTGTCTTTCTTCTGCGTGGCACGGATAAACCCCGCTCACAAGACCGGTATCCAGCCTTGGACGCGGCCGGCTTGCAACGGCGCGGTATGACGAGGGCAACGGGTGACCTGGTACGAGACGATCTTCGAATTGATCGACATGCGGTCGTTCTCGAATCTCTGGTACTGGATCGTCCTTTCCGTGCTGTGGTCCACGATGAGCCACTGGGTGCTGGGCGTGCCCTTCGACATGGTGCAGCGCGCCAAGCGCCACGAAGGCCAGGCGCTGACCGATCTCGAGGATATGGTGCGAATCAACATAAACCGGATGCTCTATATTGCTGAAACCGCGGGAATATTCATCCTTGCCGCTGTGGCGGCGGGGCTGACTTCGCTTGTGCTCTCTGGGATTTTTCTATGAGGTCGAGTTCGCCCAGGCGCTGTTCCTTCTGATCTTTCCCACGGTGATCGTGGGTGCGTTGTCGCTGCGGGTGGCGGCGCGCATCCGGGCCCAGGGCATGCACGGCGAGGCCCTGTTCCGCGCCCTGACGCGCCATCGGTTCTGGATCCAGATCATCGGCGTGATCGCCATTCTTCGTGACCGCGCTCTGGGGCATGTGGCAGAACATGTCGATCGGCGTGCTTGGCGGTTGACACCAAGGCCCCTGCGCTCCACTTGACCCCGATCATGTCCAACGCCACCCGGATCATCGCCAGCGGCGCCCCCGAAGGCTTCGACGCGCGTCTCGTCCTCGACGAACTGGACCGCGCGGGCGGGGCCGTCATCCATGTCGCGCGTGACGACAAGCGGCTGGCGGCGATGCAGGCGGCGCTGGCGTTCTTTGCCCCCGATCTGCCGGTGATGACCTTCCCGGGCTGGGATTGCCTGCCCTACGACCGGGTGTCGCCCAACCCCGACATCTCGGCCGCGCGGATGGCAACACTGGCGGCCCTTGTGCATGGCGCGCCGAAGCGTTTTGTCCTTCTGACCACGCTCTCGGCGGCGACCCAGCGGGTGCCTGCGCGCGAGGTTCTGGCCGAGGCGGCGTTCACGGCCCGCGTGGGCGACCGGATCGACGAAGCCGCGCTGCGCAACTTCCTGGTGCGCATGGGGTTTTCGCAGGCACCCACAGTGACCGAACCGGGTGACTATGCGGTCCGCGGCGGGATCATCGACATCTATCCGCCGGGCGAGGGCGGACCGGTGCGCCTTGATCTTTTCGGCGATGTGCTTGACGGGGCGCGGCGCTTCGATCCCGGCAGCCAGCGGACGACGGAGAAGTTGACGCTGGTCGAACTGGCCCCGGTCAGCGAGGTGATCCTCGACGATGCGGCGATCACCCGGTTCCGCCAGACCTACCGTCTGGAATTCGGGGCGGCGGGCACCGACGATCCGCTCTACGAGGCGGTCAGCGCGGGGCGCAAGCATCAGGGTATGGAGCACTGGCTGGCGTTCTTCCACGACCGGCTGGAGACGCTCTTCGACTATCTGCCCGACGCGCCGGTGGTGACCGATGACCAGATGACGCCCGCACGGCTGGCCCGGTGGGAGACGATCTCCGACCAGTACGAGGTTCGCCGCGAGGCGATGAGCGTGCGCGGGCGGGTCGATTCCGTCTACAAGCCCGCGCCGCCAGCGGGTCTCTACCTCGATGACGCGGGCTGGGACGCGGCACTGGCCGGACGGCGCGTGGTCGATCTGCGCGCGCTGCCACAGCCGACCGGGCCGGGGGTCATTGACGCAGGCGGGCGGATCGGACGGGATTTCGCGCCCGAGCGCCAGCAGGAAAAGATCAGCCTTTTCGGTGCCCTGGCCGCGCATATTCGCACCAAGGCGAAAGACGGTGCGGTTGTCGTCGCCAGCTATTCCGAAGGCGCGCGCGACCGGCTGGGCAGCCTTCTGGAAGACGAGGACCTGACCAGCGCCACGGCGATCGCCGACTTCCGCGACATTCCGGACGCCAAGGGCGGGGTCTATCTTGCGGTCTGGGCGCTTGAGCACGGGTTCGAGGGGCGCGGGCTGACCGTCATCGCCGAGCAGGACGTGCTGGGCGACCGGCTGATCCGTGCGCCCAAACGCCGGCGCAAGGCCGAGAACTTCCTGACCGAGGCGCAAAGCCTCAGCCCCGGCGACCTGATCGTCCATGTCGACCACGGCGTCGGGCGCTATCAGGGGATGGAGGTCATCTCGGCGCTGGGGGCAGCGCATGAGTGCCTGCTTCTGGAATACGCGGGCGGCGACCGTCTGTACCTGCCAGTCGAGAACATCGAACTGCTCAGCCGGTTCGGCCATGAAGAGGGGCTTCTCGACAAGCTGGGCGGCGGGGCCTGGCAGGCCAAGAAGGCGAAGCTGAAGGAACGCATCCGCGAGATGGCCGACCGGTTGATCCGGATCGCGGCCGAACGCGCGCTGCGCACCGCGCCGGTGGTCGAGGCCCCCGACCATGCGTGGGAGTCGTTCTCGGCGCGCTTTCCCTATCAGGAGACCGACGACCAGCTTCGGGCGATCTCGGACGTGCTGGGCGACCTGTCGTCGGGCAACCCGATGGACCGGCTGATCTGCGGCGACGTGGGCTTCGGCAAGACCGAGGTGGCGATGCGCGCGGCGTTCGTCGCGGCGATGTCGGGACTTCAGGTCGCGGTCATCGCACCGACGACGCTTCTGTCGCGCCAGCACTACCAAAGCTTTTCCGACAGGTTCCGGGGCTTTCCCCTCAACGTGCGTCAACTGTCGCGCTTCGTGTCCGCCAAGGACGCCGCCGCCACGCGCGAGGGGCTGGCGCGCGGCACGGTCGATATCGTGATCGGCACCCACGCGCTGCTGGCCAAGGGCGTCAGCTTCAAGAACCTCGGCCTGCTCATCATCGACGAGGAACAGCATTTCGGGGTGTCCCACAAGGAACGCCTGAAGGAGATGCGCAGCGACATCCATGTGCTGACGCTGACCGCGACGCCGATCCCGCGCACGCTTGCAGCTGAGCCTCTCGGGGGTGCGGGACCTGTCGATCATCGGCACCCCGCCGGTCGACCGGCTGGCGATCCGCACCTATGTCAGCGAGTTCGACACGATCACCGTGCGCGAGGCGCTTCTGCGCGAGCATTATCGCGGGGGCCAGTCGTTCTTCGTGGTGCCGCGCATCACCGATCTGCCCGAGATCGAGGCCTTCCTGCGCGACGAGGTGCCCGAGGTCAGCGTGGTCACCGCGCATGGACAGCTGGCCGCGGGTGAGCTCGACGAGCGGATGAACGCCTTCTACGACGGCAAGTTCGACGTTCTTCTGGCCACGACGATCATCGAATCGGGCCTCGACATTCCGACCGCGAACACCATGGTCATCCATCGCGCCGACATGTTCGGGCTGGCGCAGCTCTACCAGATCCGGGGCCGGGTGGGGCGGTCGAAGACCCGCGCCTATGCCTATCTGACGACCAAGCCGCGCGCCAAGCTGACCCCGGCAGCGGAGAAGCGGCTGCGTGTGCTGGGGTCGCTCGACAGCCTTGGCGCGGGCTTCACGCTGGCCAGCCAGGACCTCGATATCCGCGGCGCGGGCAACCTTCTGGGCGAGGAACAGTCGGGCCAGATCCGCGAGGTGGGCTACGAGCTTTACCAGTCGATGCTGGAAGAGGCGATCGCGCGGATCCGCCGGGGCGAAGTGGCGCTGCCCGAGGTGGGCGACGGCCAGTGGGCGCCGCAGATCAACCTTGGCGTGCCTGTCCTGATCCCCGAAGACTATGTGCCCGACCTCGACGTGCGACTGGGCCTCTACCGCCGCCTGTCGGGTCTGCACACCAAGGTCGAACTTGAAGGCTTCGCCGCCGAATTGATCGACCGGTTCGGCAAGCTGCCGCGCGAGGTGAACACGCTTCTCCTGATCGTGCGTATCAAGGAAGAGTGCAAGAAAGCCGGGATCGCGAAGTTCGATGCCGGGCCGAAGGGCGCCACGATCCAGTTCCACAACGACAAATACGCCAACCCGGCCGGGCTTGTGGAGTTCATCCAGGACCAGCGCGGGCTGGCCAAGGTCAAGGACAACAAGATCATCGTGCGCCGCGACTGGGCCAAGGAAAGCGACAAGATCAAGGGCGCCTTCGGCATCGCCCGCGACCTGGCCGAAAAGGCGAAAGCCCCCGCGAAGGCCGCCGCCTCCTAGACAGGGTCGGGTGCGCGGCGCTTGGGCTCGGGATCGATCTCGCGCGACTTGCGCATCAGGAACAGCGCGATGGTCGAGCAGACCAGCGTCCCCGCCAAGAGCGGCACCGGCGTGCCGTCGAAGGCAAGGCCGATGGGCGCCGCGATCGGCACCGCCAGCACCGTCGAGATCGCGCCGACGACCGAGGCCGCCATGCCCGCGATATGCCCCATGGGTTGAAGCGCCAGCGCGTTGAGATTGCCGAAGGTCAGCCCCGCCATGAAGAAGATCGAGGTCGACCAGAAGAAGAAGGCCGGAAAGGCCAGCCAATCAGGCATCAGCCCGCTCCACCATCCCGTCAGAAGGACCGCGGCGATCACGCATTGAAAGGCATAGGCCGTGATCGCCAGCCGCCGCATGCCCAGCCGCATGACGAGCGCGGCATTGAGGATCGTCCCGCCAGCCGACAAAAGCCCTGTCGCCATGAACCAGAAGTGAAAGTAGGTACCGCGCCCGAAGGTCTCGGCATAAAGCTGCTGGATCGAGCTCAGGAGCGCGAACATCTGGCCGAACCCGAGGCTGAGCACGGCGATGTAGATCAGGACCATGCGGTTCGTCAGCACCTCGCGCACCGCCTCCCAGAGCGGGCGCGCCCGGAACGGTCGGCGCGCCTCGGGCGGCAGGGTCTCGCGCTGACGCAGGTTCATCCAGAGCCCGGTGGCCAGCCCGAAGACGACGAAGGCGCCGAACACCCCCTGCCAGCCCCCGGTCAGCGCGATGATCCCCGCCCCGAGGGACGGTGCGAAAGCCGGGATCAGGATGAAGACCGTCATCACGAAGGACACGATCTGCGCCATGCGGCGGCCTTCGTAGAGGTCGCGGATCATGGCCAGCGTGACCACCCGCGGTCCCGACGCGCCGATCCCCTGCAGGACCCGCGCGATCAGCAGCGCCTCGAGCGTCTGCGCCCACATCGCCCAGAGCGAGGCCGCGATGTAGATCGCGATGCCAGCGTTGATCGTGGCCTTGCGTCCCAGCGTGTCGGACACCGGCCCCGCAAAGAAGGTCCCGATGCCCATGCCCAGGACAAAGGCCGTCAGCACAAGCTGCGCGCGGTTGGGGTCGGTCGGCGACAGCTCGGCGGCGATCTGGGGCAGGGCGGGCAGCATCGCGTCGATGGAGAAGGCGATGGTCGCGAAAAGCACCGCCGACAGCGTGACGAACTCGGCCATCGACAGCCGGTCCGGAATTGCGGGGCGTCTCATGCGTCGTCCGCCTTCAGTCGTTCGGCCAACTCGTCGATCACCTGTAGCCAGAGGTCGGGCGGCTGAGCGCCTGCGACGACATGCTGGTTGGCGATGACGAAGGTGGGCACGCCGGTCACGCCGCGCTGGCGCGCATGGGCGTCGCGGGCGCGGATGTCGTCCGCGTCGGCCTCCGACGCCAGCAGACGCTCGGTCATCGCGCGGTCCAGGCCGATGGACTCGGCGATATCGAGAAGGACGCCCCCGTCGCCGATATCGCGCCCCTCGACGAAATAGGCCCGGAATAGCGACGACACCGCAGCCGTCTGCCGTCCTTCGAGCCCGGCCCAGTGGATCAGCCGGTGGGCGTCGAGCGTGTTGGGCGTGCGCGCGATCCCTTCGAAGTTGATGGTCAGGCCCGCGCGTTCGGCGGCCTCGACCACCGGCGCATAGGCCCGCACGGCGCCCTCGCGCCCGCCGAACTTCGTCTCGAGGTAGTCGCGGCGGTCCATGCCGTCCGCCGGCATCTCGGGGTTGAGCTGAAACGGGTGCCATTCGATGGCGAAGGGGTGGTCGGGTCGTTGCGTCAGCGCGCGGTCGAGATTGGCCTTGCCGATATAGCACCAGGGGCAGATCGGGTCGGACAGGACATCAAGCTTGATCATCGGGCACCTCGGCACGGTCGGCGGCAGAATCGCGAAGCGCACGGCGGAGAAGCTTGCCGTTGGCGCCCCGGGGAAGGGAGTCCACGCGAGTGTAGAGGCGCGGGCGCTTGTAGGGCGCAAGGCGCAAAGCCGCGTGGCTTGCCAGACTTGCCTCATCCAGCGGGGCTTTCGCAACATAAAAGGCCGCGATCACACGGGTTGTGCGGTCAAGCACATGATCGACGACCGCGATGTCCTCGAGGCCGGGAAAATCCGCCAGCGCGGCCTCGACCTCGAGCGGCGAGACGCGAAACCCGCCGGATGTCAGCAGATCGTCGGTGCGTCCGAGGTAGTCGATCGCCCCGTCCTCGCGCAGACGCGCGCTGTCTCCGGTCAGGAACCAGTCGCCCGTGCGGTGCCGCGCCTCGGCGTCGCCATCGTGCAGGTAGCCCAGCATGAGGCCGGGGTCGTCGCGGTGGACCGCCAGCGTGCCGGGCGCGCCCTGTGGTACGGGACGACCGTTCTCGTCCGAGGATCGCGACACGCCGTCCGGGCTGAGGAAATCCAAGCGTGCCCTGCGGAGCCGGGTCGGTGGGGCTGCCCGAGATGAAGGTCGAACATTCGGACTGGCCGAACGCCTCGTGAATGTCGGTGCCGGTGCGCGCGGACCAGGTGCTACGCAGCTCGTCGGGCAGCTTCTCGCCCGCCGAGAGCGCGTGGCGCAGCTTCGGCATCCGCGGCAGCGGGTCGAGGCGCAGAAGACGGCGAAAGACGCCGGGCACGGCGGCGAAGATCGTGACGTCGTGGCGGGCGATGAACAGGGGAAGCTGTTCGATCGGCGTGCCGTCCGCGGGGATCAGCGCCGTCGCCCCGTTGGCCCAGGGGTCGAGAAGCCCGGCGCCCAGCGTGTAGGTCCAGTTGAACGCGCCCGCATGCATCACCCGGTCGACCGCGCTCAGGCCATACCAGCCTTCCACCATCATCCGCCGCGCCCAGATCGCGCGGTGGGCGTGGATCACGCCGCGAGGGGCGCCGGACGAGCCCGAGGTATAGACGATATAGGCCGGGTCTTCGGCCGCGGTCGGGGCGGTGTCGAGCAGCGCCTCGCCCGCCTCGGCCCGCAAGTCACGGAGGTGCACGGTGCGCGCGGGATGATCCGGCAGCGCCACGTCCGGCCCCGCGACCACCAGCGCGGGGTCGAGGTCGGCAGCGATGCGCGTGATCTCGTCCCCGGTCAGCGCGGCCGAGGTCGGCACGGGGATATGGCCCGCCGCGATCGCACCCAGAAAGACGATGGGAAAGTCGACCGAATTCCCGATCCGCAGAAGGATGCGCGCCTGTGTTCCCGGCACGGCCGCGCGGAACCAGTCGGCCGCACCGCCGACTGCGCGGGTCAGACGGGCATAGCTCCAGCGGTCGGCGCGCGCCGGGCCGACGACCGCCAGTGCGATCTTGTCGGGCGTCGCCATTCCCGCGCCCAGCACATGGGCGGCAAGGTTCAGGCGGGCGGGGCAGGGCGGGGGCGGACCCCTGTCGATCACGGACAGCATGGGGCTGTCGCTACGCCCCGGAATTGCGCGTTGCAACCCCGGCTTGCGCCGCCCTATATGGCGCGTCATGGCCGACCGCGACATTCCCAGCCTGATCCGCCTTGCCCGCGAAAGCGGCGCGCGAGAAGAACCCCAGCCGCTCGACCTCGGGGCGCGGGTGCGTGAGTTGCGGCAGGCGCAGAACTGGACGCTGGAACAGGCCGCGCGGCAGGCCGGGCTGGCCCGTTCGACCCTGTCGAAGATCGAGAACGGGCAGATGTCGCCCACCTATGACGCGCTGCGCAAGCTGGCGACGGGGCTGCAGATTCCGGTGCCGCAGCTCTTTACCCCGCCGCGCGCCGAGAAGGTGAACGGTCGGATGGGCGTGACGCGCTCGGGCGAGGGGACGGCGCATGCCACCGCCACCTACGAGCACGAGCTTCTGGGCGGGGCACTGACGAAGAAGGCGATGCTGCCCTACCGCGCGCGCATCCGCGCCCGCGACATCGCCGAATTCGACGGCTGGGTGCGCCACGACGGCGAGGAATTCCTCTATGTGCTGACCGGGGCCATCCGGCTTTACACGGAGTTCTACGAACCGGTCGACATGCGCCGCGGCGACAGCGCCTATTACGACGCCACGATGGGCCACAACGTCGTGTCGGTCAGCGAGGACGACGCCACGATCCTCTGGGTCACGTCGATGGTCTGACGCCGCGGCTCAGATCGCGTTGTCGACCGCGCGGGCGCCGGCCGAGATGTCCTGCCCAAGCCCTTCGACGGTATTGCAGGCCGCAAGGGTCGCGATCAGGCCAAGGGCCACCAGAATCTTTTTCATGTCTGCTCAGTCCTCATACCACCAGACGTCCGGCTGAAAGCCGATCCAGTCGCCGTAAACCGGCGTGTTTTCCGGGTATTTCAGCTTGGCCGAATGGGCAAGCCGGGAATAGGGCGAATGCCAGACCGGCAGCACGTAGCGCCCCGTGGTGAGCACCCGGTCGAGCGCGCGCACGGCGGCCACGAAATCGTCCTGGCTGGTGGCATTCACCATCTCGGTCACCAGCGCCTCGATCGCGGGGGATCTGACACCCATCCAGTTGCGCGATCCCGGCGTCTCCGCGGCCTCGGTCCCCCAGTAGAGAAGCTGTTCGTTGCCGGGGCTGAGCGACAGGCCGCGGGTATACCACGCCATGTCGAAGTCGAACCCGTTGGCGCGTTCGGTGAACTGCGCACCGTCGACGGTCGTGATTGTCGGCGTGATGCCAAGGCGCGACAACGCGCCCACGAATATGTCGACGATCTGCTGAGTTTCGGTCGCGCCCTGGTTCAGCAGGATCTCGAAGGTGAAGGGCCGGCCTTCGGCGTCCTTCATGACGCCGTCCTGCACGGTCCAGCCGGCCTCTTCCATGAGGGCGAGCGCCGCGCGGATGCCGCCGCGGTTGCGTTCGGTCCCGTCCGAGACGGGCAGGGCATAGCCGTCAAGCGCGCCGGGCAGAAGCTCGTCCGCGAAAGGTTCGAGCAACTCGCGCACGCGGCCCTCGGCGGGGCCAGGCTGCATGCCCAGCACCGAGTTCGAAAAATACGAGGTGATTCGCGGGTCGTTGCCGCCGTTGAGCGTCTGGTTGATGAATTCGAAGTTGAACACATGCAGCATCGCATCGCGCACCCGCCAGTCGGCAAAGGCGTTGCGCCGCGAGTTCATCACAAGGCCAGTGATGCCGCTCGGGCGGCCATGGGGGATCAGCGATTTCACCATTTCGCCCGACTGCATCGCGGGAAAATCGTACTGCTCGTCCCACTTGGCGGCATTGGTTTCGCGCATGGTGGTCAGGATGCCGGCCTTGAACGCCTCGAACATCACGCTGGCGTCGCCGAAGAACTCCATCCGGATCTCGTCGAGATTGGCCTGTCCGCGCATGAAGGGCAGGTCCTTGCCCCAGTAATCGGGATTTCGCCTGAGCGACACGAAGCGGCCGGGCTCGAAGTCGTCGATGACATAGGGCGCGGTCGAGATCGGGATGACGTCGAGCCCCGAGTCGGCGAAGTCGAGCCCGTCCCACTGTGCCTTCTTCAGGATCGGGCGCATCCCCATCAGAAGGGCAAGTTCGCGGTCGGGTTCGGTGAAGGTGAACCGGACGCTGCGCGGCCCCGTCGCCTCGGCCTTGGCGACCCGGGACCAGGCGCCGTGAAAGCGTGGGTGCCCGACGGTGCCCAGCGTCTCGTAGGACCAGAGCACATCCTCGACCGTCACCGGACTTCCGTCCGAGAATCGGGCCTCTTCGCGAATCGTGAATTCGACCCAGCTGCGCGCCTCGTCCGTCTCGACCAATTCGGCCAGAAGACCGTAAAGCGTGAAGGGTTCATCCCAGCTGCGACCCATCAGGCTCTCGTAGGTGAGAAAGCCGAGCTGCCAGGGCGAGCGTCCCTTGAGGATGTGCGGATTGAGCGAATCGAAGCTGCCGACCTCACCCTGGACGATGCGCCCGCCCTTGGGCGCATCCGGGTTCACATAGGGCAGCGACACAAAATCCGGTGGGAGGGCCGGGTCGCCATACATAGCTATGCCGTGGCGGGGCTCGGAGGCGGCGGCAGAGAGGCCTGCGAAAAGCAGCGCTGCGGCCAGCAGCGCCCGTCCGGCGGGCCGTTTGAAAAACACGCGCATGGGCCTCGACTGCTCCGTTTGTTATCGTTTCTTGGGGACCAGATTAGTCGCGCTATCGAGCCTTTTCAAACTTTTAGCTTGGCCACCGGCGGCAGGTTGCGTATAAAGCAGTTACTGCTCGATAGGTTTCTTGCCTGTATGAAACCTGCCTCAATAACTTAACGCCCGCCTCGTGCGGGCGTTTTTTTTGGGCGTTTCGCGAATGCGCCGTCAGGCTGCCAGGGCGCGGGCAGGGGGCGCGGGGCGACGCCCGCGGAAGAGAATCAGCGCCACGATCGCGATGTTCACGAGGTTCCAGCCGATGCCGTTGAGGAAGGCCATCCGGTAGGACCCGGTCACGTCGTAGATCCATCCCGACATCCAGCCGCCAAGCGCCATGCCGACGATGGTGGCGAAGATCACCGATCCGACCCGCGCGCCGGCTTCCTTCGGGGGCATGTATTCGCGCACGACAAGGGCATAGCTCGGCACGATGCCGCCCTGGCTCAGACCGAAGACAAGAGAGACGAGGTAGAGCGACACGAGTCCCCCCGCCGGCAGATAGAGGAAAAGTGCCAGGCACTGCAGGACCGACCCGATCAGCAGTGTCCGCACCCCGCCCAGCCGGTCGGCCAGAAGACCCGAGATCAGGCGCGAAACGACGCCGCCCATCAGCATCAGCGACAGCATCTCGGCGCCGACCGCCGGGCCGTATCCAAGGTCGACGCAATAGGCCACGATATGGACCTGCGGCATCGACATCGCCACGCAGCAGCCGACCCCGGCGAGGATCAGCATCAGTTGCAGGGTGCGCGGGCTGAACCCCACGGCCTGCGCCCGGACGCTGGCGGCCTCGGCCGCGCGGGCGGTGGCCTCGACCGGGACACGGGCGCGCAGCAGGAACGACAGCGGCACGACGATGGCCGGAACGATCAGCGCAAGCGCCACATAGGCGCCGCGCCAGCCGTACTCGACCTGCACGCCGGCCAGCACCAGCGGCCAGATCGCGCCCGAGAGGTAGTTGCCACTGGCCGCGATCGCCACGGCGATTCCGCGCCGCGCAAGGAACCAATGCGAGATATCGGCGATCAGGGGGCCGAAGCTGGTGGCCGACCCGAACCCGATCAGAAGATGGAGAAGCGACAGCGTCCAGACCGATCCGCTGACCGCCGACAGAGCGAACCCCGCCGACATGATCAGCGCCGAGGCGACAAGGGCGGGCGTGATCCCGAAGCGGTCGACGACCCGGCCGGTCAGCAGGTTTCCAAGCGCGAAGCCCGCCATCGTCAGCGTGTAGGGCAACGACGCCCCGGCCCGGTCGACGCCGAACTCGCTCTGGACCGAGGGCAGCACGACGATCACCGCCCACATGCCCACGTTGCCGGCAATCGCGATGCCCAGCGTGATGGCGAGGCGCCGCCATGCGGTACGGCTGTCGAGGGCGTCGGGAGCGGTCATGGCGCGACGCTAGCGCCGCCGCCAGGTGGCGTCCATCCTGACCGTGCGCTGCCGGGCTTCGCGCTTTTCTTCGCACCTGCGGCCTGTATGCTCGCGCCCGACAGAACTGGAGGCCCGCATATGTCATTCGAAGGCAAGACCGCCGTGATCACCGGATCGAACTCGGGCATCGGCCTTGGCGTGGCCCGCGCCCTGGCCCGCGCCGGGGCGGACGTGGTGCTCAACAGCTTCACCGACCGCGACGAGGACCACGCGCTGGCCGAAGAGATCGCGAAGGAGACCGGGGTGCGCGCGCGCTATATCAGCGCCGACATGTCGAAGGCGGGCGCGTGCCGCGCGCTGATCGAGACAGCCGGGGCCTGCGATATCCTGGTCAACAACGCCGGCATCCAGCATGTGGCACCCGTCGACCAGTTCCCGACCGAGAAATGGGACGCGATCATCGCGATCAACCTGACCTCGGCCTTCCACACCACGGCGGCCGCGCTGCCGATGATGCGCAAGGCGGGGTGGGGGCGGATCGTCAACATCGCCTCGGCCCACGGGTTGCGCGCGTCGCCCTACAAATCGGCCTATGTGGCCGCCAAGCATGGCGTCGTCGGACTGACCAAGACCGTGGCGCTCGAGACCGCGGGCGAGGCGATCACCTGCAACGCGATCTGTCCGGGCTATGTGCTGACCCCGATCATCGAGGCCCAGATCCCCGACCAGATGAAGACGCACAACATGGACGAGGAAACCGTCCTGCGCGAGGTGATCCTGGTGAAGCACCCGTCGCGCAAGTTCGCGACCATCGATCAGGTCGCCGGGACGGTGATGTTCCTGTGTTCGCCCAACGGTGATGAGATTCGCGGCACGACGATCAGCCTGGACGGCGGCTGGACCGCGAACTGAGGCGGCGACAGCTGCAGAATTCGCAGGGGAGCCCTTCGAAACAGAAACGGCCCCGCTCGGGGGCCGTTCCACTAAGTCCTCTCATTGAGAGAACCCGATCGATGATCGCATCAGTTCGCAGCAGCGACGGCCGCGACGAGGGCCAGAAGGACGACCGGAATGACCCAGCCTCCACCAGTTCCGGTGCTGGTTTCCTCGACGATGATCTCGGGCTCCATTACCGGAGCTTCCATGCTGCCGGCGTAGGCTGCCGTCGACATGGCGGCTGCCATGGCGAGTGCGATCGCAGTGTTCTTAATGGTAGTCATTGGTGCACCTTTGAGTTGGAATTCGCGGATTGCTTTTAGTCCTGTACACTGCGATGGGCAATAAAGTGAGTCAAAAGGAAAAATCCCTTGTTGCGTTATTGGCACAGGACGATATCCCGGCATCCTCAACCGGCGATCATTCCGCCGCGCGCCCGCTGACGCCACCGGTCCCGCCGTCGTCTACACGGGGACCTTTCGGACTGCCCGCGGCGCTCTCCGTGACCAGTCCCGCCACCGGTGTCGTCTCGATCGGCGCGCCTTCGGTACCGGCCGGATAGACGAGGCCGGCCGAGATGATCAGCTTGGCTGCGTCCTCGACGCTCATGTCGAGTTCGACCACATCCTTCTTCGGAACGAACAGCAGAAATCCCGACGTCGGGTTCGGCGTGGTCGGCAGGAAGACCGAGACGATGCGCTCGTCGCCGCGGATCCGGCGATCGATCTCGCCCTTGGCGGTGGTCGACACGAAGGCGATGGCCCATATTCCGGGGCGGGGATATTGCACGAGGCAGGCCTTGTCGAAGGTCGTTTCGGTCTGGGCGAAGACGGTTTCGGCGATCTGCTTGAGACCGTTGTAGACCGAGCGCACGATCGGCATCCGGTCGACCAGTCCTTCGCCCCAGTTGATCAGCGACCGTCCGATCAGCCCCTTGGCCAGCCAGCCGACGATGATCGTGAAGATCAGGAAGATGACGACGCCGACACCGCGCAGGTTGACCCCGATGTACTGCTCGGGGCGATAGCTCTGGGGCACGAACGGAAGGACCCAGCCGTCGATCCAGCCGATGACGGTCCAGACCAGCCAGATCGTGACGCTGATCGGGGCGATCACGATCAGACCGGTCAGAAAACTGGCGCGCAGCCCCGCGAAAAGGCCGCGGCGCCGCTTGACCTCGTGCTGGTCGTCCAAGGGGGCATTCATGGTCGGGTCTTTTCCGGTATGGTCCTGACCGGGCTCACGGCCCCGGTAACGCGATGAATCTAGGCGTTCCGGCGCCGCCCGACAATATGCGCCGTCGGCAGAGGACGACTTATCGCCCGGCTGAGGCCCCGCCCGGATGCACTGTGGCGATCTCGGCGGCAATCGCGGCGCCAAGGCGCGCATTGTTCAGCACAAGCGCGATATTGGCCGTCAGCGAGGCGCCGCCCGTCAGCTCGTAAAGCCGCTGCAAGAGGTAGGGCGTGACCCCCTTGCCAGTGATCCCGGCGGCTGCGGCGTCAGCCTGCGCCCGGAGGATCAGCGGGGCGAGGGTGTCGCGGGATATCTCGTCGGCGGCAGGGATCGGGTTGGCGACAAGCTGCCCGCCCGGCAGGCCCAGGGCGGCCCGCATCGAATGGGCCGCCGCGATCTGGGCCGGGGTGTCCATGCGCAGCGGTGCGGGCAGACCCGAACTGCGCGACCAGAAGGCCGGAAAATCGTCCTGCCCATAGGCAATGACCGGAACCCCGTAGGTTTCCAGCACCTCGAGCGTCTTGGGCAGGTCGAGAATGGCCTTGGCCCCCGCCGCGACCACGGTGACCGGCGTCTGCGCCAGTTCCGCCAGATCGGCCGAGATGTCGAAGCTTTGCTCGGCCCCGCGGTGGACACCGCCGATCCCACCCGTGGCGAAGACGGCGATCCCGGCGCGCGCCGCCGCGATCATCGTGGCCGCCACAGTGGTGGCCCCGGTTCCGCCCCGCGCCAGGCACACGGCCAGGTCGGCGCGGGACAGCTTCGCGACCCGGCGGGCCTGGGCAAGGGCGTCGAGTTCGGCCTCCTGCAGCCCGACGTGAAGCCGCCCAGACATCACCGCGATGGTGGCAGGAACCGCGCCGGCCTCGCGCACCGCGGCCTCGACCGCGCGCGCGGTCTCGACGTTCTGCGGGAAGGGCATGCCATGGGTGATGATCGTGGATTCGAGCGCCACGAGCGGCGCGCCCGAGGCCCGCGCCTCGGCCACCTCGGGCGAATAGGCGATGTCGATGGTCATGACGGCACGTCTCCTGACACATAGTCGGCGGCCGCGCGCAGAGCAGCCGCCAGGGCGTCGCCGGGAGAGACCCCGGCGCGTTCGGCGGCGATATGCGCGGCCAGAAAGGTATCGCCCGCGCCGGTGACACGGGTCACCAGGACCTCGGGCGGGGTGGCGGTCAGAAGTCCGTTCGGGCCGGCCTCGGCGGCGGTGCGCCCGCCGTCGGTCACGAGAACGCGCGCCGCGCCCCGCGCAAGCAGCGCCTGCGGCCGCTTCGGGCGCCGAGGCATATGCCGCGTGGCCCAGGATGCCCGCCTCTTCGAGGTTGAGATAAAGCGTGGCGTTCGGCGGTCGCCAGAAGCGGTTGCAGCCGGTCGGCCTTGCCGGGAGACGCGGGCGCCACGCGCAGGTCGGCCCGCGCCAGAAGCGGGCTTTGCGCGATCTCGGCCAGAAGACCGATGGTCAGGTTGCCGTCAAGCGCCACCGGCCCGTCGAACGGCGCCTCGGACCGGCCCAGCCGCCCGTCTTCGAGCGGCCGCAGGATCTTGGCCCCCGCCGCTTCGAGCGAATGCGCGTCGGCGATCGCGGCGATCAGCCCGTTGGCGCCCTCGATTGCCATGTAGATGTCGGTGGGCAGATCCTCCGAGAGATAGGCATAGTCGGTCAGAAGGCCCAGCGACCGCGCCGCGGCGACAAGTTCGCGGCCTTCCTCGTCCTGCCCGATGGCGGTCAGGATCGCCGGGGTCATCCCGAACCGGCGCAGCGCCATGGCGATGTTCATCGCGACCCCGCCGGGATTGCGGGAAATACGGCCCGGCACGTCCGATCCCACGCGCATCACGGCAGGGGCGCGGCCGATCACGTCCCACAGGACCGAGCCGATGCACAGGATGTCGGGTCTGGGGGACGTCACCGTGTTCATGACCGGATTTGTTGCCCGGCGGAACCGCCCCGGCAAGGCTCAATCGTCCGACTGTGGCGCAAGTTGGGGCAGGGGGCCAATCAGGCGTCTTTCAGCCCGTAGCGGTCGGGTTCCTCGAAGATGTCGAGCGCCGGCATGGCGGTGATGAAGTCGGGCAAGGTCACTGATTCATCCTCAGGCGGGGCTGTTCGCGCGCAGGAAATCCCAAGCATCCACGACGCGTCCGTCCGACAGCGTGCATGTCCCGCCCGAGCCGTCGGGTTGGCTCAGGGCATAGGTGCCGCCCTGCTCGACGCAGAAGGTCGCGGCGGGGTTGGCCAGTTCGGTCGCGTCGCTCTGCATCGTACAGGCCGACGCCCCGGCAAGGGCGAGCGGGAGAAGGATGGTGGGGTATTTCATGATGGCCTTACTGTAATGATAGAGGTGAGACCTTAGCGGGCCGCAGGGGCCTTGTCATTCCCCCGGCGATGGCTTAGACGCGCGCTCACTTCACAGGCAGGGCTTGGGCCTTGCGGGGGAGACATCCCCGCAGGTCCGCCGGTTGAGGGCAACCTCTGACGCTCTGCCGAGGCGCAAACCGGAAAAGGAACATGGACATGGCGCTCCCCGAGTTTACTCTGCGCCAGCTTCTGGAAGCTGGCGTTCACTTCGGTCACCAGACACAGCGCTGGAACCCGCGGATGGGTCCGTATATCTACGGCGACCGCAACGGCATCCACATCATCGACCTGACGCAGACCGTTCCGATGCTGGACGCGGCGCTTCAGGCGCTGCGCGACACCGCCGCAAAGGGCGGCCGCATCCTCTTCGTCGGCACCAAGCGGCAGGCACAGCGTCCCGTCGCCGAGGCCGCCGAGAAATCGGCGCAGTACTACATGAACCACCGCTGGCTCGGCGGCACGCTGACCAACTGGAAGACCGTGTCGCAGTCGATCAAGCGGCTCAAGGAGATCGACGAGCTGCTTGCGCATGGCGCCGAGGGTCTGACCAAGAAAGAGCGTCTGGGCATGGAGCGCGAGCAGGCCAAGCTTCAGGCCTCGCTGGGCGGAATCCGCGACATGGGCGGTGTGCCGGACCTTCTGTTCGTCATCGACGTGAACAAGGAAGACCTGGCCATTCTCGAGGCGAAGAAGCTGGGCATCCCGGTCGTGGCCGTGGTCGACACCAACTGCTCGCCCGATGGCGTGGACTACCTGATCCCCGGCAATGACGACGCCGCCCGCGCCATCGCGCTTTATTGCGATCTGGCCGCGCGTGCCGTGCTTGACGGGATGAGCGCGCAGATGGGTGCCGCCGGCATCGACATCGGTGCGATGGAAGAGGTCGCCGTCGAAGAGGCGCTGGCCGAAACCGCCGAGACCCCCGCCGAAGCGACCGAGACACCGGCCGAAGAGGCGACCGCGACCGCCGAATAGGCGCGCGTGTCACGCAAATGACACCGGGCGCAGGCAGGACCTGCGCCCATACCCCTTTTGATGACCTGAGGAGAGCCGAGATGGCAATCACAGCTGCACAGGTGAAAGAGCTCCGCGAACAGTCCGGCGCGGGCATGATGGACGCCAAGAAGGCGCTGACCGAAACCGATGGCGACATGGAAGCCGCGATCGACTGGCTGCGCACCAAGGGCCTGGCCAAGGCCGCCAAGAAGTCGGGCCGCACCGCGGCCGAAGGCCTCGTGGCCGTCAAGGTCGCCGGTGGCCGTGGCGTCGCCGTCGAGATCAACTCGGAAACCGACTTCGTCGCCAAGAACGCCGAATTCCAGAGCATGGTCTCGGCCATTGCCGATGTGGCCATGGGCGTAGACAGCACCGAGGCGCTGGCCGCGGCCGACATCGGCGGCAAGTCCGTCACGGATATGATCGTCGCGAAGATCGCCACCATCGGCGAGAACATGAGCCTGCGCCGCATGGCTTCGCTCGAAGGCGACAGCGTGGCAGCCTATATCCACAACGCGGCTGCCGAGGGCATGGGCAAGATCGGCGTGCTCGTCGCGTATTCGGGGGGCGACGAAGACCTGGCGCGCGGCATCGCAATGCACATTGCGGCGATCAACCCGCTGGCTCTTGATGAAGCCTCGCTCGACCCGGCCGTGGTCGAGAAGGAGCGCGAGCTCCAGATCGCGACCGCACTTGAAGAGAACGCAAACGCCGCAAAGCCGAAGCCCGAAAACATCATCCGCGAGAATATCATTCCCGGCCGGATGAAGAGGTTCCTCGCGGAATCCACGCTGATGAACCAGGTCTACGTCAAAAGCGCGGATGGCAAGACGACCGTGGGGGCTGCTGCCGCCGAGGCCGGCATGACCGTCACGGGCTTCGTCCGGCTCGAGGTCGGTGAAGGCATCGAGAAGAAGGAAGAGGACTTCGCCGCCGAGGTGGCCAAGGTCGCCCAGGGCTGATCTTGATCGCGGCGCACGCCGCAGAAGCATGATCCAAGGGGTATCACCCCGATTAAGCGGGCGGGCCTTCGGGTCCGCCCGTTTCGATTCGCGTCCCGCAGACACAGGGCGCACCTTGGAACCGGCCGCGTGTCGGGTGGTCTACACAAACCACGGCCCCGGCCGAAGCCGGGGCCGCCCCTCACTCGTTATGTAAACGACCTTGTACGTGTCGAAGCGTATGGGGCCGCTTCGCCACCCAACGCGCGCTCATCGGGGATGAGAAAGCGCACGCATGACAGGTCAGGTGCCGGCCCAGAATACGGAAAAATACGCCCCCCAGGCCGACGGTCCGGTTTCCCGGTCCCCTCCTGTTGCACCCATAAATCGACGGGCTGTTGCGGAGGGCTGTTCCAAGGCCAATGCCACCACTCACGGAACTCAGTAACACTGCCGGTTCGCGGAGCGAGATGGTAGTGAGGGATTCCTTACCCAACGTCAGCCGACGCCATCATGCTCCCGTTACATTGCGACCTGTCGTGTTCAGCCATGGACCGCGAACAGCTGATTCTGGAACGACGCTTTCAGAATCGCCTGTGCGGTCGTCTCGACATCCAGCGCCTCGCGGGCGAGGCGCAGGTGCTTTTCGATCGTCGCTGGCGAGATCCCCATGATCGTCGAGATGTCGGCCGTCGTCTTTCCGTCGGCAACCCATTCCAGCACCTCGCGCTGGCGCGGGGTCAGCGATCGGCCCGGTGGCGTGTAGGGCAGGGTGGCCAACACAAGGTGCGTTACCTGGCACATCACCTCGATGTCGCGGCCGGATTTGGCCCAAAGCGCGTCAACCTCGTCCTGTGATATGCCCGTGCGGGCGGTCAGGCCAATTCCGGCGCGGTTCCGGACCTTGTGGTCCTTCAGGCTGATCGTATAGCCGGCCGTCACACCCATGCGGCGATTGTAGGCGATCACTTCGCGCTCACGGGCGCTTAACGCATGCAGGTTTTCCTCGACCCAGCGCCACGAGCAGGACCCGGTATGCCCGAGCGCCCAGTTGAGCATCGGCGCATGGTCATAAAGCCCGTCTTCGATGAAGTGGCGCGTGTATTCGGTGGGATGCGTCGACAGCACCATGAAATCACCCGGCCCGCCAATACCGTGGGACGTCACGTTCCGGGCAAACCCGTAGAGCAACCGGTCGAAGCCATAGGTCTGCAACTTCTCGGTCAGAAGGGTCCAGGCTTCTTCGACCGAATCGGCGGCGACAACTTTCTTGATGTATTCCAGCGGCATCTCAGGCGGCTCCAAGATGCTCCGCCATCGCCCGGACCGCCAGCGGATAGCCAGCCGGGCCGAGGCCACAGATCTGACCCAACGCCACGGGAGCGATGTGCGAGACATGGCGAAACGCCTCGCGCGCGTGAATGTTCGACAGGTGCAGTTCGATCACCGGCAGACCGACCGAGACGATGGCGTCGCGCAGCGCAATCGAGGTGTGGGTATAGGCCCCGGCATTCAGCACGATGCCGTCATGATGGCCACGCGCCGCGTGGATCGCATCGACGAGGGCGCCTTCGTGGTTGGACTGCAGGAAGGCGAGGTCAACGGAATGTGCACGCGCTTCGTCGCGGCACGCGGCCTCGATCTCGGCCAGGGTGACGGTGCCGTAGACTTCCGGTTGCCGAGTCCCGAGCAGGTTGAGATTGGGACCGTTCAGAACAAGTATCGACGCCATCGTTCAATTCCCTATTGCCAAAGGTTTACTTACCCTTGCGGCAACTGTCGAGAGCGGCGAGAAACCGTGCAAGAAAATTGCGCGGGGGATACCGATACATCCTGCGCGTGCAAGGCACCTCCGGGCATCAGGACGGCAGCAGGGCGGAGACATGGACAAGACCTGGGACGTGGTGATCGCGGGCGGCGGCGTGATGGGCGTTTCGGCGGCGTTCTGGCTGACCCGGATGGGGGTTCAGCGCGTCTGTGTGATTGAGCCGGACCCGACGTTGGCGCGCAGTTCGACCGCGCTGTCGGTCGCGTCGATCCGGCAGCAGTTCACCAACCCGGTGAACGTCCGGATTTCCGCGTTCGGAATAGCCTTCCTGCGCAACTTGTCGGACCATATAGCCCTGCCGGATGTGCCCCGGTCGATCCACCTGCAGGAGAACGGATATCTGTTCCTGGCCGGGACCGACGACTCGGCGGCCCTGATGCGCAAGGTCGCCACGATGCAACGCGCCGAGGGCGCCGATACCCGGCTTCTGGACGCGGCCGCCATCTCCGCGCGCTTTCCCTTTCTTGCGACCGACGACATCACCCTGGGATCGTGGGGCGCGCGCGACGAGGGGTGGTTCGACAACATGGGTCTGCACGATGTGCTCCGCCGTGCAGCAAAGGCGCAGGGCGCGGCCTTCGTGACCGACAGCGTTGTCGACGTGACGCGCGCCGGCGACAGGGTCACGGCGGTGGCGCTGGCGTCCGGCAAAAGCCTTGGTTGCGGCACCTTGATCAACGCAATGGGCACCGCGGCGGCGTCCTTGCTGCGCATGGTGGGTGAAGATATCCCCGTAGAGCCCCGCAAACGAACGGTTTTCGTGGTCGATGCGCCAAAGGCGCGATATCCGGACGCGCCGCTTCTGATCGATCATCAGGGCTATTACGCGCGTCCCGAGCGCCAGCACTGGCTGACCGCGACGGTGCCGCAGGACGACGGGCCGGCTGACCCCGACGATTTCGAGCCCGACTGGCATCTCTTCGAGGATGTGATCTGGGAGAAGATCTGGCGCCGGATGCCCGGGTTCGACGAGGCGCGCGTGATCCGCGCCTGGGCCGGGCACTATGCGTTCAACACGCTTGACCAGAACGCCATCGTCGGGCGCTGGCCGGGATGCGGGAACCTTGTGCTGATGAACGGGTTTTCGGGCCACGGTCTGCAACAGGCGCCTGCGATGGGCCGCGCCGTTGCGGAGTTGATCACGACAGGGGAATACCGGACGCTCGATCTTGCGGCACTGGGTCCGGAGCGGATCCTCGAGGGCAGACCGTTTCTGGAACAGGCAATCGTCTAACCCAATGGCACAGCTGGTATATCTCTGTTTAACATAATACAGATTATGCGACTTAGCTATCCCAATGCGTAGCCCGCGCCCCGCACGGTCCGAACCGGGTCTTCCCCGCCAAACTGGCACAGAGCCTTGCGCAGACGGCCGATGTGAACATCCACCGTCCGTGTGTCGACATAGATGTCACGTCCCCAGACGCGGTCGAGGAGCTGTTCGCGCGACCACACCCGGCCGGGCTTTTCCATAAAGGTGCTCAGAAGCCGGAATTCAGTTGGCCCGAGCTTGAGCGAGTGGTCGCCCCGTGTGACCTTGTGTGTTTCGGAATCAAGGACAATGTCCTCGTATTCCAGCCGTTCGCCCACGGTCGTGGGCCGGCTGCGGCGCAACTGGCCGCGCACGCGCGCCATGAGCTCGACCACGGAATAGGGTTTGATGACATAGTCGTCCGCCCCGGTCTCGAGCCCCCTCACCCGGTCGACCTCTTCCGAGCGCGCCGAGAGCATGATGATCGGCACCGCCCGCGATTCGGGTTTCGATTTCAGGCGCCGGCACACCTCGATTCCCGAAACCCCCGGCAGCATCCAGTCCAGCACCACGACATCGGGCGGGTTCTCGTCGAAGAGAAGCAGCGCCTCGTCGCCGTTTTCGGCCCTGGCGACGCTATAGCCCTCGGCCTCGAGGTTGTAGGCCAGCACCTCACGCTGCGCCGGCTCGTCCTCGACGACCAGAACGCGTGGACGGTCGGCTGACATCACACCCGGTCCTTGTGCGTGGCGATCAGAGGTGCGGTCGTCCTTGGGCCGGCTGTCCTCGGGATAGTCGCCGGTCACGAGATAGACCACCTGCTCGGCGATCGAGGTGACGTGGTCGCCCATCCGCTCGATGTTCTTGGCGATGAAATGAAGGTGCATGCAGGCCGTGATGTTGCGCGGATCCTCCATCATGAAGGTCAGGAATTCGCGGAAGAGCGCGTTGTACATCTGGTCGACGTCGGCGTCGCGCTGCCGCACCTGAAGCGCCAGATCCACGTCGCGCTGGATATAGGCGTCAAGGGCGTCCTTCATCATCATTTCGACTTCGCGCGCCATGCGCCGCAGGGCCTTGGACGCGCCTTCGATCGGCTGCATCTCGATCAGCACCGTGGTGCGTTTCGCCAGGTTCTTGGCGTAATCCCCGCAGCGTTCGAGGTTGCTCGAGATCTTCAGCACGGTCAGGACCGTCCGCAGATCCGACGCGATCGGGGCACGCAGCGCGATCAGGCGCGCAGCCTCGTCGTTGACCTGTTCCTCGAGCGCGTCGATCGCCGCGTCCGCATCGCGGACACGAAGCGCCAGTTCCTCGTCCCGCGTCTCGAGCGCGATGGCGGCGTTCACGATCTGCGATTCCACAAGGCCGCCCATCTTCATGATGAGCGCCTGAATGGATTCGAGGTCGCGGTCGAAGACCGACTGGATATGTTGTTCGTCCATCAAACCCATCTCTGTTCTACCCGATCCGGCCGGTAATATAGGATTCCGTCCGCGGATCCTGGGGATTCGTGAAAATCTGGCCGGTCTCGCCGTATTCGACGAGATGGCCAAGGTGAAAGAAGGCCGTCTTCTGGCTGACGCGGGCGGCCTGCTGCATCGAGTGCGTGACGATCACCACCGAATAGCTTTGCCGCAACTCGTCGATCAGTTCCTCGACCTGGGCCGTGGCGATCGGGTCGAGCGCCGAACAGGGTTCGTCCATCAAGAGCACCTCGGGCTCGGTCGCGACCGCGCGCGCGATGCACAGACGCTGCTGCTGCCCGCCCGAAAGACCGGTGCCGGGCTCGGCAAGGCGGTCCTTCGCCTCTTCCCAGAGAGCGGCGCGGCGCAGCGAGGTTTCGACGATGTCGTCAAGCTCGGCCTTGTTTCGGGCCAGACCATGGATGCGCGGGCCGTAGGCCACGTTGTCATAAATCGACTTGGGGAACGGATTGGGCTTCTGAAACACCATGCCGACCTTGGCGCGCAACTGCACCGGGTCGATCCGCGGGTCGTAGATATCCTCGTCGTCCAGCGTGATCTCGCCTTCGACGCGGCAGATGTCGATCGTGTCGTTCATCCGGTTGATGCAGCGCAGGAAGGTCGACTTGCCGCAGCCAGACGGGCCGATGAAGGCGGTCACCGTCTTGTCCTCGATTTCGACTGAAACGTCCTTGATCGCGTGGGTGTCCCCGTAGAAGACCTGCACGTTGCGTGCGGATACCTTGATGTCATTCATCTGTTTTGTTCTCTCGATGGTCCGCATGTCGTTCATGGCTCGGCCCCCCTACCAGCGGCGCTCGAAACGTCGGCGCAGGATGATGGCGATCGTGTTCATTGTAACAAGGAAGATGAGAAGCACGATGATCGCACCCGAAGCCCGCTCGACGAAAGCCGGATCGGCCCGTTGCGTCCAGTTGTAGACCTGAACAGGCAGCGCCGACGCCGGATCGAAGAACCCCTCGGGCGGACCTGACGGATACTCCCGCACGAAGGCGACCATCCCGATCAGCAGCAGCGGCGCGGTTTCGCCAAGCGCCTGCGCAAGGCCGATGATCGTGCCGGTCAGGATGCCCGGCGCCGCAAGCGGGAGGACGTGATGGAACACCGCCTGCATCTTCGAGGCCCCTACCCCGAGCGCCGCCTCGCGGATCGACGGCGGCACGGACTTGAGCGAGGCACGCGTGGCGATGATGATCGTCGGCAGCGTCATCAGCGTCAGCACGAGACCGCCCACGATCGGGGCCGATTGCGGCAGGCCCATGAAGTTGATGAAGACCGCAAGGCCGAGGATCCCGAAGACGATGGACGGCACCGCCGCGAGGTTCGAGATATTGACCTCGATGATGTCGGTGATGCGGTTCTTCGGCGCGAACTCCTCGAGATAGATCGAGGCTGCCACACCGATCGGCAAGGCAAGGCAAAGCACGATGATCATCATGTAGAACGACCCGATGATCGCGACGCCCAGACCCGAGGCCTCGGGCCGGTTCTCGGAGGCGTCCGGGCTGGTGATGAAGCCCCAGTTGAAGCGCTTTTCGACCGTGCCCGCCTCGACGAAAGCCTCCGAAAGCATCAGCTGCTGTGGCGAGATCTGGCTGTCGATTTCGGCCGACTCCATCGACACCCGGCCCTTGAAGAAACCGTCGATCCGGGCGTTTGCAAGAAATTCGAACGGGATCGTCCGGCCGATGGCGTCGGGATTGGCGAGCACGAAGTTTCGCAGCTGGGCCGGGGCCTCGTTCGACACGATGCCGGCCGCGTCGCCCGGATCCAGACCGTCGATCGCTATTCCGAGGGCCTGCATCTTTGCCACCATCGCCTCTTCGATCAGCGGCGCATAGCCGAACGTCGACACGCGGGCGAGATCGGCGGGATCGCGGTTTCCGTTCGGGTCCAGCCGCTCTTCCACCAGCGTCACGTCGAGCTGGATGAATGTCTGCTGGAAGGCCGGAAGCCCCTGCACCAGGATCGAGCCGAGCAGAAGCACAAGCGTGGCAAGTCCGATCAGCACCGCCGTCAGGCCGTAGATGCGGAACCGGCGTTCGGCCGCGTTGCGCCGTTTCGTGCGCTCATCCAGCTGAAGGATGGACCCCTTGCGTGGCGCGGACGGTGCCGCCGGGGTGGGCAGGGATGCGTCGGTCATTCGTACTGCTCCCGGTATTTCCGCACGATGTAGAGGGCGAGGACGTTCAGCCCCAGCGTGATGACGAAAAGTGTCAGTCCAAGCGCGAAGGCGACCAGCGTCTCGGGGCTTGAAAAGTCGGTGTCGCCGGTCAGCTGGCTCACGATCTTGACGGTCACGGTGGTCATCGCCTCGAACGGGTTCACCAGTTGCCCCAGCCCCTGGTTGAACTGCGCCGCGGCCGCCCCTGCCCCGAGGACCACGATCATCGTCTCGCCGATGGCGCGCGAGGCGGCCAGAAGAATGGCGCCCACGATGCCGGGCAGCGCCGCCGGGACCACGACCTGGCGGATCGTCTCGGACCGCGTGGCGCCAAGGGCAAGCGAGCCGTCGCGCATCGCCTGCGGCACCGCGTTGATGATGTCGTCGGACAGCGAACTGACGAAGGGGATCAGCATGATGCCCATCACGAGGCCGGCGGTCATGACCGAGGACGAACTGGTCCCAAGCCCCAGCGGCTGGGCGAAGTAGTCGCGCAGCATCGGCCCCACGGTGATCAGGGCGAAGAGGCCGTAGACGATGGTCGGGATGCCGGCCAGGACCTCGATCAGCGGCTTGGCGACCGCGCGCATCGGCCTGCCTGCGTATTCGGACATGTAGATCGCCGCGAAGAGGCCGATCGGCACCGCGACCAGCAGTGCGACGAAGGAAATGTAGAGCGTGCCCCAAAGCAGCGGAAGGATCCCCAAACTCGAGTTGCCGCGGAAGTCCGGCGACCATTCAAGGCCGAAAAAGAAGCTCTGCCATGGGTATTGCGAGAAGAAGTTGCGCGTCTCGAACAGCATCGACAGCACGATACCGATGGTCGTCAGGATCGCGATGGATGCCGCCAGCATCAGGACGCCCAGCACCCCGCGCTCCACCGCATTGCGGGCCCGGAACTGCGCGCCGGTCATCGCGTAGGAGACCGCGAAGCCACCGACCGCGGCCCCCAGCACTCCGATCCACATCAAGAGCGCGCCCGTCGCGTTCAGCGCGCGATAGCGTTGAGCGGCTCTCAGGACGTCCGCAGTGACATCCGACCCAAGCGCGACCCCGACGGAGCCCAGGCGCTGGCGGATGTCGGTCCCTTCGGTCTGCAGCGTCCGCGCGTCCCCGGACGTGATCGCGCCCTGCGACACCGCAACGTCAAGCCCGTCGGCCACTCTGCGCACATCGCTCATCACGAGGCTTCGGTTCGATCCTTCGGCGATGGCGGTGTCCGGGATCAGGCCGGAAACACGGGCCTCGATCAGCATCGGCTGCACCAGGAGCCACAGAACCATAAGCCCGAGCGCGGGCGTCAACACGGTGAGCATCACGTTGGCGCCGTAGTAGGACGGTAGCGAATGGAGCCTGCGCGAGTCGCCTCCGGCCGAGGCCATGGCCCGGTTTCGCCCAAGGACATAGCCGACTGCCGACAGTGCGAAAACGATGGCGACGAGCCAGATCAGCGGCGGCATGGTCGTCCTTCCCCCAGAGTTGTCGTGGTGCCTCATCAGGCACCGATGAAGCGGCCCGCCACGGGCGGACCGCGTCTTGTTCGTCAGGCGTCGATTACATCGACGAGCCCATCACCTCGCCCGCGGCCACGGCGGCCTGGGTTTCCGAAAGCGCGGGGTCGGACACGAGGCCATAGTTGGCCAGCGGACCGTTCGGGCCGGCGATCTCGTCCGAGATGAAGAACTCCGCGTATTCCTGAAGGCCGGGGATCACGCCGATATGGGCCTTCTTGATGTAGAAGAACAGCGGACGCGACACCGGGTATTCGCCGGTCGAGATCGTCTCGGTCGACGGGGCGACGCCCTCCATCGTGGCGACTTTCAGCTTGTCGGTGTTGTTCTCGTAGAACGCGAGGCCGAACACGCCGATGCCGTTGGGGTTGGCGTCGATCCGGGCAAGCGTCTCGGTATAGTCACCGTCGATATCGACCGAGCGGCCGTCGGTGCGGATCGCGAAGCACGCGGCTTCAGCGTCGTCTTCGGACACGCCCGCCGCAAGCATGGCGTCATGGGCGCCGGACGCTTCGCAACCGGCGTTGATCACCAGTTCTTCGAACACTTCGCGCGTGCCGTGCTTGGTGCCGGGGATGAAGGCCTGAATCTCGACCGCCGGAAGCGACGGATCAACCTGATCCCAGGTGGTCAGCGTGTTGGCGACAAGCGCGCCATCCACGAAGTGCTCGGCCGCCAGGGCCTTGTACCACTGTTCGGCGGTAAAGGCGGTGAACTCGGGCCCATTGATCTGGCTTGCAAAGACGATGCCGTCGTAACCGATGCGGACTTCGATGATGTCCGTCACGCCGTTGGCGGCGCATTCGGCGACTTCGCCTTCACGGATCTGACGCGACGAGTTCGCGATGTCGATGCTGGTTTCGCCCAGCCCTTCGCAGAAACGCTTGAGGCCGGCCGACGAGCCACCCAATTCGACGACGGGCGTCGGGAATTCGAAGTTCTCGCCGAAGGCTTCGGCGACGATCGAGGCGTAGGGCAGCACGGTCGACGATCCGGCGATCTGAACCTGGTCACGGGCCGCGGCAGCAGTCGCGGAAACTGCAGCGATCGCCAGCGTGGAGGCGGTCAGTTTCACGATGTTCATGAGTGATAGCTCCTGATTCGGTGTAACGGGCCACAAGCAGGTGACCTCACCGAGGCGTCTATGGACCGGTCGCTGCGCTTTTGTGACAGGGACGTAACAGTATTATGACAGTTCGCGGCTTTCCGCGAAGTCACCCGCGATGGATATCTGACGACATCGGAAGCATCACCGAAAACGTACTGCCCTGCCCCGGCTCGCTTTCGATCCGCATCCGCCCGCGGTGGCGGTTGACGATGTGCTTGACGATCGCCAGCCCAAGCCCCGTGCCCCCCATCTCGCGCGAGCGGTGGGTGTCGACGCGGTAGAATCGCTCGGTCAGGCGGGGGATGTGGACCGGATCCATCCCCTCGCCCGTGTCGCGCACCCGGATCGTTGCCGCTGGCGCCCGCAACACCGGATCCGCTTCGGACGTCGACAGGCTGACGATCACCCGGCTTCCGCGCCCGCCGTACTTGATGGCATTCTCGATCAGGTTCGACAGCACCTGCATCAGCTGATCGGCCTCGCCAGGCAGCTCCAGCGGTCCGGGAACCAACTCGACCGTCAATGTCACGTCCTGCGCCTTGGCCATGGGCGTCATCATCACCACCACGGAGTTGACAAGCCCCGCGATGTCGACCCTGCCGGACGGACGCACCCGCTCGGCCTCTTCGACGCGCGACAGCGACAGGAGGTCCTTCACGAGCCGGTTCATGCGTTCGGCCTCGCGCTGCATGATGGCAAGAAACCGGTCGCGCGCCGCGGAATCTTCGCGCGCGGCGCCGCGCAACGTCTCGATGAATCCCAGAAGGGCAGTCAGCGGCGTGCGCAGTTCGTGACTGACGTTCGCGACGAAATCCCGTCGCATCTGGTCGGCCTCGCGCATTGGCGTGATGTCGACAAAGCTGACAAGCGCCCCCTGCCCGGCCGGAAGCCGCACCGGGGCGGCCGTGGCGCGCCATGTCACCTCGCGCGAGGCTTCGGTCGAGACATAGGTCGTCTCGGACACCCCCCCGAGACGCAGAACCGATTCGATCGCGTCAAGAAGTGACGGCTGCCGCAATCCGGCGACGTAGTTGCGGCCCGCGAGCGTCACCCCGAAAAGCCGCTGCGCGGGGGTATTGAGCGCGATGATTTGCTCGTCCGGGCCCACAAGGATCGCCGGAATCGGAACGGCTTCGAGAAAGGAATGTTCCATCGCCCCGTCAATACCCTGCCGCGATCCGAGCGCGGGCACCCTGCGACAGGGCGCGCCCAAAGTAAACGCAAGCGCCACACGGCGATCTCAAAAGACGCAGTGAAAGCAATATTCGCGTAAAAAGGGTTTTCAATTGTATGACACTCGCCTTATGTTTGCATGAGAATAGCGTCTTGGTTCACTGCGGACGGGGCTGGTCCGCTTCAGGAATGGAGAGACTCATGCAAACGTTCGGGTGGAGCGCGGCATGAAACGTCAGGATCTTGACCTTGCCCCGGAGGCGGGCGCAGGGCCGGCATCGGAAAATCGCTATCAGACGACGATCCTGGCGGTGGGTGATCTTCAGGAATGGCGCCGAAGCGGGCGAGACCTTCCGGCCGATGGCAAGATCGCATTCACCGATTTCCGGTCCGTCACCGAAGAACTGTTCCAGTTGATCGCGCCGCAGCTCGTGCTGTCACCGTTGTTGGCGCGCGGTTTCGACTGCATCGATCTGGCGGAGGTCCTGCACGCCATGGGTTTCAAGGGCCGCTATCGTGCCATCGCGGACATACTGCCGAATCCCGAGATCATCCGGCGCGAGATCGGCGATCTTTGCCCGGGACTCGATTTCGACGTGATCGTGACGCCTGCGCGGTCGACCCTCAAGCACTGACAGCGGCGGCGACCGCCCGCGTGAAGGCGGCGCAAAGCGCATCGGGCGATTCGCAGCCGACAGAGACCCGGAAAAAGCCTTCGGGCATCCCCAGTTCCATTCGCCGTTCGGGCGTGAGACCGCGGTGCGAGGAACTGGCCGGGTGCGACAGCGTGGTGGCCACATCCCCCAGCGTCGGCGCGAAGGCGATGCCTTCCGCTCCGCGCACCAGCGCATTGGCCTGGGCGCGCCCGCCCGCGATCTCGAAGCTCACCATGTGCGAGCCGTGATCGCCCAGAAGGGCCGCGGCCCGGTTATGGTCGGGGTGGTCCGCGCGGGTGGGATAGAGGACGCGCGCAACACCCGGAAGGCCCGCAAGCGTGTCCGCCAGCGCCCGCGCATTCGCCTCGGCCCGGTCATAACGCAGATCGAAGGTGAAAAGCCCCCGCTCGGCCAGCCAGCAGTCGAACGGGCTCGCCGTCAGCCCCATGGTGACGCAGAGCGTGTTGATCCGGGTGCGAAGCTCGGGATCGCGCGCCGCGACATAGCCAAGCGTCGCGTCGGAATGGCCCGCCAGCAGCTTCGTCACCGAGTGGATGACGATATCCGCGCCATGCTCGAAGGGGCGGAAGGCGCGCGGCGTGGTGAAGGTGTTGTCCACCGCGAGAAGGATGCCGCGCGCCCGCGCCAGCGCCGCGATGCCGGCCACGTCGGCCACCCGGATGGTCGGGTTCGACACCACCTCGATCAGGATCAGCCGGGTCTCGGGCCGCAGCGCGGCCTCCATCGCAGCGACATCGGTCGGGTCGGCCACCGAGGTCGCGATGCCGAGGGCGGGCAGCGTCTCGGACATCAGCCGCAGCGAGCGCCCGTAAAGCTGGTCACCCCCAAGCACATGATCGCCCGCTTTCAGCGCCCCCAGAAGCGCCGCGGTCACCGCGGCCATGCCCGAGCCCACGATCAGTCCGCCCTCGGCCCCTTCCATCGCGTCGATGCGCGCGGCAAGGGCCGCGGCGTTCGGATGCCCTTCGCGCGCATAGGTGAACCCCTGCGCGCCGCCCTCGTAAAGCGCATCGAGCGCGTCCGGGCTTTCGGTCGTATAGACGACCGAGGGCTGGATCGGCGTCAGAAGCGGGCGGCTGGCGCTTTCGGGCCAGGCACCGCGCGCCGGCATCTTGGCGGCCATGTCAGAGCTCCGTCAGATCGGCGCGAAAGCGCCGTGCGTTGTCCTGATAGCCAATCGCCGACAGGCGCAGCCCGGCGATGGCCGCTTCGTCGAGCTGGCGCACCACCCGCCCCGGCGCGCCCATGACCAGCGATCCGTCGGGGATCTCCTTGCCCTCGGTCACAAGCGCCCCCGCCCCGATCAGGCAGTTCCGGCCGATCTTCGCGCCGTTGAGGACCGTGGCCCCCATGCCGATCAGCGTCTCGTCCCCGATGGTGCAGCCGTGCAGCATGGCCTTGTGGCCGATGGTGCAATCGCGACCGATCGTCAGGGGAAATCCCATGTCGGTATGGCACACGGTGTTTTCCTGAAGGTTCGAGCCCTCGCCGACCGTGATCGTCTCGTTGTCGCCGCGCAGCGTCGCCCCGAACCAGACCGAGGCCCCTGCCCCAAGGATGACGCGGCCGATCACGTTGGCATCCGGCGCCACCCAGGCGTCGGGGTCGATGGTCGGGTGGCGGTCGCCAAGGGCATAGACGGTCATGACAGGTCCTCGAATTCGGTCTGAAGGCGGCGGACATGCTCGATCAGGCCGGGCTGCTGGCTGGCCTTCAGGCGTTCGGCCGTGACGATGGTGCGCAGCTTCGTTTCGGTCTGGTCGAGGTCGTCGTTCACCAGCACATAGCTGTAGCCGTCCCAGTGGCTGATCTCGTCCCAGCTGCGCTGCATCCGCCGGGCGATGACCTCGGGGGCGTCCTGCCCCCGGCTGACCAGCCGGCGCCGCAACTCGGTGATCGAGGGCGGCAAGAGAAAGATCGACAGGACATGGCTTGCCAGCGCGCTTTTCTGGATCTGCTGGGCGCCCTGCCAGTCGATATCGAAAAGGACATCGGTGCCCGCCTCGATGGCCGCCTGCACCGGTCCCACGGGCGAGCCGTAGAAGTTGCCGAAGACATGCGCATGTTCCAGCATCTCGCCATCGCGCACCATGCGTTTGAACTCGGCCTCCGGCACGAAACGGTAGTCGGTGCCATCCACCTCGCCCGGACGCGGCGCCCGCGTCGTGGCCGAGACCGAGAAGCGGATCGACGGGTCCCAGTCGCGCAGCCGCCGCGCCAGCGTCGACTTGCCGGCCCCCGAGGGCGACGACAGGATGATCAGAAGGCCGCGCCGTTCCATCGTCATTCCACGTTCTGAACCTGTTCGCGCATCTGGTCGATGACGGTTTTCAGATCAAGGCCGATACCGGTCAGCGCCGCGGACCCGGCCTTCGAGCAGAGCGTGTTGGCCTCGCGGTTGAACTCCTGCATCAGGAAGTCGAGCTTGCGCCCCTTCGGACCGGCGTCCGCCAGAAGCGCACGCGCCGCTGTCACATGGGCGCGCAGGCGGTCGATTTCCTCGGTCACGTCGGACTTCACCGCCAGAAGCGCCAGTTCCTGCGCGATGCGCGTCTCGTCCACGCCTTCGGCGGCCTCGAGCACCCGCGCGATATTCGCCTTCAGTGCGGCGCGCTGCGCTTCGGCGCGGGTGTCCGCGCTTGCCGCCGCATCCTCGGTCAGTGCCGCGATCCGGTCGATCTGGGCGCCGATGACCTCGGCGAGGGCCGCACCTTCGGCGGCGCGGGCGGCGTCGAACTCGGCCAGCAAGGCCGGGAAGATCGGACAGAAGCACGCCGCGCAGCGCCGCCGTATCGGCCTCATCGGACGGGGTCGACAGCACACCCGGCAGGGCCGCGATCTCGGCTGCTGTGGCGTGGCGCACGGCCAGGTCATGCTCGGCCGCCAGATCCTCGATCTCGCGCAGGACCGACACGGTGCGCACCAGCGTCTCCCGGTCCAGCAGCGCCGTCCCGGCCCCGGCAGCGCGCGAGATGCGCAGCGACAGCGTGACGTTGCCGCGCGATACCGCCGCCTGAAGCGCCGGCCGCGCGCCGCCTGTTCCAGCCCCTCGATCCAGTCGGGCATCCGCAGCCTGCAGATCGAGGCCCCGCCCGTTGACCGACCGCAGGTCCCAGACCCAGCTCCAGTCCCCCGAACTGCCCCGCGCTGTCGCGAAACCGGTCATCGAGCGCGTCATGCCGTTAACCCTTTGGTAAGATTGTCGCGGATTTCCGCGCCCTGCCGTGGCATCTTAAGGCAATGGAAACCATGGCCGCCAGCGTTACCAGAGGCTCCGATCCTCGGCAACCACGGGCGGCCCGGCACGGGAAGACCCAGATGTTGCACGACATGGCACATTCGAACGTGATTTCGCTGGATGCCGCGCGGGCCCAGCAGCGTCAGCCGGTGCTTGGACTGGTCGAGGAGTGTTGGGAAGGGCTCCGCGACGGGCGCCCGATGCCTGACCGGGACGACATCGTGCCCGGCGCGATGACCGGCGCGCTTGCACATGCCTTCATCCTGGAACGGGTCGCGCCGGGCCTCGCGCGTTTCCGCGTGGCGGGCAGTCACCTTTCGGCGCTTCTGGGGATGGAGGTGCGCGGCCTGCCGATCTCGGCCCTGTTCGAGCCGCACACCCGGGACCGCCTGGCCGAGGCGCTCGAGACCGCCTTCACCAGTCCCGCCGTCCTGCGCGCTGGCTTACGCTGCCGCGCCTCGATCGGGCGGCCGGCGCTCACGGGCGGCATGGTCCTCTTGCCGCTGGGATCGGGACCGGGCGAGGCGCAGCATCTCTTGGGGGCGCTGTCGATGAGCGGGCGGATCGGCCGCCCCCCGCGCCGGCCCGAGATTCTTGGCCTTGCCCGCCGGCGGATCGACCCGGGCAACACCGCAGCTTCCACGCTAGGCTGAACGAGAACGGGCGGCCCGACCGGGCCGCCCGCCATCCGTTTGCTATTGTCTCCTGCCTCAGACGGCGGCGGCGCGCGCCGTCGCAAGGCGCCGGTTCGTCAACTCCTCGGCCACGAGGAAGGCCAGTTCCAGCGATTGCGATGCGTTGAGACGCGGATCGCAGGCGGTGTGATAGCGGTCGCTCAGATCCTCGTCGGTGACCGCGCGCACGCCGCCGGTGCATTCGGTCACGTCGCGGCCGGTCATTTCGAAATGGACACCGCCGGGGATCGTGCCTTCCGAAGCATGGACCGCGAAGAACTCGCGCACTTCGCGCAGCACCAGCTCGAACGGCCGGGTCTTGTAGCCAGAGGTCGACTTGATCGTGTTGCCGTGCATCGGGTCGCAGGACCAGACCACCTTCGCGCCCTCCTCTTCGACCGTCCGGATCAGGCGGGGCAGATGGTCGCCGACCTTTCCCGCGCCGAACCGGGCGATCAGCGTGAGCCGCCCGGCCTCGTTCTTGGGATTGAGCTTGGCCATCAAGACCTTCAGGTCCTCGGGCGTGGTCGTGGGGCCGCATTTCAGCCCGATCGGGTTCTGCACGCCTCGTGCGAATTCCACATGCGCGCCGTCGGGCTGCCGCGTGCGGTCGCCGATCCAGATCATGTGGCCCGATCCCGCGATCCACTGGCCGGAGGTCGAATTCGACCCGGGCCAGCGCCTCTTCGTATTCCAGAAGCAGCGCCTCGTGGCTGGTGTAGAAGTCGACCGTGGCGAATTCATGCGTCGTCGATCCGTCGATCCCGGCGGCGGCCATGAAGTCGAGCGTGTCCTGGATGCGGTTGGCGATGTCGCGGTACTTCTCGGCCTCGTCGCGGTCGGTGAAGCCCAGCGTCCAGGAATGCACCCGGTGCATGTCGGCGAACCCGCCCTTCGAGAAGGCACGCAGAAGGTTCAGGGTGGCCGCCGACTGGGTATAGGCCTCGAGCATCTTGGCCGGGTTCGGGATCCGCGCCTCTGGCGTGAAGTCCAGCTCGTTGATGATGTCGCCGCGATAGCTGGGAAGCTCCTGCTCGCCCTTCACCTCGGTGGGCGCGCTGCGCGGCTTGGCGAACTGGCCGGCCATGCGTCCGACCTTCACCACCGGCACCTTGGCGCCGTAGGTCAGCACCATCGCCATCTGCAGCATCACCTTGAAGGTGTCGCGGATGTTGTCGGCCGAGAACTCGGCAAAGCTCTCGGCGCAATCGCCGCCCTGGAGCAGGAATGCCTCGCCGCGAGATGCCTTGGCCAGTTCCGCCTTGAGCCGGCGCGCTTCGCCCGCGAAGACAAGCGGCGGATAGGACGCAAGCTTGGCCTCGACGGCGCCCAGGGCGGACGCGTCCAGATAGTCGGGCATCTGCACCCGCGGCTTGGTCCGCCAGTCGGTTTTCTGCCACTCACTCATCGTCGTCACTCCGTCAGCGCTATCGGCGGTCGCTTATAGGTCAGGCAGCGATGAAGGAAAACACCTGAAATCTTCTTCGCCCCTTGGGGTCAAAGCATGTTCCCGCGTCCCCCGTCGGCGTCCCCGATCGCGCAGACGCGCGGTCCCGGTCTCTTGATCCCGCCCTGCAAACCTGTTTCGGTCAGCACGCGGTTGCGAAGAACAGGAGACGCATGGTGGAGACGGCGTGGCAGCCCGTGGAGGTGACCTTCACCGACATCCGCCCCCGGCGCTTTGTCTTCGTCCTGCTCGACCGGTTCACCCTTCTGTGCTTTGCCAGCGCCGTCGAGGCGCTGAGGATCGCCAACAGGATGGCCGGCAAGCCGCTCTATGACTGGCGCGTGATCGGCGAGGGCGGGAAGACCATCACCTGCTCGGCGGGGATCGCCTTCGCGCTCGATGGCGACCTCGACGAGATCCCGCGCGAGGACACGATCATGCTTTGCGGCGGGCTCGACGTGGCGCAGGCGACGACGCGGCGGCTCCTGAACTGGCTGCGGCGCGAGGCACGCCACGGTGCGCCGGTGGGCGGGCTCTGCACGGCCAGCTACACCCTTGCCCGCGCCGGGCTGCTCGACGGGCGCCGGGCGACGATCCACTGGGAGAACCACGACAGCTTCGCCGAAGATTTCGAGAATGTGACGCTGACGAAATCGGTCTTCGTGATGGATGGGAACCGCTATACCACCGCCGGCGGCACCGCATCGATCGACCTCATGCTCAAGATCATCGCCGACGATCACAACGAGGAACTGGCCAGCGCTGTCGCGGACCAGCTGATCTACACCTCGATCCGCACCGATCAGGACAGCCAGCGCCTGAGCGTGCCGACCCGGATCGGCGTGCGCCATCCGCGCCTGTCGCAGGTGATCCTGATGATGGAAGCCAACATCGAGGAACCGATCAGCCCCGCCGCGCTGGCCCGCCAGGTCGGCATGTCGACCCGGCAGCTCGAACGGTTGTTCCGGCGCTACCTCAATCGCAGCCCCAAGCGGTACTACATGGAACTGAGGCTCCAGAAGGCGCGCAATCTGCTGTTGCAGACCGACATGAGCGTGATCAACGTGGCGCTGGCCTGCGGCTTCACCAGCCCCTCGCATTTCTCGAAATGCTACCGCGCGCAATACGGTGTCACGCCCTACCGCGAACGCGGCGCACAGGGCGCGAGGGCCGACGCCTAGGGGCCCGGACGCAGGATCGCGGGGGCGCTGCCCCCGGCCCCGCTGACGCGGGTCCTCCCCCGAGATATTTTCCGCCAGAAGAAATCCGCTGGACCAGGAACCCGGGTCAGGCGTCGTCCTCGAACATGTCGACCTGGTCGCCGTCCTCGTCGTCCTCGGGCAACGGCGTGCCCGGGGGCGGACGGCTTTCGAGAAGTCCGGCCGAGCGCAATTCCTTCAGGCCCGGCAGATCGCGGGCGCTTTCCAGCCCGAAATGATCAAGGAACGATTCGGTCACGACATAGGTCACGGGACGCCCCGGCGTGAGGCGTCGGCGGCCGAAGCGGATCCATTCCAGTTCCAGCAACTGATCGATCGTGCCCCGGCTGACCGACACGCCCCGGATCTCTTCGATCTCGGCGCGGGTGACCGGCTGGTGGTAGGCGATGATCGCCAGCGTCTCGATGGCGGCGCGGCTGAGCTTGCGGGTCTCGACCGTTTCCTTCTGCATCAGGAAGCCGAGATCGGACGCGGTGCGGATCGCCCAGCGGTCGCCCACGCGGACCACCTGCACCCCGCGCCCGTCGTAGCGCTTGCGCAGCTGTTCAAGCGCGGCCGCCGCGTCCGCCCCGTGCGGCATCCGGGCATTGAGCTCGGCCACGCCGACAGGTTCCGCCGTGGCGAAGAGAATCGCCTCGACCATACGCTCCTGCTCGGCCAGCGGCGGGGCCTCGAACAGGCTGTCGCGCGGCGCACCAGCTTCCGCCGACCCGGGTTCTGCCTCGTCGCTCATTCGGGAACCCGGCGGATCTGGATCGGCTCGAAGAGGCCGCTCTGGCGGATCTGGATCTGTCCGGCCTTCGCCATCTCGAGCGAGGCCGCGAAATGCGAGGCCGTGGCCGAGCGGCGGCGGGCGGGCGACACCTCCCAGCCCTCGGGCAGGTAGCTGGCCAGGTCCGTCCACTCGCCCGCGAATCCGATAAGATGGCGCATCCGGTCGAGCGCCTGTTCCATCGTCATCACGTGTTCGCGGTCCATCGCATAAGGGCGGAACTCGTCCTTGGTGCGGATGCGGGCATAGCCCTGCATCAGATCGAGAAGCGTGGCAGTCCACTTGACGCGGCGCACGCGGGTCACGTCCTCGGTCAGGCCGCGCGCGAAGAAATCGCGCCCCTTCTGGTCGCGCGCCATCAGCCGGGCGGAGGCTTCGCGCATGGCCTGAAGCCGCTCGAGCTGGAACGCCAGATGCGCGGCCAGATCCTCGCCCGAGGGACCCTCATCGGCCGGGTCGGGCGGCAAAAGCAGGCGGGACTTGAGAAAGGCGAGCCAGGCCGCCATCACGAGGTAGTCCGCGGCAAGCTCGATCCGAAGCGCCTTCGCTTGGTCGATGAAGGCAAGGTACTGGCGGGCAAGGGCAAGAACGCTGATCTTGCGCAAGTCGACCTTCTGGGTGCGCGACAGGGTGAGCAGCAGGTCGAGAGGCCCCTCGAACCCGTCGACATCGACGATCAGCGCTTCGGCCTGCCGCCGCGCCTCGACCGCATCGAATGCGTCGTCCATCTCAGCCTGCCGCCCGCTTCGCCATCAGGCTGTCAAGTTCGGCCTCTGCCGCGGCGATGTCAATCGGCTCCGGCGCGGGGCGGCAGGCGAGCGCCGCCTCGGCCCGCGCCTGCGCGGTCGGCGACATGTCCCCGAGAGCGCCCGGAAGGGTCACCATCTCGTCCATGTCGCCATTGCAGTGCAGAACGAGGTCGCAACCGGCCGCGAGGGCCGCGGCGCCGCGCGTGGCCACTGTCCCCTCCAGCGCCTCCATCGAGATGTCGTCGGTCATCAGGAGCCCACCGAAGCCGATCTCGTCGCGGATGAGCGCGACCATCGCGGGGTCGATCGTGGCGGGGCGATCGCTCAGCGCCTCGAACACCAGATGCGCCGACATGCCCATGGGCAGATCGTTGAGGGCGCGGAAGACGGCGAAGTCGGTGGCGCGCAAGGTAGCCGCGTCCGTGGCGACGCGCGGCAGGTCTCGGTGACTGTCGACGGTGGCGCGGCCGTGGCCCGGCATGTGCTTGATTACCGGCAGGACGCCGCCGGCCATCAGCGCCTCGGCCACCACGCGGGCCAGCGGCACCACCGTTTCGACATCGGCGCCATAGCAGCGGTTGCGCAGGATCGCGTGCGTCTCGGGCCGGGCGAGGTCGCAGGTCGGTGCGCAGTTCACGTCGATCCCGACTGCGCGGAGTTCGGCGGCGATCAGGCGATAGCGCAGCGCGAAGACCCGCGCGGCGTCGGGTCCGGCGCGGGTAGCCTCGTCAAGCGGGGGGAGCCATTCGCGCCAGTGCGGCGCGCGCAGGCGCTGAACGCGCCCGCCTTCCTGGTCGATCAGGATCGGGGCGTCGCGGCCGACCGAGGCGCGCAGGTCGCCGGTCAGGCGGCGCAGCTGGTCGGGGTCTTCGACGTTGCGGGCGAACAGGATGAAGCCCCAGGGCCGGGCCTCGGCGAAGAAGGCCGCTTCCTCCGGGGTCAGGCGGGGGCCCTTGCATCCAAGGATATAGGCCCCCTGCCCCATCGCGGGATTACCGTGCGACCACGGGGATGCAGCTTGCCTCGCCCGCCACAAGGACCGCGCAGAAGCGCCGCGCGTCGCTGAGGTCGGTGAAGCCCATCGCGCGCAGCCGGTAGAAGGTCGTCCCGCCGGTTTCAGCCTGCTGGATCACCCGTTGCTTGTCGCCCAGGTAGTCGCCGAAGGCGGTTTCGATGCGCGCCCATTCGGCGACGGCGTCGGCCTCGGACGGAAAGGCGCCAAGCTGGACCAGTCGCGTGCCCGGGACAACAGCGGCGGGGTCGACGTCGAGCCCGGCCGAGGCGGTCGAGACCGGCGTTACCGCGCCTTCAACGGCCAGCGCCGCGTCGATGGCGGCGGCGTCGGGGAGCGTGTCCGCCACGGCTGCCGTCTGCACAGGCGCGGCGGCACGGACCGCGGGGCGTGGAAGCGGGCGCGGCGACGCCGCGATGCCGCCCACGACGGCGGAGGCCTGCACGATCTGGGCGTCCCCTACGCGCGCCACCGCCGGTTCCGCCACAAGATCGGGCTCCAGTTCCGCCAGCGCGGTCAGCACGGCCAGATCGGTCGGCGACAGGTTGGGCGCCGCGAAGGTCGCTTCCCCGCCATCGACCGACCCGGATGTCGCTGGTTCTTCGGGGGCTGCATCGGGAAGAAGCGTCGCCATCGCGCCGTCTTCCTCGGTCAGTTCGCTCGGCATCGGGGCCAGGACGACCATCTCGGCCCCCGGCGCCGCCTCGCCCACGGCGGGGATTCGGTTGACCGCAAGGCCCTGATGTTCCGCGATGATGCCGCCCGGATCCTCGGGGGCGACCCGCATCGGCCCCTCGAGCGCGGTGATCACGGGCACGCCCGAGACATCGCGCACCAGAAGCTGCCATCCCCACCAGGCCAGACCGCCCAGAAGGGTCAGCGACACGATCGCCCCTGCCCAGTTGAGTATGGTTGTCACCGACGCGCCCTGTGTCGCCTCGTCGACGCCATAGGCGTCGTCATAGCTGAAATCCGCCATTATGCCCGTGCCTCTTTTCCGGCCCCGGTCTTTGCCGGGTGCTTCGACTGCTCTCGACGCCGGGCGGGCGCTTGATTTTTCAGCGCAATTCCTCGACCGGTGTCACACCCAGAATACCAAGACCTGCGGAAATAACAACGCCCACGGCACGTGGAAGCGCAATTTTCGCAGCGGTGGCCTCCGGATCGCCCTCTTGCACGAAACGGAGCGACGGATCGTCGTTGCCGCGGTTCCAGAGCGCGTGGAAGTCCGACGCCAGCTCGTAGAGGTAGAAGGCCACCCGGTGCGGCTCGTGGTTGCGGGCCGCGATCTCGACCAGCCGCGGCCATTCGGCGATCTTGCGCGCCACCGCGAACTCGGCCTCGTCGCGCAACCGGGGCTGGTCGGAATAGTCGAGGCCCAACTCCTCGACCTTGCGCATCACGCTGCGCACCCGGGCATGGGCGTATTGCACATAGAAGACCGGGTTGTCCTTCGATTGTTCGAGCACCTTGTCGAAGTCGAAATCGAGCGGTGCGTCGTTCTTGCGCGTCAGCATCACGAAGCGGGTGACGTCCGGCCCGACCTGGTCGACCACATCGCGCAGGGTCACGAAGTTGCCCGCGCGCTTGGACATCTTGAACGGCTCGCCGTTCTTGAAGAGCCGCACCAACTGGGTGAGCTTGATGTCGAGCGGCACCGATCCGTCCGACAAGGCCGAAACGGCGGCCTTCATCCGCTTGACGTAGCCGGAGTGATCCGCGCCGAAGATGTCGATCAGCTCGTCGAAACCGCGCGTGATCTTGTCGTAGTGATAGGCGATGTCGGGGGCGAAATAGGTCCAGCCGCCGTCCGACTTCATCACTGGCCGGTCGACGTCGTCGCCATGCGCGGTCGAACGGAACAGCGTCTGCTCGCGCGGCTCCCAGTCCTCGGGGGTCTTGCCCTTGGGCGGCTCCAGCACGCCCTGGTAGATCAGGCCCCGCTGCTTGAGCGCGGCCAGCGCGGCCTCGATCCGCCCGGTGCCGTAAAGCGCCTTTTCGCTGAAATAGACGTCCATCGTCACGCCGAGGGCGGCCAGATCCTCGCGGATCAGCGCCATCATCCGCTCGGTGGAAAAGGCGCGCACCTCGTCCAGCCAGTCGGACTCGGGCTTGTCGAGCAGGCTTTCGCCAAAGGTCTCTTTCAGCGCCTCGCCCACCGGGACGAGGTAGTCGCCGGGATAAAGCCCCTCGGCGATCTCGGGGGCATGGCCGCAGGCCTCGCGGTAGCGCTCGTAGGCCGAGCGCGCCAGCACATCGACCTGCGCGCCGCCGTCGTTGATGTAGTATTCCCGCGTCACAGTGTAGCCTGCGAATTCCAGCAGGCTGGCCAGCGCGTCGCCGAAGACAGCGCCCCGCGTGTGGCCGACATGGAGCGGTCCGGTGGGGTTGGCCGAAACGAATTCCACGTTGACCTTCACGCCCGCGCCCATGCCGGAATGGCCAAAGGTCCGGCCTGCGTCGATCGCCTCGGTCACGATGTCGTGCCAGACCTGCGGTGCCAGGCGCAGGTTGAGAAAGCCCGGACCCGCGACCTCGGCCCGCTCGACACGGGGATCGCCGGTCAGCCGGGCCGACAGCGCCTCGGCGATGCCACGCGGTTGCAGCCCGGCGGGCTTGGCCAGCACCATCGCCGCGTTCGTCGCCATGTCGCCGTGACCGGCATCGCGCGGCGGCTCGACCGTGACGGCGCCGTAGTTGAGACCGGTGGGCAGATCGCCCTCGGCCACCATGGCGTCGAGCGTTTCGATCACGAGTGTGCGAATGTCCGAAAAGAGGTTCATGTGCTGCTGTCCTTGGGCGTTGCGCCGGGTTTAGCAGGCCCATCCTCGGGGTCAACGCCGCCGCCCGCCGCAGGGTCGTCCTCGCTTTCGGACCTGGGCGGCTGAAGGCTCAGGAGGCGTGCGCCATCGCCCGGCTTGCCGGGCGCATCATCCGAAACGAAGTGCAGCCGTCCGGCCGGGTCGATGACCCCGATCAGAACAGCGTCCGGACGATCGGCGCGCCAGGCCTCGAAATCGTAGGTTCCGGTGAGGCGCGTCAGCCGGAACCGCCAGCCCTCCCAGATCCGCAGTTCGTAGTCGCGATAGGTCGCGTCGTCACCGAAGGGACGCCCCCCAAGCGACGCCGGCAACGCATGGCGCGCGCCATTTGCGTTCTCGCGCCGCACCTGAAAGACGTTCTCACGTCCCAGTTCGCTGCCGAAATCAGTCGCGACAAGGGTATTGTAGGCATCGTTGTCGCTGGCCGCCAGAACCTTGGAAAACCCCACGAAGTCGATCCGGTGCTCGGCCGCTTCCGACAGCACATCGCCGAAAAAGATCGGCACACCCGCACTGCGGGCACTGCGCAGGTGCTGCCGGTTGGAATCGGCGACCAATACCGGAATGTCTGCGCGGCCAAGGGTTTCGGCCAGCGCGGTGGTCCAGCGCGATCCGCCCACGATCAGCACACCGGGCGTGCCCGTGGCGGTCAACCCGAGCGCTCGCGCGAAGGGCGCAAGCGTGAAGCCGTGAAGGACCACGGTCGCGGCCACCAGAACGAAGGCCAGCGGGCCGATAAGTGCGCCGTCCTCGACCCCAAGGCTGACAAGACGCTCGCCGAAAAGGCCCGCCACGGCGACAAGAACCACCCCGCGCGGCCCCGTCAGGGCGACGAGCAAGACCTCGCGCGGCGGGATCCCGCTGCCCAGCAGCGCCAGGATCACCGTGAGCGGTCGCGCCGCCAGGACCACCAGCGCGACGAAGAAGGCGGCGCGCCAGTCGAGCCGGCCAAGGGCCGCAAAGTCGATCGACGCGGCCAGAAGGATGAACACGCCCGAGACCAGAAGGACGGTGGCGTTTTCCTTGAAACGGCGGATCTCGTCATAGGACGGCAGATTGGCGTTGGCGATCACGATGCCCATGATCGTCACCGCGAGCAGACCGCTTTCGTGCAGAACACGGTCCGACAGGGCGAAGACCGCCAGAAGCGTCACGAAAAGCACCGGCACCTTCATGTATTCGGGTACCTTGCCCAGCCGGAACACCTGCGCCAGCCCGAAGCCCGCGGCCGCCCCGGCCAGCGTCGCGACCCCGATCCCGAGCACAAAGCCGCCGGCGGCCTCGGCCACGGTCGTCGAGGTCTGGAGAACCAGCACGATCGAGAAGGCCAGCACCGCCGCAAGCGCGCCGATGGCGTCGTTGACGATGGCTTCCCACTGCAGCAGCATGGCCGGTCGCCGGGCGAGGCGCGCCTGTCGCAAGAGGGGCGCGATCACGGTCGGACCGGTCACGATCATGATCCCGCCGAAGACCGCCGAACTTTCCCACGACAGCCCGGCACCGTAGCGCAGCGCCAGCGTCGACAGAAGCCAGCCAAGCGGCGCACCGATCACCACCAGCCGCGTCACCCCCTTGGCGGCATCGCGCAGCGCCTGGAAGTTCAGCGTCAGCCCGCCTTCGAACAGGATCACCGCAACGGCAAGCGAGATCGCCGGCTGGGTCACCGCCCCGAAATCGCGCTCGGGGTCGAGCAGTCCGAAGACCGGCCCGATCAGAACACCCGCCGCAAGCATGACAACGATGCCCGGCAGCTTCAGCCGCCAGGCCAGCCATTGCGCGCCGACGCCGACGGCGCCGACAAGCGCCACCGCCGTCACCGGGGTCAGGCCGCCCTCGCCCCCCGTGACCGCCATCAGCCGGCCACCAGCCGCTCGTGGGTCTGGATCGCGAAACGGTCCGTCATGCCGGCGATGTAGTCGGCGACGATCCGCGCCAGAGCGGTCTCGCCATGCGCCTCTTCCACGTCCTTGCGCCACTGCTTGGGCAGGCGGTCGGGATGGGCCATGAGGAAGGGAAAGAGTTCGTCGATCATGGCCGTCACCTCGGCGCGCATCTTCACGACGCTGGGCGCACGGTACATCCGTTCGAATAGGAAGGCGCGGGTGACCTTGAGGTCCTCGAAGAGCGGCTGCGAGAACCGGATGACCGTGCGGCCTGCGTGGCGCACGTCAGCCGCGCTCTGCGGGTCGATCTCGGCCAGGCGGGTCCGCGCCACGGCGATCACATCCTCGACCAGCACGCCGAAGAACCGGCGCAGCGCCTCATGCCGGCGGCGGTAGTAGTTGAGGCCGGGATAGCGGCGGTCGACCTCGGCAAAGCAGTCCTGCAGGATCGGCAGGGCGGCGAGTTCGTCGGTCGAGAAAAGCTCGGCCCGCAGCCCGTCGTGCAGGTCGTGATGGTTGTAGGCCACGTCGTCGGAAATCGCCGCGACCTGCGCCTCGGCGCTGGCATGGGTGTGCAAGCTCGAGATCGTGGCGCGCGTTGTAATCGGCCAGCGCGTAGGGCAGCGGCCCGGTGACCGGGCCATTATGCTTGGCCAGGCCCTCGAGCGTCTCCCAGGTCAGGTTCAGCCCGTCGAAATCGGCATAGTGCCGCTCCAGCGACGTCACGATGCGGATCGCCTGCGCGTTGTGGTCGAAGCCGCCATAGGGCGCCATCAGCCGCTCGAGCGCGTCCTCGCCGGTGTGGCCGAAGGGCGTGTGGCCGAGGTCATGCGCCAGCGCCACCGCCTCGGTCAGTTCGGTGTCGAGGTCGAGCGCCCCCGCGATGGTGCGCGCGACCTGCGCCACCTCGATCGAATGGGTCAGCCGCGTGCGGAAATAGTCGCCCTCGTGCTCGATGAAGACCTGCGTCTTGTGCTTGAGGCGGCGGAAGGCGGAGGAATGGATGATGCGGTCGCGGTCGCGCTGAAAGCACGTCCGGAAGGTGCTTTCCTCTTCCGGATATAGCCGCCCGCGGCTCTGCGCGGGGTCGGATGCATAGGGCGCGCGCATGGCCTGCCTGTCTCAAATCCTGTCCCGCTGCTCTCTATAGGGCATTTCCCGCCGGATCGAAGGCGCAAAGCGCCGTCAATCGCGGGTCACGCCGGCTTTTGCGCGGCGCCGGCGAAGTTGCAGCCCCACCAGCCCGACCGCCGTGGCCGCCGAAAGCGCCGCGCCCGCCAGGAACGTCGCCTGGGGGCCGATCCCGTCCCACAGCGCCCCCGCGACCGCACTGGCCAGAAGCAGTGCCACGCCGGTGACGAGGTTAAACACCCCGAAGGCCGTGCCGCGCAATTCGGCCGGTGCCGTGTCCGCCACGAGGGTCGACAGGATGCCCTGCGTCAGCCCCATGTGCAGCCCCCAGAGCGCCACGCCCAGAAACAGGCCGGGCAGCCCGGCCGAGAACGCGAGGACAAGATCCGCAGCGACAAGGACGACCAGCCCCACAAGAAGGACCGAGGCCCGGTCCATGCGATCCGAGATCGCGCCCGCCGGATAGGCCGAAAACGCATAGGCGAGGTTCAGCACGACCAGGATCAGCGGCACCAGCGCCACCGACAGGCCAAGCGAGTCCGCGCGCAGGATCAGGAAGGCCTCGCTGAAGCGCGCGAGCGTGAAGAGGAAGGCCAGCCCGACGGTCACCCAGTAGGCGGCCGGCAGATGCCCCATCTCGCGCCGCGACAGCGGATTGGCGACCTTGCGCAGCTCGGCCGGGCGGTCGGGTTCGCGCACCGCGAAGAGCAGAAGGCCCACCGAAAGCATGGCCGGAATCACCGCCACCCAGAACACCGAAACGATGTCGCCCGCGAAAACCCACATCAGGCCGATCGCCAGAAGCGGCCCGAGGAAAGCCCCCGCCGTGTCGAGCGACTGGCGCAGGCCGAAGCTTGCGCCGCGCAGTCCCGGCGGGCTGATCTCGGCCACCAGCGCGTCGCGCGGTGCGCCGCGAATGCCCTTGCCGACCCGGTCGACGAAACGCGCGGCGACGATCCAGCCGACCGATCCCGCCAGCGCGAAGACCGGCTTGGTCACCGCCGCCAGGCCATAGCCCGCCAGCGCCAGCCCCTTGCGTCGACCGATCCGGTCGCTCAGCGCGCCCGAGAAGACCTTGGTGATCGCCGCCGTCGCCTCGGCGATGCCCTCGATGATCCCGACCGCCAGAACCGAGGCCCCCAGACCGGCGACAAGGTAGACCGGCAGAAGCGCGTGGATCATCTCGGACGAGACATCCATCAGGAGCGAGACGAAGCCAAGCGCCCAGATACCCGCCGGCAGCCGGCGCCAGACGCGCGATTGTGGTGGTTCGGGTTCGGTGCGGCTCATCGGCGGTGAGGTTCCGGGCTCGATGCCCCGGTCTGAACCCGGCCGCTGCGCGATGCAAGGGCCGTGTCAGCCGGCAAGGATCGCGACGGCCTCCCAGGGCGCCAGCGTGATGCGGCCCCGCACCTCGGCACGGGGCGCGACGTTGGCCACCAGGCAGCGGCCGGAGACGGCGAGGCCGTCGGGCACATCGAAACGGGCCTCCTGCCCCGAGACATTGGCGATCACGGCAAGGGTCGTACCGCCCAGCACCCGCGCGTAGGCCATGACCTGCGGATGATCCTCGGCGAAGGGCAGATAGCGGCCATGGACGATCACCGGATGCGCCTTTCGCGCGGCGATCAGACGGCGATAGTGGACGAAGACCCCGTCGGGGTCCGCCCGGTCCGCGGCCACGTTGATGTCTGCGTGGTTCGGGTTGACCTCGATCCACGGCGTGCCGCTGGTGAACCCGGCCTGCGCCGCGCCGCTCCACTGCATCGGCGTGCGGGCATTGTCGCGGCCATTGGCGTTGGCCCCCGCGATGAACGCAGCCTCGGACACGCCCGCAGCACTCTGATCGGCAAACTGGCCCAGCGTCTCGACATCACGGAACTGGTCCAGCCGGGTGAACCGGGCGTTGGTCATGCCGATCTCCTCGCCCTGGTAGACGAAGGGCGTGCCCTTCATCAGGTGGAGGACTGTGGCAAGGCACTTGGCCGACCGCACGCGGTAGTCGCCGTCGTCCCCGTATTTCGACACCTGCCGCGGCAGATCGTGGTTCGACAGGAAGAGCGAATTCCAGCCATCATCAGCCAGCGCCTTCTGCCAGTCGTTCATCACCCGCTTGAAGGCGACGAGGTCGAAGGGCCGGGGTTTCCACTTGCCATGCAGCGGGTCCCAGCCTTCCTGCACATGGGCGAACTGGAACACCATGTCGAGCTCGGCCCGGTCGCGCCCGCAGTAAAGCGGCGCGGTCCGGGTCGAGACCGACCAGCTTTCCCCGATCGTCACCACGTCGCGGCCTGTCAGCGTTTCACGGTGCATCTCCTGCAAGAACTGGTGGAGGTATGGCCCCTCCTCGTAGATCCGCGCGTCCACGTCCTTGCCGATCAGGCTGATCACATCCATCCGGAAGCCCGCAATGCCCCGGTCGAACCACCAGTTCATCATGCGGTAGACCTCGGCCCGCACCGCCGGGTTCTGCCAGTCGAGGTCGGGTTGCTCGGGGCTGAAGAAGTGGAAATAGTACTTCCCCACCTCGGGCACGAAGCTCCAGGCCGGTCCACCGAAACAGGCGCGCTGGTCGTCGGGCGGGCCGCCGTCCGGGGCCGGATTGCGCCAGATGTAGAAGGCGTGTTCGGGCGACGCCGGGTCGGCACAGGCGGTGCGGAACCAGGCATGCGCCGATGAGGTGTGATTGACCACGAGGTCCATCACGATCCCGATGCCGCGCGCCCGGGCCTCGGCCACCAGCCGGTCGAAATCGTCCAGCGTGCCGAACTCGGGCGCGATGGCGTAGTAGTCGGCGATGTCATAGCCGTTGTCGGCCATGGGCGAGGCATAGACCGGCGACAGCCAGACAAAGCCGATGCCCAGATCAGCCAGGTGATCGAGACGTGAAAGAATGCCGGGGATGTCCCCGATCCCGTCCCCGTTGCTGTCGCAGAAGCTGCGCGGGTAGATCTGGTATCCGGTGGCGTCCTGCCACCACGTCGCGCCGGTTCCGGTCATCGCAGCCCCCGATCATCACGGGCCGAGTTGCGGCGGCCCTTTCCGGCGGTGTTAGCGCCATCACAAGCGTCGTCAACCACCTCAAGCCACGGCAGCGCCCGCTTGCAGGCGCGCCGGCCGCAGCCTATCTTGAAGGGACACTCAGCGGACGGACCCGAGCCATGGACCTTGCCCTCCCACCGAAAGTGACCGACCGCGCCTTCGCGCGGCTGGCCGAGATCAATGCCGCGGCCGAAGAGGCCAAGGCCCTGCGCGTCGCGGTCGAAGGGGGTGGATGCTCGGGCTTTCAGTACGAGATCAAGCTCGACGACCCCGCCGAGGACGACCTTGTCCTCGAGGGCGAAGGTCAGAAGGTCGTGGTCGACAGCGTCTCGCTGCCGTTTCTCGCCAATGCCGTGATCGACTTCTCGGACGAGCTGATCGGCGCGCGGTTCGTGATCGACAACCCCAACGCCAGTTCCTCTTGCGGCTGCGGCACGTCGTTCTCGATGTAAGGCTCAGCCCCCGTCGAACACCCGCCGCGCCAGCAGAAGGCGCGAGGCGGCGGTGACAAGGCACAAGCCACCAAAGACCCAGGCCATCGGCGCAAACCACTGCGGCACGAGGCACAGCGCCACGAAGAACGCGATGGTTTCGGTCCCCTCAAGCAGCCCGCCGGTGAAATAGAGCGTCTTCGCCCCCCGCGACGACGTCTCGAGCTTCCGCTTTTCAGCCAGGATCGCGTAGCCGAGAAAGCTTGTCCCGTTGACGTAGAAGCTGAAGAGAAGGAACGCCCCGGCCAGTCCGTTCTGCGCCGGATCGAGGATCACGAAGGCCAGCGGGATCGCACCGTAGAACACGAAATCGGCAAGGATGTCGAAATAGCCCCCGAAGTCTGTCAGCCGCGTGGCCCGCGCCACAGCACCGTCCAGACCATCCGCCAGACGGCCCAGCAACAGCGGCAGAAGCGCAAGCCAGGTAGCACCGAACGCGATCAGCCCGGCCGCGACCAGCCCGAGGATCAGCCCGGCCAGCGTCACCTGATCGGCGCCGATTCCATTGCGCGCCAGGGCCCGTCCCATCCGGTTCAGCGGCGGGTCGATGACCCGGCGCATCACTCCGTCGAGCATGTCCACCTCCCATCCCGATGGGCCGGCACATGGCGCACCCCGCGCGCCATCGCAACCGCCCCGGCCGCCCGGTCACGCGCTTGTTCACACGCCCCTAGGCGCGCCCGGCGACCCGCCGGATCGCCCAGTTCGTGGCCAGCGGGCCGAAAAGCTCGAACACCACGGTCGAGGCGATGGTGATGGCAAGCACCGCCGATCCGTGTTCGGGAAAGGCCTTCGACGCCACAAGTGCCATGCCCACGGCGACCCCCGCCTGCGGCATCAGCGCCAGGCCGAAATAGGGCCGCTCGCCCCGAGGGGCACCGCCAACGACCGCGCCGAATGTGGCGCCGATCAGCCGGGCCACGATCCGCAACACGACATAGGCGACCCCGATCCAGCCCACCGCGGCCAGTTCGCGCAACTCGAGCGACGATCCGGCAAGGATGAAGAAAAGGAGCATGAAGGGCCATTGGATATGCTCGATCTCGTGGAAGCTGCGTTCGTGATGGCGCGCGAGGTTCACGACGACCGCGCCAGCCGTCATGCCCGCGATGAGAAACGACACGTCGAAGGCCATGGCCGCCCCCGCCGTCAGGAAAACGATGGCCAGCGCCTCGGCCTGAAGGGGCTCGCCCTCGGTGATCCGGCCGGTGAGATAGGCCCCGGGCAAGCCCACCGCGACCCCCAGAAGCACCGCCCCGAAGATCTCGCGCAGCGTCTCGAAGATCGCGCCATCATGCCCGTTGCCCGAAATCACCCCCGCCACCGTCAGGACCACGCTGAACACCAGCAGGCCCCAGGCATCGTCGATCGCGACGATCCCTTCGATCGTGTCGGTAAAGCCGTTCCTGACACCGCTTTGCCGGATCACGTCGATCGTCGCTGCCGGGGCCGTCGCGGTGGCGATCGCGCCGAGGATCAGCGCCAGCGCCGGGTCGACGCCGACCAGCGCCAGTCCGGCCGACACGATCAATACCGTCACAAGCACGACGCTGATCGAGACCCACATGATCACCCGCCCATGCCGCGCAAGGTTGTCGCGCGTCAGCGAGCTGCCCAGCAGGAACGCCACCAGCGTCAGCGCGAGGACCGACAGGAACTCGTACCACTCGAACGCCGCTTCGGGCAGCCAGCCGAAGCCCGAGCCACCGGCCGCCAGACCGCAGAGCAAAAGCAGCGTCACCCGCGGCAGGCGCATCCGTCGACCGATGAGGTCCGAGGCGAGCCCGGCCAGAAACAGACCCCCAAGGGTCAGAAAGATCACCGACAATTCCATCGGGCGGAACACTAGGGGCAAGGACGCCCGGCTGGCAAACGGTGATCGGGGGTGCCGCACCGGTCGCGGCAGAGGTCCATCCGCTTGTATTGCGCCGCGTTCCCCGGCAGAACCGGGCGGAGAGGAGCCGCCCATGAAGATCGCCACCTTCAACATCAACGGCATCAAGGCCCGGTTCGAGCAGCTGAGCGGCTGGCTCGACGCGCAGCAGCCCGACGTGGCGCTTCTTCAGGAGATCAAGTCGGTCGACGAGAACTTCCCGCGCGAGCTGCTGGAGGACCGCGGATATATCGTCGAAACCCATGGCCAGAAGTCCTTCAACGGCGTGGCGATCCTGTCGAAGCTGCCGCTCGAGGATGTGGTGCGCGGACTTCCGGGCGACGACGGCGACGAACAGGCGCGCTGGATCGAGGCGACGGTGATGGGCGACCGGCCGGTTCGGGTCTGCGGCCTATACCTGCCCAACGGCAACCCCGCCCCTGGGCCGAAATACGACTACAAGCTGGACTGGATGGAGCGGCTGAAGGCGCGGGCCGAGGCGCTGCTGGCGGCCGAGGAACCGGCGATCATGGCGGGCGACTACAACGTCATCCCGCAGGACGAGGACGCCGCGCGTCCCGAGGCCTGGGTCAAGGATGCGCTGGCCCTGCCCCAAAGCCGCGCCGCCTTCCGCCGCATCGTGAACCTTGGCTTCACCGAGGCGTTCCGCGCCCGCACCGCAGCACCTGGGCACTATTCCTTCTGGGACTACCAGGCCGGGGCGTGGAACCGCAACGACGGCATCCGTATCGACCATGTCCTCATGACGCCGCAGGCCGCGGACCTGCTGCGCGACTGCTGGATCGAGCGCGAGATGCGCGGACAGGACAAGCCGTCAGACCACGTTCCGGTCTGGGTCGACCTCGACGCCTGACGCTGGGTTCCCCGCCGGCCGGTTCCACATCAGGCCTGCGACCAGGACAACGACCGCGCCAAGGGCCGCTGCGATCGCCAAAGCGAGTTGACCGGTGCCGTTCTGGACGACAACGCCGACCAGCGCCCAGGCGACCCCCGCGGCATAAAGCGGGCTCCACCCCGCGGTGCGCAGCACGGCCAGCGCCACGGCCAGGGCCAGCGCCAACCCGGCGAAAGCCCAGCCGACCTCGCCGAAGCCGATGCCGTATCCCGCCCCGATAAGGGCCACCGAGACGCTGCTGGCGGCAGTCAGCCATCCGGCATAAAGCGCCAATGGCGCGCGCAGAAGCCAGCGATCCTCCATCACCGGGGTCCGGATCAGGGCCAGGATCGCCGTGACCAGCATGACGAGGATCAGCACCGTCGCCCAGACCGGGCTTTGCTGCGCCACCGGGATCCAGCCCGCGCCGATCGCGAGGCTGATGAACAGGGGCCAGCGCGAGGCGTCCCAGTCCGGCGCCTCGGCGCGGCGGAAGAGGCCGTAGACGGTCGACACCACCAGCCAGAGATAGATCAGCCCCCAGATCGAGAAGGCATAGCCGGCGGGCTGGACCGGCGGGTCGATCTGCGGGACCGGGTATCGGTTGGGATCGAACCCGCCGAAGCTGCCGGAAAAGACAGGGGACAGTGCAAAGGCCAGCGCCGCCACCAGAACGAGTATCGACTTCATGCGCATCGTATCCATGACCCTGAACGCCCTCCCCAAGAAATTGTTTCCGCCGCCGCGATGAACAGCCCTGACCCCGCGCCGTGCAGCCTATCACACAATCCGGCGCGCCACGCCGCGCGCGGAGGATGCGCCGCACCGGCGTCGAGATAAGCCCGGCCGTTCCCGACGACTCCACCGGGCCGGGCAGCGATTCCCTGTGATGCCCGCCCTGATTGATCCTGAACAGTGAACAATCCCAGTCCAATGGCGGGATAGATCGCGAAAAGCTCCAAATCTTCAACGATTTGCGGCAAGAGTTTGACCAAATCAGATACGCCGCCCTATTGTTGACTTAGATGACGCTGCCAACCGATGGGGGATCCGGACATGCTGAACATCCTGCTGATTGCAATATGTCTTGTCCTGATGACCTACCTCTCGCACCATTGGCTTGGCCTCACCGCCGAGATGCAGTCGGAAAACCGCCACAAGCGGCTCACCAAGCATCTCGACTGGCAGGCTCCGCAGACCAATCCTCGCCGCACGGGGAAGCTGTCGCGCTGATCGGCGCCTATTCGGCCGCGACTTTCGCAATTCCAAGCATATCGGCCAGATAGCGGCCAGTGTGGCTACGATCGACCTTGGCAACCTCTTCCGGTGTGCCGACCGCCACGATCTCGCCGCCGCCGTCGCCCCCTTCGGGCCCGATGTCGATGATCCAGTCGGCGGTCTTGATGACGTCGAGGTTGTGTTCGATCACGACGACGGAGTTGCCCTGCGCAACCAGCTCATGCAGCACCTCGAGCAGCTTGCGCACATCCTCGAAATGCAGCCCCGTGGTCGGTTCGTCCAGGATGTAGAGCGTGCGTCCGGTGGCCCGCTTCGACAGCTCCTTCGACAGCTTCACGCGCTGCGCCTCGCCGCCTGAGAGGGTCGTGGCCTGCTGGCCGACCTTGATATAGCCAAGGCCGACCTGCATCAGGGCATCCATCTTCTCGCGGATCGACGGAACGGCCTTGAAGAACTCCTGCGCATCTTCAACCGTCATATCAAGAACGTCGGCGATGCTCTTGCCCTTGAAGCGGATTTCAAGCGTCTCGCGGTTGTAGCGCGCGCCCTTGCAGGTCTCGCAGGTGACATAGACGTCGGGCAGGAAATGCATCTCGATCTTGATCAGCCCGTCGCCCTGGCAGGCCTCGCAGCGCCCGCCCTTGACGTTGAAGCTGAAGCGGCCCGGCTTGTAGCCGCGCGCCTTGGCCTCGGGCAGGCCCGCGAACCAGTCGCGGATCGGGGTGAAGGCGCCGGTGTAGGTCGCGGGGTTCGACCGGGGTGTGCGGCCTATGGGGCGCTGGTCGATGTCGATGACCTTGTCGAGATGCTCGAGCCCCTTGATCGTCTCGCAGGGCGCGGGCGTCTGACGCGCGCCGTTCAGCCGCATCGAGGCCGTCTTGAACAGCGTCTCGATCGTCAGGGTCGACTTGCCGCCGCCCGAGACACCCGTGACGCAGACGAACCGGCCCAGCGGAAACTCGGCGGTCACGTCCCGCAGGTTGTTGCCGCTGGCCTTCACCACTGTCACCGCCTTCCCGTTGCCCGTCCGCCGCTCGGCCGGGACGGGAATCGAGCGGGAGCCGCTGAGATACTGCCCGGTGATCGACGCGGGATCGGCCGCGATCTCGGCCGGCGTGCCCTTGGCCACGATCTGCCCGCCATGCACCCCGGCCCCCGGGCCGATGTCGAAGACATAGTCGGCTTCGCGGATCGCCTCTTCGTCATGCTCGACCACGATCACCGTGTTGCCCTGGTCCCGCAGGTTCTTCAGCGTCTGCAGAAGCCGCCCGTTGTCGCGCTGGTGCAGGCCGATGGACGGTTCGTCGAGGACGTAAAGCACCCCGGTCAGCCCCGACCCGATCTGGCTGGCCAGCCGGATGCGCTGGCTTTCCCCGCCCGAGAGGGTGCCCGCGTTGCGGCTGAGCGTCAGGTATTCAAGGCCCACGTTGTTGAGGAACCCAAGCCGTTCGCGGATTTCCTTGAGGATCGCGCGGGCGATCTCGTTCTTCTGGTTCGTCAGGTGCTCGGGCACGGTCTTGCACCAGTCGAAGGCCTCGCGGATCGACATCTGCACGACCTGCCCGACATGCAGCCCGGCGATCCTGACCGCCAGCGCCTCGGGGCGCAGCCGGTAGCCTTCGCAGGTGTGGCAGGGGCGGTTGTTCTGGTAGCGTTCGAATTCTTCGCGGATCCAGCTTGAATCGGTCTCGCGGTAGCGGCGCTCCATGTTCGGGATCACGCCCTCGAAGGGCCGCGACACCTGATAGACCCGCCCGCCCTCGTCATAGCGGAACGGGATCTCGTCCTCGCCCGAGCCGTAGAGGAACACCTGCTGCACATGGGCGGGCAGGTCTTTCCAGCGGGTGTTCTTGTCGAACTCGTAGTGCTTGGCGATGGCTTCGATGGTCTGGAGGAAATAGGGGCTCTTCCCCTTGCGCCACGGCGCCAGCGCGCCGTCGTAGATCTTGAGCGTCTGATCCGGCACGACAAGGCGTTCGTCAAAGAACAGCTCGACCCCCAGCCCGTCGCAATCCGGGCAGGCACCAAATGGCGCGTTGAAGCTGAAGAGGCGCGGCTCGATCTCGGAGATGGTGAAGCCCGACACCGGGCAGGCGAACTTTTCGCTGAAGGTCAGGCGCTCGGGCTCGGCATCCGTCGGCGCGGTCTCCAGGATCGCGATACCGTCGGCCAGGTCCAGCGCCGTGCGGAACGAATCCGCAAGCCGCGTCTCGAGCCCGTCCTTCACCACGATCCGGTCGACCACCACGTCGATGTCGTGGCGGAACTTCTTGTCGAGCGTCGGCGGATTGTCGAGTTCGTGAAACTCTCCATCGACCTTGACGCGCTGGAAACCCTGCTTGCGCAGCTCGACGAATTCCTTGCGGTATTCGCCCTTCCGGTCGCGCACGATCGGCGCCAGAAGATAGGCGCGCGTCCCCTCCTCCATCGCCATCACGCGGTCGACCATGTCCTGCACCTGCTGCGCCTCGATCGGCAGGCCGGTCGCCGGGCTGTAGGGCGTTCCGACCCGCGCGAAGAGAAGGCGCATGTAGTCGTAGATCTCGGTGACCGTGCCGACGGTCGAGCGCGGGTTCTTCGAGGTCGTCTTCTGCTCGATGGAAATCGCCGGCGACAGGCCGCTGATATGGTCGACGTCGGGCTTTTCCATCATGTCGAGGAACTGCCGGGCATAGGCCGACAGGCTTTCGACATAGCGGCGCTGGCCCTCGGCATAGATCGTGTCGAAGGCAAGGCTCGACTTGCCCGACCCCGACAGGCCGGTGATCACCACCAGCTCGTCGCGGGGAATGTCGACGTCGATGTTCTTGAGATTGTGCTCGCGCGCGCCGCGAACCTCGATCTTCTTCAGCTCAGGCATCTGCCACCTCGAAACGGATTGTTAAGAGATAGTCGGGCGCGCCCGAGTCTCCAATGAAAAAATGAGAACGAAGCGCGAACCAGCCTAGAATGTCGCCGCCCGCCGCCGGGCCAGCACCCCCTGCCCCACGATACCAAGCGCGAGCACCGCCGCGGCGACCAGCATCATCACCGGATAACCGCCGAGCGCGATCACCCCAAGCAGCACGGGCGGCCCGAGCGTGTTGCCGATATTGCCGGTCTGCGCCAGCGCGCCGTTGGCCTGCGCGCGGTCCTGCACCTCGGCGTTCAGCTCGGGCACGGCCGCGAAGCCCGCGCCCTGCACCAGCCCCAGTGCCGCGGCCAATGCAAGACAAAGTGCCGCGTTTCCCGGCAGCACCGCCAGCGCAAGCGCCGCCAGGGCCGCCCCCGCGAACCCCGTCACCATGACCGAAACCGCCGACATGCGCCGCAAGAGCACGACCCCCAGCGTCAGCGAGGACAGGATACTGACCAGCGGCATCGCGCCGACGATCAGCGCCCGCAATTCGGGCGCGAGATAGGGCGGCAGCAGCGTCAGCAGGCTCACATAGGTGAAGGTATAGGACAGCCACGCCAGCGCCGGCGCGCTGAGTCGGGGCGAACGATAGATAACCGCGTGGCGCGTCAGGATCCCGCGCAGCGACAGGTCGGCATCGGGCACCGCACCCTCGATCCGGGGCAGCAGGGCGTAGAGGATGACCGCGAAGGCGGCAAGGTAGACGCCGTGGGCAAGGAACAGTCCCGACAATCCCAACAGGTCGGCCAGGGGCAACCCGCCCCAGACGAGGATCGTGAAGGCCACGCCGAAGAAGGTGCCCCAAAGCGTCAGTGTGACCGGCCGGTCCTTGGGCGCGCTCAGATGCGCGATCAGCGTGGGCGCGGCCACGACGATGGCCAGGTGCGACATGCCCTCAAGCACGCGGCTGGCCAGAAAGAGCGGCAGCGACGGCAGCGTCGCCTGATAGAGCGAAATCGCGGCACCGGCCGTCAGCGCCCAGAGCATCGCGCGCCGGTAGCGGACGCGGGCCACGACGATGCCGGCGGTCACACCCAGCACGATGCCGACGAAGCCCACAAGCGACAGGGCAAAGCCAAGCGATGCGCCCTCGCCGGGCCAGACCCCCGGCAGGCGGTCGAAGACCACGCTGACCTTTCCGTATTGCGCCGCCGCCCCCAGTCCCGCGAGGTAAAGCAGCGCGACCAGAAGCCAGTCGGTGCGCTCTCTGACCACTGGCTGTTCCATGCCGCCGCTCTAGCCGCCCCGTCCCGGCACGTCCATGCTTCACGGGGGTGTTCCCCACCTGGATGTGAGTGGCGACCGGGCCAGCCGTGGCAGGCTCGGGTCACTCCCTGGCGGACTGCGGTCGGACAACGGACAGGGACGCCCAGGCTCAGGATGCAAGGGGCCCGGAAAACCGGGCCCCTTGCCGCTGATTACATCAGCTCGAAGCTTTCGATTCCGACATTCACGCCGGTGCCCTTGATGCCAGATACGCTGAGCGGCTGCAGGGTGATGGTTTCTTCGGTGCCCCCGACAAGCACGTTGGCGGCCCCACCGGCGGCAAGCGCGACCGAGGCTGTTCCGCCGACATAGCGGCCTTTCAGATAGTCCGCCGTGCCCGCAATGTCGCTTGGGGCGAAGACGGCCCAGACCATCGTCATGTCCTTGGTCACCGACAGGTTCACGCCGATCGCCTTGATCTGGCCGGTGTAGGTCTGCGTGTCACCCGTCTTGGGTTTGAACTCGCAGGAAAACTCTTCCTCGGTGTACACGATATCGTTCTGGACGTCGGTGAGCTTGCAGGTGAGCACCCCCATATCCTCGCCGTCCGCATAGGCCATCGGCGCAGCAAGGGCCGCGGCCGTCGCCAGTCCAAAAAGAACCCGTTTCATCTTCTGTCTTTCCTTCCAGTGCTGTCCGGAGCCGGTTCGATGCCGACCCCTGTGTGAAGCAGTTGCCGAAAAGGCCACTGCTATAAAGAGTTCAATGTGTCGCGCAGGTCCCACGACGCTTGCATGAGTTCCTGCGCGGCGTTTCCGTCGGAGTGCGGCCCGTACCCTAGGTGCAGGCCGTACACGAGTTCGTCTTCCTAGCAGACGTAGACGCCGACGGCGCAGCGTCGGACCGACCGGCGCGCGACACCTGCGACGCTGACGGGCGTCAACGGGCGGCCGACGATGGCATGGGCCGGTCCGCCGAAGCCGTGAAGGCCCGGCACCTTGAAGCTCTCGCCGATTTCAAGCGTCGCGATGCCAAGGATGATGGCCAGGGCAATTGCGCTGGTGCGTTTGATCAGTCTCATTGAGCGTCTCCAATGACGAAGATTTCGGGCAGGGCTTGCATCAGCGTCGTCACCGCGTCGAGATCGACCTCGGTCGCGCCGTCGGGGATGTCGACAGATGAGGTCGTCGGCGGCCACATCGGTTGTCCAGTCGCTGATCTGGATGTCGTACTGCGGCTGGTGCGCAACGCCGCGGGCCGACAGGACGTAGCGGCAGGGATGGGGCGTGTCGCCCTGGGCGATCCAGATCTGAAGATCGAGCTCGTCATTGCGCAGCGCGATATGATCGCATTCCTGCCCGCCGATCACGCCGGACCCCAGATCCTTGACGTCGGTCACGCCCTCGAGAAGGACGTCCTGCGGGTTCGCCATCAGAAGGTCCGCACCGGGAAGGACGACGCCGTAGTCGGCGCGCAACGTGTCGATCATGCTGTCGACGCTGCCCTCCATCGCGGTCTGCGCGTAGGTATTGGTGTTCTGGCCGACCAGCGTGAAGGTGCTCCCGTCAAAGCCAAGCTCCACACTCGAAAAGCCGCCCCTCCGTGTCGCATGGATGCGTCCCGGCCTGGCGACCGAAACCGTCCCGGACGTTGCAAGACCGATCTTCTGATCGTCGGTGGTGACGATCTCGAGCGTGGAATCGTAGGAGAACCCGAAGGTTTCAAGTCCGGTCATGTAGTCGGACATGGCCGCGAGGATCGTCCGCGCGTCCGCCTCGTCCGCCGCCGCGGGCGAGGCCATCGCCATCAGCACGAGCACACCCGCCGCCGCGGCACTCCTGCCGCCGCGTGTTTCTTCAGTCTTCATTCGAAGGGTTCCTTGCATTTGTGGGACGTGGAAATTGTTCGTCTCGTTCATGAGACCTCCACCAGACTACTCGCCTCAACGCGCGACATCTTACGTGTCGCTCGGCAGGACCACGGGGCCCTCGGCGGGACATGATCCTGAGCAAGTGATCTCTCGTTCGTATCGGGAAGTCGAGCACTATTGCGCAGCCCATTCACACTCCGGGACCCTGTCCCGACGCGCCACCCGCGTCCGGCAATCAAGCGAGACTTTGGGAAGAGAGGGCAGAAGCCTGTCTGAACGCGTCTCTCAGATCAGATAAGTCCTGCGAATTCGTTATGATGCGCTGAGACCCATCGCCTTGGGCACGAAGACGGCAATCGTCGTCCTCCCCAGGGAGTTGCCCCGCCGGCCGAACCGGCGAAGTCCCGCAGGGACACCTGAGCCTAGATGTGGATCACCCGGTCATAGGCGTCGAGCACGGATTCGTGCATCATCTCGCTGAGCGTCGGGTGCGGGAAGACCGTGTTGATGAGATCTTCCTCGGTCGTCTCGAGTGTGCGGCCCACGACATAGCCCTGGATCAGTTCGGTCACTTCGGCCCCGATCATGTGCGCGCCCAGAAGCTCGCCGGTCCTGGCGTCGAAGACGGTCTTGACCATGCCTTCGGCTTCTCCGAGCGCGATGGCCTTGCCGTTGCCGATGAAGGGGAAACGGCCCACCCGGATCTCGTAGCCAAGCTCCTTCGCCTTGGCCTCGGAATAGCCGACGCTGGCGACCTGGGGCTGGCAATAGGTGCAGCCGGCGATCGACTTCGGGCTTGACCGGATGGACATCGTTCTTGCCGGCGATAAGCTCGGCCACCATGACGCCCTCATGGCTGGCCTTGTGGGCAAGCCAGGGCGCGCCGGCGATGTCGCCAATGGCGTAAATCCCGTCCACACCCGTGCGGCAGAATTCGTCGGTGACGACATGGGTGCGGTCGACCTTGACCCCCAACGCCTCGAGACCCAGCCCCTCGGTATTGCCCACGATGCCCACGGCCGAGATCACCGTGTCGAACTCCATCGTCTCGGTCTTGCCGCCGGTCTCGATGTGGGCGGTCACCTTGCCCTTGGCGCGGTCGAGCTTCTTGACCGTGGATTTCTCCATGATCTTCATGCCCTGCTTGGCGAAGCTCTTTTTCGCGAAGGCGCTGATCTCGGCATCCTCGACCGGCAGGATGCGGTCCATCACCTCGACCACCGTCGTGTCGGCGCCCAGCGTGTTGTAGAAGCTGGCGAATTCGATGCCGATCGCGCCCGAGCCGATCACCAGAAGCTTCTTCGGCATCCGGACGGGTTGAAGCGCGTGCTTGTAGGTCCAGACCAGATCGCCATCGGCCTCGAGCCCCGGCAGTTCGCGCGCCCGCGCGCCGGTGGCCAGGATGATGTTCTTGGCGGTCAGCTCTTCGGTGCCTTTGTCGGTCTTGACCGACACCTTGCCCTTGGCGGGGATCGAGGCCGTGCCCATGAAGACCTCGACCTTGTTCTTCTTCATCAGGTGACCGACGCCAGAATTGAGCTGCTTTGCAACGGCGCGCGACCGCTTGACCACGGCATCGAGGTCATAGCCGATGCCCTCGGCCTTCAGGCCGAACTCCTTGGCGCGGTGCATCAGGTGGAAGACCTCCGAGGATCGCAGCATCGCCTTGGTGGGAATGCAGCCCCAGTTGAGGCAGATGCCGCCCATGTGCTCGCGCTCGACGATGGCGACCTTGAGGCCCAGTTGGGTGGCCCGGATCGCGGCCACATAGCCCCCCGGCCCTGCCCCGATCACCACGACATCGAATTGCTTTCCGGCCATCTTGCGCTCCTCCACACGGCCCATCCATCAGAGGATGGTTTGGTATTGAACCATTTCGCACAGTTGCGGGGCGAAGTCACCCGCTGCGCGTTGCCGCAGCGGAAGTGTCGGATTGCGCAGGGTGCATGCCGGGGACATGCGGAGCCTGTTACTCGACCGGGGCCTCGACGGGCGCGTCGAGCGGGGACTCTGCCGGCGGCGTGACCGTGGGCGCATCGCAGGCCCCCACCAGATCCTCGTAGCGCTGTACCAGCCAGCTCGGGGCCTCATCGGGGATCTGTTCGTCCACCGATGCAGAAACCTGCGCAAAGACCTTGGCCGTACGGCTGTCGTCGATCACGGGGATCGGATCGCTGACGATGAGGCGGTCATAGACCACAAGGGCCACGACGACGAGAAGCGCCCCGCGAACGACCCCGAAGAGAAAGCCAAGCCCCTGGTCGATGCCCGACAGCGCCGACCGTTGCACGGCCCCCGAAAAGAGCGGCGTGAAGATCGACACGACGATCAGCGTTGCGGCAAAGACCGTGGCGAAGGCCGCGATGATCGACAGCTCGCAGCTGTCGCCCAGGAATTCACCCACGACCGGGATCTCGCGCATGAGCGGCTCGACCGAGGGGGCAAAGAAGAAGGCCACGAAGGCGGCCGCGACCCATCCCGCGATGGCCAGGGTCTCCCGCACGAAGCCGCGCGAATAGGCCAGAATCGCCGAAACCACGATAACGACGGCGACGATGCCGTCGACCAGCGTGAAACCGTCCATAATCCACTCCCCGACGCGCTATCCTGCGCCGAATACTTGCCCCGCCAGCGTGGGAAGGTCCGGTATCGCCTGTACCGGCTCGCCGTCCGACGCCCCCGTCTTGCTACCCTCCGGCAGGATCGCACGCGCAAAACCAAGCTTGCGCGCCTCTTTCAGCCGGGACTCCGTCTGCCCAACGGGCCGCACCGCACCTGATAGGCTGATTTCCCCGAAAACGACAGTATCAAGGGGAAGCTCGGTATCTTCGCGCGCCGAAAGTAGCGCCGCGGCCACAGCAAGGTCGGCGGCCGGTTCGGACACGCGCAGCCCGCCGGCCACGTTCAGGTAGACGTCGAGCCCGGCGAAGGGAACGCCGCAGCGCGCCTCGAGCACCGCGAGGATCATCGCCAGCCGACCGCCATCAAGGCCCACCGCCGACCGGCGCGGCTGGGCATTGGGCGTGGGCGCGACCAGCGCCTGGATTTCGCAAAGGACGGGACGCGTGCCCTCGATCCCGGCGAAGACGACAGAGCCGGGCGTCGGCCTCTCGCGCCCCGACAGGAACAGGGCCGAGGGGTTGGCGACCTCCGACAGCCCCTCGCCCGTCATCTCGAACACACCGATCTCGTCGGCCGGGCCGAAGCGGTTCTTGACGCTGCGCAGGATGCGGAACTGGTGGCCGCGCTCGCCCTCGAAGTAGAGGACGGTGTCGACCATGTGCTCGACCACGCGCGGCCCGGCGATCTGGCCGTCCTTGGTGACATGGCCGACCATGACGACGCTGATCCCGCGCCGCTTGGCGAAGGTGGTCAGCTCATGCGCCGCCGCGCGCACCTGCGCCACCGACCCCGGCGCGCTTTCCACGGTGTCGAGCCACATGGTCTGGATCGAATCGATGATCGCCAGGCGCGGGCGTTCCGCATCAAGCGTCGTCAGGATGTCGCGCAGGTTGGTTTCGGCGGCCAGCCGCACGGGGGCGGTGCCAAGACCCAGACGCTGGGCGCGCATGCGGATCTGCGCCGCGGCCTCCTCGCCCGAGACATAGAGCGTGTCGAGCCCCGCCCCGGCAAAGCGCGCGGCGGCCTGCAAGAGAAGCGTGGACTTGCCGATGCCCGGGTCGCCGCCCACCAGAATCGCCGACCCCGGCACCAGCCCCCCGCCCAGAACCCGGTCGAACTCGGCCATGCCCGAGACCGTGCGGGGCGGCGGCGGCTCGTCGGTGGCCAGGTCGGTAAGCGTCATGAGTTGGCCGCGCGCACCGCCGAGGCCCTTGGCGGCGGGGCCTGCCGACAGCGGGGTTTCTTCGATGATCGTGTTCCATGCGCCGCAGGCGTCGCAGCGCCCCGACCATTTCTTGTGCACAGCACCACAGGCGGTGCAGCTATAGCGATCCTGCTTTGCCATCAGCGCCCTTCATGGACCGCGCGGGCGGCGGCGGCAAGGCGGTCAGGACCGTAGCCGCCGCTCGGTCAGGTGCGACAGCGCCAGCGAGGCCAGCACCGCGCCGGTGAAGAGGTAGAGCCCCCAGGCCGTCTCGACCCGCCCGACGCCGACGCCCTTCACCACGACGATGTAGATGGCGATCAGGAAGATATCCGCCATCGCCAGACGCCCCAGCCATTGCACCGGCCCCAGCAGCCGCGCAGGCAGGACCCCAAGCTGGACACCGGCCAGCGCCAGCGTCTTGGCATAGGGGGCGACGATGGCGAAGAGCGCCACGATCACGGCCAGCGCCCGGTCGCTGTCCCAGAGCGCGGCCAGACCCGACAGGACCGTGATCTCGGACAGGCCGAAGAGCGGCAGAAGCCCCGCCCGCATCAAAGGCGCCGACCAGGCGATGGGAAAGACCACGAGCAGGGCAAGATTGGCGGCGATGAGAAGGCGCATGGCCCCTCGTGCCACCCGGGTATGCTTATTGCAATCGGGACGCAGGCGCGGGCGGCAGGAAGGGCAGCCAGAGGTCGTCGGGCAGCCCCTCCGGCGAAAGGGCATTCGGCGGCGGGGCATCGGGACGGCCTGTCGCCTCGTGTGGACGGACCCACGAATGGCGGAACACCGGCCGTTGAGGCCGCGATGCGGCACGGTATCCCCCAACGGGGCGCCGCAGGATCAGGCCCAGCACGGGCCAGAGCATCACCGCAAGGGCCGACAGTACGAGACCCGCGGCATTGACCGGCTGAAGGTGCATCGCCCAGGGAAGCAGGCTCGACCCCGAAACGGCAGCGAAACCGGCAAAGGCCATCCACACCGGCGCGGACCGCCCGCTGCCATGGGACACCGACAGGAACGCGCGCCGCGCCGACAGCAGGGCCACGGCCAGCGGTCCGACCAGGATGAAGAACCGCAAGAGCGCCCAGAACAGCAGGTCGATCATTCACAGACTCCGGCCAGCGGCGCCAACGCGGCGCCCGTCCCCGGATTTGAAACGGATTATCCCTAACGCGCGGTTAACGTCACCGGGCGTGTCAGCCCCAGATGGCCAGGGCCGTGGCCAAGAAGACGATCGGCAGGAACGGAAACACCACCGCGAAGGTTCCGACCGCGAACACCCCAAGCCAGAGATCGGCCCTGCGCCAGACCGCCTGCGAATCGGCGCGCGATACAAGAGACAGCACGATCGGCACCACCCAGGCGACCGACCAGATCACCTCCTGCCTCAGCGACGCATCGGCGGCGATCGTCGCCGTATAGGCCAGAAAGACACCGACAAGGGCCAGAAGGGCAGCCCCGGCCCAGAGGCGGGCGCTCGACCGGTTGCGCAGGACACGCGCGACCATCAGCGGGGTCCAGAGAAACCCGATCCAGGCCAGCAAGAGGCCGGCGACCGCGACGAATTCGATGCTGGGCATCAGAGGGTACCGGACATGGAGGACTTCCGAATGGCCTGCCGAAGGATGACACCTCAGGGCTTGCCACGAGCACCCGCCTTGCGGCAAGGGGCGCGTTTCAGCGCACGGCTTCGATCGGCCCCTCGGCGCGGCCGTTGATGAACTGCTGAAGATAGGGATCGCCGGCCGCGTCCATGTCGCCCACCGGCCCGGTCCAGCGCACCTTTCCCGCATGCAGCATCGCCACCTTGTCGGCGATGACCCGGACCGAGGACATGTCATGGGTGATTGTGATGGCCGTCACGCCCATCTCGACGACGATCTCGCGGATCAGGTCGTTGATCACCCCGGCCATGATCGGGTCGAGGCCGGTGGTGGGTTCGTCGAAGAAGATGATCTGGGGCTCGGCCGCGATGGCACGGGCAAGTCCCACGCGCTTCTGCATCCCGCCCGACAGCTCGGCGGGGAAAAGATCGGCCACATCCGGCGTCAGCCCGACGCGGCGCAGCTTTTCGATCGCGATCTCGCGGGCCTCGGCCTTGGGGCGCTTGAGCGACCCGCGCAGCAGGCGGAAGGCCACGTTCTGCCAGACCGTCAGGCTGTCGAAAAGCGCCCCGCCCTGGAACAGCATCCCGAAGCGCGCAAGGAAGGCATCGCGGTCGGACGCCTCCTCGACATTCTGCCCGTCGAGCAGGATCTCGCCGCCATCGGGGTGCACCAGTCCGAGGATGCACTTCAAGAGGACCGACTTTCCGGTGCCCGACCCGCCGATCACCACCATGCTTTCGCCGTCGGCGACCTCAAGGTCGACCCCGCGCAACACCGCGTTCGGCCCGAAGGACTTGGAAAGATGCCGGATCTCGATCATTCGGTGAAGAACAGTTCGGTCAGCACGAAGTTGGCGGCCAGGATCATCACCGAGGCCGACACGACCGCGTTGGTGGTGGCCCGTCCCACGCCCTGCGCCCCCCGGCCCGACGTCATGCCGTGGTAGCAGCCCATCAGCGCCACGATAAACCCGAAAACCGCCGCCTTCAGAAGGCCCGAGATCACGTCCCAAGGCTCAAGAAAGTCAATGGTGTTCGTCATGTAGGCGGCGGCATTGAAGTCAAGCCGATAGACCCCCACCAGAAAGCCGCCCATGATCCCGATGGCGTCGCCGATGAAGACGAGCACCGGCATGACCAGCGTCGCGGCAAGGATGCGCGGCACGGCAAGGTACTTCATCGGGTGGGTCGACAGTGTGACCAGGGCATCGATCTGTTCAGTTACCTTCATCGTGCCGAGCTCGGCCGCGATCGACGCCGACACCCGGCCCGCGACCATCAGCCCGCCCAGCACAGGCCCCAGTTCACGCACGATCCCGATGGCGACGATCGAGGGCACCACGGTCTCGGCGTTGAAGCGCGCGCCGCCCGCATAGATCTGGAGCGCCAGCGCGCCCCCGGTGAAAAGCGCGGTGAGGCCCACGACAGGAAGGCTGAAATACCCTATGAACAGAAGCGCCTGCCCGAATTCCTTCAGGTAAAACGGCGGGCGCAGCAGATGGCTGAGCGCGGTGCCGGCAAAGAGCACGATCGCCCCGATGCTGGCCAGCATCGCGATGACCGACCGGCCGATCGCGGCCAGAAATCTCACGCGCGCGTCTCGCGGTAGCGGCGGTCGTAGCGTGGCCCCAGCGAGGTCAGGATCTCGTATCCGATGGTGCCCGCGGCCTGCGCGAGGTCGTCGACGGTCTGGTCGTCGCACAGGATCTCGAGACTGTCGGGCACATGGTCGAGCGCGCCGATATCGACCGTGATCAGGTCCATCGAGATGCGGCCCACGACGGGACAGGCCTGCCCCCGGCTGAAGGCAAGCGCGCCGCCCGGTCGGCCCGCAGCGCGGATGAGGCCATCGGCGTATCCCGCTGAAATCGTGGCGATCCGTGTGGCCCGCTCTGCTGTCCAGGCGTTGGCGTAGCCGACCGTCTCGCCGGCTTCGACCTCGCGCGTCTGCACCACGGGCAGGGCCAGATGCGCGACCGGTTCGGCCTCGAGAAACGGCTCGCCGCCGTAAAGGCCGACGCCGGGACGCGTGACATCGAAATGAAAGGCATCGCCCATAAGGATCCCGCCGGTGGCCGACAGCGACCGGGGCGCGTCGATCCCGTCTGTGAGGTCCCGGAACAGCGCAAGCTGGGTCGCGTTCATCGTGTGCTCGGGCTCGTCTGCGCAGGCCAGGTGGCTCATCACCAGGCGCGGCGACCGGGCCAGCGCGATGTCGCGCACCGCGGCCCATTCCGCGGGCTCGAGTCCCAGCCGGTTCATGCCGGTGTCAAGCTGGACCCCGAACGGACGGTCAGGCAGCGCCTCGAGATGCCGGGTGAGTTGCTCGATGGAGTTGAGAAGCGGAACGAGCGCCAGATCGGAGATCATGTCGGTGTCGCCGCGCATGTGCCCGCCCAGGATCAGGATTTCCGGCCCGGGCCCCAGCGCCGCGCGCAGTGCCGCACCTTCCTCGGCCACCGCGACGAAGAACCGCCGCACGCCTTCCTGTGCCAGGCGCCGCGCCACCCGTCCGGCGCCAAGCCCGTAGCCGTCGGCCTTCACCACCGCACCTGTTTCGGTCGCGGCGCCGGAGGCCTGGTCAAGCGCGTGCCAGTTTCGCGCAAGCGCGTCGAGATCGATTGTCAGTGTGCCGGTCGCCATTGCGTCGTTCTGACAGGCAGGGAAGCGAGGTCAAGACCCCTCGTCGCCATGCCAGCGGCATGCGGACCGTTCAGGCCCCGTGTCGCCGCGATGTCAGGCCGACGCCGCCGCCTGCAATTCGCGCACGGCTGCGCCGTATCCGCCCTCTTCGAGAAACCGCGCCTCGGCCGGGGGTGTCTCGCGCGACAGGGCCGAGTTGCGATACGGGAACCGTCCAAAGCGGCGGATCACCTCGCGATGGGCCTTGGCGTGCAGGAGGTTGGAGGCGCCGTATTCGGGCATGCGCGTCATCATCAGGCGCACGCAGCGGTCCTGGTCGGCCAGGTTTTCCGAATGCATCAACGGCAAGTAGAAAAACTGACGTGCCGGTTCGTCAATCCGCAGGTCCCAGCCCTTGGCGATGGCCATCTTGGCAGCTGCGCGCGCGACCTTGTCGAGCTCGAATGCTCTTGCGGTCTCGCGGAACATGTTCCGGGGAAACTGGTCAGTCAGGATGATGTAGGCCAGCGTGCCGGAGGGATAGGTCAGCCAGAGCGACAGGGCCCCGTCGCGCGCCCGCTGCCAGTCAGCTTCGAAACGGTCGCGGATCGTGGCGTCGAGCTCTTCTCCGCCGCCATACCAGCCGTCCGGTCCGATCTCGTCCAGCCAGAAATCAAGGATGTCGTCGGGGTCTGCCATTCACCGCTCCTGCACCATTCGACCATCCCCGACGCCAACCGTTACAAAATCGTGGTGCCGAATCAAGTCGCGCCTTCACGCGCGGTTTCGATTGTGTCGGATTGCGTGACCGTTTCGCCAAGCTCTTCGAGGTTCCCGGCATAGATCTCCGACGCAGCGCCGATGGCGACAGCCGTGGTGCTGGGCAGGACCGGCGCATAGGGAACGGTTTCATCCGGACTGACGCTCGCCGGGCGGCGCAGCATCCGCCAGCCGGCGTATAGGCCCGCCGCCAGCATCAGCGTTGAAATGAAAAGCCAGAACCCCCCTGGCCCGACCCGTCCCAACGCCCAGCCGGTGATGAGCGGTCCGGCGATCGCGCCGACCCCATTGAGAAAGATCAGCCCGCCCGAGGCCGCCGCCATGTCGTCGCTGTCGAGCATGTCGTTGGTATAGGCGATCAGCAGCGCGTAAAGCGGGTTCGACAGGCCCCCGACCAGGAACCCCACGATCAGCAGCGCGCCGAAGACATTGCCGACAAGGAATCCCGCTGCCCCGGCAAGCCCGCCGGCGATCGACACCGCCATGATCAGACGGCGGCGGTCGATCCGGTCGGAAATCCAGCCAATGGGATACTGGAACAGGAGCGCGCCGATCATGATCGATGCGACGAAGACCGGGATCTCGGTCGGCGTCATGCCCGCGGCGCTGCCATAGACGGCAGCCATGCCGTAAAGCGCGCCATAGACCCCCCCGAGGATGAGGATGCCCACGCAACCAAGGGGCGAAATCCGGTAGAGCGCCACAAGGCTCAGGGGCTTGGTCGTATCGAACGCCGGGGTCGGGTTGATCGACAGCAGGATCGGCAGGAATGACAGCGACACCAGGACCGACGGGATCACGAAGAGGACAAAGCCCGAGGCATCGCCCATCAGCAGCAAGCCCTGGGCGATCACCATCCCGCCCATCTGCACGATGAGGTAGAGCGACAGGGCCCGGCCCCGGTTCTCGTTGGCGACCGAGTTGTTGAGCCAGCTTTCGGCCGTGACGTAGACGCCCGAAAAGCAAAATCCGAAGGCGATCCGCAAGAGGATCCAGGCCCAGGGCGTGGTCAGCGACGGGTAAAGTATCAGGATCGCCGAGACCAGCGAGGCGAGTGCCGCGAAGACGCGCACGTGCCCGACCCGCCGGATAAGCGTCGGCGCAAGCTGCGACCCGACAAGAAAACCCACGAAATATCCGGACATTACGACGGAAAGCTCGAACGTCGAGAAGCCCTCGATCCCGCCGCGGATGCCAAGAAGCGTTCCCTGCATGCCGTTGCCGAGCATCAGGAGAAGCATGCCGAGCAGAAGGGCCCAGACGCTGCCGAAAACCTGAAGCATGGGGTACCTCCGTCGTCCTTGCCGGACCTGGCGCGGCCCCGCAGGCCGCGACACATCGAAATGCGACGCGGCGTGTCGCTTCTAGCCGTGAGGTAACAGAAGCGAGGCGTCGCCGTAAGAGAAGAAGCGGTATTCCGCGGCGATCGCGTGGGAATAGATCGCGCGGATGCGGTCCGTTCCCATCAGCGCCGAGACCAGCATCATCAGCGTGGATTTCGGCAGGTGGAAGTTGGTCATCAGCCCGTCCGAGATGCGAAACCGGAAGCCCGGCGTGATGAAGATGTCGGTGGGCCCCTGCCAGGGCGCAAGGGTTCCGTCCTCGCGCGCGGCGCTTTCAAGAAGTCGCAGGGCGGTCGTGCCGACCGGGATGATGCGCCCGCCCGCGGCCTTCGCGGCAGTGATCGCGGTGGCGGCCTCGGGCGTGATCTCGCCCCATTCTGCGTGCATCCTGTGATCGCTGACATCATCGACGGTGACAGGCAGGAAGGTGCCCGCGCCGACGTGCAGCGTGACATGGGTCATGCCGACGCCTCGCGCGGTCAGCGCCGCCAGCAACGCCTCGTCGAAGTGAAGCGAGGCGGTGGGGGCGGCCACCGCCCCTGCCCGCCTGGCCCAGACGGTCTGGTAGTCGGTCCGGTCGCGGTCGTCCGCCGGGCGCTTGCCGGCGATATAGGGCGGCAGCGGCATCGCGCCGGCCTCGGCCAGCGCCGCGTCGAAGTCGTCGCCCGTCAGGTTGAAGCTCAAGACCCCCGCACCGTCGTCGCGCGCGACGAGGACCGCCTCGAGGGCCTCCGAGAACCGCACCGTCTCGCCGATGCGCAGCTTCTTCAGCGGCCGGATCAGGGCGCGCCAGTCCCCGGCGGGGGTCGGCTCCATCAACGTGGCCTCGATCCGGGCCTCGGTCGCGCCCTCGGGGCCGTTGCGCCGCCGTGTTCCGAACAGCCGCGCCGGGATCACCTTGGTGTCGTTCAGCACCAGGTGATCCCCCGGCCGCAGGATCGAGGGCAGGTCGAAGACGTGTCGGTCGTCGATGGCGTCGCCCCGGGCCAGAAGAAGCCGGGCCGAGGATCGGGGCGATACCGGTCGCGTGGCGATAAGACCCTCGGGGAGGTCGAAGTCGAAGTCTGAGAGTTTCATGACACCTACTGGATGGCCGCCTCGGCGGGGGGCGCCCGGCGGAAGATTTCGCGGAACATCCCCGGCGTCAGGATCGACAGCGGGTTCACGGTGACGGTGGGCGTCGCAGCCGGGCCCGCCATCTGGAAGCTCACACCGAAAAGCCCCTCGCCCCGACGGGTGAAGATCGACCCGATGCCATTGACGAGGTAGAGCGGTGAGATCACGCCCTGCAGATCCATGCGCTTTCGCTCGAGATCGTAGACACCGTCCAGCGAGACCCCAAGCGACGCGCCCACCGCCGCGGCCTCGTCGATGCGCAGCACGCCGTCGCCGATGCGGAAGCGCGCGTCGATCGTGTCGAAATGGACCCCCTGGGTATCGAGGTTCTCGAGCAGGCCGACCACGCTCATCGAATCGAGCAGCATGGCGGCTGCCGGCGCATCGCGCAGGACCGTCTTTTCGATCTGCAGCTGTCCGCGGAACGCACCCGGCCCGCCGTCCGGCACCAGCGACAGCAGCATCGTGCCGCCGCTGGCACCAGGAAGGATCCGGGCGTCGTCCAGTACCCCGCCCCCGTCGTCCGAGCGGATGCGGAACGCCGTGCCGTCCGCGCGCGGGAAGATGTCGCCCCCGATCTGAGTTCCGCCATTCACGCGGGCATCGAACCGGCCGGCCCGCGTGCCGCCCGGCATCCGGGCCGTGAACGGCCTGAGCGACAGCGTGTCCGACAGGACCAGCTCGTCAAGCGCCAGCGACAGCGCGCCCTGCGACGGTCCACCATCCGAATTCGCCCGGTTGCGCAAGTCGATCCGTCCGCCCAGCACGGCGATGTCGGCCGCGCCGCCCCCAGTGGCCGGTCGGATCGTGACCGGGGCGTCAAGCCAGCCCCCAAGGCGAACCCGGTCGAAGTCGACCGCTGTGACGGCGCCGTCCGGCCCGAAGGTCACGCGCCCGTCCGCGGCAAGGCCCGGAGCGTTTATCGCAAGGGTATCGACCGACAGGGCAGGTCCGACCTGTCCCGCGATCTCGAACGCGCCGGCCGTGCCGCGCGCCTTGCCCCATCCCGTGCCGGGCAGCCCGAGCGAAAGGCCCACGAGATCGGAGGTCAGTGTGAAGGCCGCAGGCGCGTCGCGCGGCAACTCGAGGGTAAGCGCCGCTTCGGCCGCACCCGAGAGATCTACCCCGTCAAGACGAACGCCAAGCCCCGCCAGCGTCTCTCGCGACAGCGGCACCGTTGCTTCGACCCGGCTTTGGCCCAACTCCTCGGGCGCAAGCGGCTGCAGCCAGCGGCCGGAGACCGGCACATCGCCCAGCCGCACCTCGCCCGACACTGCAAGGAGGTCGGGATCCAAGGCAAGATCAAGCCGGTCCGCCACGACATCGCCAAGGGTTCCGGTCAGGCCCTGCAGCCGCACATCCGTCAGCATCCCGGTCGTCCGGAACTCGACCGCCTCTTTCGGGATGTCCTTGAGCAGCTCGAAGGATATCAGCGACGTCGCGTTGCCGTCGGCAGAGACGAGCCCCGGATCGAACCCCGATTTGGCCAGGACCTCGAAGGGTTTGTTGTTCAGAAGCTCAAGCCCGGCCCGCAGCGGTCCCGCGGTGTGCAGAACGATTTCGGCCCGGGCCGGTTTCTGGGCCACATCCACAACGGTGAAGACCGAACCCGCCAGGTCGATCGTTTCACCGCCCGGAGCTGCCACCACCCCCCTGTTGAGCACCATCTTATAGGAGGAGTCCTCGAACACCGCGCGGCCCTGCCCGCCGGTGATTGGGGGAAAATGCTTGAGAAAGCGCACGTCGCCATCGCTGAAATCGTAGCGGACCGAGCTGCGCAAGGGCGTGCCGGGATCCTTTCGCAAGGCCGCGGTGACGCCAGAGAGTTCGCCGCCCTGCACGTTCTCGGCGATCCAGCGCCGAGTGTTGGGAATCGCCGTGACCGGCCAGAGCGCCAGGATTTCCGCGGGTGTCACATGGGCCGCGGACGCGTCGATCGCGGTGTGCCAGCCATCGGGCCCCGCCGCGATGGTTCCGCGCGCGCGCAGGACGCGCCGGCTGTCGGCGCCCGCGCCGTCGGTCTCCCGCGTCAGGACGATCTGGCCGATGTCAACTTCGAAAGGATTGAGACGCAGGTTGAAATCGGCTGCCCCGCCATCGAAGCGCGCGGCCTCGGCCAGGACATCACGGCGGGCGATCTCGGCGCTCAGCAGGCGGAACTGGCCGACCAGCCGCTCGGGCCAGCCCGCATCCGTGTCGCGCAGGTAGGCGTGGCCGTCAGCGACGAGGGTCAGCGCCTCCGAGGCCAGGCTGATCTCGCTGAAGGAGATGCGCTGGGCGGCGGGATCGTAGGACAGGTAGACCCGCCCCCCCGACACCTCGAAGACGCTGTTCTGCGCCGGCTGCAGCGCCCCTGCCCCGATTTCGAGCGAGGCCGCGAACTGCGACAGCCCCCCGTCGGCATCGAAGACCGCCCGCATGGACCCGTCGATCGGGGCCGAGACGAGGTCCAGAAAGCTCAGCGCGGGGGACTGCAGCGCGATATCCTCGGCCGGCATTCCACCGACCTGAGCCCCGATGCTGGCGCCGCCGCCCGGTTCCGCCCGGAAGGACAGCTGCACACGGGCCAGCGCGTCGGTGCCGTTGAAGACGTCCGAGACCACCACAAGCCCCAGCACCTCATCCTCGCGCGAGAGCGCCAGCGACGCGTTCGACGCCTGCCAGATACGGCCCGACCGCGCGTCCTCGAGCGCAATGGTGATGTCCTCGGCCGTGACGTCCGACATCCCGGCCAGTGCGCCGCCCGAGAAGGCGGTGTCGAGGCGGGCCAGCACGGAACTGACCGACGCCATCTCTCCCGCAGCGCCGGCGTTCCCCAGCGAAACCGCGAAGCGCCCGTCCACACCGCGCCGCACCGTGATCTGCGCCCCCGACAGGGTGACGTCGGCCGGGGCCAGCTGGCGGGCGAGAAGCGCAGCCGGGGACAGCCGTGCGGACAGATCGTTGAGGCGCGCCACCTCGGCCCCGCCCTCGTCACGCAGGGTGAGGTCGCGCAGGCGCACACGCGGAACGCCGTCACGGCCGACCATCACTTCCACCCCCGCCACCTCGACCGACGCGGGCGCCAGCGAGGCGTCGAACTCCTGCTCGATCTGCGTCGCGACCCAGTTCGGCATCGGCACAGGGCGCTCGGTCAGCGACAGGACACCATAGACCAGAAACAGGAACACGAACGTGTTGGTGACGACCATCCACAGCCCGACATGACCCCGACGTCGACGACGCGGCTGCGCGGTGCCATCGGGGCTGTCTGCTGCTGGATCCTGCCTCGTGTCGGCCATGCCTGTCGTCGCTATGTGCCCTGGATGCGGTGACACCTTTATCTTCCCGCGTTTTGCCCTAGAACGAAACATCAATCGTGACCACCCCGAGAGGACGCATCACCATGGCCACAGAAGGCTCTTCCGCCCCAGAATTCACCCTGCCCCGCGACGGCGGCGACACCGTGTCGCTGTCAGACCTGCGCGGCAAGAAGGTCGTTCTCTACTTCTACCCCAAGGACGACACCTCGGGGTGCACGAAGGAGGCGATCGACTTCACCGCGCATCTGCCCGCCTTCGAGGCCGCCGGGGCCGTGATTTTGGGCGTGTCGAAGGACAGCGTGGCCAAGCACGACAAGTTCCGCGACAAGCACGCGCTTGGCGTGGCGCTTCTGTCGGACGAGGACAGCGATGTCTGCGAACGCTACGGCGTCTGGGTCGAAAAGAGCATGTACGGCAAGAAATACCTCGGCATCGAGCGCGCGACCTTCCTGATCGACGCCGAAGGCAAGATCGCCCGCGCCTGGCGCAAGGTGAAGGTGCCGGGGCATGCCGAAGAGGTGCTTGGGGCGGTGCAGGCGCTCTAGGGGGCGCAGCCCTGATGCCCACGACGCTGGCCGAGATGGCCCTCGACGTGCTGACGACCGCCGACGGGCGCGAGAAAACCGCGCGCGCCCGCGCCCATGCCGCGCGCTGGCAGGCGGCGCGCGCAGCCGGCGACCCGATGCCCGTGGGGCGTGCCGACCCGCCCGCGCAACCCGCCCGCCCGGCCCGTCCCGAGCTTCTGTCGCCGCGCGACGTGCCGCGCCGCCGTCCCGGCACGCCCGAGGGTCGGATCGCCCTGCTTCACGCGGTGGCGCATATCGAGCTGAACGCGGTCGATCTGCACTGGGACGTGATCGCGCGCTTCACCGCCACGCCGATGCCCCTGGGATTCTACGACGACTGGGTGCGCGCGGGCGACGAGGAAGCCAAGCATTTCAACCTTGTGTGCGACTGCCTTGAAGCGGTGGGAAGCCACTACGGCGCCCTGCCCGCCCACGCCGGCATGTGGCGCGCGGCCGAGGATACGGCCGGCGACCTGCTGGCCCGCCTGGCCGTCGTGCCCATGGTGCTCGAGGCGCGCGGCCTCGACGTGACACCCGGGATGATCGAGGTGTTCCGCAAGGCCGGCGACAGCGGCGCCGTGGCGGCGCTCGAGACGATCTATGCCGAGGAAGTGGCCCACGTCGCCTACGGGTCGAAGTGGTTCCACTACCTGTGCGGCCGCGAGGGCAGCGACCCCGAGGATGTGTTCCATGCGCTTGTCCGGCGCTACTTCCACGGCGCGCTCAAGCCGCCCTTCAACGAGGAAAAGCGCGCCGAGGCGGGGATTCCGCCGGGCTATTACTGGCCGCTCGCAGACGGGCTTTGACGCCATAGGCAGCAACTCCCACCGGGGCGTCGGCGGAATCCCGCCGAAACTGCGCCCGTTTCGGCAACAAATCCCGATGCTTGCCCAAAAATGTTGCGGGCGAAGGGGGCGGTGGATAACACCGTCCCAAGCGTCGGTTGGGGAGCCGGGCGCGTTGTTGGGGCAGAACGGGACGGGACATTGAAACGCTCGCTTGGAATGAAGCTTGGCGCCGCGATCGAGCGGCGGTTTCCTGAAAAACGCCTGTTCCTGCGGTCCGACACCCAGACGCGGTTCGTTCGGCTCAGCCCTGCGACGCAGGTGTTCGGCCTCCTCGGCAGCGCCCTGATCGTCGGCTGGGCGATCATGGCCTCGGCGATCATCCTGATGGACAGCCTGTCGGCGGGAAGCATCCGTGAACAGGCCGAGCGCGAGCAGCGTCTGTACGAAGAACGTCTGAATTCCCTCTCGGAAGAACGCGACAAGCGGATGGCCGAAGCGCTGGCCGCGCAGGAGCGGTTCTCGGTGGCGCTCGAACAGGTCTCGGAAATGCAGATGCGTCTGCTGGCCTCGGACGAGCGACGGCGCGAGTTCGAGACCGGGATCGAGGTGATCCAGGCCACTTTGCGCCGCACCATGAAAGAGCGCGACGAAGCCCGGGACGAGGCGGCGCTTCTTCTGGCGCGGCTGGAGAGGGATGAAAGCGAGACGGAGCTTGAGCGCGTTCGCGGCGCCGACGCGATGAGCAGTCTCGACCTTATCGTGGATGCCTTGTCCGACACCGCCGCCGAGCGCGACGAGATGCGTGACTTCGCCGCCGCCGCCGCCGAGCGCATCGACGAAATGGAGTACGAAGCCCGGCTGGCGCAGGAGCGCACCGAACGCATCTTCACGCAGATCGAAGAGGCAGTGTCGGTGTCGCTCGAACCGCTCGACGACATGTTCGCAAGCGCGAAGCTGCCCACCGACAGCATCATCGAACAACTCCGCCGCACCTATTCGGGACAGGGCGGCCCGTTGACGCCGCTGACCTTCTCGACCAAGGGCGAAGCCCCGCATCCCGAAAGCCTGCGCGCCAACGAGGTGCTGGAACGGCTCGACGAGCTGAATCTCTACCGGATCGCCGCGCAGAAGACGCCCTTCGCCATGCCGGTACGGTCGGCTTACCGCTTTACCAGCGGGTTCGGGCCGCGCTGGGGCCGGATGCACAATGGCGCCGACTTTGCCTCGTCCTACGGCACCCCCATCCATGCCACGGCGGACGGCACGGTCGTGCATGCCGGGTGGGAGGGCGGTTTCGGCCGGCTCGTGAAGATCCGTCACGAGTTCGGGATCGAAACCTTCTACGCCCATCTGTCCAAAATCAACGTGCAGGTCGGCCAAAGGGTCTCGCGCGGCGAGAGGATCGGTGATATGGGAAACTCCGGACGCTCAACCGGCACTCATCTCCACTACGAAGTGCGGCAAAGCGGTAAACCCGTAAACCCGATGACCTACATCAAGGCAGCGCGAGATGTTTTCTAAAAGCAAGATCAACGAGCCTGGCCCGAAGGCGGCCGAGGCCGACACCACCAAGGCAGCGGATATGAATCAACCAAAGACATCGACGGACTTCGCCCCCACCCAGCCGAAGGCGAAGCCGCCTGCGTCCATTCTGTCGCCGGATCTGACGATCACCGGAAACCTCAAGACCACCGGCGACATCCAGATCGAGGGGACGGTCGAGGGCGACATCCGCGCGCATCTTCTGACCGTCGGCGAAGGCGCGACCGTGCGCGGCGAGATCGTGGCTGATGACGTCGTGATCAACGGCCGCATCGTGGGACGTGTGCGCGGCCTGAAGGTGCGCCTGACCTCCACCGCACGGGTCGAAGGCGACATTATCCACAAGACGATCGCGATCGAATCCGGCGCGCATTTCGAAGGCTCGGTCCAGCGCCAGGAAGACCCGCTGAGCACCACTGGCGCGAAGTCCGCGCCCAAGTCCACCACGGCGACGACCTCGGCCCCGGCCGCGGCGGCCAACAGCGGCAGCTGACAGACCGGCCCGGCCAACAGTCAGGGATCCTGAATTCACGGGGCGTCGCAGGGTCTGCGGCGCCCCGTTTGCATCGTGACGCCTGGCACGGTCAGAGCGGGTCGTAAAGCACCCGCCGGTAGAGATGCCAGGTGGCATGGCCAAGGATCGGCAGGACCAGGAACAGCCCCAGGAAATAGGGCAGCATCCCCAGGAACAGCAGCCCCGCGATGATCGCCGCCCAGACCAGCATGACGCCGAGGTTCTGCCCGACCGTCCGCATCGAAAGCAGCATCGCGGTAACGAAGTCGATTTCCTTGTCGAGCAGAAGCGGCATGCCCACCACGGTGATCGAAAAGACGAAGAATGCCGTGGCGCCCCCGATCAGGATCTGCACCGCAAGCATCGTCAGCCCGTTTGCCGTAAGCAGCGCCTCGTAGGAGCTTGAGATGTTGGTCATGGTCGACAGGCCCATGAACAGCGCAAAGATCATGTGGGCCAGAAAGCTCCAGAACAGGAAGACGATGACCAGGATCGCGCCAAGCCAGGGCAGCTGGCGTTTGCGTTCGCTTGCGATGACGCCAAGGATCTCGGCCCAGTCAAGCGGAAGCCCGGCCTCGAGCCTGCGGCTGACCTCGTAAAGGCCCACGGCCGCGAAAGGTGCCACCAGCGGGAAGCCAAGCGACAGGGCGAGCGACCAGACGAAGGTCGAGGCCCCGACCCACAAAAGCGCGAAGCCTGCCAGGACGTAAAAGGCGCTGAAGAACAGGCCGAAGGCCGGTGCTCGGCGGAAATCCTGAAGCCCAGCCCGAAGCGCGGCCACAACCTCGGCCAGCGTCAGGCGCGAAATCATCGGCAGGGGCGATGCCTGCAGGGTGCCGTCGGTCATGATCCCTCCTGCGCCCGGCATTCCGGGTCTTGCATGGATCATGGGCCTCTCGGCGGCCGTGCGTCAATCCTCTGTCCGCGCCTCCGCGCGACTCTTGCCGGAGACGTCCATCGCCAGCGTCGCCGACATGAATCCGTCGAGATCACCATCGAGCACGCCTTGAGTGTCCGATGTCTCGTAGCCGGTGCGCAGGTCCTTCACCATCTGATAGGGCTGCAGCACATAGGACCGGATCTGGTTGCCCCAGCCCGCCTCGCCCTTGGCCTCATGCGCCTCGGTGATGGCGGCGTTCCGGCGGTCGAGCTCCATCTGGTAGAGCCGCGACTTGAGCGCCTTCATCGCGATATCGCGGTTCTGGTGCTGCGACTTCTCGGAACTGGTCACCACGATGCCGGTCGGAATATGCGTGATCCGCACGGCCGAGTCGGTGGTGTTGACGTGCTGCCCGCCCGCGCCGGAAGAGCGGTAGGTGTCCAGCCGGATGTCGGACGGGTTCACCTCGATCTCGATGTCGTCGTCGACGACCGGATAGACCCAGACGGACGAAAACGAGGTATGCCGCCGCGCCGCACTGTCGTAGGGCGAGATGCGGACAAGGCGGTGAACGCCCGATTCCGACTTGAGCCAGCCATAGGCGTTCGGCCCGCTGATCTTGTAGGCGGCCGACTTGATGCCCGCCTCTTCGCCCGGGCTTTCGGACTGAAGCTCGACCTTGTAGCCATGTTTCTCGGCCCAGCGGACATACATCCGCGCCAGCATCGCGGCCCAGTCGCAGCTTTCCGTGCCGCCCGCACCGGCATTGATCTCGAGAAAGGTATCGTTGCCGTCGGCCTCGCCGTTCAGCAGCGCCTCGATCTCGGCCTGGGCCGCGCGGTCCCGAAGCGCCTTCAGCGCGGCCTCGGCCTCGCGCACGATGTCGTCGTCGCCCTCGGCCTCGCCCATCTCGATCAGTTCGACGTTGTCGCTGAGCTCGGTCGTCATGGCCGTCACACGGGCGATGGCATCGGCCAGCGTCTGCCGGTCGCGCATCAGCTTCTGCGCCCGCGCCGGATCGTCCCAGAGCGTCGGGATCCTCGATCATCGCGTTGAATTCTTCCAGACGGTGTCCGGCTGTTTCCCAGTCAAGACGCTGGCGCAACAGATGCAGCGATTTCTCGATCGCGGCGACGGTATTTTCGGCCTCGGCCCGCATGGGCGTCCTTCGATTGATCAAGGGTTCAGGCGGCGGTCTTACCAATGCCGCAGAGGGCGGGCAAGCTCAGTAAAGCCCGCCCGACGACAGCGTTCCGAAATCCGCCTTCTCCGGCACCACCACGGTGTTGCCGGACGAAGTGGTCACCGTCCGTTCGCTCATACCAAGCTCTTCCTCGGTATAAAGCGGCAGGTTCGACGCCATCGCGAAGCCGCCGTCATAGGTCAGGCCGAAGGTGGGCTCAGCGCCGTCCCGGAAGTACTCGGCCACGACATTGGACCCCTGCGCATCAGGCGGAAGCGGCATGCCGGTGAAGCGGTCGATCTTGATGAACCGCCCGCCCGGGGGCACTTCGAACGGGCCGCCGCCATAGCGCGCGACGGCTTCTTCCATGAACTCCTGAAAGACCGGCGCGCAGAGCGTGCCGCCATAGGCACTGGGACCCAGCGTGCGTGGCTGGTCGAACCCGATGTAGCATCCCGCCGCGATGTTCGAGGTGAAGCCCACGAACCACACATCGCGCGCGTCGTTCGTCGTGCCGGTCTTGCCCGCGGTGGGCACCGGCAGGTTGATCCGGCTGGCCGCCGTGCCACGCTGCACGACGCCTTCCATCATCGAGGTGATCTGGTAGGCCGTGATCGCGTTCATCACGCGCGGCCGTTCGGAGAGGATGCGCGGGCTGAACTGCGGATCGAGCGAGGCGATCTGGCAATCCTCGCAGGTGCGCTGGTCGTGGCGGTAGATCGTGGTGCCCCAGCGGTCCTGAACGCGGTCGACGAGCGTGGGTTCCACCCGCTCGCCGCCGTTGGCGAACATCGCGTAAGCGGACACCATCTGGTACAGGGTCGTCTCTTCGGATCCGAGCGAATTGGCGAGAAACCGCCCCATGTTGTCATAGACCCCGAAGCGTTCGGCATAGGCCGCCACGGTGTCCATGCCGATCTCCTGGGCCAGGCGGACGGTCATCAGGTTCCGGCTCTGCTCGATCCCGGTGCGAAGCGGGGTCGGTCCGTAGAACTTGTTGGACGAGTTGCGCGGCCGCCAGATGCCCGCCCCCGTGTCGACCTCGATCGGCGCGTCGATGATGATCGACGCCGGCGTGAACCCGCTGTCGAGGGCCGCGGCATAGACGAAAGGCTTGAACGACGATCCCGGCTGGCGCGCGGCTTGCGTGGCGCGATTGAAGACGCTGTCCTGGTAGCTGAAGCCGCCCTGCATGGCGATCACGCGTCCCGTGTTCACGTCCATCGCCATGAAGCCGCCCTGCACCTCGGGGATCTGGTGAAGGCTCCAGCCCTCGTCGCCCTCGTCGCGGCTGACGTGCACCACGTCGCCAACCGACAGAACGTCGCCGGCGCCGCGCGCACCCCGGATCCAGCGCAGGGAGTCGGCGGGAATCCAGTGACCGTCGGCATCGTCCGCGACGCCCTCGATCCCGATGCGCGCAGAGGAATCGCCCAGGCCCAGGACAACGGCGGGGGACCATCCGGGCACATCGCGCGGCACGTCGAGGGCTGCCAGCGCGGGGCGCCATGCGTCCTCATCCTCCAGAAGCGCGGTATCCAGGGTTTCACCGGTTCCGCGCCACTGGCCCTGCCGGCGATCGTAATCCTCAAGCGCGCGGCGCAGCGCGCGGGCCGCGACCTCCTGCATGTCGGGGTCGGCGGTGGCGCGCACCGTATAGCCGCCCCCCAGGAACTCGCCCTCGCCGAAGTCGCGGCTGAGTTGGCGGCGGATTTCGTCGGTGAAGTAGTCGCGCGGCGGAAGCTGCTCGCGGAAGCCCTCGAAATCGCCGTTCTGGACGGTGCGAAGGGGCGCCTCGCGCGCCTCGTTCAGCTGCGCCTCGTCGATGTAGTCGTTCTCGTACATCTCGCGCAGCACGAAATTGCGCCGCGAAATCGCCTCGTCCATGTCGCGCACCGGGTGCAGGTTGCTTGGGCGCTGCGGCAGGGCGCCGAGATAGGCGGCCTCGGCGGGCGTGAGTTCCGAAAGCGTCTTGTTGAAATAGGTCTGCGCGGCGGCGGTCACGCCATAGCTGTTCTGCCCGAGAAAGATCTCGTTGAGGTAAAGCTCGAGGATCTGGTCCTTGGTCAGCGTCTGCTCGAGCCGGACCGACAGGATCAGCTCCTTCAGCTTGCGCTCGGCCGAGCGGTCGGACGAGAGAAGGAAGTTCTTCACCACCTGCTGCGGAATGGTCGAGGCGCCGCGCACGCGCTCGCCCCGGGTCTGCACCGCCTCGACCGCCGCGGCGGCGATGCCGCGCAGGTCGTAGCCCTGGTGCTGGTAGAAGTTCTTGTCCTCGGCCGAGATGAACGCGCCCTTGACGATCTCGGGCACCTCTTCGATGGGCGTGAACAGGCGGCGCTCGGTGGCGAATTCGTCGATGATCTGGCCTTCGACCGAATAGATCCGGCTGATCGTTGCGGGACGGTAGGTCGCAAGCTGTTCATGATCGGGCAGGTCGCGGCTGTAGAAATAGATCACCGCACCAAAGGCGATGGCGCCCATGAACACGGCAATGGTGATCCAGCTGAAGATCGCCCCGAAGATCGAGAATACAAACCTGAGCACATGCGCCCCCTTCACCGTTGCGGCACTCTATACGATTCCCCGTCCGAAGGGTCAAAACACTCGTCCCCTCCCATCGGCTGAATCCGGCCGTCCGCTGCGTCACTTTCCCGCGAGCAGGCACCCTGCCCCGGCTATTGCCGGACAAGCCTGGACTGCGCGGCGTCCTCGGCGGCCCAGTCGACAAGGGCCGCGGCGATTCCCTGCGCTGCCTTCGCCCGCCAGTCGGGGTCGGCCAGATGGCGGCGGTCGCGGGCGCTCGACAAGAACCCGATCTCGATCAGGAGCGACGGGAAGTCCGGGCTTTTCAGCACCGAGAAGGACGCCGACCGGCGCGGACGGCTGTTCACCTTCACACCGGCCTCACGGAAGCCGTCGACGATGGTGTCGCCCAGCCGGGCGGCGCGGGGCGCGGTCTCGGTACGCGCAAGGTCCATCAGGACAAGGGCGATCTCGTCGCTCTGCTCGCTGAGGTCGAGCCCGGCCAGAAGGTCGTTGCGGTTGTGCCGTTCGGCCAGCGCGAGCGAGGCCTCGTCGCTCGCCTCGTCCGACAGGGTATAGACGGTGGCGCCCGAGGCGCTGCCGTTGCCTTCGGCCAGCGCGTCGGCGTGGAGCGACAGGAACACGTCCGCACCGGCCTGGCGCGCCAGGGTGATGCGGGTTTCCAGCGGCACGAAGACATCTTCGTCGCGCGTCAGCGCCACGTCGAAGGCGCCGGTGCGAAGGATGGCCTCCTTCAGCTCGCGTGCGAAGGTCAGCATCAGCGAGGCCTCGTTCATCCCGTCGACCTCGGCGCCCGGGTCGATGCCGCCGTGGCCGGGGTCGAGGACGATCACCTGGCGTTCGTCCCGGCGCGGCACGGCGGGTGTGCGCGGCTCGACCTGCCGGGCGCTGGCACGGAAAAGCGCGCTTTCGGGTTCGCCCGCCGCCGTGGTGAACGCGGCCTCGGAAGCGGGGGCAAGCTGCACCACGAGCCGGGCTCGACCATCCGCGGCGCGGGTGTCGAGCGCGGCGTTCTCGATCATCATCGGAACCGCAAGATCAAGCACCATCCGCGACCATCCGGGCTGGATCACGCCGGTGCGGACCTCGGCCACATGCGCGCTGTCATTGACGATCGCGACGCCGGACCAGTCGACTTCCCCGAAGTCGACCACCAGCCGGCGCGGCGCGTCGAGCGTGAAGACACGCCACGGAACCGGCTGGCTGAGGGTCAGCGACAGGGCGGCGCGCCCGTCCCGCGCATCGACCAGCCGCACCCCGTCGTCGCCCGCCACGCGGGCAAGCGGAGTCAGATCGCCCTGCGCGGCCACGGACCCCGCAAACGACAGAAAGAAAGCGGCCAGAACGGCCAGGATACGGAGACTGCCCATGCCTCACCTGTTTTCTTTTGACTATAGCGGGAAGGCTGCGCGGGCGAAACGCTTTTCCCTAGCCGCGTTCGGCCATGAAGCGCCGCAGCCGGTCGAGGCCCTCGACGATGTCCGCCGTCGCCCGGGCATAGGAGAAGCGCAGCGTGCCCCAACCCCGATCCGGGTCGAAGTCGAGCCCCGGGGTCACCGCCACGCCGGCCCGGTCGAGGATCTCGGCCGCGAAGGCGCGGCTGTCGTCGGTCAGGTGGGCGACATCGGCATAGATGTAGAATGCGCCATCGGGCGGGGCGATGCGGTCGAACCCGGCCTTCGGCAGCCCGTCAAGCATCAGGCGGCGGTTCTCGGCATAGACGGCAAGGTTGGCGTCAAGCTCGTCCCGGCAGTCCATCGCGGCCAGCGCCGCGACCTGGCCCGCGTGGGGCGCGCAGATGAACATGTTCTGCGCCAGCCGTTCGATGGGACGCACCAGCGCGTCGGGCACGACCATCCAGCCCACGCGCCAGCCTGTCATCGAGTAGTATTTCGAGAACGAGTTGATCACCACGACCTCGTCGGTGATCTCGAGCGCGCTGACCGCGGGGCGGTCGTATTCGATGCCGTGATAGATCTCGTCCGACACGACGGCCGCGCCCTGCCCCGCCGCGGCGTCGATCAGCGCCGAGAGCGCCGGTCGGTCGAGCATCGTGCCCGAGGGATTGGCCGGCGAGGCGACGATCAGCCCCGAGATGTCGTCGGGCAGCTGGTCGGGGGTCGGCTGGAAGCGCGCTTCGGGCCGGGTCGGGATGCTGACCGGCTCGAGGCTGAGCGCGCGCAGGATCTGCCGGTAGGACGGATAGCCCGGATCGCCAAGCGCCACCCGCTCGCCCGCGTCGAAAAGCGCGGTGAAGGCCAGCAGGAACGCCCCCGACGACCCCGCCGTCACGATCACCCGCCCGGGGTCGAGGTCGATCCCGTGCCGGTCGCCATAGTGCCGGGCGATGCGGCTGCGCAGGGCCGGCAGGCCAAGCGAGACCGTATAGCCCAGGGCGTCCTGACCCATCGCCTCCTGCAGGGCGGCGCGCGCGCCTTCGGGCGCAGGCGTGCCGGGCTGGCCGACCTCCATGTGGATGATGTGGCGCCCGGCCTCTTCGGCGGCGCGGGCGGCCTCCATCACGTCCATGACGATGAAGGGGGCGACATCCGATCGGCGGGAGAGACGCATGGGCGGACCTTTCGGTTTTGGACCGCCGCACACCTGCCCCGCGTCTTTCGCCAGGTCAACGGCAAAGGCCCGCTCACATTTCCGCGTGCGGACCTTGCGACTGCGGGGCCATCTGTCATTGTGCGCACCGAACAAAGGAGACCCGCATGATCCGCAGCCTGATCGCCGCCGGCGCGACCGCATTTGCCATTTCCGCCCTGCCGGCCGGGGCCTTCGACGTATCGGCCATGACCGATGCCGAACGCGACGCCTTCCGCGCCGAGGTGCGCGCCTATCTTCTCGACAATCCCGAGGTCCTCATGGAGGCGATCGGCGTGCTGGAAGGGCGCGAGGCGGCAGCCCAGGCCAACGCCGATATCGAGATGATCGCGGCGCGCGCCGACGCGATCTTCGACGACGGCTTCTCCTGGGTCGGCGGAAACCCCGAGGGCGACATCACCATCGTCGAATTCATGGACTACCGCTGCAGCTTCTGCCGCCGGGCCCATCCCGAGATCGAGGCGCTGATAGAAACCGACGGGAACATCCGCCTGATCATCAAGGAATTCCCGATCCTGGGCGAGGAATCGATGCTCGCCTCCCGTTTCGCCATCGCGGTTCATCTGACCGAAGGGGACGATGCCTACAAGCGCGCCCACGATGCGCTGGTCGAACAGCGCGGCGCGATCACCCTGCCCGCTCTGGAGCGGCTGGCCGCGGACCTGGGGCTGGACGCGGATGCTGTGATGACGGGTATGCTCGACCCCGAGGTCGACCGGATCATCGGCACCAACCGTGCACTGGCGCAGGAGCTGGGCATTTCCGGCACGCCGACGTTCATCCTGCCGGGGCAGATGCTGCGCGGCTATCTTCCGCTTGACGGAATGCGCGCCGTCGTGGCCGAGGAACGTGGCGAAGGCTGACGCGGCGGCGCCCACGCGTGGACTGTCTGCATCGCTGGGCCTGACGCTGGCGCTTGTCGCGGCCGGGGGCGCCTGGGCCGGCGCCCTCGATCTTTCGCCCGACGAGCGCGCGGCCTTCGGGGCCGAGGTGCGGGCGCTCCTGCTCGAGGAACCGCAGCTCGTGGCGCGCGGGATCGGCCTGCTTCCCGTCGACCCGTTCGGCGGCTATGCCGACGAGGCCGCACGGGATACAGCCCTTCTGGACGAGATGGCGGCAGCCCTGACGGACGATCCCGGCGACTGGAGCGAAGGGCCGCAGGACGGCGTGCCCCTTGTGGCCTTTCTTCCGGCGGCCTGCACCGAGTGCCATGACATTCTGGCCGAGCTGCGGGCAACCGCCGCCACCCAAGGCGCGCGGCTTGTGGTCAAGGACGCCTCCGACCCAGAGGCCGCCGCGCGGTTCCTGACCGCCGTTCTCTCCGAACTTGGCCCGGAGGCCTGGGTCGAGGCCCGCGCGATCCTGGCGGACTTCCCCACGCCTGACGACTACGAATCCCTGCACGGGCTGGCCACAAGCCTGGGATGGAACGCGGCGACGCTTCAGGACAGGATGCAGGCCGCCGAGACCGACGAGCGGCTTGACCGTGTCTCGGCTCTGATCGCCCGTCTTGGCTTCGATACGGTGCCTTCCTACGTCGCCGGTGGCATCCTGGTGCGCGGCGACGTGCCGCCCGCCCTCCTCGGGCGCTATCTGAACCGCTAGAGGGCCCCCTACTCGGCCGCCTGTCCGGCCCGAAGCTCTTCTTTGGCTTGCGCCGCGTCGATCTCGGCCGCCTTCTTTTCCACCTGTTCGACGATGTGCTCGATCATCTGGTCGTTCGACAGCTTGTGGCTCTGCTTGCCGGCCAGATAGACCATGCCCGACCCGGCGCCGCCGCCGGTGAAGCCGACATCGGTCATCAGCGCCTCGCCCGGCCCGTTCACCACGCAGCCGATGATCGACAGGCTCATCGGGGTCTTGATGTGCTCGAGCCGCTGTTCCAGCGCCTCGACCGTCTTGATGACATCGAAGCCCTGCCGCGCGCAGGACGGGCAGGAGATGATGTTGACGCCGCGGTGGCGCAGACCGAGGGCCTTGAGGATCTCGTAGCCCACGCGCACCTCTTCCACCGGATCGGCCGAGAGGCTTACGCGGATCGTGTCGCCGATGCCCATCCACAGAAGGTTGCCCAGCCCGATGGCCGACTTGACGGTGCCGGCGTTCAGGCTGCCGGCCTCGGTGATGCCGAGGTGGATCGGCGCGTCGGTGGCGTCGGCCAGCGCCTGATAGGCGGCGGCGGCCAGGAACACGTCGGACGCCTTGCAGCTGATCTTGAACTCGTGAAAGTCGTTGTCCTGCAGGATCCTGATATGGTCGAGGCCGCTTTCCACCATCGCCTCGGGGCAAGGTTCGCCGTATTTCTCGAGCAGGTCCTTCTCGAGGCTGCCGGCATTGACGCCGATGCGGATCGAGCAGCCGTGATCCTTTGCGGCCCGGATCACTTCCTTGACCCGCGCGGCGTCGCCGATGTTGCCGGGGTTGATGCGCAGGCAGGCAGCACCCGCCTCGGCCGCCTCGATCGCGCGTTTGTAGTGGAAATGGATATCCGCCACGATCGGCACGGGGCTTTCCCGCACGATCTCGCGCAGGGCGCGGGTCGAGGATTGGTCGGGGGTCGAGACACGGACAATGTCGGCGCCCGCCTCGGCGGCGCGCAGCACCTGGTCGACCGTGGCGCGGACGTCCGAGGTGTCGGTGTTGGTCATGGTCTGGACCGTGATCGGCGCGTCGCCGCCCACGGGGACGTTGCCCACCATGATCTGCCGCGACTTGCGACGGTAGATGTTGCGCCAGGGGCGGATATGGTTGAGCGACATTGCACCCCTCGCGCTGATGGGACCGTATTGAGAGAGAATAGGCCGGGCGGCGCGGGGTTACAACGGGCGTGAACCGGCCAATCGGCAGGGCGCCGTCAGTCGACAGCGTCCTCTTGCGCGGGGTCGATACGCGCTTCGGCCACCGCCACCATGCGGGCGAGGTCGGCATCCTGCGACAGGTCGGCCACCGCGAACCGGTCGGACAGCATCGCCGGTCCAAGCGCCACGTCGCTGACCACCGAGGCGCCGATGCCGGCCGGGCCGAAGGTCTGGCCATTCACCCGGAAATAGACCGACCCGGCGTTCCCCGCGCGCAGAGTGGGCGGTTCTTCCGTGGTCGGTACGATGAATTCCTCGCCCGAATCGAGGATCTTCTCGAAGATGACGCTGCCGTCCGCCGCCCGCACACGCACCCAGGACGGCCGCACCGCGAACATCACCACCTCGGGGGCGCCTTCGGCGAGGACCTGAACCGGCGGCGGCGTCAGCGGCGGCGTCGCCTCGTCGGGAATGTCGCCGAGCGCCGCAAAGGGACCGCTGGTCGGAATCGTTGGGCGCAGAGCCCCGACCGAGCGCGGATCGAGGGTCGAAATCGGGCCGTCGCGCGCCACCATCACCGGCATGTCCAGCGCCTCGGGCCGGTAGAGCCGGTCGAGCGCCTCCATGCTGGGCGGGGCAAGACCGCCGGCCTCGGCAAGCTCGGACTCCTCCGGCAGAGCAGGGGCTGCGATCGGGTCAAGCTCGGACAGCACCCCGGGCGTCTGGTCGACGGGGGCAAAGCGCACCTTCTGCACTTCCTGCATCACCGCCCAGCCGCCGTAGCCAAGCCCCGCGATCAGCGCCACGAGCACCGCCATCGAGCCGACCGCGCCCGGTTCGATCCGGGACAGGGCCGCCTCGCCGCGCGGAACGAAGGACACGTTGGGATCGGTGAACGGATCGCGCGCGCCGGACTTCGACGAGGGCCGCGCCTTGACGGGCCGCGTGCCCGACGCCTCGGCGGACATGCCATGCGCGACCGAGAAGCGGCCTTCGTCGCAGAAGGTCTGGAATGCCCATTCCGGGTCGAGGTCGAGGTAGCGCGCGTAGGACCGGACATAGCCCGCGACGAAACCCGGCGTTTCGAAGGCCGTGGGATCGGCATTCTCGATCGCCGCGATATAGGTCGCCTTGATCTTGAGTTCGCGCTGCACGTCGAGAAGCGACTTGCCCATCGTCGCGCGTTCGCCGCGCATGATGTCGCCGAGACGCAGGTCGAAATCGTCGAAGCCTTTCGGCTGCGATGTCTGCACCTGCTCTGGCGTGTCCCTACGCCCGCTCATCGAAACGTCCGCCCCATCCGCGCCCAAAAGGTCGTCCAACCGCGGATACCTGCGCAGAGAATCGCCGGACCGCCGATTACGTTCAACGTTAACACAGCCCTAGGGCATGTGCATGGAGGAAACCCTTACGCGGAAAGCTCGGCGCGATTAAGCGCACAATGCGACCAAAGTTGGTCCATGGCGCTGACAAGTGCATCCATTTCCCGCGGTCCATGCACCGGCGACGGGGTGAACCGCAGCCGCTCGGTGCCGCGCGGTACGGTGGGATAGTTGATCGGCTGGACGTAGATGCCGTGCCCCTCGAGCAGCATGTCCGACAGCTGCTTGGTGTGCTTGGGATCGCCGACGATCACCGGCACGATGTGCGACCCGTGGTCGATGATCGGCATGCCAAGCCCCTTGAGGCGCAGCTTGAGGATGCCGGCCTGGGTCTGGTGGCGCTGGCGCAGCGCCTCGTCGGTCTTGAGGTGGCGCACACTCGCGGCCGCGCCCGCGGCCACCGCCGGCGGCAACGACGTGGTGAAGATGAAGCCCGGCGCATAAGACCTTATCGCGTCGCACATCTTCGCGCTGGCGGCGATGTAGCCGCCCATCACGCCATAGGCCTTGGCAAGGGTTCCGTTGATGATGTCGATCCGGCCCATCAGCCCGTCCCGCTCGGCCACGCCCGCACCCCGGGGGCCGTACATGCCGACGGCGTGCACCTCGTCGATATAGGTCAGCGCACCGAATTCGTCGGCGAGATCGCAGATCGCCTTGATCGGGCCGAAGTCGCCATCCATCGAGTAGACCGATTCGAAGGCGATGAGTTTGGGCGCCGCCGGGTCGTCGGCTGCGAGAAGCGCGCGCAGATGGGCGACGTCGTTGTGACGGAAGATGCGCTTTTCCCCGCCGTTGCGGCGGATGCCCTCGATCATCGAGGCGTGGTTGAGCGCGTCCGAATAGATGATGAGGCCCGGGAAGAGCTTGGGCAGGGTCGACAGCGTCGCGTCGTTGGCGATGTAGGCGGAGGTGAAGAGAAGTGCTGCTTCCTTGCCGTGAAGATCCGCCAGTTCGGCCTCGAGCGCCTTGTGATAAAGGGTGGTTCCGCTGATGTTGCGGGTTCCGCCCGACCCGGCGCCGGTGGCGTCGATCGCCTCGTGCATCGCGGCCAGCACGACCGGGTGCTGGCCCATTCCCAGATAGTCGTTGCCGCACCAGACGGTGACGGGCCGTTCGGAGCCGTCGGGCCGGCGCCAGGTCGCATGCGGGTAGGCCCCACGACGACGTTCGATATCGATGAACGTCCGGTAGCGTCCCTCGTCATGCAGGCGCTGCAGCGCCTCGTCCACCCTGGCTTGGTAATCCACCCTGGGACCCCCCTCACATCTGGTTCCGGATATGTATCTTCTGTGTCCAGAAAACAAAACCCTTCACGCCCCTGCCTTGATCAGGATCAATCCGCAATCACAACGCGGCAATCCGCTGCACCCGGCCGGTCCGCCCGGCAGGTCGACAGTGCCGCCTCGGCCCCCGCCCCGATCGCATAGGCGCCCGTGGCATCGGAGATGGCGAAGGCCTTGGGCGCCTGCGCGCGGCGGAACACCTGTCCAAAGGCGGCGGTCGCGTCATATGACAGCGTCAGGGACCGCGATTCGTATCCCCGCGGCAGCACGCGCGCGGCGATCTGGCAGGGCTGGGTTCCGCCCGCGCGGGCCGCATTGCAAGCCGAGAGGGCCGCGGCATCGGCGGCGGCGACGCTGTGATAGTTCAGCGCGCTTTGCAGGGCGTCCGACAAAAGGCCCTGGTCGGGCGAATAGGCGATGGACGCGTAGTACTTCACTGGACCGTTCAACTGCTCTTCAAGCAGGTCGATGGTGCGGCGCATGATGTCCTGATCCTCGGCCGACAGCGCGCCGGACACCGCGACCGCGGTGCCCCGCGTTCCGAAAAGGGTGTCCTGTGCCTCGCGCGTGGTCAGGGTTTGCGCCAAGGCCGGGACCGCACCAAGGCCCGCACAGACGACGGCACAGTAAAGCGCCACGGCGCGCGACGAATGTTTCACTTGCGATCCTTCCCCTCGGGTCCTTTTCCGCCAACCTAGCGTCGCCCGGTCCCGGTTTCCAGCGCCCTTGGCCGCGACGTCGGGTCCCCGCTATCCTACCCGGTCGCCTTACCCCGCCGCAGGTCCGGTCAGAAAGCCGCGAAGGGCCCGGGCGGTCTCGTCAGGGTGGAGATCGACAAAGAAATGCCCGCCCGGCAACGGCGCGGCATGCAGGTCCGACAACCGGTCGGCCCAGGTCGCCGCCACGTCGAAGCGCCGGGCCATCACCCCGTCGGCACCCCAGAGAACCAAGGCCGGGCAGTCCACGCGGCGGCCGAGGTCGGCGGCATCGTCGTCGAAATCCACGCTCAGCGCCGCGCGATAATCGGCGCACATCCCCGCGATGGTCGCGGGATCGCGCCAGGCCGTACGATAGGCAGACAGGGCCGCGGGATCGAAATCCGACAACCGCGCCCCGCCCCAACCCAGAAGGCAGGCCTCGAAGAAGTGATCGGGATCGTGTCCGATCACCGTCTCGGGGAACGGGGACGGCTGGGCCAGGAAGGTCCAGTGCCAGTAGTCGGCAGCGATGGCCGCGTTCCACTCCGACAGAAGCCTGTGCGTGGGCACGATGTCCATCACCGCAAGCGACCGCGCGGCAGCCGGGTGGTCGAGCGCGAGGCGATGCGCCACCCGCCCGCCCCGGTCGTGGCCGGCAAGATGGAACGACCCGAACCCCAGCCCCGCCATCAGCGCGACCATGTCGGCGGCCATGGCGCGGAACGAGTGCGCCCGGGGGTCGGACGGGTCGGGCTTGGACGAGGCCCCGTAGCCGCGCAGGTCGGCGGTCACCACGGTGAACGCATCGGCCAGTTGCGGGACGACGGCGTGCCAGAGCGCGCGGGTTTGCGGAAAGCCGTGGAGCAGAAGCAGCGGCGGCCCCTCGCCCGCCACGTCATAGGCGATCTCGATCCCGTCGCTGATCCGCATCACCGGCATGGCTGTCCCCTTCGCTGCAACGGGAAAAAGACCATATCGAAGTGACGAAGGGAAGGAAGTGGCGCGGTTGACGGGGCTCGAACCCGCGACCCCCGGCGTGACAGGCCGGTACTCTAACCAACTGAGCTACAACCGCGCGGTGTCGGATTTCATCGGCAGCGGTGGCGCGGTTGACGGGGCTCGAACCCGCGACCCCCGGCGTGACAGGCCGGTACTCTAACCAACTGAGCTACAACCGCCCGCTGCGACCCGGTCCGACGACCGGCGTGGACCGCGTAATATGGTGCCGCCTGCCCCCCGTCAAGCGCGTTCCGCCCGATTTGCGCAGGCCGCGTTCAGCGGTCGGGCAAGGGGATGAATTCGCCGTTGTCATCGGGCGGCAACTGGAAGCGGCCGTTCTGCCAGTCGCCCGCCCGCCAGGCCTCCTTGGCCTCTTCGATGCGCTCCTTCGACGAGGCCACGAAGTTCCACCACAGATAGCGCGGCCCCTCGAGGGTCTCGCCGCCCAGCAGCACGATGCGCGCGCCCTGCGGCCCGGCGGTGACGTTGATCCGGTCGCCGGGGCGGAACACCATCATGCGCCCGGCGGGATAGACATCGCCCGCCACGGCGATCTCGCCCTCGACGACATAGATGCCGCGATCCTCGTGATCGTCCGGCAGCGGCAGCGCCGCGCCGGGCTGAAGGATCGCGTCGGCATAGAACATCTCGGAGAGCGTGCTGACCGGCGCGCGTTCGCCGTAAGCCGTGCCCAGCAACAGGCGGACAGTCTTGCCCTCGGCCTCGATCACCGGAAGGCTTGCGGCGGGCGCGTGTTCGAAGGCGGCGGGGCGATCCTCGTGATCCTTGGGCAGCGCGACCCAGGTCTGCAAGCCCGACATCATCATCGGCCCCTTGGCCGTGGCATCGTCGGTGCGTTCGGAATGCGTGATGCCGTGGCCCGAGACCATCCAGTTGACCGCGCCGGGTTCGATCCAGGCATCGGTGCCCAGCGAATCCCGGTGGTGCATCCGGCCTTCGTAGACATAGGTGACCGTCGCAAGACCGATATGCGGATGCGGACGCACGTCGATGCTGTCGCCCTTGAGGATCTCGGCCGGTCCGAACTGGTCGAAGAAGATGAAGGGCCCGACCATCTGTCGCTGCGGCGCCGGCAGCGCGCGCCGTACCTCGAACCCGCCCAGATCACGGGCGCGCGGGATGATCACCGTTTCGATGGCATCGACGGCATCGCCGGTCGGCGTATGCGGATCAAGTGCGGGGTTCCAGCTCATGTCATCGCTCCTTCTGACGAATGGCCAGAGCATAGCGAAGTGGCAGCGCACAGGAACCCACCCGAGCGCACTCCTTCTGTGCTCCTGAGCACATTGGCCTATCGGATGGAGCCCTTTGGCCACGGACGGTGGCGGCGGCTGAGGGCCCGGCGCAGTTCTCCCCGCGAACGCACCGGGCCCGGCACGACCGGCGGGTTGCCCCACCGGCCGCTACCGCGTCCAGCACTTGGCCGCGCCGCCCTGACGTCCTGCCCGGTTTTCGTGAGTGATGGCCGGGGCGCGAACCGCCCGGCGGCACGTGCTTTTGTTCACGGTGAGGCCTGATAGACCAGACGCGCCTGATGCAGGAGTCACGTGCTTACGCGACATCCGCCGTCAGGGCCGGGATCAGACCCGAATTGACCGCCTTCATCACCGCCGAGGTGCGATCGGACACCCCGAGCTTGTGAAAGATCCGGCGCACGGTCGTATCGACCGTATGCACCGAAATCTGCAGGATCTCGGCGGTGACCGACTTGCTCTTGCCGCGGGCAAGCCACGACAGCACCTCGCGTTCGCGCGGCGACAGGGCGGCGTTTGGCTGGTTGCGCTCTTCGATGAGGGTGCAGGCGCGCAGGTGCAAAAGCTGCGCCACGATCTGGAACTCGGCCAGTTTCGCTGGGGTCACCTTGCGCTCGGCCTCGCCGAAACCGAACCCAAGGTAGCCGTGACGCATGTTCGGCCCGAAGACCTGGATCGCAACACCGTCGCCCACCATCGCACGGTCGAGCGCCTCGAGATAGGCCGCCTGCTCCCCGGCCAGCCGCGTCAGCGCCGCGGCATCGCTCCACAGGAACGGATCGGCCGTGCGGCGCGCAATCTCGGGGATCGGGTCAATCTCGTAGAGACGCTCGTCGACATAACGCTGCACCCAGTCGGCCGGAAACCCATGGGCGACGATGTGAAATCCGCCCCCCGGGCTGAGGGCAATGTCGTCGGCGATATGGGCTGGCAGCGCGGGACTGCCCTCACGCAGCGCGGCCCCCCAATGCTGGTCTATGCCGTGATGGTGATAGCTGACACGTCGGATATCCTGCGTGGCGCAATAGTCGAGCAGGAGTTCCCAAAGCTCGGCGAGCGTCGAGGCCGAGGTGGCGCCTTCGAGAAGTTCGTCCTTGGTCATCCGGCCTCTTCGCGTTGCGTGCGAGACCGAGGGTAACCGACAATCGAGGCACACAGAACAGGATTTCGGGGAAATGCTGTGGTGGGTGGTGAGGGGCTCGAACCCCCGACATCTTCGGTGTAAACGAAGCGCTCTACCAACTGAGCTAACCACCCGTCCGTGCGCCCCTTAGCGGAAAGCCTGTGCGGCTGGCAAGGCCTCTGGGCCGAAGGCGTAACTCTTCGCACGGCAGCAGCAGCCCCCCTGTTGGCCAAGCATGGGAAACCGCATTTGGGAAGTGGTGGGTGATGAGGGATTTGAACCCCCGACATCTTCGATGTGAACGAAGCGCTCTACCACTGAGCTAATCACCCGACGGGGCCGTCAGATAGCGCCCGCGCGGCAGGTCCGCAAGGGGGAACCGACACGTCGCGTCGCGCCCCCGCGTGCGCCGCCCTCACAGGGCGATCCCCCGGCGGGATCCGGCACTGGCAACCGCGGCACAACGGCGTTGGGAGTTCAACCTGCCCAGAGATACACCTTGACGGACTCGGGTCGGATATGGCCCGGTAGGAAAGGTGGAAGTGGGCTCTGCTCAAGAAGCCGGCATCACATTGGAGGGACTGGATATGAAGAAAGCTGTTTGCGCGATGGCCGTCATCACTCTGATGAGCCAGTCCGCCCTGGCCGGCGGCATGGCCGAGCCCTTGATGGAACCCGAGATCATCGCCCAGGAGACCGCAGCGGGAACCGGTGGGGGCTGGGTCATTCCGCTGATCCTCATCGCCGTCATTGCTGCGGTTGCGTCATCGACAAGCGGCGGTGAAACGCCGGTCGATATGCCAATGCCCCAGCTTCAGTAGCGCCGGCAATCTCGGCGACGAGAACACGCGCCGTTCGCAGATGCGGGCGGAGAGTAACTTCGTGAAGATTCGCTGCGGGTCCGTTGCCGGGTTCCGGAAGGCCGTTCGGACGGCGAGGTAGTCGCAACGGCCCCGTCGCCTCGATCAACGCAACGGAGATATCCTGCTTGCCGTCGATGGCCGCCCGACCCCGGTCTACACCGGATATCTTCGGCAACCCGCAACGCCCGGCGTGATCCTGACGGTCGAGGGCTGGAGCGAAACGGACGGACGCCGGCGCATCCTTGCCCGACGCATCACCACGTCTGACGAACGGCATGATCTTCCCTCCAGCCTGATCGCGGCATGAAAACGGCCCCGGATTTCTCCGGAGCCGCCGTCTTTGCAAGAAGTGCGATATCGCCTGCGCGCCCCTAGTGTGCCGTGGCGCCCGCGCCTTTGCTGTCCGGCGCGGCCGAAGCCGCTGCGGCCGCAGCGGCCTCTTCGGCCGCCTCGTCCCATTCGATGGGCTCGGGTTGGCGCACGAGGGCCTGCTTGAGCACATCCGACACATGGCTGACCGGGATGATCGTCAGCCCCGCCTTCACGTTGTCGGGGATCTCGGTCAGGTCCTTGGCGTTCTCCTCGGGGATCATCACCGTCTTGATGCCGCCCCGAAGGGCTGCCAGCAGCTTTTCCTTCAGGCCGCCGATGGCCAGCACATTGCCCCGCAGCGTGACCTCGCCGGTCATGGCGATGTCCTTGCGGACCGGGATCTGCGTCAGGACCGACACGATCGAGGTGACCATGGCCACGCCCGCGCTGGGTCCGTCCTTGGGCGTGGCGCCCTCGGGCACGTGGACGTGGATGTCCCAATGGTCAAGCTTCGGCGGCTTCACCCCGATGCGCGGCGCGATCGACCGGACGTAGCTCGAGGCCGCGTCGATCGATTCCTTCATGACGTCGCCCAGCTTGCCGGTGGTCTTCATCCGGCCCTTGCCGGGCAGGCGCAGCGCCTCGATCGACAAAAGCTCGCCGCCGACGCTGGTCCAGGCCAGCCCCGTGACCACGCCGATCTGGTCCTCCTGTTCGGCCAGGCCATAGCGGAACCGCTTGACCCCCAGGAACTCCTCGAGGTTGTCGGGTGTGATCACCACCTTCTTTTCCTCGCCCCGGACGATCTTCGTCACGGCCTTCCGGGTCAGCTTGGCGATCTCGCGTTCAAGGTTCCGCACCCCCGCCTCGCGGGTGTAGGTGCGGATCATCTCGGTCAGCGCGGCATCGGTCAGCTCGAACTCGTTGGCGCGCAGGCCGTGGTTCTTCATCTGCTTTTCGATCAGATGCTGGCGCGCGATCTCGCGCTTCTCGTCCTCGGTGTAGCCGGCCAGCGGGATGATCTCCATCCGGTCCAGAAGCGGACCCGGCATGTTGTAGGAGTTCGCCGTGGTCAGGAACATCACGTTCGAGAGGTCGTATTCCACCTCGAGGTAATGGTCGATGAAGGTCGAGTTCTGCTCGGGGTCGAGCACCTCGAGCATCGCCGAGGCCGGGTCGCCGCGGAAGTCCTGCCCCATCTTGTCGATCTCGTCGAGCAGGATCAGCGGGTTGGTGGTCTTGGCCTTCTTCAGCGCCTGGATGATCTTGCCGGGCATCGAGCCGATATAGGTCCGGCGGTGGCCGCGGATCTCGGATTCGTCGCGCACGCCGCCCAGGCTGATGCGGATGAACTCGCGCCCCGTGGCCCGCGCCACCGACTTGCCCAGCGAGGTCTTGCCGACGCCCGGAGGGCCGACAAGGCACAGGATCGGCCCGTGCAGCTTTTTCGACCGCTGCTGCACGGCAAGGTATTCGACGATGCGTTCCTTGACCTTCTCGAGACCGTAGTGATCGTCGTCGAGAACCTTCTGCGCGCGGCCGAGGTCCTTCTTGACGCGCGACTTCACGCCCCACGGAATCGACAGCATCCAGTCGAGGTAGTTGCGCACCACCGTCGCCTCGGCGCTCATCGGCGCCATCGACTTGAGCTTCTTGATCTCGGCATCGGCCTTTTCGCGCGCTTCCTTCGACAGCTTGGTGGCGGCCACGCGCTCTTCAAGCTCGGCGATCTCGTTCGAGCCGTCCTCGCCGTCGCCCAGTTCGCGCTGGATCGCCTTCATCTGTTCGTTGAGGTAATACTCGCGCTGCGTCCGCTCCATCTGCGACTTCACGCGGGTCTTGATCTTCTTCTCGACCTGCAGGACCGACATCTCGCCCTGCATCAGGCCATAGACCTTCTCAAGCCGCTCGGCGACCGAGAGGGTTTCCAGAAGCTCCTGCTTCTGGGCCACGTCGACGCCAAGATGACCGGCGACGAGGTCGGCCAGCTTGGCCGGTTCCCGCGTATCCGAGACGGCGGCAAGCGCCTCTTCGGGGATGTTCTTCTTGACCTTGGCGTAGCGCTCGAACTCTTCGCCGACCGACCGCACCAGCGCCTCGACCGTCGATGCGTCGCCCGGCAGTTCGGTCAGCTCTTCGGCGCGCGCTTCGAAGAAGCGATCGTTCTCGATATAGTCGGTGATGCGCACCCGGCTCTTGCCCTCGACCAGCACCTTCACGGTGCCGTCAGGCAGCTTGAGAAGCTGCAGGACATTGGCAAGGACGCCGACGCGGAAGATCCCATCGGAATCCGGGTCGTCGACGGCGGGGTCGATCTGGCTCGACAGCAGGATCTGCCTGTCGTCCTGCATCACCTCTTCCAGCGCGCGGACCGATTTCTCGCGGCCCACGAACAGCGGCACGATCATGTGGGGAAAGACCACGATGTCGCGCAGCGGAAGAACGGGATAGGACGTCTCGATATGCTCGTTCATGTGTTTTCCTTCTTGGCGAGAAGGCACCGGCCCCGCTTTCGGCAGCCCCCGGCCTTCTCCTGTCACCGGCGTTCTCCGGTCTTGGGCACGACATGTGGGGGTGTGGACCCCTCAGGTCAACCATGGCTTCCAGTTTGGCGCAGATTGCCCCTGAACAGCGCGCGGAGCAAGCAGAGTCCGCCAAACCGGGTGTATCTCTCTCGTCGCGTCTCTCTCGTCGCCCGCTGTCAACCCGGGGGAATGTCCCCCTCCGCGCGCAGCGCGTGGAAGCCGGATTCCCACTCCGCGAACCGCCCCTTGGCGATCGCACTTCGCATGTCCGACATAAGGTCCTGATAATACTTCAGGTTATGCCAGGTCAGCAGCATCCCCGAGATCATCTCGCCGGCCCGGAACACGTGGTGCAGATAGGCGCGGCTGTAGCCCCGGCAGGCCGGGCAGGCGCATTCCTCGTCCAGCGGGCGCGGGTCGTCGGCGTGGCGCGCGTTCTTGAGGTTGACGACGCCGCGCCGGGTAAAGGCCTGTCCGGTCCGCCCCGACCGTGACGGCAGCACGCAGTCCATCATGTCGATGCCCCGCTTGACCGCGCCCACGATGTCGTCGGGCTTGCCCACGCCCATCAGGTAGCGGGGACGGTCGGCCGGCAGCATGTCGGGGGCCGTGTCGAGGACGCCGAACATCGCCTCCTGCCCCTCGCCCACGGCAAGGCCGCCCACCGCATAGCCGTCAAAGCCGATGGCCGTCAGCGCCTCGGCGCTTTCGGCGCGCAGGTCGGGGTCGAGCCCGCCCTGCTGGATACCGAAGAGCGCATGACCCGGCCTGTCGCCGAACGCATCGCGGCTGCGCTGCGCCCACCGCATCGACAGGCGCATGCTCTCTTCGATCCGCGCGCGGTCGGCGGGAAGGGCGGGGCATTCGTCGAAGGCCATCACGATGTCGCTGCCCAACAGCCGCTGGATCTCCATCGACCGCTCGGGCGTCAGCCAGTGCTCCGAGCCGTCGATGTGGCTCTTGAAGCGGACCCCCTCCTCGGTGAGCTTGCGCAGCCCTGCAAGGCTCATCACCTGAAAGCCACCCGAGTCCGTCAGGATCGGACGCTCCCAGTTCATGAAACGGTGCAGCCCGCCCAGCCGGTCGATCCGCTCGGCCGTGGGGCGCAGCATCAGGTGATAGGTGTTGCCCAGAAGGATATCGGCGCCGGTGGCGCGCACGCTTTCGGGCAGCATCGCCTTGACGGTGCCGGCGGTGCCCACGGGCATGAAGGCGGGCGTGCGCACTTCGCCGCGCGGGGTCGAGATCACGCCGGTGCGCGCCTTGCCGTCGGTGGCGTGAAGGGTGAACGAGAATTGGCTTGCCATTGCGCCCGGATAGTGGCTTTCGGCGCGGATGCAAAGACCGGCAACGACCGGGCCGATTCCGATCCTGATCCCGACATCACCCTCGACCTCCAAGGAGCCTCAGATGAGCGACGCCCCTGCCCCGCAGCCCATGACCTTCGGATGGGAGGAATGGGTGGCCCTGCCGACGCTGGGCCTGCCGGCGATCAGCGCGAAGGTCGACACCGGCGCGCGCACCTCGGCGCTGCACGCCGACGACATCGAGGTCTTCGGCCCGGTCGCGCGGCCCAAGGTGCGCTTCACGGTCCATCCGATTCCCGGCCGGTCGGACGTGGCCATCGCCTGTTCGGCCACCGTCCGCGACCGGCGCGAGGTCACCTCGTCGAACGGCGAGAGCGAGCTGCGCTATGTCATCGAAACCCCGCTCGAGGTTGCGGGACAAAGCTGGTCCATCGAGGTGACCCTGACAAACCGGACCGCCATGGCCTCGCGCATGCTTCTGGGCCGCCAGGCGCTGTCGGGCCATATCTCGATCATGCCGACGGAACGGCATCTTCAGCCGGTTCTGAGCTACGAGGTCTACCATTCCACGCGGGTCCGCCATGCTGCGCCCAAGCGCGCGCTGCGCATCGCGATCCTCAGCCGCGAGGACAACTACTCGACCCGTCGCCTTGTGGCCGCTGGCGAGGCGCGCGGGCACGGGGTCGAGGTGATCGACACCACGCGCTGCTACATGGCGATCAACACGCTGGCGCCCGAAGTGCACTACGATGGCAAGCGCCTGCCGCGCTATGACGCGATCATCCCCCGGATCGGCACGTCGGTCACGCCCTACGGCACCGCCGTGATCCGCCAGTTCGAGACGATCGGAACCTATTGCGTGAACTCCTCCGAGGGGATCACCGCCAGCCGCGACAAGCTCAAGGCGCACCAGATCCTCGCCAGCCACCGGATCGGGATGCCCACCACCGCCTTCGCCGCCAGCCCCAAGGACACCGACAACCTGATCGATCTGGTCGAAGGGGCGCCGCTGATCGTGAAGCTGCTCGAATCGACCCATGGCCGGGGCGTCGTGCTCGCCGAGACGCGCAAGGCCGCGAACTCGGTGATCTCGGCCTTCCGCGGGCTGCGCGCGAACTTTCTGGTCCAGCATTTCGTGAAAGAGGCCGCGGGCGAGGACATCCGCTGCCTCGTGATCGGCGGAAAGGTCGTGGCGGCGATGCGCCGGCGGGCGCAGCCGGGTGAATTCCGCTCGAACCTCCACCAGGGCGGCGTGGCCGAACCGGTGCGCATCACCAAGGCCGAGCGCGACACGGCGATTCGCGCGGTGCGGGCCTTCAAGCTTGGCATCGCTGGCGTCGACATGCTGCGCGCGGACGACGGGCCCAAGGTTCTCGAGGTCAACTCGTCGCCGGGGCTGGAAGGGATCGAGCGGGCGTCGGGCAAGGATGTCGCAGCGCTTCTTTACGACGACATCGAGAAACGGGTGCGCCCCGCCCCCGCCCGGCGGGCCCGCAAGGCCACGCGGTAGGACGGGCCGGCCCGCCTCCCTTTACGGCGCCGGGGATAATCCTTATATCTTCGCTCAACTACTCGACCCGAAAGGTACCCCATGACGATACAGTCGCAGGACCAGCTTGAAGGCGCGCCGCTGATCCGCCCCTCGAGCACCGACCATCCGCTTTACGACAGCGTGGTCGAGGCCTGCCGCACGGTGTTCGATCCCGAGATCCCGGTGAACATCTACGACCTGGGCCTTGTCTACACGATCGACATTGCCGACGACGGCGCGGTCACCATCATCATGACACTGACGGCGCCGGGCTGTCCGGTGGCCGGCGAGATGCCGGGCTGGCTTGCCGACGCGATCGAGCCCCTGCCCGGGGTCAAGCACGTGGATGTCGAACTGACCTGGAACCCGCCCTGGGGCATGGACATGATGTCCGACGAGGCGCGTCTCGAACTCGGTTTCATGTAAGCGTCACGGTTCCGCAGCCCGCCTGTCACAGAGCCGGGTCACCCTCCCGTCAGATCGCCAACTGACGGAGTCCCCCAATGAAATTCAACCTTCTCGCCGCTGCGCTGTCCTGTGCGGCCGTGCCGGCACTTGCGACCGGAACACTTCCCGGAGCGGGCCAGCTCGACTATGGCCCCCGGCCGCTCTTCCTCGTTGAGGCGATGACCGACGGCCCGCTGAAAGAGCAGCTCATGTCCTGCGCCGGCCAGACGCCCGCACGGACCGACTTCTCGATCGGGCACCGCGGCGCGCCGCTGATGTTCCCCGAGCATACGGTGCAGTCCAACATCGCCGCCGCGCGTCAGGGGGCGGGTATTCTTGAATGCGACGTCACCTTCACGAAGGACAAGGAGCTGGTGTGCCGCCATGCGCAGAACGATCTGCACACGACCACCGACATCCTGCTGACCGATCTCGCCGACACCTGCGTGGCGCCCTTTTCCCCGGCGGCCGGCGACCAGGGCGCGACCGCCGAGTGCCGGACGTCCGAACTGACGCTGGCCGAGTTTCGCACCCTGACGCCGAAGATGGACAGCAGCCTCGCCTCGGCCACCACACCCGAGGCGTTTCAGGGCGGGATCGCCCCCTGGCGCACCGATCTTTACACCGACGGCGCGGATTTGATGACCCATGCGGAATCGATCGAGCTTTTTCGCAGCCTCGGCGCCAAGTTCACGCCCGAATTGAAGGACCCGTCGGTCGAGATGCCGTTCGACGGCTTCAGCCTTGAAGACTACGCCCAGAAGATGATCGACGAATACAAGGCCGCCGGCGTCCCGGCCTCGGACGTCTGGCCGCAGTCCTTCAATCTCGACGTCATCAAGTACTGGATCGACGCCGAACCCGAGTTCGGCGCGCAGGCGGTCTATCTCGACGACCGCTACGAAGCCTTCGACGATGACGAGGGCCAGATCGACCCGCAGGATCCCGCGACGTTCAAGCCGACGATGCAGGAACTGGCCGACATGGGCGTGCGCTACATCGCGCCGCCGCTCTGGATGCTGCTGACGCTCGACGACTCGGGCGCGATGGTCCCCTCGCCCTATGCGACCGAGGCCGCGGCGGCGGGCCTCGACATCATCACCTGGACGCTCGAGCGGTCCGGACCGCTTGCCACCGGCGGCGGCTGGTACTTCCAGTCGGTGACCGACGCGGTCAACAACGATGGTGCGTATTTCGAGGTTCTCGACGTTCTTGCCCAGGACGTCGGCGTGGTCGGCGTGTTCTCCGACTGGCCCGCCACGGTGACCTACTACGCCAATTGCATGGGCCTCTGAGGGGCCTGCACCACAGGTTTACAAGTGAGTGAGGGTGTGGGTGCGCGGGCGGTCTTCGGGCCGCCCGTTTCTCTGCCGGGTTTCCGTCGATTGACCGATTGTGCCGCCGCACGGTCTGCGGCATCTTCGGGCGCATGAAAGCCCTGATCCTGCCCCTGGCGCTTGCCGCACTTCTGGCCGGCTGCGATACACCCAGCCCGTTTGTCCCGGTGATCGATCTGTCGTCGATGCCCGAGGCCCTGCCGCGCAGCGCCATCGCCAGCCTCGACCCGGACGTGCAAAAGCGCATCGGGCGCGGGCTGGTCACGATCGAGCGCCGCCTGTCGCCGGTCTGCCCGCGCAGCGACATCGCACTGATGCAGGAAGCGCTGGTTCTCTTCGGCTGGGCGACCACGTCCGAGGTGCCGAACCCGCCGATGCAGGCCTATGTCGACCAGCGCGCCCCGCAATTGCGCGCCGCGCGCGATGCCCTGGCCCCGGCGTGCCGCGCTCAGGTGGACGCCCTTGTGCGGGAACTTCGCGGAACCACGCCTTGAGCGGTGACACGCGCACGGAAAAGGACAAGATGCTGGCGGGCGACCACTATCGCCCCGGCGACCCCGAACTGGCCGCCGCCCGGGCGCGCGCACAGGCGCTGATGCGCGACTACAACCGCACCATCGTGGGCGAGGACGACCTCCGCGGTCCGATCCTTGACCAACTCCTCGGCGGCCGCGGTCCCGGCTGCGCGATCCGCACGCCCTTCCAGGTCGACTACGGGACCAACATCTTCCTCGGGCGCGACGTGTTCCTGAACTACGGCGTCACGATCCTTGACGTCTGCCGCGTGAGCATCGGCGACATGACGCAGATCGGCCCCGGCGTGCAGATCGTGGCGGCCGACCACCCGCGCGAGGCGGAATACCGCGATGCCGGCCTCGAGAACGGCAAGCCGGTCGTCATCGGCCGCAATGTCTGGATCGGCGCAATGGCCGTGATCCTGCCGGGCGTGACGGTGGGCGACGACGCCATCATCGGCGCAGGCGCCATCGTCACCCGCGACGTCGCCCCGGGCGCCACGGTCGTGGGCAACCCGGCCCGCCCCCTGCCATCTCGGGGTTGAGTGACGGGCCGACGCAGCCTATCTTGGGGACAAGCGCAAGGAGCATTCCCATGTTTGGCATCCCCGGCAAGCAGGCCGTGACCATGTCCCCCGCCGCCAAGGCGCAGATCGCCCGTCTGATGGCCCGTGACGGCCACAAGGGGCTGCGCATCGGCGTCAAGAAAGGCGGCTGCGCCGGCATGGAATACACCATGGACTACGCGACCGAGATCGACCCCCTCGACGAGGTGGTCGAGGAAGACGGCGCGCGCGTGATGATCGCGCCCATGGCGCAGATGTTCCTGTTCGGAACCGAGATCGACTATGAGACCGGATTGCTCGAATCCGGCTTCAAGTTCCGCAATCCCAACGTGGTCGACGCCTGCGGGTGCGGCGAGTCCATCAAGTTCAAGGATGTGGACGAACTGGCCGCCGAACGCGGCGCGTGAGCGTCAGCCAGTCCGATATCGACGCCGCGGTCGAGCTGTTCTCGGGACTGGGTGATATTTCCACGCGAAAGATGATGGGCGGGCTCTGCCTTTACAGCGACGGGGCGATCTTCGCGATCCTCTCCTCCGACGGGCGGGTCTACCTCAAGGCCAAGGGCGCCTTTGCCGACCGCCTTGCCGCCGAGGGAGCCGAAATCTTCAGCTATGATTTCGGCACGGGCAAGGGTGCTGGCAGCATGGGCTACTGGACGCTGCCCGATGCCGCGCTTGACGATCCCGACCTCGCTTGCGATTGGGCACGGCAAGCACTCGAAGCCGCAGGGGGATAGGATGCGCAAACTCGCCGCCGGAAACTGGAAGATGAACGGCACCACCGCCAGCCTGTCCGAGGCGATGGCCCTGGCCGCCGCCCATCCCGACGCGAAGGTCGATCTTCTGATCTGCCCGCCCGCCACGCTGATCGCGCCCATGGCAACGGCGGCCATCGGCACGGCGCTGGCCGTCGGCGGGCAGGACTGCCACACCGCGGCCTCGGGGGCGCATACCGGCGACATCGCGGCGCGGATGCTGGCCGACGCAGGGGCAAGCCATGTGATCGTCGGCCATTCCGAGCGCCGCACCGACCACGGCGAGGACGACGCCCTTGTCCGTGCCAAGACCGAAGCGGCCTGGGACGCGCACCTGACCGCCATCGTCTGCATCGGCGAGACGCTCGAGGACCGCGAGGCCGGCCGGACGCTCGACGTGGTCGGGCGCCAGCTTGACGGATCGGTTCCCAACGGCGCGTCCGGCGCGCGGCTGGTCATCGCCTACGAACCCGTCTGGGCGATCGGGACCGGCAAGGTCCCCACGACAGCCCAGATCGCCGAGGTGCACGATTTCATCCGCGCCCGGCTGGACGACCGCTTCGGAGAAGGCGTGGGCCGGCTGGTCCGCATCCTTTACGGCGGGTCGGTGAAACCGTCGAACGCCGCCGAGATCTTCGCCATTGCCAATGTCGACGGCGCGCTGGTGGGCGGAGCCTCGCTCAAGGCCGCCGATTTCTCGGGGATCGTTTCCGCGCTTGAGGCCAGTGTTGGCTGACATCGCCCAGGGGTCTGCGGCGCCACTGTCCACGCAGCGGCGCGGAGGCTGGATCGCGGGGGCGCTGCGGGCCACGTCGCTTCTTGCCGCCGCGGCTTGTCTTCTGCCGATGCTGGCGGTGGCGCTGGCGGCACTCGCGGGCGGCACCGACACCATCGCCCATCTCGCCGACACGGTGCTCTGGCGCTACATCGGCAACACGCTGAGCCTGGTGGCCCTGGTGGCTGTCGGCACGACCGTGATCGGCACCGGCGCGGCCTGGCTTGTCACCATGACGCGGTTTCCCGGCGTGCGGCTCTTCGAGGTCGCGCTGGCCCTGCCGCTGGCCTTCCCGGCCTATGTGCTGGCCTATGCCTATACCGATCTGCTCGACCATCCGGGGGCGGTGCAGACCACGCTGCGCGCGATGACCGGCTGGGGCCCGCGCGACTACTGGTTCCCGGAGGTGCGCAGCCTTCCGGGCGCGGCGGTCATGCTGACCCTTGTGCTTTACCCCTACGTCTATCTTCTTGCGCGGGCGGCCTTTCTTCAACAGTCGGCCACCACCTACCTTGCCGCGCGCGCCCTGGGCCAGACCGCCTGGGGCGCCTTCCGCCGCGTGTCCCTGCCCCTGGCGCGGCCGGCCATCGCCGGCGGCGCGCTTCTGGCGATGATGGAGACGATCGCCGATTTCGGGACCGTGTCCTATTTCGGCGTGCCGACCTTCGCCACCGGCATCTACACCAGCTGGTTCTCGATGGCCGACCGCGCCGCGGCGGCGCAGCTGGCGCTGTTCCTTCTGGGCTTCGCGCTTCTGGTGGCGATGCTGGAGCGGATCCAGCGCGGCGGCGCGCGCCATCACATGACCGGCCGCCGTCACGAGCGGCTGGAGCCCACCGACCTCACCGGGGCCGCGCGCATCGGCGCGGTGCTGCTCTGCGGGCTGCCGGTTCTCTTCGGGTTCCTGCTGCCGGTGGTGGTGCTCGTGGAAATGGCGATCGGCTCGGGACAGGATATCCTCAGTCCACGCTACCTGCGCTTCCTGTCCAATTCGCTGACGCTGGCCGGTACCGCCGCGGTTGTCACCGTCGGCGCGGCCATCCTGATCGGGTTTCACCAGCGCCTCGTGCCCGGCCGGGTGTCCGAGGGCGCGGCCCATGTCGCGCGCATCGGCTACGCGGTGCCGGGCGGGGTCATCGCGGTGGGGCTTCTGGTGCCCTTCGCCGCCTTCGACAACACGCTCGATGCCTACATGCGGGCGCGCTTCGGTCTCTCCACCGGCCTTCTCTTCACCGGGTCGATCTGGCTTCTGGTGACGGCCTACATGGTGCGCTTCATGGCCGCCGCGCTTTCGGCCTATGACAGCGGGCAGCAGACCATCCACAGCTCGATGGACGCTGTGGCCCGCACGCTTGGACACAGCCCGGCGGGCATGCTGCGGCGCGTCCACCTGCCCATCCTGCGCCCATCGGTCCTGACCGCGCTGCTGATCGTCTTCGTCGACGTGATGAAGGAGCTTCCGGCCACGCTGATCATGCGGCCCTTCGACTTCGACACGCTGGCGGTCCAGGCGCACCGGCTGGCCGCGGACGAACGGCTGGCCGGGGCCGCGGTGCCCAGCCTTGTCATCGTCGCCGTGGGACTTCTGCCGGTGATCCTTGTCTGTCGCGGGCTGGGCCGGCGGCGCGCCGATCCCGCCCCGGCGATGACACCGGTCACCTGACACGAAAACGCCCCCGGCGAGGGGGGCGTTCCACTACTGCCATGTCCGGTCGTCGCCGGGGATCAGTCCCAGCCGACCTCATTGAAGATGCGCTGTGCGGCGGGAATATGCGTGGCCACGGCGCTCAGGTCGACATCGTCGGGCTTGAACATCCCCAGCGCTGCGACCGAAGGGCTCAGCCCCACCCCCGGGACTGCGGGATATTCGTCGTTGCCCGCGCTGAAATACTGCTGCGCCTGATCGCTGGCGAGGTATTCGAGGAACAGTACCGCATTCTCGCGGTTGGGCGCATGGGCCGCGACCCCGCCGCCCGACAGGTTCATATGCGCGCCGATCCCGTTCTGGTCGGGGAACACCCATCCGATCATGTCCAGGCTATCGGACAGGCCGTCGACCGGGGTCCGGAGCGCCCGTGCGAAGTAATAGGTGTTCGACATGGCGATGTCGCACTCGCCCGACACGATGCCCCTGAGCTGGTCGGTATCGCCCCCCTGCGGCGCCCGCGCGAAGTTCGCGACCACACCGGCCGCCCACTCCTTCGCGGCCTCCTCGCCCATGTGCTCGATCAGCGCGGCAAGCATCGTCTGTGAATAGACGTTGGTGCCCGAGCGGATGCAGATCAGGCCGGCGTATTTCGGATCGGCGAGATCGGCATAGGTCTGTGGCGGGTCGGTCACCTCGTTCCTGTCGTAAAAGAGGATGCGTGCCCGCTGCGAAAAGCCGAACCACTGGTTGTCGTCATCCTGCAGATAGGCCGGGATGCGCGCCTCGAGCGTTGCGCTTTCGACCGGCTGGAGCACGCCGGCCTGCTTGGCGCGCTCGAGCCGCGAGGTGTCGACCGTCAGCAGGACATCGGCGGGGCTGTTTGCGCCCTCGGCCTCCATCCGGGCGATCAACTCGTCGGCATTGCCCTCGATCCGGTTGATGACGATGCCGGTGGCTTCGGTGAAATCGGTGTAGAGCCGTTCGTCGGTGTCATAGTGACGCGACGAATAGAGGTTCAGCTCCCCGTTGGCGAAAGCCGCCGGTGCTGCGCCGAGGGTGATGGCCGCGGCCACCGTTCCAAGAAGCAATCGTGCCGTGATGCGGGACATGTCCGTCTCCTCTAGCTGTCCGCGTTCAATTCCGAGTCGATTGGTCGGGTATTTTTCGGCAGCCGTCAACCAGTATCCGAGTGAAAAAGTCGGAAATGCGTCACCCGGTGCGGGCTGCTTCGGTCGGAGCGGTCACATCATGCCCGTAGAGCCAGTCGAAGCGGCGAATCGCCTGATCCGGGGCAAGTCGGCTGCCGAGGCGCAACGCGGCATGGGCAACGCCCCGGACAATGGGATTGGAGAGGTGGTAGTTGCGGGCGTTGGCGCTGGCCGCGTCGATCACCCGCGTCGTCCGGGGGCGCCGCGCCGCTTCATATGCGGCGAGTGCTTCGGCTTGCGGCAACCGGTCGAGGCAGTCCGCCAGAACCCAGGCGTCCTCGAGCGCCAGGTTCGCCCCCTGCGCCAGGAACGGCAGCGTCGGATGGGCTGCATCGCCCAGAATCACCCGCGTGCCGTCCTGCCAGCGCGCCGCCACCGGGTGACGGAAGAGGCCCCAGAGATGCACCTCGTCGACCTGGGCCAGCCAGCCGGGCACCGGGCCGCCGAACCGCGCGAAGGCGCGGCGCAGCGTCTCGGGGTCGTCTCGGTGATGCCAGCCCTCCTCGGCCCAGGCCGCGCGTTCCTCGACCGCCACGATGTTGCGCAGACCGCCGGCCAGCGGATAGCTCACCAGATGCCGCCGCGGCCCCATGAAGACCTGCGCCTCGGCAGCGGCCCCGGTGTCGGGAATGACCGCGCGCCAGGCGACCTGCCCGGTGAAGAGGGGATCGGCCGCCCCGTTCAGCGCCGCGCGCAGGCCCGAATGCAGCCCGTCCGCGCCGATCGTGAGGGCGCCGGGCAGGGCCGCGCCCAGAACCCGGGACTTGAGGCGCACGGTCACGCCCGCCCCCCGCGCCCCGGCTTCCAGCACCCCGATCAGCCGGGCCCGGTGCACGAAGAGGTAGTCCCCCTGCCCCCCCGGCTGATCCAGATCGAGCCGCAGCACCTGCGCCCCCCGGCGAAAGTCGCGCAGTATGACCGCCTCTGCCCGGATCGCCACGGCGCGCAACGCCTCGCCCAGCCCCAGCGCGTCGATCACGCGCAGGCCGTTCGGGCTGATCTGCAACCCGCGCCCACTTCGGAAATGGCCGGGGCCTGCTCGAAGAGCGTCACTTCGGCCCCGCGCAGCGCCAGCGCGCGCGCCACGGCCAGCCCCGCGACCCCGCCGCCGATCACCCCGATCTGCCGTCCGTCCAGTCCCATCCGCCCCCCGGAATGAAAGAAACGCCGGACCATCGCTGGTCCGGCGCCCCTCCTCCTCCCTGGTCATTCCCAGGCCTGCCGCCGGTTTCCGGCTGGCAAGAAGAACGCGAAGGCCGTGGCCCCCGCGTCCGGTTCATTCGTCGCGGTGCACCTTCTCGCGGCGCTCGTGGCGCTCCTGCGCCTCGAGGCTCAGCGTGGCGATCGGACGCGCGTCGAGACGCTTGAGCGAGATCGGTTCGCCGGTGTCCTCGCAATAGCCGTATTCGCCCTCTTCGATGCGCCGGAGCGCCGCGTCGATCTTTGCGACAAGCTTGCGCTGGCGGTCTCGAGTGCGCAGTTCCAGCGCGCGATCGGTCTCTTCGCTGGCACGATCGGCAATGTCGGGGATGTTGCGCGAACTGTCCTGCAGGCCCACGATGGTCGACTTGCTGTCGCCCATCAGTTCCGCCTTCCAGGTCTCGAGCTTTCTGCGGAAATATTCGAGCTGACGCTCGTTCATGAATGGCTCGTCTTCGGCCGGACGGTAGTCGTCGGGAAGGAAAACCTCGGCTTTCATTCGTGTTCCCTTTTCTTGTCCGGACGCGTCGGCGGGAGAGATTTCATCCATCCAGGCGCTCCTTTGCGCCGGGACATAGCCCAAGCTCGCGCGGTTGTCACTAGGCGATCCGCGCTTCTTGAAGCCCATCGCGCCGCAGGCTATCTTCCCATGGACCGCCTTTCACAGAGCGTTGAAAAATCCATGAAATTTACCGGCACCGAAACCTATGTGGCGACCGACGACCTGACGGTCGCCGTCAACGCCACGGTCGCACTCGAGCGTCCGTTGCTGGTGAAGGGCGAGCCGGGAACGGGCAAGACCGAGCTTGCCCGCCAGGTCGCCGACTCGCTTGGCCTCGACCTCATCGAGTGGCACATCAAGTCCACGACCCGCGCGGCACAGGGGCTTTACGAATACGACGCCGTCAGCCGCCTGCGCGACAGCCAGCTTGGCGACGAGCGCGTTCATGACGTGAGGAACTACATCCGCAAGGGCAAGCTCTGGCAGGCCTTCGACGCCGACCGCCGGGTGGTGCTTCTGATCGACGAGATCGACAAGGCCGACATCGAGTTCCCGAACGACCTTCTGCAGGAACTCGACCGGATGGAGTTCCATGTCTACGAGACCGGCGAGACGATCCGCGCGAGGCACCGTCCCGTCGTCATCATCACCTCGAACAACGAAAAGGAACTGCCCGACGCCTTCCTGCGCCGCTGCTTTTTCCACTACATCCGCTTTCCCGATATCGAGACGCTGAAGCGGATCGTCGCGGTCCATCACCCCGGCATAAAGGAGGCGCTTCTGACCACGGCGCTGACCCAGTTCCTCGAGATCCGCGAAACGCCGGGGCTGAAGAAGAAGCCATCGACCTCCGAGGTGCTCGACTGGCTGAAACTGCTGCTGGCCGAGGATCTTGCGCCCGAGGATCTGCGGCGCGACGGCAAGGACGCACTGCCGAAACTGCACGGCGCGCTTCTCAAGAACGAACAGGACGTGCATCTCTTCGAACGGCTGGCCTTCCTCGCCCGGGGCGAACGGCGTTGAGCGGCCTCACCATCCGCCCGGTCGCCGCCTCCGACGAAGCCCGCTGGCGGGTGCTCTGGCGCGACTACCTTGCGTTCTACGAAACCGAGTTGCCCGACGAGATCTACGCCACCCATTTCGCGCGGCTTCTGGGCGGGGACCCGCAGGACTTCAACGGTCTTGTGGCCGAGGTCGACGGGCAGCTTGTCGGGCTTGCGCACTATCTTTTCCACGAGCACGGCTGGCGGCTTGAAAACGTCTGCTACCTTCAGGATCTCTATGCCGATCCCGCAGTGCGCGGCACGGGCGTGGGCCGGGCCCTGATCGAGGCGGTCTATGCCGCCGCCGATGCCGCGGGCGCCCCGCACGTCTACTGGCTGACGCAGGAGGACAATGCCACCGCCCGGCGGCTTTATGACCGGATCGGCGAACTGACACCGTTCATCGAGTATCAAAGGCGCGTCGAATGAGTCGCGCATTGGCCTTCCTCCTTCTGGCCGCGACGCTGGCGGCCTGCGCCCCCGCGGCCTCCATCGACGTGCCCGAGCGGCGCGCGAACCTGCCCGCCACCCTGCCTCCGATGAAGACGTTTTCGACACCGCGGCCCTCGGCGCCGGTGCGGTCGAACGCCGCGATCGCGGCCGACATCCTCGACCTGAGCTTCCAGCTGGAAAGCGGTCGCCCGCTGCCGGTGCTCACGCGCTTCGAGGGCCCGATCACAATCCGGGTGACCGGGACCGAGCCGCCGACGCTGTCGCGCGATCTCGACCGGCTGATCGCCCGACTGCGGGCCGAGGCGGGCCTCGATGTGCGCCGGGTCGCCGCCGACGCCCCGGCCGCGATCACCATCGAGGTCATCACCCGCCGCGATCTGGACCGCGCGGTGCCGCAGGCCGCCTGCTTCGTCGTCCCGCGCGTGTCGAGCTGGGAGGAGTTCCGCCGCAGCCGCCGCAGTTCACGTCTCGACTGGGCCACGCTCGAGACCCGCGAGACCATGGCGGTGTTCCTGCCGGGTGACGTGAGCCCGCAGGAGATCCGCGACTGCCTGCACGAAGAGATCGCCCAGGCGATCGGCCCCCTGAACGACCTCTACCGCCTCAACGAATCCGTTTTCAACGACGACAATTTCCACACCGTGCTGACCGGGTTCGACATGCTGGTGCTCGAGGCGCTTTACGACCCCGCGCTTCGGTCGGGGATGTCGCGCGCGCAGGTGGCGCAGCAACTGCCCGCGATCCTGTACCGCCTCAATCCCGCGGGGCGTGCAGCGCGGGGCGATGTGCTTCAGATCGCGCCGCGCGCCTGGATCGACGCGATCGAGACGGCGCTGGGGCCGCGGGTCACGGACGCCCAGCGAGTGGAGGCGGCCCGCGAGGCCGTGCGCATCGCCATGGACCTCGGCTGGCGCGATTCGCGCTATGCCTTCAGCCTTTTCGTGCTGGGGCGGCTGACCCTTGGCAGCGAACCCGAGGTGGCGCTGTCGGCCTTTCTTCAGGCCGGAACCTTCTATGCCCAGACCCCGGGGATGGAGATCCAGTCGGCCCATGTGGCGATGCAGCTTGCCGCCTTCGCCCTGTCGGCCGGTCAGGCCGATGCGGCGATCGACATCGTCAACGCCAACCTGCCCACCGTCGCCGCCGCCGAAAACGCGGCCCTTCTGGCGACGCTCCTGTTCGTCAAGGCCGAGGCGCTCGACCTCGAGAACCGGCCGTCAGAGGCCAGCGAGGTGCGTCTCGACAGTCTGGGATGGGCCCGGTATGGCTTTGGCCCGGAAGCGGAAGTGCGCATGCGCGCGGGCGAAATCGCCGGTCTCAATCCGCGCAACAGGCAGGGAACCGGGTCATGATCGTGCTGGCGGGGGCGCTTTTCGGCGGTATCTACGGGGCGCTGCTGGCGAGAAAGCGCGAGGGGTCGAAACTCGACATGGCGCAATACGCGGCAGGCTTCGGCATCGCCTTCGGGCTACTGGGGCTGTTCCTGACGATCTTCGTCGAGCGGATGGCCTGAGGCGCGGCTGACACGGGGGCTCTGCCCCCGCCGCGCCCTGGCGGCGCGACTGCCCCGGGATATTGGACCCAAGAAGAAAACCAAGTGGAGCGATCGCCGTGTTCCTGCCGTTCTTCGAGACGCTGAGAACCGAGAAAGTGCCGGTGTCCCTGCGCGAGTACCTCGATTTCCTGGGAGCGTTGCGGGCCGGGGTCGTGCTGCATGACGTCGAGGGGTTCTACTACCTGGCCCGCGCGGCGATGGTGAAGGACGAACGCCACCTCGACCGCTTCGACCGCGCCTTCGCCCGGGCCTTCGAGGGGATCGAAGAGATCCGCGTCGAAACGCTGATGGAGCATGCCAACATCCCCGCGGACTGGCTTGAGAAACTTGCCGAAAAGCATCTCAGCGCCGCCGAGAAGGCCGAGGTCGAGGCTCTGGGCGGGTTCGACGCGCTGATGGACACCCTGCGCAAACGCCTGGCCGAGCAGCAGGGGCGGCACCAGGGCGGATCGAAGTGGATCGGCACCGCCGGCACCTCGCCCTTCGGGGCGCATGGCTACAATCCCGAGGGCGTGCGGATCGGGCAGGACGACAGCCGGCACCGCCGCGCGGTCAAGGTCTGGGACCGGCGCGAGTTCCGCAATCTCGACGATTCGGTCGAACTGGGCACGCGCAACATCAAGGTCGCGCTCAAGCGGCTGCGCCGCTGGGCGCGGGACGGCGCGCGGGACGAGCTCGATCTCGACGGCACGATCCGGGCCACGGCCGAGCATGGCTATCTCGACGTGAAGACCCGGCCCGAGCGGCGCAACGCGGTCAAGGTGCTGCTGTTTCTCGACGCGGGCGGGTCGATGGACCCGCATGTCCGGGTGGTCGAAGAGCTCTTCTCAGCTGCAAGAGCCGAGTTCAAGCATCTGGAAAGCTTCTATTTTCACAACTGCCTCTACGAAGGGGTCTGGCGCGACAACCGCCGCCGCTGGAACGACCAGACGCCCACATGGGAGGTCCTGCGCACCTATGGCGCGGACTGGAAATGCATCTTCGTGGGCGATGCGGCGATGTCGCCCTACGAGATCGCGGTGCCGGGCGGCGCCAACGAACACTGGAACGCCGAGTCCGGGCAGGTCTGGCTGGAGCGCGCGCGCGACCAGTGGCCGGCGCATCTGTGGATCAACCCGGTGCCGGAAGGCCAGTGGCGATACACGCAGTCGACCGGCATGATCCGCGCGATCTTCGGCGCCGACCGCATGGTGCCGATGACGCTTCAGGGAATCGACCGGGGGATGCGCGCGCTGAGTTGACCGCGCCGCGGCATTGCCGCACGGGCATTGCCTTGCGCGGGCGCGCGCCCCATATCCCGCTCATGATCAAGTTCACCCCGATCCTGCTGGCGATCCTTTACGCGCTGGTGATGTACCGGCTGTCAGCCTGGCGGACGGCGCGCGAGCTTGACGCGCGCTCGACCGAACTGGCGGACCCGGTGCTGAAGAAGCTGACCGACCGGATGGCGGCGGCGCTCGACCTGCAGCGGATCAAGGTCCACATCTACGAGATCGACCCGGTGAACGGGCTGGCCGCCCCGGACGGGCGGATCTTCATCACGCGCGGGTTCTATCGCAAGTATCGCAATGGCGAGGTTTCGGCCGAAGAGATGGCCAGCGTCATCGCCCATGAACTGGGGCATGTCGCCCTTGGCCATTCGCGCCGGCGGATGATCGATTTTTCCGGGCAGAACGCGCTGCGCACGGCGCTGGCGATGGTGCTGTCCCGTTTCATTCCGGGCGTCGGCATCCTGATCGCCAATTCCGTGGCCACGCTGCTGGCCGCGCGGCTGTCGCGCGGGGACGAATACGAGGCCGACGCCTATGCCTCGGCCCTGCTGGTCAAGGCGGGAATCGGGACCGGGCCGCAGAAGAGCCTCTTCACCAAGCTCGAGGATCTGACGCAGCAGCGCGCGGGCGCGGTGCCGGCCTGGATGATGAGCCACCCCAAGACCGCCGAGCGGATCGCGGCGATCGAAAAGCTCGAATCGCGCTGGACCCAGGTCCCCTCGGACTAGCGGTCCCTACCCGGCCAGTGCCTTCGCCAGGCGCGGCAGGCGCGCCTTCTTCAGGAGCCGACGCACCGGCCAGTCCTCGCCCGACAGGCGCTCGGCCTCGGTCCGCACCGCCTCGACCACCTCAGCGACCTTGCCCGGGGCCTCGGACCAGAGGCGCCAGAGAAACGCATCGGCATCCGACCGCTCCACCCCCTCGGCGGCGAGCACCCCGCGCGGAAAATCCGCGCGGTTCTGCGTGACGATCACATCCGCCGATCCGGCCATGGCAGCGGCAAGGACATGGATGTCCGCCGGATCAGGCAGATGAAGCCGTGCCTCGTCGGCGGCCTTCGGTCGCACAAGGGCGCGCGGAAACCGGGCGGTCAGGCGAACGATCTCGCCCTCGGTCAGCACAAGGTCGGCCGGGCCGTCGCGCGCCGCGACATGGCGCCATTCGTCGAGGATGCGGGGCGACCAAAGCGGATCATAGAGGCCCGCCGCAGCGCAGCCCATCAGGATCTCGCGCATGACGGTGGGATAAAGGACGTTGGTGTCGAGAAGCGCCCTCACCCGTCGAGCCGGAAGAACAGCGCCTTGAGATAGCCCGACTCGGCCAGTTGCGGCAGTTGCGGATGGTCGGGGCCCGCAGTCCCGGTGTGCAGAAGCTGCGGCGCACGCCCTGCCCGCCCGATCCCGCGGGCGCATGCGGTGCGGAACTTCGCAAGATCCGCCGCGTGCGAGCAGGAACAAAGCACCAGATACCCGCCCGGGGCGACAAGGGCGGCCGCCAATCGTGCGACCCGTTCATAGGCCCGCAGGCCTGCGTCGAGCGACTTGCGCGACGGCGCGAAGGCGGGCGGGTCGCAGATCACCAGATCGAAGAGCGCGCCCTCCTGCCCCAGCGCCTCGAGCGCGGCGAAGGCATCGCCCGACCGTGTGTCGAACCGATCGGCGGCGCCCATCCGCGCGGCCCCGTCGCGCGCAAGCGCCAGCGCGGGGTCCGAGGAATCGACCGCCAGCGCCGAGGTCGCGCCGCCGGCGAGGGCGGCCAGCGCAAACCCGCCCACATGCGAAAAGACGTCGAGCACGCGTGCCTCCCGCGCCAGTCGCGCGGCGAAGGCATGGTTTGGACGCTGGTCGTAGAACAGGCCGGTCTTCTGCCCCCCAGAAGGTCGGCCATGTAGATGGCGCCGTTCATCGTCACGGCGACCGGCGCGTCGATCTTGCCATGCAGAACGCGCGTCTCGGCATCGAGGCCCTCGAGCGTCCGGGCCCGGCCCGCCGCGTTCTTGACGACCGCGGTCGCCCCGGTTTCGGCCAAGAGCGCCTCGACCAGATCGTCAAGCAGCACCTCGGCCCAGGCGGCGTTGGGCTGGACCACAAGCGCATCGCCGAACCGGTCGACCACCACACCGGGCAGGCCGTCAGCCTCGGCATGGATCAGGCGGTAGAACGGCGCGTCGTGCAGGCGGTCGCGCAGCGCCAGCGCCCGCGCGATGCGGGCGCGGAACCAGTCCACCCCGATCGTCGCGGTGGTGTCGCGATCGAGCATCCGGGCAAAGAGCTTCGAGGCCGGGTTGACCGCCACAAGGCCGATGTCGCGGCGCGCATCGTCCTGCAGCACCGCCAGCGTGCCGGGGGCAAGCGCGCGGGTGCGGCGGTCGGTCACGACCTCGTTGTCATAGACCCAGGGGAAGCCGTGGCGGATGGCCTGGGCGGCGGCCTTGGGGTTCAGGCGAACCACCGGGAGATCTGAGGATGTCATGACCCGCGCTTTATCCTGTCGCGGGCGGCGGGGGAAGCGGCCGCGGGCGGCATCGGTCGCCTCGGTCCGTTCGGGCGGAGAAGGGCCCTACCCGGCCGTGGGCGACGGATCACCCAGTTCGATCACCGCGACGCGGGCAAGATGGTCGACCAGCCGCACCTTCTGGGTCTGGCCGGCTGCCTCGGCCTCGCGGGCGCGGGAGCCGCCGAAGGCCTCGAGATCGGCCGCGACAAGGCGCGGCCCTTCGATCACCGCGCCCGTGCGAGCGTCGATGACCGTCAGCAAGAAGCGGATGGAATGGACCCCGCCGACACGCGCCCGCGCCCGCTCGGTCAGGGAATGCGAGCGCCGCACCTCGACGAGGACGCGAACATCCCGGTCACCGTCCAGCGTGGCCGCGCCGCGGCCCAACCCTGTCTCGAAAATGGCCTGGACCTGCGCATAGCGGTCGCCGGGCGGGTCCCCGCGCCAGACGATGTCGGCGTCGGGGTAGTAGATATCCTCTTCCGACACCACGAGGCTGCGCGGAACTGTCACGTCAAGGTCGACGACGTTGTAGGATCGCAGGGCGGGCGGGGGCATGCCGCCGACGCTGGTCGACCGCAACGGTTCGGCGCAGGCGGCAAGGCCCACCGGCAACAAGAATAGTAAGGACCGCCTGTTCATCCCGAGGACTCCTGATCGCGTATGGCGATTTGGTACAGTCAATCGGTGAACGGTGATGGAATCAAATGAAGAAATCCGGCACCAGGCCGGATTTCCCTCACTCTATGGCCATGTCGTCACGCGGGATGCGCGGCCTTTGGGGTTTCGCGCCGCAGGAGCCGGTCCCGCAGGTTGCGCATCGCCTGGGAAAAGGCCTCGGCGCGCAGGCGGCGGGCCTCGCGTTCGACAGCGACAAGGTCAACGAGGCGATCGATATCGTGTTGCATGGTCATCTCTCTGTTCTGGCCGCATGGGCCATGTTAATGTCTGTTGCTTCCCAATTAGGGGCGGGGGTAGCCCGGGACCACAGACGCCTTCGCAAGCCCGCCATGCACCTCGCGCATCGCAATGCCGGGATGTTGTTAGCGCTAACAAATGCTGCTAGGCTGCGCGCGACCCAAAATCCGGATCAACTTCGGGAGCTGACCGATGGCCTTGAACCCTACCGTCGCCCGCGTCACCGAGCGCATCATCGACCGCAGCCGGACCGCACGGCGCGGCTACCTCGACCGGATGGCCGCCGCGGTGGACGGCGGCGTGAAACGCGCACATCTGAGCTGTGGCAACCAGGCCCATGCCTATGCGGCGATGGGCGCCGACAAGGACGCCCTGGTGGGCGATCGCGCGCCGAACCTCGGCATCGTCACCGCCTATAACGACATGCTCTCGGCCCACCAGCCGTTCGAGACCTACCCCCAGCGGATCAAGGCGGCCGCCCGCGCCGTGGGCGCCACGGCGCAGGTCGCGGGCGGGGTGCCGGCGATGTGCGACGGGGTCACGCAAGGCCAGACCGGGATGGAACTGAGCCTCTGGTCGCGCGACGTGATCGCCCTGGCCGCGGGTGTCGCGCTGTCGCACAACACCTTCGATGCGGCGGTTTACCTCGGCGTCTGCGACAAGATCGTGCCGGGCCTGGTCATCGCGGCGGCGACCTTCGGGCATATTCCGTCGGTCTTCCTGCCCGCCGGTCCGATGACCAGCGGCTTGCCCAACGACGAGAAATCCAAGGTGCGCCAGCAGTTCGCCACCGGCGAGGTCGGGCGCGACAGGCTCATGGAAGCCGAGATGGCCTCCTACCACGGCCCCGGCACCTGCACCTTCTACGGCACGGCCAACACCAACCAGATGCTGATGGAGTTCATGGGCCTGCACCTGCCGGGCGCGTCCTTCGTGAACCCCGGCACACCGCTGCGCGATGCGCTTGACCGAGGCCGGGGCAAAGCGCGCGCTGGAAATCACGAACCTCGGCAATGACTTCCGGCCGGTTTTCGACATTCTGGATGAAAAGGCCTTCGTCAATGGAATCGTGGGGCTGATGGCCACGGGCGGGTCGACGAACCTTGTCATCCACCTGCCCGCCATGGCGCGGGCCGCGGGTGTCATCCTCGACATCGAGGATTTCGCGGAGCTCTCGGAGGCCACGCCGCTGATGGCCAAGGTCTATCCCAACGGTCTGGCCGACGTGAACCACTTCCACGCCGCGGGGGGCTTGGGTTACATGATCGGCGAGTTGCTCGACGCGGGCCTGCTGCACCCCGACACCAAGACCGTGGCGGGCGATGGCCTTGCGATCTACACCGCCGAGCCGAAGCTGAAGGACGGCGTCCTGACGTGGGAGCCGGGCGCTGGCGAGACGCTGAACGACCGCATCCTGCGGCCCGCGACCGACCCGTTCCAGCCGTCGGGCGGACTGAAGCAGCTGACCGGCAACCTCGGCCTTGGGGTGATGAAGGTCTCGGCCGTGAAGCCCGAACACCAGGTGGTCGAGGCGCGCGCGCGGGTCTTCCACGATCAGGACGACGTGAAAGCGGCGTTCCGCGCGGGCGAATTCACCGAGGATACGGTCGTCGTCGTGCGGTTCCAGGGGCCGAAGGCGAACGGCATGCCCGAGCTGCATTCGCTGACGCCGACGCTGGCGGTGCTGCTGGACCGCGGGCTGAAGGTGGCGCTGGTGACCGACGGGCGGATGTCGGGGGCCTCGGGCAAGGTGCCGGCCGCCATCCACGTCTGCCCCGAGGCCGCCGAGGGCGGACCGATCGCCCGGATCCGGGACGGGGACCTGGTGCGCGTCGATGCGGTCGCCGGCACGATCGAGGTGCTGGAGGACGGGTTTGCGGACCGCGCGCCGGTGACGGCGGATCTTTCGGCCAACGGCTTTGGCCTTGGCCGCGAGATGTTCGAGGTGTTCCGGGCAAGCTGCGGACAGGCCAGCCAGGGCGCAAGCGTCGTGATCCGGTGACTTTCGCCTTCGGCGAGGATATTTGAGCCAAGAAGAATCAAGGGAATGCTCAGACGATGACACCACGGGATGTAAGCCGGCAGGTCGCCGAGGTCTGTGCGCTGGCACCGGTGATCCCGGTGCTTGTGGTCGAGGATGCCGCCATCGCCCGCGACCTTGCGCAGGCGCTTGTGTCGGGCGGACTTCCCGCGCTCGAGGTCACGCTGCGGACCCCTGCGGCGCTGGACGTGATCCGCGAAATGCGGGCCGTGCCGGGCGGGGTCGTCGGCGCCGGAACGCTGCTGACGCCGGGCGACGTGGCCGCGGCCAAGGCGGCGGGCGCGCTTTTCGGCGTTTCGCCGGGCGCCACCGACAGGCTGATCGACGCGGCCGAAGAGATCGGTCTGCCGCTGCTTCCGGGGGCGGCGACGGCGACCGAGGCGATGCGGCTTCTCGAACGCGGCTACAGCGTGCAGAAGTTCTTTCCCGCCGAAGCCGCGGGCGGTGCCAGGGCGCTCAAGGCCATCGGCGCGCCGATCCCCCAGGTGAAGTTCTGCCCGACGGGCGGGGTGACGCTGGACAACGCGCCTGAGTATCTTGGCCTTTCGAACACGCTTTGCGTGGGGGGCAGCTGGGTCGCGCCGAAGGAACTGGTCGAGGCCCGCGACTGGGACGGGATCGAGGCGCTTGCACGCGAGGCGGCAGCGCTGCCCCGTTGACGCCCTGTCAGCCGGTGTCGGCCGGCCCGCGCCCGCGCCGCCCACCCCGTCGGCCGGTTCGCCCGGCCGGTTCGAGCCCGTCGCGCAGGACCTGCGTCATCGGATGGTCTGGGGCCTCTGCGCCATAGTGCGCCAGAAGCGCGCCGACATGGACTTGCGCGTCCTCGCCCGCGGGCACCCCGATCGCCCAGTCGAGAAAGATCGACCGGCATTCCGGTTCGCTGATCCCCTCGATCACATAGGCCTCGCGGATCAGTCCGCGAGGGTCGACCACATCTGGCGGTTGGGGCGACTGGGTCATGGCTGCCTCTGTTCAAGGGTCGATGCTGCTTGTTACGCCGCGCGGCCGGCGCCGCCAAGCACCCTGTCGAGGATCGCTTCGGCCGAGGCCGCGGCCCCGGCCATCCGCGCGGTCAGGTCGTCGAGGTCCTCGGCCCCGGCCGTAGCGGCCAGGAACTTCCGTGCCCCGTCGCCCAGGGTCTCGGGGGCGTTCGCGCCGGGTCCGATCAGCCGCGCCGCCGACTGGACCTGCCAGAAGAGCGCATGGGCCTCGTCAAGCGCGCCGCGATCCGCGGGCGCCAGGCCAAGCGCGGTGGCGCCGTCTGCAAGCTGACCGGGCACGCGGCGTTCTGCGCTGCCGGACAGAAGGGCCGCCGCCTGGGCCAGAAGCTCGATATCCTGCATGCGGCCCGGTCCGAACTTGGGATCGAGCGGCCCCTGTAGCGGCTTGGCCTCGGCCAGACGGCGGCGCATGTCGGCCACGTCGGTCAGGACCCTCGCGCGGTCGCGCGGTGTGGCGATCACCTCGGCGCGGAAGCGGTCGACCTCGTCGCCCAGGGCCGCGCTCCCCGCGACCGGCCGCGCGCGCGTCAGCGCCAGGTGCTCCCAGGTCCAGGCCTCGTCGCGCTGATAGGTGCGGAACGCCTCGATGGCGGTGGCGACCGGACCCTGCTTGCCCGAGGGACGCAGGCGCATGTCGACCTCGTAGAGCCTGCCCCTCGGCGGTCTGGGCGGTGATCGCGGTCACGTAGGCCTGCGTCAGCCGGGCATAGTAGCTGCGCGCGGGCAGCGGGCGGCGTCCGTCCGAGGTCTCGGCATCCGCGGGGTCGTAGATCGCGATGAGGTCGAGGTCGGACGCGGCCGTGAGCCGCCCGGCCCCAAGCGATCCCATCCCCAGAAAGGCCACGCCCCGCCCCGGCGGGGCGCCGTGCTTCTTGGCGAACTCCAAAATCACCGGACCGGCCAGGGCCGAAAGCGCCGCCGAGGCGATGTCCGCGTATTGCGCACCCGCCCTGTCGGCGTCGATCAGCCCGCGCAGCAGATGGACGCCCACGCGGAAATGCCATTCGCGCCGCCAGACGCGCGTGACGTCGAGCTGACGCTCGTAGTCGTCGATCTCGGTCAGTTTCGCCGCCAGTTCCGCGGTCAGCGCCGCCTCACCGGGCCAGGGCGCGAAGAATGCGCCCGCCGATCACCGCGTCGAAGACGGCCGAATTGCGCGACAGGTAGCGCGCAAGCTCGGGCGAGACATCGGCGATGTCCACGATCAGGTCGACCAGCTGCGGATTGGAATCGAACAGCGCGAAAAGCTGGACCCCCGCCGGCAGGCCCGCCAGGAACCCGTCGATATGGGCCAGCGCCTCGTCGGGATTGGTCGCCCGTCCGAGCCGCGCCAGAAGCGCCGGCCGCACCCGGTCGAAAAGCTCCACCGCCCGGTGGGATCGCAGCGCGGGATAGCTCGACCAGCGTTCGACGATCTTTCTGGCGGCCGGGCTGAGGTCCGGCGCTTCGCTGCGGCGCGTCTCGGGGGCGAAGAAATCGTCGGTCAGGGCCGAGACCCGTTCAAGCCGCGCGGCGATGTCGGCGCGCAGCGCGTCGGTCTCGATACCCATGAGGCAGGCGATCCGGGTCATGCCCTCGTCGTCCTTCGGCAAGCGCGCGGTCTGCTGGTCGTTGATCATCTGGATGCGGTGTTCAAGCTCGCGATGCGCGCGGTAGTCGTCGGTCAGGATGCCCGCCGCGTCGGCTTCGACCCAGCCCTTTTCGGCCAGCCGCGCCAGCGCCTCGACCGTGCCGCGCAGGCGCAGACTCGGGGTCGCGCCCGCCGGCGATGAGCTGCCGGGTCTGGGTGAAGAACTCGATCTCGCGGATGCCGCCCGGGCCGAGCTTGATGTCGTAATCCGGCAGGCCGGCCTTGCCCGACAGGCCCTTGTGCTCGCGGATCTTGAGCCGCATGTCCTGCGTGTCCTGGATCGCGGCATAGTCGAGGTGTCGGCGCCAGACGAAGGGCGCGATATGGTCGAGATAGGTCTCGCCCGCGCGCGATGTCGCCCGGCCGCCGCCCGCGCCTTGATATGTGCCGCGCGCTCCCACGTCCGGCCCATGCTTTCGTAATAGCGTTCCGCCGCCTCCATCGGCAGGCAGACCGGCGTGACCGAGGCATCGGGCCGCAGACGCAGATCGGTGCGGAAGACGTATCCGTCGGCGGTGAGGTCCGACAGCACCTGCGCCATGGTCCGGGTCGCGCGCACGAACCCCGCCCGCGCATCGTCATAGTCATCCGCGCTGTAGAGGCTGTGATCGAAAAGACAGATCAGGTCGATGTCCGAGGAATAGTTCAGCTCGAACGCGCCCATCTTGCCCATGGCGATGGCGACCATTCCGCCCGCCCGGGTCGTCGTCCCCTCCTTCGGCGCCGGCAGCTTCCCCCGCCGTACGAGGGCCTCGACCAGGCAGACGATGGTGCGGTCCACCGCCGCGTCGGCGAAGGCCGTCAGCGTGCCGGTCACCTCTTCCAGCGACCAGACACCGCCAAGGTCGGCCAGCGCCGTCAGAAGCGCGATCCGGCGCCGGGCCTCGCGCAGTCCTGATTTGAGCGCCGGTTCGTCAAGCGCCTCCACCCCGGCCAGAACCGCGTCGCGGGCGGCCTCGGGTGGGCTGTCAAGAACCTGCACGGCCCAGTCACGCTCGCGCTCGATCAGGGTCTTCAGGAAGGGGCTCGACCCGCCCGCGCCGACGATCAGGTCGCGCAGCGGATCGGGCAGGTCGCCATAGCCTTCGCCGGCTTCGCGGCCCCGCTCGGGGTCGAAGGCGGTCGGACATCGGGTCATCCGCGTGCTGAAAGGCCCGGGGGCTTGCGTCATCGTCCTGCCTTCGCCATGTCTCGGCCCAAGGCTAGAAAGGGCGACCGACATGAGCAAGAGCCTCAAGCGCGTGCGCGCCGCATTGGACGCGGCGGGGATCAGCGCCGAGGTGCTGGAAATGGCCGAGGGCACGCGGACTGCGGCCGATGCGGCCAGCGCGGCGGGATGCGGGATCGACCAGATCGTGAAGTCGATCATCTTTCGCGGCGAGGCGTCGGGCCATGTGGTGCTGTTCCTCACGGCAGGCGGCAACCGCGTCGATCCCGCCAAGGCCAGCGCCGTGGCCGGCCAACCGCTTGGCCGGGCGGACGCCGAGTTCGTGCGCGCCGAGACGGGGTTCGCCATCGGCGGCGTGGCGCCGGTCGGACACCTCAGGCCGCCTGCGGCCTATTTCGACCCCCGGCTGCTCGACTTCGGCCTCGTCTGGGCCGCCGCGGGCACGCCGCGCCACATCTTCGCCGCCGCCCCGCGCGACCTCCTGCGGGCCTCCGGCGCGACAAGAGGCCGATTTCACGGCCTGATCGAGAAAATGTAAAAAACCTTTACATCACCTCTTGAACCCGGCGCGCCAAGGGTCGATATGCCTCGATGTGAAACAGGTTCACATTGACACGCACCATTCGACACGGAGGCATACATGAACACCGCAATCGCCGGAATGACGGTCCCCCGCCCCAACTGGTTCGTCCGCGCCGAGACCTGGCTGGACGACAAGGGCAAGGGCGCCTGGATCGCCGTCATGGTTCTTGGTTTCATTCTCTTCTGGCCCATCGGCCTTGCCCTTCTGGCCTACATGATCTGGAGCAAACGCATGTTCAACGGAAGCTGCGCCAAGCGCACCCATCACGCCCGCCACACCTTTCGTCCTCGGGCAACAGCGCCTTCGACGCCTACAAGACCGAGACGCTGCGCCGCCTCGAGGAAGAGCAGGACGCGTTCGAGGAGTTCCTCAAGCGCCTGCGCGATGCCAAGGACAAGGCCGAGTTCGACCAGTTCATGGACGACCGCGCCCGCAGGTCGCGCGACACGGACCGTGACGGCGACAGCCGCCCGACCGAGGCCTGAGCCGGTTGCACATCTGACGACCCCGCCCCCTCCGGGGCGGGCATCTTTCCCAACCGACACAGAATCGCGTAGCCATCATGACCATGACACATGATCCCAACTGGGGCCTTCCCGACCCGGTCACCCAGACCGAGTTCTACGCCGACGTCCCGACCAAGCGCCTGCTGGCCTGGATCGTCGACACCGTGGCTGATTGCCGCGCTGACAGCGATCGTCGTGCGTCTTCACCGTGTTCACGGCGCTGTTCTTCCTGCCGCTTGCCTTTCTGGCCGTGGGCTTCGTCTACCGCTGGGTGACGCTGGCCAACAGCTCGGCCACGCCGGGCATGCGGCTTCTGGCGATCGAGATCCGGGCCGGCGACGGCGGGCGGCTCGACCCGATGTTGGCGGGGCTGCACACGCTGGGCTACACCCTGTCGATGGCGATCTTTCCGCTGCAACTCGTGTCGATCGGCCTGATGCTGATGACCGAGCGCCGGCAGGGCCTGACCGACCACGTCCTGGGAACCGCGGCGATCAACCGCGCGGCGCGCTGCGTGACCTCGCCATTTTGGGGGATTGGCGGAACGTCATCGGCTTGTTAACGTCGATGCGAAACAGACGCCAAGCTGCCCAATGCGCCACACACTTCCCATCGCGCCGCAGTTCTACGTGACGGCCCCGCAGCCCTGCCCCTATCTCGCCGGCAGGATGGAGAGGAAGCTGTTTACCGCCCTGCAGGGCGAATACGCCGAGAAGCTGAATGACAGCCTGTCGAAACAGGGCTTCCGCCGCAGTCGCAGAACGTGCTCTACCGCCCATCCTGCGCCGAATGCTCGGCCTGCCTCTCGGCGCGCATCCGGGTCGCGGACTTCACGCCGACACGGTCCCAGCGGCGCACGCTCAAGCGCAACGCCCACCTGCGGCGCGAAGCGACCTCGCCCTGGGCGACCGAGGAGCAATACGCACTCTTCCGCGCCTATCTCGACAGCCGGCACGCCGATGGCGGCATGGCCGACATGGATATCTTCGAGTTCGCCGCGATGATCGAGGAAACGCCGATCCGCAGCCGCGTCGTCGAATACAAGGACAGCCGGGACGAAGGCCGACTGGCCGCCGTCTGCCTGACCGACGTGCTCGATGACGGGCTGAGCATGGTCTATTCGTTCTACGACCCGGCCCTCGCCACCGACAGTCTCGGGACCTACGTGATCCTCGACCATGTCGAGATCGCGCGCGAGGCGGGGCTGCCCTACGTCTACCTCGGCTACTGGGTGCCCGGGCAGCCCGAAGATGGGCTACAAGGCCAAGTTCTCGGCGCTCGAGGTCTATGCCGGCGGCACCTGGCGTGACGCTCGGCAACCCGGCGACCTATTCGTCGGACACCCATCCGCTGTCGACCGATCCGATCGCCGAACAGGTGGCCCGGATCAGCCTGCCCGACACCCGGCCGACGGGCGGGTAAAGCGGGCGGATAGCGCGCGCGATCTGCTCCCCCGTCTGGCGACAGAGAGACGGATTTCACGAGAGACATTCCAGAAGCCGACGCCGCGGACCGTTTCCGGTCCGCTGTCGTCCTATCGCGCCAGCAAGTTCGGCAGGATCGTCACCACGTCCGGGACAAGCCAGAGCAGCCCGAGCGCCGGCCACCTGGATCAGCACGAAGGGCAGAACCCCGCGATAGATGTGTCCGGTGGTGATCCCCGGCGGGGCGACGCCGCGCAGGTAGAACAGCGCGAAGCCGAAGGGCGGTGTCAGGAAAGACTGGTCTGCAGGTTCACCGCGATCATGATCGTCACCCATTTGGGGTCGAGCGTGCCGCCGTAGATCACGGGTCCGACGATCGGGATCGACGATGTAGATGATCTCGAGGAAATCGAGCACGAAGCCCAGGATGAAGAGCACCAGCATCACGAGCAGGAACACCACCAGTTCGTTGTCGAAACTGCGCAGGAATTCCTGGATGTAATGCTCGCCCCCGAAGGAGATCACGACGAGGTTCAGAAGCTGTGACCCGATCAGGATGGTGAAGACCATCGAGGTGACCTTGGCCGTCTCGCGCACCACCGGGGTCAGCACGCCGCCCCGGAACAGCACCCAGCAGGAATAGAGGATGCCGAACATCGCCGCGTGATAGGCGATGGTCGCGGTGATGATGGCGATCCAGTCGGCGAAGGTGATGCCCGTCGCGGTTCGGTCCGCAGATCGAAATTCACGCCCAGCACGATCATGATGACGATGCCGAAGCTGGCCCAGATGATCAGCTTTGCGTTCCGCTCCTCGTCCTTCAGCTTGCGGTAGGCGGCCAGCATGATCGCCCCGCCCGCGCCAAGGGCGGCCGCGGGCGTCGGGTTGGTGATGCCGCCCAGGATCGAGCCCAGAACCGCCACGATCAGCACAAGGGGCGGAAAGACGACGCGGATCAGCTCGTTCCGGGCCAGCCTGCCCGCCGCATGGCGCACGCCGTAAAGCGTCAGAAGGAACGGGAATGGCCAGGATCGCGAAGGTCGTGCCCGGCCCGGTCAGCGGCGTGATGAAGGCGGCATCGAGGAGGAAGGCCAGCGCCACGCCGGCCCCGCCCACCAGAAGCGGCCGGGGATCGGCCGAGGGTGCGACTCCGCGCGCGGTGGTCAGCATCAGCGCGAAAAGGACAAAGACCGTGGCCACGCCCGAACCGATCGGCGCGATCGTGTCGAGCCTTTCGGCACGGGCGACCTCAAGCTCTTCGGGGGTGAGGTTGCGCGCGTCCATCGACCCGCCAGCGGCCAGGATCGCGGCCGTCTGTTCGACCGAGCGGTCCCACTTTTCCTGGCCGTGAAGGTCGATCATCGCCTCCTGGCACTGGGGCGAGACGTTGATCCGCAACTCGGCCGCCTGCCCGTCCTGCGTGACCGCGCTGACCACAAGGCTCTGGCTGCCCAGAAGCCCGAGGTTCGAGGCGAAGATCAGTCCCGCCAGGATCACAACCGGGGCGCCGAGGAACCAGGTGAAGGCCTCGCGGCTGGTGATCGACCTCGCCCGAGGAGCCTTCCTCGATGACCACCGGCGGGGCCTTCTCGGGGTTGATGAGCGCGAACCCGAAGGCGTAGATCGCGTAGAGCGAGGCCAGCATGACGCCGGGCAGAAGCGCCGCCTGAAAGAGCGTACCGACCGACACGACCGCGGGCTCGCCCAGAAGCGTCAGCGCGTCGCGGCAGCCGACAAGCTGGGCGCGCGATTCCTGGGCCGCGGAATAGATGTCGCCGGCCAGCGTGCCCAGAAGGACGATGACGATCGAGGGCGGGATGATCTGGCCGAGCGTCCCGAGGCCGCGATCACGCCGGTCGCAAGCTCGGGCGAATAGCCGTTGCGCAGCATGGTCGGCAGCGCCAGAAGCCCCATCGTCACCACGGTCGCGCCGACGATCCCGGTGGACGCGGCAAGGAAAGCGCCGACGACCACGATCGACACCGCAAGACCACCGGGCAGCGGCCCGAAGACCCGCGCCATCGTCGTCAGCAGGTCGTTGGCGATCTTCGAGCGTTCCAGCGTGATGCCCATCATCACGAACATCAGCACGGCCAGCAGCGTCTCGATCGACTGGCCCGCGATCACACGCTCGTTCATCCGGTTCACGATGAAGGACATGTTGCGGTTCATCGCCTGTTCCCAGCCTCCGGGGAACAATGGCGTCTCGATCCGCGGCAAGTCGGGGTATCGGAAGACCGATCATCGCCTCGCGCGCCACGCCCTCGGCCAGAAGTGCGGCGTATTCCGCCGAGCCGGTGTCGATCGCCTGGTGGATCAGCAGGCCCGCGCTGTCGAGCGCGGCGATGATCGCGAAGGAGATGACGGCCGATCCGCCGATGGCGAAGGCCACCGGAAAGCCGGTCATGATCCCGGCGAACAGGGTCAGGAAAACGATGATGAGGCCGACTTCGATCCCGTCCAGTCCGAATGGCACAGCCGTCCCCCTAGTGGATTTCCGCGACAAGCTGGGCGTCCGCATCGCCCAGCCTGTCCTTGTCGAGATACTTGTCCGCGCTGTCCTCGCCCTCGACGTATTCGAGCCAGGAGCGGTAGAAGAAGGCCATGGCCTGCACCAGCACCATGAAACAGAAGATCAGGATCAGCACCTTGAAGAGGAAATAGGCGTTGAAGCCGTTGGGGCTGAAGCCCGTCGTCTCGACGTTCCAGCGCACCGCGCGCGCCTTGGCCAGCGTCCGGTCAAGCGTGTCCGAGGCGTTCACCGGCGGCGTGATGAGGTGCCGCCAGAGGAAGAACCAGGCATAGAACCAGGTCAGCACCATCGCCGGCACCATGAAGAAGAGCGAGCCGAACATGTCGACCATCCGCTTCGCCCGATGCGAGAAGTTGGCATAGAACAGATCGACCCGCACATGCCCGCCCTGCACGAAGGTATAGGCGCAGCACATGCAGACGACGATCGCGTTGTAGAACTTCAGGCTGTCCGAATACCAGGCGACGCTTTGGGTAAGCTCGACACCGACGGGACCGACCGAAATCGTGGCGGCCCGGAAGATCGACTGCAGGAAGATCACCATGATCTGCTGCAGCACCATCAGCAGCCCCGCCCAGGCGGCGGTGCGGCCGACCACGTTGGCAAAGCCCTCGAGCCCCACCACGACCCCCCAGAGAAAGTCGCGCCGGAAGATCCCGACGATGAAAACCGCAAGGCTGATATTGAAGAACAGGAAGAAAAGCTCGACCGAGGCGCCGTAGTAGATGACGCGCATCAGGTTCTCCGGATCGGAGAAGTCGAACACCGTGCCAAGATTCAACAGGACGTAAACCGGCCCGGTGATGCCGGACCACATCCCCTGCAATAGCCAGAGTATCGCGTCCACGTCAGTCCCTCGCCATGGGATGACCGGCAGCGCGCAGGACGCGCGCTGCCGGAAGCTTGTTCAGATCCCTGCGATCACAGGGCGTCCAGAACGCGGGTACGCTGTTCGACATAAGGCGTATCCGCCAGCGACAGCCAGCCCGAGGTGGCGCGCATCGACTCCATCACGCTGTCGAAGATCTGGTCGTAGATCGGATCGCCCTGATATCCGCCCAGAACCTCGGTCGCGCCCATCGCGAAGGCGTCCCAGACATCGGCCGGGAACTGGTTCACCGAAACCCCGCCCGAGATCAGACGCTGAAGCGCCGGACCGTTGTTGGCGGTGAAGAGCGCGTAGTTGTGCTGGTGCGCGTCGGCGCAGGCCAGCTCGATCGCCTTCTGATGCGTCGGGCTAAGCGAGTTGAACCGCTCGAGGTTGGTGCCGACGGAAAGCGCCGCACCCGGCTCGTGGAAGCCGGCGGGATAGTAGTAGTTGCAGACCTCCTGCAGGCCGAGACGCTCGTCCGACCAGGGACCGATCCATTCGGTTCCGTCCAGCGAGCCGGTCGAAAGGGCCTGGTAGATCTCGCCGCCCGGAAGCACCTGGACCGACACGCCGATCTTGGTCAGAGCCTCGCCGCCCAGGCCCGGCATGCGGAACCGCAGACCCTGCAGGTCGCCCGCCGACGTGATCGGGTTGCGGAACCAGCCGCCGCCCTGCGCACCGGTCTGGCCGGCGATGTAGGGGCGAATGTTGAAGATCTCGCCGATCTCGTGGTGCAGCGCCATGCCGTTGCCGCCATAGTACCAGGTCATGATCTCGGGCACGGTCATGCCGAAGGGCACGGCGGTGAAGAAGGCCCAGGCCGGGTTCTGGTTGATCCAGTAGTAATCCGCGCCATGGTACATGTCGGCCTGGCCCGACGAAGTCGCGTCGAAGCTTTCGAACGCGCCCACAAGTTCGCCCGCCGCCTTGGCGTCGATGGTCAGCGTGCCATCGGTCAGGTCGGCCACGTTGTTCACGACGCGCTCCACCGAGTCCCAGACGCCGGCAAGACCGCGCGGCCAGGTCGTGACCATGGTCAGCTGTTCCATGCCCTGGCTGATCGCGGGCGCCGCAAGCGACGTCGCCGCCACAGCACCGCCGCCGAGCGCGGATGTTCTCAGAAATGAACGACGATCCATCAAGTTACCTCCCCTGGTATGGCCCACCCTTTTCAAGCGGGCGGATCGTTAAGTGTGCATGTCTTACACAGGCGATCCTCTTGTGGGAACCCGGTTTTTCCACAGGCTCCGCAGAAATCCGCGCTGTTTCCGTGGGGGAAACCATCCTGGCCGTGGCAGAACCGTCCGTGGCTTTCACGACGGGGCATTGAAATGCGCGCAAGCAATCTCCACCTGCGCGCTGCACAGGGAGATCTCCATGACCGCGGTTCTGTTCGTTCTCGGCCTTGCCGGGCTCTTTCTTGGTGGCGGCTGGCTGGTCCGGGGATCTGTCGCGCTTGCCCTGGCGTTTCGCATCCCGGCCTTCGTGGTCGGCGCCACGATCGTGGGGTTCGGCACCTCGACGCCCGAACTTCTGGTCTCGGTCCAGGCCGCGTTGCGCGGCGCCCCGGGCGTGGCGATCGGCAACGTGGTCGGGTCGAACACCGCCAACATCCTTCTCATTCTGGGTTTGACGGCGACGTTCGGAACCATCGCCGCCGTGTGGCGCGATGTGCGCGGCGACATGCTCTGGATGCTGGGCGCGGCCCTGATCACCCTGCCCGTCATGATCGACGGGGCGGTGGGGCGGGTCGACGCCGTGATCCTTCTTGCCGCCTTGGGCCTTTACCTCTTCATGTCGTTGCGGCGCAGCGATCCCGACACGACGCCCTTGCCCGTCAGCGACCCGATCTGGCGGGCCGTCCTTCTTGTGGTCGTGGGGCTTGTCCTTCTGATGGTGGGGGCGCGGCTTCTGGTTGACAGCGCCACCACCCTGGCGCGCGGGCTTGGCGTCTCGGAGGCCGTGATCGGCCTGACCGTTGTGGCTGTCGGCACCTCGCTTCCCGAACTTGCCGCGTCGGTCACCGCCGCTTTGCGGGGGCAGCGCGACATTGCGCTTGGCAACGTCGTGGGCTCGAACGTGTTCAACATCCTCGCCATCCTCGGGATCACCGCGCTGATCACGCCGATCCCGGTCGAAGCGCGTTTCATCACGGTGGACGTGCCGACGATGATCGCGGTTACGCTGGTTCTTCTGGCGCTTGTCGCGTGGCGCGGAGCGATCTCGCGCCCCGCCGGTATCACCATGATGGCCGTCTACGCTGCCTATGTCGCGGCGCTGGCGCTTGGCCTCACGGGATGACCCGCCGGCCGGACCGGGGGCAATCGCGCCCGGTCACTCGCTCCACGGATGAACGTGCACATCGCGGCCCGAGTGTCCCTTGAGGATCTCGACCGCGAGGCGTTCCTTCTCGGGGTCCGTCACGCGCACCCAAAGAAGAATGCCGCCATGGCGGATCTGCTCCTCATAGTAGTCACGGTGGTGTTTCCCGATCCGGCGCGCCAGCAACGCGCCGATCGCCGCACCGGGCGTGCCGCCGATGGCCACTGCCGCGATCGACGCCGCCACCGTGCTGGCCGGCGTGAGCATTGCCAGCATCGCGAGGACCGATCCCAGAAAGAAGAAGCCGCCCGCGACAGCGCCTTCGAACTCCCCGACCGCCTCTTCCGACACGAAGGACGCACGCGGCGCATCGGGGTCGTCCTCAAGCTCGGCCGACCGCCAGAAGCGCTTGCCCAGGGTCTTTTCCATCGCCTCCGTGGTGCCGAGCATGCTGATGTCGTGGCGCGAGAACCCCGCGATCAGAAGGTCGTACATCGCGGCCTGAAGCGCCTCGACGCTGTCGAAGACGCCGACGGCTTCGGGCGCCTTGATGGCATGGGGCGGGGTGCTGCTGCGGTAGGTGGACATGATGGGCCTTTCTGGGGATGTCGTGTGCGCGGGTGCGCCGTTTCTGATACCGCCGGGCGATGTGCGACGGCATTGACGGGGATCAATCCCCCGTCACCGCAGGGCCGCGCCGGCGGCACCCGGCGAAAGCGCAAGGTATTTCGCCGCAGCCGCCATTCGCGCAACATAAAGTCGCGGAAATTCGGCCCTGCGACATTAAATTCGCGGCGATCGGAGTTGACGCCCCTCGCCGCCCTGCCTAATGTCCGCCGGACCAAGACGGAGCCAGGGTGATGACGGGTCTCGTACTTCTTGTAGGAAAGTGGCGCATGGGCCGGTGACGGTTGCCCTCGAGGATCCCCATGCGCCCCCGACTGACCCCCGGGGGCTTTTTCATGCGCGATGAAGCGGAGCGGACGATGAGCGATAGAGACACCATGACCGGTGCGAAGATGGTGGTGCAGGCGCTGAAGGATCAGGGCGTCGAAGTCGTATTCGGCTACCCCGGCGGCGCGGTGCTGCCGATCTATGACGAGATCTTCCTGCAGAACGACATCCGCCACGTCCTTGTCCGCCACGAACAGGGTGCGGTGCATGCCGCCGAAGGCTATGCACGGTCGACCGGAAAGCCGGGCGTCTGCCTTGTCACCTCGGGACCGGGCGCCACGAACGCCGTCACCGGGCTGACCGACGCGCTGATGGATTCGATCCCGATCGTCGTGCTGACCGGGCAGGTCCCCACCTTCATGGTCGGCACCGACGCCTTCCAGGAAGCCGATACCGTCGGCATCACCCGCCCCTGCACCAAGCACAACTGGCTGGTGAAGGACACCGACCGGCTGTCCGACGTGCTGCACCAGGCCTTCCATGTCGCCACGCAGGGCCGCCCCGGTCCGGTGCTGGTCGACATCCCCAAGGACGTGCAGTTCGCCACCGGCACCTATACCCCGCCCGCCAAGGCGCGCGTGTCGCACTACCAGCCGAAGGTCAAAGGCGACATCGCCATGATCACCGCGCTGGTCGAGGCGATGGAACAGGCCGAACGCCCGGTCTTCTACACCGGCGGCGGCGTGATCAACTCGGGCCCGGCGGCAAGCCAGCTTCTGCGCGAACTGGTCGAGGCCACGGGCTTTCCGATCACCTCGACCCTGATGGGTCTTGGCGCCTATCCCGCGCAGCGGCAAGCACTGGCTGGGCATGCTGGGGATGCACGGGCTCTACGAGGCCAACCTCGCCATGCACGGCTGCGACCTGATGATCAACATCGGCGCGCGGTTCGACGACCGGATCACCGGGCGGATCGCCGATTTCAGCCCGGGCAGCCGCAAGGCCCATGTCGATATCGACCCCTCGTCGATCAACAAGGTGATCCGCGTCGATTTCCCGATCATCGGCGACGTGGCGCATGTGCTCGAGGACATGCTGCGGATCTGGAAGGCGCGCGGCCGCAAGACGAAAAGCGCGGCCCTCAAGACGTGGTGGGCGCAGATCGAGGAGTGGCGCAAGGTCGATTGCCTGGCCTTCACCCAGGCGAAGGGCGCCAAGACGATCAAGCCGCAATACGCGCTGCACCGGCTCGAGGAGCTGACGAAGGACCATCCGGACCGCTACATCTGCACCGAAGTGGGCCAGCACCAGATGTGGGCCGCGCAATACATCGGCTTCGAGGATCCCAACCGCTGGATGACCACCGGCGGGCTGGGCACCATGGGCTACGGCTTCCCGGCCTCGATCGGGGTGCAGATGGCGCATCCCGGACGCGCTTGTCATCAACGTGGCGGGCGAAGCGTCATGGCTGATGAACATGCAGGAGATGGGCACGGCGATCCAGTACCGCCTGCCGGTCAAGCAGTTCATCCTGAACAACGAACGTCTGGGCATGGTGCGCCAGTGGCAGGAACTTCTGCACGGCGAACGCTATTCGCATTCCTGGTCAGAGGCGCTGCCCGATTTCGTCAAGCTGGCCGAGGCGTTCGGCGCCAAGGGTATCCGCTGTTCGGACCCTGCCGACCTCGACGACGCGATCCTCGAGATGCTGGCCTATGACGGGCCGGTGATCTTCGACTGCCTGGTCGAGAAGCACGAGAACTGCTTCCCGATGATCCCGTCGGGCAAGGCCCATAACGAGATGCTTCTGGGCGAGGCCGAGACGCAGGGCGTGATCGACGCGAAGGGGTCGGTGCTGGTCTAGCGGACTGGCCCGCGGCGGGGGCCAGCCCCCGCACCCCCGGAGTATTTGGAAAGAGAACAAGACCCATGTCGGCACTCAACATCAAGCAAGGCTCGTCGCGCCATTCCGCCTATGACCTGCGCGATCCCCATTCCGAGGCGATCGAGCGGCACACGCTGGCCGTGGTGGTCGACAACGAGGCGGGCGTGCTGGCCCGCGTGATCGGCCTCTTCTCGGGGCGCGGCTACAACATCGAAAGCCTGACCGTGGCCGAGATCGACCACCAGGGCCACCGGTCGCGGATCACCATCGTGACCACGGGCACGCCAAGCGTGATCGAGCAGATCAAGGCGCAGCTGGGCCGCATCGTGCCGGTGCACGAGGTGCACGACCTCACGGTCGAGGGCCCCGCGGTGGAACGCGAACTGGGCCTGTTCAAGGTGTCGGGCACCGGCGACAAGCGGATCGAGGCGCTGCGGCTGGCCGAGATCTTTCGCGCCAACGTGGTCGATTCGACGCTGGAGAGCTTCGTCTTCGAGATCACCGGCACGCCCGAGAAGATCGACGCCTTCGCCGAACTGATGCGCCCCTCGGCCTGCGCGAGGTGGCGCGCACCGGCGTGGCGGCCCTGTCGCGCGGCGCCGAAGGCTGACACAAGCACATGCGAAAGGGCCGCCGGGATTTCCCGGCGGCCCTTCCCTTGAGATGTCGCGTGGCGCGATTACGAGCCCGAGCGGCCCAGAACCACCGCACTGTCGAGCGAGTAGAGCTCGGTCGCACCCATCCGGTTGTCCCCGTTGAGGTCCAGCGCGCGGAAATCGCTGGCGCTCAGCCCGGGAAAGGCGGCCTGAAGCTCACCGAAGTCCACGAAGCCGTCGCCATTGGCGTCCACTGCCGTCAGATCGACGAACGCCTCGGGCGTGGTAGCCCCTCGGGCGAGCGCGCTCTGGGCTTCGAGCGTGTAGAGCTCGGGGGCGTTCACCCGGTTGTCGCGGTTGGTATCGATCCGGCGATAGTCGTTCGCGCTCAGATTCGGGTATGCCACTGCCAGCTCGTCAAACGAGGCGAACCCGTTTCCATCGGTGTCGATCGAAGCAAGTCCCTGGAAGGTGCCGCCGGTGGCGTCGTAGCGTCCGATGACGGCGCGGACACCGGGGTTCTGAAGCTCGACGGCGCTGATCCGGTTGTCGCTGTTGTTGTCGACAGAGCGAAAGTCGGAGCGCGTGAAATCGGGAAAGACGGTCTCGATCTCGGACAGGGTGACGAAGCCGTCGCCGTCGGTGTCGAAGTCTGCGACGCTGGTCGAGGCGACAGCTGCGGTTGTGGACAGGATCGCCGCGGCGAATGTCAGGGTGAAGCGTTTCATGGAGTATCTCCTTGGTTGTGGTGTGTCTCTATCGATCAGGCAGTCCGTGCTGCCGATGGCCGAGAGATGTCACGCCAGGCCGCGGCAGACACCCCCGGAAAGCCGCAGGCCGCCTGTGCATTTCTGCAATTTACCCAGCAATAACAGACACTTCACAGAAGCGAGAGCGGGCCTTGAAACGCCCGGCCCCAATCGGCGAAGGGCTATGCCTTGCCCCGGGCGGGCGCGGTTGCGGCGCGCGGCGTTGGGGATCACGCGGTCTCACGTCGATTCACCTGCGATCACGAGAGGGCGCGGCGCGCGGACTTGACGAAAGGGGCGCGCAAAAGAAAACGGGGCCCCCGAAGGGACCCCAGTCTTGCTGATCAGGCTCATCGTTTGTACCGCCCGGTTTCTGCCTGCGGCCTGATCCGCATCAAGGGCGAGCGCACCCGCCCCCTGAGAGAGTGGGAAGGGCTAAAGCGCCGCCCCACCCTGTTCCGTGTCGCCGCCTACGAGCACCCGCTCGTTCCGCCGCAGGTGTTGCACTTCATGCAGGTGCCGTTGCGCACCAGCGTGTAGTTGCCGCATTCGCCGCAGGCCTCGCCCTCGTAGCCCTGCATCCGGGCCTTGGTGGCGGCGTCGATCGCGGTGGCCGTGGCGGTCGACGGTGGCGATGCCCGCGGCTTCGGCCACGATGGTCTGAAGCGCGCCCGAGGGATCGGCGGGGCCGGAGAAGGCCAGCGTCTGCCCTGCCCCGCCCTGCAGCACCACCAGTTCCTGCGGCAACCGCCCGCGGGTATAGCCCGCCGAGGCCACGCGCTTGAGCACCTCGACCGCCGAGGACCCCGCGCTGTCGGGCACCTCGCGGAAGTTGCGCTTGCCCTCTTCCTCGCCCCGGCCGATGTCGTCGAAGGTCGGGCCTTCGGGTTTGACATGGGCAAGGTCCGTGCGGTCGAGGTAGCTGACCGCCAGTTCGCGGAAGATGTAGTCGAGGATCGAGGTCGCGTTCTTGATCGCCTCGTTGCCCTGCACCATGCCCGCCGGCTCGAACTTGGTGAAGGTGAAGGCGTCGACGAATTCCTCGAGCGGGACGCCGTATTGCAGGCCCACCGACACCGCGATGGCGAAGTTGTTCATCATCGCCCGGAAGCCCGCGCCTTCCTTGTGCATGTCGATGAAGATCTCGCCCAGCGTGCCGTCCTGGTATTCGCCGGTGCGCAGGTAGACCTTGTGCCCGCCGACGATGGCCTTCTGGGTGTAGCCGCGACGGCGCTCGGGCAGCTTTTCGCGGCCCCTTGCGATCTCGCGCACCACGATCTTCTCGACGATCTTCTCGGCCAGAACGGTCGCCTTCTCCTGCGGCGAGCCGGTGGCCAGGATCTCCTCGGCCTCCTCGTCGTCCTCGACCAGCGCGGCCGCCAGCGGCTGCGACAGCTTGGAGCCGTCGCGGTAAAGCGCGTTGGCCTTCACGCCCAGCGACCACGACAGCTCGTAGGCGCGCTTGCAATCCTCGACGGTGGCGTCGTTGGGCATGTTGATCGTCTTCGAGATCGCGCCCGAGATGAAGGACTGCGCCGCGGCCATCATGTAGATGTGGCTGTCGACCGACAGGAAGCGGCGGCCCTTCTTGCCGCAGGGATTGGCGCAATCGAAGATATGGTAGTGCTTTTCGGACAGGTGCGGCGCGCCTTCCAGCGTCATCGTTCCGCAGACGTGGTCGTTGGCCAGCTCGATCTCCTTGCGCGAGAAACCCAGATGCGCCAGCAGGTCGAAGGTCGGATCGTTCAGCTTCGCCGCCGGGATGCCCAGGACATCGGTGCAGAACGCCTCGCCCAGGGTCCACTGGTTGAAGACGAAGCGGATGTCGAAGGCCTGCGGCAGCGCCGCCTCGACCTTGGCGATCTCGGCCGCGCCGAACCCGTGCCCGATCAGCGCCGTGGGATTGATGCCGGGGGCGTTGCCCAGCGTGCCGTGGCCCACGGCATAGGCCACGATCTCTTCGATCTCCGCCGGGCTGTAGCCCAGCTTTTCAAGGGCGGCGGGCACCGAGTGGTTGATGATCTTGAAGTAGCCGCCGCCGGCGAGCTTCTTGAACTTCACCAGCGCGAAGTCGGGCTCGATCCCGGTGGTGTCGCAGTCCATCACAAGGCCGATCGTGCCGGTGGGCGCGATGACGGTCGACTGCGCATTGCGGTAGCCGTGCTTTTCGCCAAGCGCCAGCGCCTCGTCCCAGGCCGCCCGGGCCAGAGCCACAAGCCGCTGGTCGGGGCAGTTGGCGGCATCGAGCGGCACCGGGGTGACGTTCATCGCCTCGTAGCCGCCGGTTTCGCCATGGGCGGCGCGGCGGTGATTGCGGATCACCCGCAGCATGTGCTGGGCGTTGCGCTCGTATCCCGCGAAGGCCCCCAGTTCCCGCGCGATCTCGGCCGAGGTCGCGTAGGCGACACCGGTCATCACGGCGGTCAGCGCACCGCAGAGCGCCCGGCCCTCGTCGCTGTCATAGCCCAGGCCCATGTTCATCAGCAGACCGCCGATATTGGCATAGCCAAGCCCCAGCGTGCGGAAGTCATAGGACAGCTGCGCGATCTCCTTCGACGGGAACTGCGCCATCATCACCGAGACTTCCAGCGTCAGCGTCCAGAGCCGCGTGGCGTGGACGTACTCGTCGGCCTGGAACTCGCCGTCCCGGAAGAAGGTCAGCAGGTTCATCGACGCCAGGTTGCAGGCCGTGTCGTCGAGGAACATGTACTCCGAGCAGGGGTTCGAGCCGCGGATCGCGCCGTCTTCCGGGCAGGTGTGCCAGGCGTTGACGGTGTCGTGGTACTGGATGCCCGGATCGGCGCAGGCCCAGGCGGCGTGGCCCACCTGTTCCCACAGATCGCGCGCCTTGATCGTCTTGGCGATCTTGCCGTCGGTGCGGCGGATGAGCTCCCAGTCGGCATCGTCCTTGACGGCCTTCAGGAAGGCGTCGGTCACGCGGATCGAGTTGTTCGAGTTCTGGCCCGAAACGCTTGAGTAGGCTTCACTGTCCCAGTCGGTGTCATAGGTCGGAAACTCGATCGAGCTGTAGCCCTGCCGCGCGTAGTCGAGCACGCGCTTGACGTAGGTTTCCGGGATCGCGCTTTGTTTGGCCTCGCGGATGGCGTCCTTGAGCGCGCCGTTCTTCGCGGGGTCGACCGCATCGGCCAGGTCGCCGTCCCACTGGCCGATGGCCGCGAAAATCGCGTTCAGGCGCTTTTCGTGCATCTTCGAGCCGGCGACGATCGAGGCCACCTTCTGTTCCTCGATGACCTTCCAGTTGATGAAATCCTCGATATCGGGGTGGTCGGCATCGACGATGACCATCTTGGCCGCCCGGCGCGTGGTGCCGCCCGACTTGATCGCACCCGCCGCGCGGTCGCCGATCTTGAGAAAGCCCATCAGGCCCGAGGACTTGCCGCCGCCCGAAAGCTTCTCGCCCTCGCCGCGCAGATGGCTGAAGTTGGTGCCGGTGCCCGAGCCGTACTTGAAGAGCCGCGCCTCGCGGACCCAGAGGTCCATGATGCCGCCCTCGTTCACGAGATCGTCCTGCACGCCCTGGATGAAGCAGGCGTGCGGCTGCGGATGCTCGTAGGACGATTTCGACTTCGTGAGCTTGCCGGTCTTGTAGTCGACGTAGTAGTGGCCCTGCGCCGGGCCGTCGATGCCGTAGGCCCAGTGCAGGCCGGTGTTGAACCACTGCGGGCTGTTGGGGGCCGCGCGCTGGGTCGCCAGCATGAAACGCATCTCGTCGAAATAGGCCTGCGCGTCGGCCTCGGAGGTGAAATAGCCGCCCTTCCAGCCCCAGTAGGTCCAGGCGCCGGCCAGCCGGTCGAAGACCTGCTTGGACGAGGTTTCCCCGCCGAACCGCTCGTCCTCGGGAAGCTCGGCCAGCGCGTCCTCGTCGGCGACCGAGCGCCACAGGAACTCGGGCACGCACTTTTCGCGCACCTTCTTCAGCCGCGCGGGAACGCCGGCCTTGCGGAAATACTTCTGCGCGATGACGTCGGATGCCACCTGGCTCCAGCCTTCGGGAACCTCGACGTCGTCCAGCCGGAACACGACCGTGCCGTCCGGATTGCGGATCTCCGACACCGTCGTGGTGAAATTGAGTGCCGCGTAGGCGTCCTTGCCCGTTTCGGTGAATTTGCGTTCGATCTTCATTCCGTGCCCCGTTCGTTTCTTTCGTGTGACTGCCCGGGTCTTGAAGCCCGGATCGCTCCTGTCGCGGACCGAAAGCACGCGAACGGACAGAGAAACCTGCCACGGCGCCTTCGTCTGCGCCGTTCCCCTGGTCCCGCGCGGCCTTGGCCGCTGACCTTGTCTGGCAATGTTCCTGTCCGACCAAACCCACTAAATATTGTGGTGCCCCGGTCAGCCCACACAAGGTGACGTAGTTGGACACCAAGCGTCAACGGGAAAAAGTAACAGAAATGTAAGTTTTTTGGATTGACGCAGACGGCCCGCTTCGTTCCGCGAAATTAACCTTTCGATTCATCCACAGGCCGGGCCTGAAAGGCGTCCGGACGCCACGGAAACCGCTTCTGGCGGGATTCTGGAAGGGATCGGAAGGCGCTAGCCTGCGAAGGTCACAGAACGCGTCAAACCTGGGCCCGCCGAACTCGCCGCAGATGCGCGGCGGCGTCCCATTTGCGGCCGCTTCGACGAGCCGTCCGACGACAGCCGCACAGGTCCTTCGGTGGTGGTCGGGGCGGAGAGATTCGAACTCCCGACCCTCTGTTCCCAAAACAGATGCGCTACCAGACTGCGCTACGCCCCGACGACATGCGTCTTAGCCCGCCGATGCGGTGGTGAAAAGACCCCACGAACGCGGATGTCCTAATCGCAGGCCCAGGCGGCGGCGGTCTGGTCCAGAGCGGGGTGGCGCAGTTCGCTGCCCACCGCCAGGCCAAGCTGGCGCGACAACCCGCCGTTGATCTCGAGCACGGCAACGACGCCGCTGCCGCCGTCGATCCCGGTCTCGTCCAGCGGAACGGCGTTTTCGTGGATATGCGTGACGGTGCCGGAGTCGTCGAGGAAGATCATGTCGAGCGGGATCAGCGTGTTCTTCATCCAGAACACCGCGCGCTGCGGCCGTTCATACACAAAGAGCATTCCTTGTGCGCGCGGCAGGCTTTCACGGAACATCAGTCCCTGCGACCGCTCGGCGGGCTCGTCCGCAAGTTCGACGGTGAACCGCGCCTGCCCCCAGTCACCGCGCAGATCGACACGGTCGATCGCGCAGTCGGCAAGCGCGCCGCCCGCCCAGAGCGTCAGCGCAAGGGCGATACCCGGCCCCTTCACGCGTCGTCCCGCAGAGCTGCCTCCCAGGTGGTGACCTGCGTGGCCATGCGCCCGCGCTTGCCATCGACGACACGCAGAGCCACGGCCTCGCCGGGTTGCAGGTCGGCAAGGCCTGAACGGCGCAGCACCTCGACATGCAGGAACACGTCCTCGGGCAGGCCGAAGACATTCGCGAAACCGAAGCCTTTGGCCTTGTCGAACCACTTCACCCGAGCAGGCTCGAGCGGAAGGGTCATGTCCACCGGCTCGTCAAGACCGCCTGTCTCGCGTTCCATGGTTTCACCCGGATCGACCCTGGGAGGGTCGATTCGCAACACTTCGACCGCCTGCATGCCGCGGGCCGTCTTCTGGACGATGATCTCGATCCCTGCGGAATCCGCCACGGAACTCTGCCCGAAGTTGCGCAGGACGTTGGCGTGCAGGAGAATATCGGGGCCACCCTCTTCGGCCACGACGAATCCGAACCCCTTTGAGGGATCGAACCACTTCACGACACCCACAACACGGGTGTCACCTTCGTTCGCGTCACGCATCGCGATCACTTCATCCCCATGAGCCTTTGGCTCTTTTTCAGGTGATTCTGACAGAAAGCCCTCGTCCTTCAAAGCAAAAAAGCCCTTCACTCCATTGGTCACACACCCGGCCCTCCCGATCAAGGATAGAGACGACTGATTTCCCACGCAGCATCCGGACCTTCCCGGCGCCAGCGATAGCGATCGTGCAGCCGGAACGGCCCGTCCGCCCAGAATTCGATCTCGACAGGGCGAATCCGGAACCCGCCCCAATGCGGCGGACGGGTCGGCGCGGTGCCGTGGCGGGCGGTCACGCGGGCCACGTCGGCCACCAGTGCCTCGCGCGACGCCAGCGGCTGCGACTGGCGCGAGGCCCAGGCCCCAAGCCGGCTCTGAAGGGCGCGGGAGGCATAGTAGGCATCCGCCTTCTCCCCCTCTTCACGGGTCACGGTGCCGCGCACGCGCACCTGTCTGTGCAAGGGATTTCCAGTGCATCACGAAGGCCGCCTTGCGGGTTGCCCAGCAACTCCTGCCCCTTGGCGCTTTCGTAATTGGTATAGAAGACGAAGGCGTCGTCCTCGATCTCCTTGAGCAGGACCATCCGCACGTTGGGCAGGCCACCCGCGTCGCAGGTCGCCAGCGCGATGGCGTTCGGATCGGCCGGTTCGTGGCGCTCGGCTTCGGCCAGCCACGAACGTGCCAGCCGGAACGGGTCGTCGCCCGCGAATATGCCGCCTCGTTCTGCCATCTTTCACCCGTCGGTTGCCGAGGCCGGGGAGATACGCCGTCGCCCCTTGTGGAACAAGCCCCGATCAGCGGAAATCCGCGCACTTGATGGTTTGGTTACAATCGCTTACCAGACGTCACCAACGGGACGGAGACGGGGACAGGCACATGACGACTGGTCTAATGGCGGGAAAGCGCGGCTTGATCATGGGCCTTGCGAACGACAAGTCCATCGCCTGGGGCATCGCAAAGGCGGTGGCCGCGCAGGGGGCGGAACTCGCCTTCTCCTACCAGGGCGACCAGTTGAAGAAACGTGTGGTGCCCCTGGCCGCCGAACTGGGGTCGGACTTCGTGCTGCCCTGCGACGTCGGCGACGAGGCGTCCATCGACGCGCTTTTCGAGGGGCTGAAGGAGCGTTGGGGCAAGCTCGACTTCCTGGTCCATGCCATCGGCTTTTCCGACAAGAACGAGCTTCGGGGCCGCTACGTCGATACCAGCCGGGCGAATTTCCAGATGTCGATGGACATCTCGGTCTATTCCTTCACCGCCGTGGTGCAGCGGGCCGAGAAGATGATGCCCGATGGCGGGTCGGTCCTGACGCTCACCTACTACGGGGCGGAAAAGGTGATGCCGCATTACAACGTCATGGGCGTGGCCAAGGCCGCGCTGGAAGCCAGTGTGCGCTACATGGCCGAGGATCTGGGCCGTCAGGGCATCCGGGTGAACGCCATTTCGGCCGGTACGATCAAGACGCTGGCGGCCAGCGGCATCGGGGATTTCCGCTATATCCTCAAGTGGAACGAATACAACTCGCCGTTGCGCCGCAACGTGTCGATCGACGATGTGGGCGGGTCTGCGATGTATCTGCTCAGCGATCTGTCCTCCGGCGTCACCGGCGAGGTGCTGCATGTCGATTCGGGCTATCACGTGGTCGGGATGAAGGCGCTCGACGCCCCCGACATGACCTACGAGAAGAAAGAATGACCGACAGACTTCCGCACGAAAAGGGGTTCCACGTCAGCTGGGACCAGATCCACCGCGACAGCCGCGCGCTGGCCTGGCGGCTCGACAAGCACGGACCGCTCGAGGGCGGGGCGTGGAAGGGCGTCGTGGCGATCACCCGGGGCGGCATGGCGCCTGCGATGATCGTCAGCCGCGAACTGGGCATCCGCACGGTCGATACGATCAGCGTGAAGAGCTACAACCACCAGGAACAGACCCAGCCGCGCGTCATCAAGGCCCCGAATGCCGAGATGATGGGCACGGATGGCGAAGGCGTTCTGGTCGTCGACGACCTTGTCGACACCGGCAAGACGCTGGAACTGGTGCGCACCCTCTACCCCAAGGCGCATTTCGCCACGGTCTATGCCAAGCCGATGGGACGTCCGCTGGTCGACACCTTCATCACCGAGGTCAGCCAGGACACCTGGATCTTCTTTCCCTGGGACATGGCGCTGCAGTATGTCGAGCCCTATCGCGGCAAGGACTGACGTGACGAACGCCTGCCAGCTATCTGTCTTCGCACCGTTTTCGATATCGGCAAAGGGCCAGGGCCGTGCTGACCATTTCGCCCGCGATGTCGGCCACCGAGGCGCCCCCGGTGATGGAGGCGCGGCGCTGGCTGGACGGGGTGACCTTTCCCGCCGATCGTCCGCTGATCAACGTCAGCCAGGCCGCCCCGGTGGCCCCGCCGCCCGAGGCGATGCGCGAGGCGATGGCCGAGATGGTGCGCAGCGATCCCGAGGTGCATCTCTACGGTCCGGTCCTCGGGCTTCCCGAGCTGCGCGCCGAAGTGGCGGCGCAGTGGAGCCGCGCCTATGGCGGTGAGGTTTCACCTCAACAGGTGGCCATAACATCCGGCTGCAACGAAGCTTTCGCAGCGGCCATCTCGGCCGTCGCCGGCCGGGGGGACGAGGTCATCCTGCCGACGCCCTGGTACTTCAACCACCATATGTGGCTGACCATGGCCGGGATCGGGACAGTGCCGCTGCCCACCGGCGACACGCTGATCCCCGATGCGGACGCGGCCCGCGCGCTGATCACCGACCGGACCCGCGCCATCGTGCTGGTGACCCCGAACAACCCCGCCGGCGTCGAATACCCGGCCGCCACGCTGCGCGGCCTTCCGCGATCTTGCCCGCGCGCATGGCCTCGCCCTGATCGTGGACGAGACCTATCGCGATTTCGACAGCCGCACGGGCGCGCCGCATGACCTTTTCGCCGACCCCGACTGGGACGATACGCTGATCCAGCTCTACTCGTTCTCGAAGGCCTATCGCCTGACCGGCCACCGCGTGGGCGCGATGGTGGCATCGCGCCGCCTGCTGGCCGAGGTCGAGAAGTTCCTCGACACGGTGACCATCTGCCCGGCCCAGCTTGGACAGCACGCCGCGCTCTGGGGGATGCGGAACCTGCACGACTGGCTGGCGGGCGAACGGGCCGAGATCCTCGCCCGACGTGCAGCGATCACGCGAAGGCTTTCCCGCGCTGCCGGGCTGGCGTCTCATGGGGGCGGGCGCCTATTTCGCCTATGCCGAACATCCCTTCGCCGAACCCTCTGACGTGCTCGCACGTCGACTGGTGCGCGATGCCGGCGTGCTGGTGCTGCCCGGCACCATGTTCACCCCGCCGGACGACCCCACGGGCGCACGCCGGCTGCGCATCGCCTTCGCCAATGTCGACCGCGACGGCATCGCCGAGCTTTTCCGCCGCCTCGCAACCGTTCCCGCCTGACGCTTTCGGTCGCCGACCTCTTGTGGCCGCCCAAGTCTTGTGCCTCTTGGGCGGCGCGGATAGACAGGCGCGAAGCGTCGGAAAGGAACCGGATTTCCATGGCAAAAGGGCAAACCTCGCGCATTTTCGTCTGGATACTGCTCGGGCTTCTGATCGTCGGCCTCATCGGCTTCGGCGCCACCGATTTCGGCGGGTCGGTCCGGACGGTCGGCACGGTCGGTCAGACCGAGATCGACGTGAACCGCTATGCCCGCTCGCTCGACCAGGAACTCAGGGCGCTTGGGGCGCAGCGCGGCTCGGCCGTCAGCATGGCCGAGGCGCGCGAACTGGGGATCGACCAGCTTGTGTTGCAGCGCCTCGTCACGCAGGCCGCGGTCGAGAACGCCGCCGCCGAGCTTGGCCTGTCGGTCGGGGATACCGTCGTCAGCGAAGAGATCCTCGCCATCCCGGCGTTCCGCGGCATCGACGGCGAATTCGACCGCGACGCCTATGCCTTCACCCTGGAACAGTCCGGCCTGACGGTCGCCGAATTCGAGGATCGCATCCGGTCAGAAACCGCCGCCTCTCTGGTGCAGGCGGGTGTGGTGGGCGCCGTGACCGCGCCTCAGACCTATCTCGACACGCTGCTGGGCTATCTGCAGGAAGAGCGCGACATCACCTGGGCGCGGCTGACCCCGAACGGGCTTGCCGACGCCCTGCCCGACCCGACCGAGGCCGAGCTTCAGGCCTTCCACGCGGCCAACGAGGCGGCCTTCACCCTGCCCGAAACCAGGGCGATCACCTTCGCCTGGCTGACGCCCGACATGATCCGCGACACGGTCGAGATCGACCGCGAGGCGCTCGAGACGCGCTACCGCGAGCGGATCGCCGAGTTCGTGCGCCCCGAACGACGGCTGGTGGAACGGCTGGTCTTCGGCACCGAGGCCGAGGCCGAGGCTGCGCTCGCCGCGATCGAGGCGGGCGAGACGTCCTTCGACGCGCTGGTGGCCGAGCGCGGGCTGACGCTTGACGATGTCGATCTGGGCGACGCCACACTTGCCTCGCTGGACGACGCCGGCGACGCCATCTTCGCGCTGACCGAGCCAGGGATCGTCGGGCCGCTGCCCTCGCCCATCGGCCCCGCGCTGTTCCGGATGAACGCGATCCTGTCGGCGCAGGAGGTGACACTGGAGGAAGCCGAGGACGATCTGCGCGCCGAACTGGCCGCGGATCGCGCGCGCCGGGTGATCGACGACAATATCGACGGGATCGACGACCTGCTGGCCGGCGGAGCCACGATCGAGGAACTGGCCGCCGAGACCGAGATGGAGCTTGGGCAGATCGACTGGCGCGCGGGGTCAAGCGACGGCATCGCCGCCTACGAGGCCTTCCGCGCCGCCGCCGCCGCGCTGACCGAGGACGATTTCCCCGAGGTTCTCACGCTCGAGGATGGCGGCATCTTCGCGATGCGCCTCGACGAGCTGCGCCCGCCCGAGTTGCAGCCGCTCGACGCGGTCCGCGATGCCGCAGTCGAAGGATGGCGCGCGCAGGAAGTGACCCGGCTTCTGACCGAAGAGGCCGAGGATCTGGCCATCCAGATCGCGGAGGGGCGCGAGATGGCCGCGATCCGCCTGCCGATCGAAACCGACCGGGGGCTCACCCGCGACGGGTTCATTCCCGACACCCCGGCAGAATTCGTGACCCAGGCCTTCGAGATGGCGCCCGGCGAATTGCGCGTCCTGTCGGGCGACCAGACCGCCTACATCCTGCGGCTGGACGATATCCGGGACCCGGACCCGAACGATCCCGACCGGGCGCTCCTGCGGGGCCTCTTCGCACAGCAGGCCGCACAGGAGGTCGCCGGCGACGTGTTCCAGGCCTTCGCCAATGGGCTTCTGAGCCAGACCGGGGTGCAGATCAACCAGGCGGCCATCAACGCCGTGCTTGCGCAGTCGCAATGACGCCATGGCGCTGATCCCGGACTTCGAGACCTTCCGCACGGGCTTCGAGGCGGGCGCGAACCAGGTCGTCTTCGCCCGGCTCGCGGCCGACCTCGACACGCCGGTGTCGCTCATGCTCAAGCTGACCGGCGCGCGCGCGGATGCCTTCATGCTTGAATCCGTGACCGGCGGCGAGGTGCGCGGACGTTATTCGATCATCGGGATGAAGCCCGACCTGATCTGGGAATGCCGGGGCGACCACAAGCCGCGTGAACCGCGCCGCGCGCTTTGACCGCGACGCCTGGGACGAGGTGCCGGGCGACCCGCTCCAGGCCATCCGCGACCTGATCGCCGAAAGCCGCATCGACCTGCCCGAGGGGATGCCGGCGGCCTCGGCCGGGCTTTTCGGCTATCTCGGCTACGACATGATCCGGCTGGTCGAGCATCTGCCGAACGTGAACCCCGACCCGCTGGGCCTGCCCGACGCCATGCTGCTGCGCCCCTCGGTGGTGGCCGTCCTCGACGGGGTGAAGGGCGAGGTGACGGTGGTCTCGCCCGCCTGGGCCGGATCGGGCCTTTCGGCGCGGGCGGCCTATGCCCAGGCCGCCGAGCGCGTGATGGACGCGGTGCGCGACCTCGAACGCGCGCTGCCGCGCGAGGACCGCGCGCCTCGGCGACGCCGCGCCAGATGCGCGAGCCGGTGTCGAACTTCAGCCATGACGCCTACCTCGCGGCGGTCGAGACGGCCAAGGACTACATCCGCGCGGGCGACATCTTCCAGGTCGTGCCGTCGCAACGCTGGTCCCAGCCCTTCACCCTGCCGCCCTTCGCGCTTTATCGTTCGCTCCGAAGAACAAACCCCTCGCCCTTCATGTTCTTCTTCAACTTCGGCGGCTTCCAGGTGATCGGCGCAAGCCCCGAGATCCTTGTCCGGGTCTTCGGCGGCCAGGTCACGATCCGGCCCATCGCCGGCACCCGCCCGCGCGGCGCGACCCCCGAGGAGGATCGCGCGAACGAGGCCGATCTTCTGGCCGACCAGAAGGAACTGGCCGAGCACCTGATGCTGCTGGACCTCGGCCGCAACGACGTGGGCCGCGTGGCGAAGATCGGCACCGTGCGCCCGACCGAGGAATTCGTGATCGAGCGCTACAGCCACGTCATGCACATCGTCTCGAACGTGGTGGGCGAGTTGGCACCCGAACACGACGCGCTGTCGGCCCTGCTCGCGGGTCTGCCCGCCGGCACCGTGTCGGGCGCGCCCAAGGTGCGGGCGATGGAGATCATCGACGAACTCGAGCCCGAAAAGCGCGGCGTCTATGGCGGCGGCGTGGGCTACTTCGGCGCGGGCGGCGACATGGACATGTGCATCGCGCTGCGCACCGCCGTGCTGAAGGACGAAACGCTCTACATCCAGGCCGGCGGCGGCGTGGTCTATGACAGCGATCCCGAGGCCGAGTTCCAGGAAACCGTCAACAAGGCCCGCGCGATCCGCGCGGCCGCCGCCGACGCCGCGGCCTTCGCGGGTGACGAGAACCGCTGAAAGACCAGCCCCCAACCCTTTCTTCTTGGATCAAATATCCCCGCCGGAGGCTTCGCGGGCTGGCACGGACCGCGACCCCTTACCCTTCCAGCACCACAAGCGCGTGGCGCTTTTTCCCCGCGCTCAGCTTCACCGGATCGGCCAGGGCTGCGGCGTCGAGCATGAGCCCCGCGTCGGTCAGCGGCGCATCGTTCAGCCGCGCGCCCTGATCCGCGATCAGGCGCTTGGCCTCCTTGCCGGACGCCGCCAGCCCAGACCGCACGATCAGCTGCACGACCGAGATGCCGTCGCCCACCTCGGCGGCGGTGATCGCCAGCGTCGGAAGATCCTCGCCCACGCCGCCCATCTCGAAGACCTCGCGCGCGGTGGCTTCGGCCGCCGCCGCCGCCTCGGCCCCGTGCAGCAAGCCCGGTGACCGCGTTCGCCAGCACGATCTTGGCCTCGTTGATCTCGGACCCGGCCAGCCGTCCCAGCCGGTCGCACTCCGCCACCGGCAGTTCGGTGTAGAGCTTGAGGAACCGACCCACGTCGGCGTCGGTGGTGTTGCGCCAGAACTGCCAGAACTCGTAGGGGCTGAGCATGCCGCCATCGAGCCAGACCGCGCCCGAGGCCGACTTGCCCATCTTGCGCCCGTCCGAGGTGGTCAGAAGCGGCGTGGTCAGCCCGTAGATCTCGTTGTCGAGCACCCGGCGCGTCAGGTCGATGCCGTTGACGATGTTGCCCCACTGGTCCGACCCGCCCATCTGCAACAGGCAGCCATAGCGGCGGTAAAGCTCCAGAAAATCATAGGCTTGCAGGATCATGTAGTTGAATTCGAGGAACGACAGCGATTGCTCGCGGTCGAGCCGCGACTTCACGCTTTCGAAGGACAGCATCCGGTTGACCGAGAAGTGCCGCCCGATGTCGCGCAGGAAGTCGAGGTAGTTGAGCCCGTCGAGCCATTCGGCGTTGTTGAGCATCAAGGCCCCGTTCGCGCCCTCGCCATAGTCGAGGTAGCGCCCGAAGACGCGCTGCATCGAGGCGATGTTGTCGTCGATGGCCGCGGGCGTCAGAAGCGGGCGCTCTTCGCTGCGGAAGGACGGGTCGCCCACCTTGGTCGTGCCCCCGCCCATGAGCGTGATCGGCCGGTGCCCGGTCTTCTGGAACCAGCGCAGAAGCATCACGTTCAGAAGATGCCCGACATGCAGCGACTTCGCCGTGGCGTCATAGCCGATATAGGCCGGCACCACGCCCGCGATCAGCGCCTCGTCGAGGCCCTGCAGGTCGGTGCAATCGGCCAGGAATCCCCGCTCGATCGACCACGGTCAGGAAGTCGGATTTCACGCGGTAGGTCATCTGGCTTGCATCCCCTCTGGGCCTGGCGCTCTATAGCCGGGGGCAAGGCCGAGGAAAAGCCATGAGCAGCAAGGGGCCGGTCTGGGCGCTGGGGGCGATGTCGGGCACGTCGCTGGACGGCGTCGACGCCGCGATGATCCTGACCGACGGCGAGCGCATCCTCGAGTTCGGGCGCGACCGCCTATCGCCCCTATACCGAACCCGAGCGCGCGACGCTGCGCGCGGCCCTGGGGCTCTGGGAGGGGGCCGAGGACGCCGCCGAGGTGGTCGAGACCGCCCATGCCGACCTTCTGGCGCGGTTTTCGGGCGCAGCCCTCGTGGGCTTTCACGGCCAGACAGTGGCGCATGAGCCCGGCGGGCGCGGGACACGGCAACTGGGCGACGGCGACGTTCTGGCCGAGGTTCTGGGCCTGCCCGTGGTCTGGGACTTCCGCAGCGCCGACGTGCAGATGGGCGGCCAGGGCGCGCCGCTTGCGCCGTTCTATCACTTCGCCCTCGCCCGCCATATCGGGGCCGAGCGGCCGCTCGCCTTTCTCAACCTCGGCGGGGTCGGCAACCTGACCTGGATCGATCCGCGCGCCGCAGCGCCCGACGCCCCCGGCGCGCTTCTGGCCTTCGACACCGGGCCGGCGAACGCCCCGATCGACGATCTGGTCGCCGCCCGTCTGGGCCTCAGCCACGACGAAGGCGGGGCGCTGGCCGCACAAGGCACGGTCGACGCCGCGATCCTCGACGCCGCGATGGCGCTGCCGTGGTTCTACAGAATGCCGCCGAAATCACTGGACCGGAACGATTTTCACGGCGTCCTCGACAAGGTTGCGCACCGCTGCCAGACGCCGATGCCGCCGCCACGCTTGCCGCCATCGCCGCCGCAAGCGTCGCCCGCGGGATCGAGCATTGCCCGGTCGCGCCGGCCGAGGTTCTGGTCACCGGCGGCGGGCGCCGGAACCCGGTGCTGATGGAGATGCTGGCCGCCGGCCTCGACTGCCCCGTGCGCCCGGTCGAGGACGTGGGCCTCGATGGCGACATGCTCGAAGCGCAGGCGTTTGCCTTTCTCGCGGTGCGGGTGATGCGCGGGATGCCGACCTCCGCCCCCGGGACAACCGGCGTCCCCGCGGCGATCGGCGGCGGTCGGATCAGCCGGCCGGGGGCCTGACCGCCCGGCCCCGCCGCAGCATCGACCCGGTGTAGAGGACCAGCGCCGCCCAGATCATCGGGAAGGCGATCATCCGCGCCTGCCCCATCGGCTCGCCGAAAACGAAGACCGCGATCAGGAAGATCATCGTCGGCGCGATGTATTGCATGATCGCGATGGTCGACAGCCGGAGAAGCTTCGCGCCGTTGGCATAGACCATGAGCGGCACCGCCGTGACGACGCCCGCGAACAGCAGCAGGCCGGTATCGAGAGGCGCGGACTGGAGGAAATGGCTTTCGCCCCGCGCCGTCAGCCAGAGCAGAAATCCCAGAGCGGGGATCAGCAGCAGGAGCACCTCGAGCGCGAAGCCCTGGTTGGGCCCGATGGGCAGCGATCGCTTGAAGTAGGCGTAAAAGCCCCACGTCACCGTGAGCCCCAGCGCGACCACCGGCACCCGGCCTGCATCGTAGGTCAGAACCGCCACTGCGGCAGCTGCCAGCGCGATTGCCGCCCATTGCGCGGGCGCCAGACGCTCGCGAAGGATGACCGCGCCGAGGAACACGCTGAAAAGCGGGTTGATGTAGTATCCAAGCGCCGCGTCAAGCGCGTGGCCCGTGCCGATCGCCCAGACGTAGATCCACCAGTTGACCGAGATGAGCGTCGCGGTCACCGCCCCCATCCCGAGCATCCGGGGCGTGGTGAGCGCGGTACGCAGGTCCGCCGTGCGGCCAAGGACGATGAGGACGCCGAACGCGATGGGCACCGACCAGATCACGCGATGCGCGATGACCTCGACCGGCGGGATATGCGCCACCGCCTTCATGTAGAGCGGCAGAAACCCCCACATCAGATAGGCCGCCAGCGCGAAGAGAAAGCCGCGCAGGCTGTCGCCGCTCTCCACCGTGCCGGGGGTCTCTGTCGTGGCCATCGCTCTCTCCATCTCCGCGCCCTGTGCCAGAGGCGGCGGGAAAGGTCCAATCACCGCTTCAGGAGCTTTCGTCACGGGATGTGACGCCACCCTCAGCCCGGAATGTCGAACCCCGGCGGGGCCAGCTCGAAGCCTTCGAAGCGGAACCCCGGGCTGACGGTGCAACTGACAAGCGTCCAGTCGCCAAGGCTGCACGCCGCCTGCCAGTGACGCGCGGGCACGACGATCTGCGGGGCCTCGCCGCCGAAGAGGTCGGGACCAAGGCGGTGCGCCACAGCCGGCCCGTCCGCCCCCGGCGCCATCCGCAGCGCGAGCGGCGCGCCCGCGTGGTAGAGCCAGATCTCGTCCGCATCGACGCGGTGCCAGTGGCTGCGCTCGCCCGCTTTCAGCAGGAAATGGATGCAGGTCCCCGCCGGCCTCTCGCCCGGTGCTGCGGCCGCCACCCAGGTCTGGCGGTACCAGCCGCCCTCGGGATGCGGCTCAAGCCCCAGATGGGCGATGATCCGGTCGGCCTCGGTCAAGGCTGGCACTCGCCTCAGCCACGCAGGATCGACGCCCCGGCATAGTCGGCGCTGTCGCCCAGCATCTCCTCGATCCGGATCAGCTGGTTGTACTTCGCCAGCCGGTCCGACCGCGCGAGGCTGCCGGTCTTGATCTGACCGCAGTTCGTGGCGACCGCCAGATCGGCGATGGTGGCGTCCTCGGTCTCGCCCGAGCGGTGCGACATCACGCAGGTGAAGCGCGCGCGCTGCGCCATGGAAACCGCTTCAAGAGTCTCGGACAAGGTCCCGATCTGGTTGACCTTTACCAGAAGCGAGTTGCCCGCACCCTCGGCGATGCCGCGGGCCAGACGCTCGGGGTTGGTGACGAACAGGTCGTCGCCCACAAGCTGCACCCGGTCGCCAAGTGCGTCGGTCAGAACCTGCCAGCCGTCCCAGTCGTCCTCGGCGCAGCCGTCCTCGATCGACAGGATCGGGTAGTCGTTCACCAGCGCCTCGAGATAGGCGACGTTTTCGTCCGAACTGAGGGTTTTCCCCTCTCCAGAAAGCACATACTGCCCATCCTTGAAGTATTCCGTCGCCGCGCAGTCGAGTGCGAGCATGATATCCTCGCCCGGGACATAGCCGGTCTTCTCGACCGCCCGCAGGATGAAATCGAGCGCGTCGCGGGTCGACGACAGGTTGGGTGCAAAGCCGCCCTCGTCGCCGATGCCGGTGGACAGGCCCGCGGCGGACAGCTCTTTCTTCAGCGTGTGGAACACCTCGGATCCCATCCGCACGGCCTCGCGGATGTTCTCCGCGCTGACCGGCATGATCATGAATTCCTGGATGTCGATCGGGTTGTCGGCATGTTCGCCGCCGTTGATGATGTTCATCATCGGCACCGGCAGAAGACGCGCCGAGGTGCCGCCGACATAGCGGAAGAGCGGCTGGCTGGTGAAATCGGCGGCAGCCTTCGCCACGGCAAGCGATACGCCGAGAATGGCGTTGGCGCCAAGACGGGCCTTGTTCGGCGTGCCGTCCAGTTCGATCATCATGGCGTCGATGGATTCCTGTTCGGTCGCATCGAACCCCACGATCTCCTCGGCGATCTCGCCGTTCACCGCGGCGACCGCCTCGAGCACACCCTTGCCCATGTAGCGGCCCGCATCGCCGTCGCGCTTTTCCACCGCCTCATGCGCGCCGGTCGAGGCGCCCGAGGGCACGGCGGCGCGCCCCATCGTGCCGTCTTCGAGAATCACGTCCACCTCGACGGTGGGATTGCCCCGGCTGTCGAGGATTTCGCGCGCGTGGATGTCGATGATCGTGCTCATGGGGGGTCCCTTGCGGTTGGGTTGTCTCGGGCGTCTCTTTACCGTCCGGCAGGCTTTGGCGAAAGGGGCCTTTGCCGCCGGGCCAGCCGCGCCTCGCGGATCAGGGTGTAAAGCCCGGTCGCGATGATGATGGCCGCCCCGACAAGCGTCGGGGCATCGGGACGCTCGTGAAACACCGTCACGCCGATCACCAGCGCGAAGAGAAGCCGGGTATAGCGGAACGGCGTGACCACGGCGATGTCGCCCACGCGCATTGCGGCGACGATGGCGTAATAGGCGAAGACGCCGACGATCAGCGCGCCCAGAAGCGTCAGCGCGGCGGCGCGGTCGGGCATCACCGCCCCGCCGGAGAACACGAGCAGGATCGCGCCCGCCGGAATGACCGAGGCGAAGCCATAGGTGGCCAGCACCATCGAGGACACGCTTGCCGGCACGGCGCGGGTGGCCAGGTCGCGCGCAGCAAGGCCGAAGACCGCGAGAAGCGCCAGGATCGCACCGAGGTCCACGCCCGAGGCCCCCGGCCGGACGATCAGCAGAACCCCCGCGAATCCGACCAGGATCGCCGTCCAGCGCCGCCAGCCCACGGGGGCTTTCAGCACCACCGCGGCCCCCAGCGTGACGGCAAGCGGCGTGGCCTGCAGGATCGCCGACACGGTGGCGAGCGGCGCCAGGGCGATGGCCGACACGAAACACAGCGTGCCCAGCATCTCGGAGAGGTTGCGGATCCAGCACCGGGCGGGTCAGCAGGACGGGCGAGAACAGCCGCGACCCGCCAAGCCGGGCAAGCGTGCCGAAGATCACCGCGCCACCGGTTCCGAGAATCAGCAGGATCTCCCCCACCGGCATGAAGCCGGCGGCGGTCTTGATGAACGCGTCCTCGACCGCGAAACCGGCCATCGCCGCGATCATCAGCGCGATGCCGCGCATGTTCTGCATCAGCCCGGCCCCCGCCGCTGCCGCGCCGAGCGCAGGATGGTGTAAAGGCCCGAGGCCACGATGACCGCCCCGCCAAGCAGGGTCATCGCATCGGGCCGTTCGCCGAAGATCGCCATCCCGAGGAGGATCGCGAAGAGAAGCCGGGTATAGCGGAAGGGCGTCACCACCCCGACCTCGCCCAGGCGCATGGCGGCGGTGATGGAGTAGTAGCCCGCGATCCCGAACATCGTGGCCGCCCCGACGAAGGCGACCGAACGCGGGTCCAGCGGCGGGATCGGCCCGGTGAACAGGCCAAGGACAAGACCCGTCGGCACCAGCACGGCGAAGCCATAGGTGGCCAGGTGCAGGTTCGACAGGCTTTTCGGCGCGGCCCGTGTGCCCAGATCGCGCGCGGCAAAGCCCAGCGTGCCGATCAGCGTGAAGATCGACGCCGGTGTGAACCCCTCGAGGCCGGGACGCAGCACGATCAGGACGCCTGCAAAGCCCACGGCGATGGCGCTCCACCGCCGCCAGCCGACCTGCTCGCCGAAAAAGAGCGCGGCCCCCAGCGTCACGAACAGGGGCGAGGCCTGAAGGATCGCCGAGGCGTTCGACAAGGGCGTGAGTGTGATGCCCAGGAAATACCCTGCCCGGCCCACCACCTCGAACACCGCGCGCCAGAGCACCGGGCGCGAGCGTGCGGCGGGCGGGAAGAGCGCAAGCCCGCGCGCGCGGGTCAGCGCGGCGAAGAACAGGCAGCCGCCCAGCCCGAACACCACAACCACCGGGCCAAGCGGCAGCGTGCCGGCGGCCAGCTTGATGAAAGTGTCCTCAAGCGCGAAACCCGCCATCGCCGCGATCATCCACAGGATGCCGCGCAGGTTCTCCGAGGCCGGGGTGGTCATCGGGGGGCGGTCATGGCGACAGGACCCAGCCGCCGATGGCCAGCGTCAGCGGGATGCTGAAGAAGCTCAGCAGCGTCTGCACCGTGATGACGGCGGCCATGGTCGGCGCGTCGCCCCCCATCGCCCGCGCCAGCGTGTAGGCGGCGACGCCGGTGGGAAGGGCCGCATAGATCAGCGCGATCTGCGCGGGCAGCACACCGGGCGCGATGAGGACGATCAGCGCCAGCGTCGCGGCGGGAAAGACCACGAGCTTGCCCGCTGCCGCAAGCGCGAGAGGCCCCGCGCTGGCCGTGAGGCCGCGCAGCTTGAGGTTCGCCCCGACGCTCAGCAGCATGACCGGCAGGGCCGCGGCCCCCAGCAAGGCGGCGGTCTCGTCCACCACCGGCAGCCCGCCCAGCCCCGACAGGTTCGCCGCCGCGCCAAGGGCGATCGAGACGATCAGCGGGTTACGCAGCAGATCGCGCAGCACCGCCCGGAAGAGTCCGCCGCGCGCGTCGGTCAGCATCAGCGTCATCGCCGTGACCACGGTGATGTTGACCACCGGCACCAGAAGGGCCGCCCCCAGAACGGCAAGTGCAAGGCCCTCGGGTCCGAAGAGCGCCCCGGCGACAGCAAGGCCCACAAAGGTGTTGAACCGCCCCGAGGCCTGCATCACGGTCGAGGCCAGCGGCGGCGCATAGCCCGCCGCCCGCCCCGCCGCCCAGCCGAACAGCGTGGCGGCAAAGAAGCCGCCGCAGAGCACCGCCGCGAAGGGCCCAAGCGGTGCTCCGCCCAGGTCCGCCGTGCTGATCTGGTGATAGAACAGCGCCGGCATCAGCACCCAGTAGACCAGCCGGTCGTTGAGGTTCCAGAACTCGGTCGAGGGGAAGCCGCCGCGCCGGAGCGCGTAGCCGCCAAGGATCATCAGGAAGACCGGCGCGATCGCCAGCGCGGTGGACAGCATGTCAGCGCGCGCGTTTCTTCGGCACGCCGTAGAGCTCGAGCCGGTGACCGCGCAACTCGTATCCCAGCTTGTCCGCGATTCTTTCCTGCAGCTTCTCGATCTCTTCGTCGATGAACTCGATCACCTCGCCCGACTGGATGTCGATCAGGTGGTCGTGGTGCTCGCGCTCGGCATCCTCGTAGCGGGCACGCCCGTCGCCGAACTCGAGCTTTTCAAGGATGCCCGCCTCTTCAAAGAGCTTCACCGTGCGATAGACCGTCGCCAGCGAGATGCGCGGATCGACCGCCGAGGCGCGGTTGTAAAGCTCTTCGACATCGGGGTGGTCGGCGGCCGATTCCAGCACGGCGGCGATGGTGCGGCGCTGCCCCGTCAGGCGCAGCCCGTTCGCCTCGCATCGTTCGATGATCGTGTCGGCCATGACATCCCCGGCGCCGCTCTGCCTATCGCTGTCTTAGGAAATCCGCCGCCCGAGAGAAAGCCCTGTGATCGCGCACCGCAGACGATGCCCGATCACTTTGCCGCAGCGGTGGTGATCCGGGCCAGCGCCTCGATCCGGTCCAGGGCCGCACCGCTGTCGATGCTTTCGGCGGCCCGCGCCACCCCGTCACGAAGCGAAGTCACCTGCCCCGCGACCAGCAGCGCCGCGGCGGCGTTCAGAAGCACGGCGTCACGATAGGCCGATGGCGCCCCTGCAAGAAGCGCGCGGAACGCTGCACCATTCTGTTCGGGTGTGCCGCCGAGAATCGCCTCGAAGGGATGCACGGGCAGGCCCGCATCCTCGGGGTGGACCTCGAACTCCTCGATCCGGCCGTGCTTGAGGGCCGCGACCCAGGTCGGCCCGGTGATCGTGAGCTCGTCGGTGCCGTCCGATCCGTGCACAAGCCAGGCGCCCTCGGACCCCAGCGCCTGAAGCGTCTCGGCCATCGGGCGGATGAGGTCGCGGCTGAAGGCGCCGGTGAGCTGATGCGTGACCCCCGCCGGGTTGGTCAGCGGTCCGAGGATGTTGAAGATCGTGCGGGTCCCAAGCTCGGCCCGGGTCGGCATCACATGGGCGATCGCCGGGTGGTGCATCGGCGCCATCATGAAGCCGATCCCGGCCTCTTTCAGAGCCTTTTCAACGACCTCCGGGCCGACCATCACGTTGACACCCATCTGCGTCAGCGCATCCGCCGCCCCCGATTTCGAGCTGAGGTTGCGGTTGCCGTGCTTGGCCACCGGCACGCCCGCGCCGGCGACGACGAAGGCCGTCGCGGTCGAGATGTTGAGCGTGCCCTTGCCGTCGCCGCCGGTGCCGACGATGTCCATGGCGCCTTCGGGCGCGCGCACCTTGCGGCACTTGCGGCGCATCACGGCGGCGGCGGCGGCGTATTCGCCCACCGTCTCGCCCCGGGTGCGCAGGGTCATCAGGAAGCCGCCGACCTGGCTGGGCGTCGCCTCGCCCTCGAACAGGATGGCGAAGGCGGTCTCGGCCTCGTCGCGGGTCAGCGGACGGTCGACGGCGGCCGCGATCAGGGGCTTGAGCCGGTCGCTCATGCCGGGACTGCCGCCAGGTCGAGGAAATTGCGCAAGAGCGCGTGGCCGTGCTCCGAGCGGATCGATTCGGGGTGGAACTGCACCCCGTGGATCGGTTTCTCGCGGTGCGACAGGCCCATGATCGTGCCATCCTCGAGCCAGGCGGTGATCTCGAGCGCCTCGGGCAAGCTGTCGCGCTCGACGATCAGCGAATGATAGCGCGTCGCCATCAGCGGCGACGGCAGGCCCCCGAAAACGCCGCGCCCTTCGTGGTGGATGATGCCAAGCTTGCCATGCACGATCTCGGGGGCGCGCACGACCCGTCCGCCGAAGGCCTGACCGATGGTCTGGTGACCCAGGCACACGCCCAGAAGCGGGGTCCCGGTCTCGGCGGCGGCCTCGGTCAGCGCAAGGCAGATGCCGGCCTGCGCCGGATCGCAGGGTCCGGGCGACAGGACGATGCCGTCGGGACGCAGGGCCATCGCCTCCTGCACGTCGAGCGCATCGTTGCGGCGCACCGTCGACTTCGGCGCCAAGCTCGCCCAGATAGTGGACGAGATTGTAGGTGAAGCTGTCGTAGTTATCGATCAGAAGCAGCATCGTACCGCCGGAATGGGATTGGGGGCTGGTCCGCCCCCGAGGGTCGGGTATACTTGTTCAGAGGTGCCGCCTAGCGTCAAGGCACCCACGAGGCACAAGATCGGGCGGAGAGACCAGCCATGGGACGCGGGTTCATTTCGGGAACGCTCTGGGGCGCCGTCGTCGGCGCATTCATCATTCTGGCGGCGACACAGGTCGCGGTCCGGCAGGACCTGAGCCTGCCGCAACCCGAGGACGTGGCCTCCGATGCGCCCGATGCCAGCGAATTCGCCGAGGTGATCGAACCGGAAGAGCCGCAGGCCCCCGCGCCCGACACGGCCCCCGGCGGAACCGCCCAGATCGCCGAGGCACCCGCCGTCGCGGCCCCCGTCACCGACATGCCGCCCGCCACGGACGCGTCGCCCCTGGCGGCCCCTGCGCCGGTCTCCTCGGCCCCCGCAGCACCCGAGGCGCCGGGCGAGGCACCGCCACCCCAGGTGGCGGCAGTGGAGGGAGCGCCCGCCCCCCGCATCGCCGACGCCCCCGCCCCCGATCAACCAGCAAGCGACGCGCCGCTGGTCTCGGGGCTCGACGCCCCGGCCCCACCGGTCGAGGACACGGTGATTGCCGCCGCGTCGCCCCCGGAGGCGACCCCTGCGCCCCCACCGGTCGTGTCCGACGCCGCCCCCACGCCGCCACCGATCGCCGAAGCGCCCGACGAAGGAGCGTTGACGCCTGCCGCGCCCGAGGCGGCCGAGGTGCCCACGGACCCTGCCGCGTCCCCCGGCGCGGCCACACCGCCGGACGACGCGGCGCCGCGCGTCGCCGCTCCGGCGCCAAACCCGACGCCAAACCCAACGCCAAACCCAGCGACCCCAGACCCGGCGCCGGCGGAAACGGATCAGGCCGCCGCTCCGGCGGTCTCATCCATGCCGGGCCAGCGCGCAGCCCCCTTGCCCGGTATCGCCGACGCGGACCCCGCGCCGGAGGCCGCCCCCGAGGTCCCCACAGCGGCGGAAACACCGGACGCGACCCCGCCGCCTACGAATGCGCTCGAAGCGTTCCGCGCGCCGTTCGAGGCGACTGCCGGGCAGCCGATCGTGGCCCTGGTCCTTCTGGTTCCCGCCACCGCCGAAGCTCCGGTCGAGGCACTGGCCGCCCTGCCCTTTCCGGCAAGCTTCGCGATCGATGCGCTGTCGCCGGAAGCGCGCGACACGGCGACCGCCCTGCGCGCGGCGGGCCGCGAATTGCTGCTGATCCCCAGCCTTCCGGCCGGGGCCACGCCCTCGGACGTCGAAGTGGCGCTGCAGGCCAACCTGACCACCGTGCCCGAAGCCGTGGCCTTCATCGACGGCCCCGAAGCGAGCTTTCAGGCCGACCGCACGGCGGTGGCGCAGGTGGTGGCGGCGGCGGGTGCCACCGGACACGGGATGGTCACCTTCCCGCGCGGCCTCAACACCGCGCAGCAGATCGCGCGGCGCGACGGGGTGCCGTCAAGCCTCGTGTTCCGCGACATCGACGGCGAGGGTCAGGACCCCGACACGATCCGCCGCACGCTCGACCAGGCGGCCTTTCGCGCGCGGCAGGAGGGGGCGGTGATCCTTGTCGGACGCGCGCGGCCCGCCACGCTGGCCGCGCTGACCGAATGGGCGCTTGGCAACCGGGCGGCGTCGGTGTCGCTGGCGCCGGTCTCGGCGGCGATCCTGGCGACACAGGAATAGCGCGCCGCCGAGGTCCGCCTTAGCCGGCCGCGCGCAGACGCTTGATCAGGCTCGAGGTGTCCCAGCGCCCGCCGCCCATCTTCTGCACGTCCTTGTAGAACTGGTCGATCAGCGCGGTGACGGGCAGCGAGGCGCCGGTCTCGTCGGCAGTCGAAAGGCAGATGCCCAGATCCTTGCGCATCCAGTCCACCGCGAAGCCGTGCTCGAACTTGTCGTCGATCATGGTCTCGTGCCGGTTGGCCATCTGCCAGGACCCCGCGGCCCCGCCCGCGATCACCTCGACCACCGCGCGACCGTCAAGACCGGCCTTCTCGGCGAAGTGCAGCCCTTCGGAGAGGCCCTGCACCAGGCCCGCGATGCAGATCTGGTTGACCATCTTGGTCAGCTGCCCAGCCCCGCTTTCACCAAGCCGCTTGGCGAGCTTGGCATAGGCCTGCATGACCGGCTCGGCGCGGGCATAGCTGTCCTCTTCGCCGCCGCACATGATGACGAGCTGGCCGTTTTCGGCCCCCGCCTGCCCGCCCGAGACGGGCGCGTCGACGAAGCCGATGCCGGCCTCGCCCGCGACGGCATGAAGCTCGCGCGTGACGGCGGCGGAAACCGTGGTGTGGTCGACGAAGATCGTGCCCGCCTCCATGCCCGCGAAGGCACCGTCGTCGCCCAGACAGACCGACCGCAGGTCGTCGTCGTTGCCGACGCAGGCCATCACGAACTCGGCGCCGCGCGCGGCTTCTGCCGGGGTCTTGCCCATCGCGCCGCCATGCTCGGCCGACCCAGGCCTCGGCCTTGGCGGCGGTGCGGTTGAAGACCGTGACCTCGTGCCCGGCTTTCGCCAGATGACCCGCCATGGGAGAACCCATCACCCCCAGACCCAGAAACGCGACCTTCGCCATGACTTTCCTCCCCCTGCCAAATCGCCTAAGACCTGCCCCTACCTAACCGCTCGGTCCGGGGCGTCAACACAGGCAATCATGGCAACGCTTTTTCGCTGGCTTTTGCGTCTCGCCACCCTTGCGGTCGTGCTTGCAGCCGCCGCGGGGGCGATCCTGTTCTGGTTCGCCACAAGGTCGGTTCCCGATTACGACGAGACGCTCGTGGTGCCGCGCCTCGAGGCCCCGGTCGAGATCGTGCGCGACAACGCCAATGTGCCGCATATCTTCGCCGAGAACGACCGCGACGTCTTTTTCGGCCTCGGCGTTGCCCATGCGCAGGACCGGATGTGGCAGATGCTGTTGCTGCGGCGGACCGCGCAGGGGCGGCTGAGCGAGCTTTTCGGCGAGCGCACGCTCGAAACCGACGATCTTCTGCGGCGGCTCGACCTTTATGGCGCCGCCGTGCAGTCGGTCGACGACCAGGACGCCTATACCCAGACGGCCCTTCGCGCCTATGCCGACGGGGTCAACGCCTGGTTTCTCGAGGTGAACGAGGGCGCACGCGGACGCGGGGCGCCCGAGTTCTGGATCTTCGAGCCGACCATCGCGCCCTGGCAGCCGGCCGACAGCCTGGCCATCGTCAAGCTGATGGCGCTGCGGCTGTCGGGCCATCTTTCGGAGGAGGTGCTGCGCGCCCGCGTGGCGCTGGCCCTGCCCGAAGAGCGGCTGAAGGACCTGCTTCCTGATGTTCCGGGCGACGGTATCGCCGCCCTGCCCGATTACGCTGCGCTCTTTCCCGACCTCGACCGCGAGCATGCGCTGGCATGGCCGGCGCGCGCCCGTCCCGACCTCTGGCCGGTGCCCCCGCGCGGGCTGGCGGGCGCCTCGAATGTCTGGGCGGCAACACCCGACCGGTCGGCCGCGGGCGGCACGCTTCTGGCCAATGACCCGCATCTGGGGTTCTCGGCCCCGGCCATCTGGTATCTGGCGCGGCTTGAGCTGCAAAGCGGCGGCGTGATCGGGGCCACGATCCCCGGCGTGCCGGCGGTGATCGTCGGCCGAAGCGACCGGCTCGGCTGGGGGGTGACCTCGTCCTATCTCGACGATCAGGATGTGTTCATCGAACGTCTGAACCCCGACAATCCGGAAGAGGTGCTGACGCCCGATGGGTGGAAAGCGCTGGAAACCCGGCCCTCGATCATCAACGTCGCCGATCGGGCGCCGGTGACGATCACGCTGCGCCGGTCGGAAAACGGTCCGATCCTGCCCGGGCGGCACTTCGACCTTGCCTCGGTCACGCCCCCCGGCCATGTGGCGGCGCTGTCCTGGACTGCGCTCAGCCCCAACGACACCTCGCTGACGGCATCGATGCGGCTCATGCGGGCCGACAACGTCGATGAGGCGCTGGCGGCGGCCGAGCTCTACATCGCGCCCAGCCAGAACCTGACCATCGCCGATGACGAGCGGATCGCGATGAAGCTCATCGGGGCGATGCCGCGCCGCGACGCCGCGCATCAGAGCCTCGGGCGCGTTCCCTCGCCCGGGCTGGCGGGCCGAGAACCGATGGCAGGGACGCTTCCCCTATGCCGACAACCCCGAGTTCATCGACCCGCGCGGCGGCATCCTGGGCAACACCAACAACAAGATCATCGACCGCCCGTTTCCCGACCACGTGAGCTTCGACTGGGGCGACAGCCAGCGCGTGTTCCGCTGGCAGTTCCTGATGCAGAACCGCGAGGTGCACACCCGCGAAAGCTTCATCGAGGCGCAACTCGACACCGTCAGCTTCACCGCGCGGTCGCTTCTGCCGCTGATCGCCGCCGATCTGTGGTTCACCGGCGAGGCCGCACCCGAGGGCACGCCCGAGCGCCAGCGCCAGCGGGCGCTGGCCCTGCTGGCCGAGTGGAACGGCGAGATGAACGAACACCTGCCCGAACCGCTGATCTATGCCGCCTGGATGCGGGCGCTGCAGGACCGGCTGATCCGCGACGAGCTGGGTCCGGTGCTGGCCGACGAGTTCCCGCATGTCGAGCCGCTGTTCCTCGAACGGGTCTTCCGCGACATCGACGGCGCGGCGGTCTGGTGCGACGTGATCCAGTCGGCCCCGGTCGAGACCTGCACCGACATCGCGCGCATGGCGCTGGACGACGCGCTGATCTGGATCGCCGAAAACCACGGCAGGGCGCTCGAATCCCTGCGCTGGGGCGACGCGCACGAGGCCCGGCACGACCACGAGGTGCTGGGCGAGGTGCCGCTGCTGCGCTGGCTGGTGAACATCCGCCAGTCGACCAGCGGGGGCGACCAGACGCTGATGCGCGGACGCACCTCGGGCGTCGACCCCGAGCCCTTCCTCAACGTCCACGGCGCAGGCTATCGGGGGGTCTATGACTTCGCCGACCCCGACAGTTCGGTCTTCATCACCTCGACCGGCCAGTCGGGCCACCCGTTCTCGCGCCACTACGACGACCTGGGCGAGCTCTGGCGGCGCGGCGAATACATCCCCATGAGCCTCGATCCCGAGCTTGCCCGCGCGGCATCCGTGGGGGTGACGCGGCTTGTGCCGGCCGCGGGACAGGGCGCGGCGGCGGAGGACTGAACGTGTCGGCGCAGAAGCCCGGAAATGCGGACGTGGCGGAGATGGACACTTCCCATGTGTTTCCGAAGGGTTTGACGATGCGCCGCACAGTCGTCGACACGGTCTCTACCATCGTCTTCTTCACAACCGTCGCCAGCTTCACCGAACTCTTCATCGCGGGGATGGACCTCCGCGAAGTGGTCACGACCCGGTTGATCATGGTGCCGCTGATGGTTCTGACGGGACGGCCCTATGGGATCTGGCGCGATTGGGTTTTCCTGCGCATCAGACCCACGGTTGGCTGGAGCAAGGCAGTCACGGATGCCGCAGCGTTCGTCGTGTTCCAGCTTCCGATCTATGCAGCGACGCTGGTCATCGCAGGGGCCGACACAGCGGAAATCGTGATCCTGCTCAGCGCGGTCGTTCCCCAGATGCTCATTCTCAGCCGGCCGTTCGGGCTGTTTCTCGAGTTCATGCGCCGGGTCACGGCTGCCTAGCGCCTCAAGGTCCGCGCGTGTTCATGGATCCCGGCGGACCGGCAGGAACCTACCCCGACACCGCCCGCGCGATCCACAGCCCGCCAAGGGCCGCCACGGTCGTCAGAACCGTGCCCCAGGTCAGGTCGGCCGCCACCATCTGCCAGGACCAGGCCTTGAGCGTGGCGTAGTTGGTGAACTCGTAGGTGCCATAGGCCGCCGCCCCCAGAAGGGCCGCGTTGAGCGCCACCCGCGCGCTGGGGCCGCTGGCCAGCGCCGGCGCGGTCACGAGCCAGACAAGGACGCCGACGTAAAAGAGATAAAACGCGGCCGCCGGGCCCAGCCGGATCGGCTCGAGAAGCGCATCACCGAGGTGGCGCTGAAAGAGCGGCTTCATGACCTGCGTCAGCATCACCGCGTCGAGGGCCAGGAAGATCACGGCGGTGGACAGATAGAGGACGACGTATTGCATGGGGGCACTTCTCCTGCGGTCAGATCCGGTTGAACGCCGCCCTCTGGCGCGCGGTCCAGTGAACCGTCAGATCATGACCTATGTCGGTCTGGCGTTCGTCCACGACAACCCCTTGCTCGAAAAGCCAGGCACGGCGGCGGCCTTCGGCGAAAGGCACGCTCAGCACCTCGGTCACCCGCGCTTCGTCGAGCGCACCGGTCACCGCCTCGAGAAGCGTCGGCACCCCCTCGCCTGTCAGGGCCGACCCGGCGAAGACGAATTCGGCCCGGGCGGCGCGCGCTTCGATCGCCGCGCGCTCGTCGGCGGCGGTGAGGTCGATCTTGTTCCAGAATTCGATCCGGGGCGTCTCCTCGACGACGCCCAGTTCCTCGAGCACGGCGTCCACGTCCTCGGCCTGAAGGTCGCTTTCGGGGTGCGAGATATCGCGCACATGGACGATGACATCGGCGGCCAGCACCTCTTCCAGCGTGGCGCGGAAGGCGGCGACAAGCTGCGTGGGCAGGTCCGAGATGAAGCCCACGGTGTCCGACAGGATCACGTCACGCCCCGTGGGCAGACGCACCGCCCGCATCGTCGGGTCGAGCGTGGCGAAGAGCATGTCCTTGGCAAGAACCTCGGCCCCGGTCAGGCGGTTGAACAGGGTCGACTTGCCCGCGTTGGTATAGCCCACCAGCGCGACCACCGGATAGGGCACCTTGGCGCGCGCCGCCCGGTGCAGGGCGCGGGTCTTCTCGACCTTGCCCAGTTGCTTTTTCAGGCGCACGAGCTGTTCGTCGATCGCGCGTCGGTCGGCCTCGATCTGGGTCTCGCCGGGACCGCCGACGAACCCAAGCCCGCCGCGCTGCCGTTCGAGGTGGGTCCAGGCCCGGACCAGCCGCGTGCGCTGATAGCTCAGTGCCGCCATCTCGACCTGAAGCACGCCCTCGCGGGTGCGCGCCCGATCCGAGAAGATCTCGAGGATCAGCGACGGTCCGGTCGAGAAGCTTGACCTTCCATGCCCGCTCGAGGTTGCGCTGCTGGACGGGCGACACGGGCCCGTCGACCAGGACAAGGCCGATGTCGTCGGCCTTCAGCCGGGCGCCGATCTCCTCGATCTTGCCCTTGCCGAACAGCGTGCCCGGATGGGCGCGCGGCAGGCGCACGACCTCGGCGCCAAGCACTTCGAGCCCCGGCAAGGCGACGGCCAGCGACACGGCTTCCTCAAGCGCCGCCTGCGGCTCGCGGCGCGCGGGCTGGGTCCGGATGTCGGGATGCAGCACGAGGGCGCGCATGGCCCCCGCGACGGCGTCATCCACGCTCAGTCTTCACCTTCGTAAAGGCTGATCGGCTGCGACGGCATGATGGTCGAGATCGCATGCTTGTAGACAAGCTGCGACTGTCCGTCACGGCGCAGCAGCACGCAGAAGTTGTCGAACCAGGTGATGACGCCCTGCAATTTGACGCCGTTGATCAGGAAAATGGTAACCGGAACCTTCGTCTTGCGGACATGGTTCAGGAAGGCGTCCTGCAAATTCTGACGATCGGATGCCATGTATCGTTAGCCCTTTGTCTTTCTTGTTGCCCCGCACCCGGGCCTTTTGAAACGTTCAACTGGAGTATGAAGCGGGTTCAAGGGAGATTCCAGCCCAAAATCAGATCGTTACGCATGCAACCCCGGCACCGGTGGTTTCAGGCGCGCCAGAAGGTCGGGTTCATGAGGGCGATGATGGCCAGCGTCTCGACCCGTCCGATTACCATGGCGGCCAGCGAAGATCAGCTTGGCCGAGGGCGCCAGAACCAAAAGGTCGATGGGGTTCTGCATCGAAATCTGGGTGATCGGGCCGGTGGTCGACAGGGCCGAAACCGTCAGCACGAGCGACTGCTCGAAACCGACCCCGGTGAGCGAGAACGCGGTCATCACACCGACGATCGACAGGGCGAAGAGCATGAAGAAGATCCATGCGGAATAGGCCCCTTCGCGGCGGATTCGCCGCGCGGTCTGCCCCGCCCCGCCCACGGAGGACGGCATCACGAGCTTTTCCATCTCGCGCAGGCCGTGCTTGTAGAGCGCGTAGACCCGGAAGAGCTTCACGCCCCCCGCCGTCGTGGCGATCCCGCCACCGAAGATCGCCAACCCCATCAGGATCAGGCCAGGGGTCTGAAGGCCTGACCAGAGCTGCGCTTCGTCCCAACCCGCACTGCGAAAGCCCGTCGTCGTCAGGAAGGATGCGGCCGTGAAAAGACCGCCCCAGATGCCCAGAAGCCCCTCGCGCAGGGTGACTCCGTCCACCGACCCGCCGGTCCAGTGCCGCAGGAACAGCAGGATCGGGACGGCCAGGATGATCAGCAACCCCAGCCGAAGCTCCGGGTCGGACGTCACGCTGCGAAGGCCCTCGGGCCGTTCCCATGACGAGAAGGTCACGCGCGACAGCGCGAAGATCAGAAAGACCAGCATGATCGCCTCGCCCAGCAGACCCGAGGACGATCCGCCTATCCCCCCGACGGGCGAGATGCCCGAAGTCGAGATGATCGCCATCGCGTGGCTGACGGCGACAATCGGCGGATCGCCGGCCAGCGACAGCGCCAGCCAGAGCGCGACGGTGAGGCCCGTATAGATCGGAAAGAGCTTTACGGTGAACTTCACAAGCCGCTCCGAAATGTCTGCAGCACGCCCGATCTGCGAGATGGATAGCGCGCCCTTCCCGGTCTCGCCCCGCGCGCCCACTTCGAAGCCGCCGATGTTCAGCGGCACGAAGATCGCCACGGCGGTGACCCAGACGAGAAAGCCGCCCATCCACCCCACCATCGCCCGCCAGAGGTGAAGCGAGGGCGACAGGCGGTCGGACGCAAAGAAGGTGGCGCCGGTCGTGGTCAGGCTCGAGACCATCTCGACATAGGCGGTCAGATAGCCGGTATCGCCGATCGCCTCGTAGAACGGAAAGGCAAGCATCAGCGGCAGCACGGTGTAGGCCGCCAGAAGCGAGATGAGGTGGCTGCGCCCCTGCCGCCGGACGACGCGATTCGCCGTGGCGACCGCGATCATGGCGAAGAGGATCAGGAAGATCAGGCTGGCATAGAGAAAGATGCGCGCGGTCGGAAGGTCGCGCACGATATAGGCATGAAGCGACACCGGCAGCATCGACAGCGCGCCCACCCCCATCAGGAGGACCGCGAAGGGCAGGCCGAGGATCCGGGCCAGCATCAGAAAAAGTCGATCGAGACCTGGAAAAGCCGCTCGACCTCGGGAACGTCGGCTGCCAGGGCGAAGATGACGATGATGTCCCCCTCGTCGATGCGGGTGCCGCCCGTCGGCCTGACCACCTTGCCGCTTTTCTGCACCGCCCCCACCAGGACGCCCTCGGGAAACGCGATGTCACGGATCGCCTGCCCCGCGATCGGTGAAGTCGACAGGACCTGCGCCTCGATCACCTCGGCCTCGGCGTCGCCGATGGAATAGACGTCGCGCACCCGGCCGTGCCGGACGTGGCGCAGGATCGAACTGACGGTCGTGGCGCGCGGGTTGATGTAGGCGTCGATGTCGAGCGGGTCCATCAGCGGCAGAAGCGTGGGATCGTTCACAAGCGCGATGGCCATCCCGCAGCCGGCCGACTTCGCCCGCACCGAGGCCAGCAGGTTGGTCTTGTCGTCGTCGGTGACGACGAGGATCGCATCGGCGCGGTCGATCCCGGCCTCGCTCAGCAGGTCCATGTCGAGGCCGTCGCCGTGCAGCACGACGGTGCGCTCGAGTGCGTCGGCGGCGCGCTCGGCGCAGGCGCGGCTTTTCTCGATCACCTTCGCGCGCACCCGCTCGGTCCGCCCTTCGAGCGCCTTGGCCACCGCCAGCCCGATGTTGCCGCCTCCCACGATGACGATCCGCTCCTGTCGCGTCGTGGGCTTGCCGAAGATCTCGAGCGTGCGGCCGGTATCCTCGACATGGCTGCAGACGTAGATCTGGTCGCCGTCGAACAGCTGATCCCCCGGTTCCGGCGCGAAGAGAGTGCCCGCGCGGCGCACGCCCACCACGATGGCCCGCAGGGTCGAGAAAAGGTCGGTGAGCTGTCGCAGCGGCGTGTTCAGGACCGGGCAGTCGGGTTCAAGCTGGATGCCCAGAAGCTGAAGCTTTCCGTCGAGGAACACCTCGGTGTCGAAGGCGGTGGGCACGGCCAGGCGACGCAACGCGGCCTCGGCGACTTCGCGTTCGGGGCTGATCACCACGTCGATCGGCATGTGGTCACGGCGGTAGAGGTCCGAATAGATCGCGGTCAGATAGCTTTGCGCGCGCAGCCGCGCGATCTTGCGCGGCACGGCGAAGACCGAATGGGCCACCTGGCAGGTGACCATGTTGACCTCGTCGGAATGGGTCGCTGCGATGATCATGTCGGCGTCGCGCGCGCCCGCTTTGTCGAGGATGTCGGGGTAGCTTGCGAAGCCCGCCACGCCCTGCACATCCAGCGTGTCGGTGGCGCGGCGCACGAGATCGGCATTGTTGTCCACGACGGTCACGTCGTTCTTCTCGCCCGAGAGGTGGCGGGCGATCTGCCAGCCGACCTGCCCTGCCCCGCAGATGATGACCTTCATGACCGCTCCGGCCGTCGCCCCGTCAGGGTGCCACAAGTGGCAGAAGCCCTGCTTGGCGTCAATTGCGCGCGCGGACTGCCCCCGCCGGCAACATATGCAGCCCGTACGCCGCAAATTCCGCAACGTCATTTCCGGGTGCGCTGGAAACGCGTGACGAACGTGCCCAAGGCTGATTAATTGCGCGAACGGCCAAGAGGTTAGCGGGTGCCCAGGGCCGGGGGGAACCGACATGAATGACGATGCGGCGGACGAGACCACCGGCACGGCCAAGGCGACCGCCGGCACGGGGGGGCTGCTGACGCCCGACCTGATCGCGGCCCTGCGCGAAGCCGGAACGCCGCGTCACCTTGGCCGCGGCGAAACGCTGGTGACCGAAGGGTCCGAGGCCGACGCCTTCTTCATCGTGCTGCACGGCCGCTTCACCGTCTTTTTCAAAGAACGCCCGATCGCCGAGATCGCCAGCGGTGAACCCATCGGCGAGATCGCGTTCTTCGCGGGCGGCACGCGCACGGCCACCGTCGTCGCGGCGCGCACCAGCCAGGTGGTCGAGATCACCCGCGAGGCCTACCGGGCACTGTCCGGACGGCAGCCGGACCTGTCAGGCACGATCATCGCGGCGCTGGCCGAACGGTTGCGCCGGGCCGTTCCGGGCAGCGCGCAACTCAAGCCGCGCCCGGGCGAGGTGATCGGGATCCTGCCTGCGGGAGGCGGCACGCTCGACCCGGCGTTCCTGCGCGACCTTCTTCGCGAGCTGGGCCGGGACGGATCCGTCGCCGTCATCGCCCGTGATGATCTCGGGGCGTCCGGCGCGATCGACGACCTGTTGGCCCGGAGCGACCTCGACGGAAAAACGGTGGTGCTGAGCGGCGCCGACCCCGACGCCGATCCGTCCTGGACGCGGACGGTGTTCGAAACCTCCGACACTGTGCTTCTCGTGCTCGATCGCCGCGACGGGGCCGGTACGGCCGTACCGCCGCCCTCCCCGATCGAGGCCGAGATCGCGTCGACTTTCCTGCCGCAAAGCGTGCATCTTGCCCTTCTGCATCCCGGAGATACCGGTCGCTTCAGTGCCACCGAGGCCGTGCTGACGGACCGCCACCCCGGGCTTCATCATCATGTCCGCGCGGGACATGCCGGCGATATCGCGCGGCTTGCGCGGTTCCTGCGCGGACGGGCGATGGGCATCGTCTTCGGTGGCGGTGGCGCCTTCGGCACGGCGCATCTGGGCGTCGTGAAGGCGCTGCAGGACCACGGCTTTGCCTTCGACATGGTCGGCGGCGCCAGCATCGGCGCGGCGATGGCCGGGGCCTACGCAATGGGGCTGACGCCCGACGAGGTGCTTGACCGCTGCGACGAGCTCTTCGTGCGGTCGCGGGCGATGAAGCGGCTGACGGTGCCGAAATACTCGATCATCGACCCGACCTTCTTCGACAGCCAGCTGCGCCACCACTTCGGCGATCTGCGGATCGAGGATCTGCCGATCAACTATTTCGCCGTGGCCACCAGCCTGACCCGCAACGATCTGTCGGTGCTGCGGTCCGGTCAGCTCTGGCGGGCGGTGCGCGCATCAAGCGCGATCCCGGCCGTGTTCCCGCCCATGGTCCTTCCGGATGGCGAGGTTCTGATCGACGGCGCCTATATCGACAACGTGCCGGTCGAGACCATGCGCGGGCTGAAACCGGGCCCGAACCTTGTCATGAGCCTTGAGAGCAAGAAGAACTGGCGCGTGCGCACCGATTACGATGCGCTGCCCGGCCGCGCGGCCTCGCTGGGCAGGCTTGTCGCCGGACCGATGATGAAGAAGGTCCGTTTCCCCGGCATCTTCTCGATCATGACGCGCAGCATGATCGTGAATTCGGAACGCCGGCTGGCGACCATCGATCCGGGACAGGATGTATTCCTGCCGGTGCGGCCGCTGCCGGGCATGGGCTTTCTTGACTGGACCAAGGGTCGGCGGCTCTTCGAGGACACCTACGCGCGCGCCGCAGAAGCGCTCGACGCCGAAGCCGGCAGCGCATCGGGACTGGCACTTCTGCACCGGACGGCGGCGCGGCTGTCATCGGACAGCCGCCCCGGCTGACCGCGCGGGTCAGCCGGCCTTTGCGTGCATGGCCTCAGAAGCGGCCTCGTCGCCGTCATCCTCTTCGACATAGGCCACCCGCGCCCCCGCTTTCGAGGTGGTCACGACGTTGAGCGACTTCAGCTTGCGATGAAGTGCGGACCGCTCCATCCCCACGAAGGTGGCGGTGCGCGAGATATTGCCGCCGAAGCGGTTGATCTGGGTCAGCAGGTATTCGCGTTCGAAAAGCTCCCGCGCCTCGCGCAGCGGCAGCATGGCAAGGCCGCCCGACAGCACGATCCGCTCGGCGTCGGCGCCTTCACCTGCGTCGGACGCGCCGGGTCGCGGCAGTTCCGAAGACTGGATCTCGCCCCGGTCGGCCCCGAGGATCAGCACGCGTTCGATCACGTTCTTCAACTGGCGCACGTTGCCCGGCCAGGACATCGTCTGGAGAAGGGCCGCGGCCTCGTCGCTCAGCGTGCGCAGCGGCAGCCCCTGCGAGCGGTTGAACTCGGCGATGAAATGCGCGGCCAGATCGGGGATGTCCTCGAGCCGCTCTTCGAGGCTGGGCACCCGGATCGGCACGATGTTGAGGCGATGGAACAATTCGCTCCGGAAGTTGCCCGCCCTGACCTCGATCTCGAGGTCGCGGTTGGTCGAGGAGATCACGCGCAGGTCGACATGCACGCTGTCCGCCCCCCCGACACGCTGGAACTGCTGGTCGGTCAGGACGCGCAGGATCTTGGACTGCGTGCCAAGCGGCATGTCGCCCACCTCGTCGAAGAAGATCACGCCGCCGTTGGCCTGTTCGAGAAGACCGGGCTCGATCCCCCGCTCGGCGCTTTCACGACCGAACAGGACTTCTTCCATCCTGTCGGGTTCGACGCTGGCCGAGTTGACGCTGACGAAGGGATGGCCGGCGCGGTTGGAATTGGCGTGGACATAGCGCGCGGCGATCTCCTTGCCCGATCCCGCCGGCCCGGTCAGCATCACCCGCCCGTTCGAATGGGTCACCTTGTCGAGCTGCGCCTTGAGCGCCCGCATCGCGGCGCCGCTGCCGATCATCTCGGTCGCGATCACGTCCTTGCGCCGAAGCTCGATATTCTCGCGCCGCAGCCGCGAGGTTTCCATCGCGCGACCGATCACCACCATCAACTGGTCGATGTTGAACGGCTTCTCGATGAAGTCATAGGCGCCCTGCTTGATCGCGGCGACCGCGATCTCGATGTTGCCGTGTCCCGAGATGATGATCACGGGTACTTCCGGCGTCTCGCGTTTGACCTTCTTGAGGATGTCGATGCCGTCGAGCTTCGAATCCTTCAGCCAGATGTCGAGGATCATGAGCGCGGGCAAGTCGCGCTCGAGCTCGGCCACGCAGGCGTCCGACGTGCCGGCCAGCCGGACCCCGTAGCCTTCGTCGCGCAGAATGTCGCCGATCAGTTCGCGAATGTCGCGCTCGTCGTCCACAATAAGAATATCGCCCATTTCCAACCTCCTATTCCGCGACTTTCATGTCGCTTTCGCGGCTCCCCACCTGGGTGAGCGGCAGCGTGATTTCGGCCCGCGCCCCGACCTGTCCCGAATCGTCCAGCGGCTCGGCATCGGTCAGCACGAGGGTGCCGTCATGCTCTTCGATGATCTTCTTCACGATGGGCAGGCCCAGCCCGGTGCCCTTTTCGCGCGTCGTCATGTAGGGCTCGAACAGCCGCGCCCGATCCTCCGGCAGGCCGATCCCGTTATCCGAGATCGCGATCCGCGCGGTGCCGTCCTGGATGTCCAGCGTGACGCGTATGCGCCCCTCATGTCCTTCAGGCGCCCCTTTTTCACGCAGGGTTTCAATGGCTTCCCCTGCATTCTTGATCAGATTCGTCAGCGCCTGCCCGATCATCGTGGCGTCGACATCGCAAAAGACCGGCGGGTCGGGGAGCTGCGCCTCGATCCTGATCTCGGTCTGCGCGGCATCCTGAAGGACCACGGCGTCGGAGACGAGACGCACAAGGTCCTCGGTGCGGCGCGAAGGCTCGGGCATCCGCGCGAATTTCGAGAACTCGTCGACGATGCGCCTCAGGTCGCCGGTCTGGCGCACGATCACCTCGGTATACTGGTCCAGAAGCTCGGCATCGTCGCCAGCGGCCGCGCGGAACTTGCGCTTGATGCGTTCGGCCGACAGCTGGATCGGGGTCAGAGGGTTCTTGATCTCATGCGCGATGCGCCGGGCCACGTCGCCCCAGGCCGCCATGCGCTGCGCCGACACAAGGTCGGAAACATCGTCGAAGGCGATCACATAGCCTTCAAGCGTCCCGGCATCGTTACGGCGGGTGGCCACGCGGACCAGCAGTGTTTCCTGCACGCCGTTGCGAACCAGACGCACCTCTTCCTGCGCGGATTCCCTGCCGGTCTCGCGGAGACGGTCGAAGAGCGGCAGGAACTCGGGGGCCGCATCGGCCAGCGGCACGGCCGCGCCTTCGAGCGCGCCGAGACGCAAGAGACCTTCGGCCGAGCGGTTGATGAAACTCACCAGCCCCTCGCTGTCGAGCCCGATCACACCGGCGGTGACCGACGACAGCACCGAATCGAACAACCTGCGGCGCCGTTCGATCTGGCGGTTGGTCTCGAGCAGGGTGTCGCGCTGGCCCTTGAGCTGCCGGGTCATCTGGTTGAAGACCCGGCCCAGCATGGCGATCTCGTCCTCGCCCGGTTCCTCGGGAACGCGCACGTCGAGATCGCCCGCGCCCACACGCTGCGCGGCCCCCGCCAGGCGTCCGACCGGGCGCGACAGCCGCTCGGCGAACCACAGGCCGAGCCAGATCGCGGCCAGGATCAGGATCACGGCGAAACCGATGTAGAGAAGGCCGAACTCGAACACGAGCCGCCCGCGCTCGTTCTCAAGCTGGGTATAGAGCTTGGCGGTCTCCTGCGCCTCGTCCAGAAGCGTCAGGATCCGCAGATCGACATTGCGGCTGATGTAGAGAAACCGGTCGGGGAAGGCCCCAAGCTCCATCAGGGCGCGGAACTCGCCCCGGTCGAGATCCTCGATCACGGCGACCGCGCCTGCGCGCGCCTCGTCGAACGCCTCGGGCGATGGCATGTCGTAGTTGAAGAGATAGGACCGTTCGCCGCGCGCCCGGATTTCGCCCACGCCGTTGATCACATAGGCCTCGGCAAGGCCGCGCTGCACGAGCGGCTGCGCCTGGCTCAGCAGCTGGCGCAACTCGCCCTCGCCGATGAAGGGGTTGGCGCGGCGGGCGGTGTCGAGGTACTCCGCCAACGTGCGCGCGTCATCGACGAGGTCGCCGCGCTGGTCCTCGCGATAGGCCTCGGCCGCCGAGATCGACGCCCCCACGACCTGCCGCACCCGGTCCGAGAACCAGCCCTCGAGACCCACGTTGATGGTCAGGCCGGCAAAGATCGCCACGGTCACGGTCGGCACCAGCGCGATCGCCGCGAACACGCCCGTGAGCCTCAGGTGCAGGCGCGACCCGGCCGACCGGGCCCGCCGCGCGGCGATCATCGTGGCGATACGCCCCATGACGAGGGCCGCGACGACGATGATGTAGACGAGGTCGGCCAGCAGGACGAGGCGCAGCTGAAGCGCGGAAGCGCCCGAATCAAGCGGGCCGAGGACAAGAAAGGTCGCAAGCGCCAGAAGCGGCCCGAGGATGACAACCGTCAGCGTCGCGACCGTCTGAAAGCGCCGCTGACGCCGCAGGCGGGCGACACGTTCGAGTGTTGCCTTTCGCTATTCGTCCCTGCACGGGGGACACCCCTACCTGATGTGCCGCACTGCTGCGACGACCGCCATATCGGGTGGCTTCTTTACCGCTGCTGCGGATCGGCCACTCTCCTGTTGCGCTTTTACATCAATTTGCGGCGGCGTGTCACGCGAATATCAAGATCGGTGATCTTCTTGCGCAGGGTATTCCGGTTGATGCCCAGCAAATCGGCGCATTTCGCCTGATTTCCGCCAGTTGCATCCAGCGCGATCTCGATCAGCGGGCCTTCGACCTCGCGCAGGATGCGCTGGTAGAGGCCGGGGGGCGGCAACACGCCGCCGTGCAGGTCGAAGTAACGCTTGAGATGCTTGGCGACCGAGGCCGACAGCTTTTCGCCCTCGCCCCCGCCGACCAGCGGCTCCATCGCAGGCTGGTTGCCCAGCACCGCCTCGGCCTCGGCGCGGCTGATCTCTTCTTCGGTGCCGGTGACGTGATGCGACGGATGGTGTTTTCGAGCTGGCGCACGTTGCCGGGCCAGCTGTAGGCGCGGATCAGGTCCATCGCCCCGGCGTCGAAGCGGCGCAGCGGCGCGCCGTCCCGCTCGGCCCGGGCCAGGAAGTGATCGACCAGAAGCGGGATGTCATCGACGCGTTCGCGCAGGGACGGCACGGTGATCGTCACGCCGCCCAGCCGGTAGAACAGATCCTGCCGGAACTCGCCCGCTTCCATCTTGCGCGAGAGATCGGCCTGGCTTGTCGCCATGACGCGGGGCGCGTTGTCGGTGAAACTGTCGAGCATTCGCACGATGCGCGCCTGCGCCTCGTCGCCCAGATCGCCCACCTCGTCGAACAGGATCGACCCGTTGCGCGCCCGCGACAAAAGCGTCGCCGGCCCGTCCATGCTGGCGAGATCGGGGGCCGACGCGACCACGAACGGCAATGTGCGACGATCCGAAAAATCGTGGATTGCCCGGGCGATAAGGGACTTTCCTGTACCGGATTCCCCGTTGATCAGAACCGGAAGATCGGTGTTCATGACGCGCGCCACCAGCCGGTAGAGCGCCTGCATCGACGGCGTGCGACCGACCAGCGGCAGTTCGTCCTGCGCGGTCTGGATCACCGAGCCGTTCGCGGGGCGCGGCGCCATCGCCCCTGCGCGGCGCTTGACCTCGAGCGCCCGCGCGGCGCGCTTCATCAGGTCGGGCAGATCGAAGGGCTTGGGCAGGTAATCGTAGGCGTCGGCCTCTTCCGCCTGAATCGCCGTCATGATGGTGTTCTGGGCCGAGATCACGATCACCGGCAGCCCGGGCCGCGCCTTCGATATCAGGGGAAGCTGTTCGAGCCCGTTGCCGTCGGGCATGATCACGTCCGAGATCACGAGATCGCCCTTGCCCTCGTCCACCCAGCGCATGAGCGTCACCAGCGACGAGGTCGCGTGCACCTTGCAGCCGGCGCGCGTCAGCGCCTGCGTCAGAACCGTGCGGATCGTGCGGTCGTCGTCGGCGACCAGAACCGTGCCATCCATTGCCTAGACTTCTCCTGTGCTCGTCGCGGGCCTCGTCGCCCTCGTCGTCCTTGGGCGCCACGGGCAGCGAGATGCGGAACACCGTGCGCCCGGGCACGCTGTTCACGTTGATCCAGCCGTCGTGGTCGGAAATGATCTTCGACACCAGCGCAAGACCCAGCCCGGTGCCGTTCTCGCGCCCCGAAACGAAGGGTTCGAACACATGCGCCGCGATCTCGGGCGGCAGTCCGGGACCGTCGTCGATGATCTCGACCTGAAGCGGAAGCGGCGCGGTCCCATCCTTGCGGCGCAGCCGCAACGAGGTGTCGTAGAAGGTGTGGATCGTGATCGTTCCGCCATCCCTTCCAGCGGCTTGCGCGGCGTTCTTCAGAAGGTTTTGGAACACCTGCAGCATCTGGTCGCCATCGACCCAGGTCGACGGAAGCGAGGGGTCGTAGTTCCTCGATCACCTTCATGTTTGCGGCGAACCCGACCTGGGCGGATTTCCGCGCGCGGTCGAGAAGGTCGTGGACGTTGACCGATCGCTTCTCGGGCGGGCGCAGGTTGCCGAACTGCTCGACCTGCTCGAGCAGCTTGAGGATGCGCCGCGTCTCGCCGACGATCAGGTCGGTCATTTCCTGATCCTCGCCCGAGAGGTTCATCGACAAGAGCTGGGCAGCGCCCGGTGATCCCCGCCAGCGGGTTCTTGATCTCATGCGCCAGCATCTCGGCCATGCCGATGGCCGATTTGGCGGCGGTCTTGACCGAATAGGCGCGCCCCATCCTGTCGGCGATCTGGCGCGGCTCCATGATCACAAGGACGAAGCCCGGCATCCCGATCATCGGCGCGATCTGGATGTTGCACTGGACCGGCGGCCGCCCGCCCGAGCCCACATCGGCGGTGTTGATGAACAGCGACGACTGGTCGGTCCGCACGCGCTGGAACGCATCCTCGAGCGGCGCGTCGATCGCCAGGGTGTCGAACACCGGCTGGCCGCGCAGCGACCGGGAAGACGCGTTGAGGAACAGTTCGGCGGCCGGGTTCACCTCGGAGATGATGTCGCCCGGATCCAGCAGGAACGCCGGGATCGGCAGCGAGTTCCAGAGGGTTTCACCGAAATGCCTCATGCCGCCTCCGCCATGGCATCGCAGGCAAGCGGCAGAAGCCGGCGCGTTTGCGCCGGGGTCGGACGCAGTCAGCACCTCGCGCCGCAGCGCCGGCGGGCGTGCCGGCGCCGTCCATGTACCAGCCCAGATGCTTGCGGATCACCCGTGCGCCCAGAGTCGGGGCCGTAGAAGGCAAGCGTCTCGTCGTAGTGGCCGGCGACAAGATCGGCCAGTGCCGCGCCGCGCGGGGCGGCGGGACCGCGGCCGCCCGAACAGTGCCGCGCCGATCTGCGCCAGCGCCCAGGGCCGGCCCTGCGCGCCCCGGCCCGACCATGACGCCCGACGGCGCCCGACAGCGCAAGCGCCCGCCGCGCCGTGTCGGCGTCGACGATATCGCCGTTGGCGATCACCGGGATCGACACGGCATCGCGCACCGCGCGGATCGCGGCCCAGTCGGCAGATCCCTTGTAGAACTGGCAGCGCGTGCGGCCGTGGATGGTGATCATCCGGATGCCCGCCGCCTCGGCCCGGCGCGCGATATCGGGCGCGTTCATCATGCCGTCGTCCCAGCCGAGCCGGGTCTTGAGCGTCACCGGAACGCGCGACCGCGCCGACCACCGCCTCGATCAGGCGCAGCGCGTGGTCGGGCGTGCGCATCAGCGCCGAGCCCGAAAGCCCGTTCGTCACCTTCTTCGCCGGGCAGCCCATGTTGATGTCGATGATCCGCGCGCCGCTGTCTTCGACCATGCGCGCGGCCTCGGCCATCCAATGCGCCTCGCGGCCCGCAAGCTGCACGGCGGTGCCCTCGACGGCCAGCCCAAGCTCGGCCCGCTCGCGCACGCCGGGCTTGGCCTGCACCATCTCCTGGCTCGCGACCATCTCGGAGACGACAAGGCCCGCGCCGAATCGCCGCGACGAGGCGCCGGAACGGCAGATCGGTGATCCCGGCCATGGGCGCCAGCAGGACCGGGCTTGCCAGACGAATGTTTGCCACTTCGATGGTCAGATGCTTATTCCTTGTGCATTGAGTTTGTCAGCTAGCCTGCATTCCCGCGATTGGCAAATCCCGGCGACACCATGATGCCGGCGAGACGCCGTCTGCTGCATTTTTAGGCAGCATCACCCGTGAGGTACAGCGCATTGTCTCTGCCCCGGGCAGCGCCTAGACACTGCGGGACGGGTTGGAGGTGAGAATGACCAATGCGGCGGTGATCGTGGCGGCCGGGCGCGGATTGCGCGCGGGCGGCGGCGTGCCGAAGCAGTGGCGCGACCTTGGCGGCCGCTCGGTGGCCGCCCACACGCTCGCGGCCTTCCGCAGCCACCCCGAAATCGACGCGGATCGTTCTGGTCCTGCACCCCGACGACATGGGTCTGGCGCCCGGCTGGGCCGGCCATGCCGATGTCACCGTCGTGCCCGGTGGCGCCACGCGGCGCGACAGCGTTCTGGCCGGTCTCGAGGCGCTCGAGGGCGGCGGTGTGTCGCGGGTGCTGATCCACGACGTCGCGCGCCCGCTGGTCAGTTCGTCCCTGATCTCGGCCGTGATCGCGGCGCTGGAACACACGCAGGGCGCGGCGCCCGCCCTGCCGGTGACCGACGCGCTCTGGCGGGGTGCCGACGACCGGGTCGACCGGCACGGCCCCGCGCGACGGGCTCTTCCGCGCACAGACCCCGCAGGGATTCGACTTCGCGGCGATCCTTGCCGCCCACCGCGCCCATGACGGCGACGCCGCCGACGATGTGGAGGTCGCCCGCGCCGCGGGCATCGAGGTGGCGATCGTCCCGGGCGAGGAACGCAACCTCAAGATCACCACCGCGGACGACTTCGCCCGCGCTGAAACCTTCCTGGGAGGACCGATGGATATCCGCACCGGAAACGGATTTGACGTACACGCCTTCGGGCCGGGGGACCACGTGACGCTCTGCGGCGTGCGCATCCCGTTCGAGACGGGGCTGGCGGGCCATTCGGACGCCGACGTGGGGATGCATGCGGTGACCGACGCGATCTACGGCGCGCTGGCGATGGGCGACATCGGCCGGCACTTCCCGCCGTCGGACCCGCAGTGGAAGGGCGCGGCCAGCCACATCTTCCTGACCCATGCGGTCGACCTGGCAGGGACCGAGGGGTTTCGCATCACCCATGCCGATGTGACGCTGATCTGCGAAGAACCGAAGATCGGCCCGCATGCAGCTGAAATGCAATCGGAAATGGCGCGGATCATGGGGATCGAGGCAGGCCGGATCAGCGTGAAGGCCACGACCTCGGAACGGCTGGGCTTCACCGGGCGCGGCGAAGGGATCGCGGCGCTGGCCACCGCGACGCTGGTGCGGCCATGAGCCGGATCATCGCCACCTTCCTTTACGTGGGCCTCCTGAAACCCGCACCCGGCACATGGGGGTCGCTGGCCGCCCTGCCCGTGGCCTGGGCACTCCACATTGCGGGTGGGCCGGTCCTGCTGATCGCGGCCACAGTCGCGGTCGCGGCGGTCGGCTGGTGGGCGACGGCGGTCGAGGTGGCCGGCGCCGAGGACCAGGACCCCTCGGAGATCGTGATCGACGAGGTCGTGGGGCAATGGATCGCGCTCTGGCCGGTCTCGGTCGGCGCCGCGATGGCGGGCACCAGTTTCACCGCGCTCTGGCCCGGCATCGTCACCGCCTTCCTGGCCTTCCGCCTGTTCGACATCTGGAAACCGGGGCCCGTGGGCCTGGCCGACCGCCAGAAGGGCCCCACCGGCGTGATGCTCGACGATATCGTGGCGGGCTGGCTTGCGGCCATGGTCGTGGCCCTGGCGGCGGTCGTCGCCCACGGGATGATGCGGATATGAGCCTTGCCGCGCAACTTGTTGCCGAAGCGCGAGAAACCGGCGCCGTGATCGCCACCGCCGAAAGCTGCACCGGTGGCATGGTGGCCGCGGCGATCACCGATGTTCCGGGGTCCTCCCATGTGTTCGACCGCGGGTTCGTGACCTATTCGAACGGCGCGAAGACCGCCATGCTGGACGTGTCCGCCCGCGCTGATCGCGGCGCATGGCGCGGTCTCCGAAGAGGTGGCGCGCGCGATGGCGCAGGGCGCCCTTGCCCGGTCGGACGCGACGCTTGCGGTGTCGGTCACGGGAATCGCCGGGCCCGGCGGATCGGCGCACAAGCCCGAGGGCCGGGTCTGCTTCGCCCTTGCAGGCGCTTCGGGGGTCATCGTGGAGACGGTCGACTTCGGTGCCCTGGGACGCGACCGGGTGCGCGCGGCCGCCCGCGACCACGCCCTGCGGATGCTGCTGGCGGCGGTTCGGGCCTAGGTCGCTCCGCGTCCGGGATCAGCCGTAAAGCGCGGCAGCCCGACGCTCGAACGCACGGACGATCCTTTGCATCGCATCGTGAAAGACGACCCCAATGACGCCTTGCAAGACCTTGTTCCGGAATTCGAAATCCACGAAGAACTCGACCTCGCACCCGCCCTCGGCCGGGCGGAACCTCCAGTTCGACTGCAGGTACTTGAACGGCCCGTCGAGGTATTCGGTGTCGATGCGCATCTCGTCGGGCCAAAGCGTCACGCGGCTGCCGAAGCGTTCGCGGAAGACCTTGAACGAGATCACGAGATCGGCCTCCATCACCTCGGCCGTGCCCTGCGGGCGGCGCGACCGGATGCGCGCGGCGGCGCACCACGGCAGGAACTCGGGGTAGCGCGCCACATCGGCAACCAGATCATACATCTGCTGCGGCGTGTAGGGCAGCCGCTTTGTTTCGGAATGGGTCGGCATATCTCTCGGTTGCTGGTCACGGGGACTGGTGACAGTAGCGCCCGATTTCGTAGACTGGGCCAGCAAAATCAAGAGGGGGTGACAGGGTGACCCGTCCCTATGTGATCGACCAGATGATCTCGGCCAAGGAGATCGCCGCACGGGTCGAGGCCCTTGCCCGCGAGATCACGGTGGCGTTCGAGGGCACCGACAAGCTGGTCGTCGTGGGGCTTCTGCGCGGGTCCTTCGTCTTCATCGCCGACCTGGTGCGCGAGCTTGACCTGCCGGTCGAGGTCGATTTCCTCGAGGTCTCGTCCTACGGCAACGCGATGGAATCGAGCCGCGAGGTGCGCATTCTCAAGGACCTGCGCGGCGAGATCTCCGGGCGGGACGTGCTGGTGGTCGAGGATATCGTCGACACCGGCTTCACCCTGACCCATGTGCTCGAGTTCCTGCGCGGAAAGAAGCCCCGGCGGCTCGAGACGATCGCGCTTCTCGACAAGCCGTCGCGGCGAGAGGTCGAGATCAAGGCGACATGGACCGGCTTCGAGATCCCCGACGAATTCGTGGTGGGCTACGGCATCGACTATGCCCAGCGCAACCGGAACCTGCCACATATCGGCAAGGTGCGGTTCACCGGGGGATGATTGTCCGAGCCAACCAGTCTCAGGGTTCCTTTCTTGAAGGGCGGCTGAGGGATTGCACCGCACGCACAGGGGCTGTGCGGATTTGCCGGAGCGGACTCACGAATTAGTGTTTCCGGGTACCGGCATCGGTGTGAAAGGATCGGTACATGCTGATGACCGGCACATGATTGAGACTGGACCCAAAGGAGCCCTTGATGACTTTCGCCCGCACTCTTTCCGCCATCGCCCTTGTCGCCATCGTGGCCGCACCCGTTGCCGTGGTCGCGCAGGATCGCGCGATGCAGACTGCCATCGAGGCACGCCAAGGCATTTTCCAGAACTACCAGAACATGGTCAACGTGATGGGCGGCATGGCGCGCGGGAACATTCCCTATGACGCCGCGACCGCGCAGGCAGCGGCCGATAACCTCGTGGCGCTGACCGAACTCGACGCTCGCTTCAACTGGCCAGTGGGAAGCGACAGCGACTCGGTCATGGGCACGCGCGCGCGGCCCGAGATCTGGGAAAATTTCGACGATGTCGTCGCCAAGGCCGTCGCCCTGAACGAATCCGCCGTGGAACTTCAGGCTGTCGCCGGCACCGGGGTCGAGGCGCTGGGACCGGCCATCGGGAACCTCGGCGCGGCCTGCACGGCCTGCCACGAAGCCTACAGGGCCGAGAACTGATCGCCCGCAAGGCCCGATCGGACAGGCCATGAAATGGCTCGCGACGGCGATCGTTTTGGTTCTGGCGGCGGTTGCCGCCGGGGCCTTTCTTACCAGACCCGAGGTACTGGCGCCTGAAGCGACCGCAGGTCTGACCGGGGATGCGGCACGTGGCGAACAGGTATTCTGGGCCTCCGGGTGCACCTCATGCCATGCCGCGCCCGGCGGCGACGACCCGCTGGTTCTTGCGGGCGGACACAGGCTTGTCAGCGACTTCGGCACCTTCATCTCGCCGAATATCTCGCCCGACCCGACGCATGGAATCGGGGGATGGACGCTGTCGGAATTCGCGACGGCGCTCACGCAGGGCACCTCGCCCGACGGCCAGCACTATTATCCGGCGTTCCCCTATGCGTCTTATGTGCGGATGGAGATGCAGGATGTGGCCGACCTCAAGGCCTTCATGGACACTCTGCCGGCGTCGGACACCCCGAACCAGCCGCATGAGATCGGCTTTCCCTTCAACCTTCGCGCCGCTGTCGGGGTCTGGAAGGCGCTGGAACTGGATCCGGCCTGGGTCACGCCCGCACCCGATCCGCAGCTTGAGCGCGGCCGCTACCTTGTCGAGGCGCTGGCGCACTGCGGCGAATGCCATACGCCACGCAACGTGATCGGCGGGCTCGACCGTGGTCGCTGGATGGCAGGCGCGCCCAACCCCTCGGGCCGAGGCACGATCCCCGCGCTGGAAAAACCCGCATTCGACTGGGAGGCGGCGGACGTCGCCTATTACCTCGAGACCGGGTTCACGCCCAGCTTCGACAGCGCGGGCGGGTCCATGGCCTCTGTCGTCAGGAACATGCGCCAGTTGCCGGCGGAGGACCGCGACGCCATCGCGGCCTACGTGGCGGCCCTTCCCGCCGCCGAGTAGCCGCCTCGGCGCCGGGCAAGACCCAGCGCGCCAAGTCCGGCCAGCAGCATCCAGACACCGGCGGGAAGCGGAATGGGGCTGACCGCGATCAGGAAGCTGTCGCCTGCTACGGTGTTGAAACCTCCCAGCACGAAGGTGTCGTCGAACAGGGCGATCCGCGCCCATTCCGGATCGAACGGCAGATTGAACTCGGCGAGCGGTCCGAGGGTTGCGTCGAAGAAATTGAGACCGCCGAACCCGACCGAAAGACCACCCTTCAGTACATCGACATCGAAATCGAGACCGAACTGGAGTCCGGTCGTGCTTTTCATCATTGCCATGACCGAAAAAGTCGGGGTGAACAGCGTGTCGCCGAACAGCGTGAACTCGGGCAGGTTGCCCCACTCGCCGAAGAACGCGTTCTGCATGGTGCCGCCGATCTCGACCGCACGGTCGAATGCCAGATCGACCATCAGCTTCGGGGTAACCTTGAAATCCTGGAACACGTCGATGGACGGGCCGAATTCGGCGTCCAGAAGATCGAGCGAGCCGGATACCGCATCCAGTATGTCGACCCGCGCGCCAAGCGGCGGGAGCACGTTGGCATAGGTCAGAAGCCCGTCGAGATCGGCGCGCAGGCTGAGGAATTCCGACTGCCCGGACAAGGCAATGTGGTCCTTGCCGTCCTCCTTGGCCGCCGACTGCGCGAGAAGTGGTGCCTGGACACTGATGTTCGCCAGTTCGATGTTGATGCCGCTTTCAATCGGGCCGCCGTCGACGGGCACGATCTCCTGCGTCTGTCCGGTGACATTGTTTTGTTGCGAAACCTCGAGTTGCTTGGTGACGAGATCGGCTTCAAGCGAAACCGTGTAGTCCAGCAGCGGCGTCGACAATTCCACGAAATCGGGCAGGAACCCGTCGAGGTATTTCACGCCGGTCGGATCGACCGAGATCAGCTCGCGCCGCTCGTCGATGTTCAGAAGCGTCACCGTATCGCTGGCACATCCCGCGCCGATGAGACAGGCCTGCCCGGACACCGACAGGTTGGCCTGAGCGACAACGTCGATCGAGGCCTCGGCGGTGGGGGACTGCGAAGTCTATCTCGCCGTCGGCGAAGGTCTCGGTGGTCCGGAGCCGGAACGCTTCGCCCCGCTTCACGTTCGTGCCGGGCGCCACCTCTGCGCCCGCCTCGAACTCAAGCCGCGCCGCGACCGAGCCCGCATCGAGCGCGTAGCCGATGTCGATGCCGACCCGCCCGGACGTCGCCACCTGCCCCTCGGCGCCGGTCCGTGTGTCGAGGACCACCGGCAGCGTGGCGGCGGGAGGTGATCCGCAACTCGGACGCAGAAATGACGGGATCAGCTGGCAGGCATTGTAGGCAAGCCGGGCCGGGTTCGGAACGCTGCCCCGGTTCACGCTGCCGACGATGTCGCCAACGCTCTGGCTCACATTCCACGAAGGTCCGACCGGGATGACATCGGCGATGCGCGACGCTGCCCCCGGCCCCCACGAGCTTTGCCGCTCCTCGGTCTCGAACTCGAGCCCTGCCGCATTGTAGAGCGTCGAGGCTTGGGCAAGCCCCGGCAGGATAGCGCCAAGCGCCAAGGCGAACAGACTGGTCTTCATGGAGCGTTTTCCTCTCACACGACAGTTTCGGTTGACGCATGGGAAACACGTTCGGCCGCCCTGGCCTGTGACGGGCGTCACAGGCGGCGCAAGAAACGCAGTGTTTCGAATTCGGAAAGGATCGGTGGCCTAGCCCCGCGCGAGCCGTTCCAGCCGCGCTGAACGCAGCCGCGCGAAATCGTCGCCGGCATGATAGCTCGACCGCGTGAGCGGCGTGGCCGAGACCATCAGGAAGCCCTTGCCATAGGCCGCCTTCTCGTAGCTGGCGAATTCCTCGGGCGTCACGAAACGGTCGACATGGTGATGCTTGGGCGTGGGCTGAAGATACTGACCGATGGTCAGGAAATCGACATCGGCCGACCGCATGTCGTCCATGACCTGCAGCACCGACTGGCGGTCCTCGCCCAGCCCGACCATGATGCCGGACTTGGTGAACATCGCGGGGTCAAGCTCCTTGACCTTCTGAAGCAGGCGCAGGCTGTGGAAATAGCGCGCGCCGGGGCGCACCGTGGGGTAAAGGCCCGGCACGGTTTCGAGGTTGTGGTTGAAGACGTCGGGCCGCGCCGCGACCACGGTTTCCAGCGCCGAGGGCGGGCATTTGAGGAAATCGGGCGTCAGGATCTCGATCGTGGTGTCGGGGCTGCGGTGACGCACCGCGCGGATGGTCTGGGCGAAATGCTCGGCCCCGCCGTCGTCGAGGTCGTCACGGTCGACGCTGGTGATGACCACATGCTTGAGGCCCAGCGTCTCGACGGCATGGGCGACACGGCCGGGTTCGAACGCGTCGAGCGTATCCGGACGCCCGGTGGCCACGTTGCAGAAGGTGCAGCCGCGGGTGCAGATCTCGCCCATGATCATCATGGTGGCGTGACCCTGGCTCCAGCATTCGCCCACGTTGGGGCAGCCGGCCTCTTCGCAGACGGTCACCAGCTTGTTCTCGCGCAGGATGTCGCGGGTCTTCTTGTAGCCCTCGCTGACCGGGGCCTTCACGCGGATCCAGGCCGGTTTCTTCGGCTGGGCATTGTCGGGGCGGTGCGCCTTTTCAGGGTGGCGTTCGCCGGGGATCGTGAGGTCGCGGGGGCTCATGTCGGGGCTCCGTCGGTTTCCCTGACGATCTATATCGCCGGAGCGCGAATGTCCAACGGGCCGACGCCCCGGCATGGCGGCGTTGCGCGAGATGCAGGGGCCGGGGCGCTGCCCCTGACCCCGGGATATCTCTGCCAAGAAGAATTGCTGGGGGCAGGTTGCCCTCAGCCGATCAGGGGGGACCAGCCGCCTTTCGCGTCGTAGTGGCGCTTGAGCCGCTGGAGCGCGATACGCAGCACGATCTTGCCCGACCGGGCCGACCAGCCCATGCGCCGCTCGGCCGCCTCCATCCCTTCGAGGTAGCAGCAGCAGCGCAGCACCACGTCGCCAAGGCCCGGCCCGAGATCGGCCAGAGCGGCGCTGACCCGGTCGCGCGCGGCGCGCGGTCCTTCGGCCAGGCCGCCGTCGCCGGCACCGAATCCGGCCGAGGCGCCGGCGGTCAGGAACTTGTCCCAGTTCTGGGTGGTCCGCGGCCCCATCTGCGCCAGTTCGAAATCCTCGCGCAGGCGCTCGCCCGCGGCCACGAGGTCGTCGCTGAGGAAGGGCGCTCCGTCCCGCTCGCGCCGCCGGGCCAGCGCGACAAGCGGGCTCTCGGCGGCGTTGTAGCGCAGCCGGCGGCGCGGCTGCCCCGCCACTCCGCCCTCGTCGCGGTGGGCGAAATCGCGGTGCTGGTGTCCGAAGGCAGCGCCCGCGTCGGCGAAGCCCGCGCGTGCCACATCGTCCTGCGCGATCAGGCGCTTCAGGGCGACGCGTCCCGTGGCCGTGATGCGGTACCGGACGATGCGACCCCCGGCGGGCTTGCCGCCCTCCCCGCCGTCACCGATGCCGCGGGACGTGATCCAGTCCTTGAGCGCCAGCGCCTCGGCCACGGCGCGGTCGACGACCCCGGTGCGCATCGTCTGGCCGTCCGCGCGTCTCGCGCACGACGACGGCCTTCTCCATCGCAGGCGCCACCGCAAGACAGGCGCCCGGTTCGTTCAGGCGCCGCAGGATGCGTCGGGCTTCGCGTTCGACCGTCACCTCATCGGGCGCGGTGTCACGCGCCAGCGTCGGGACATGGGAGTCGTCGGATCTCGGGGGCAGCGGTTGCGGTCATGGGCGGAGACTCCTTGCTCTGGGCCGTGCCCGTGCGTCCAAGCCGGCGCAGGGCGTGATCGATGAGAAGGTCGTCGCGACGGGATTCGAACTTGCGGACCTGCCGAAGCACGGTCGAGGCATGACAACCCGCCCCCCGGGCGAGCGCCCGGATCGACACCCCGGTTTCCGTATGCGCGAGGTAGCGGCAGGCCTCCTCGGGCACCCATCCCGGCAAGCCTGATCGGGATACGGTGTCGTTACCGTTCTTCACGGAGGCCCTCCACCAGCAGATTCATGGCAAAACAACCTAAAGTTGTATTTCTTACCAGTCCGTTAACGTCACGAGACTGACTGCAGACTGGCCGGTCTCGCTAAACGCCTGTGAAAACGGACCGTTCGCATAATGGCAACAATCCGCAACTCGCCTTCCGGTTGTGTAATTTGGCCCTCCTGACAGATGGAGACGCCATGATGACCGACCTAGCTGCCACCCTTGCTACCCTGAGACGCCCGCGCCTTCTGATCCGGGCCGCACGTTTCGGATTGAACGACTATGACCGCGGGCGCGATCTTCGCCGCCTGATCCGGGCCGAGGCCCCGCCGGCACCCGAACGCGCGCTGGACCGGCTGATGGCGGCGGAAGCAGAGATCGAGGAGGTGCGCCGCACCAGAACGGCAGGCTACAGCGTGTCGCGCCATGTCGAGCTTCTGATCGCGATCATGGCCGAGGCACGGCTGCTTCCCCGGGCCGCCGGGGCGGATAACGGGCTCGCAGGTTGAGGGGACGTCAGACGAAGGCGTCGGGCATCGACGCCTTGCGCTCGGCCACGTAGGCATCGAGGCTTTCGCGCACGCCTTCGTCCAGCGGCGGGGGCGTGTAGTCGCCCAGCATCCGCGCGACCTTGGCCTGGGCCAGGGTCGTGGTGTCGCGGCTGCCCTCGTCGGACCAGGTCTCGAACGGCTTGTAGTCGAAAAGGCCGCTGCGCCAGAACGCGTCCTTGAAGTGTTCCTGCGTATGCGCGCAGCCAAGGTAGTGCCCGCCTGGCCCGACCTCTCGGATCGCGTCCATCGCCTGCGCGGCCTCGGAAACGTCGACCCCGGCGGCCAGCTTGTGCAGGGCGCCCAGCTGGTCGGCGTCCATCACGTATTTCTCGTAGGAGGCCACGAGGCCGCCCTCGAGCCAGCCGCAGGCATGGAGCATGAAGTTGACGCCCGAGAGAAGCGCGGTGTTCAGCGAATTGGCGGTCTCGTAGGCCGCCTGCGCATCGGGCAGCTTCGATCCGCAGAACGACCCGCCCGACCGGTAAGGCAGCCCCATGCGCCGCGCCAGTTGGCCCGCGCCATAGGTGATCTGCGCGGCCTCGGGCGTGCCGAAGGTGGGCGCGCCCGAGTTCATGTCGATCGAGGTGACGAAGGCGCCGAAGATCACCGGCGCGCCGGGGCGGACAAGCTGCGAATAGGCCACGCCCACCATCACCTCGGCCAGAACCTGCGTGAGCGTGCCCGCGACGCTGACGGGGGCCATGGCGCCGCCCACGATGAAGGGCGAGATGATCGCGGCCTGGTTGGCACGCGCATAGACCTCGAGCGCACCCATCATCGTCGAATCGAACGTCAGCGGCGAGTTGATGTTGATGAGCGAGGTCATCACCGTGTTCGCATCGACGAAATCCGCCCCGAAAAGGCGCTTCGACATCTCGACGCTGTCGGCGGCGCGCTCGGGTTCGGTGACCGAACCCATGTAGGGTTTGTCCGACAAGCGTCATGTGCGCGAGCAGCATGTCGAGATGGCGCTTGTTCACGGCGACGTCGGTGGGCTCGCAGACCGTGCCGCCGGAATGGTGGACCCATTTCGACATCTGGCCGAGCCGGACGAAGTTCTGGAAATCGTGCAGGGTGGCATAGCGGCGCCCGCCTGCGACGTCACGCACGAAGGGCGGGCCGTAGACCGGCGCCAGGACAAGGTTGCGCCCGCCGATCACGACGTTGCGCTCGGGGTTGCGGGCGGCCTGGGTGAAGCTTGACGGGGCAGTCGCGCAGAGCCGGCGGGCGAGGCCCCGGGGCAGGCGCACGCGTTCGCCCTGGACCTCGGCGCCGGCGTCCTTCCAGAGCGCCAGCGCGCCCGGGATTGTCGACGAAGTTCACGCCGATCTCGGCAAGCACGGTCTCGGCGTTCGCCTCGATGATCTCGAGCGCCTCGGCGTTCAGGATCTCGAGGTCGGGGATCTTGCGCTCGATGAAGCGGGCCGCCTCGAAGCGTACCGTGGTCCGCTCGGCCCGGCGCGCAGCACCGCCCCCGCCCCGTTTGCGTTCACGAACCTCACTCATCGCCCGTCCTTCCGCTTGCGCACATCATCCCTGCGGATGTCTTAGCGCGGGGGAGCGGCGATGCAGTCGGGTTTTGCGTCCTTTGAGGGGGAAAAGCGACATGCGCCGCCGAATGGCAGGGGACGCAACGAGAGCGGCCAGACCGCGGTGGCCCGCCAGCAGCGTTCAACATCATCGAAAGGGCTTGCGGAACAGCCGTGCGCGCACCACCGGTGTCAAGGATCGACCGCTTTGTCGGCGCTTGCGAACTTCGTGCAGAGCGCATAACCACGCGAAATGATGCAGCACGACCGCCTTCTCATCATCGACTTCGGCAGCCAGGTGACCCAGCTCATCGCGCGTCGCCTGCGCGAGCTGAACGTCTATTGCGAGATCCACCCCTACCAGAAGGTGACCGACGCCTTTCTTCGCGACTTCGCCCCGAAGGCGGTGATCTTCTCGGGTGGCCCGGCCAGCGTGATCGACGACGGCTCGCCACGACCGCCGCAGGCGGTGTTCGATCTGGGCGTGCCGATCCTTGGCATCTGCTATGGCCAGCAGGTGATGATGCAGATGCTGGGCGGGCGGGTCGAACGGGGCCACGGCACCGCGGAATTCGGCCGCGCCTATGTCGAGCATACCGAGGACCGCATCGACCTTCTGACCGGCTGGTTCCTCGAGGGGCGCGAACAGGTCTGGATGAGCCACGGCGACCATGTGGCCGCCATCGCCCCCGGCTTCGAGGTGTTCGGCACCTCGCCCGGCGCGCCCTTCGCGATCACCGCCGACCTCGATCGCCACTTCTACGCCGTGCAGTTCCATCCCGAGGTCCACCACACGCCCAACGGCAAGACGCTTTACGAGAACTTCGTGCGGCTCGCCGGCTTCACCGGCGACTGGACGATGGAGGCCTACCGCGACGAGGCGATCCGCAAGATCCGCGAGCAGGTCGGCGACAAGCAGGTGATCTGCGGGCTGTCGGGCGGCGTCGACAGTTCGGTCGCGGCGGTCCTGATCCACGAGGCGATCGGCGATCAGCTGACATGCGTCTTCGTCGACCATGGCCTTTTGCGCCAGAACGAGGCCGAAGAGGTCGTGGCGATGTTCCGCGACCACTACAACATCCCGCTGATCCATGCCGACGAGACCGAGCTTTTTCTTGGCGAACTCGACGGCGTCAGCGACCCCGAGACCAAGCGCAAGATCATCGGGCGCCTCTTCATCGACGTGTTCCAGCGATATGCGGGCGAGATCGAGGGCGCCGAGTTCCTGGCGCAAGGGCACGCTTTATCCCGACGTGATCGAATCGGTCAGCTTCTCCGGCGGGCCGTCGGTCACGATCAAGAGCCACCACAACGTGGGCGGGCTGCCCGAGAAGATGGGGCTGAAGCTGGTCGAGCCGCTGCGCGAGCTTTTCAAGGACGAGGTCCGCGCGCTTGGTCACGAGCTTGGCCTGCCCGCCAGCTTCATCGGCCGCCACCCCTTCCCCGGCCCGGGCCTCGCCATCCGCTGCCCGGGCGAGATCACGCGCGAGAAGCTCGAGATCCTGCGCAAGGCCGATGCCGTCTACATCGACCAGATCCGCCGCCACGGGCTTTACGACGAGATCTGGCAGGCCTTCGTGGCCATCCTGCCGGTGCGGACCGTGGGCGTGATGGGCGACGGGCGGACCTATGATTTCGCCTGCGCCCTGCGCGCCGTCACCTCGGTCGACGGAATGACCGCAGACTATTATCCCTTCACTCATGACTTTCTGGGAGAGACCGCAACGCGGATCATCAACGAGGTGAAGGGGATCAACCGGGTGACCTACGACATCACCTCGAAACCTCCGGGGACAATCGAATGGGAGTGATCCGCAGGCTTCTGGCCCTGGCCGTTCTGCTGGTCGGCATCTCGCTTGTCGGCGTCGTCGCGTTCGCCTTCTTCTACGAGCGTCCGGCCGAGCTTCCGGCAGGTGCGAATATCGTCGTGTTGTCGGCAGGGATCGCAAACGGACAGATGGACCCGCAGACGGCCGAACGGACCGCCGTGGGGATCGCGCTTTACCAGGACCTTGTCGCGCGCGGCGAAACCCCGCTTCTGGTGATGTCCGGCGGGCGGTCGGACGGCGACCCGGCGGCCAAGGCGACGCTGATGGCCGATGCCGCGCGCGCCGCTGGCGTGCCGGTGGGCGACCTGAGGGTCGAGGTCGAAAGCCATTCGACCCTTCAGAACGCCCTCTTTTCGCGCGACATACTGGCCGAAGGTGCCGACGCGCCGCTGATCCTCGTCACCCATCGCTACCACCTGCCCCGCGCCTGGGCGAGCTTCTGGTGGGCCGGAATGGATGACCTCACGCTTGTCTCGGCCGAAGCCGAAGGGGCGGAACCGACGATGGACGGGCTGATCCTCGAAGGGGTGAAATGGCCCGCGAACGCCTTGCGGGCAGCACTCTTTTCGGGATTGTCCGCCGTGGGGGTCAACGACCGCACCTTGTCGCCGATCCTGCGCTGACGCCGGGACAGCAGCGCCATGTCGCAATCGCGCCCCGGTCTGGCGGTGCTCTGGATGACCGGGGCGATCGTCGCGTTCTCGGCGATGGCCGTGGCCGGACGCGCGGTGAGCTTCGAGCTCGATACCTTCGAGATCATGATGTACCGCTCGTTCGTGGGCGTGGTTCTGGTGGTCTCGGTCGCCGGCGCGCTCGGCACGCTTGGCACAGTGACGCGGCGCGACCTTCCGGTGCACGCGACGCGCAATCTCTTTCACTTCGCGGGCCAGAACCTGTGGTTCTACGCGATCACGGTGATCCCGCTGGCCCAGGTCTTCGCGCTCGAGTTCACCTCGCCGATCTGGGTGACGCTTCTGGCCCCGCTCGTGCTGGGAGAGCGGCTGACGCGATTGCGCCTGATGACCGCCCTGCTCGGCTTCACCGGCATCCTGATCGTCGCGCGTCCCGATCTGGGCGGCCTCAGCCCCGGGGTCATTGCGGCCGCCACCGCCGCCCTTGGATTCGCCGGCTCGATCCTTCTGACCAAACGCCTGACCCGGACCGAGACGATCACCTGCATCCTGTTCTGGCTGACGCTGATGCAGTCGGTCTTCGGGATCGTCGCCTCGGGCTGGGACGGTGACATCGCCCTGCCTTCGGCCACGACGGCCCCCTGGCTTCTGCTGATCGGATGCTGCGGGCTGCTTGCGCATCTTTGCCTGACGAACGCGCTGTCGCTGGCGCCGGCAACGGTCGTGGTGCCGATGGACTTCGTGCGCCTGCCCGCCATCGCGGTGGTCGGCCTTTGGGTCTACGGTGAACCGATCCACTTCCACGTCGTGCTTGGCGCGGCGATCATCTTTGGGGCGAACTATCTCAACATCTGGACAGAGACCCGAAAACAGCCGGATTTGTGACGCTGCGGCACGAAATTTGACTTACGCGGCGTAAATCGTTGACCGGTGACAGGTTCAGTCAATACCACATCAACCATCGCGGCCATGGAGGATGGGGAAACCTCCGCAGCGAACACCAGGGGAGGATTGGGAACATGGCTAAGAGACTAGCGGCGGCGGCGGCCCTTGCGACACTCGGCGCGACTGTGGCGCATGCCGGCGGGATCGAGCGGACGAACCAGGTCGTCGGCATCATTTTTGAGGAAGGCACCTACGCCGAATTCTCGTTCGGCTATGTGGACCCGTCGGTTTCGGGGGTTGCCACGGCAACAAGCCCGACGCCCGGAGCCAGTTCGGGCAACATGGTCGAAGCCTACACGCTTGCCGGCGCGGCATTCCGCATGGATCTCAATGAGAGCCTTTCGTTCGGTCTGATATTCGATCAGCCCTATGGGGCCGACGTGGCCTATCCGGTCGGCACGGGTTACTTCGCGCAGGGATCAACCGCGACGCTCAATGCGAACGCCCTTACGGCTGTTCTGCGCTACGAGTTCGCGGGCAATTACGACGTCTACGGTGGCCTGCGCTACCAGACCCTCGCGGCAAGCGCCTTCATTCCCTTCGTCACGGCGCCGCCCGGTCCGGGCATTGTTGCGCCCGGAGCGCCTTATCAAGCCGACGGCGAACGCGACGGTGGCCTCGGATGGCTGATCGGCGCCGCCTACCAGATCCCGGAAATCGCGCTGCGGGTGGCGCTGACCTACAACTCGGCGATCGACCATGACCTCGCCACCACCGAAACCTCGGCACTGGGCACGTCAACGTCAAATACACCGGTCTCCACGCCGCAGTCGGTCAATCTTGACTTCCAGACCGGCATCGCCGCAGACACGCTTCTTTTCGGCGGAGTCCGCTGGGTCGACTGGAGCGAATTCGACATCTCGCCCCAGGATTACGCAACCCTGACCGGCGGCGGCTCACTGGTGAGCTACAACAGCGATACGGTCACCTACACGTTGGGCCTTGGTCGCCGCATCAACGAGACATGGTCGGTCTCGGGCCGGGTGTTCTATGAAGACCCGACAGGCGGCTTCTCTTCGAACCTCGGCCCGACGGACGGCCTGCTTGGGGCGGCTCTTGGCGCCCAGTATACCGTCGGTCAGACACAGGTTTCCTTTGGCCTCAGCTACACCGACATCGGCGACGCAGAGACCACGCTGGGCGGCGGTGTGGCGGCGTCGGACTTCTCGGGCAACTCCGCCTGGGGCGCCGGGATCCGGGTCGGCTATACCTTCTGAGATCGGGCGCAACCCAATGACGATCGGCCCCGCTTCGGCGGGGCCTTTTCTTTGCGCAGCATTCGGGTCGCGGCAAGCAAACGACCGGGTTAGCCTGACCGCATGACCCAAACCGAGCTTTCCCCCCGCGCCTGGGCCGAACTCATGGCCCTCTCCCTGATCTGGGGGGCGTCGTTCCTGTCGATCCGCATCGCGCTTGACGAGATCCCGGTCCTGACCTCGGTCGCGCACAGGGTCGTCTGGGCAGCGCTGGCGCTTTGGCTTGTCATTGTCGCGCGGCGCCTTCCCCTGCCCCGTGCGCCCCGCATCTGGATGGCCTTCCTGGTGATGGGACTGCTGAACAACGTCGTCCCCTTCACGCTGATGGCCTGGGCGCAGCTTCATATCGAGACCGGGCTCACGTCGATCCTGAACGCCGCGACCGCGATCTGGGGCGTGCTCGTGGCGGCACTTGTTTTCGCAGACGAGCGTCTGACCTGGCGCAAGGGCCTTGGCGTGACGATGGGGTTCGCTGGGCGTCGTCCTTGCCATCGGGGTGGACAGCCTGCGCACGCTCGACCTGCGCTCGGTGGCGCAGCTTGCGGTGATCGCGGGGACGCTGTCCTATGCCTTCGCCGGTGCCTGGGCCCGCGCGCGGCTTTCAGGGTTGTCGCCCGTCGTGGCCGCCGCCGGGATGCTGACCGCATCGGGACTGGTGATGGTGCCGCTGGCGCTGATCGTCGACGGTCCGCCTGCGATGCCGCAGTCACCCGCGACGGTCCTTGCGGTGGCCTACTACGCGCTGGTGTCCACGGCGCTGGCCTATCTTCTCTACTACCGGGTGCTGCGGATGGCGGGATCGGGGAACCTTCTGCTCTGCACGCTGATGATCCCGCCGGTGGCGATCCTACTGGGGGCGCTCGTGCGGGGCGAGACGCTGCATGCCGGCGCCTTCGCGGGCTTCGGGCTTCTGGCGCTGGGGCTTCTTGTGATCGACGGTCGGTTGCTGCGCCTGCCACGCGGGCGGGCCGCGACATAGTGCTGGCCTCGCGCCCGCCGCCCCGCTAGGACGGGCGCCGGACGACGGGATGAGGCGGACGATGATCTACGGCTCGGCGACGGAGTGGCGCGAGGCCCCGAACAAGCGCATCATGCTGTTCGGCATGTCGGGGCTGGGCAAGACCCATGTCTCGAACCTTCTGCGCGCGTCGGGCGGGTGGTTCCACTACTCGGTCGATTACCGCATCGGCACCCGCTACATGGGCGAGCACATCGCCGACAACTTCAAGCGCGAGGCGATGAAGGTGCCGCTTCTGCGGGACCTCCTGATGTCGGATTCGATCTATGTCGCCTCGAACATCACCTTCGACAACCTCGCCCCTCTGTCGACCTACCTGGGCAAGCCGGGCGATCCGGCGAAGGGCGGGCTGCCGTTCGCACGAATACATGCGCCGCCAGGCGCTTCATGCCGAGGCCGAGAAGGCCGCGATGCTGGACACCGCCCAGTTCATCGACCGGGCGAAGATGCTTTACGGCTATGACAACTTCGTCTGCGACAGCTCGGGCTCGATCGTCGAGGTGGTGAACCCCGAGGACCGCGACGATCCGGTGCTGGCGGCGGTGACGGACCACCTGCTGCCGGTCTGGATCGAAGGCACCGAGGCCCATACCGAGGAACTGATCCGCCGCTTCGACCGCGACCCCAAGCCGATGTATTACCAGCCCGACTTCCTGCGCTCGGCCTGGGCCGAGTACCGGGCCATGACGGGCGAGGCCGAGGACCGGTCGATCCCGACGCTTTCGTGCGCTGGACCTATGCCCGCGCCCTCGCCCACCGGCAGCCACGCTATGCGGCGCTTGCGCGAAACTGGGGCGTGACCGTGGACGCCGCCGACATCGCGTCCGTCAAGACCGCCGGCGCCGTGGTGGACCTGATCGCCGGGGCCCTTGAGGCCCGCGCGTGATCCGCCTATCTCACGCGCTCTGACCGCAACGGACGACCGCCCATGCCCATCACCCTGCCCGAGACCCTGCCCGCCTATGACGTGCTGTCGCGCGAAGGCGTCATGGTCATGGGCCAGACCAAGGCGGCCCATCAGGACATCCGCCCGATCCGGATCGGGCTTCTGAACCTGATGCCGAAGAAGATCCAGACCGAGACGCAGTTCGCCCGCCTGATCGGCGCAACGCCCCTGCAGATCGACTTCCAGCTGATCCGCATGACCGAGCACGAGACCAAGAACACCGCGGCCGAGCACATGGCCGAGTTCTATCGCCCCTTTCAGGAGGTGAAGGACGAGAAGTTCGACGGGCTCATCATCACCGGCGCCCCGATCGAGCACCTGCCCTTCGAGGAGGTGACCTACTGGGACGAGCTGACCGAGGTCATGGACTGGACCCAGACCAACGTGCATTCCACCTTCGGCGTCTGCTGGGGCGGGATGGCCATGGCCTATCACTTCCACGGCGTGACCAAGCACATGCTGGACCAGAAGGCCTTCGGCTGCTTCCGGCACCGCAACCTCACGCCGTCCTCGCCCTACCTGCGCGGGTTTTCGGACGATTTCATCATCCCCGTCAGCCGCTGGACCGAGATGCGCGCGGACGAGATGACGGCGGTCGGCCTGAACGTCCTGCTGGGCTCGGAAGAGGTCGGCCCCTGCCTGGTCGAGGATGCCGCACACCGCGCGCTCTACATCTTCAACCACTTCGAATACGACAGCGGCACGCTGAAGGAAGAGTACGACCGCGACATCGCCACCGGCGCGCCGATCATCGTGCCGCGCAACTACTACCCCGACGACGATCCGGCGAAGACCCCGCTCAACCGCTGGCGCAGCCACGCCCATCTGCTTTACGGCAACTGGATCAGCGAGATCTACCTGACCACGCCGTTCGACATGGCGATGATCGGGCAGGCCTCGACCGATCTGCGCCGATGACATTGCCCCGGCTGGTCCGCCGTCTGGCCTCCCGGCCTTTACCCGCTAGGTTGCGATAGGCAATGGAAAGCGGAACGGGAATGGCGCGGTGAGCACGCTTCAGACGGTCGCGGGGCTGGCAATGGCCGCGGTTGCCCTTGGCGGCTGCGGCGTGCTCTTCGACAGCCGCGCCGACCTCAGGGAAGCCGAGGCCGAAGCACGCTATCCCCCGTTGGGACAGTTCGTCGAGGTCGATGGCCGCACGGTCCACGCCTATGTCGAAGGCAGCGGACCCGATCTTGTCATCCTGCACGGCGCCGGCGGAAATCTGCGCGACTACACCTTCGATTTCGTCGACCGGGTCAAAGACCGCTACCGCGTGATCGTCTTCGACCGGCCCGGCCACGGCTGGACCCAGCAGACCGACCCGCGCTACACGGCGGCCTTTTCGCGCGAGGCCGAGGGTCCCGAAGAACAGGCCGCGTTCCTGCACAAGGCGGCGCTGCAGCTTGGGGTCGAGGATCCCGTCGTGATGGGCCAGTCCTTTGGCGGCGCGGTGGCCCTGGCCTGGGCGCTCAACCACGATCCCGCGGCGGTGGTCGTTGTCTCGGGCGTGTCGCATCCCTGGCCCGGCACGCTGTCGCCCAGCTACACGGTGGCCGGGTCGGCCCTGGGCGGCGCCGCAATCGTCCCGTTGGTCGCAGCCTTCCCGCCGAACGGCTCGGTCGATGGCATCCTCGGGGGCGTCTTCGCCCCGCAGCCCGTGCCCGACGGCTATGCCCGCTATTTCGGTGTACCGCTTTCGCTGCGGCGCGAGACGCTGCGCGCCAACGCCCGGCAGGTCAACACCCTGCGCCCGCATGTGGTACGGATGGCCGAACGCTATCCGGACCTGTCCCTTCCCATGGAGATCGTGCACGGCACCGCCGACGAGATCGTGCCACTGACGATCCATTCCGAACCGCTGGCCGCGCGCGTTTCTGGGGCGAACCTTGTCGTGCTCGAGGGGGTCGGTCACATGCCGCATCACGCCGACCCCGAGGCGGTGGTTGCCGCGATCGACCGCGCCGCCGCCCGCGCCGGATTGCGCTAGGGCCGCTGCGGGCCTAGGCTTCAAGCACTTAGAGGGAGACGCCGATGGACCTGCCGTTCGACGGAGCGATCAGCACATTCTACAAGGCCGAAGCGCCGGACGACCTGCGCAAAGCGGTCGAACAGCACAAGACGCGGGACATCCTGTCGGATGCCTATCCCTATCAGAAACGGATGAAGAAATCCGAGTATGAAGAGACGCTTGCTGCGCTTCAGCTCGAACTCGCCAAGCTCCAGCGCGATGTGATCGAAACGGGAAAACGGATCGTCGTCGTGTTCGAGGGCCGCGATGCAAGCGGAAAAGGCGGCACGATCAAGCGGTTCCGGGAGAATCTCAATCCCCGCGACCGCCCGGGTCGTGGCGCTTTCCAAGCCCACCGACCGCGAGGCGGGCGAATGGTATTTCCAGCGCTATGTCTCCCATCTTCCCACCGAGGGCGAGATCGTGTTCTTCGACCGCAGCTGGTACAACCGCGGCGTCGTCGAGGATGTCTTCGACTTCTGCACCAGCGCCGAGCGGGCGCAGTTCTTTCGCCAGCTGCCGGGGTTCGAGACGCTCTTGATCGACGAAGGCGTCCATTTCGTGAAGATCTGGCTGTCGGTCAGCCGGCCCGAGCAGCTTCACCGGTTTCTTCAGCGTGAGAAAGACCCCCTCAAGCAGTGGAAACTGAGCTGGATCGACGTCGAGGGGCTCAAGCGCTGGGATGCCTACACCGAAGGCCATCGCCGAGACCTTCGAACACAGCCACACGCCCGCAGCGCCTTGGACCGTCGTTCTGTCCGACGACAAGCGCCGGGCGCGGATTGCCGCGATCCGCGCGGTGATCTCGGGGCTGGACTACGCCGGAAAGAACGACAAGGTCGCCTGCCCGCCCGATCCCAAGGTCTGTGGCGGCCCAGAGCTTGTGCATGCCTAAACGCGGCTACCACCACGGCAACCTCAAGCAGGCGCTGGTCGACGCGGCCCTCGATCTGATCGAGGAGCGCGGACCGCAGGGGTTCACGCTGTCCGAAGCGGCCAAGCGCGCAGGCGTGACACCCGCGGCGGTCTACCGCCATTTCGAGGGGCGCGAGGACCTGATCGCGGAAGCCGCGCGGCAGGGCTACGAGATCTTCGCGGATCTGATGCGATACGCCTATGACAGCGGCCAGCCCTCGGCGCTGCGCAGCTTCGAGGCGACGGGGCGGGCCTACCTGGCCTTTGCACGGAAATACCCCGGCCACTACGTCGCCATGTTCGAATCGGGCATCTCGATCAACCGCACCCCCGATCTCGCCTTGGCGGCGTCTCGCGCATCACGTGTGCTGGAAGAGGCCGCACTGGCGCTTTCGGAACACATACCGGTGGAAATGCGCCCGCCCTCACAGATGTTCTCGGCACATATTTGGGCGATGAGCCACGGCGTGGTAGAGCTTTTCGCGCGCGGGGCACCGGGGCGACAGTCCCCTTTCCCGCCCGAAGAGTTGTTGGAGGCAGGAATTGGTATCTATCTGCGTGGACTTGGGCTTGTGCCGCCCGACCGTTGATCTGGGACGGACCACGTGGCAGGCAGCCAGAACAAATTTCATGCAATAGTAACTGGTTCTGGTTTAGGGATGGTGTTCATGCGTGATGGTATTCTCAAGCTGATGGCAGTGATCCTGGCGCTGACGGCGCCCGTGTCGGCCTTGGCACAGACGGGCGACCGACAGTCGCCGTCGATATGGTCGGGTCCCTACTTCGGCCTGACGCTTGGCCAGGGCGGGTCGGACCTTGTCGGCCCCGGCGGGGACACGGGCTCTCAGGAGGGGCGGGAAACCTCGATCTACACGGGGTTCTCGTGGCTTCGTGGGCAGACGTTCTACGGCATCGAATACGACCTGACCGTCAATCTTGGCCGCGACACGGTCTTCGGCGAGCGTGTGCCCGTCGGATCCCGCACGGCCGCCGTCGACTGGCTGACAAGCCTGCGCGGACGTGTGGGCATCGTTGCGGAGGAAACCCTGGTCTTCGCGACCGCGGGGCTGAGCTATGCCGATACGGTGTCTACCGGACGGGACTACGACACAGGGTTCGTGTTTGGCGGTGGGCTGGAACGGCGGCTGGGAGAGCGTTGGTCCTGGCGCGGCGAAGCCCTGTTTCACCGCTTCTCACCCGATGGTGCGCCCGACCGCGTCGAGCTTGACGATGCCTGGGTGGTCCGCTTCGGCATCGCACGGCATTTCTGACTGCTGATAAGCGCGTCCCAAGGTCCGCCGGTCAGGCGGCGTCGGGCGGGAACACCACAAGGGCGCGCGGATCCCAGGATACCCGGGTTCTGGCACCCCGCTCGAGCACGGGACGCCCGGCCCGGTTCTTCATCGAGATCGTGACGTTCTCCGGAGCACCATCGAGGCCGACTTCGTAATAGGTCATGTCGCCGTAGTAGATCACGTCCTCGACCAGGCCTTCGGCAACCCGCTCCTGCGTGCTTTCTCCATCGAAGAGGATCGACAGCATCTCGGGCCGGATGCCGGCTGCGGCCGCGCCCGCAGGAGGGGCGCCCATGATCTGGTCCGGCGCGATCTCGGCCCGGCCAAGGCCGGCCACCTCGACCGAGGGCGCGCCCCCGTCAGGCGATACCGTGGCCGGCAGGAAGTTCATCACGCCGATGAAGTCGGCCACCCGCCGCGTTGCGGGACGGCGGTAAAGCTCTTGCGGGCTGGCCAGTTGGGCGATCACCCCGTCGAACATGACCGCGATGCGGTCGGACATGATCAGCGCCTCTTCCTGGTCATGGGTCACCAGGATGAAGGTGATGCCGACCTGCCGCTGCAAGCGGCGGAGTTCGCTCTGCATCTGTTCGCGCAGTTTCTTGTCGAGTGCCGACAGCGGTTCGTCGAGCAGGAGCACCTTGGGCTTGAGGATCAGCGCCCGTGCAAGGGCCACCCGCTGGCGCTGCCCGCCCGACAGGGCATGGGCGGCCCGGGCGCCGAAGCCTTCGAGGCCCACCATGTGGAGGGCGTCCTTGACCGCCGTCGCCTTTTCGGACGCAGACATCGACGAGCGGCGCAACCCGAAGCCCACGTTCTCGGCCACCGAGAAATGCGGGAAGATCGCGTAGGACTGGAACACCATGTTGGTGGGCCGCTTGTTCGCGGGCACGCCGCGCATGTTCTGCCCGTCGATCAGAAGGCTGCCCGCCGACGGTTCCTCGAACCCCGCAATGGTGCGCAAGAGCGTGGTCTTGCCGCAGCCCGAGGGGCCGAGCAGCGAGAAGAACTCGCCCTCGCCGATGTCGAGCGACAGGTTCCGAAGCGCGTGATAATCGCCGTAGTATTTCTGGATCCCAGAAAGCTCGATGATCGGGCGGCGGATGCTGGTGTCTTTCACAGAAACCCTCCGGTATCTTTCTTGCCCGCGCGCGCGACACCGCGACGGCGGAAGTACTCGGCGATGATCAGCAGGATGACCGACGCGGTGACCAGGATCGTGCCAAGCGCCATGACGACGGGCACCCGTTGGGGAAAGCGGAACAGCCCCCAGATATAGACCGGCAAAGTCGGATCGTTCCCGGTGAGGAAGAAGGCGATGATGAACTCATCCAGCGAAATGGTGAACGAGATCAGCAGAGACGCGATGATCCCGGGCATCACCAGCGGCAGGATGATCAGCCGGAAGGTCGAGAGCGGCGTCTCGCCCAGGTCGACCGCGGCTTCCTCGAGCGCGGGATCCAGGTTGCCGAAGGACGAATTCAGAATGGCGATGCTGAACGGCGTGCAGATCAACGTGTGCGCCGCGATCACCGTCCAGGCAGACAGCGGGAAATCCAGGATCTGCACGACGACCACCAGCAGGGACACCGCCACGATGATCTCGGGCAGCACCAGCGGAAGCATGATCAGCCCCATGATTCCGCCTTTGAACGGAAAGCGGTACTTGGTCGCCGCGCGGGCGGCGCAGATCCCCAGCAAGGTGGCGAAGATCGCCGTCATGACCGCGATGAAAAGCGACGTCTGGACCGCGGAATGCAGCGCCTGGATCGTGGTCAGTTCGCGGAACCACTGCAGCGTGAACCCCGACAGCGGAAAGGCGATCAGGGTCGAATCGTTGAACGCGAAGAGCGGCAGCAGGACGATCGGCGCATAAAGAAAGACCAGATACGCGATCGCGTAGATGTAAAGCCCGCGCCCCTTCGTCATCGCTGCCTCAGCCAGCGGCGGTTGAGGAAGATGAAGAGCAGCGAAATCACGGTGACGGTAACCATGGCGATCACCGACAGGGTGGCCCCCATGGGCGCATTGTTGAGGCGCAGGAACTGCACCTGGATCATGTTGGCGATCATCCGGCCTTCCGGCCCGCCGATCAGCTGCGGGGTGACATAGTCGCCGATGGTCGGGATGAAGACGATCAGCACCGCCGCGACCACGCCCGGCATCGCCAGGGGAAGCGTCACGCGCAGGAAGGTCATCACCTGATTCTCGCCAAGATCCCGCGCGGCCTCGAGCAGCGAGCGGTCGATCTTTTCGAGTGCCACGAAGATCGGCAGGATCGCGAAGGGCGCAAAGGCATGGGCCAGCGTGATGACCACCGCGTTCGCGTTGTAGAGGATGAAGGTCAGGGGTTCATCAATGATTCCGAAGCCTTCCAGCGTGGTGTTGACGACACCATCGTAGCCCAGGATCACCCGCCAGAGGAACACCCGGATCAGGTAGGACGTCCAGAACGGGATGGTGATCAGGAAGATCCACAGCGCCTTGCGCTCGGGGGCGACATAGAAGCTCACATAGTAGGCGATCGGGAAGGCCAGAAGCACGGTCGCGATCGTGACGGACCCCGCGATCAGGACCGACCGCCCCATAAGCTGCATGTAGAGCGGCTCGCTCAGCGCCTCGCGGTAGTTCGCAAGCGTCATCGTGGTGTCGATGGTCAGGAAATCCTGGGTCCAGAAGCTGAACAGGAAGATCGCGCCCAGCGGCGCGGCCAGAAGCAGGATCGCATAGAGCGCGGTCGGGCTGACAAGCAGCAGGCCGCGGCGGGCTTCGGTGTCGAGGACGCGTGCGATTTTCGGGTCACCTCATCTGGCTGACGCAGATTGAACGCCATTTTGCGCGGATGACAAGATGTGACCTGACGCCTGGGCCACTGGTGCAGATTGTGGCGCGAGACTGTGCAGACTGCGCCCGGCCTGCACCTGTGCGATCATCGGGAAACGAAAACGGGGCGCGGCCATGGCCGCACCCCGCAGGTCGTTCTGCCCGTGATCGGAACGATCAGCGCTTGGAGAACTGGAAGCTCCGGCGCGCCTTGCGCTTGCCGTACTTCTTGCGTTCCACCACGCGGCTGTCGCGGGTCAGGAAGCCGGCGGCCTTGAGCGGCGCGCGCAGGCTGGGTTCATAGAGCTGCAGCGCCTTCGAGATGCCGTGCTTGACTGCACCGGCCTGGCCCGAGAGGCCGCCGCCCTTGACGGTGGCCATGACGTCGAACTCGTTCTCGACACCGGCGACGGTGAAGGGCTGGCGCAGGATCATCTGCAGCACGGGACGGGCGAAATACTCGCTCATGTCCTTGCCGTTGACGACAACCTTGCCCGAGCCGGGCTTGATCCAGACGCGGGCGACCGCGTCCTTGCGCTTGCCCGTGGCGTAGGAGCGGCCAAGCGCATCGCGCACCGGCTCTTTGGGGGCGAGGGCTTCCTCGAGGACGGCCGCATCGGCGCCGCCGGTCAGGGTGTTCAGCTCGTCGAGCGATTTGATTTCTTCGGCCATCTCGTCAGCTCCGGGTGTTCTTGGGGTTCATGGACTTGACGTCGAGAACCTCAGGCTGCTGCGCCTCGTGCGGATGTTCGGCACCGGCATAGACCCGCAGGTTGGTCATCAGCTGGCGGCTCAGGCGGTTGCCGGGAAGCATCCGCTGGATGGCCTTCTCGACCACGCGCTCGGGGTGGGCCCCGTCAAGGATGTCTCCCGCGGTCTGGGACTTGATCCCGCCCGGGTAGCCGGTGTGGCGGTAGTAGACCTTGTCGGCGCGCTTGTTGCCGGTCATCTGCACCTTGTCGGCGTTGATGACGATGACATTGTCGCCCATGTCCATGTGGGGCGTGAACGTGGCCTTGTGCTTGCCACGCAGACGCATGGCGACGATCGAGGCGAGACGGCCAAGAACGACGCCTTCGGCGTCGATCAGCACCCACTTCTTCTCGATGTCCGCCGGAGTCGCGGTATAGGTTTTCATTGCTCTGCCCATGTTCGGGTGAATTCGGATGGACGGGTTCTAACGGTTTCGCACGCGCCGTCAAGCGGCGATCTACTGAATTATCGTATGCATTTCAGCGTCTTGCAATTAAGGTAATATATTACCCCATTGTCAGGCGGCTACGGCCCGACCATCCACGTGCCATCGGGAAAGAAGGCATGAAACGCGAAGGCGAACATCACGTCATGCGGCAGGTCGCGGCCCTGCGCATCGCGGACGCGGATCGTGCCGACCTCGCGCCCCTCGCCGATCGCGCGCGAATCAAGCGCCGAGGCCTGGCCCTCCGCCCAGGTCAGGGACACCCCGCTTTCGGTGAGCGCTCCTTCGGCGCGCAGACGTTCGACCGGCCAGGCCGCGTCGCCGACACGCACGACACGGGCCAGCGCCGGAATGTCGTGGGGCGGCAACTCGCCGGTGTAGAGGAACGGGCGTTCGGAGCTGTCGTAGTTCACATAAGGATTCTGGCCATAGGGACGCGGCCAGCCGGGTTCGTCCATCACGAGGCCGTCGGGATTGCGGGCCGCGAATTCGCCCCAGCTTTCCATCCAGGTCGGCAACTGGTCAAGTTCGACGCCCGTCATCTCGCCCACGATGCCCTCGCCGATGGCCTGCTGCCACCAACTTTCGGTTTCGCGGTCATACATGATCATGTCCGAGTTGCGCAGCTTGCCCGACACGCCAAAGCTCAGGACCCGTCCGTTCACGCGCCGGTCAAAGGTCGGGCCGGAATTGCAGAGCGGGCAGAAGGTGACGGCGACAGGCAGCCCGCCGACCGTGTCGTTCACGATCTCATGCCAGGTCAGATAGCGGATCGGATAGGCGCGCGGCACCTCTCCGTCGATCTCGAGCGCGATGACCGGTTCGCGCGGCATCAATCGCGTCTCGGCGGCGACGGGGCGAAAGACGGGATCGTCGATGGCGGGGATGCCGTCCTTCGGTGGCCCGCCCGACAGGACCTCGGACCAGTCTTCGACGGTCGTCTTCGTGAAATCCGTGTTCGGCCATTCGCCGCGCCATCTCTCCGGGCTGGCGGACACCGCGGCCGCGAGAAGGGCGACGGCGACTGCAAGAAGAACACGGGTCAGGATCATCGGAGCGCTCCGGCAAGCGGGTGAGACAGAACTCTCGCAGAGCCCCTGCCCCCGCGATAGCCTGTCTCACGCCGGATTGACCGCCCGTGTCGCCCGCTCTTCGGCCGCCGTGCCGCGTCAGTCCTCGACCCGGACCGAGACCATGCGGTCGGGCGTGTCGCTGACCGCCCCATTTGCGCCCTGGTCGCCGCGCTTGATGGCGTCGACCACGTCCATCCCTTCGATCACGCGTCCGAAGACGGTGTAGTCGCCGTTCAGGAAGTAGCCCGGTTCGAACATGATGAAGAACTGGCTGTTGGCGGAATCGGGGCTGGCCGAGCGGGCCATTCCGACCACGCCGCGGTCGAAGGGAACATCCGAGAACTCGGCGGGGATGTTGGGCCGGTCAGACCCACCACGGCCCGCCATGCGGATGTCGCCGCCAGACTTGCCGAACTCCACGTCGCCGGTCTGGGCCATGAAGCCGTCGATCACACGGTGAAACACCACGTCGTCATAGGCGCCGCTCTGCGCCAGGGCGACGATCTGTTCGACATGGGCCGGGGCGATATCGGGCAGAAGGTCGATCACGATCTCGCCGTTCGCCTCGCCTTCGACGGTGATGACAAGGTTCGGACCCGGGCCGTCGGTGACTTCCTGCGCGGTGGCGGCTCCGGGCAGGGTCGCGACGTAATAGGCCGCAAGTATCCCCGCCCCCAGGATGAACACGGCCCAGGCGATGAGGTTCGAGCTACGCATCGGCGGCCACCTTCATGCTGAGCATCCTGTCGGGGTTCATCGGCGGCTCGCCCCGCGCGATGGCGTCGACATGCGCCATTCCGTCGATCACCCGGCCATAGACCGTGTACTGGCCGTTCAGGAAATGGTTGTCGCTGAAGTTGATGAAGAACTGGCTGTTGGCCGAGTTGGGATTGGCCGAGCGCGCAGCCCCCAGCGTGCCCCGGTCATGCGGGATGCGGCTGAATTCGGCGGGAACGTCCGGCAGGTCCGATCCACCGGTACCGGCGCGGCGGATGTTGAACCCGTCTTCGAAGTCGCCATGCTCCACATCGCCGGTCTGCGCCATGAAGCCGTCGATCACCCGGTGGAAGACCACGTTGTCATAGGCGCCGGCGCGGGCCAGCTCCTTGATCCTGGCGCAATGGGCCGGCGCGATGTCGGGCAGAAGCTCGATCGTGACGGTCCCGTCCTTCAACTCGATCAGTATGGTGTTTTCGGGGTCCTTGATCTCGGCCATCGGGGCCTCCTTGTGTCGGTCTCGGTTCGGACGTGTTCGTATTGGCGGTGACCCTATCGGCGCGGGATGCCGAGGAAAAGCCCGAAGGCGTGTTCCGGTTGACGCAGGCGCGGGGATGCGATGGAAAGACGGCAACGGAATGGAGGGGCACATGGCCTGGAAGACACTCGACGACATGGATCTGGGCAACCGGACGGTGCTGGTGCGCGTCGATATCAATGTGCCCATGGAGGACGGCAAGGTCACCGACACCACGCGAATCGACCGGATCAAACCCACGATCCTCGATATCCTGTCGAAGGGCGGGCGCCCGGTCCTGCTGGCGCATTTCGGCCGGCCGAAGGGCAAGGTCGTGCCGGAGATGTCGCTGGGCCAGATCCGCGCCACGCGTGGAAGAGCGGCTGGGCGTTCCGGTGAAATTCGCCGAGGACTGCATCGGCGGCCCGGCGAAACGCGCCGTGTCGGCGATGGAGCCCGGCGATGTGCTGCTGCTGGAGAACACCCGCTTTCACGCCGGCGAAGAGCAGAACGATCCGATGTTCGCGGCCTCCCTTGCCGCCCTGGGCGAAGTCTATGTGAACGACGCCTTTTCGGCGGCGCACCGCGCCCATGCCTCGACCGAGGCGCTGGCGCGGCTTCTGCCGGCCTGCGCGGGCCGGCTGATGCAGGCCGAGCTCGAGGCGCTCGAGGCCGCGCTTGGCACGCCTGAACGTCCGGTGGTCGCCGTGGTCGGCGGGGCCAAGGTGTCGACCAAGATCGAGCTTCTGTCGAACCTCGTGCGCAGGGTGAACACGCTGGTGATCGGCGGCGGCATGGCGAATACCTTTCTGGCGGCGCGCGGGCATCGAGATCGGCAAATCCCTGGCCGAACGCGAGATGACCGACACCGCGACCGAGATCATGGCGGCGGCCGATGAAGCCGCCTGCGAAATCCTGCTGCCGGTCGACATCGTCGTGGCGCGCGAGTTTCGCGAGGGGGCGCCAAGCGAAACGCTGCCGGTCGGGGCGTGCCCGGCGGACGCGATGATCCTGGACGCGGGCCCCGAGACGGTGGCGCGGATCACCGCCGCCTTCGACGCAGCGAAGACGCTGATCTGGAACGGGCCCCTTGGCGCCTTCGAAATCGCGCCCTTCGACGCCGCGACGGTGGCCGCCGCCCGGCACGCGGCGGAGCGCACCGTGTCGGGCAACCTGATTTCCGTGGCCGGCGGCGGCGACACGGTATCGGCACTCAACCGCGCGGGGGTCGGCGAGGATTTCACCTACATCTCGACGGCGGGGGGCGCGTTCCTCGAATGGATGGAGGGCAAGACCCTGCCGGGGGTTGCCGCCCTTGTCGCCGCGGGCGAGCGTTAGCGCCAACCAAGATTGCACCCACGCCGCCCCCTGCCTAGAAGGGACGGCGAAACGGATCAGGACAAGGGAACGAACCGATGGCGCATGCGCAGCAGGCCGAGCAGATGACCAACGGAAAGGGCTTCATCGCCGCGCTCGACCAGAGCGGCGGATCGACCCCCAAGGCGCTGGCCCTCTATGGCATCGGCGAGGACGCCTACGGGTCCGAGGCCGAGATGTTCGACCTGATGCACGCCATGCGCGCCCGCATCATCAAGTCGCCCGCCTTCACCGGCGACAAGATCATCGGCGCGATCCTGTTCGAGATGACCATGGACCGCGAGATCGACGGCATTCCGACCGCGCAGTACCTGTGGGAAAAGCGCGGGGTCGTGCCGTTCCTGAAGGTCGACAAGGGGCTTGCCGAGGCCGAAGACGGTGTGAAGCTGATGAAGCCCATCGGCGGGCTTGACGCGCTTCTCGACCGGGCCGTCGCCAAGGGGGTCTTCGGCACCAAGATGCGGTCGGTGATCGACGCCGCGAACCGCAAGGGGATCGCGGCCATCGTGGATCAGCAGTTCGAGATCGGTGCGCAGATCGAATCCCACGGCCTGATGCCGATCCTCGAACCGGAGGTGACGATCACCATTGCCGACAAGGCCGAGGCCGAGGAGATCCTGCGCGACGAGATCCTGAGCCATCTGGACGCCCTGCCCGAAGGCCGGCAGGTGATGCTGAAACTGTCGCTGCCAAGCGAGGCCGGGTTCTACGCCCCCCTTGTCGCGCACCCGCGGGTGATGCGTGTGGTGGCGCTTTCGGGCGGTTATTCACGCGATGACGCCAATGCGATCCTTGCGCAAAACCCGGGCGTGATCGCCAGCTTCAGCCGCGCGCTGACCGAGGGCCTGAGCGCCCAGCAGTCGGATGCCGACTTCAACGCGACGCTCGCGGCCACGGTCGAGAGCATCTATCAGGCCTCGATCACCTGAGGCGCTCGCATCGTCCCTTGCGGGAGCTGTCGCGCAGAGAAGACGTGCGACAGCCGCCCGTTGACCTCGCGTCCGGTCCTTTCCCGACCCGGCCGGCCTTTTTTTGCCGCAGCCGGAAAAAGGGGATTCACACGGCGAATCGCCTGTGCCATGATTCGCGAAAACGCCCCCCAGAGGCGACAAGGCAGGCACTATCATGAGCGGTTCACGGCGTCGCGCGCCCCTTGGCGCACTGGTTTATCTGAGCCTGATGGCAAGCCTTGCCATGTACTTCACCTATGCCAGCGTGCAGGGCGATTACGGCCTGTTCCGCCGGGTGCAGATCGATGCCGAAGCCAGGATCCTCACGGTGGAGCGTGACGCCCTTGCAGGCCGAGGTCGCCATGCTGCGCAACAAGACGCGCCGCCTGTCGGACGGGTATCTCGACCTCGACCTTCTGGACGAGCAGGCGCGCAGGGTCCTGGGCCTTGTCCGCGTCCGACGAGATCGTCCTGCGCTGACCCCCAGGTCTTCCCGAACCCTTGCACGGTTGCATTCCGCGCATAGCGGGTTTCCCCTGCGGCAGCGGGATTTCCGCGTGCGTTCCGGCAAGACCTCGGGTAAGTGTTAGTTTAACACTGAACTACTTTCTTGCCGCGGGGGAGGATCTGCCAGGATGGCCGCACGCAGGACGACGAGCAAGGCACCGAACGTGTCGAAGGAAGAGCTTCTCGAATATTACCGCGAGATGCTGCTGATCCGCCGCTTCGAGGAAAAGGCCGGCCAACTGTACGGCATGGGCCTGATCGGCGGGTTCTGCCACCTCTACATCGGACAGGAAGCGGTCGTCGTCGGCCTCGAGGCCGCGGCCGGGGAAGGCGACAAGCGCGTCACCTCCTATCGCGACCATGGCCACATGCTGGCCTGCGGCATGGACCCCAAGGGCGTCATGGCCGAACTGACCGGCCGCGAGGGCGGGTATTCGCAGCGGCAAGGGCGGCTCGATGCACATGTTCTCGAAAGAGAAGCATTTCTACGGCGGCCACGGCATCGTCGCCGCGCAGGTGCCGATCGGGGCGGGCCTTGCCTTCGCCGACAAGTATCTGGGCAACGACCGCGTGACCTTCACCTATTTCGGCGATGGCGCGGCGAACCAGGGCCAGGTCTACGAGACCTACAACATGGCCGAGCTTTGGGATGCTGCCGGTGATCTTCGTGATCGAGAACAACCAGTACGCCATGGGCACGAGCGTCAAGCGGTCGACGAAGTCGCCCTCGCTGTGGGAACGCGGCGCGGCCTACGGCATTCCGGGCGAGGAAGTCGACGGCATGGACGTGCTGGCCGTCAAGGCCGCGGGCGAGAAGGCGGTGGCGCACTGCCGTGCCGGCAAGGGCCCCTACATCCTCGAGGTCAAGACCTACCGCTATCGCGGCCATTCGATGTCGGATCCCGCGAAATACCGCACCCGCGAAGAGGTGCAGGAGATGCGCGAGAAGCGCGACGCGATCGAGCATGTGCGCCAGATACTGCTGACCGGGCAACCATGCGACCGAGGACGATCTCAAGGCGATCGACAAGGAAATCAAGGACATCGTCAACGAGGCCGCGGAATTCGCCAAGGAAAGCCCCGAGCCGGCCCTGTCCGAGCTCTGCACCGACATTTACGCCGAAGTGGCGCCGCAGAACGCCTGAGGGGGACGACGACGATGGCAACCGAAGTTCTCATGCCCGCGCTGAGCCCCACGATGGAAGAGGGCACGCTGGCGAAATGGCTGGTCAAGGAAGGCGACACCGTGTCGTCCGGCGACATCCTGGCCGAGATCGAGACCGACAAGGCGACGATGGAGTTCGAGGCCGTCGATGACGGCATCGTCGGCAAGATCCTGGTGGCCGAAGGCACCGAAGGCGTGAAGGTGAACACGCCCATCGCGGTGCTGGTCGAGGAGGGCGAGGATGCCGTCCGACGCCAAGGCATCGGCAGCACCGGCCCCCGCGAAGGAAAAGGCTGAAGCAAGATCCGAAGCCCCTGCGCAGGCTCCGGTGCCCGCCGCTCCGATCTCTTCGGCCGACGTGGCCGAACCCGACATCCCCGAAGGCACCGAGATGGTGCAGACCACCGTTCGCGAGGCCCTGCGCGACGCCATGGCCGAAGAGATGCGGCGCGACGAGACCGTGTTTCTGATGGGCGAGGAAGTTGCCGAATACCAGGGCGCCTACAAGATCAGCCAGGGTCTTCTGGACGAGTTCGGCGCCAAGCGCGTGATCGACACGCCGATCACCGAGCATGGCTTTGCCGGTATCGCCGTCGGCGCGGCCTTCGGCGGCCTGCGGCCCATCGTCGAGTTCATGACCTTCAACTTCGCCATGCAGGCGATGGACCAGATCATCAACTCGGCCGCCAAGACGCTCTACATGTCCGGCGGCCAGATGGGGGCGCCGATGGTGTTCCGCGGGCCCGAACGGCGCGGCGGCCCGCGTCGGCGCCCAGCACAGCCAGGACTATGCCGCCTGGTATTCGCAGATCCCGGGCCTCAAGGTCGTGATGCCCTATTCGGCATCGGACGCGAAGGGACTGCTGAAGACCGCGATCCGCGATCCGAACCCGGTGATCTTCCTCGAGAACGAGATCCTCTACGGCCGGTCGTTCGATGTGCCGAAGCTCGACGACTGGACCGTCCCGTTCGGCAAGGCGCGGATCTGGCGCGAAGGCACGGATGTGACCATCGTCAGCTTCGGGATCGGCATGACCTATGCGCTCGAAGCCGCCGATGCGCTGGCAAAGGACGGGATCAGCGCCGAGGTCATCGACCTGCGCACGCTGCGCCCGATGGATACCGCGGCGATCATCCGGTCGGTGCAGAAGACCAACCGCTGCGTGACGGTCGAGGAAGGCTTCCCGCAGGGCTCGGTCGGCAACTACATCTCGTCGGTGCTGATGCAGCAGGCGTTCGACTATCTCGACGCGCCGGTCATCAACTGCACCGGCAAGGACGTGCCGATGCCCTATGCGGCGAACCTGGAAAAGCTGGCGCTGGTGACCACGAAAGAGGTCATCGACGCGGTCAAGACCGTGACCTATCGCTAGGGCGATGGAGGTGCTGGGACGAGACGCGGCACAGGGCGCCTACCGGGTCGCCATCGACCACGGCGGCCAGCGTGTCGTCGGGCTCTTGCCCGAGACGATCATGGCGCGCGGGCCGCTGACCGGCGGCCACGGACACGCCACGGCCTATGACTGGATCGCCCGGCACGAGCGAGAGATCGAGACGACATTGAAGACCCTGGCCGATGGAACAGGCCGCCCCAGGGCGCCCTTCGATGCCATGGTTCTGACGGAGGAGTGACCCCATGCCCACCGAGATCCTGATGCCCGCGCTGTCCCCCACGATGGAGGAGGGCACGCTGGCAAAGTGGCTTGTGAAGGAAGGCGACACGGTGAGTTCCGGCGACCTTCTGGCCGAGATCGAGACCGACAAGGCCACGATGGAATTCGAGGCCGTGGATGACGGCGTGGTCGGAAAGATCCTCGTCGCCGAAGGGACAGAGGGTGTGAAGGTCAACTCGCCCATCGCGGTGCTTCTTGCGGAAGGCGAAAGCGCCAAGGACATCGGCAGTGCGTCCTCAGCCAAGGCTCCCCCGGCAGACAAGGACACACCCAAGGCCGAAGCCGCGCCCGAAGCGTCCCCGAAGGCCGCCGAGGCTCCTGCAGCCCCCGTGGCCGACACCGGCGACCGCGTCTTTGCCTCGCCCCTCGCCCGCCGGATCGCCAAGGACAAGGGTCTCGACCTCGCCCAGATCAAGGGCTCGGGTCCGAAGGGTCGGATCGTGAAGGCCGACGTCGAGACGGCCGAGCCCGGCAAGGTGGCCGCCGCCGCCCCGACGCCGGCAGCACCCAAGGCCGCTGCCACGGCGATGCCCACGGGCCTTGCCGCCGAAGCGGTCATGAAGATGTACGAGGGCCGCGCCTACGAGGAGGTCAAGCTCGACGGCATGCGCAAGACCGTCGCCGCCCGTCTGACCGAGGCGAAACAGACGATCCCGCATTTCTACCTGCGCCGCGATATCCGGATCGACGCGCTCCTGAAATTCCGCGGCCAGCTCAATGCGCAACTCGAAAGCCGGGGCGTGAAGCTCTCGGTCAACGACTTCATCATCAAGGCCTGCGCGCTCGCGCTTCAGCAGGTTCCAGCCGCCAATGCCGTGTGGGCCGGCGACAGGATGCTGCGGCTCACGCCCTCCGACGTGGCCGTGGCCGTGGCGGTCGAGGGCGGGCTGTTCACGCCGGTCCTGAAAGATGCCGAGATGAAATCGCTCTCCGCCCTCTCGGCCGAGATGAAGGACCTTGCCGCCCGCGCCCGTGAGCGCAAGCTTGCCCCGCACGAATACGTCGGGGGCACCTTCGCAGTCTCGAACCTCGGCATGTTCGGCATCGACAACTTCGACGCGGTCATCAACCCGCCCCATGGCGCGATCCTTGCGGTCGGCGCGGGCGTGAAGAAACCGGTGGTCGGCGATGATGGCGACGTGACCGTGGCGACGGTGATGAGTGTGACGCTTTCGGTCGATCACCGCGTGATCGACGGCGCCCTTGGTGCGGAGCTGCTGAAGGCCATCGTCGACAACCTCGAGCACCCGATGGCGATGCTTGCTTGATCTGCCTCAAGGCGGGCTGTTCGCTCCGGCCCTACCGGTTCTTCATCGCAACAGGGGACGGAAGATGGACTGGAAAGCGCACCTGAAGGAAACGAGCGAGAACCTCAACGTCTTCCGCAAGCATCAGGAAGAAACCGGGCACGCATTCACGGCGCTTCACCGCGCGTCGATGGGAGACGGGGCGCTCGACAAGAAGACCAAGGAACTTCTCGCGCTGGCCATCGGGATCTCGACTCGCTGCGTCGATTGCATCGGCTTTCATGTTCAGGGCGCCATGAAGCACGGCGCCACACGCGACGAGGTCGCCGAGACCATTTCCGTGGCGGTGATGATGGGCGGCGGACCAGCCTACATGTACGGTGTGAAGGCGCTCGAAGCCTATGATCAGCTGTCCTGAGGGTCGCCAGAGATCCGTTGATCCATCATGACCGAAGGCTGATCGCAACCTGCCTCGCCCACGACGCGGGCAGGAACGCCCGCGACCGTCTTGCAGGGCGGCACATCCTCCAGCACGACAGACCCGGCGGCGATCCGGCTGCAATGTCCCACATGGATATTGCCCAGAACCTTCGCGCCCGCACCGATGAGAACGCCATCACCGATCTTGGGATGACGGTCTTCCTCTTCCTTGCCGGTGCCACCAAGAGTGACGGAATGCAGCATCGACACGTTGTCGCCAACCACAGCGGTCTCGCCGATCACGATGGAATGGGCGTGGTCGATCATGATGCCCTTGCCCATGCGGGCGGCGGGGTGGATATCGACGCCGAACACCTCGGAGGTGCGGGCCTGGATGAAATAGGCCAAGTCGCGACGATTCTGCTGCCACAGCCAATGCGCCACGCGGTAGCATTGCACCGCGAGGTACCCCTTGAAGAACAGGATGGGCTGCAACATGCGGTGGCAGGCCGGGTCGCGCTCGTAGACCGCCACAAGGTCGGCGCGTGCCGCCTCGCCCAGCCAGGGGTCCGATGCATAGGCCTCATCGGCAATCTCGCGCAGGATCTGCTCGGACATCTCGCCAGAGCTCAGTTTAAGGGAAATCCGGTAAGACAGGGCGCGCTGCATGCGTGGGATGATGCAGAACACTCGAGTGGACCAGGCCGCCCAAAAGCGGCTCTTGCCGCACCGTATCTTCCGCTTCGGAGGTGATCTGCGACCAGACCGGATCGATCGCTGTCAGTTTCTGGCGGCGCTCTGCCATGGCGTGTTCCCTGTCTGCTGAAGGCGTCATACAACAGATAGAGGCCGCCGGCCAATAACAAAGGCAGGATCGCTCGATTGACACCGGACCTTCTAGGCGAATTCCATGATCGGATCGAGCGCCGACTGACAGAGCTCACGAAAGAGGATGCGCTGGGTTCAGAGGGCCTGGGAATCGTCACGCTCGACCAGCAGGCCGTCGGCCGGCTCAGCCGCATGGACGCGATCCAGCAGCAGGCGATGGCACAGGCCACCCGGCGCGGCGCAATACAGAGCGCAAGCGCCTCACGGCCGCCCTGTCCCGCCTTGGCAACGGCGATTTCGGCTATTGCGAGGAATGCGGCGATGAGATCCCGCCAGGACGGCTTCGCCTCCACCCCGGCGTCACCCGCTGCGTATCCTGCGCGTCGGGCTGATTGCCGATCGTCGCATAGACCAGGGCGAGGCAACCGCAGTAGTCGCGATCCGAAAGCGACGGTTCGGACGGCAGACCGCGACGCAGCGCGGCGGCCATCAGACTTCCATCGCCCCAAACAGGATGTGGGATCCCGGTTGCCCGCAACCACTCATCGGCGCAACTGGTTTCTCGTAGGAGGCGCATCAGCACCCAGTTCCGACGCTGCTTTGGCGTGATCCGCAACAGGCAGGCAACGGCGACCGCATCACCATGAAGCGCGGTCCGCACAGATCAGAGACCGGGAAGACGCAGCTCGGCGACATGCACGGCAATCCGTATCCGGCCACCGGAGAATGAGCCGCCCTCCGCCGTCAGCAGTCAGCGGTGTGGTAGTGAAGTAGGCCAGCGGCGATGCGGTAAGGCCGCGCAACCACGATCCCGCCCCAAGGCCATATCCGCTGCCATAGCGGTTCGGGGATTCCCCGCCGATCCCCAGACTGAACGCGGTCGCATCACCTGTGATGTCCTCCAGCACGCGGCCGGTGACACCAAAGACGATGCTCTGTGCCGGGATCACGGGACCAGTGGTCGAGTTCAGGCCCCGACAGCACGTCGTGGTCGATCTCGATCGTCCGGTGCGAAAGCCCCGCACCATGTGCAGACATCGTGGCAGCGCCTTCGATCCAGTCGGTTCCGTCGAAAACCGCCCCGGCGCCGGCATCTTCGATCCACGCGACCCATCCCAACGCGGGGGTCACGAATTCCCAGCCACCGTTAGCAGCGATGGCCACCGCACCCGCCTGCCCCGCCCAGGCGTTCACAGCGCCGGTCGGCACCGAATAGACACCGCTCGCCGGTTCCGGCGGAACCACCGTACTGACCGAAATCAATCGCAACTGCACAAGCGCGTCTAGCCGCTCGAGCCCGGCGTTCACCGTGACATGCTTTTGGGCCTGCGCCGCCTGCACCAGCGGCAGTCCCAAACGGATCGTCTCAGACATCGATCGAAATCCTCCTGAATAGGCCCGGACCGAAGCGATCCGAGATCTGCGCCACCTCGATCTCGAAGGGCGCGAACACAGCGTCGGCGGTCTGAAGGGCTGCGAGATAGATCCACTCGGGCGACGGAACCGTCGCCTCGCGCCGCACCTCTCCCGCCTTCCGGACGCGCACACGATAGGCCTCGAAGGCCTCGCCCAATGGCACGTCGGCTTGATCCCAGAGATCGCCGTCGATCCGTGTCCGCCGGATCCAGCCGACCCTCAGATCGCCGCCCGCGCCACGCTCGGCCCGCAGATGCACCGGCGCATAGGGTCGCAGGCCGATGCCCGCGAAGGCGCGGGTCTCCTCAACGAAGGTCGGATCGTCGAAGGCGCGTGCAACGGGGCCAATTCGATAACGCCGTGCGATGCCCCGCAGCGAAGATGGAAGATCGATCTGCCGCACCTGTGATCCAAGGAACACGACCCTGCTGCCCGCGGGCCATTCCGCCGGCATGATCCCGTCAGTTCCCGCCTGCCCGCGAAGCCGCATCGACAACTCATAGGTCTCGGGCGCCACAAGGGTGGCTGTCGCGAACTGGAACACCTCCCAATCATCGTTTTCTCCAGACCCGATCGCGGCGGCATTGGCTCCGGCCAGAACCGAAGACGGCTCCGCGGATGCAAGCGCGCCGCCTGCGATCCGTACGCGCAGGGGCCTTCCGCGATCCCAGGTCCCAGGCATCGCGCCTGGCAATGCCGTCTCCGTCACGCCGATCACAGAAGGTTGGTCGATCACGGTGTTGAGTGTGAACCCATTCTCTCCGTCCGCCGCATATACTGCGGCTCCGCCCGGCCAAGGATCCGCCGCGACAGCAAGCCGCGGCGCATGCGGCACCTCGTCGCCAGTCAGAAGCGGCAGATCAAGGAAAACCGGAAGGACAGGCGCGACCGGCAGGAAAAGCCGTGGCGGCTGCACCATCTCGACCTCGGGGCCCGGCTCATAGGCCGACCGTTCGATCCGCACCGCGTCGATCCGGCTCCACTCCGCCCGCTCGACCGAATCGATCCGATAGAGATCGGACCCGTCGCCAAGACGCACGACATCTCCCGCTCCAACGTCCGTCCGCGATGGCGGAAGGGCAAAGCGCACCAGGTCCCGGGCACTGCGCGCCTCGGCCAGCCAGCGTTCGGCGACCTGGCGCCCTTCGGACTGCGTCAGGACAAGCGGCACCTCGGATTGCGAGAGGGTCGCACCGGTCTCCTCGGGAAAGGCCGCCTCAGCGGCCCGAACCTCGTAGTCAGAGTCGGCCTCGATGAAGCTGAGGCGGATACGCCCTGAGACTTCGGCCTCCGGTAACCGCGTCTCCTCGAGGCGCCCCGTCACATCGTCCGAAACCGCCAGTGTCTCAAGGTCGATTATCCGGTCCTGGCGACCGCTGCGCGACCGCCAGACAAGCGCCCCGTCCCGTTCAATCGCATCAACACCATAGGTCAGCATCAAAGGCTGAAGCAGGGCCCGCGCCGTAGCGCTATCGGAACTCGCGTAGCCCCGCACAAAGCCATGAAGCGCCCGCGTGTCGGGTGCCGCGACACCTGCGTCCCGGCAGATTTCCCGCACGACGCTTTCCAGAGTGCGCCCGCTCGACCGTCCGTTCAGCCAATGCCCGCGGGCGTAGTTCTCGCCGTCGCTCCACAGCTCCAGATTGGCAGGAAAGGACGGAAAGGGGCGCGCATCCCAGGCCCAGACAAAGGCGCGCGACCAGTCAAGCATTGGTCCGCCGTAGACACCGGACACCGGATTATTCTCCGGATCGGTCCAGAAATCCGCCGAGGCCCGCAGGAACTGCGTCTGCAAAAGGTCGTCCCGCCGCCCGTTGGAATAGCGCGGGAGGCGCGGATTCCGACGACTTGGGATCAAGGAACTTGTTGGGCTCGTTCGTTCCCTTGTCGATCGCAGCGCAGCCGATCTCGTCGACCCAGGCCGCATCGAATTGCGGCCCGCGCAGCCGCTCGGGGTCATGGGCCGAGAACACCGCCGCCTCGGCCCCGTTGGGCCAGACCAGCCGCTTGCGCGTCGCCTGCCAGACCGGCCTGCGGTCCGGCGGCGAACAGGCCAGGATCCCGCTGTCGCCCTCGATCATCACGTTCACGACCTGCTCGATCGTCTCGCCGACCAGCGCCACCCGACGCGACCGGCCGGTATCGAGCGGCATCGCGCCCTCGACCTCGGTGCGCACCCATTCCGCACCCGCACGCGTCTTGCCGGCCCCGCGCCCGCCCATGATCACCCAGGTCTTCCAGTCGCCCTCGGGCGGAAGCTGGTGCGGCAACGCCCAGAACTCGAAAAGAAAAGGGAGCGCGAAAAGCGCTCCCTCTCCCAACTCGTCAAGGAATTTCGCCTGGACCTCGGGCGGCTCGGAGGCGATCCAGGAGGCCCCCGACCTCAGCCCGTGCAGCATCAAGGTCGAAGGCGAATCCATTGACCAGTCCGGCTTCTTTGTTGCGGACGCTCTCAAGTCGTTTCCTCTCGTCGAACAAGGCCTGCATCGCCGCGCGAAATTCCCGCGCCGCACGTTGAATCTCGGGGCCGCCGGTTTCGGCGCGCCCCTCGATCTCCGTGACCAGCGCGTCGAAGGCCCGCAGCGATCTTTCGAAGTGTCGTTCCGCGACCGCGAGAATATCCTCGGCCGCCCCCTCGTCCCGCAAGGGTGTGATCAATGCCATGTGGTTGAAACCTGCCTCTCATACGTTTCCGCACGAGCGAAACAGAAAAGCGACCACGAGGTCTCCCCCGGGCCGCTTACCCACTTCTTCTAGCTTGCCTCAAGGTATACCTTAGGGCGTTCGATGAGTCAAGTGCTAAATCTCCGGTTGTGCCCGCCAACCGTGCGCCGTCCTTAACGAAACCCTACGTTTGCCCCGAGAGGCCTGTGTCGCAGGGCTCGAAGGGCCATCAGGCCCCTGCGTCACTCGTCGTCGCCGGCCGCCTCCCGCTCGCGTTCGATCTGGCGCCAGCGCGCGACATTCGCGTTGTGGTCGGCAAGGTTGGTCGCGAAGGCATGCCCACCGGTGCCGTCCGCCACGAAGAAGATGTAATCGGTCTCCAGCGGATTGAGCGCCGCCTCAAGGCTCAGAAGGCCCGGGTTGGCGATCGGCGTCGGCGGCAGCCCGTCGATGACATAGGTGTTCCAGGGGGTCGCCCCGCGCAATTCGCTCTGCCGCAATCCGCGCCCCAGAACGCCGCGCCCCTCGGTCACACCGTAGATCACCGTGGGATCGGTCTGCAGTCGCATCCCCAGTTCCAGCCGGTTGACGAAAACGCTCGAAACCGTCGGCCGCTCTTCGGGAATCGCGGTCTCCTTCTCGATGATCGAGGCCAGGATCAGCGCCTCCTCCGGCGTGTCGATCGGCAGCCCCTCGGCCCGGTTCGCCCAGGCTTCGGACAGCCGCTCGGTCTGAAGCGCGGCCATCCGGGTCAGCAAGTCGCCTCCGCTCCGCCCCGGCCACGACCTCATAGCTTTCGGGCGCAAGCGTCCCCTCGGAGGGAACCTCCGCAATCTCGCCAGTCAGGAAATCCGCTAGCCTCAGCGCCTCGACCACCTGCCAGCTGGTCACCCCCTCGGCCAGCGTCACGCGGTAACGGGCATCCGCCATCTCGCGCACGGCGGAATACTCCTCGGCCACCGCGCCTGCCGCAGGGTCGAACTCAGCGCGCACCACGAAGCGCTCGGTCTCGGGGTCGAGCTCGCGCACCTCGATCTCCTGGCTCGCCACGCCGATCCGGTACACCACCTCGGTCCCGCAGGTGCTGCGTCCGCCGCGAGTGATCGCGTCCACGATCTCTTCCATCGTGGCGCCTTCCCGGATCAGAAAGGATCCCGCCTTCAGCTCGCCCGACTTGCCCGAGTATTCGGCCCCCAACCGGAAAATCGACGCATTGGTGATCGCCCCATCTTCGACCAGGGTGTCTGCCACCCGGCGCATGTTCGACCCCGTCGTAACGCGCAGGCACATCGCCTCGGCCAGCGGTCCCTCGCTGCGATACTGCGATTGCGCCCAGGCGACGAACCCCGCGACAGCGACAAGGCCCACGATGAACAGCGTCAGCGCATTGGCGGCGATGTGGCGCCACATCAGCCCGTCACCCGGCCAAGGACGAGCGAGGCGTTGGTGCCCCCGAACCCGAAGGAATTCGACAATGCCACGTCGATCTTGCGCTCCTGTTTCGCATTCGGCGCAAGATGGATCGCCGTCTCGACCGCCGGATTGTCGAGGTTGATCGTCGGCGGCGCGACCTGGTCACGGATCGCCAGCGTGCAGAAGATCGCCTCGACAGCACCCGCGGCCCCCAGAAGATGCCCGATCGACGACTTGGTCGACGACATGGTCGCCTTCGCCGCCGCCTCGGGCCCAAGAAGCCGCTCGACCGCGCCCAACTCGATCGTGTCGGCCATGGTCGATGTGCCATGCGCGTTGATGTAGTCCACATCCGCGGGCGTCAGCCCCGCGTGCTTCAATGCCGACGCCATCGCCCGCGCGCCGCCCTCGCCACTCTCCGGAGGGGCGGTGATGTGATAGGCATCTCCCGACAGGCCATAGCCCAGCACCTCGGCATAGATCTTGGCCCCCCGCGCCTTGGCGTGCTCAAACTCCTCGAGAACCACGACCCCCGCACCCTCGCCCATCACGAACCCATCGCGGTCCGCGTCGTAGGGCCGGCTCGCCGTCTCGGGGGCATCGCCCCGCTTGCTCGACAGCGCTTTCGCCGCGTTGAACCCTGCGATCCCGATCTCAGAGATCGGGCTTTCGGCACCGCCGGCGATCATCACGTCGGCATCGCCCCACTTGATCAGCCGCGCCGCGTCGCCGATGGCATGGGCGCCCGTGGAACAGGCCGTCACCACCGCGTGGTTCGGGCCCTTGAAGCCATAGCGGATCGACACCTGTCCCGAGGCAAGGTTGATGAGCGCCGAGGGGATGAAGAACGGCGACACCCGCCGCGGCCCCCGCTCCTTCAGCGTGATCGCGGTCTCGGCGATGGTGGACAGCCCGCCGATCCCCGATCCGATCATGACGCCGGTGCGCTCGCGGCTTTCGGTATCCTCGGGCATCCAGCCGGCATCGCGCACCGCCATATCGGCCGCGGCCATCGCGTAAAGGATGAACTCGTCGACCTTGCGCTGCTCCTTCGGCTCCATCCAGTCGTCGGGATTGAAGGTGCCGTCCGACCCGTCGCCGCGCGGGATCTCGCAGGCATAGGTCGTCACGAGGTGACTTGCGTCGAACCGCGTGATCGTTCGCGCCCCCGAATGTCCGGCAAGAAGCCGCGCCCAGGTCTCCTCGACCCCGCAGGCCAGCGGAGTCACCATGCCAAGACCCGTGATCACCACTCGACGCATATGCTTGTCCCCGGTTCGTTCCGTTCGCCGTTTCCCAAGCAGATACTATTCCACGCGCCCCAGCGCAATCAGCGCGCGACTGGAGCGAAATGAGTTGCGCGATGATCCGGGCCACCCACGGCCTCAGACCAGTGCCTCGAAGATCGAGTCCCGGTTCAGCGGCAACCGCCGCACCCGCACCCCCAGGGCGTTGCGGACCGCGTTGCCGATCGCGGCCACCGTCGGCCCCTGCGAAATCTCTCCCGCGCCAAGCGCCGGGAGCTCCATCCGTTCGATCAGGTCGACCGACACGCGCGGCACTTCCGAGAAGCGCAGCACCGGGTAGTCGAGCCAGGATTCCACCGCCACGCCGCCTCCATCGAACGGCACGGCCTCCTTCGTGGCCCAGCTCACCGACTGGACGATCCCGCCCTCGATCTGGTTCCTGGCCCCGTCCGGGCTTACCACCTCGCCGATGTCGGCCACGGCCAGAACGTCCGTCACCCGAACGTCCTCGTCCACCGAAACCCGCGCCATTACAGCACAGTAGCCCGACATGTTCTTGTAGCGCGAAAAGCCAAGCCCCCAGCCCGAGCCCTCGTCTTCCGGCGTCCGGCGCTGCTCTGCCGCGTGCGCCACGACGGCCTCGATCACCTCGCGCGCCCGCGCATCGTCGAGATGCCGCAGACGGAAGGCGGCCGGGTCCTCGCCCAACTCGTGCGCGATGTCGTCCATCAGCGTCTCGATGGCGAAGACGTTCGCGAAGGCCCCAAGTGCGCGCAGCGACGAGGTGCGATACGGCAAGCCGTGCACCAGCCGTTTCTGCACCTCGACGTTGGGGATCGTATAGAGCGGCACCGCGTTGCGGTCCGCCGCCCCGCCGCGCGCCAGCGGGATGTCGGTCGAACGACCATGCGGGATCGGCGTCGACAGATAGGGGGCAGCGGCCAGGTTCGGCGCCCCGTTCCGCCCGGGTCGATTCGCATGCGGGGCAGAATTCACGACGACCTGCATCGCCGCGATCCGACCGTCCGCACCCACGGTCGCCTTCGCCCGCGTCACCATCCCCGGCCCCATCGGCCCGGTGCGGAACTCGTCGACCCGCGCCCAGACCACCTTGACCGGCCGGCCCGGCACCGCCCGCGCCATCAGAACGGCATCGAAGGCCGCGTCGTCCGCGCTGTTGTGCCCGTAGCAGCCCGCGCCCGGAGCATGGATCACCCGGAACCGCTCTTCCGGCAGGCCAAGCGCCATCACCAGCGCCTCGCGCAACTGATAGACGCCCTGGCTGTGGGTCCAGACCCGCACCTCGTCGTCGCCCCATTCAGCCACGGCGGCCGACGGACCGATCGACCCGTGGAACAGGTAGGGGCGCGAGATTTCGGTCTCGAAGACCTGCCCCTCGGCAGACGCCACGTCCCCGGTCGTGTGCACCATGGTCGCAGGCTCCTCGGACGCTGCGATCGCCTGCAGCGCGTCGTTCGGCCCCGCCTTACCGCGCGACCATGTGCCGTTCGCCCGCGCCCATTGCGCCGCCCGCGTGGCCGCATAGGGGGTTTCGGCGATCACGCCGACGAAGGTCCCGTCGCGCACCACCTCGACAACCCCAGGCCGCGCCTTCAGCGCCGCCAGGTCAAGCTCGATCAGCTCTCCCCCTGGCGCGGGCGGATAGACCGGCCTGCCATGAAGCATCCCCGGCAGGTCGAGGTCATGGACGAACGGCGCGCCGATCATCCGCTCGCGCAGATCGAGGCGCGGCGCGTCCCGTCCCTTGCGCCACCGGTCCGCCGGTGGCTTCGGCGCGCCAAGCTCGGCGATCGGTTGGGCCAGATCAAGCGTCCCGGCCAGATCAGCCAAGGTCAGGTCCAGCGGGACGCCATCGCGCAGGATCGCCCCGCCCTCGAAGGTGAGCCCCTCCGCGCCACGGTCCACCCGCCCGGCCGCCGCCGCAAGGATCGCTCCGCGCAGCGCCGACGCCGCCCAACGCAGCGAGGCCCCGCCCTGCGGGATCGACATGCTGCCGGCCGTGAACCCTTCGTCCGGCGTGGCCCCGGTATCGGCGGCATGGATCGCAAGGGTGTCCGGCGCGCACTCAAGCTCGTCCGCCGCGATCTGGCGCAGGGCGGTCAGGCTGCCCTGCCCCAGTTCGACCCGTCCGGTCAGGATGGTGATCGTCCCGTCGGCCCCGACCGAAAACCAGTCGCGGATCAGGGGCGCGCCCTCGAGCGGCGCGGGCAGCTTGGGCGCGTTCATGCCGAGGCCCCCGTCATCTTCCGCGCCGCCTCCTCGACGGCGTCAAGGATGCGCACATGCGTCCCGCAGCGGCAGAGATTGGCGTCCAGCGCCGCCGCGATCGCTGCGCGGTCCGCGCCCCCGCCCGCATCGAGATAGGCCTTCGCCGCCATCAGGATGCCGGGAAGGCAATAGCCGCACTGGCCCGCCTGATGCTTCAGCATCGCCGCGAGCAGCGGATGCGCCGGGTCACCGTCCAGCCCCTCGGCGGTCTCGATGCGCGCGCCTCCGATGGCGGAAATCGGCAGGTCGCAGGACGTCCGCGCTTCGCCATCCACGATCACCATGCAGGCTCCGCAGGCCGCGTCGCCGCACCCGAACCGCGTGGCCTTGAGCCCAAGCCCGTCCCGCAACGCGTAGAGCAGCGGCATCTCGTCCGGCCCGCCGACCTCGACCGCTGTCCCGTTGAGGGTAAACCGCACGTCTGTTGTGCTGCTCATGGGCTATCCTTCTGTCAGATCATCATCATCCGGGGATTTGCGATGATGTTTGCGTAGTTTGCGAGGAATCGTGCGGCGTCTGCGCCGTTGATGACGCGGTGGTCGTAGGAGAGGTCGAGGGGGACGGTGGGGACGGGCTGGAAGGTCGTGCCGTCCCATGCGGGTCTGATCTCGGTTCGGGTGAGGCCGAGGATGGCGAGTTCGGGCGGGTTGACGATGGGGGTGAAGGCGGTGCCGCCGATGCCGCCGAGGTTGGTGATGGTCATCGAGGCGCCGCCGAGGTCGTCGGGCCGGGTCTTGCGGGCCTGGGCGCGGGCGGCGAGGGCGGTGATCTCGGCGGCGATGTCCCAGAGGCCCTTGCGGTCGGCGTCGCGGATCACCGGCACGACGAGGCCGTGGGGCGTGTCGACGGCGATGCCGACATGGACGTAGTGCTTGAGGATCAGCGCGGTGCCGTCGGCCGAGAGCGAGGCGTTGAAGCGCGGGTGGTCCCGCAGGCAGGCCGCCAGCGCCTTGACGTGGAACGCCAGCGCGGTGAGCCTGAGCCCCTTCGCGGCGGCCTCGCGTTTCAGCGAGGCGCGGAACGCCTCGATCGCGCGCACATCGGCCGCGTCGTGATGGGTCACCTGGGGGATGAGCGCGTTCGCGGCCGCGAGGTTCCTGGCCCCGACCTGCGCCATGCGCGGCATCGGTTCCTCGGTGACGGGGCCGTATTGCGCGTGATCGACCGCCCAGTAGCTGGCCCAGTAGGCGCGCGGATCGTCGCCGCCGGGAAGCCCTGATGCGGGCGCCATGACCGGGCGCGGCCCCCGCACCCGTTCCTGTGTCCGCGCCCTCGACATCCTCGCGCGCGAGCGTGGTGCGCCCCAGCCGGGCGGCCAGCGCGTCGAGGTCGACGCCCCGGCGCGCGGCCAGCGCGCGCACCGCGGGGCTGGCGATCACCTCGGCCATGGCGCCCTCACCAGCTTGTCGAGATGTACTGGGTTTCCATGAACTCCAGCATCCCCTCATGTCCGCCCTCGCGCCCGAGCCCCGACTGCTTGGTGCCGCCGAAGGGCGCCGCGGGGTCGCTGACGAGGCCCCGGTTCAGCCCCACCATGCCGTAGTCGAGCCGCTCGCAGACCCGCATCCCGCGCTTCATGTTCTCGGTGAAGACATAGGCCACCAGCCCGTATTCGGTGTCGTTGGCCCGCGCGATCACCTCGGCCTCGTCGCGGAAGGTCTGGATCGCCGCGACCGGGCCGAAGATCTCCTCGCGCACGCAGCGCGCATGCGCCGGCACCTTCGTCAGCACCGTCGGCGGATAGAAGAAGCCCGGCCCGTTCGGCAATTGCCCGCCGAGCTTCACCTCGGCCCCCTTGCTCACCGCGTCCTCGACGAAGCCGGCCACGTCGTCGCGCGTCTGCGCGTTGACCAGCGGGCCCACGTCGACCGACGGGTCGCGCCCGTCGCCCATCTTGAGCGCCGCCATCGCCGCGGTGAACTTCTCGGTGAAGGCGTCCGCGACGTCCTCGTGCACGTAGAACCGGTTCGCCGCGGTGCAGGCCTCGCCGAGGTTGCGCATCTTGGCCTGCATCGCGCCCTGCACCGCCCCGTCGAGATCGGCATCCTCGAAGACGATCAGCGGCGCGTTGCCGCCCAGTTCCATCGCGGGCTTCAGGACCTGGTCGGCGGCGGCGCGCAGAAGCGTGCGGCCGACCTGGGTCGAGCCGGTGAAGGACACCACCCGCACCCGCGGATCGTGCAGCAGGTGATCGACGAGCTTGCCGGTGTTGCGCGAGGGCAGCACGTTCACGATGCCCGGGGGCACCCCGGCCTCTTCCAGAAGCGGCATCAGCGCCAGCATCGTCAGCGGCGTCTCCGAGGCCGGCTTGATGATCACCGGGCAGCCCGCCGCCAGCGCCGGCGCGATCTTGCGCGTGCCCATCGCCGCGGGGTAGTTCCAGGGCGTCACCAGCACCGCGATCCCCGCGGGCTTGTGCTGCACCACGATCCGCGCCCCCGAGGCCGGCGCGTGCTTGATCAGCCCGTCGCTGCGCACCGCCTCCTCGGCGAACCAGCGGAAGAACTCGGCGGCATAGGTCGCCTCGCCCATCGCATCGGCCCGCGCCTTGCCGTTCTCGAGCGTGATCAGACGCGCGAACTCCTCGAGCCGCGCGGTCATCAGCTCCCAGGCGCGGCGCAGGATCTCGGAGCGCTCGCGCGGCGTGCGCCCGGCCCAGTCGGCGAAGGCGGCCCCGGCCGCGTCGAGCGCGGCGTCCGCATCGGCGACCGTGGCCGAGGCGACCGAGGCCAGCACCGTCTCGTCGGCCGGGTTGAGCACGTCGAAGCGCGCGCCCTCGCCGCCCGGACGCCACTGGCCGTCGATCCACAGATCGGTCAGGAACTGCTGCGCGTCGATGTTGAGAACGGGCTTGTTCATCGGTCCATGTCCTTCAGTCAGAGCAGATGGCGGGTCAGAGCAGATGGCGCAGCGGCTCGTCGAGCCGCCCGGCGAAGCCGTCGAGGCAGGCGATCACCGCGTCATCGTCGAGCGTTCCGGCCGCCACCGCAAGGGTCGCCACCAGCACGTCGCCCTCGCGCGCGATGCTCAGCGTCGGCGCGGCGCTGGCGCCAAGCTCGACATGGGCAAGGCGCGTGCGGGTCAGGTCCTGGACGATCAGGTCGGGCACACCGCCTTCCGCCCCGTCCTCTGCGGGCGTCATCCGCCCGATGCCCGCGCGGTCGGGGTCGGCATAAAGCACCGTCGCCTCGCGCGGCGCCGAGAGGCGCACGGTGACGCTCTCCACCCCCGTGGCCGCCCCCGTAGCGGCGCGGAACGCGCCGGCCGCGAAGGCCGCGAGAACCCTTCCCGCATCGGCCTCGGCCTCGCCGCCGGCCCAGCCGAGGAAGGCGTCGAAGGCCGCCGCGGGCACCCGCGCGCGCGCCAGAACCGCCGCCGGGGCGGGTGCCCCGGTCGCACCGGCCGCCGCCGCTGTCGCCGCCGCTGCGGGCATCGCCTTCAGAAGCTCGAGATCCGCCGCCCGGTAGGGCTGCGGATGCCCCGCCGCCGCCAGCCGGCCCAGGTCGAGCCCCTGTTCGGCCGCCAGCGCCTTCGCCTTGGGCGAGGCCAGGATCTTGCCGCCCGCAGCCGCCGCAGGGGCGGGCGCAGGGGCGGGCGCAGGGGCGCGGCCTTCGGGGCTTCCGTCTTCGGGGCCTCCGCCGGTTCGGGTTTCGGCTCTTCCTTCGGCGCCTCGGCCTTGGCCTCGGCCTTCGCCTCGTGCCTTCGCGTCGGTCTTCGCGGGGGCCGTCTCGCCCTCGGCCCCGATCAGCGCCAGGATCTCGCCCACCGGCACGTCCTCGCCCTCGGCCACGCGCCGCTCCAGCAGGATGCCCGCCGCCGCCGCCTCGACCTCCATCACCGCCTTGTCGGTCTCGACCTCGAACAGAACATCGCCCTTCGCGACCGCGTCGCCCGGCGCCTTGTGCCAGGCCACCAGAAGCCCGCTGTCCTGCGCCATGCCGAGCTGCGGCATCGTCACCTCATGCGCCATCTCAGATCTCCCCGCGCATCAGCTTGCGCACCCGCTCGGCCACACCCTCGGGCGTCGGCACCGTCAGATCCTCGAGCGCCGGCGAGAACGGCACCGGCACGTCCATCGCCCCCATCCGCTGCACCGGCGCGTCGAGGTGATAGAACGCCTTCTCGGCGATCCGGCTCGCGATCTCGGCGGTCACCCCGTAGCTCTGGTGCCCCTCGTCCACCACCACCGCGCGGCCCGTCTTGCGCGCGCTCTCGAGGATCGTCTCCTCGTCCAGCGGCACGATCGTGCGCGGGTCGATCACCTCGGCCGAGATCCCCTCGGCCGCAAGCGCCTCGGCCGCCTTCAGGCAGACCTGCACCATCGACGAGGTCCCCACCAGCGTCACGTCCCGGCCCTCGCGCAGCACCGCCGCCTGGCCGAAGGGGATCAGGTAGTCCTCCTCGGGCACCATGGCCTTGTCCTGGTACATCAGCTTGTCCTCGAAGATCACCACCGGGTTGTCGTCCCGGATCGCGGTCTTCATCAGCCCCTTGGCCTCGTAGGCCGAGGACGGCAGCGCCACCTTCAGCCCCGGGATATGCGCCACCAGCGCATGCAGCGACTGGCTGTGCTGCGCCGCCGAGCGCCGCGTGGCGCCCAGGTTCGTGCGCAGCACCAGCGGCACCTTCAGCTTGCCCCCCGACATGTAATGCGTCTTGGCCGCCTGGTTGCAGAGCTGGTCCATCACCAGGAACAGGAAGTCCCCGAACATCAGGTCCACGATCGGGCGCGAACCGGTCATCGCCGCCCCCACCGCCAGCCCCATGAAGCCGGGCTCCGAGATCGGCGTGTCGATCACCCGCTCGGGCCCGAACTCCTCGACCAGCCCCGACAGCACCTTGAACGGCGTGCCCGCCTCGGCCACGTCCTCGCCGATCAGGAAGACCGTCGGATCGCGCCGCATCTCCTCGGCGATCGCCTCGTTCACCGCCTTCGACAAGGTGATCTCGCGCATGCCGCCCTCTTTGCCGTTCGTCCTGTCCACGCCGTCCTTCATGCCGCACCCCCCGTGACGACCGGAACCGCCCCGTCGGCGAAGACATGCATCGTCACCTCGTCCTCGGGCGGATAGGCCGCCTCGAGCGCATAGGCCACCGCCGCCTCCGCCTCGGCCTCGATCTCGGAGCGGATCGCGCCGAGCTCCTCCTCCGAGGCCAGGCCCTGCTCCCCGAGCCAGCGCCCGAAGTTCACGATCGGATCGCGCTCTCCGGTCCAGAGCGCCTCCTCTTCCTTCGAGCGGTAGTAGCCCCGGTTGATGTCGCCCACATGGTGCCCGTGGTAGCGGTAGGTCTTGAGTTCCACGAAGAACGGACCCTCGCCCTTGCGCGCCCGCGCCACCAGCTTCTGCGCCAGCGCGTTCACCGCCAGCACGTCCTGGCCGTCGACCACATGGGCCTCGATCCCGAAGGCCTCGGCCCGCGCCGTCAGCGATCCCGCCGCGATCTCCTCGGTCTTCGTATACTCCGAGTAGCCGTTGTTCTCGCAGGCGTAGATCACCGGCAGCTTCCAGAGTGCGGCCATGTTCATCACCTCGTACCACAGCCCCTGCGCCGTCGCCCCGTCGCCGAAGAAGCACACCGTCACGTCGTCCGAGCCCTGCAGCCTGGCGCGCAGCGCCGCCCCCGTCGCGATCCCCATCGAGCCGCCGACGATCGCGTTGGCGCCGAGGTTGCCATGGCTCTGGTCGGCGATGTGCATCGACCCGCCCTTGCCCCGGCAATAGCCCTCGGCCTTGCCCAGAAGCTCGCAGAACATCGCCTGGAACTCCGCCCCCTTGGCCACGCAATGCCCGTGGCCCCGGTGCGTCGAGGTGATCCGGTCCGCGTCGGTCAGCGCCTCGCAGATCCCCACCGCGACCGCCTCCTGTCCCGAGTACATATGCGTCAGCCCCGGCATCTTCGCCGACAGGTAAAGCTGGTTCGCCTGATCCTCGAAGGTGCGGATCCGCACCATCTGACGATACATCCGAAGATAGTCCTCGGCGTTCGTTGCCGGCTTGCGCGCCATGTGGTCCTCCGATGTTCCTCGATGTCCGTCGGTCTCGTGATGTCCGTCGGTCTCTTGCCCCCGAAGCTCGGCCCCCGAAGCTCGGCCCCCGAGGGGATCCGGCTCCGGACGCGTTGCGCCCCCAAAGGGGTCCGCCCCAGATCAGGCCCCAGATCAGGCCCAGATCAGGCCCAGACAGCCCGGGCCGGACCCGTGGGGAGGTCAGTACCGGTTCGCGATCGGCAGTTCCTCGGCCGGGAACAGCGAGATCACCTCGCAGCCCGTGTCCGTCACGACCACCTCTTCCTCGATCCGCGCCGCCGAGTAGCCGTCCGCCGCCGGGCAGTAGGTCTCCAGCGCGAACACCATCCCGGTCTCGATCACCATCGGGTTCTCCAGGCTCACCGCCCGGCTGATGATCGGACGCTCGTGCAGCGCCAGGCCCAGCCCGTGCCCGAACTGAAGCCCGAAGGCACTGAGCTCGTCCGGGAACCCAAGGCTCTGCGCCGTCGGCCAGACCTCGGCCACACGGTCCGTCGTCACCCCCGGCTTGATCCGGTCGATCGCGAGGTCCAGCCACTCGCGCGCCTTCACATAGGCGTCGTGCTGCACCGGCGTCGCCCGCCCGATGTTGAACGTCCGGTAATAGCAGGTCCGGTAGCCCTGGTAGCTCTGCAGGATGTCGAAGAACGCCTGGTCGCCCGGCCGGAAGTAGCGGTCCGTGAAGTTGTGCGGATGCGGGTTGCACCGCTCGCCCGAGATCGCGTTGATCGCCTCGACGTCGTCCGACCCCATCTCGTAGAGCATCTTGTTGGCCATCGCCACGATGTCGTTCTCGCGGATCCCCGGCTTCAGCTCCTCCCAGATCATGTGGTAGACGCCGTCCACCATCGACGCCGCCTGCGTCAGAAGCTGGATCTCGTCCACGTTCTTGATCTCGCGCGCGCCCAGCATGATCTGCTGGCCGTCCACCACGTTCAGACCCGCCTCCTGCAGCGCGAAGAACATCGCCGTCTCGGCATAGTCCACGCCCACCGGCATGTCCGCCATGCCCGCGTCCCGGATCAGACCCGCGATCTCCTCGGCATAGCGCTTCATCAGCCCGAAGGACGGCGGGATCGTCCCGCGCATCCCCACGACGCCCGCCCGCATGTGCTCGGGATCGAGCCAGTCCGCGAACTTGCGGTGATGCACCGCCGCCGACCCGAAGTCCCACACGTAAGGCTCGTCATCCCCGGTCAGAAGGCAGAACCGGCACATCTTGTCCCGCTCCCACTCCCCGATCTTCGTCCCCGACACATACCGGATGTTGTTCACGTCGAACATCAGAAGCGACCCGCACTGCGACGTCTTCAGCGCCTCCTTCGCTCGGCTCAGACGATACCGCCGCAACCGGTCGTGATCCACGCGACGCTCGAAATCAACAGACGTATGCCCCCACGCAGGCAAACGCCCCTCCCAGCGCCAGTGTGGATCCATGTCCCCAGGCTGCAATATCCGCGGGTTCAATGCTTGGTTCATCTCAAAAATCCTCCATTGGTGCAGTGCGAGGTGACGCGGCTGCGGCAGAGATTCTCCTGCCGTGTTTACGCTATACTACAGCCTATGCAATCGTTCGCACAACCTCTTGCCGTCATTTCGGGCAACTTTTGTCCCGTGCGGCGTCAGGCCGAAAGCTGCGCGGCCATCCAGTCTCCGACCTGCGTGCGGTACTTGTAGGGCCGGTTGTTGGCGACATGATTGCCGTCGGCCACCATGTTCAGCGTGACCTGCCCGGACACCGCCGAGGCCAGCCGCTGGGCATGATCGGGCGGAATCACCCGGTCGAGCGCGCCGCCCACGATATAGACCGGACAGATGATGCGCTCGGCCACCCCGGCCAGAGACATCCGCCTGGCGACCGCAAGGGCGGCCTCTTCGCTGCCGGTGCGCGTCCGCACCACGAAGGCCGCCCGCGTCAGGCCCGGCGCCCGCTCGAAGGCCTCGGAGAAATCAAACGGCCCGGTCAGGGAGACGCAGGCGCGGACCCGGGGCTCGAAGGCGGCGGCGCGCGGCGCGTAATAGCCGCCAAGGCTGACCCCCCAGAGCCCGACCCGGCCCGCGTCCACATCTGCGCGGGTTTCAAGCCAGTCGATCACCGCCCCGACCGGCCCTTCGTATTCGGGCAGGATTCCGTGGGCGGCTTCCGCCTCGCCCTGCCCCGGCCCGTCGAAGGCCAGCGTCGCCAGTCCGCGATCGAGGAACACCTGTTCGTTCGTGTGCATCTCTTCCTTGGTGGAATCGAGGCCCATGACCATGACCACCACGGGCGGCCGGTCGACGCCGCGTGGCCGGCGCAGAATGCCGTAAAGCGTGTCGCCGTTCCACGGGATCGCCACACGCTCGCCGGGCGGGTCGAGCAGCGGCAACGCGCGCCTTCGCGCCGCCACGGCCTTGGCATGCGCGGCATTCATCTGAGGGATGTCATGCACGAACAGGAACTTGCCGAAGTGGTAGCAGACCGCCGCCGTGGTGAAATGCTCGCCCGCGCTCAGGCCATAGCCCGCCGCCTCCGACTCCTCGCCCAGGGCCAGATGAACATCGCCCCGCGCGACCCAGGCCGCACACCAGTCTTCCCAGCGGTCGATGCCGTCGGTCACATCCTGAAAATCGGCCAGCGGCACGCCGTTCGCCACCAGGCGGTGCGACCAGTGCGCAGCCGCCGCCGCGACGCGGGGATCCTTCTCACTCATCTCTGTGTTCCTTTCATCATGCCAAAGAAGGCTCTGCTTGCCACACCCCCGACGGCCCGATGAACGAAACCAACTCGCCCTGCCGGATGCGAAAGGTCGCATCGTCCAGGGCCACGACCGGGCAGGGAAACTCCATGCCCGCCCCCCTGGCCTCGATCACCGGGCGGGCCTGCTCCGGGCTGCCCTCCGCCGCCAGCCGTGCGGCTCCCTGCGCGGTCATCCTGCTCTCCCTTCGAACCTCGTGCGGCGGTCCCCCGCCGGCATCCCATCTTCCTTGTGGCGCATCGTCCGGCGATCCGCGCAATCGATTTCCCGATCGGCGCTGCAACGTCACACTTCGCTTCCCGAAACTCGCTGCTCCGTGCGTGCCCGGATCAGTACTTGCCGACAAGCACCGCGCCCACGAGGACCAGCACGAACCCGATCACCCGGGGCAGCGAGATCTCTCGCACCGCGAGGCCGAAGGCACCGAAATGGTCCGCCAGCATCGAGCCCAGCAACTGCCCGGCGATGATGCAGACAAAGAACACCAGCGCCCCCGTCACGGGCGCGATCACGACGCCCGAGACGACGAAGAGCGCCCCGAAGATCCCAGCGAAATAGGCCCACCATGGCACCGTCGACAGCGTGGCGCGGTTGATCTCGCCCGATCCCGTCACGACGACGATCACCAGTGCGAAGAACAGGGCAACGAAGATCTGGATCGCCGATGCGCCCATCGCGCTGCCCACCGCGCGCGAGACGATCGCGTTCAGGGGCGGCTGGGCCGCGACCAGCACCCCGACGGCGATCGCCGCCAGCATATAGGGGATCGCCTGCATTTCAGCCCTCCGCCGGCGCCATGTGTCGCGCCTTCAATTCCGCCAGATGCGGGTATTTCTCGGTCAGAAGCGCCCCGTGATAAAAGGTGCGCCCGAATTCCGGCGTGGCCCGGATGCGGTCGAGCCACTCCTGAACCGCGGGGTGGTCGTCCCACAGGGACCCGAGGTTGATGTCGTCCATCCGCACGATGATCGGCATGATCGCAAGGTCGACAAGGCACAGCTGCGTCCCCATGATCCAGGGCCCGCCGCTGTCCGAAAGCCAGCCCGCCATGCGCTCGACCCCGCGGCGCAGACGCCCCATCGCCTCGTCCATATCGGCCTGCGGGAACCCGGTCCGGCCCATCCGCATCAGGAACTCGCGCCGAAGCGGCTTGCTGTCGCACAGCGCCTGGAAGGCCTCGTCGCTCATGGCCTGGAAATGCGGCAGGAAGGCAAGGTTGTAGGACGGCACCCGAACCGCGGGTGTCGGCACCTCGTCGACGAACCGCATCATCGCGCGCAGCCGCGCCACTTCGTGCGGGTCCTCGGGGCGCATCCGCGCCACGTCGGGAAGAATATCCTCGAGGTATTCAAGGATCACCGCGCTGTCGATCACCGGCACGCCGTCATGCACGAGGGACGGCACGACGCCATTGGGGTTGATTGCAAGATACTCCGGTTTCAGCTGGTCACCGGAAAAGAGGTCCAGCTTGTGTTCCTCGAACTCCAGCCCCTTGGCGTGCAGCGCATAGCGCACACGCTGGCTGCAGGTCGATTGCGGCGCGTTGTAAAGGACAAATCCGGCCATGCCCTAGTCCCAGTTCAGGATGCGGGGAAGTTTCTTGTGCAACGCCAGCGTGCCCACGATCCCCAGCGGGAAGAACATCAGCGACAGCATCATGATCAGGCCGGTCGCAAGGATGTTGATCTCGGACGCGCCCAGCGTGGCCACGAAAAGCTCGTTGAAGGCCACGATCATGATCGCGCCGACCACGGGTCCCGCGACGGTTCCCTTGCCGCCCAGGATGCACATCAGAACCATGTTCACCGAGATCAGGATCACAAGGTAGATGTTGGGCCGGATGTAAGTGAGGTACTCGCCCCAGACCGCGCCCGCCATGCCCACGAAGAACGCCGACAGAGCGAAGGCAAGGGTCTTGTAGAACCGGGTGTCTATCCCTGCGCTTTCGGCCTTGATCTCGTCCTTCGAGATCGCGCGCAGGCCAAGCCCGAACTTCGAATGCTTGATCTTGTAGGACGACCAGACCGCGAAGGCCGCCATCACGACGAAAGCGTAGTAGTACGGCAGCTTGGCCCATTGCACCGGCAGGTCGTTGGCCTGCAGCGCCACGCCCGCGGCCCCGCCCACGAAATGCCAGTTCTCGAAGAAGATCCGGAAGATCATCACCAGTGCCAGCGACGAGATGATGAAGGAGGGCCCCCGCACCCGCAGCGTGATCAGCCCGATGAGGAATCCCACGACCCCCGCGACCAGACCCGCTATCGGAGCCATCACGATGGTCGAGATGCCGTAGCGGGCGAAGATCATGCCGGCGAAATAGCCGCCGATCGCGAAGAACACGTTGTGACCCAGCGAGATATAGCCGGTGTATCCGCCCAGGATGTTCCATCCCGAAGCCATCACCACATAGCAGGCGGTGAAGAGCACAAGGTGCAGCAGGTAGTTGTAGTTGCCCACGAACTGCAGCGCCGGAAGCGCCAGCAGGATCGCGAGGACCAGAAGCGGGAACCAGGTCGCGCGCTTCTTGTCGACCGAGGCGGCGATGCTTGCGTTATAGTCGCGGCGTGCCGCGATCACGTCACCTGTGTCGAGACTAGCCATTATGCCAACTCCGGTTTTTCGCCAAACAGGCCCTGCGGCCGGACAAGCAGCACCACGAAGAGCGCCACGAAGAAGGTCAGCGTCGACCAGGTCGCACCGAAGTAGAACCCGACGAAGGCCGCCACGACCGAAAGGATGTAGGCGGCAAGCACGGTGCCGAGAATCGACCCCATGCCCCCGAGCACGACGAGCGACATCAGGATCGCGATCCACTCCCAGTGTTTGGACGGGTAGAACGAGAAGACGAAGGACACCAGCGATCCGGCCGCCCCCGCAAGGGCCAGGCCGATGGCGAAGCTCACGAGGCCGACGAAGTTCACGTTCACGCCCAGCAGTTCGGCCGCCTCGCGGTTCTGCGTCGTGGCGCGGATCGCATTGCCGAAGCGCGAGAACTTGAGGAACACCGCCAGCGACGAGATGATCACCAGCGAGACGATCCCGGCGTAGAGCTGGCCCTTGGGGATGAAGACACTTCCGAAGAAGAAGGCGTCGGTCGCATAGTCGGGCGAGGTGACGCGCTGCGTGTTGGTGAAGGCCGTCCCAAGCGCGCCCTCGACCACCATCGCCAGGGCGAAGGTCAGAAGGACGGTCATCTCGGAATACTTGGCCGACCGGGCCTCGCGCTCGAACACCAGCTTGTAGAGCAGCACGCCTGTCGCGGCGAGGATGATCATCGCCACCGGCAGGATCACCAGCGGGTCGATGCCGTAAAGCCGGAAGGCCCAGTAGGCCACATAGGCCCCGACCATGATCAGCGACGGGTGCGCGAGGTTCACGATGCGCATCACGCCGAAGACAAGGCTCAGACCCGACCCCATGAGGGCATAGACGCCGCCAAGGGCCAGACCGAGGATGAGTATCTGGACGATGTCCGCCATTACGCCGCCTTCTTTCCGCCGAGGTAGAGTTCCTGGATGCGCGGGTCGCCAAGCACCTCCTTCGCAGGCCCCTCGAACAGGGTCTTGCCAAGGTCGAGCACGACGCCCCAGTCGGCGTGGCGCAGCCCCATCAACGCATTCTGTTCGACCAGCAGGATGGTGATGCCTTCTTCGGCCATGACCTGCATGATCTTGAACACCTCCTGCACGATCTTGGGCGCAAGCCCCAGAGACGGCTCGTCCAGCATCACGATCTCGGGCTTGAGGATCATCGTGCGCGCCATCGCCAGCGTTTGCTGCTGGCCGCCCGACATGGTGCCGGCGTGCTGTTCGCGGCGCTCCTTCAGGATCGGAAACCGTTCCTCGATCTCGTCGATCCGGCGCTCCAGCCCCGACTTGTCGGACATCGAGAACCCGCCCATCCGCAGGTTCTCGCGCACGGTCATCTTGGGAAAAAGCGCGCGTTCCTGCGGGACAAAGCAGATGCCCTGCCGCAGCACCTGGTCGGGTCGCAGGCCCTTGAGGCTCTTGCCCTTGAAGCGCACGTCGCCCTGCCGGACCTTCAGCATGCCCACGATCGCCTTCAGGAGCGTGGATTTCCCCGCCCCGTTCGGTCCGATGATGCAATGCACCTTGCCCGGCTGCACCGACAGCTGCGCGCCGTTCAGGATCGCGGGACCATCGCCATAGCCCGCGACAAGGTCGGTGACTTCCAGAAGACCGCTCATGCCGCATCCTCCAGCGCGCCGCCCAGATAGGCGTCGAGGACCTTGGGGTCCTCGCGCACTTCGTCGGGGGTGCCGTCTGCGATCACGGTGCCCTGCGCCATGACGACGACGCGGTGCGACAACCGCATGATCAGCTCCATGTTGTGTTCGACGATCAGCACGGTGAGACCCTGTTCGTTCAGCTTGCGGATATGGCCGATGATCTCTTCCAGAAGCGTGGGGTTCACGCCGCCGGCGGGTTCGTCCAGCAGGATGATCTTGGGATCGCTCATCAGAAGTGCGGCGAGGTCCATGAGCTTCTTCTGGCCATAGCTCAGGTTCGATCCGTCCTCATGGGCGATGCGGGTGATCCCAAGGAAGTCGAGGATACCCAGCGCCTTGTCGATCTCCTCGGGGCTCATCGCCGGCTTGATCAGATCGCGCCAGCCACGGGTCTTGGACTGGCAGATGACATTCTCGAGAACGGTCATGTCGGCCAGGTTGCGCGAGATCTGGAAGGTGCGCGAAAGGCCCCGTGCGGTGATCTTGTGCGGTCGCAGCCCGTCGATCCGCTCGCCGTCGAGCCACACTTCGCCCCTGGTCGGCGTCATGATCCGGCTGATGCAGTTGAAGGCGGTCGTCTTGCCCGCGCCGTTCGGACCGATCAGCGCCGTGATCCGCCCCGCTTCGGCCTTGAACGAACAGTCGTCGACCGCCCGGATCCCGCCGAAATACTTGCAAAGTCCCTTGACCTCGAGCACGCGTGCCTCCCCTTCATAGGTGATGGTATCGGTGTCTGTGGTGGTTCTGGCGGCCGGCGCATTCACCGGCCGCCGGAAGAGGCTTCAGAAGCCCTGCTTGGGATAGATCATGGGCGAGGTGTCGAATTCGTCGGTCGGATAGACGAACTGAAGCTCACCGCCGTTCCACTGCGCCATCAGGAAGGGCTTGTTCACCGGCAGTCCGCGCTCGTCCCAGGCAAAGCGGCCAAGGATCGTGCGGACCGGCTCGTCCGCCGTGCGCGCCTTGAGCCAGGCCGACATCGCGTCGTTGTCGGTCGACCCGGCCCCTGCGATCGCCTGCTCGATCCCCTGGCACACGGCGAAGGGAATCGCCGCGTCCTCGTCCGGCTCGGCGTTGAACCGTTCGCGATAGGTCTCGACGAAATCCTGGTTCGAGAAGGGTTGCCCGGCCAGCGTGCCCTCGAAGGGTGCCGACGGATGCCACGAGGTGTGGATCAGGATGGCCTCTGACGCTTCCTGGGTCCCTTCGTAGAACTCGGCCTGCGTCCCCTGGCTGTAATAGACCATCTTGGGCTCGGCCCGCACGGTCTTGAGCGCGCGGGTGATCTGCACCGCCTCTTCGGCCGAGGCCGTCAGCGCGATGATCAATTCCGCCCCCGACCGCTTGATCGAGTTCGCGAGGTTCAGCCAGTCGTTGAACCCCTCTTCGGGCCACTTCTCGGAATAGACCACCTCGATCCCGGCCTCCGACAGATAGCCGGGCGCCATGTCCTCGACCACGCTGCCGTCGGCAGGGTCGATCACCTGCGTGCCCAGAAGACCCGCTTCGACCGCGTTGGCGAAGAAATCGTCGGCCACGACGACCGCGGCCGTCTTGGGCGCATCTGCCTCATCGACAAGATCCTGGATCATCGAGGTCAGCGACGAGCCGATGTATTCCGCCGCATTGGGCTGGAAGTAGAAGATCTTGTCGTGACCCTGCGAATAGATCCGCAGCGCGCCGCCGGCGGGCACAGGGTGCACGAAGTTGTTCTTCTCCAGGATGCTGGCGACCGGAAAGCTCAGCCGCGACGAGAACGTCCCGAAGACGGCATCCACGCCGTCGACGTTGATGAACCGCTCGTACTGGTTGATCGCCGTGGCAGGGTCGGAACGGTTGTCCGACATGATCAGTTCGACCATCTCGCCGTTGATGCCGCCCCGCTCGTTGATCAGGTCCACGCAGAGCTGATAGCCCAGCTCATGCTTTGACCCCGCGATCGAGAACGCACCGGTCAGGGGCAGCGACGCCCCGATCTTGATCTCCGCGGCCGCGGCCGTGGCGACCATCGACACGACCGCCGTTGTTGCAAGAAGCTCACGAATTTTCATTGTCTCTCTCCCTTGTTTGGTGGAGCGGGGCGACCTGAGCGTCCCGATCCGGTCTTCACTGCGCGATCCTTGTTTGTTTGTTCTGCGCGCAACGGGTCGCAGGGGCCTATTCGGCCGCCTGCGGCACCTCGAGCCCCGTGGGATAGGGCGCATTCTCGCTCTCGAGCTTGAGGCCGGCGGCCAGCGCCACCGTCTCGAGGATGGCGGCGAAGTCCTTCTGCAAATAGGCCTCCGGGTCGTCGTGCAGCGTGGCCGCGCCGAAATGCGCCTGAAGCGCCTCGCGCGTGGCCGCCGTCACCGGCATCGGCACGTCAAGCGCCCGCGCCGAGCTGAGACCAAGGTCGAGGTCCTTGCGCAGAAGCTCCGGCGTGAAGGTCGTCGTCCAGTCGAGGTTGACGAAGGCGTTGGTCTTGTAGCGCGTGAAGATCGACCCCATCACCGAGTTGTTGATGAAGTCGAGGAAGGCGTGCCGCGGCACCCCCGCCTTTTCGGCCAGCACCGTGATCTCGGCAAGGTTCTGGGTCACGACGCCAAGGAACACGTTGTGGGCAATCTTGCAGAAGCGGGCCAGCTCGCCCTCGCCCACGTAGGACACGCCGTTGCCGGCGATGGCGCCGATGATCGGCTCGACCTTGTCGAAGGCCGCGCGCGGCCCCGAGACGACGGCGCTGAGCTTGCTCGCCTTGACGCACTTGCCATTGCCGCTGACCGGCGATGCGACAAGCTCGGCTCCACGCTCTGCCAGACGGCGGCGCAGGTCGGCCGACTGGTCGACCGCGATGGACGAGCAATCAAGGAAGATGCCCGGCGTGGCACTGCCCGAAAGCACGCCGTTCTCGCCGAAATAGACCTGTTCGACATCCTTGCCGGTGGACACCATCGTGCCCAGGACATCCACATGCGCCAGGTCGCGCGGGCTGTCGACGAGGGTGGCGCCCTTCGCGGCAAGAGGCTCTGCCTTCGACCGCGTCCTGTTCCAGATGTAGACGTCGTATCCGGCCTTCACCAGCCGCTCGGCCATGGGATAGCCCATGCGCCCCATACCGACCCAACCAATCTTCAGTTTGCTCATAGCACCGTCCTCCACATGAATGATCGCTCCGCGCACGGAACTTTGGTCTGCGCAGCAGCGCGCAATCGTTTGCAGGGACGGTATGCAAATGTGCATCGGCGGTCAAGTTCTTTGCGCAACCGATTGCGGCTTGCCCCCTTACCGGTCTATCTTTCCTTGTAATTGAACCGAATTGCAGAATGGCTGTTGCCGGGACGGACATGACCAAGACAGTGACCCTGAAGGACATTGCACGCGAGACGGGGGTTCATGTCTCGACCGTCTCTCGCGCGCTCGACCCCGATGCGAACAAGTCCCTGACGGCCGAAGTCGTCGAACGGGTGCGCACCACCGCCGAGAAGATGGGCTATCGCCGCAACAGACTTGCCTCGGGCCTGCGAACGAAACGCACGATGACCGTGGGGATGATGCTGCCCGACATCACCAACCCACTTTTCCCGCCGATTGTCCGCGGCGTGGAAAGCGTTCTGGAACCGCACGGTTACGCGTCGATCCTCGTGAATACAGACAGCGACCCCGACCGCGAAGCCAAGCTGGTCGAAGTGCTTCTGGAACGCGGCGTCGACGGCATCATCGACGCCGCTGCCCCCCGGTCGGACCCGCGGATCGTCGAACTCGCGCGGCAGGGCGTGCCGGTGGTGACGGTCAACCGCCAGATCGACGGCTCGACCATCCCCAGCGTCGTCAACGACGATGCCGAGGGAATCCGCCTGGCTCTGCGCCACCTCTACGACGCCGGCCATCGGCGAATCGCGCATATCGCGGGCCCGCAATCCCTGTCCACCGGCCTCTTGCGCCTGCGCACCTTCGAGGAAACCGCCCGCGACCTCGGGCTGAACCTGCCGCGCGAGGCGGTCGTTCTCGCTGCCCGTTTCGACGAGGACGAGGGGCGGCGCTGCGCCGACCACCTGCTGCGACAGAACCGGAAGTTCACCGCCATCCTCTGCGCCAACGACCGTCTGGCGCTGGGCGCGATCGACGTGCTGAAGAAGCACGGGCTCACCTGCCCCGACGACATGTCGGTCACCGGCTTCAACGACATGCCCTTCCTCGACCTCATGCCGCCCGGCCTGACCACCATCCGGGTCCAGCAATTCGACGTGGGCCGCCTGTCGGCCGAACTTCTGATGAAGATCATGACCGACCCCAAGGCGCCGATTCCGACGACCACCATCCTTCCCGTCAAGCTCATCGAACGTGGCAGCGTCGCTCCGCCCCGGCCGTCCTGACGCATGAAACAGCCCCCGAAATGACGGGCTCCGTTCTCACCTACGACCCGGCGACCTTCGCCGTGATCTTTGCCGCGTTGGCCCTTGGCGGCACGATGAAGGGCGCCACCGGCGCGGGCGCGCCGGTCATCGCCATTCCCGTCATGGCCGCCTTCTACGACGTGCGCTTCGCCGTCGTGATGATGGCCGTTCCGGGCCTGGTGATGAACATCATGCAGCTGCGCAAGTACCACGCCGCCCACCTGCCCGACCGCTTCGCCCTGAAATACGCGGTCTGCGGCGGGACAGGCACCTTTCTTGGCACGATCATTCTTGTCACGCTTCCGGTCGAGGCGCTGACCCTCATCATCGCCGGCGCGGTCGTGGTCTACATCCTGCTGCGCATCGCCCGGCCCGGCTTCAGGATCCCGTGGGACGCAGCACGTCGCCTGGTCTGGCCCGTCGGTCTTGTCTCGGGTGTGCTTCAGGGATCGGCCGGGCTTTCGGCACCGGTGTCGGTCAGCTTCCTCAACGCGCTGCGTATCCCGCGCGAGGCCTTCATCGTGACCATCTCGTCGCTTTTCGCCGGGATGAGCCTGGTGCAGGTCCCGGCCCTGGTCGGGTTCGGCCTTCTCACCTGGGACAGGTTCCTGCTCAGCCTCGCGGCACTGATTCCGCTGCTGGGCTTCATGCCGGTCGGAAACTGGCTGGCCAAGCGCCTGTCACCGGTGGCCTTCGACCGCCTGGTGCTGGTGCTGCTGACGCTCCTGGCCATCCGGCTGATCTGGGGCGTCGTCGCCTGAGCAAAGAAAAACGGCGCCCCTTGGGGCGCCGCGAGGTCTTCCTTGCGGAAGGGATGGACGCCTTACGAGGCTTCCTTGATGAACTTGACGGCGTCGCCGAAGGTCTGGATGGTCTCGGCGGCATCGTCGGGGATCTCGATCCCGAACTCTTCCTCGAAGGCCATGACAAGCTCGACGGTGTCGAGGCTGTCGGCGCCCAGGTCGTCGATGAACGAGGCGTTTTCGATCACCTTGTCCTCCTCGACGCCAAGATGCTCGACCACAATCTTCTTCACGCGATCGGCGATGTCGCTCATGTCAGTTCCTCACAATTCCTCGGGGTCTTCGCCCGGCTGGGTTTCGGGCCGCGGGGGCCTCTGGGTCGTATCGCCAGACAGGCGGTTTGCCGAGCGTCTTCTGACGGTCCCGGCAGATTCTGGCGCGGCTATAGCACATCGTCCCGGCAAGGCAAACGCAATTGCTGCCGCCTCAGAGCATGGCCATTCCGCCGTTCACATGCAAGGTCGCGCCAGTGACGTAGCCCGCTTCGGGACTGGCGAGATAGAGCACCGCCGCACCGATTTCCGCCGCCTCGCCCATCCGCCCGGCGGGCACCTGGGCGAGGATCGCGGACTTCTGGTCGTCGGTCAGCTTGTCGGTCATCGCCGTGGTGATGAACCCCGGCGCCACGCAGTTCACCGTGATCCCGCGACTGGCCACCTCGTAGGCCAGCGACTTCGACATGCCCACCATGCCGGCCTTCGACGCGGCGTAGTTCGCCTGGCCGGGGTTGCCGGTGGCACCCACGATCGACGAGATGTTCACGATCCGGCCCCAGCGCGCCTTCATCATGCCCCGGATCACGCCCTTGCAGAGCCGCATGGTCGAGGTGAGGTTGACCTCGAGAACGCTCGACCACTCCTCGTCGGACATCCGCATGAAGAGGTTGTCGCGGGTGATGCCGGCGTTGTTGACAAGGATGTCGACCGCCCCCATCGCCTCGACCGCCTGAGCGGGCAACGCCGTCACCGCGGCCGCATCGCTCAGGTTGCAGGGCAGCACATGCGCCCGCCCGCCCAGTTCCGCCGCCAGCGCCTCGAGCGGTTCGACCCGCGTGCCCGAGAGCGCGACGGTCGCGCCCGCGCCGTGCAGCGCCTTGGCGATCTCCGCCCCGATGCCCCCCGACGCGCCGGTCACCAGCGCGGATTTTCCGGTCAGATCGAACATCTCAGTTTCCTTCCTTCGCCACCGCTACTTCGTCCGGCGTACCCACCTGCCGCGTCGTCGCGTCCTTTGCGATCCGGCGGATCATCCCCGACAGCGCCTTGCCGGCGCCGATTTCCCAGAACTCGGTCACGCCGCCCTCGGTCGCCATCCAGTCGACCGACTCGCGCCAGCGCACCGAATGGGTCACCTGCTCGACGAGCAATTCGCGGATGCGCGCGGGGTCGCTGACCGGGCGCGCAAGCACATTGGCCACCACCGGCACCGCGGGGGCGGCGATCCCGACCGCGGCCAGCGCCTCGGCCATGACCGCGGCCGCCGGTGCCATGAGGCTGCAATGGAAGGGTGCGGACACCGGCAGCATCACGGCGCGCTTGGCCCCTTTTGCCTTGGCGATCTCGACCGCCCGCCCGACCGCCGCCGCGTGGCCCGAGATCACCACCTGCGCGGGATCGTTGTCGTTCGCGGCCACGCAGACCTCGCCCTGCGCCGCCTCGTCCGCCACTTCCGACGCGTTGGCGAAATCAAGCCCCAGGAGGGCTGCCATCGCCCCGTCGCCCGGCGCCACGGCCTCCTGCATCGCCCGGCCGCGTATGCGCAGGAGCCGCGCGGTATCGGCCACCGAAATCGCCCCGGCCGCCGCCAGCGCGGAGTATTCGCCGAGCGAATGCCCTGCGACGAAGGCCGCGTCTGAAATCGAAACACCTTCCGACTCCAGCGCCCGCATCGCCGCAAGCGATGTGGCCATCAGCGCGGGCTGGGCGTTCTCGGTCAGGGTCAGCCGGTCCTGATCGCCCTCCCAGATCAGCGCGGACAGCTTCTCACCCAGCGCCTCGTCGACCTCGTCGAAGACGGCCTTTGCCGCCGGATAGGCCAGGGCCAGATCGCGGCCCATCCCGATGGTCTGTGCTCCCTGCCCCGGAAATACGAATGCCCGGCTCATGCCCTGCTCTCCCTCGCGCCTCGGTTTTCCCTCCTCTAGCCTCTGCATCCCAACCGCACAAGGCGCGCGGCCGGCCTGTGCCCGCGCGAACGGGTCGCGCCGGCACGGCGATTGCCCCTGCCGCGCCGTGCGTTAAGTGTCTGCGCAAGACCTGAAAAAGGAACGGCAGCGATGGCGCGGGGGAACACGACGACTCACTACGGATCGGTGGCACGCATGTTCCACTGGCTGACCGCGCTTCTGATCCTCACGGCGATCCCGCTTGGGGTCGTGGCCAACGGGCTGCCCTTCGACAGCGAGGCCGCCGTCGCGCAGAAGACGCTGCTCTTCTCGATCCACAAGACCATCGGCGTCACCGTCTTCTTCGTGGCGCTTGCCCGCATCCTCTGGGCCGTCACCCAGCCCCGCCCCGCCCCGCTGCACCCCGACCGTCGGGTCGAGACCTTCCTGGCCGCCACCGTCCACTGGACGCTCTACGCGGCCCTCGTTCTGGTGCCGCTTTCGGGCTGGCTGCATCATGCCGCGACCACAGGGTTCGCCCCGATCTGGTGGCCCTTCGGGCAGTCCCTCCCGTTCGTGCCGGTGGATTTCCGCGTGGCCGGGTTCTTTTCCGCCTGGCACTGGCTGTTCACGAAGGTCCTGATCGCGGCGATCCTTCTGCATGTCGCGGGTGCGCTGAAGCACGCCCTTGTCGACCGCGACGGAACACTGACACGAATGGTCTCGGGCCGGGGCGAGATCGCCCCCACGGACCAACGCCGCAGCCGCGCGCCGGTCGTCGTGGCCGCCGCCCTCTGGCTGGCCGTCGTCGCGGGCGGCAGCGTGCTTGGCTGGCCGCGTGACGAGGCCGGCGCCGATCCGGCCCCCGGCGCGCCCTCCGCCAGCAGCCAGTGGCTGGTCGAGGACGGCACGCTCTCGATCACGGTCCGCCAGCTTGGCGCCGAGGTCACCGGCAGCTTCGCCGACTGGATCGCATCGGTCGAGTTCGACCCCGGGGCGGACGGCGGGATCATGGGCCGCGTCGAGGCGACGATCCTCATCGACTCGCTGACGCTTGGCGGCGTCACCGCCCAGGCGATTGGTCCCGATTTCCTTGACGCGGCCACCCATCCCACGGCGACCTTCTCGGCCATCCTCAGCGCGCATCCGCTGGGCGACGGCTATCTTGCCCTGGGTTCGCTGGTTCTCAAGGGGGTGGAAGTGCCGGTCGAGCTTCCCTTCACCTTCCGCCCCGACGGAGACCGGGCGACGGTGCGCGCCGAAACCACGCTTGACCGGCGCGATTTCGGCATCGGTCAGAACATCGGCGACGACAGCGCGCTCGGGTTTGCGGTGGGGGTCGTGATCGAGCTCACCGCGCTTCGGCTCTGACCCAAGCCCGGCGGTCGGCTTCGGATAAGGCCATAGAACTCAGGCGGATGCGGCGCGTTCGTCCTGCCTTTGGGGCATCGCCCTTGCCGCTTCGCGCAGAAGCCGCCGTTCGACCCGTTCGCGCGCGGGCCGCAGATCGCGCCGCAACCGGTCGTGCAGAAGGCGCAGTTCGCGCTCGGTGCCCGAGGCCAGATGAAGCGGCGCATCGGAGTCCGCCAGCCGCAGAAGAAGATGCCCACCCGCCGGGGACCGCGCCCCGCGCTTGACATAGGCGCTGTCGATCTCGCGCATCGGCACACGCTGCAGAAGACGCTCGGCCCCGCGCCGGTCGCGTTCGGTCACGCGCAACTCACGCCGCACGGTGTCCACCTGCACCTCGACCCGCGCCTCGCGGACGACCGCATGGAAGCAGGCAAGTCCGCCGGCAAGCAGGGCCGCCGTGAGGACCACCTTGATCACGATGAGGTCGGCGGCGAGAAGCGACCCCGGCATCAGCCATTGGCCCAGCCCCACCGCCACCAGCACCACCCCGGCGAACACCAGCAGGGCGTCCCGCAACAGCCTGCGGTCGGCAACGGTTTCGCGTTCCCGAATGATATAGCCCCAGTGGGTTTCCCTCACCATGAGCGCCAAGGCGCCATCGGCCCCCGGCTCCCCGAGATCGCTCATCGCGTTCATCGTCTCTGACCCCGTCATCCCGTTTACCCTCACAGAGAACGACGCGAAATTGTCGAGAATGGGACGCGCCGGCATCTTTTTCCGGGCCGGGACTCTGCGCCATCGGGACGCGTCCTGCCCGGACGGCGCGTTGTCCTGCCCGGGCGGCCGCCAGCGCTTGCGCCCGGGCGCAGGGCGTGTATAAGGCCCCGTCCTTCCGCTGATCCTTTGATCGGCGCGCCCTCTCGTGGACGGGAAGCGGAAGGTGAAACGCCCGTCCTATGAAGCGCGCCCGGATAGAAATGGAGACCACATGCCGCTTTACGAGCATGTCTTTATCTCGCGTCAGGACCTGTCCAACACGCAGGCCGAGGGGCTCATCGAACATTTCGGCACCGTCCTCGCGGACAACGGCGGCCAGGTCGTCGAAAGCGAGTACTGGGGCGTCAAGACGATGGCCTACAAGATCAACAAGAACCGCAAGGGGCATTACGCCTATCTTCGGACCGACGCGCCCGCGCCGGCCGTTCAGGAGATGGAGCGCCTGATGCGCCTGCATGACGACGTGATGCGTATTCTCACCGTCAAGGTCGACGCGCATGAAGAGGGCCCGTCGGCCCAGATGCGCCGCTCGGACGACCGTGATCGCGGGGATCGTGGGGATCGTGGTGACCGCGGCCCCCGTGGGGATCGTGGCGACCGCGGCGATCGTGGAGACCGCGGCGATCGCGACCGCGGTGGCGAAGATCGTCGGCGCTGAGATAGGGAAAGGATAAGCATCATGGCAACCAAACCGTTTTTCCGCCGCCGCAAGGTCTGCCCCTTCTCGGGCGACAACGCGCCGAAGATCGACTACAAGGACACCCGTCTTCTGCAGCGCTACATCTCCGAGCGCGGCAAGATCGTGCCCTCGCGCATCACCGCAGTCTCGGCCAAGAAGCAGCGTGAACTGGCCCGCGCCATCAAGCGCGCCCGCTTCCTCGCCCTTCTGCCCTATGCCGTGAAATAAGGAGGCGACCATGCAAGTCATTCTACTGGAACGCGTCGCCAAGCTCGGCCAGATGGGCGAGGTCGTGACCGTCAAGGACGGCTACGCCCGCAACTTCCTTCTGCCGCAGAAAAAGGCGCTCTGGGCGTCCGAGGCCAATCTCAAGGCCTTCGAATCGCAGAAGGCCCAGCTCGAGGCGCGCAACCTCGAGACCAAGACCGAAGCCGAGGCCCTGGCCGACAAGCTCGACGGCCAGCGGTTCGTCGTGATCCGCTCGGCCTCGGACTCCGGCGCGCTCTACGGTTCGGTCACGCCGCGCGACGCCGCGGATGCCGCGACCGCCGCCGGCTTCTCGGTCGACCGCAAGCAGATCGTACTGACGCGGCCGATCAAGGAACTGGGGCTCCACACGCTCACCGTGGCGCTGCACCCCGAGGTCGAGGCCGAGATCGTCCTCAACGTCGCCCGCAGCTCGCGAAGAGGCCGAGCTTCAGGCCGCCGGCAAGTCGATCCAGGAACTCGCCGCCGAGGAAGAAGCCGCCGCCGAATTCGAGATCGCGGAACTCTTCGACGACATCGGTGCCGCCGGGCTGGACGAGGACGACCTGCGCGAGCGGTCGGCCGCCCCGGCAGAAGCGGAAGACGACGAGACGCAGCAGTAACGCTGCTCTCTTCGGTATGGAAAACGCGGCCGCCCTTACAGGGCGGCCGTTTGCGTTTTGGCGCGGGCGCGAGGCACCGAAGAGACTTGTCCCCGCGGGAGCCAGACCGGCAAACGAAACGGGGCCGCGCTGTCAAACGCGGCCCCAAATGTTCCCGAAGTCTGGTTTTATTCGTCGTCCAGCGCCTCTACAGCCTTCTGGAGGTCGTCTTTCGACACGGTCTTCTCGGTCACCTCGACCATGCTGAAGATGTAATCGACGACCTTGTCCTCGAAGAGAGGCGCCTGAATCTGCTGGCGCATCTGCGGGTTCTTCTGCACGAATTCGAAGAACTGCCGTTCCTGACCGGGATACTGCCGTGCCTGGGTCAGCACCGCCTGCGTCATCTCGGCGTCGGTGACGGTGATCTCTTCCTTGCGGCCCAGTTCGGCCAGAAGAAGCCCAAGCCGCACCCGGCGCTCGGCCAGGGTCTTGTGCTCGTCCGTCGGCTCGATCTCGGGGTGATCGTGGCCCTGAACGTCGGGGTTGTCCTCGTGCCAGAGCTGATGCGCGATCTGCCCGGCTTCGGCCTCGACCAGCGAGGGCGGAAGCTCGAACGACACCGCCTTGTCCAGCGCGTCGAGAAGCTCGCGCTTCATGACCGCGCGCGCGGCGCCGGCATATTCCTGGCCCAGCCGTTCGGCGATCTGCGCCTTCAGACCCGCCAGATCCTCGGCGCCGTAGCGCTTGCCAAGCTCGTCGTCGATCGCCGCGGGGGCCGGCGCCTTCACCGCCTTCACGGTACAGGCGAAGACGGCCTCTTTCCCGGCAAGGTGTTCCGCGCCGTATTCGGCGGGGAAATTGACGGTCACCTCGACCTCGTCGCCGGCCTTCACGCCCACAAGCTGTTCCTCGAAGCCCGGGATGAAGCTGCCCGATCCAAGCACCAGCGGATAGTCCTCGGCCGCGCCGCCCTCGAAGGCCTCGCCGCCGATCGACCCCTTGAAGTCGATGGTGACCTGATCGCCGTCCTTGGCCTTCGAGCCCTTCTTGCGGTCCTCGAAGTGCTGGGCGTTCTCGGCCAGGTTCTGCAGCGCCTCGTCGATGGCGGCGTCGTCCGCCGCGACCACCAGCTTTTCGAGCTTGATGGACTTGAACGTCACCTCGGGAACCTCGGGAAGCGCCTCGTAGGTCATCTCGACCTCGATGTCGTCGCCTTCCTTCCAGTCCTCGTTGGTCATCTTGACGGCAGGCTGGACCGCCGGACGGTCGCCGCTTTCCTCGAAATGGCGGCTCATCGCTCCGTCGATGGTTTCCTGCATGGCTTCGCCCAGAAGACGCTGGCCGAACTGCTTTTTCAGAAGCGGCAGCGGGACCTTGCCCTTGCGGAACCCCTTCATCTCGATATCCGGCTGGGCCTCGGTCAGCTTCTCGGTGACCTTGGCGTCAAGCTCGGCGGCGGGCACCTTGATCTGGTAGCCGCGCTTGAGCCCTTCGTTCAGCGTTTCAGTGACCTGCATCTTTTCCGTCGTCCTTTTTCCCTCTGGTGCGGGTGGAGGGACTTGAACCCCCACGCCTTACGGCGCCAGAACCTAAATCTGGTGCGTCTACCAGTTCCGCCACACCCGCAAACCTGCAAAAGCGGCCCATACCCGTTTCCGGGCCCGATCGTCGCCGGGGGCCGCTTTCGAAATCCGCGCCCTTCTAGCAAAGCTCATATGGGGATGCGAGGGCAAAAACGCCCGAACAATTCTGCGTTAACGCATGCGCAGCCCTGCTGTATGTAGGGTGCAGCCGGAAACAAGGCGGGGCAAGGGCAGGCACTTGGCATATTCCATCTGGATGCTCGAGAAGAGCAACATCACCGTGTCGGGCGGGCGGTCGCTCGACGGCATCACCCAGGGCGACGGCTCGCACCTTGTCGGGCAGACGATCACGCTGAACAACCGGGACTGGATCGAGACCCGGATCCGCGACAACGACGACAACTTCGACGACAACGATTCCAATCAGCGGCTCGAAGGGGCGCAGACGATCGACGGCACCCCCTATGCCAACAATACCGTCGTCGAAGCCGAATACACGCTTGTGCTGCTCGACCCGAACACCGGGCTCACCTACACCGTGATCGGCTACAACGTGAACAATTCCTCGCCCGCCTACGCGACGATCGAGGGGCTGGCCTTCGTCGGCGGACAGGGCGGCTTTCCGCCCCCCGGCGTGGCACTTCAGGTGGTGTCGGCCGCCGAAGGCCCGGGAAGCACCGGGCAGCCGCCGATCGATGCCGGCGACGTGGCCTTCCCGATCTGCTTTGCCGCGGGCACGCTGATCGCCACGCCCGATGGCCCCCGCGCGGTCGAGACCTTGCGCCCCGGCATGGCCGTGCTGACCCGCGACCACGGCGCGCAGCCCCTGGCCTGGGTCGGCGTGACGCGGGTCGACGCCGCGCGGCTTGCCGCCCTGCCCGCCTTCCGCCCGGTGCGCATCCGTGCGGACGCCTTCGGACCCGGCCGCCCGGTCCGCGACACCTGTCTCTCGCAGCAGCACCGCGTTCTGGTCACGGGCTGGCGGGCAGAGCTTCTGTTCGGCGAATCCGAGGTGCTTGTCGCCGCACGTCACCTCGTCGATGACGACAGGGTGACGATCGCCCATGATCTCGGCGGCATCACCTACGTCCACCTGATGTTCGACGGGCACCAGGTGGTCGACGCGAACGGGCTTGCGGCGGAAAGCTTCCTGCCCGGACCGCAGGCGGTCCTCGCCCTGGACCAGCGTCCTCAGGGACGAGATTCTGGCGCTGTTCCCCGAACTGGCCGAGGATGCTGAGACGGGTCCGCGGCCGGCCCGCGCACTTCTGCGCGGCTGGGAAGGCGCGATGCTGTCGTCCTGACGACCCGGCCTCAAAGCCCCAGCGCGCGAAACACCTTCGGCAGTTCTTCGGGCAGGTCCTCGGCCACAAGGCCGGGCCCGAAGGAGCGCGCCGCCTCGGCGTGAAGCCAGGCGGCGGTCGCCGCGGCCTCTTCCGGGACGAGGCCGCGCGCCAGCAGCCCTGCGATCAGCCCCGCCAGAACGTCCCCCGAGCCCGCCGTGGCAAGCCAGGGCGCGGCGGCGGCGCCGGTGGCGTCGCTGATCCAGGCCCGGCCGTCCGGCGCCGCGATCAGGGTGCGCGGCCCTTTCAGAAGCACGGTGCACCCCGCCCGGGCCGCCGCGGCACGCACCGCATCCGCCCGCGCCACACCATCCTGCGCCGCGTCGGAGGCCAGATCGGGAAACACCCGCCGGAACTCTCCCAGATGGGGGGTCAGCACGCAGGCTTCGTGCAGCATGGCGAAGAGCACCTCGGGCGCGTCCTCGAAAACGGTCAGCGCATCGGCATCCACCACCGTGGCCCGCTCGGCGCCCAGCACGGCCTCGAGCTGCGCGACCGCCGTCTCTCCGATCCCAAGGCCGGGGCCGAGGCAGACCGAGGTGATCCGCCCATCGGCGAGGATCTCGACCAGATCGTCGATCTCGGTTACCCCGCGCAGCATGATCGCATCAAGCCGGGCGGCGTTTTCGGTCAGCGCGTCGGCCGGACAGGCCAGCGTGACAAGCCCCGCGCCCACCCGAAGCGCCGCCCGGGCCGCCAGGCGCGCGGCCCCGCCCCGCCCCGGCCCACCCGCGAGCACAAGGGCATGGCCGTGATCGTACTTGTGCGCCTCGGGACGCTTGGCCAGCCGTGCGCACAGCGCGGGACCGGCCGAAAGAACGGATGGTTCAGAATGCATGCCTGCCTCCGGCAAAGGTATTTGGGGCCAGAAGAAAAGGGACACCGCAGGGACGTGGCCAGATCATCGGGCGCCCTCCTCCGGATCGTCCCAGGGCCCCAGGCCGATATCCTTGACCACGACATGCCCGCAAAGCGGCCGGCCCCTCTCCCAGGACGTGACCGCGCTTGCGGCGGTGGAAGGTGACCGTCAGGTTGGCTGCAGCCGCCCCCTGGCCACCATGTGCCGGCACAAGGACGCGGCCCGTATCGGTATCGAGCCCCGACGGCAGATCGACCGCCACGACGACCGGTGCTGCACCGCCCACGCCCGGCCCGGCATGCAGCGCCGCGGCATCGGCAAGGTCGGTGAGAATCAGCGACAGATCCTCCAGCGGACGCGTCAGCCCCGTGCCGAAAAGCGCGTCCACCACGAGGTCGCAGTCCCATTCACGGCGCACCTCGAATTCGAAGATACCCATGACGCGGCCCGACTCCGCCCAGCGGAGGTAGTTCGTCCGGGCGTCCGGCGGCAGTCGGGTGGGGTCGCCGTAGAGGTAGACCTCGACCTCCCAGCCCCTGTCCTTGAGAAGCCGCGCCACGACAAAGCCATCGCCGCCATTGTTGCCGGGACCACATAGGACGACCGCGCGACGGCGTTCGCCGGGTCGCCGCCTGTCCAGCCTCGGCCATTCCTCGAACAGCGCATCGACCACGCCGCGCCCGGCCCGCTCCATCAGCTCAAGACCGGTCACGCCGCCCCCGTCGATCGCCGCACGTTCGATGGCGCGCATCCGCTCTGCGGTAAGTTCGTCGGCCATGCCACTCACCTTTTCATTTTGCACAGGCATGAAGCGCTCTGCACAGTTTTTGTGCATTGCCGGAGGAATCCAGCCCTGCCATCCGATCGACCCACCCTACCGAATTGTCGCCGCTTCCGGGAAGTGGTCTCACCCCGGAGAACGCGCCAAAGGGAGAGAAGGCATGAAGAAGGTCGAGGCGATCATCAAGCCGTTCAAGCTTGATGAGGTCAAGGAGGCGCTTCAGGACATCGGCGTTCAGGGTCTGAGCGTGCTCGAGGTCAAGGGATTCGGGCGGCAGAAGGGTCATACGGAACTCTACCGCGGCGCCGAATATGTCGTCGACTTCCTGCCCAAGGTGAAGATCGAGGTGGTGCTGGCCGACGATCAGGTCGATGCCGCCATCGAGGCCATCGTCGCCGCGGCCAAGACCGACAAGATCGGCGACGGCAAGATCTTCGTCACCCCCGTCGAACAGGCGCTGCGCATCCGGACCGGCGAGACCGGCGAAGACGCACTCTGAACATACTCACACGAACACGAAACAGAAGAAAGAAGGTCTCATATGAGCAACGCAGACGTTCTCAAGATGATCAAGGACGAAGACGTCGAATATGTCGACATCCGTTTCACCGACCCGCGCGGCAAGCTGCAGCACGTGACGGTGATGGCCGATCAGGTCGACGAGGATTTCCTCGACGAAGGCTTCATGTTCGACGGCTCGTCGATCGCGGGCTGGAAGTCGATCGACCAGTCCGACATGAAGCTGATGCCCGACACATCGTCGGTCTACATGGATCCGTTCTACGCCGAAAAGACGATGGCGATCCATTGCACCGTGGTCGAGCCCGACACCGGCGAACCCTATGACCGCGACCCGCGCGGCACCGCCGAGAAGGCCGAGGCCTATCTCAAGTCCAGCGGGATCGGCGACACCGCCTTCTTCGGCCCCGAGGCCGAGTTCTTCCTGTTCGACGACGTCCGCTTCTCGGTCTCGATCAACAAGGTGTCCTACGAGGTCGACGCGCTTGATGCGTCCTGGAACACCGACACCGAATACGAGATGGGCAACATGGGTCACCGTCCCGGCGTCAAGGGCGGCTATTTCCCCGTCGGCCCGATCGACGACGGCCAGGACATCCGCTCGGAAATGCTGTCGACGATGAAGCGCATCGGCATGAAGGTCGACAAGCACCACCACGAGGTGGCGTCCTGCCAGCACGAGCTTGGCCTGATCTTCAGCTCGCTGACCAAGCAGGCCGACGAGATCCAGAAGTACAAGTACGTCATCCACAACGTGGCCCATGCCTACGGCAAGTCGGCCACCTTCATGCCCAAGCCCATCGCGGGCGACAACGGCACCGGGATGCACGTCAACATGTCGATCTGGAAGGACGGCAAGCCGCTTTTCGCGGGCGACAAGTATGCCGATCTCTCGGACGAGGCGCTGTTCTTCATCGGCGGCATCCTCAAGCACGCCAAGGCGCTCAACGCCTTCACCAACCCCTCGACCAACAGCTACAAGCGTCTGATCCCGGGCTTCGAGGCCCCGGTTCTGCGCGCCTACTCGGCCCGCAACCGCTCGGGCTGCGTCCGGATCCCGTGGGCGGAATCGCCGAAGGCCAAGCGCGTCGAGGCCCGCTTCCCCGACCCGGCGGCAAACCCCTACCTCGCCTTCTCGGCGCTGCTGATGGCCGGTCTCGACGGGATCCAGAACAAGATCCACCCGGGCGAGGCGATGGACAAGGACCTCTACGATCTGCCGCCGGAAGAGCTCGAAGGCATCCCGACCGTCTGCGCGTCGCTGCGCGAGGCGATGGAAGAGCTCGAGGCCGACATGGACTTCCTGCTCAAGGGCGACGTGTTCACCAAGGACCAGATCGAAGGCTACATGGCGCTCAAGTGGGAAGAGATCTACGCCTACGAGCACACGCCGCACCCGATCGAGTTCAAGATGTACTACAGCTGCTGACCTCCTCCCTCAGGCAGCCGTTGGAAGGGCGCCCCGCTTGGGCGCCCTTTTCCTTTGCCGGATCCGACTCGTCAGGCCGGAGCCGGCGTCCATGGGGCGGTGCGCGAAGAACCGCCGGTCACTGTTCCTTCATCGTGGACAATGATCCGGATTAATCGACATCGTCCTTATATCGCGCGTGAATTGCCCCGGGCCAATCCGGTTCGGCCCAACAATTTCCACATTCTTCGGCGATCTTGTCTGCACGAGCAGCAAGGAAACCAGAAAATGGAAATGACCGACACATATATCCCCGGAGCGCCGCCTGGCGCCGCGCGGCCACGAAAAGCGGCCGCCGACGCCCTGCGCCTCGCCGCCGCCCGTGCAGCGGGCCGACCCGCCCCTGCTTCGGCAGTCCATAGCGACACGGACGGAATGGCCTCTCGCGCGCCCCGGCGGGCACATATCTCCGCACGCGCGCGCCTGCCCGAGCTTGTTCCAGCCGACCACAAGGAAGAGCGTCGCCCCTTCGTCGGGATCGACATGCGCTCGGACGCCGTTCAGGACGAAGAGACGCGGTTCGCCCACCGGGCCGAAACCCGCAGCGAAGTCGCCCGTCTCACGGTCTACGCCATGAACGCGACGCTGATGATCATGGCCTTTCCCGTGGGATTCGCCCTTCTGGTGTTCAACATCCTGGGCGGCGAGAACCTGCGCACCACGGCCCATGCCATGGCGCTGACCGGTCTCGGCATCGCGCTTTCCGGCGTGGCCGGCGTCAGCACCGGCGCCTTCGGCATCCTCTGAGCCGCTGACACCGGCAAACGCACGGGTACGCGCCGCTTTCGCGGCGCGCGCCCTGCCCCTGTCGTCCCCGATGCCTCAGCAGCGCAACCGCGCCTCAGCCCAACAGACCCACGATCTTGGCGCGTCACACACCGTCACCTTGGCGTGACAGCCGGACACGAAACCTTGCGGTGACGGTCCGGCGACCTCATCCTCCTCCCCATGTCGTCCCTTAGGGGCAAAAGACGCGAAGGGACAAGGCAATGGGCATGGAACGCGCCACGTTCGAGAATTCCGCAGGTAACGCACTGGCCGCGCGTCTCGACATGCCCGACGGGCCGCATCTGGCGACGGCGATCTTCGCGCATTGCTTCACCTGCTCGAAGGACATCCACGCCGCGCGCCGCATCGCGGGACGCCTCGCCGCGATGGGAATCGCCGTCCTGCGGTTCGATTTCACCGGGCTGGGTCATTCGGACGGGGAGTTCGCCAACACCACCTTCACCTCGAACGTCGGCGACCTTGTCGCGGCGGCGGAGTATCTCGCGTCCGCGGGACATGGCGCCTGAGATCCTGATCGGCCATTCGCTGGGCGGTGCCGCGGTGTTGCGCGCCGCAGGCCGGATCGCCAGCGTGAAAGCGGTGGCGACCATCGGCGCGCCGTTCGACCCCGAGCATGTGACCCACAATTTCGGCGACGCGCTTGACCGGATCCGGTCGGATGGGTCGGCCGAGGTCGATCTGGGGGGCCGGACCTTCCGCATCGGCAAGGCCTTCGTCGAGGATGTGGAGGCCTCGAAGCTCGCCCCGGCCATCGCTGGCCTCAAACGCGCCCTTCTGGTGTTGCACGCCCCACGGGACGCGGTGGTGGGCATCGACAACGCCACGCGCATCTTCATGGCCGCGAAACACCCCAAGAGCTTCGTCACCCTCGATACCGCCGACCACCTGATCAGCGACCCGCGCGATGCCGACTATGCCGCCGAGGTGATCGCGGCCTGGGTCGGGCGCTATGTCCCGCTGGCCCCGCCCGCCCCACCTCCGGGTGCCCCCGAAGGCGTGGTGCGCGTGGCCGAGGCCGATCCGGCGGGCTTCCTTCAGGACGTGACCGTGGGCGCCCGGCACCGCCTCGTCGCCGACGAGCCCGAGGCCTACGGCGGCACCGACCAGGGCCTGTCGCCCTATGGCTTTCTGGCCGCGGGCCTTGGCGCCTGCACGTCGATGACCATCCGGATGTACGCCCGGCGCAAGGGCTGGAAGCTGAGCCATGTCTCGGTCGACGTCACGCACGACAAGGTTCACGCACAGGACGCGGGCCAGACCAATGGCGGGCCAGGCGAAAAGGTCGACCGCTTCAGCCGGCTTGTCCGGCTCGAGGGTGACCTCAGCGACGACCAGCGCGCCCGGTTGATGGAGATCGCCGACAAGTGCCCCGTGCATCGCACGCTCGAACGCGGCGCGCGGATCGACACGGAGATGGACGGAGCCTAGCGCAGCCGACCGCCTCCGGCGGGTAAGGGCCGTGCCACCGGCGGGCGATGAATTGGCGGACGCACCGTCGGCGGCTTGGCGATGGGCGGCATCGGGCGGGGCGGCACAGTTGCGATCGGCGGCACCGGTCTCACCGGCGGTTCGACCGGGCCGGGCCGGTCGGGCGGGATGACGACGGTGCCCCCACCCCCATAGTAATAATGGTTCCAGTAGAGGGAGTCGTCATAGGGGTAGTAGCCAGCCCCCGTCGACGGCGGCACATCGCAGGCCGACAGCACCAGTCCTCCAGCCAGCAGGCACAGTCCGAGACGGACGCGGCGCTTCGCACTCATCCCGACCTCCCTCATCGTCCGGCCCGGAACGAGGCGAAGACGGCGTTGATCTCGTCCACGAAGCCGGGATCTGACCCGGCCTCGAGCACGGCCGCGGCGATGGCAACCCTGTCGCCGGGCAGGTCGATCAGCGCCACCGAGAACCGCAGCGCGCGACCGTCGCGGCGCCCTGTGCCGCTGAACACCTCGGCCGGCAGCCCGCCGATGCGGCGCGGCGTCGTGGGGCCGACGTCAGGGTCAAGAGCGAGAAACCGCGCGGCCTCGCGCAGATACGCCCGCGCGCCGTCCAGCGTGGAAACTCCCGGTGGGGACAGGAAGCCCATCCAGGCCCCGTCGTCGGTTGTCGGCTGAAGTGCCAGAACTCGCGGCACCGGCCGCGCCTCGCCGCCTTCGGGAAGGGTGAGTTCACGCGGCCCGCCGGTGCGGGCAGACCAGAAATCGGGCGCCTCGACGCTGAAAAGGACGCGTCCGCCTTCGGCATACCCCACAGGCGTCTGCGCCGTCACGGCGCCGGCCCCGGCTGCAAGCGCGACCGCAATCGCGATACCCAATGGCCATGTTGTCATGATGCTGAGGTCCTTCAGCGGATGATGCACTTTCGGGTATGATGATCAGTCCGCGCCAAATGCTGTCAACCTTCATCCCGAAACGAAAAAGGGCGCGGATCGCTCCGCGCCCCCTGAACATCGACCGGCAGGGTGATCAGCGCCGCGCGTCGCCCACGGCTTTCCAGACTGCCGGGATCAGAAGCGCGGCAAGTGCCAGCTTCAGCGCGTCGCCCAGAAGGAAGTTCGTCATGCCCCACTGCGCCACCCAGGCGGCCCCTTTATCGGCCAGGAAGAGATAGGCCATCCACGGCAGGCCGAACGCATAGATGATGGCATTGCCGATCAGCAGCGCCCCGGCCATCGACGCGACCGATTTGTCCCAGCCGCGCTCTGCCAGCCAGCCCATCGTGATCGCCGCCACCGCGAAACCGACCAGATAGCCGCCTGTCGGCCCCATCATGTAGGCAAGGCCTGCGGTCTCGCCGGTGAAGACGGTCACGCCCAGCGCCCCAAGCGCCAGGTAGGCCAGAAGCGTCACGCCGCCCAGTCGCGCACCATAGGCCGCGCCGATGGTCAGAACCGCGAAGGTCTGCATGGTGATCGGCACCGGCCACATCGGCACGCGGATATTGGCGGCAAGGGTCAGGGCGCCGATGCCCAGCATCACCAGCACCGCCTGTTTCACGCGCAGCGCCACCCCGTTCGACGGGCCGAAGACCCCGCTCAGAACCCTGTTGTCGATCGCCATGCTCATGGGACGTTCACTCCTTCGAAACCTCGTTCGCTCTCTAATGCACCACGCACCTGCGTGGCGCAAGATATTCACCGGTCCGGGACGAAGTGCGAGGTCATGACATAGTCCTTGCGCGGCCCGGTCACGCGCCAGACCGACGTCCATTCGGGCCAGCGCGAAAAGTCATAGCTGCACCGCGTAGCGGTCCGGGCTGCACAGGTGCGTCGCCTCGGGGTCGGCCACGCCCAGCGGGAAGCTGTGGAACGGCCGCCCATCCTCGAACGATACCTCGATCCGGCCCGCCTCGGCCCGCCAGAGATAGCGCCGCTCGGCCTGCATCCCCGGCCCGGCAATTCCGTCGATCGACAGGATGCCGGTCTCTTCCTGGATCAGGGTCTGCCCCGACCGCAGGAACCGCGCCACCCCGGACAGCCGCGCGTCGCCCTGCCCGCCTGAATGCGCGATCCGCCGGTCCAGGCGCCAGACCCCTTCGAAGGCCGAAAGGGACTGCGGTCCCGTCATCCCCTGCGCACCCGCCTTGCTGTCCCGTCCCCCCTTGTCTAAGACGCCCCCGCGCGCACCACAATTCCCGAAAGGCCGGCCGCCCATGATCCCCCGCTATTCCCGCCCCGAGATGGTGGCCATCTGGTCGCCCGAGACCAAGTTCCGCATCTGGTTCGAGATCGAGGCCCACGCCTGTGACGCCATGGCCGATCTGGGCGTGATCCCGAAAGCCAACGCCGAGGCGGTCTGGGCGGCGAAGGACGTCGAGTTCGACGTGGCGCGCATCGACGAGATCGAAGCGGTGACGAAGCACGACGTGATCGCCTTCCTGACCCATCTGTCCGAGATCGTGGGCGCGGATGCGGCGCGCTTCGTCCACCAGGGCATGACCTCGTCCGACGTGCTCGACACCACGCTCAACATCCAGCTTGTCCGCGCCGCCGACATCCTTCTGGCCGACATGGACGCGCTTCTGGCCGCGCTCAAGCGCCGCGCGCAGGAGCACAAGGACACGATCCGCATCGGCCGCAGCCACGGCATCCATGCCGAGCCCACGACCATGGGCCTGACCTTCGCGCGCTTCTACGCCGAGATGAAGCGCAACCGGGACCGCCTTGAAAACGCGCGCAAGGAAATCGCCACCGGCGCCATTTCCGGCGCCGTCGGAACCTTCGCGAACATCGACCCCCGCGTCGAAGAGCATGTCTGCAAGATGATGGGCCTCACGCCCGAGCCGATCTCGACCCAGGTGATCCCGCGCGACCGGCACGCCATGTTCTTCGCTACCTTGGGCGTCATCGCCTCGTCGGTCGAGAACGTCGCGATCGAGGTCCGGCACATGCAGCGCACCGAGGTGCTGGAGGCCGAGGAGTTCTTCTCGGCCGGCCAGAAGGGCTCGTCGGCCATGCCGCACAAGCGCAACCCGGTCCTGACCGAGAACCTGACCGGCCTTGCCCGCCTGGTCCGCATGGCGGTGATCCCGGCGATGGAGAACGTGGCGCTCTGGCACGAACGCGACATCTCGCATTCCTCGGTCGAACGGATGATCGGCCCCGATGCCACCGTCACGCTCGACTTCGCTCTGGCGCGGCTGACCGGCGTGATCGACAAGCTCGTGGTCTATCCCGACAACATGATGGCCAACATGAACAAGTTCCGCGGACTGGTTCATTCGCAACGGGTTTTGCTGGCCCTGACCCAGGCCGGTGTCAGCCGCGAGGACGCCTATCGCCTTGTGCAGCGCAACGCGATGAAGGTCTGGGAAGAGGGCAAGGATTTCCTGACCGAACTCAAGGCCGACGCCGAGGTGACGGCGGCGCTGAGCGAGGCGGAGCTCGAGGACAAGTTCGACCTCGGCTACCACACCAAGCATGTCGACACGATCTTCGCGCGGGTGTTCGGGGACTGAGCACGCTCCCCATTTTCGCCTCATTTTCAGGCTTTTGTCGCGTGACTGAACCGCGATGAGACCATGCTGACGCGCCGTAGGACCCTTGGCCTTCGACCGCGACCATGGCAAGTGCCATGGTCCCCGCCCGCGCGCGCGCCGGAAGTCGCTCGACCGCGAGACCGTGGCTTCGCCCCCAGCCGGGAGAGGCCAGTATCCACGTCCGACTCAACGCGCTGATCGAGCGGCTGAGCGAGGCGGGCGGTGGAACGATCCGCCTTGCTCCCGGCATCTACCCCACCTCTGCGCAGATCCGAATCCTCGACGACATCAGAATTGTCGGCGCGGGGATGCGTGGGCGGGAGGGGTCGGTCATTCGGCTCACCGACGGTGCGCCGCCCTTCGGCAGCAACGCAGGCATTCTCCGTCTGAAGCGCGACGGGGTGGCGCTGACCACCGCATCGAACGGAACATCGTACTTCGCGACTTCGCCGTCGTGGCAACCGCGACGGCCAGCGGGAGGACGTGACGGATGCCGGATGAAGTAGGGCGCTCTATGCCGAGGCCAGCACCACGTTGTCGTTCGGCGCATGACCATCATGAACTGCATGGGCTCCGGCATCGACCCTCCGGCAGATCCACCGTCGCCCAAGCGAACGACTCCTGATCGAGGAATGCGTGGCGATCGGCAACGCAAAGGACGGCTTTACGCTCGACCATCAGCTCGGAACAGTCATGCGGCACTGCGTGGCGCAGTGGAACGGACGAGCCGGCATCAACATCGTCACCTCCACTGCCGAGACCAGAGTCGAGGATAAGATCTGCCTCGAGAACGGCGGAAACGGCATCGTTGTGCAGAACGACAACCACGCGATCCTGCTGCGAGCAACCAGGTGGTCTCCAATGGTCACCAGGGATCTTTCTGCGCATGGCAGCCGACCTGCAGGTCGAAGGGAACCTCGTCTACAGGAACGCCCGTGCAGGGCTGCGTATCAATGGCGGCGACGCCATCACGGTGCGCGGCAACGCGATCCTGCACAATCTACAGGACGGCAAGACCCGCCAGAGCGAGATTGAGCTTCAGGAGCATGGAGACGAGGGCCCAAGGAACGTTCTCGTCGAGGCCAACCATGTTGCCGCCACGCGGAGGGCCGCGGTGATGGATGCGCACCGGTCAGAAGGGACACGGATCGAAGGAAACGTCTACTCTGCACGCGGCCGTGGGATTGTCCTTCGCGCGCGGAGTTCGATCGCCGAAGACAATACACGCCTTCGTGTGCGCCATTGGAATACCGCCCGCGATCCATTGTCCGGCATTGCGTGAACGGCGGGGGACGTCCGTGTCCGTCGCGGGGACGCACAGCAACCCGCCAGCGCTCACAACCTCGTGGTCGAGAACACGGGAAGCCGGTCGCCGAAGTCAAGGCCGCTTCATTCCTTCAGCCCGGATCGTCCGGACGTGCTGGCCGAGGTCGCAGCGGCGCCCCCGGGCCGCCGCCCTGCCCGCTGCATCTTCACCGGAATCGTCCGCGCCAGCCGCAGAAGATGCGCCATGAACGGCTTGGACGTCTCGTCATCCCGTGTCGCCGCATAAAGCCTGCGGGTCATGCCCGTTTCCGTCAACGGCCGCGTCACGTAGTCCGACGAGGTGCGCACCTCGCGCACCACCCAGTCGGGCAGCACCGCGACCCCGCGGTTCGAGGCCACCAGCAGCAGGATCACCGCGGTCAGTTCGACCTGACGGATCGCCCGCGGCTCGACCTTGGCGGGGGTCAGAAGCTGGCTGAACACATCCAGCCGCGCGCGGTCCACCGGATAGGTGATCAGCGTCTCGTCGCGGAAATCCTCGGCCTCGACGAAGGGTTTCTCCGCCAGCGGATGCTGTGACGAGGCCACGAAGACCGGCTCGTAGTCGAACAGCGGCGTGAACACGACGCCGTCCAGCGTTTCGGGGTCCGACGACACGACGAGGTCCACCTCTTCGCGCTGCAGCGCGGGCAGCGCGCCGAAAGCGAGGCCGGGGCGGATATCGACATCGACATCGGGCCAGGCCTTGCGGAACTCCTCGAGCACGGGGAAGAGCCATTCGAAACAGGCGTGGCATTCGATGGCGATATGAAGCCGTCCGGACTTGCCCGATTGCAGCCCCCGGAACTCGGCCTCCATCGCCTCGATCTCGGGCAGCACCTTCTCGGCCAGCCGCAAGAGCTTCATCCCCGCCGCCGACAGTTTCAAGGGCTTCGACCGCCGCACGAAGAGCTCGACACCCACCTGGTCCTCGAGCCCCTTCACCTGGTGGCTCAGCGCCGATTGCGTGATGTTCAACTGGTCGGCCGCCCGCGCCAGCCCACCGGCCTCGTGGATCGCGCGGATCGTGCGAAGATGACGGAACTCGATATGCATACCCGCGGCTCACTCATAATGGTGTTGAGGATTATGAATTTGTTTCACGACGCCCGGCATGGGACAAGCCCCCTGTCACATCCGGAGTCCGCCATGCCCACCCCGCCCCGCCTCAGCTTCGAATTCTTCCCGCCGCAGTCGCTGGAAGCCTCGTTCCGGCTTTGGGACACCGTGCATGCGCTGGCGCCGCTGAAGCCCGATTTCGTCTCGGTCACCTATGGCGCGGGCGGGACAACGCGGGAACTGACGCACGAAGCGGTGACGACCATCGGCGCGCATACCGGCCTCAACGTTGCGGCCCACCTGACCTGCGTCGGCGCGACAAAGGCCGAAACGATGGAGATCGCCCACCGATATGCCGAGGCTGGCGTGACCGAGATCGTGGCGCTGCGCGGCGACCCGCCGAAGGGTGCGGGCCGCTTCACCCCCCATCCCGACGGCTTCGCCGACAGCTGCGAGCTGATCGCCGCGCTGGCCGAGACGGGCCGCTTCACCATCCGCGTCGGCGCCTATCCCGACCCGCATCCCGAGGCCGCGACCGCTCAGGCCGACATCGACTGGCTCAAGCGCAAGATCGACGCCGGCGCCTCCTCGGCCATCACCCAGTTCTTCTTCGAGGCCGACACTTTCTTCCGCTTCCGCGACGCCTGCGCAAAAGCCGGAATCGACGCCCCGATCCTCCCGGGCATCCTGCCGATCGAGAACTGGAAGGGCGTGCGCCGCTTCGCCGAGCGCTGCGGCACCCCGGTCCCGGCCTGGCTGGACGAGGCTTTCGCCACCGCCGATCGCGACGGCCGGGCCGAGCTTCTGGCCACGGCGCTGTGCACCGAACTCTGCACCGAATTGCTCGAAGGCGGGGTGGACCGGTTGCATTTCTACACGCTGAACAAGCCGCACCTCACGCGCGATGTGGCCCGCGCACTCGGCGTGACGCCCGAGATCGCGCTCGAACACGTGGCCTGACGACGGGGCCTGACGACCCCCTCTTCTTCTGGCGTGAAATACCTCGGGGTCCGGGGCGGAGCCCCGGCGCTGTCGTATCTCTGGCCCTCAACTGGTGGTCAGAGCCCCATCGGGCGCCGCCGCGCGCGCGCCCTCGGCGGTTCCATGCACCCATTCGGACGGATCAAGTCCGACCACGCGCGGACGGCGCAGAATGAAAAGCTTGCCCCAGCCGCGCCAACTGCCCACCGATGGTGCCTCGGGGTCGCAGGGAAAGCGCGTGCGCCAGTCGTCCGGCAGGGGCAGGCCGCAGGCCATGCCTTTCTCCAGCATCCAGACCAGCGGTATGTTCGACAGGGGCCGCGCCGGCTCGAACCCGCCCAGCTGGCCGCCCACATCGCCATGCGTTCCGCGGAACCAGACCTGTTCGACATGGCCGTCGAACCCGGGCGGACAGGACCAGAGCACGGGCGCGAAGGCCTCGCGCGTCTCATCAAGCGCCAGAGCGTGGAACCCGCGCCGGATCGCCCCGCCGAGCTCGTGACTGTGAAAGGCGTGCCGCGGTTCGGTCAGTTGCCACACGAGCGGCAGGCGCAGCCCCAGCGCCTTGACGGTGTCCCAGACCCCCACCATCTCGACCTCGACCGTCCCGTGGCAGTACCGTTCCACAAAGATCCGCGCGGGCTCGGTCGCCTGTGCGGCCTCGTAATGCCGGTAGGCCTGCAGGATCATCCGCTCGGTCGCGTGCTGGTGCTCCAGAAGTCCCACCCGGTCGATCATCCCGGCCAGCGACCGGACGGCATAGGCGCCGCGCGAATAGCCGAAAAGGAAGATCCGGTCGCCGGGCCGGTAGCGCGACGCGAGAAAACCATAGGCGCGGCGGATCTGGCGGTTGATGCCCCGCCCCTCGACCACGTCGAAGGTCTCGCCCCAGCGGCGCCACTGCACGCCCGCCTCGTAGAAGACCGAGACGCGCGACGACCGGCCCGCTTCGCTGATCAGCTTGTAGGCCAGCCCCGCGTTCGTTTCGCTTCCGGGGTCGAGCGAGGACATGGTGCCGTCAAGGATGATGACGTGATCGACGGCCCCGCGAACGGTGCGGGGCGGGCCCTGTTCGGACCGGGTCATGCGGCGATAAAGCCCGCCGAACAAATCACGCACTCTCATCTTGCGGCCCTCCGGTCCGCGCACCCCACTCCAGCCTTCATCCTGACAGCCCGCTGGCCGCGGTCCAGCCCTCAGGCCGGATCACCCACGGTGATCACGCCGAAATGACCGTATCCGTTGAACCGTGTGAGCGTCGCGGTCGAATATGCGCCCAGACCGTGAAAGAGAACATAATCGCCCTCGGCGACATCCCCGGGCAGCGGCACCTCGCCCGGCAGGCGGTCGAGGCTGTCGCAGGTCGGGCCGAAGACGATGCGCGGGACCGGGGCCGTGCTCCGCGCCCGGCCATCGCGATCCAGCACCGACACCCGGTCGGTCATGCCCATCACCGGCATCTCGGCCAGCCCGCCATAGATGCCGTCGTTCAGGAACACCGCCCCGTCGCGGCGGATCGCCTTGATGCGCGTGGCCAGCGTCATCGCCTCGGCCACCATGGCCCGGCCCGGCTCGCAGACCAGGGCGGGGGCGTCGGAGCCGAAAGCGCCGCGCACGGCGCTGGCGATGGTGTCGAAGAACGCCTCCAGATCGGGCGCCCCGCATGTGCGGTGCGACGGGAACCCGCCACCCACGTTCAGCCGCGAAAGCCGCACGCCGGCCGCACGCGCTACCTCAGCCGAGGCCGCCACATAGGCGCGCCAGGCCGCCGGATCGGCACATTGGGTGCCGGGATGAAAGGTCAGCGCCGGCGTGAAGCCCGCCGCGCCGATCGCCCGCAGAAGGTCGGCGCAGGCCTGCGGGTCCGCCCCGAACTTCGCGCCGAAGTCATAGGCGGCACCCGCCACCGGCAGCCGCAGGCGGGCCGACACCTCGGTCCCGGCTGGCACGCCGCCGGCGACCAGCTTGTCCAGTTCGCTGAGGCAATCGACGGAATAGCTCGCCACGCCCAGTGCCACCGCCTCGGCGATCTCCAGCGATGACCGGACCGGGTTGTTGTAGTGCAGGACCGCCCCCGGCAGCACCGCGCGCACCTTGCGCATCTCCGCCGGCGAGGCGACGTCGAACGCCGTCATGCCCGCCGCGACGAGGTTTTCCAGAACCATCCGCGCGTCGTTGGCCTTGACCGCGAAGGTCACGAGGCCCGGAAAGCCGTCGCGAAACCGCCGATAGGTCGCCTGCAGCACCGATGGTGAGAAGAACAGCACCGGGTTGTCAGGCGTCTCGGCGCGCAGCGCCTCGGCGGGGGTGGGCCAGATGGCGGGATGACGGCTCATGCGTGTGTCCTTTTTTGCCTGCTCGCTCCTTCAGAATGCCGTAAATCCTAGCGTATTTGCTCTGGCGATCTGACGGAATGCAGGATATTTTCGGTCGAAATGACGCAATCACGCTACACACCGGACGATCTGGACCGCAAGCTGCTGACCGAGCTTGCGACCGACGCGCGCCTGCCCGTGGCGACGCTGGCCCGCAGGCTGGGCGTCGCGCGCTCGACGGTGCAGGCGCGGCTCGAGCGGCTCGAGCATACCGGAGTGATCGCGGGCTATACCCTGCGGCTGGGGGCTGCGGCGGCCAGCGTGATCCGCGCGACGGTGCTCTTGCAGATCGAACCGCGCAGCACGCCGTCGGTGCTCCAGCGCCTCAAGACCCTGGCCGGTGTCGAACGGGCGCATACCACCGGCGGGCGGTTCGACCTGATCCTCGTGATCGCCGCCGCCTCGACCGAAGAGTTGGACCGCACGCTTGATTCCATCGGTGCCATTCCCGGCGTGACCGACAGCGAAAGCCTGATCCACCTTTCGACGAAGATCGACCGCGCCTGACCAGGCCTGACAGGGCCCTTCGCGGGCGCCGCTGCAATTCGGCGGTTTTCCTTCCCCCGCCGCTTCGCTAAATGTCCCCCGAACATCAGGAAGCGACGCCCCATGACCATGGACAAGACTTTCGACGCGAACGCGGCCGAACCCCGCCTTTACGCGGCGTGGGAAGACGCGCAGGCCTTCCGCGCCGGCGCGAATGCCAGCCGCGACGAGACATTCTGCATCATGATCCCGCCGCCCAACGTCACCGGCGCGCTGCACATGGGCCATGCGTTCAACAACACGCTGCAGGACATCCTCACGCGCTGGCACCGGATGCGGGGCTTCGACACGCTGTGGCAGCCCGGCACCGACCATGCGGGCATCGCCACGCAGATGGTGGTCGAGCGCGAGCTGGCGAAGAACGGCGAGCCCGGCCGCCGCGAAATGGGGCGCGAGGCCTTCATCGACAGGGTCTGGCAGCAGAAGGTCCGATCGCGCGACAACATCAAGAACCAGCTCAAGCGCCTGGGCGCCTCCTGCGACTGGGACCGCGAGGCCTTCACCATGTCGGGCGCCCCCGGCGCGCCTGCGGGCGAAGAGGGCAACTTCCACGACGCCGTGATCCGCGTGTTCGTCGAGATGTACGACAAGGGCTTCATCTATCGCGGCAAGCGGCTGGTGAACTGGGACCCGCATTTCGAGACCGCGATCTCGGACCTCGAGGTCGAGCAGGTCGAGGTCGACGGCCACATGTGGCGCCTGCGCTATCCGCTTGAAAACGGAGAGACTTACGAGCACCCGACCGAGTTCGACGAGGACGGCAACGTCACCGCGACCGAGACCCGCGACTACCTGACCGTGGCCACCACCCGGCCCGAAACGATGCTGGGCGACACCGGCGTCGCCGTCCATCCCGACGACCGGCGCTATGCGCACCTGGTCGGCAAGACCGTGCGCCTGCCGCTGGTCGGCCGGTCGATCCCGATCGTGGCCGACACCTACGCCGACCCCGAGAAGGGCACCGGCGCGGTGAAGATGACCCCGGCGCATGACTTCAACGACTGGGCCGTGGGCGAACGCACCGGGCTGCGCGCGATCAACGTGATGACCACCCGCGCCGGCATGTTCCTGAAGGATAACAGCGACTTCGCGGACGGAGCGGATGCCGACGGCGTGGCGCGGCTGATCGAGGCGCTCGACGGGCTCGACCGCTACGAGGCGCGCGACTGGATCGTCCGCACGGCCGAGGAGGAAGGCTGGCTCGACGGGATCGACGCCGACCGCCACATGGTCCCGCATGGCGACCGGTCCAAGGTTGCGATCGAGCCCTATCTCACCGACCAGTGGTTCGTGGACACCGCCAAGATCGTCGGCCCCGCGCTGGACGCGGTGCGGAATGGCGACACGAAGATCCTGCCGGAACAGCATGAAAAGGTGTACTTTCACTGGCTCGAGAACATCGAACCCTGGTGCATCTCGCGCCAGCTCTGGTGGGGGCACCAGATCCCGGTGTGGTATGGGCCGGACGGCGCGCATTTCTGCGCCCCGACGCGGGACGAGGCTTACGCGAAGGCGATCGCGCATTACAATGCGGCTGGTGAAGCCATCATCGCCGACGAATTGCGCACCGCACAGGGCATGTCGGACGCCGCGATCGTGGCCGGCAATACCGATCTCGCCCGGCTGACGCGCGACCCCGACGTCCTCGACACCTGGTTCTCCTCCGGCCTCTGGCCCATCGGCACGCTCGGCTGGCCCGAGGACACGCCGGAACTGCGCAAATACTTCCCCACGGATGTCCTGATCACCGGCTTCGACATCATCTTCTTCTGGGTCGCCCGGATGATGATGATGCAGCTGGCCGTGGTCGGCCAGGTGCCGTTCCACACCGTCTATGTCCACGCCCTTGTCCGCGACGAGAAGGGCAAGAAGATGTCGAAGTCGCTGGGCAACGTGCTCGACCCGCTCGATCTTGTGGACGAGTTCGGGGCGGATGCGGTGCGCTTCACGCTGGCCTCGATGGCCGCGATGGGACGCGACCTGAAGCTTCGCCCGCAACGCATTGCCGGATATCGGAATTTCGGCACGAAGCTCTGGAACGCCGCGCGCTTTGCCGAGATGAACGGCGTCTTCGAGACCCCGCGCGCGGACGGCATCCCGCCCGCCACCGCCACCGTCAACCGCTGGATCCTGGGCGAGACGGCGAAGGTGCGCGAAGAGGTCGACGCGGCATTGTCGGCCTACCGCTTCAACGACGCGGCGGGCGCGCTTTACGGGTTCGTCTGGGGCACCTTCTGCGACTGGTATGTCGAGTTCTCCAAGCCCCTCTTCGGGTCAGACGACGAGGCGCTGATCGCCGAGACCCGCGCCGTCATGGGATGGGTCCTCGACCAGTGCCTGATCCTGCTGCACCCGTTCATGCCCTTCATCACCGAAGAGCTTTGGGCGCTGCTCGGGCGACCGGGCGAAGATGCTCGTCCACGCCGACTGGCCCGCCTACACCGCCGCCGACCTGTCCGATCCGGCCGCGGCCGCCGAAATGGGCTGGACGATCTCGGTCATCGAAGGCGTGCGCTCGGCCCGTTCGCAGATGCGCGTTCCCGCCGGTCTCTATGTGCCGATGCTGCACACCGGGCTGTCCGACGCCGCAAAGGCCGCATGGGAGCGCAACGAGGCGCTGATCACCCGCCTGGCCCGGATCGAAAGCCTGAACGCCACCGACACCATGCCCAAGGGCACGCTGACCGTGGCGACCGAGGGCGCGACCTTCGGCATCCCGCTTGAAGGACTGATCGACATCGCCGCCGAGAAGGACCGGCTGTCCAAGGCCTGGAGAAGCTTCTGAAAGAGCTTGGCGGCCTGCGCGGGCGGCTGTCGAACCCGAAATTCGTCGAAAGCGCGCCGGAGGATGTGGTGGACGAGACCCGCGAGCTTCTGGCCGCCAAGGAAGAGGAAGAGGCGCAGCTCAAATCCGCGCTTGACCGGCTGGCCGAAGTCGCCTGACGATCGACGCCATGACCGGCCCCCGCCTCACTCCCCTGGCTGAAAGCCTGCCCGCCTCGGTGCCCTTCGTGGGCCCCGAGACGCAGGAGCGCGCGCGCGGACGCCCCTTCGCCGCGCGGATCGGGGCCAACGAAAGCGTCTTCGGCCCCTCGCCCCGCGCCATCGCGGCGATGGCCGGGGCGGCGCCGGAGGTGTGGAAATACGGCGACCCCGAAAGCCATGACCTGCGGACCGCGCTGGCGGCCCACCACGGCGTTGATCCTGGGTGCATCATGATCGGCGAAGGCATCGACGGGCTTCTGGGATACCTCGTGCGGCTTCTGGTCGGCCCCGGCGATGCGGTCGTGACCTCGGACGGTGCCTACCCGACGTTCAACTACCATGTGGCGGGCTTCGGCGGAGTGCTGCACAAGGTGCCCTACCGCGACGACCGCGAAGACCCGCAGGCGCTTGTCGCCCGGGCCGCCGAGGTGGGGGCCAGGCTGATCTACCTTGCCAATCCCGACAACCCGATGGGCAGCTGGCACGACGCCGCGACGATCCGTGCGGCGATCGACGCGGTGCCCGAGGGATACGGTGCTGGTGCTGGACGAGGCCTATATCGACTTCGCGCCCGACGGCACGGCCCCGCCGCTCGACCCCACGGACCCGCGCGTGATCCGGATGCGCACCTTCTCGAAGGCCTATGGCATGGCCGGGGCGCGGGTGGGCTATGCGCATGGGTCACCCGGACCTCATCGACGCGTTCAACCGGATCCGCAACCATTTCGGCATGGCCCGGATCAGCCAGGCCGGCGCACTGGCCGCCCTGCAGGATCAGGACTGGCTGGCCCGGGTCGTGGACCGCACCGCCGCCGCCCGCGCCCGCATCGCCGTCATCGCGGAGGGCAATGGCCTGACCGCCCTGCCCTCGGCCACGAATTTCGTCGCGGTGGATTGCGGCGGCGACGGCGCATTCGCGCGCGCGGTTCTGAACGGCCTCATCGCCCGAGACATCTTCGTGCGCATGCCCTTCGCGGCCCCCCAGAACCGGTGCATCCGCGTCGGCTGCGGCACCGAGGCCGACCTCGACCTCTTCGCCGCCGCCCTGCCCGGCGCGCTGTCGGACGCGCGCACCGCGACCTGAGCCTTGGCTTCACGCCGACGTGACTTGCCTTACCGCGCGGGAAGACCGCTTGAGGGCGAACATAGAGAGTTCTACAGAGGACCACCCGATGCGCATCATATCTGCCCTGCTTGTCGTCAGCCTCGCCACCGCAACGCCGCTTGTCGCCCAGAATGACGGAGACGAACAGCATCGGGGGCACGGCGACCATGACCAACTGAGCGGCGTGCGCCTTGCTGCCGAATGGGCCGCGATCAACGACAAGATGCACGTCGGAATGGCGATCGAACCGGTGGGTGACCCGGACATCGACTTCGTGCGCGGCATGATCCCCCACCACGAGGGGGCGGTCGACATGGCGCGTCTTGTCCTCGAGCACGGCACGGACCCCGAGGTGCGCACCCTTGCCGAGCAGGTCATCGCCGCGCAGGAGGCTGAAATCGCGTGGATGCGCGCCTGGCTGGCCGAGCGGGGATACTGACCGGGCGACCTTGGATCGCCACCCTCCGGGCCGTTGCATCCGAAAGTGATCCGATCCCCCGCGGCGGCCCGTATACCTGCTAAACGGGAACCGGGCTGTAGCGGCCTCATCGGAAGGACAGCCAAGATGTCGGAACGCGATCCTCTCTTTTTCCCGGGGCTAAGCCTTGTGGTGATCCTCGACGTGCTGCTGGTCTACGTTGTTTTCGGGCTGCCCGGCGTCCTTGTCGGGGCCATCGTCGTCCACCTCGGCGTGCGGCACATCGAACGCCATCGGGTCCGGTCGGTCGCGACCCCCTCGCACACGGCGGCCGACACCCCGCGCTGAAGCCCGCTGTTCAGGCGCGCGACAGAACCTCGGCTGCCGCATCGAGCCCGCCTGGCGCGAACGGAAGGCCCACTGCCCGCATACCGGCTTCGATCGTGCCAAGCGCGCCCATGACCATATGGGCGTTCACGTGGCCCATGTGTCCCAGCCGGAAGAAGTGATGCCACGCCGGGTCAGTCTTTTCGGCCATGCCCAGACCGATCCCAAGCGTCAGACCCGCCCGCTCCTCGACCCAGGTGCGCAACGCCGTGCCTTCGGGCCCGCCCGCGCGGACCGAGGTGACGGCATGGCTGCGCAGCGCCGGTTCGGCGATGTTGAGCGCGACCGGCCCGGTCTTCCCCCAGGCCTCGAATGCCGCCCAGACCGCGCGGGCCAGCATCGCGTGCCGTGCCCAGACCGCGTCGAGCCCCTCTTCGGCGATCATGTCAAGGGCCGCCCGCAGGCCGTAAAGGTGGTGCGTCGGGGCCGTGCCGTCGAAGAACTGATAGAAATCGGCCGGTTCGGTGCGCGGACGCCAGTCCCAGTAATGGGTGACGCAGCGGGCGGTGTCGCGCGCCGCATCCGCCTTGTCGTTGTAGAAGACCAAGCCCAGCCCCGGAGGCGTCATCAGCCCCTTCTGGCAGGCCGAAACCATCACGTCGACGCCCCAGGCGTCCATCTCGAAGGCGTCGCAGGCAAGGCAGGCGATGCAATCGACCATCAACAGGGCGGGGTGACCCGCAGCATTCAGAACGCCCCGCAATCCCTTGATATCGTTCTTCACGCTGGTCGAGGTGTCGACCTGGACCGCCATCACGGCCCGGTAGGCCTGCGCCCCATCCGCCGCCAGCGCCTCGGCCACGCGGGCCAGGTCGATCGCGCTGCGCTTGCCGAAGTCGATCACGTCGATCTCGACGCCCATCCGCGCCGCGACTCTCGGCCCAGCCATGGGCGAAGCGGCCCGTGGCCAGCACGAGCGCGCGGTCGCCGGGCGAAAACACGTTCGCGACCGCCGCCTCCCAGGCGCCGTGGCCGTTTGCGATGTAGATCGCGCAATGCCCCGCGCTGCCCCGTGCCACCGCCTTGAGGTCGCGCACGATGCCCGGCACCATCTCGACCAGTTCGCCATGATAGATGTTCGGCGCAGCCCGGTGCATCGCGTTCAGCACCCGGTCGGGAATGACCGAGGGACCGGGAATGGCAAGATAGGGGCGACCGTGCTGCAGGCTCATGAAGGGGGATCCGTCCGGTGTTTCCGCCCTCGACTAGACCCGCCGCAGCCGGGCGTCAATCGCCCCCGCGCTTGTCAGCGCAGGGAGGTCGCGATAGGTCTGGCCGCACCCAAGCTGACGGACGGACCCACGCGTGAACCAGCCTGCCGACCCATCGCGCTACGACGCCGGCCCCCTGCTGGTATGGCTCTGGCGCAACTATTTGCGCAGGCATCTTTCGCTGCTGATCGTGGCCTTTGTCTTGATGGTGATCGAGGGCTCGGCGCTGGGCCTGATGAGCTGGATGATCGAGCCGCTTTTCGACCGCGTGTTCGTCGGCGGCAACCTGACGGCGCTCTGGGGTGTTGCCAGCCTTTTCGCCGGCATCTTCATCCTGCGGGGCCTCGCCGGAGTCGCGCAAAGCGTGATCATGTCCTACATCGCGCAATACACCACCGCAGCCATGCAGGTCGATCTTGTCGGGCATCTCTTGCGCCTCGACAGCATGTATTTCCAGCGCCACTCGCCCGGCGCGCTGATCGAACGTGTGCAGGGCGACACGGCGGCGATCAACGGGGTCTGGCAAACCCTGATCCGCAGCGTTGGGCGCGATGCGGTGACGCTGGTGTCGCTGACAGTGGTGGTTCTCGTGATCGACCCGATCTGGACCCTGGCCGCGGTGATCGGCATCCCGCTCTTGGTGCTGCCGACGGTGGTTGTGCAGCGGTATGTGCGCAAGAAGACCCGCTATTCGCGCGAGACCGCGAGCGAACGCGCGACCCGCCTCGACGAGGTTTTCCACGGCATCAACCCGATCAAGCTCAACGCGCTCGAGTCCTACCAGGGCGACAGGTTCGCCACTGTCGTCGCGAACATCCGCCGCGCCCAGGTCAAGGCGGCGGCCGGCGCGGCGGCAATGCCGGGAATGGTCGACTTCGTGACGGCGATCGGCATGTTCGGCGTGCTGATCTTCGCAGGCAGCGAGATCGTGGCGGGCGAGAAATCGCTGGGTCAGTTCATGTCCTTCTTCACCGCGATGGGCCTTGCTTTCCAGCCCCTGAGGCGGCTTTCGTCCGTGGTCGGCATCGTGCAGGTCGCCGCGGCCAGCCTCGAGCGCATCCGCCGCGTCTTCGACGAAACGCCCACGATCCTGTCGGCTCCCGACGCCATGTCGGCCCCAAGCGACATGACCATCGTCTTCGAGGACGTGCATTTCGCCTATGACGACGCGCCGGTCCTGTCCGGCGTGAGCTTCACCGCCGAGGCCGGAAAGACGACGGCGCTGGTCGGGGCGTCCGGGGCGGGCAAGAGCACAGTGTTCAACCTGCTGACCCGGATCGTCGACAAGGATGCGGGCAGGATCACCGTGGGCGGCATTCCGATCGAGGCGATCGACCTCGCGCAGCTGCGCGGTCTCTATTCGGTCGTGGCGCAGGATTCCCTGCTCTTCGACGAGACCGTGCGCGAGAACATCCTGCTCGGGCGCACCGATGTCGACGACGCGACCCTCGACCGCGTGCTCGAGGCCGCCCAGGTCCGGCGGTTCCTCGATCAGTTGCCGCAGGGTCTCGAGACTCGCGCCGGCCCGCGCGGATCGGCCCTCTCGGGCGGCCAGCGCCAGCGCGTGGCGATCGCCCGGGCGCTCTTGCGCGACGCGCCGGTCCTGCTTCTCGACGAAGCCACCTCGTCGCTCGACACCCAGAGCGAGGCCGCGGTGCAGGCCGCGATCGACGTGCTCTCGAAGAACCGCACGACGCTTGGTGATCGCGCACCGCCTTTCCACCGTGCGGGACGCCGACAAGATCGTGGTGATGGACCACGGCCGCGTGGTGGACCAGGGCACGCACGAGGCGTTGCTCTCGCGCGGCGGGCTCTACGCTGCCCTCTACCAGATGCAGTTCCGCGACGAGGCCGCCCCGTCCGTAAGCGCCTGATGCGCGCGCCGCGTAGGGCGCCCCCACTTGGGTGAGCGACGCTCCGCGTCCTATATGACACCCGAACGGAAGGAAGACCCACCGGCATGACAAAGACCATGACCCCAAGCGACGACCGCGCCGTGCTGCGCCTCACGGGCCCCGAGACCCGCGATTTCCTGCAGGGTCTGATCACCAACGATATGGCCCGCGCGCGCGCGTCGCTGATCTACACCGCGCTCCTGACCCCGCAGGGCAAGTATCTCGCGGACTTCTTCGTGACCGACCGGGGCGAGGACGTGCTGATCGACGTCGCGGCACCGCTTGCCTCTACGCTCGCCCAGCGGCTCGGCATGTACCGGCTGCGCGCGAAGGTGACGATCGAGGCCACGGACATCCCCGTCGCGCGCGGCACCGGTCCTGCGCCGCAGGGCGCGATGCCCGACCCGCGCGACCCGGCGATGGGCTGGCGCGGCTACGGAATCGACGCGCCCGCCGATGACGGCACCGACTGGACGGCCCTACGGGTGGCGCTTTGCATCCCCGAAACCGGGGTCGAGCTGATCCCGGACGACACTTACATCCTCGAAGCCGGGTTCGAACGCCTGCACGGCGTCGACTTCCGCAAGGGCTGCTATGTCGGCCAGGAGGTCACGGCGCGGATGAAGCACAAGACCGAGCTGCGCAAGGGCCTCGCCCCCGTGGCGGTCGAGGGCGCGGCCCCGGTGGGCACCGAGATCACCTCGGGCGGCAAAACCGCAGGCACGCTCTATTCCCAGGCACAGGGGCGCGGCATCGCCTTCCTGCGCTTCGACCGCGCCGGGCACGACATGCAGGCCGGCCCCGCGACAGTGCGCTGGCCCGCGTCTTCTTCTGGCTGAAAATACCTCTGCCGGAGGCCCGGACGCGCCTCAGGCGCGTTCGGAATACTCCATCGTCTCGGTGTTGACGATGATCGCCTCGCCGGGCCCGACGAAGGGCGGCACCATGACCTTGACCCCGTTGTCGAGGATCGCGGGCTTGAAGCTGTTGGCCGCGGTCTGGCCCTTCACCACCGGTTCGGTCTCCTCGATCGAGCAGGTGACCTTCTGCGGCAGCGTCGCGTTCAGCGCCTCGTCCTCGTGGAATTCGACCGTGATGGTCATGCCGTCCTGAAGGAACGGCCGCCGCTCGCCCAGGATCTCGGCGGGCAGTTCGGTCTGCTCGTAGGTCTCGGTGTCCATGAAGACCAGCATCCCGTCGGATTCATAGAGGAACTGCATGTCCTTCTGCTCGAGCCGGACGCGCTCGACCTTGTCGGCGGAGCGGAAGCGTTCGTTCAGCTTCGAGCCGTTGCGCAGGTTGCGCATTTCGACCTGCGCGAAGGCGCCGCCCTTGCCGGGCTTCACATGGTCGACCTTTACGGCCGCCCACAGTCCGCCGTTGTGCTCGAGCACGTTGCCCGGGCGGATTTCGTTTCCGTTGATCTTCGGCATGGTTCTACCGTCTGCGCTGGTTGATTAGGGATCGCCCGCCCCTATATCTTGCCCAACACCGCCGGGCAAGGCGGGAGATTTGGCGCGGACCGGGCAAGTGATATGCAATTGACGCATGGCTGCCATTCCAAATAAGAAAGACAGAATCGGTCGGAGAGCGTCCATAAGGGGCGTCACGCCGCGAAAAGCAAGAGCAAGAACAAAAGGACGACGAGATGACTGATTTCGTTGACGGCACCGCCTTCAATCACGAGCAAGGCAACCGGGCGCGCAAACTCTTCGCCGCCGTCGTGCTCGCTGCATTGGATGACGCGATCGCCGATGACAAGAAATATGGCAACGGGCCGGAACAGATCGCCCGCTGGGCGCGCTCGCGCGACGGGCGCGAAGTTCTGAGCTGTGCCGGAATCGACCCCAATGAGCGGGTGGTCGAAGGCTTGATGAAATTCGTGGCCTCGGGTGTGCGCACCTCTGTCGCGCTGTCGCGCGAGGAAAGCGAGCGCCGCCACGCCGCCGAAGCCGCGGAACGCGAAGCGGCCTGAACAACGCCATGTTTGGCGAGCTGAAGACGCGCCCCCGGGGGCGCGTTTTTTGTTTCAGGTGGAGTGGCTTCAGGACGCGGTCGGACGCTCAGCCGTCCCGTACCTCCTGCGCTGCGCTGACAGCCGGAAGACGGATCAGTCGAAGTCGCGGACCGTCAGGGCGCGCTCGATCTCGCGGCGCACGAGCTTGCGGATGTTGCGGGTGATCTTCTCGCCCAGCGGGCCCTGAAGTTCGTCGCGCAGCAACTCGGCCACGATCTCACGCAGCTTCTCTTCGTCAAGGAGGATCTCGCCCACGGCGTCGAGATCGCGGGTGTGAACGTCCTCGACAGCGGCCTCCTCGGCTGCCGGGGCCTCGGCTATGGTGGCCCTGCCGTGCGCCGGATCCTGGACCGACTTGGCACCGCCCGCGTGACGGAACTTGGGCATCGCCTCGTTGTCGTCCTGCGGCTCGGCCTGAACATCGGTCTCGGGCTCGATCTCAGGTTCGGTCTGAGGCTCGAACACGGCGGTGTTTTCCTCGTGCGCCTGCTCTTCGGCAGCGGCGGTGTCCTCGTCGGACACACCGTCGTCCTGCCCGGCCTCGCCATCCTCTCCGGCGTCCCCAGCGTGCTCGTCCCTGTCGGACCATTCGAATGCCGGCTCGTCCATCGGCGCGGGCATCGGCGCGGGCGCCTCGATCGGCGTTACCGAGCCCGCCCGGTCGTGACGTGTGAAGAACAGTCCCGCCGGCAGATCGGCCAAGGTCTCGCCTGTCGGGGGCGCGTCGGGTCGTGCCTCCAGCGCACCGGCGTCGGGGTCCGACGTCGACGCCGCAAGAAACAACCCACGCCGTTGAGGCTCATCCTGCCTTGCCGGCCTGGATGGCTCCACGGGCGTCTCTTCTGCCACATCTTCCACAGTCTCTTCGGCGCCGTCGCTGTCGATCTCGAGGTTCTCGACAGCCCGCAAGAGGTCTTCGGGCGGATCCACATGCGCGACTTCGCTGCCGTCCGGTTCGAACTCGGACGCCTGGCTGCCCACGGCGGCCTCGAGCTCGGCAATGCGGTCTTCCAGCGTCAGTCCGCGCGGTGCGGGGGGCACCGGCGCGCCTTCGCCCGCCTCGGGCTCGGCCACGCGCAAGGCCGGTGTCAGCAGAAGCCGATCGCCAGCCCCAGCACCGGAGAATCGTCCCGAAGGGGCGCCATTGGCCGGGGCATGACGGTCGGGGGTCGCCGCCACGAGCCGCCGGATCGATGCCAGAACGTCATCGTCACCGGGTTCGGATGCGGAATTCGTCATCTTGCTGCTCTCCTGCCCCCGACTGATGGTAACCCGATGTCCGCCTTCCAGACAATGCCCAAGGCCCGATCAGTTCCGGCCAAGGCTTTGCAGGACACGGTCAAGCTGTTCGCCCTGCGGGCTGACGAAGGTGGTCGGAGCGCCCCTGACGGCGTTGTAGTAGGCGGCAGGGTCGTAGCTTGGAACGTTCAGACCCAGGTTCTGTACCGTCAGAAGCCCCGCCGAGGCCAGGATGTCGAACACTGCGGTGAACCTGTCGGTCGCCGCCGTCACCCGATCGGTCTGCGCGTTCAGCAGATCCTGTTCGAAGATCAGCACGTCAAGCGTGGTGCGCGCGCCAAGCGCCTGTTCCTCGCGCGCGCCTTCCAGCGTCAGTCGCGAGGCCTCGATCTGGGCATCGATCGCGGTGATCCGGGCATTGGCGACGTTGAGCGTCACATAGGCGTTGGCCACGCCCTGTTCGACAAGGAACTGCGTGTTGATCAGCGCGCCGCGCGCCGCATCGCGGTTGGCCTGGGCCTGGCGGATGCTCGAGGCGATCTGCCCACCCTGGTAGATCGGACCCGACAACTCTACCCCGAGCGAAGAAAACTGGTCAAAGGAGTCGTTGACCGAACCGCGCGCCGACAGGCTCAAAGTCGGCCGCATTGATGCCTCGGCGACCTGGATGCCAAGCTCCGCCACCGTGACCTGACGCTGCGCCTGGCGCAGTTGCGGCTGGCGCTGACGCGCGATGGCCAAAGCTTCTTCCGGGGTGGCCGGGATCGCCGGGACCGGGGGCGGCGGCTGCACATTGCTCGCCTCGATCCCCGTGGCGGAGCGATACTCCTCGCGCGCGAGTTCAAGCGCGCCGCGCGCGGCGGCCAGTTGCGACCGGGCAGCGGCCACACGGGACTCGGTCAGCGACACGTCGGTCCGGGTGATCTCGCCCACCTCGAACCGGTCCTGGTCGGCGCGCAGCTGCTCTCCCAGGACGCGGAGGTTGTTCTCGGCAAGATCCACCAGCGCGATATTGCTCAGCACGCCGGCATATGCCTGGACCGCGCGGTTCAGAACCTGCTGCTCGATCGAAATGAGCTGTTCGCGCGTGGCGAGGACGACCTCCTGCTGAAGGTTGATCCGCAGCTGCGACTGTCCGAAATCATAGAGAAGCCAGTTCGCCACCAGCGTGAAGTTGGACGCGAAGTCGCCCGCCCCCGGAACGGCGGTGTTGTCGGAATAGCCGACCTCGGCGACATAGTTGATGATCGGCCGCAAACGCGCGACGGCCTGCGCCACATCCTCGTCGGTGGCGCGCAGAAGGGCGCGGTTCTGTTCGAGAAGGCCACTGTTGGTGTAGGCGGCCACCAGTGAATCGGCGAGGCTCTGCGCCCCGGCGCCGCCCGCAGACAGGCCCAGCGTTCCGGCTGTCGCGGCGGCGACGATCCATCGTCCGAGTTTCTGCCGTCCCATTCCTGCCCTACCCATTTCTAGCGCCTGACATCCCGCGTTTTCAGAACACGAAGTCGCGCGCCGCTTCGAAGCCCGGCAGCACGGGGGCGGACGCGTTGAACGAAAAGCGCCAGGTGATCGCGCCGTTCTTCTTGTGGCCGATGCGACAGACCCCAAGCGCGCCTTCCATGAAGACCGCGCCGATCCGCCCGCCATCCTTGAGCTGGTCTGCGATTGCCGGCGGCAGCGTCTCGATCGCCCCTTCAAGGACGATCGCGTCGTAGGGCCCGTGCTGCGGCGCGCCATCCGCAAGGTCCCCGGCCACCATCGCGACGTTGTCGGCGCCGATTTCCGAGAGCACCGACTCGGCCTCCGCCACCCGGCCCTCGTCGTCCTCGACTGCGACGACCGCCTCGGCAAGCTGGGCGATCACGGCCGAGGAATACCCCAGCCACGGGGCGATATCGAGGACAAGCTCATCGGGTTCGATGTCGAGCGCGTCCAGCATCTTGGCGAGCGTCCGCGCCTCGATCATCACGCGGCCCTGCCCCAGATCGAGGTTGCGACCCACATAGGCCACGTCGCGCAGCGCCTTGGGCACGAACCGTTCGCGCGGCACGGACAGCATGGCGTCGATGATGGGAAACTTGGTCACATCCGAAGGCCGCACCTGCGTGTCGACCATGGTGATCCGCCGCTGTTCGTGATCGGACATGAACTGGACTCATCGGTTCAGAAAACGTTGCTCGACCTCTGCCACAATCCGGTGCCTGCGGCAACCGGAAGTACCCCGCAGGACCGCCCCGGACCGATGGCGTGATGCAGTCCGGCCTCAGAAATAGGCGAACCCGTCGCCCGTCCCGAAGTCGCCGGCCATGGCACTCCACGCCGCGTAGGTGGCCATCATGTCGGGATCGCCAGCCGAGACCCCGCCGCCGATCAGCAGGTCGTTGCCGCTGCCGCCGGTGATATGGTCGTGCCCGCCGCCACCGGCAAGCAGAAGGTCGTGTTGCACGGAAGACCCGTTCACGACGTCATCTCCACCGCCGACCTCGATTCCTTCAAGCCCTTCGATGCCCATCAGCGCGAGATCAAGGTCGCGGGCCGCATCGCCCTCCATGCGCAGCACATCGAAGCCCGTGGTGCCTGTGTCGTCGATGAAGTCGAAGGCATCGGCGACATAGAGATCAGACCCCTCGCCCCCGTCCATCGTGTCCGCGCCCTCGCCGCCGACAAGCGTGTCGTCTCCACCGCCGCCGAGGAGCAGGTTGTCGCCCTTGTTGCCCTCGAGCCGGTTGTCTGCCCCGTCGCCCGTGAGGGTCAGGTCGTCGACGCCCAGGAGCCGCAGATCGCTCACGCCCGAGACGATGGTCGCGCTGACCGACACCAGGACGGGCCCGTCGACCACATAGTCGAGCTTGCCGTTGCCCCCGCTCACATCGAGCCGCAGCACGCCCGAAAAACCGCCGTGGTCGATCTCGACCAGCGCGCTGCCCGATGGCGCCATCTTCAGGGCATAGCCGCCGGGGGCCGGTGTCGTGGCCGCGGTCGCGCCCGAGGCGAAGACCGCCCCGCCGCGCCCTTCGCCGATGTCGTAGAAGAGGTTGCCGTTGGCATCGTCGAACACCACCCCGGTGACGAAGACGTCGCTGCCCGACTTGGCGAACTTCTCGGTCAGCATCGAGGCGTTCTGGCCAAGGTAGGTTCCGACCTCCTGGCCGATCCCGATCTCGCGGTAGTTTTCGTTCATGAGATTCTTGCGGTGGCCCGGGCTACAGGAAAAGGCCGCGATGGTGAGCGTCGATAGCGGCTCCTAAGTCGATCGGTCCACCACCCCACAGTGCGGCCAGGTTCTCGCCCCATCCAAAGGTTCCTGGCTCCGCATATCCAGCGGCCGCCATGCGCTGACCCGCCGTCGTCCCTCCGGCGCCGGTGTGGCTGAAGTCGTCATTGGCCAGCATCCACAGCGAATGGTCCGTCGCGGCGGTGTTGAGCAATTCGTTGGGCGCCAGAACCTGCTTGGCTGTCGCGTCGATCTGCGCCCCGGCGATGCCCGCGTTCAGCGTGGTGTCGTATCGCGCCGCCTCAGCCAGCGGGTCCAGCCGCCCGCGGTTGATCAGTTCGAGCAGATACTGTTCGGCAGCGGTCAGGGGCATGGCAGGTTGGGTGTCCGGGTCGGGAACAGGGGGCAGAAATTATCGACACTCACACTCAACGGAAGGAACAAGACCCTGTGCGGGACGATTCGTGGCAGAAATGTGTCCAACACACAGGTGTGGGCGGATGATCGCCCATTGAACCGGCCGCGGACATGGCGTATCTGGCCGGAGGATGGCGAGTTGGCGGAGTGGTTACGCAGCGGATTGCAAATCCGTGTACACCGGTTCGATTCCGGTACTCGCCTCCAAATCCTTGTAAATCAGCAACTTAATTTTCCGACTGCCCTGGGTGACACAACGTGGAGCACACGGCCCGTGGGCGTGTGAGCCTTCCCAGGCCTCTCGCGCCACTCGCCTTGGCTTCCCTTGCAAAGGTCCTGGATCAGCAAGCAATCGAGTGTCCCAGGCCGATGGCACCCCATGGAAATAGCGCATCTGTTGGGCGCAGTAGACCTGCAGCATCTCGAACTGCTTGAGTTCGTCGCGGCTGAACAGGTTCACCTTGCGCGGAGCGTAGTCGCGCAGGATGAGATCGATGTATGTCTTGCCGAAGGACCCGGTGCCGCTGGTGATGAGGATGGTCCTGTCGTCGAACATGCGCAGGCGCCCGCGTGAACGGGCACAGCACTGGCGTCCAATCGGGTCCGATGCCATTGCAAATTCGTGCCGCCGCCGATCAGATGTACCCGGCGCAGGCCGATCGGGATCACAGACGGATGAGAAAGGCGGGAGCGGGGATGTTCACGAAAACCGAACTTCAGGACGCCGCTGTCGTCGTGGCCGGAGGGATGCCACCGACACCGCAATATGCCTGGCCGCTTCTGGGCCGGCGGCTGGGCGCCGAGGTCTGGGTCAAGCACGAGAACCACACCCCCACCGGCGCGTTCAAGGTGCGCGGCGGGATCACCTTCATCGACTGGCTGCGCCGCGCGCATCCGGGCTGCCCCGGCATCGTGACCGCCACCCGCGGCAACCACGGGCAAAGCCAGGCACGCGCGGCGACGGCGGCGGGGCTGCGCGCGAAGGTCTATGTGCCGCGCGGCAACTCGCCGGAAAAGAACGCCGCAATGCGCGCCTTCGGCGCCGAACTGGTCGAACACGGCGCGGATTTCGACGAGGCCAGGCTCGAGGCCTTCCGCGTGGCCGAAGCCGAGGGCCTCTTCATCGTCCCGCCATTTCACCGTGAACTGGTGCGGGGGGTGGCGACCTATGCGCTCGAGCTCTTCACCGCCGTCCCGCATCTCGACACGGTCTATGTGCCGATCGGCTGCGGCTCGGGCATCTGCGGGGTGATCTCGGCGCGCGATGCGCTGGGCCTGACGACGAAGGTGGTGGGCGTGGTCAGCGAGGGCGCGCAATGCGCCAAGCTCTCGGTCGAGGCGGGCCGGCCGGTCGAGACCGACACCGCGCGGACCTTTGCCGACGGCATGGCGGTACGGGTTCCCGTGGCGGAGGCGTTCGAGATCTACTCGAAGGGCGCCGAGCGCATCGTGGCGGTCTCGGATGCCGAGGTGGCCGAGGCGATCCGGGTCTACTTCACCGACACCCACAACCTGGCCGAGGGAGCGGGTGCCGCGCCGCTGGCCGCGCTCATGCAGGAACAGGACCGGATGAAGGGCAAGGCCGTGGGAGTCATCCTCTGCGGCGGGAATATCGACACCGGCTGGATGCAGACCGTGCTGGCCGGCGGCGTGCCCGAGGTGTGATCGCCCTTTCAGGGCAATGCTTCCAGATACGCCCCTGCGGGGCGAGGCCTCCGGCGGAGGTATTTGCCGCCAGCAGAAGACGCGGCCGGTCATGTCAGCGGGAAGGCCGCCAACGGATCGTGGCGTGCGCCTTCGGGATGCAGGTGAGATTCGTAAAGCGTGACGGCCAGTGGGCGGAACGTCGGCAGGCGGAAAAGCTGGGTCTCGGCTTCGAACGCGGCGACGGGGGCAGCATCCTCGCGCCAGCCGCGCAGGCGCGCCAGCGTGACATGCGGCACGAAGCGCCGCGCCTCGACCTCGATTCCCGATTGGCGCGCGGTGCGCCCCAGCCGCGTCGCCAGGCGGTCGAGTGCGGGTGTGGCCTCGACCCCGGCGTAGACGAGGCGGGGCTTGTCGCCGCCGAAGTGGCCGGTGCCGCGCAGCGTGATCTCGGCTGCCTCCAGACGCTCGGCCATCAGGCTTTCGGCAAGCGTCCCCGCCCGGACCTCGTCCACCTCGCCCAGAAAGGCCAGCGTGACATGGAAGCTCTCGGGCGCGGTCCGGCGGCCGATCCGCAGGCCGTGTTGCAGACGAACAAGCTCGCCCACCCGGTCGTCGGGCACCGGCACCGCGAGGAAGAGCCGCATCAGACCCAGACCTCGGCCCGGGCGCGCAGTGCCGCGATCCGGACCCGCACTTCGTCGCGCAGTGCCCCCGGGCGCGGGGCATCGACCAGCATGGTGACCCACGGCGCGGGCGGCACCAGACCGGGCCGGCGCGGCCAGTCGAGCGCCGCCAGAACCGCCTGCGCCTCAGGGGGAAGCCGGTCGGGCAGTTCGGCCCCCGCCAGAACGCCCCAGACCGCCGTCCAGAGCCGGCCCACCGACCAGGGGTTGTAGCCGCCCCCACCCAGCACGAGAAGCCGGGGCGACGCCTCGCGGATCGCCGCCACCGCCGCCAGGTGGCTGCGGTTCGACAGCGCAAGCCGCGACAGCGGGTCTTCCTCGACCGCATCGGCCCCGCATTGCAGCACGATGGCCTCGGGCCGTGCCGCGGCAAGGATCGGCAGGATGACCTCGTGAAGGACCGCGCCGAACTCGGTGTCGTTGAAGCCCTTGGGGACCGGCAGGTTCCAGACCCCGCCCGCGCCGCGATCCTCGAGCGCCCCGGTGAAAGGCCAGCGCCGTTCCTCGTGCACCGAGATCATCGTGACCTCGGGGTCGCGTGCAAATCCATGCTCGACACCGTCGGGGTGATGGGCGTCAAGATCGACATAGGCGATCCGGCGCAGCCCCGAGCGGCGCAGCGACAGGATCGCGAGGGCCGGATCGTTCAGATAGCAAAAGCCGTTCGCACGGTCGGGCATGCCGTGATGCGTGCCGCCGGCCGGGCTGAAGACGACGCCCGGCGCGCGCAGCATCTCGCCGGCCAGGATCGACGCGCCAGCGGCGGTTGCGGGGCGGCGGAACATCTCGGGGTAGATCGGGTTCGCGGTGGTGCCTAGACCGTAGCGGCGCGCACCGTGTCGCTGACCCCCTGCGCGGCCTCGGCGGCCTCGAGCGCGGCGATGTAGCCTGCGTCGTGCCAGGCGGTGAGTGCTGCGGGTTTGGCGCGCGGACTGGTGCGGTAGCGCGCCTCGGGCAGCCAGCCCAGCGCGCGGCTGAGGTCCATGACCGTGGACACCCGCGGGATCGCCAGCGGATGCCAGGCGCCGTAGCTCGATCCGCGGTAGATGCCGGCGCCGAAGAAAAGCGGCCCCACGGCCGGGATCACCGCAGCATCGCCTCGATCTGCCCGGTGATGCGAGACGATTGCGGCCCGGTCGTCGACCCCCAGGTGCCTGCCACGGTCCCGTCCGGCGCGATCAGGACCTTGTTGAAGTTCCAGCGCGGCGCAAAGCCCGTTTCCTCGCGCACCCAGCGGTAGAAGGGATGCGCGCCCGAACCGCGCACGCGGGTGATCTCGGTCATCGGCAGGTCGAGGCCGAAGTTGATCTCGCAGAAGTCCTTGACCTCGGCCTCGCTGTCCAGCTCCTGCGCGAAATCGTCCGAGGGCACGGCCAGCACCACGAGGCCCGCGTCCCGGTAGCCATCGTAGAGCGCCTGAAGCCCATCGTATTGCGGGGTGAAGGCGCATTGAGAGGCGGTGTTCACCACCAGCACGGGCCGCCCCGCCCAGTCCGCAAGGTCGATCTCGCCGCCGTCGATGGATGCGAAGACGAAGCTTTCCGCCCGCGCGACGCCGGGCAGCGCCAGCAAGGCTACCGCCAGAACCGCCACCCAGAGGGTGCGCGCGGGCGCGCCAAACGCAGCCGCTGGTGTCCAAGTCCGAATACCTGTGCGCATAGCCTGTCTCCTTTCTCGGACATTTAGGGCAACACCCGCATTTTCAACAGCGCCCTATCGCTTGGCCACTTCAAATGAAAAGGCAGGGGTGCTAGCGTTCCGAACAAACAAGAAATCGTCGAGCGAAAACGGGCGAACGGCGAGCGAGCGGAAAGCGGAACGACATGAACCTTCCCAAGGTCAAGCACAGACCCTTGCACCTGATGTCCTTCGGGAAGCGCGATCTGCGCACCCAGTTCGGCGCCGTCTGCTGGCGCCGGCGCGAGGGTGAGGTCGAGATCCTGCTGGTGACCAGCCGCGGCACCGGGCGCTGGATCGTTCCCAAGGGCTGGCCGCTGCGTGGACAGACCGCCGCCCGTGCCGCCGCGACCGAAGCCTGGGAAGAGGCCGGGGTGACGGGAACCGTGCATCCCGATGCGCTGGGGATCTTCAGCTACGAAAAGCTCAGCCGCAGGCGCAAGCAACCGGTCGTGGTGGCGGTCTTCGCGCTGCATGTGACGCAGGTCGCCGACAAATGGCCCGAGATGCGCCGGCGCAAGCGCCGCTGGGTGTCCACGTCGGACGCCGCCGAGATGGTGGGCGAACCCGAACTCAAGCGCATCCTCTCCAGCTTCACCCCGCCCGACGTCTTCACGGCGGGTTGACAGTGCGCCGGAACAGGCCGAGCGCGGTCTTTGACATCCGGGCGCGCATGACTACCTGACGGGGGAAGGATGAGGCAGGGTCGTTGACATGATCCGTTACACACTGCGCTGTTCGGCGGGCCATGGGTTCGACAGCTGGTTCCAGTCGGCGGGCAGCTTCGATGCGCTGCGCGGCGCGGGCATGGTCACCTGTCCCGACTGCGGCATCGCCGAGGTCGAGAAATCCCTAATGGCGCCGCAGGTCCGGCCCGCGCGCAACAGCGCTGCCGCGCCGACGGCGCCGGAGGCCGCACAACCGCCCGCCGCCGGCCCGCTGGCCAGCCCCGCGACCGAGCGCGAACGCGCGCTGGCCGCGCTGCGCGCCCATGTCGAGGCGAACTCCGACTACGTCGGCCTCAACTTCGCGGCTGAAGCGCGGGCAATGCATGAAGGCTCCGCCCCCGCACGCTCGATCCACGGCGAGGCAAGGCTCGACGAAGCCAGGAAGCTGATCGAAGACGGGGTGCAAGTGGCGCCCCTGCCCTTCCTGCCGCGCTCCAAGGCGAACTGACATGCATGTGGTGATCACCGGCGCCTCGCGCGGGATCGGGGCCGCGCTTGCCGAACGCTATCGCGCGTCGGGCGACCGTGTCACGGGCACATCGCGGCGGGGCGGCGGGGGGGACGACCTTGTGCCGCTTGACGTCACCAGGCCGGACGCGTTTGCCGCCCTTGCCGATCGGGTGGGTGGCGACCCCGTCGATCTTCTTGTCTGCAACGCCGGGATCTATCCCGACGGCGGTCAGCGCCTCGATACAGGCTTTCCCGCGGCGATGTGGGCCGAGACCTTCGCTGCAAATGTCACCGGCGTCTTCCTGACCGTGCAGACGCTCCTGCCCGCCCTGCGCCGGGCGGAGGGCGCGAAGATCGCCGTGATCTCGAGCGTGATGGCTTCGCACAGCCGCGCGCCGGGCGGCAGCTATATCTACCGCGCCTCGAAAGCGGCGGCTCTGAACCTGGGGCGCAATCTGGCCTCCGACCTGCGGTCCGACGGCATCGCGGTGGGCATCTACCATCCGGGCTGGGTCCGCACCGATATGGGCGGCGACGGCGCCGACATCCCGGTGGGCACGTCCGCCGACGGCCTTGTCGCGCGCTTCGCCGCGCTGTCCCTGACGACGACAGGCTGCTTTGAAAACTACGACGGCACCGCCTGCGCCTATTGAGCGGTGGCGACCCCGGTTTGCGAAAGGCCGGTGATCAGCCCGGCCTCGGTCGCCGAGCAGGTCCAGAACGTCCCGGCGCGGTCGGCCCGGAATTGCGCCGTGGCGCCGGTCTCGGTCCGCGTCAGCGCCAGAAGGGTCACGCTGCGCGACCCCGACGCTTCGGACACCGCCTCGGTGCAGGCGTATTCGGCCGGCGACTGCACCAGGGTCATCGGATCGGGGGGGCGATTGCAGGCCGACAGCGCCGCCGCCATTGCGATCCCCGCGCAGAGCCTCGACACCATCATCGCCACCGTCCGCCCATCCTTGCCGTCTGCCCCATCCCGAGGGCGCTCGCGGGCGCCCTTCCTCGGTCGCCATCTTGCAAGCCCGGGCGGCAATGTCCACCACCCGCACTTCCCCCCTCCCCGATGCCGCCCCTTGCCCTTGCCCACGGGCATGCCTAAAGACGCGGCGATCGCCCCTGCGCCGGCCAGTGCGCTGCCGCGGGTGGACAGGGACGGAAGACGGGGACGGAAGACGGGGACGGAAGACCGGGCGCATGTCCATTCTGGTGATGAAATTCGGCGGCACCTCGGTCGCCACGCTCGATCGCATCCGTCGCGCCGCCAAGCGCGTGGGCCGCGAGGTCGCGAACGGGCATGACGTGATCGTCATCGTCTCGGCCATGGCCGGCAAGACCAACGAGCTTGTCGGCTGGGTCGAGGAGACCTCGAAGTTCTTCGACGCGCGCGAATACGATGCGGTGGTGTCCTCGGGCGAGAACGTGACCGCAGGCCTCATGTCCCTGACGCTGCAGGAAATGGACGTGCCCGCGCGCAGCTGGCAGGGCTGGCAGGTGCCGCTGAAAACCACCTCGGCCCATTCCGCCGCCCGCATCGTCGAGATCCCGACCGCCAACATCACCGCGAAATTCGCCGAAGGCATGCGCGTCGCCGTGGTCGCGGGCTTCCAGGGCATCAGCCCCGAGGGGCGGATCACCACGCTGGGCCGGGGCGGATCGGACACGACCGCGGTGGCCTTCGCCGCCGCCTTCGGGGCCGTGCGCTGCGACATCTACACCGATGTCGACGGCGTCTACACCACCGACCCGCGCATCACGCTCGAAGGCGCGCAAGCTCGACCGCATCGCCTTCGAGGAGATGCTCGAACTGGCCAGCCTCGGCGCCAAGGTGCTCCAGACCCGGTCGGTCGAGCTGGCGATGCGCTACAACGTGAAGCTGCGGGTCCTCTCGAGCTTCGAGGACAACGGCGAGGACGCGGGCACGCTTGTCTGCGCAGAGGAGGATATCGTGGAATCGAACGTGGTCTCCGGCGTGGCCTTCAGCCGCGACGAAGCCAAGATGACGCTGACCGTCGGTCGCCGACCGCCCCGGCATCGCCGCGGCGATCTTCGGCCCGCTGGCCGAGGCCGGGCGTGAACGTCGACATGATCGTCCAGAACATCTCGGAGGGCGGGCACACCGACATGACCTTCTCCTGCCCGGTGAACGAGGTGCCGCGCGCCGAGAAGGCGATGACCGAGGCGAAGACGCGCGGCGAGATCGACTTCGAGGGCCTGGTGGCCGACACCGACGTGGCCAAGGTGTCGGTCGTGGGCATCGGGATGCGCAGCCATGCCGGCGTGGCCAGCCAGATGTTCAAGGCGCTGAGCGCCGAGGGGATCAACATCAAGGTCATCACCACCTCCGAGATCAAGATCTCGGTGCTGATCGACCGCAAGTACCTGGAACTGGCGGTTCAGGCGCTGCACGACGCCTTCGGGCTGGAGCGGGCGGGGTAAGGCCGATCTGGCCTTCCGGAAACGAAAAAGCCTGCTGTGATCAGCCGCCTTTTCTGTTGTGTCGTATTAGCTTGCGCGCCCAGATCAAACCTTCTGATGGCGCACCATTGGTCGCGATACCGCGTAGGCCGGTGATCAGCATCCAGCCGGTGGCGCAGTTCACTTGAACATGAAACTTCAAACCTGCCAGCGCAGGATGCCCGGTGCGACTTTTGCGCGCTGATTGTTCCCGTTTCACGGTCGACAGCGCCCAGAACTCATGATTGGTCTGAAAACGGGCCACGAAACGGCTTGCGCTCGCGCCCCTCGCGCTGGAATACAGGGCGCGACCAGCCGGAAAGGCCGCACGACCGCCCGATGCCCGAACGCACCGAGACAGAAAGCCGCAAGCTCCTTCGGCGCTTGCGCGAGACGATGGCCGAGGCCAGCGCCGGGCAGGCGCGTCTTGACCGGATCACGCATCTCATCGCGGATTCGATGGGGACCGAGGTCTGCTCGATCTACCTGTTCCGCGATGCCGACACGCTGGAGCTTTGCGCCACGGAAGGCCTCAATCCCGAGGCGGTTCACCAGACCCGGATGCGCCTGGGCGAAGGCCTTGTCGGGCGCGTGGCGCGCACCGCGACGCCGATCAACACCCCCAACGCCCCCCAGACCCGCGGCTTCCGCTTCATGCCCGAGACGGGCGAGGAGATCTTCTCCTCCTTCCTCGGCGTGCCGATCCAGCGGCTGGGCGAACGCCTGGGCGTGCTGGTGGTGCAGTCCAAGGAGGCCCGGCAATTCTCGGAGGACGAGGTCTACGCGCTCGAGGTGGTCGCGATGGTGCTGGCCGAGATGACCGAGCTTGGCGCCTTCGTCGGCGAAGGCTCGGCGATGGCCGCGCGGCACCAGCAACCGGTGATGTTCCGCGGCGGCGTCGCACAGGAAGGCACGGCCGAGGGCCAGGTCTGGCTGCACGACCCGCGCGTCGTGATCGCCAACCCCGTGGCCGACGACCCCGAGACCGAGATCGCGCGCCTGCATGTCGCGGTCGAGAAGCTGCGCGTGTCGCTCGACGATCTGCTGGGCGGCGCGGCGGCGGCGGGCGACAAGGACCAGCGCGAGGTGTTCGAGGCCTACCGCATGTTCGCCAATTCGCGCAGCTGGATCCGTCGCATGGCCGAGGACATCAGCCGCGGGCTGTCCGCCGAGGCGGCCGTGGAAAAGGAACAGTCCGCCGCGCGTGCCCGGCTGTCACAGGTGCCCGACGCCTATCTGCGGGAACGCCTGCACGATCTCGACGACCTGTCGAACCGGCTTCTGCGCATCCTGACCGGGCAGGGCCGCGACACCGGGGCGGCGATGCCCGACAACCCGATCCTGGTCGCGCGCAACATCGGGCCGGGCGAGCTGCTGGAATACGGCCGCACCCTCAGGGGGATCGTGCTCGAGCAGGGCTCGGTCGGCAGCCATGCCGCGATCGTTGCCCGCGCCTGGGCGATCCCCCTCATCATCCACGCCGGCAACATCACGACCGAGGCGCTGAACGGCGACCATATCCTGGTCGACGGCGAAGAGGGTGTCGTCCACCTGCGGCCCGACGACACGGTCGCCTCGGCGTTCCGCGACAAGACCGCGATGCAGGCCAAGGCGCAGGAGCGCTATGCCGACCTGCGCGACAAGCCCGCGCAGGCGCTTTGCGGCACGGTCGTCTCGCTCCAGATGAACGCGGGGCTGATGGCCGACCTGCCCAGCCTCGAGGGGTCGGGCGCCGATGGCGTCGGCCTCTTCCGGACCGAGCTTCAGTTCCTCGTGCGCAACAAGGTGCCGCGGCGGGACGAGCTTGCGGGAACCTATGCGCGCGTCATGGATGCCGCCAAGGGCAAGCGCGTTGTGTTCCGCACGCTCGACATCGGGTCCGACAAGGTCCTGCCCTACATGAAGCCGCAGGACGAACCCAACCCCGCCCTCGGATGGCGGGCGATCCGGGTCGGGCTCGACAAGCCCGGCGTCATGCGGATGCAGCTTCAGGCGCTGATCCGGGGGGCCGCTGGCCGGCCGCTGACGGTCATGTTCCCCTTCATCGCGCAGTTCGACGAGTACCGACAGGCGCGTCAGCATCTGGTCGACGAGATCGAGCGCGAGCGGCGGCTTGGCCATCTCCTGCCCGAGACGGTGGAAATCGGGGCGATGCTCGAAACCCCAAGCCTGGCCTTCGCGCCGCGCCAGTTCTTCGAAGAGACCGATTTCGTCTCGATCGGCGGGAACGACCTCAAGCAGTTCTTCTTCGCCGCGGACCGCGAGAACGAACGGGTGCGTCGCCGGTATGACACGCTGAACGTCAGCTACCTGACCTTTCTCGAACAGATCGTGCGGCGCTGTGCCGAGACCGGCACGCCCGTCAGCTTCTGCGGCGAGGACGCGGGCCGCCCGGTCGAGGCCATGTGCTTCGCCGCGATGGGTCTGCGCACGCTGTCGATGCGCCCCGCTTCGATCGGTCCGGTCAAGCACCTTCTGCGCCGGGTCGACCTGCGCGAGGCGCGCGCCGTGATCGACGCGGCACGCACCTCGGGCGAGCAGTCGGTGCGCCCGGCCGTGATGGACTGGCTGCGGCAGATCCGCTGACGGCGCGACTTCATCGCCCTGAAACAATCCCGACACCCGTTTGTTACAGAAGATGCTTCTATTCGCGGGCAGTCGGCGGCCGCCTCGGGCGTTCCGCCGCGATCTTTCAGCCATAGGAGCCTGCCGTGAAAGACTTCGAAAAGGACTATCCGGATCACACCGTCGCCCCCTACTACGAACATGGCGACGAACCGCAGTGCAACACATCCGACAACCCCACCTTCTACGAGGTCATGGATGCCAATATGCAGCGCCGCGGCTTCCTGATGGGTGGCCTTGCCGCGATCTCCACGGGCCTCTTCGGCAACGCCCTCGCCTCGAAGGGGGCGCTTGCCCAGTCTGCGTCCACAGGCGGGCTTCTCGGCTTCACACCGGTCCCGGTGAGCTTTGAGGACACGGTCGTGGTCCCCGATGGCTACACCGTCCAGGTGATCGGTGCCTGGGGCGACCCGATCCTGGGCGACATGCCGGCCTACAGCCCGTCGAATACCGGTGCCGAGCAGGGCATGCAGGTTGGCCAGCACCACGACGGGATGCACTATTTCCCGATCGACGGCTCTTCCGAGGACGGTCTTCTCGTCGTCAACCACGAGTACATCGAACCGCGCTTTCTGCATGCCGCGAAATACAAGGGCATGGAGATGGAGAACGACGCCGTTCTCTACGACGCCGACGGCCTGCGCGACGACGACGAAGTTCTGAAGGAGATGAATGCCCACGGCATCTCCATCTACCGCACCGCAAAGCAGGGGGACGGCACCTGGGCCATCGTTCAGGATCCGCACAACCGCCGCATCACCGCCCTGACGCCCATGGAGATCTCGGGCCCCGTCCGCGGATCCGCCCACGTCAAGACGAAATTCTCGCCGGACGGCACGATGACGCGGGGCACCGTGAACAATTGCGCCCATGGCGTGACCCCGTGGAACACCTATCTCGCCGCAGAGGAAAACTGGGCCGGCTACTTCGCGAACACCGACCAGCTTGACCAGAAGCCGGACCTCCCGCGCGAGCACGCCCGCTACGGCGTGTCGACCAACCCGCAGGGCGGCCGCTACGGCTGGCACCTCGCCAGGTCCGGCGCCGACGACTACATCCGCTTCAACGCCTCGGCGACCGGCGCATCGGCAACCGACGACTACCGCAACGAGCCGAACACCTATGGCTACATGGTCGAGATCGACCCGTTCGATCCCGGGTCGACCCCGGTCAAGCGCACCCACCTGGGCCGTTTCGCGCACGAGGGCGTTGTCTTCGCCCCCGCCGTCGAGGGCGCACCGGTCGTCTGCTATTCGGGAGACGATGCGCGGTTCGAGTATATCTACAAGTTCGTGTCGGACGACGTCTATGTGGCGGGCGAGACCGACGGCTCGATCCTGGACAGCGGCACGCTTTATGTCGCCAGGTTCAACGACGACGGCACCGGCGAGTGGATCGCGCTCACGCCCGGGCGCAACGGTCTGACTCCGGCCAATGGCTTCAACGATCTGGCCGACATCCTTGTGAACACCCGTCTGGCCGCCGACTTCGTCGGCGCGACCAAGATGGACCGCCCCGAATGGGGCACGGTCGATCCGAACTCGGGCGAGGTCTACTTCACGCTGACCAACAATTCGCGCCGCACCCAGGCGCAGGTCGACGCGGCGAACCCGAGGGCCGAAAACAACTTCGGCCAGATCGTGCGCTGGCGCTACCCCAACGCCGATCACACCCGCGCAACCTTCGATTGGGATCTGTTCGTGATCGCAGGGACCCCGCGCCAGTCGGCCACCTTCTCGGGCGCCTCGCTGGACGACGACAACATGTTCGCCTGCCCCGATGGCATCTGGTGCGACGATGCCTCGCGCCTCTGGATCCAGACCGACATGGGCGACCTCGGACCGGACTACGAAGGTCCGCTCAAGGAGTTCGGCATGAATGGCATGCTGGCCGCAGACCCGGCGACCGGCGAGATCCGCCGGTTCCTGACCGGGCCCTGGGGGCAGGAATGCACCGGGGTAATCGCCACGCCGGACGGCAAGACGATGTTCGTCAACTTCCAGCATCCGGGCGGCCACGCCTCGGCCGAGCAGTTCGCGGCCGGCGACATGGGGTCGGTCTGGCCGGATGGCGATCCGGCGATCCCGCCGCGGTCGGCGACCATCGTCATCACCCGCGACGACGGCGGCCTGATCGGCGCCTGATCCCGGTCGAAGGCTTCTCGGGAACGCCCCGTCGCAACGGCGGGGCGTTTTGCGTTGGACGTGCGGACCGCCCGGCTATCCCGTTCCGGCCCCCCGGCCCAGATGGGTCCAGACGCGCGAAGCGAGCAGACCCGCCGCGACCGCCAGTCCCGCCACAAGCCCGATCCAGACCCCTATCACGCCGACCCCAAGCGGGAAGCCAAGGACCCAGGCCAGCGGCATCCCGACCCCCCAATAGCCCAGCGCGGCATAGATCATCGGCACACGCGTGTCCTGCAGGCCGCGCAGGACACCCAGCGACATCACCTGCCCCGCATCCACCAGCTGGAACAGCGCCGCCATCGCCAGCAGCGCCGTGCCGACCGCGACGATCGCCGCACGCGCGGGATCGGCAGGGCCGACGAAAAGCCCGACCAGCGGCGCGCCCATCGTCAGGAAGACCACAATCGTGGCCCCCACCATCAGCCCCGACAGCCCGTAGGCCACGATGGCCGCGCGGCGCAGGGCGTCGGTTTCGCGGCGGCCATGGAACTGGCCCACGCGGATCGTCGCGGCCTGGCTGAGACCGATGTGGACCATGAAGGTCACCGACGCGATGTTGAGCGCGATGCCGTGGGCGGCCAGTTCCACCGTACCGATCCACCCCACCATCACCGAGGTGGCCGCGAAAAGACCGACCTCGGCCAGGCTTGTCAGGCCGATCGGCCAGCCCAGCCGGAAGACGGCGCGGAACGCCTCCCAGTCGGGGCGCCAGAAGCGCTGGAAAAGCGCGTATTCCGGCGTCACCACCGCCACATAGACGGCCAGCGCCAGAAACCCGGCGGTCTGGGTCACGACCGACGCGATGGCCGCGCCCCGGACCCCCAGTTCGGGAAAACCCCAGTTGCCGAAGATCAGCGCATAGTTGACGGCCACGTTCAGGACAGCGGCCGCCAGCGTGATCCAGAACACCACCTGCGTGCGTTCGAGGGCCGCGAGATAGCTTTTCAGCACCATGATCAGCAGGCTCGGGATCAGCCCTATTGAAGCGATGCGCAGATAGTCCGCGGCCAGCGGCACGATCTCGGGCGCCTGCCCCAGCGCGCGCAGGATCGGGCCCGAGAAGACCAGCACCGGCATCGCCGCGATCCCGAAGAGGATCGACAGCCAGAGCCCCATGCGCGTCACACGACGCACCTGCGTCTCCTCGCCCGCGCTGGCATAGCTTGCCACCATCGGCATCACCGCCCAGGCAAAGCCCGATCCCATGATGAAGAGCACGTAGAAGATCGGCCCGGCCAGCACGAGGGCCGCCAGTTCGGTCACCCCGTACCAGCCCAGCATGATCGTGTCGGTGGTATGGATCGCCACCTGGCCCAGATGGCTGCCGATCAGCGGCAGGCCCAGCACCAGAAGGGCGCGGGCATGCCGGCGGCTGTCCTGCCGTGGCGCGGGGGATTGGGCGGGCATGTCGGCCATGCCCCGGCTCTAGCGCCCCGGTGGTTTCCCGGCAAGCCGGTCGGCGGCCGGTCGGAGCGACTGGCCCAAAGAAAAAGCCCCGGCGCGAGGGCCGGGGCTTTTCCGTGTTCAAACGGCGATGTGCCGGATCAGGCGTCCTTGCGCTTGCGGCGGGCGGCGAAGCCCATGGCACCGAGACCGCCGAGCAGCAGGAAGCCGGCTGCGGGAAGCGGGACGGCGGCGATCGCTTGACGCCGTCGATGCCCAAGCCGTCGTTCGAGTCGTCGCTCGACACGTCGATCAGCGACGTCCGACACGCCATCGCCGAAATCGACCGTGACCAGAAGCGGTTTGCCGTGCAACTTCGCTGCGAGTCACGATCGCAAGTCGTGAATTCGGAGTCAGCGCCAGCACCGTCATCGAAGACCAGTGCGCCCTGGTCAGTCGGCGTCCGTCAGCGATGAACACGAACTGGTCGAACATGCCAGCCGCCACGTTCACGTCCCAGCTTGATGCCGACAGTGTCGTTGCTGTCGAAGAACCAGTTCGACCGCCGGTCTGGTCGACGTCGGCTTCGTGACCGGTCGGCTGACGTTGCCGACCAGTGCAACGCCTGCCGCGCATTGCCAGAACGATCTGCGCCAGCCGATCCGGACCGTCAGTCCGATGCCCGTTCCACCGATCGTTATCGAACGTCCAACAGCTCGTGGCAGCGAACGTCGCCGAGATGCCCGGCGTCGGTCGTAAGCTCTCGAAATTCTCGACGCGACCGTACTTGCCGGCCATCAACGTATCCGTGCACTGCTGAACGACGCTGATCGATACCGTCGCGGCCGATGCCGCACCTGCCACAAGCATCGCGGCCGCCGCGGCCGCGCCAAAAATTGCTTTCTTCATGTCTTCCCCTCACAAGTTACCAGACGCCACCCACCACACGCGGATCGCTTACTTAGAAACGTTAACAGAAGCGTAAACCGCCTGTCGCGGATTTTCTGGCCGAAAATTGCTCAAATAGTGGCCAGATCGTGTCCGGGCTCCGGGGGCCGCGCAACCTGCCAATCAGGCAAATACCGTCGTTTTTCCAGTTTAATTCTGCATGTCTTACGACAATCACCCGCCGCCAACTGTCCACGAACGCGAGTCAATCCGCACCTGACTGTTCACGCATCGCACACACTGCAACGCCCCCACCCGCGCCCCATTGCCCCCTGCCCCACACTCCCCCTATGCTCCGCGGCAATCAAACAACAACACCCGAGCAGCCCATGGCCGACGACCTTCTCTCCGCCGCCGCCCCGGACGCCTACGACGCCTCCTCGATCGAGGTGCTCGAAGGCCTCGAACCCGTGCGCAAGCGCCCCGGCATGTATATCGGCGGCACGGACGAACGCGCGCTGCACCACCTGGTGGCCGAGGTTCTCGACAACGCGATGGACGAGGCCGTGGCCGGGCCACGCCACCCGGATCGAGGTCGAGCTTCACGCCGACTACGCCGTCACCGTGCGCGACAACGGGCGCGGCATCCCGGTCGACCCGCACCCGAAGTTCCCGGACAAGAGCGCGCTGGAGGTCATCCTCTGCACGCTCCACGCGGGCGGCAAGTTCGGCGGGCAGGCCTACCAGACAAGCGGTGGCCTGCACGGCGTGGGCGTCAGCGTGGTCAACGCGCTGTCGGACCACCTGCGGGTCGAGGTCGCGCGCAACCGCGAGCTTTTCGCGCAGGAATTCTCGCGCGGGCTGCCGCAGGGCAAGCTGCAGAAGATCGGCCCCGCGCCCAACCGGCGCGGCACCACCGTGACCTTCCATGCCGATGCCGAGATCTTCGGCCACCACCGCTTTCGCCCTGCACGCCTGCTCAAGATGGTGCGCTCGAAGGCCTATCTCTTTTCGGGGGTCGAGATCCGCTGGAAATCGGCGATCGAGGATGGCGACACGCCGATGGAGGCGACGTTCCACTTCCCCGGCGGCCTTGCGGATTACCTCAAGGAGACGCTGGAAGGGGCCACCACCTATGCCGAGCGGCCCTTCGCCGGAAACGTCGATTTCGCCGAACGCTTCAACGTGCCGGGCAAGGTCGAATGGGCGATCAACTGGACGCCTGTGCGCGACGGCTTCATCCAGTCCTACTGCAACACCATCCCCACGCCCGAGGGCGGCACGCACGAGGCCGGGTTCTGGGCGGCGGTCCTGAAGGGCATCCGCGCGCATGGCGAACTGGCCGGCAACCGCAAGGCCGCGCAGATCACCCGCGAGGATCTGGCGGCGGGGGGCTGCGCGCTTGTCTCCTGCTTCATCCGCGAGCCGGAGTTCGTGGGCCAGACCAAGGACCGGCTGGCCACGGCCGAAGCCGCGCGGCTGGTCGAGAACTCGGTGCGCGACCATATCGACAACTGGCTGGCCGCCGACACCAAGGCGGCCGGTGCGATCCTCGACTTCCTTGTCCTGCGGGCCGAGGAACGCCTGCGCCGCCGGCAGGAGAAGGAGACGCAGCGCAAGTCGGCGACGAAGAAGCTGCGCCTGCCCGGAAAGCTGGTCGACTGTTCACGCCAGACCCGCGATGGGCACCGAGCTTTTCATCGTCGAGGGCGACAGCGCGGGCGGATCGGCCAAGATGGCCCGCGACCGCACCATCCAGGCGCTTCTGCCGTTGCGCGGCAAGATCCTGAACGTGCTCGGGGCGGCGTCCTCGAAACTGGGCTCGAACGCCGAGATTTCCGATCTCTGTCAGGCGCTTGGCGTGAACCTCGGGTCGCGCTTCGTGCTCGACGACCTGCGCTACGAGAAGGTCATCATCATGACCGACGCCGATGTCGACGGCGCGCATATCGCATCGCTTCTGATGACGTTCTTCTTCACCCAGATGCGCCCGATGATCGACGCGGGCCACCTCTACCTCGCCTGCCCGCCGCTCTTCCGGCTGACGCAGGGGGCGAAACGCGTCTACTGCCTCGACGAGGCCGAAAAGAACGACTGGCTGGCAAAGGGGCTTGGGGGCAAGGGCAAGATCGACGTCAGCCGTTTCAAGGGGCTGGGCGAGATGGACGCCAAGGACCTCAAGGACACCACGATGAACCCCGACACCCGCAAGCTGATCCGCGTCACCATCGGCGACGAGATCCCGGGCGAGACCGAGGATCTGGTGGAACGCCTGATGGGCAAGAAACCGGAGTTGCGGTTCCAGTACATCCAGGAGAACGCGCGGTTCGTCGAGGAGTTGGATGTTTGACCTTGGCACACTCGGATCTGCCTCGCCTCGATAGTACAATGCTCAGCGATCGTGCGATCATGCTTCTTGGCTTCCAGCGCACCAAGCAGATCTCAAGGAAAGCACGCCTTGCATGGATGAGCGGCGACGAGCAGCCGCTCAAGTCCGAGGTAGCTGAGCGTCGCGATGCAATCTTCGCCGGCGCGATCGCCGAGACCTTTCCCGAGTACCTTCCTCTGCGCAATGCGCTTCGGGAACGCAACACAACACCTGCCACAGTTGTTGACATCGGGTGCGGCCAAGGCCTGACAGATGCCTATCTGGCAAAGGATTTCGACCCTGCCTTCATCCTTGTGGATATCGAGGAAACCGAGGAGCAGTATCATTTCTGGGCCGACGAAGGCGCCGGCTACGCCAGCCTTGACCAGGCCGTCGCATTCCTGGCCGGAAACGGCGTGGCCCCAGACCGCATCATCGCGATAAATCCACGAAAAACGCCGGACGCGATCAGCGACGTGAAGGGTGATCTTGTAACCAGTTGGTATTCCTGCGGCTTTCACTATCCGGTGGACGACTATCTCGATCTGTTCCTCACGACACTTGCGGATGGGGGAATCGTCGCTCTGGATCTTCGCAAGCGCTACCTGCGCAAGCGCCCACCGGCGCTGAGCCGCCTTCTGGACGCGGCGACGGTAACGACCCTCTACAACGACACGAAATCGACACGGGTCATGCTGGAACAGCAATAGTCTTTACGGTGTCTGCGACGCCTCCCTGATCGGCCGGAACGTCGCAGGCAAGAAAGGTACGCTGCCTCCCCCTTGCACCGCACCCCCTCCCGCCATACCTTTCCCACGCAGGTGCGGTTCCCGCCCTGCTGCCCCAAGGGATCATCGCCCTGAGCGTCGCTCAGGCAACCCTGACACCCCCAAAGCACCGGCCCGGACCGGCATGTCGCCCCCGGGAACCACGCGACGGGAGAGACCCCCATGTCCAAGGAAAAAAGCCGCGGCAACAAGGAAGCCAAGAAGCCGAAGAAGGAGAAGCCGAAGGTGCTGGCCACCGCCAACTCCAACCTCGGCAAGGATGGCACGGTGATCGCGGGCAAGAAGATCAAGTGACCGCCCGAGTGACCGGGGCGCGGGCGGGCGGCCGTTGCGCCGCCCCCACCGCACTTTCAGGTCGGCGTCGGTAAAGGCCACGCCCCTCCCGATCCGGGCATCACTCCTGGACGCTTTGCAGCCAGACCACCATGTCGGCGATCGGCCCGGCCGTCAGGATCGGCTGGCCGGTCTCGGAGGCGATCGGCCGTATCGGACAGGTCGAAATACTCGCCAAAAAGCGGCATCACCCCGCCATGCGCCAGTTCGGGGTCACGCCCGTCGATCTGCCGGACCACCCGGCTGACAGGAAAGACCCCGCCATTCCCGGCCGCCAGCTGGGTCAGGTCGGGCGGGTGGATCGCCAGGAACGCGGCCAGCTGCCCCTGCCCCTTGCCGTCCTCGCCATGGCAGGATGAACAGAAGGACTCGAATAACAGTCCGCCAAACTCGGCATCCTGCGCTGCGGCGGGCAGCCCAAGAAGGGCCGCCGCAAGAAGAAATCCGGCCTGTCGCGTCATGGCGCGCCTCCCTTTCGATTTCGAGCCAGACTACCCCGGCTTGCCGCACCCGCCTTGATCCGCGTCAACTCAGCGCTGCAATGTCTCGACATAGCGGGCCAGGTCGACAAGACGCGCGGGCGTGGGCGTCATCACGCCAGGTGCGGTCTCGAGAAGCACCGTCTCGCCCTCCAGCACGGCCCCGAACTCGGGCATGGCCTCGGGTGCGCGGGTGTAGCCGTCGATCTTGGCCATGACCGCGACCAGCGGAAAGGTTCCGCCGTTCTCGGCCGAAAGCCGCGTGAGATCCGCCGGCCGCGGATCGAGGTCCTGCCCCACCGGCCCGTCGCCCCGCCCCGACACGCCGTGGCAGGAGGCGCAGAACATCTGGTAATCCGCCCGTCCGGCCCCGGTGGAAGGTGGGGGCACGCAGGCCGCCAGCACGGCCCCCGCCCCGATCGCCGCCCCGATACCCGCGATGAGTGTCCGCATGATCTGCCCCTCTCTGTCCTGCAGTGTTCGTTTCCTGCCTCGATGCAGCCTAGCACGCCGCGCCCGCTTGCAGAACAGGGACCGGCGCGCCTATTGTCGTGATCATGCGGCACGTCTCCCTTCTCCTCCTCATCACACTGTCGGGTTGCATTGGCTATGCGAGGGGCGACGGGAGCGGAAACGTCGAGGTCGTGACCAACTGGGGTACGCTGAGCAGCGAACCGACCGAGGCGTCTGCAGAGGTGTCGGCAGCGACACCGGAATGACGCGAAAAACCCCTTGCAGCCTGCGGCCCGAGTCGCTATTTCCCGGCGCACCACGGATGCGGGCGTAGCTCAGGGGTAGAGCATAACCTTGCCAAGGTTAGGGTCGTGAGTTCGAATCTCATCGCCCGCTCCAAATTTTCGAAAGACCGGCCACCTGGCCGGTTTTTTCGTTTTTGGGCCTCCACAGCGAAGTCCTTGCAAAAGAAACGCCGGCGGCGTTTAGCATGCACCGATAGACCTCTTGGAACGGCGGCCATGACCATCGCTTCATCTGCATTGCGGTTTCTTTTCGCCCTCTTCACGGCCGCTCTTCTCCTTGCGGCCGCAGCGCCCCCTCTCCTCGCCCAGGCGACGCAGAACGGGAACGCGTCCCAGTCGGCCACGGTGGTCGTCGACGGGAAGAACTTGTTCGAGGTCAGCGGCGTGTCCGGCCTTCTCGCGCCGTCCCGCGCCAGGACCATCGCCGACAACATCGTCACGGTCGCCCGCAGTTCGGCCGACACGACGGTTTCGATGACGGTGGAGGAGCATGACTTCGGACATCGCATCCTTGCCAACGGGCGCGAGATCATGACCGCCACCAGCGTCGACGCCGAGCGCGAGGGGGTCAGCGATACCGACATCCTCGCCTATGTCTATTCGCGCCAGATCGAGCAGGCGATCATCGCATGGCGGCGTGATCGGTCCGAACAGGCGCTGGAACGCGGTCTGATCAACGGGGTCGTCTGGACGACGGCCTTCGCGATCTTCACGGGGCTGCTGTTCTGGCTCAACCGGCGGCTGCCGGTCTGGAACGATCGTATTCTCAGCCGCTATCTGTCCGCTGTCGAGGAAGCGACGCAGGAGATTGTCCGCACCCGTGCCGTCGCCGATGTCTCGGCGGTTGCGGCAAAGGGTTTGCTGGCGATCCTGTTCCTGATCGCGCTCTACTACTACGTCTCGGTCGTCCTGTTCTCCTTCGCACAGACACGACCGATCGCGGTCATCCTTCTGAACTACGTCTCCGATCCAATCCGCCACGCGCTGCGCGCGATCGTCGATTTCATCCCCAGCCTTGTCGTCCTCATCATCATATTCCTCGTGACGCGCTATCTCGTGCGCCTTGCACGGGTGACGTTCGCGAACATAGAGGCCGGAACGGTCCGCCTGCATGGCTTTCAGCGACACTGGGTCTGGCCCACCTACAATCTTATCCGGGCGTTCCTGATCGTCTCGGCCATCGTGCTGTCCTATCCCTATATCCCGGGATCGGATTCGGCGGCTTTCCAGGGCATGTCGATCCTGCTTGGTGTCATGGTGTCGATCGGATCGAATTCGGTCGTGGCCAACGTGCTGGCCGGATTGTTCGTGATCTACCGACAATCCACCACCGTCGGCGACATCATCAAAATCGGCGACTACGTCGGGGAAGTCTCGTCGATCAAGCTGACCGAGACCCACCTGCGGTCCTACAAGAACGAAATGATCTCGATCCCGAACGCGCAGCTTCTGAACTCGGAAGTCGTGAACTATTCCCAGCGGATCGACGGCCAGGGACTGATCGTTCACACCACGGTCGGCATCGGATACGACGAGCATCATCGCAAGATCGAGGCGCTTCTGCTCGAAGCCGCTCGACTGACCGAAGGCGTGAAGAAATCCCCGCCCCCGTTCGTGCTGCGAAAGGACCTGGGGGATTTCGCGGTCACCTACGAGATCAACGGCCACGCGGCCCGAAATGCGCACATTCCACGCCTGCTTTCGGAACTGCGCGCGAATGTCCTCGACGTGTTGCACGCGGCAGGCGTCCAGATCATGTCGCCGCACTACGAAGGCGATCCGGATACCGCCAAGATCCCGGCGGTTGCCGAAAGCGCCGAGGTCCTTGCGCCGAAGGCCGCCCCCATCGGCTGACGCGAACCCGCCGCACCCATCCGGCAATCGCCCCCACCCCGCTTTCGCAGGACGCATGAGCCGCCTATAAGGGCGCCGAAACCACGGAGATTGCCCATGCGCACCGCCAAGATCGCGCGCAAGACCGCCGAGACCGAGATTGCCGTCGAGATCGATCTCGACGGCACCGGTGCCTATGACAACGCGACGGGCGTGGGGTTCTTCGACCACATGCTCGACCAGCTGGCGCGGCATTCACTGATCGACATCCGCGTGGCCGCGAAAGGTGACCTGCACATCGACGACCACCACACGGTCGAGGATACCGGCATCGCGCTGGGTCAGGCGCTGGCGCAGGCCCTGGGCGACAAGCGCGGCATCCGGCGCTATGGCGAATGCCACCTGCCGATGGACGAGGCGCTGGTGCGCGCCGCACTCGACCTTTCGGGACGGCCCTTCCTGGTCTGGGATGTGCCCATGACCGCGCCGAAGATCGGGACGTTCGACACCGAGCTCGTGCGCGAGTTCTTCCAGGCGCTTGCGACACACGGCGGGATCACACTGCACGTTTCGCGCCTTGCCGGTGCGAACAGCCACCACATCGCCGAAGCCGCCTTCAAGGCCGTGGCCCGTGCCCTGCGCATGGCGGTCGAGACCGACCCGAGGAAGGCCGACGCCATCCCGTCGACCAAGGGCACCCTCTGACCCAATGTTGACGGCACTCATCGACTACGAGTCGGGCAACCTGCATTCGGCCGAGAAGGCGTTCCAGCGCATGGCGCGCGAGACCGGCGCGGGCGAGGTCGTGGTGACTTCGGACGCCGATGTCGTGGCACGCGCCGACCGGATCGTGCTGCCCGGCGACGGGGCCTTCCCGGCCTGCCACGCGGCGCTGACCGGCCGCAGCGGCCTCTTCGAGGCGCTGCGCGAGGCGGTCGAGGTCAAGGGGCGGCCCTTCCTGGGCATCTGCGTCGGCATGCAGCTGATGGCGCGCAGGGGCCATGAATACCGCGAAACACCGGGGCTGGGCTGGATCGACGGCGAGGTGGTGCCGATCCGTCCCGCAGACGCGCGGCTCAAGGTGCCGCACATGGGCTGGAACGACCTGGTGATCGACCAGACGCATCCGGTTCTGGACGGCATCGCCACCGGAGAGCATGCCTATTTCGTCCATTCCTACCAGATGGTTCTGGACGATCCTTCAAGCCTTCTGGCGCATTGCGACTATGGCGGTCCTGTGACCGCCATCGTCGGTCGGGCGACCATGGTGGGCACCCAGTTTCACCCCGAGAAAAGCCAGGCCGCGGGCCTGAGGCTGATCGCGAATTTCCTGACCTGGGCGCCCTGAGGGCCTACTCGACCCGCGTCCAGACCTGGTCGCGGCAGATCAGCCCGCCCGCCACACAGCCCGCCACGCTGAGCGTGTTGCCCGAGAGCGACATCTTCGAGCCGTAGGTCTTGTCTCGATCCGGGGCCCAGATCTTGCCGCCCGAATAGGCGTTGTTGCCGGCGGGCATCATGTCCCAGAGCATCCGTTTTCCGACATTGGGCGAGTCGACTGGGGCGCCCGCACCGTCGAAGGCTGCGTCGATCACGCCGCAGAGCGCGGCCTCGCAGGAGTAGATGCGGACATGGCCGAAGTTGCCGTTGTCGTCGGGCCGGGTCTTCCACATGCCCTCGACCGGATCGGCAGCGAAGGCGGGTGCCGCAAGCAGGGCCGCTGACGCGGCAAGAAGTGCAAGGTGTTTCATCGTCGTTCCTCCCGTTTCGGGCGGGAGATTGAGATGCGTCACGCCTTTCGGGCAAGCGTGACGTTGCGACAGAAGAGGCGCCACCGGAGGGGCCCGCCCCTCCGGACCTCCCGGGGATATTTGCGGGTCGATGGATGCACGGGGTTGCTCCTTTTCCGCGGCACGGGCATGAGGTCCGCCGACAGGAACGGAGGCGGCAATGATCCTTTACCCCGCGATCGACCTCAAGGACGGGCAATGCGTGCGGCTCCTGCGCGGTGAGATGGCGGACGCGACGGTCTTCAGCGACGACCCCGCGGCACAGGCGCGCGCATTTCAGGATTCAGGCTGCGACTGGCTGCATCTTGTCGACCTGAACGGGGCCTTCGCGGGCGAGCCGGTGAACAGTGCGGCGGTCGAGGCGATTCTGGCGGCGGTCACCGTGCCGGCCCAGCTGGGCGGCGGGATCCGCGACATGGCGACCATCGAACGGTGGCTGTCGAAGGGGCTGGCGCGCGTGATCCTGGGAACGGTCGCGGTCGAGAACCCGGCCCTGGTGCGCGAGGCCGCGAGGGCGTTTCCAGGGCAGGTCGCCGTCGGCATCGACGCGCGCGAGGGCAAGGTCGCGACGAAAGGTTGGGCCGAGGAGACAGATGTCGACGCCACCGATCTGGCCCGCAGTTTCGAGGACGCAGGCGTGGCGGCGATCATCTACACCGACATCGACCGCGACGGCGCCATGGCCGGGCCGAATGTGGCGGCGACCGAGGCGCTGTCGCGGGCGGTGTCGATCCCGGTGATCGCATCGGGCGGCGTGTCGCGTCTGTCGGACCTGATCGCCCTGCGCGACACCGGGGTGATCGCGGGCGCGATCTCGGGCCGGGCGCTTTACGACGGGGCGATCGACCTCGGCGAGGCGCTGGCTGCACTCAAGGGCTGAGCCGTCAGCGCAGGGGACCCGTGCGGTGAAGCTGCACGGTCAGGCCACCATGCGCGACCGGAGGACCGGGCGGCAGGAACGGCAAGCCCGTGGCCTTCGCCAGCCCGCCGTCGGAAGTGACAAGGCCCACGCGCCAGCCCGAGAACCGGTCCTTCGCCACCGCGCCCAGCGCGCCGTAGAGGCCGAAGAGGAGCTTGCGGTTGCCGATCCGCGCGCCGTAGGGCGGATTCACGATCAAGCAGGCCGGGCGGGCCTTCGGGGCGGACAAGATCGCTGATCGCCCGCCGCTCGAAGGTGCACAGCGGCGCGACCCCGGCCCGTTCGGCGTTTGCCTCGGCACTTCGTATCGCACCATCGTCCCGGTCCGAGCCGTGAAAGCGCAGACTGGTGGCCTTGGGCGCCGACAGCCCGTCGCGCAGCGCGGCCCAGGCGGCGGGATCGAAGGTCGCGAGATCCTCGAAGGCGAAGGCGCGCGCGCGTCCCGGAGCAAGGCCCGCCGCGATCTCGGCGGCCTCGATCACGAAGGTGCCCGAGCCGCACATCGGGTCGAGAACGGGTTCGCGCCCGTCGATATCCGCAGGCGCGCAGGAAAAGCGCCGCCATCGTCTCGCGCATGGGCGCCTTGCCCACGGCCAGCTTCAGACCGCGCCGGTGGAGGGGTTCGCCGCTGGTGTCGAGGCTGAAGGTCACGAGGTCGTCGTCGATCCGCACCAGCAGGCGCAATGCGGCGTCGTCAGCAATGGGCGCGCCCAGCGTCTCGGTGATGGCGCGGGCGATCCGGTCGCGGGCGGCGCCGGCGTGGTAGATCCGCGACTTGCGCGTCGTGACCTCGACCCTGAGGGGAACGTCGGCGCGCAGAACCTCGGCCCCACGGCATCTTGCGCGACCGCTTGTCGAGCTGCGCCAGATGCAGCGCGCGGAATTCGCCGATCCGCGCCAGAACCCGCCCCGCGCCGCGCAGGGTCAGGTTGGCGCGCCAGACCTCGGGCCAGCCGCCGGTGCAGGTGACGCCGCCCGGCGTTTCCTCCACGCCCTCGAACCCGGCGTCGCGCGCCTCGTCGGCCAGGAACGGTTCAAGACCGGGCTGGGTGGCAAGGAAGATCTGAAATGGGGCGTTCATCCCGCCCCATAGCGCGGGCGCGCAGGCGGCGGAAAGGCAAAACCCGCTTCCCCCGCACGGCTTTCCCCAGTATCACGCGGCCCATGCTCAAGACCCGCATCATCCCCTGCCTCGACGTGGCCGACGGCCGCGTGGTCAAGGGCGTGAACTTCGTCGACCTGCGTGACGCAGGCGACCCGGTCGAGGCTGCCATCGCCTATAACGAGGCGGGGGCGGACGAGCTCTGTTTTCTCGACATCCATGCCACGCATGAAAACCGGGGCACGATGTACGACCTCGCCACGCGCACGGCGGAACAATGCTTCATGCCGCTGACCATCGGTGGCGGCGTGCGCACGGTCGAGGATGTGCGCAACCTGTTGCTCGCGGGGGCCGACAAGGTCAGCTTCAACTCGGCCGCCGTCGCGGACCCCGACGTCGTGGCCCGCGCCGCCGACCGGTTCGGATCGCAATGCATCGTCGTCGCCATCGACGCCAAGACCGTGGAACCGGGCCGGTGGGAGATCTTCACCCATGGCGGGCGGCGGTCCACCGGCATCGACGCGGTGGCCTTTGCCCGGACCGTGGCCGAAAAGGGCGCGGGCGAGATCCTGCTGACCTCGATGGACCGCGACGGCACGCGGGCGGGGTTCAACATCCCGCTCACCCGCACCATCGCCGACGCGGTGCCGATCCCGGTGATCGCCTCGGGCGGCGTGGGCACGCTGGACCATCTGGTCGAGGGGGTGACCGAGGGCCACGCAAGTGCGGTGCTCGCCGCGTCGATCTTCCACTTCGGCGATCACACCATCGGCGAGGCGAAGGCCCACATGGCCGCCGCCGGAATCCCGGTGAGGCTGGCATGAGCGCGCTCGACCGGCTGGCTGCGACCATCGCCGCGCGCCGGGGCGCGGACCCTGACGGCTCGTGGACGGCGAAGCTCCTGTCGCAGGGGCCCGAAGTCTGCGCGGGCAAATTCGGCGAAGAGGCCGTCGAGGCCATTGTCGAGGCGGTGAAGGGCGACCGCGACCGGCTGACGGCCGAAGCCGCGGACGTGCTTTACCACCTTCTGGTGATGCTGGCGGCGCGGGAGGTGACGCTGGACGACGTGCTGGCCGAACTCGAGCGCCGGGAAGGCACATCGGGGATCGCCGAGAAGGCGTCGCGCTAAGGTGGGCCGCACAAAAATGCGCCCGAGGCAAAAGCCCGGGCGCAAGTCACGGAACGAGGGACAGTGAAGAGAAGCACGAGTGTTCCGGACCCGTGCTCCGTCTCATGTATCTAGGATAACACACCTTCGGTTAAAGTGGAGGTAATAGAACTGTGAACGGCGCGTAGGCTCTACCCTGCGCCAAGAACCCCGGGCCAGTTGGCATCCGCGCGCGAGATGTTGCCGGGGATGTCGCGCTCCCAGCGGCTGCGGATGCGGCGGTTGAAGTTGAGGTAAAGCTTTCCGTCATGCACGGTGAAGGCGTCGGGATCGGTCCTGGCGGTATAGCCGTTGGCCACGGCATAGGCGCAGTAGCCGCCGTATTGCGGGGCGAAACGCTCGGGCTCGGCGGCGAAGGCGTCCCGGTTCGCGGCGCTGGCAAAGCGCCAGATGGTCCCGTTCCACGCAAGCGTAAGGCCGGCATCGCCGGGCACGGCACGGCCTTCGGTGAAATAGGCCACGGGATCGTAGCCGTTGATGGCTGTCCCGTCGGTGGCGAAGACGGGCGGTTCGGCAGCTCTGGCCGCGCGCCCGGCAAGGGCCAGCAGCGGAACCGCGGCGACGCCAGCGGTCAGGATCTGTCGGCGGGTGGTCATCGGGCGGTCCTCCAAGCGCGAGTTTCCTGTTGCGCAACCGACATGGACCACGACATGACGCAGGGGAAGGCATGTGACACCGAACTGGCGCAGCTGTGATGATCCGCGAGAGGCGCGCGATGTTCCGGATTGGGCCGTAGTCAGTCGAAGATATCCTCGATCAGGTCGATCGCCTCTTCGAAAAGCCGCTTTCCGAAGCTCTTGCGGCGCTTCCTCGGTCGCCTCGTGGGCTGGCCCCGGTCGCCATCGGGCTTCCAGTCATGCAGGGGCGAGGGCTTGACCCGCTTGCGGTCATGCACATGGTCGGATTTCAGCATCTTGAGGTCGTGCAGCGGCGCGCCGCAACTGGAACAGGCAAGTTCGCGTCGCTCCGTGCCCGTCAGGACAAGGGCCGCGCGCGTGCCGCAATAGCAGCAGGTGGCGATCTTTCGGATAGGCATTCTCTCTCCGCCTGGCGCCGTGGGATCAGCGCCGTTGCGTTGCATATAGGGCGACAGCGGCGGCATTGGAGACGTTGAGCGACCCGAATTCGCCCGCCGCCTCGATCCGGACCAGCGCGTCGCAGGCCGCCTTGGTGCCGTCGCGCAGCCCCGGGCCCTCGGCCCCCAGCACGAGCGCGACCGGACGGGAGCCCGCATCCGACAGGGCCGTGCCCAGGGCGGTGTCAGCCTCGCCGTCGAGCCCAAGCGCGACATAGCCCATCTCGCGCAGGGTGCCGATGGTCTCGGCAAGGTTGCGCACGCGAAGATAGGGCTGCCGCTCGAGCGCGCCCGAGGCGGTCTTGGCCAGGGCCCCGGTCTCGGGGGCCGAGTGGCGGGCCGGGGCAATCACCGCACAGGCCCCGAACACCTCGGCCGAGCGGAGAATCGCGCCGGCATTGTGCGGGTCGGTCACGCGGTCGAGAAGGACGACCACCGGGGGGGCATCGCCGGGTGCGGCCAGCACCAGATCCTCGAGCCGCCCCCAGTCGAGCGGCTTGACCTCAAGCGCCGCGCCCTGGTGCACCGAGTCCGGGTCGATCGGCGCGGGAAACTTGCGCGGATCGGCGATCTCGGGTTCGACACCGCCCGAGGCCACCGCATCACCCAGCCGGTCGGCGGCGTTTCGCGTCAGGATCAGCCGCAGCTTCTCGCGCCGCGGGTTCAAGAGAGCGTCGCGTACTGCGTGCAGCCCGAAAAGCCACACGGTTTCAGCCGCTGCCTTGCGCCGCGCCTGTTCCTTCTCGACGACCCACTTGGGTTTCTTCATCGCATCCTCCCGACCGGCCGCGACCCTGCCCCGCGCCCAAATCGGATGCAAGCCGGATGCAGACCGCCCAGCCGCGCGCTGCCTCTTGCCGGAACTGCAATTGCCCATTGACGCCCCCGGCCCCGCCGCGTATCCACCCCACGCATCGGGCCTGTGGGCCCGGTTCGGGCGACGGGCTGCAAGGTGCGGCAGCGGACTGTAACTCCGCCGGGGAGACCCACGCCTGGTTCGATTCCAGGGTCGCCCAC
>CAVPWP010000002.1:0-124548 GCA_963709395.1 uncultured Alphaproteobacteria bacterium
ACCACCTACCCCTTCAAGAACTGGCTGATCTTCCGGCATTCTGTATTGTGTTGGGATTTCCGAGGCTTGCGAGGGGTGATACAAGCTGACAGTGCCGATTTCGTCTCTGTATCCGCGGACGGTGCGGCATTTTGACGGAATGTCTCTGCGGCCGGATTTCGCGTGATATCTCTGAGCGCCAGTCGCTGCGGTTCAGTCCTGTGCGACGCCGAGAACGAGTTGTTGTTCGGCCCAGTCGAGCGGAAGCTCCGGCAAGTCGCGCAGGCGCTTCGTGGTCAGGCCGGCCGGCTGACGACCTTCTAGGATGCTTCTGGCGATGTCGGGCGCGAGCCAGGCCAGAGGAAGGATCCGGCTGGCGACACCCGGTCTTAGTTGCTCGCGCTCGGTGATCTCGGCCACCGACCGAGCCCGGCCTTCCAGAAGCTTGTCCATCCAACGTCGCGCATCTGCGACAATCGCAATCAGGTGCGCATCGCGCCGCTGCGCGCCTGCGTCCGTGTGAAGGACGATCGGGCGGTTGCGTACCTGCCGGTGCAGCGACAGCGGCACGGCGATGGTAGGAGCAAGGGTAGCACCTGGAGTTCGCGGTGTCGCGCAGCGAACTGAGATCAACGGTGATCTGCATGGGCGACGCTACGGGCCTGGATCGAGCCGCTGACGCCGCTGCGCACGCCGCTCATATTCAACCTGCGCCGCGATCCCTACGAACGCGGGTACCGCACGTCGAACACCTACTACGACTGGATGATCAGCCGCGCCTTCATGCTCGTCCCGGCGCAGCAGTACGTGGCGAACTTTCTCGCCACCTTCCAGGAGTACCCGCCGCGGCAGGAGGCAGCCTCCTTCAGTCTCGACCGGGTTCTGGAAAAGCTCTCGGAAGCCGGCGGCACGCAGTAGCCAAGCATTCCAGCGCCCTGGCTTCGACCCGGGGCGCCGCCTTGCGACCATCGGCAGGTTCTTCACTTTTTCAAGCCGTTCCACGCCCTGAAGCGACGGATCGGGTTCACCAACCCGGTGCTGATCGACCGGGAGAACACGATCCTCGCCGGGCATGGCCAGGTTGAGGCGGCGAAGATGCTTGGACATGAGACGGTGCCGTGTCTCCGGATTGAGCACATGACGCCGGATCAGAAGCGGGCGTACGTGCTTGCTGACAACAAGCTCGCGTTGAATGCGGGCTGGGACGATGACCTCCTTGCGGAGGAGCTCGAGACGCTGTCTTCGCTGGATCTCGACTTCGACCTGACGATCACCGGCTTCTCGATCGCCGAGATCGACAGCCTGATCGAGGCAAGGAGCCGCAGGAGCCAGACGACCCGGCCGACGATCTCGTGGTCCCCGAGGCGCCGCGACGCGTACGGCCAGGGGATGTCTGGGTACTCGGCCCCCACCGCCTGGTCTGTGGCGACGCGCTCGACCCGGCGGTGGTGCGTCTCCTGATGGACGGGCATCCGAGCGCCAGAACGCGATGAACTGGTCGAGCGATTTGCGACCGATCATCCAAATCGTCTTCGCGCCCCATCTTGCGCAATCGCGGCATCATGAGGTCACAGCAGAAAGTGCTGGAAGCCCTGAACGTTCTACCGGCATGCGGAAGATGGCCTCGAAGCCTGAATCCTGTCCGGGCGGCGGTGAACTCAGTGCGAGGAAGCCCCCCGACTGCCGCGCGATGCGGTCGCTGATGTAGAGGCCCAGGCCAAATCCGGACCCGGGATGATCGCTGCTGTGGAACCGATCGGTTAGCCGGTCGAGGTCGTTCGGAGTGATCGCGGCGCCGTCGTTCGTCACGAACAGCTCCCCGCCTGCGGTCAACCGGACCATGATCGGGCTGCCGGCGGGCGCGTGTTGCAGGGCGTTTTCAAGAAGGTTGCTCGCGACGATGGCGAAGGCATCTGGGTCGATGGATGACATCACAGGGCCTTCGGGCAGCGTGACCCGAAGCCGGGCGCCCCTCGCAGGATTGGACGCCAGTTCGTCGACGACCAGCCCGAGAAGCCGGGCCACATCCTGCGGCGCCTGTGCGGGTCCGATACCGGCCTCGGCCCGCGCCAGTTGCAAGAGCCGCGCCACCAGCCCGCGCATCCGCTTCAGCGCCGCCTCGAGCCGGTCGATCCGATCGAGCGCCTCCGGGTCCGTCGTCTCGAGGCGCAGCCGCTGGACCTGTGCCAGCGCCACGGCCACGGGACTGCGCAATTCATGCGCGGCATTGGTTGCAAAGGTGCGTTCGCCCTCGAGTGCCTGCTCCAGCCGGATCATGAATCCATTGAGCTTGGCAGAGATCGCGCGCAGTTCCCCGGGCTGGCCCGTGGCGTCGATCGGGTCGAGCCGCGTGTCACCCCGTTGCTCGATCTCGGTCGCAAACATGTCCAGAGGCCGAAGTGCCGAACGTGCAATCCAGCCGACCAGAAGATAGGCGAGTGGCAGAAGCGCGAGCATCGGCACGATGAAGGCGAAGAAACTGTCGAAATAGGCCTCTCGGCGTTCCTCGAGCGGGTCCCCGAAATGCAGCGAAAGGCCGTCGTCATCCGAGGGAGTTGTGTAGAAGGCATGCGCTTGGGTGCGCGAATAGCCCGCGACCGGCGGACCAACGGGCAAGTCGGCCTCCTGCGCGCCAGGCGACTGCAGAAGGACGGAACCGTCCCGATCAACCAGCGCAAATACCAAGGCTTCGTCGAGCCCGTCGGCCCCGTCTCTCAGGATATCGGGAAAGACGGTATCCGAATCGACCACGCCCAGCCGATAGGCATTGGACATGATCGGGTGCAGCATGCCGGCGGTTTCGCGCAGTTCAAGGTCGAGCATCTCTTCCTGCTCCGATCCCAGAACCAGCGCGGTGGCGACGACCGCCAGAACCCAGATCAGGGCGAACCCGCCGCTGACCAGCAGCGCCAGACGGCCCGCAAGGGTTCCGCGCCTGATCATGCCCGGCCCATGCGGTAGCCGAAGCCGCGCACGGTTTCGATGCAGTCGCGGCCAAGCTTGGTGCGAAGCCGGCTGACATGGGCTTCGATCGCGTTGCTTTCGACCTCGTCGCCGAAGCCGTAGAGCGCATCCTCGAGGTCGATTTTCGGGATCACCGCTTCAGGCCGGCGACTGAGCCGTTCAAGGATTGCCCACTCACGCGGGGTCAGGGCCACCGGGGTCCCTCCGATCTCGACTGTCCGTGCCTCTGGAAGGATGCGCAGCGCCCCGAACTGGCGTTCGGTCTTCCGGGTCCCCTCGGCCCGGCGCAGGATCGCCTCGATCCGCGCCGTCATCTCGTCAAGGTCGTAGGGCTTGACGAGATAGTCGTCCGCGCCGGCCTTCAGCCCTTCGACCCGCTCCATGATCCGGTCGCGCGCGGTCACGATCAGAACCGGTGTCGTCGAGCCACGGTCGCGCAGACCCCGCAAGAGCGACAGCCCGTCGCCGTCGGGCAGGCGCAGGTCCAGAAGGACAAGGTCGTACTGCGCCGCGCGCACCGCGGCCTCGGCCTCGTCGAGGGTGGGGGCATGATCCACGGCATGCGCCTGCGCGCGCAGGTGATCCAGCACCGCGTGGGCAAGGTCGGGTTCATCCTCGACGACAAGCAGCCGCATTCGCGTCGGTCCCATTCGATTTCGGCCCCTTATAGGGGCACCGTCAGCGATCCGTAAGGTTGCCCTGCGCAAGACCGGCCCAAACCCGGCAGGTTCGCCGGGCAAAGGGGCTTTGGGTGGAATGACTTCAGGAACAATCTGGCTCGCGTCGGCTTTCTCGGCCAGGCGCTGTTCACATCGCGATTCCTTGTCCAGTGGATCGTCAGCGAACGACGGGGGGAAAGCGTGATTCCCCTGGCATTCTGGTGGTTCAGCATCCTCGGCGGCCTGACGCTTCTGAGCTATGCGCTCTGGCGGCAGGACCCGGTGTTCATCCTGGGCCAGGCGACGGGGCTTGTGGTCTATGCACGCAACCTGATCCTGATCTTCCGCAAGCGCAATGCGGTGACATCATGACCCTTCGGACGACGGCGAACCTGACGGTCGCGGCGATGATCCTGCTTGTGGTCGCCGGCGTGCTCCTGCGCCCGCTCACTCCCGTCGACGAAACCCGCTACGTGGCAGTCGCCTGGGAGATGTGGTTGAGCGGCGACTACTTCGTGCCGACACGCAACTTCGAGCTCTACACCCACAAGCCGCCGCTCCTGTTCTGGTCGATCAACCTTGTCTGGGCTTTCTTCGGCGTTTCCGAAACAGCGGCACGCCTTGTCGCGCCCTTCTATGGCATCATCGGGCTTCTTCTGGCGGGACGGCTTGCCCGCAGGCTCTGGCCGGACGACCCCGAAATCGGCGCGCGGACCAGAATCGCGCTTGCGGGTCTTCTGATCTTCGCCGTCGCGGCGGGGCTGACGATGTTCGACGCGATGCTCGCCACGGCGACGATCGCGGGAATGCTCGCGCTGGTCACCGCAGGGCGGACCGGGGCATGGCGCTGGTGGATCGCGCTTGGCGCGGCGCTGGCGATGGGCGTGCTGTCCAAGGGGCCGGTGATCCTGGTTCACCTGTTGCCCGCGGCCCTGTTGCTGCCGGTCTGGGCCGATGCAAGCTGGCCCGTGACGTGGCGGCGCGCGCTTGCGGGCACGGGCGTCGCGTTCCTGAGCGGGCTTGCGATCGTCGGTCTGTGGCTCGGGCCGGCTCTGCTCATGGGCGGGCCGGAGTACCGCGAGGCCGTCCTCTGGACCCAGAGCGCGGGGCGCATGAGCAACAGTTTCTCCCATGCTAGGCCCTGGTGGTTCTTTCTTGCCGTCCTCCCGCTTCTGACCTTTCCCTGGGTCTTCGTTCCCGCGATCTGGCGGGCCGGGCGGAAGACAGCCGTCTGGTCCGAACCGGGGATGCGGCTGGCGCTGGTCTGGGGCGGCGCGGCCCTTGTCTTTTTCAGCGTGATCAGCGGCAAGCAGATCCATTATGTTGTCCCTGAACTTGCGGCCGTGGCCCTCATCGTGGGACGTCTGACGCGCGAGGCGGGGTCCTTTCGCCTGACCTGGGCGATCGTGCCCCTGGGCCTCGCGGCGGTGCTTGCCGTCGCAGCGGCGGCGGGGCTGGTCCCGATGGGCAAGGTCGGCCTTCTCCTGCAACCACGCTCGATGCTGCTGGCCTGGGCGCTGGTGATCGTTGCGATCGGCTGGGTCGCACTCCTTCTCGGGGGGCTGCGCGGGGGAGCGGTGCTGACACTGGGCACGCTTCTGGCGGTCAACCTTCTGATCGGCCTCACCGATATGCGCGGGGTCTACGATACCCACCGCATCGCCCGGGTGATCGCCCCCTACGAAGACGCCGGGATCGCGATCATCGGCCAATCCTACCATGCCGAGTTCAACTTCGCGGGACGGCTGACGCAGCCGGTGGCAACGCCCGTCGGGCAGGACGCCATCGACGCATGGATCGACGCCCATCCCGGCGGGCTGATCATCGGTCGTCCCGACCGCGCCAGCCTGCCCTGGCGTCCGGACGAAACCATCCTGTTCCGCGGATCCCCCTATGCCCTGTGGCGCGTCGCCCGGGCCCCACAGAAGGAAAGCACGTCATGACAGTCGCGCACCCCGACATTTCCGTCGTCATCCCCGCCCGGGACGAAGTGATGGCCCTCGAAAGTCTCTTGGCCGAAGTCGACGCGGCGCTTGCGGGCCAGTCCTTCGAGATCGTGGTGATCGACGACGGATCGACCGATGGCAGCCATCACCTGCTGACCCGGCTGTCGGCGCGCAATCCGCGGCTGCGCTGGTTGCGCAACGACACCGCCGTCGGCCAGTCGGCGTCGATCCGGCGCGGCGTGCGCCATGCGCGGGCGGGGCTGATCGTGACGCTTGACGGTGACGGACAGAACCCGCCGGACCAGATCCCCGCCCTCGTGGCTCCGTTCGGCCTGCCTGGAAGTGCCAGCCTTGGCCTTGTTCAGGGGCAGCGTGAAAAGCGGCAGGACACAGCGGCCAAACGGGCCGGGTCGCGCATCGCGAACGCGATCCGCGGCGCCCTCCTGCAGGACGGCGTGCGCGATTCCGGCTGCGGACTGAAGGCATTCCGCCGCGAGGCCTATTTCGACCTTCCCTGGTTCGATCACATCCATCGCTTCATGCCCGCGATGATGCTGCGCGAGGGATGGCATGTGCAGACTGTCCCCGTCAGCCACCGCGAACGCAATGGTGGTCAATCGAAGTACGGCAATCTCTCGCGCGCGCTCGTGGGGATTCCCGATCTGCTGGGCGCGGCCTGGCTGATCCGGCGCGCGGGTCCGCCTCGCCACGCACCGAAGGACGCTGGCGCCAATGTGGTCGACCTTGCGGAGGCGCCGGCCGGGCAGATCGCCGGGATCGGGGCGCGGTGAGACCTGGCTCGGTCGACTGGCGGCCCTGGTTCGAGGTCTGGCCGCCGGTCGCACTGCTCGCCACAAGTGCGCTGCTTGCCTTTCCCGGTATCGACCTTGGCGTGAGCGGGCTTTTCGGCGATCCGACGGCAGGCTTTCCGCGAGGCGGGATGGTAACCCGGCTGGCACAGGCTGGGGTGGAGGAGCCAATGGTCAAGGCACTAGTGGGCCATATCGCTTTCGATTGGGCCAAGGCTCGTCCGAAAAGACCGGTCTGGATTGCAACCGTGACCGGGATTGAGGTTCAGCCCCCAGGCTTCTCAAACCTCGTACGCCATTGTTTGTCTTGCAAGGCTGGTCGTTTGATCGAGCGACGCTGCTTTGTCATACCGGGATGGGAAGGAAGAACCGGGCTTGGTTGAGATGTCACCTTTCCATCGCCTTTGATCAATAGGACAGTCTTTCCTTGGCGTTCCTCGACAGCTTCGATGCACAGGTCCTCTTCGTAGCCCGACAAGAAGAACGTGCGCGCCAGCGGGTTTATGAAATGGGTTTCGATCCGGTTGGCGATGCCCCGCCCCCCATCAAACGAGTCCAGTGTACAAAACTGCTTGAGCGCGTGGCGGGCATCGGGCTCTAGTGTGATCCTCACCCCGTGTTCGCCCTCGATCCTACGCAGCACCCGGTCAAGTAGGGAGTTGAAGATGGCATGCATTCCCGCAGGGCTCAGAAAATCGAAGGCGACGATGTTCTGACCGATGCGATTGAGGAGTTCCGGGCGCTGGAGCTCATTTCGGAAGTGCTCCTGCACGGCTTTCGTGATCTTCAGGGACAGCTCTTCGTGGCTGTCGGACGGCAGGACGTTCATCCCCATGTTCACGGCCCGTGAGCCCTGAACGATCCCGATGTTGGACGTGAAGATGATGAGCGCTTCCGAGAAGTAGCTCGTTGCACCGCGCGCATCCGTCAGCCGGCCCTCGTCGAGTATTTGTAGAAACAGGTCCAGCACCCTCGGATGCGCCTTTTCGACCTCGTCGAACAGGAAGACGCTAAACGGCCTGCGGATAGCGGCGTTTACAAGATCGCCTCCCTTCTCATGCCCCGGTTGACCCGGCGGTGCCCCGATGAGCCGGGCGATCGAATTTTCCTCCATGAACTCGGACATGTCGAAGCGATGACAGAGGGTGTCGTCACCGAAAAGCAGTTCGGTCACCGCCTTCGCGAGTTCCGTCTTTCCGACACCGGTTGGCCCCACGAAGAATAATGCTCCCCGTGGCCGGGTATGCATCGCGCCGGATTGTATCCCGGACAAGCCGAGGATCGACCTGGCCAGGATGTCGAGTGTCTTGTCGATTGCGTGAGGCTGGCCTTTGATCCGTGTCTCCAGCATGGCCTTGGCGTCCCGCATCCGGTTTCGAAGAACCGGCGATGTCCACGGGTTGCGCCGTGATCCGGTGCGAAAGACCCGGATCGCATCGGAGATATGATCAAGTCCGAAGCCTTCGGCTTGCGCCACTTTGGCGATCGCTTCCATGGCAGCAAGCGGCTTGCCATCGCATTCAAGCGAGAACTGCTGGAGCAATCTCTCTTCACTGGCGACGACGTCATCCCCGATCCACCCGTATTTGCGAGCCAGATGGCAGGCAAATTGGAAACGGTCCTCCAGGTTCGGGTCTTCCAATTGCACTTCGCGCAGCGATGCATTGTTCAGCACGAACCAATCCGGCAGGTCCGCGGGATGATCGAGCAGCCAGAACGTCGGGTTGATCTTGTGCCCAGTCGCTTTCCGACGCCGCAGCCGGGAATTGAGGTCGATCGAAACGAAGAGGGTTCTCAAGCGTCTCGCCAGCCTTTCCCTTCAGATGCGACGCGTGATCTATCAGCAATGCGATGCGGAACGGGGTGAACTCCAGAACGGCCTTCTGGGCCTGGATCAGATCCGACAACGCGTTCAGTTGGCTTCCCAGAGGAAGGAGACCTGCCTTCAAGGCGTCCGTTTCCCTGGGGCCGGTGGTCTGAGCAATCGATAGGCCGGCCACCGGATCAAAAACGAGAAGGGCGCGGAAACCGGCCAAGCGCAACACGTCCCATAGCGTACCTACGAGATCCTTGAAGACGTCGTGTGGCGGGATTGGCGACGGAAAGAGGTCGCCTGCATTTCCAGAGAGGACGATATGATCGGCATAGGCGAGCGCCGACCCGACCTCATCGAACCACGCAGGCAGGTCGTGACTTTCAATCGAATCGTTCCGCTTCGCGTCCATCGTCTCGTGTTCGACCGCCTGACATGCGGCCGCCTCCTTGGGTGTCACATCGTTTCAACAAGAGAACACGGGCTTACCTATGACTGAAATCTGGCAAGGCTGAGCCCATTCTTCGAGCGACAGCCGTGGGGCAGCGCCGGTGCCCGATACTGGAGCATCGACACCTCCTTGGAGCTGTAAGCAGGCGATCTGCTGGCTGCCTTCGCCGACGGCAAGAACAACGGGGGAATCCGGTCACTGGTTTGCGGGGACGGCTGGACATTGCCGACAGGACATTTCTGACCGGCTGGGCCTATGCGGGTGGCTTTGAATTCACACGCCTTGTCTGAACGTGCGAAGGGACGTGCAAAGAGGCGGAGTGTTTGGCACTGAAAGGGCATCGGTGTATTTGCGACCGAGCTAGGCACAGGAGATTCCCATGTCTACCGAAGGCGCGCGATCTTCGCCTATGCCGACAATTACCTGATCGACACGCGTCATGCCGTCATCGTGGATGCCGAGGTGAGCCGAGCGATTCGACAGGCGGAGCTCGGAACAACCCGGATGATGATCGACCGCACGGCAGAGCGGTTCGGGCTGACATCCGATCCAGAGCACGGCCCTGCCGGGCCGGGTCAGTGGTACGGGCTTCGTTCGTCGCAAATGAATGCCAACTACAATGCCGACAGTGCCGTCACAAGAACTCTGCCGTGGCGGCCTTCTCCTTGAAGTCACGCAGGATACGCTGGCCGGAGTGCGCCAACTGCTCCTGAAGGGCCGGAATGTCGCTGCGCAGCATCCGTCCGCCCTGCTTGCGAAGCTCGCCGGCGATCATCACGGTATCGATGTTCCCGGGATGCGCAAAGCCGACGACCGCGTTGTAGGGGTCGAAGGCCCCCGAGAGGTTCAGGTCATTCGCCCGGATCAGGATGATGTCGGCCTGCTTGCCGACCTCCAGCGTGGCCGTCCGACCCTCCAGCCGCATGGCGCGGGCGCCCTGCGTCGTCGCCCAGTCCAGCGCCTCGCGGACGGTCAGCGGGATGGGATGCGGACGTTCGCCCGTTTCGGCCTTCATCCGGAGGCTGGTCAGGTGCCGTTCCGCCTGAAGCGAGATACGGGCGCAGGCCAGCATGTCGGGCGCAAAGGCGCTTTCGATGTCGGTTCCGATAGAGAACGGAACGCCGCGGGCATGCAGCCGCCCGCTCAGCATGTCGCCATAGCAGATCTGCATCTCGATCTCGGCGGTCACTGTGAAACTCGCGCCGTGGTCGACAAGGATGTCCAGATCGCTGTCCGTCAGCTCGTTGCCGTGAACCACGTTCAGGCGTTCGTCGATCAGGCCGGCGGCGGCCGCCTTGGCATAGCCCTCGGGCGCCGTCATCTTGGCCATCGAATGGTGCAGCGACACGACAAGATCATGCTCCCTGGCCAGGGTCAGATCGGCCAGGGTCACCTCTTCGACCGACATCTGCGGGCCAAGGATCGCGAGGCCCATCGTCACGAGCGCGTCGTCGTTTGACAGCCGCCCCTTGCGCAGCCGCACAACCTCGTCCCGCGACATCGGCACTTCCGAAAAGTGCTTCTGTCCGGGCTTGGGGTCAGGCTTGGCCGAGCCGTGCAGAAAGACCGCGCGGATGCCCGCATCCTCGAGCCCGTCGATGGCCGCGTCCGAATGGTCGGGCGTGGGGTTGTTGTGGTGCCAGTCCACCATGGTGGTGACGCCGTTGTTGATCTGGTTGATCGCGCCCAGTTGGTTCGCGATGCGGATGTCATCGGGGGTGAAGAAGTTCGCCAGCCCGGCGTGCATGGCGCGGAAATAGTTGGTGCCCGTCCAGTCCGTGGCCAGGCCGCGCAGGCCCGTCTGCCAGGTGTGGATATGGGCGTTCACGAGACCGGGCATCACGATCATGTTGTCCGCGTCGATCACGCTTGCGCCTTCGCCGGCATCGAGGTTCGGCCCGATCGCGGCGATCCTGTCCCCGTCGATCAGCACATCCGCCGTCATCGGCGTGCTTCCGGGCGCCAGTGTCAGCACGGTTCCGTTCCTGATCAGGGTCTTGGACATCGAATTCTCCCTTGGTCCCGCGACGGGGTGGTCAGAGTAGCGCCGTGGTCAGCCACGGCATGAAGATGAGGGCCAGCGTGACCAGCGCCATTACCAGAACGAAGGGGGCCGCAGCCGCGAAGATCTCACCCAAGGATGCAAAGCCCTCGGGCAGCGACGCCTTGACGACGTAGATGCTCAACCCGAATGGCGGGGTCAGCAGGCCGATCTCGATCGCGATCACCGTGATGATGCCGAACCAGATCGGATCGCCGCCCAGGGCATTCACCACCGGAAGCGCGATCGGCAACATGATCAGCATGATCGACACGGAGTTGAGGATCATGCCAAGCACCACCACGATCAGAACATAGAGAAGCACGAAGCCGATCAACGTGAGGTCCATTCCGGAGATCAGGCCGGCGGTCTGCATCGGGATCGTGCTCATCGCCAGCATCCGGCCATAGACATTCGCGGCGATCATCAGGAACAGCAGGCCCGCCGTGATCGCCCCGGTCTCCAGCACCAGCTGTCGCAGGTCCGACCAGGTCAGCGACCGCCGCGCCAGCGACACGACCAGGGCGCCCAACGCCCCTGCCGCCCCTGCCTCGGTGGGCGAGAAGAACCCGCCGTAGATGCCCCCCATGACGACCGCGACGACGAAGAGCACCGGTGCAAGCCCGCGCGCGATGCCGCCCGCCGTCAGGTCGTCGGGCTGGAACTCGGCTTTCGGCCGGCCGGCATAGTCGGGCCGAAAGCGCGCGAGGCCCACGATGAGGATGGAAAAGCACCCCGCCAGCAAGAGCCCCGGGATGATGCCCGCGATGAAGAGATCGCCGATCGACGCTTCGGCCAGAAGGCCATAAACGATCATCAGCAGGCTGGGCGGGATCAGCATCCCCAGGACCGAACTGCCGGCGACGATCCCCAGCGAGAACTTCTTGGTATAGCCGGATTCGATCATCGGCGGCACGGCGATGCGCGAGAAGACCGTGGCCGACGCGATGGACGACCCGGTGATCGAGGCGAAGATGGCATTCGCCCCGACCGTCGCCACCCCCAGCCCGCCAGTGACGCGGCGCACCAGCACCGCCATGATCTGGAACGCGTCGCGTCCCACCCCTGCCTTGTCCAGCAAGAGCCCCATCAACACGAAAAGCGGGATCACCCCAAAGCCGGAGGACCGGACCGCCGCACTGGCCGAGATGCCGATGGAGTTGATCGCGACGGCCATGTTGTCGCGGATCAGCCAGATTCCGATGAACGAGGTGATCAGCAGCCCGAAGACGATGGGCATCCCCAGCGCGATCAGCACCAGCAGGGCGACAAGCGCCGCGATCCCGATCGACACCCGGTCCAGTCCGGCTGCGGCCATCGACTGAAAGAGGAAATAGGCCCCGGCGATCAGGGCCACACCGATCAGAAAGGTCACCGAATTCGTGACCAGGCCGGCGGCCGCCTGCGCGCGATAGGCGCGAAAGAGCGCGGCCACCAGTTCGATCAACGCCATCGTGCAGGCGAAGGCCACGACCAGCTTGAACGGCCAGGTCGGCATCCGGAAAGTGCCGGAGGCGCCCAGAAACTCACCATCGGCCCGCGCGGCGAAGAAATCGGTCCAGAGATAGCGGGTGGCCAGAACCATGACGACGATCGCGGCCAGCGCGAAGACCGTCTGCAACAGCAGCGTGGCACCTGGCCTGCTGGCTTCCAGCCGGTCGCTTAGGAAGGTCGCACGGACCAGCCGGTTGTTGCGGATCGTCAAGCCAAGCTGCAGATAGACGCAGACGACGATGGCGTAGGCCACGTAGTCCGAGACCCCGTGAATTGGAACAGAGGCGATGTTGCGCGACGCGATGTCGGCGCAGATCAAGAGCATCATCGAGACGATGACCAGCGAGGCCGCCGCCGCGTTGATCGTCGAGATGCGCCCGACCAACCGGTCGATCCACCCGTGGTCGGTCGTCACGTCAGCCGAGCGAAGTGCTTCCGTCGCCATGTGCTGCCCTGCCTTCCGTTCGATCCGTCCGGAGACCGGCGCGGCGGACGACCCTGCCCGGATCGCCTACGGCATCTGCCGCACGGCGATCCGGGCGGCCGTCCGCCGGACCCGTCGATCAGATGTTCGCGGACCAGTCGCGCAGCGGTTCGGCCCCGGCTTCGCGCAGCGTGTCCATGAACTTCTGCATGATCTCGCGCGCCGGCACGCCGTTGGCTTCGTTTTCCTCGACCCAGAGCAATCCGAGATCGGGAAGGGCATCGACCCACTGCTGCTTTTCTTCCTGCGACATCACGCGGATGGTGGCGCCTTCTTCGGCCATCTTCTCCCAGGCGACGCTCTCCCGCTGGGCGATCATGTCGGCGTTCTGGTTCGAATAGACAGTGCCCATTTCGATCAGCACCTCCTGCACGTCCTCAGGCAGGCCGTCGAACACCGTCTTGTTGATCCCCAGTCCCCCGAAGGTCAGCGGCCCGGTATCGACGCGGATCGCGTAGGGCGCGACCTCGTGCAGCTTGAGCGGGTACGCCCCTGTGCCCACCAGCAGGACGCCGTCCCCGGCGCCGGTTTGCAGCTGCGAGTAGTATTCCGGCAAGGCTCCCGCCAGCAAGGTGGCCCCAAGCGACTCGACATAGGCAGCCGTCGCCGCCGCCCCCAGGATCTTGCGGCCCGCGATATCCGAGATGTTGTCCATAGGCTCCTTGAGGAACAGGCTGTAACCGTCCGAGACGGACGACCCCAGGAACATGATGTCGTGACGCGCCCATTCGTCGATCATCGCCTGTTCGTCGCGGTTGAGGGTGTTCATTGTCTGCAACGCCTGTTGCACGGTGGTCGTGGCGAACGGCGTGGAGTACATGATGTTCTGGAGCGGCAGGGCCGACGGTTCGAACAGCGCACCGATCCAGCCGGCGTCGGCGATGTTCTGCGTGATGGCTTCCAGCGTCTCACCCGCCCCGTAGAGCTGTCCGCCATAAGCCTCGGTCCAGTCGATTCGGTATTCCGACCCGCGCTCTTCCAGGAGTGCATTCGATTGCTGAACAACCGTCTCCAGCGGCGCCGTCCAAGGCAGCACCGTGGGGTGACTGGATGCCATGGTGAGCCTGATCGTAGTCTGCGCGGATGCGGATCTGACGCCCAGATACGGCGTCGCAGCGGCTCCAACCACGATTCCGATCGCGGCACGACGATTGATGTTCATGTTTTCCTCCCAGAAAGACATCCGAGCCCCAATCAGGTGGGAGCTGGCGATAAACGGCAGAATCTGCGCAATCGTTTGCATATCAGTCGCGAGACCCATGATCAACCTCGCATTTGAGACCCATCAGCACCTCTCAGACGCCAGAAACCTGGGTAGCAAACTGGGGAGAGCAGCCAATGGTTGGATCTGAGATGACCGTGGCAGCCATTGGAAAAGCTTTCGTTCCGACTGAAGAGCTTTTCCCCGACGACCCTAGGACGATCGGCTCGCCGGAACGCGGGTCTGGCGCGAGTGTTGACAGGCCTTGGATGGCTGACCATCATACCGTTAACGCGTGTAAAAATTCTTGCTCATGGAAAGGGCGCCAGTCCAATGCGACCCGAGAAGGTGAAGACGATGGAAGAGCTCGCCTCGGTCAGCGGCATATCGCGACCGACGCTATCGAAGTTCTTCAACGACCCGCATTCAGTCAGAAAATCCACCCGTGCGCGGATCGAAGAGGCGCTTGAGCGATACGACTACACACCCAACGTCTATGCGATCAACCAGAACCGGCAACTGACGCGCAACGTGGGCATCGTCGTGCCGTTTCTGGCGGACCCCTTCTTTGCCGAGGTCGCACGGAACCTCGAACTCCTGTGCAGCGGCGCTGGCTTCAATCCCATCCTTCTCAGCTCGCATGGGGATCCGGACCGGGAGATCGCCAACCTCGAGAGTTTGCGCGGGATCCGGCCTGCGGGCGTCTTGCTGGCACCGATCGGCCGGAGATCGCATCGCGCGGCGCTCGAGGAGTTCTGCGAAGACATCTCGACCGTCCTTTTCGACTGCGACGTCGAGGGAGTGGGCGACGCAATGTTCGGGACAGACCACTCGCAAAGCACTGGTTTAATTGTAGAATATCTTATCCGCACGGGCGAGCCGCCGGCGCTTTTCGAAATGGCCAACGCACCGAACCCGAACGCCAACAAGCGCAGGACGGCCTACGAGGCGGCGATGCGGAACCTGGGGTGCGAACCGATCGTGCTGAGCGTCGAAGGCGCCGGATGGGCCTTCGAAGAGATCGCCTGCCGCGAAGCGGCGCGGATGATCGACGCGCGGCGCCTGCCCACCAACACGGTGTTTTGCAGCAACGACCGCCTTGCGATCGGATTTCTTGCCGCCGCCTACGAGAAGGGGTTTCGCGTGGGCATCGGCCATGGCTGCGCCTTGCGGGTGGCGGGCCACGACGATCACCCGTTTTCACGGTTCACATGCCCGGCGCTGACCACGGTATCGCAGAACTACGACCAGATCGCCCGGAGCAGCCTCGACCAACTGCTGGCGATCGTCGCCTCGGGTGAACGGCCGAGGGCAAAGACCTCGTCGCTGTTCGACGGCCGCCTCATCATGAGGATGTCAGCCTAAATCTTGTCGCGCGTAAAATTTTATGTTGACGCGAATTTATGCAGGGGCTAGGCCATTTGCATCACATCCAAGCTTAGGGAGGACTACGGATGTCTATGAAGCGCGTACTTTGCGCCACGACGGCGCTTACCGTCATTGCAGGTGCAAGCCTTGCCCAGGACACCACGATCACCATCGCAACCGTGAACAACGGCGACATGATCCGGATGCAGGGCTACACCGATCAGTTCACCGCAGAGACCGGCATCGGGGTCGAGTGGGTCACGCTCGAGGAAAACGTGCTGCGCCAGCGCGTCACCACCGACATCACCACCAAGGGCGGCCAGTTCGACATCATGACCATCGGCATGTACGAAACGCCGATCTGGGGCGCAAACGGCTGGCTTGTCCCGCTGGACGGGCTGAGCGCCGATTACAACGTCGACGACATCCTGCCGGCCATGCGTGACGGGCTCAGCCATGACGGCACGCTTTATGCCGCGCCCTTCTACGGCGAAAGCTCGATGGTCATGTACCGCACTGACCTGATGGAAGCGGCCGGCCTCGAAATGCCCGATGCTCCCACGTGGCAGTTCATCCGCGAAGCCGCGGCTGCCATGGACGATCCCGAGAACGGCGTCAACGGCATCTGCCTGCGCGGCAAGCCGGGCTGGGGCGAAGGCGGCGCGTTCATCACTGTCACCGGCAACTCCTTCGGCGCGCGCTGGTTCGACGAGGACTGGAACGCCCAGTTCGACCAGCCCGAGTGGGAAGAAGCGCTGACGTTCTACATCAACCTGATGAACGACTACGGCCCCGATGGCTACGAGACCAACGGCTTCAACGAGAACCTGTCGCTGTTCCAGCAGGGCCTTTGCGGCATGTGGATCGACGCCACGGTCGCCGCGTCTTTCGTGACCAATCCCAACGACAGCGAAGTGGCCGACAGTGTGGGCTTCGCCCTGGCGCCGAATTCCGAAGGCGTGGACAAGAAGTCGAACTGGCTTTGGGCCTGGGCGCTGGCCATCCCGGCGGGTACGCAGAAGGCCGATGCGGCCCAGCAGTTCATCGAATGGGCGACCTCGACCGACTACATCGATCTGGTGGCCGAGAACGAAGGCTGGGCCAACGTTCCCCCGGGCGCACGCACGTCGCTCTATGAGAACCCGAACTACATCGAGGTTCCCTTTGCCCAGATGACGCTGGACTCGATCCTTGCGGCTGACCCGAACAACCCGACCGTGGACCCGGTTCCCTATGTCGGCATCCAGTTCGCGGCCATCCCCGAGTTCGCCGGCATCGCCACCGAGGTGAGCCAGGAGTTCGCAGCCGCCTATGCCGGTCAGCAGACCGTACAGGAAGCGCTTGCGCGGGCCCAGGACATCACCAACGAGGCCATGGAAGCGGCGGGCTACCGCTAGGTCCTCCTCTCGGCAAAGCCGGAAGGCGGCACGCGCTGTCGCCTTCCAGCAACCGAACGCCCCACTCCCTGCCCAATCCCGGTTCGAGACGGGCCCTGCGCCCGACCACGGAGGACTTGTGCCATGGCGACCCAACAATCCCGTACAGCGGCGCGCATGATGATGGCGCCAGCGGTCTTCCTGCTTCTGGTCTGGATGCTGGTTCCGCTTTCGATGACGCTCTGGTTCTCGTTTCGCCAGTTCCTGCCGCTGCGCGGAGGCGACCAGGGGTTCGTCTGGTTCGAGAACTACTCCCGCTTCATATCCTCCAGCGCATTTTGGCCGGCCGTTCAGACCACGCTTTTCATGGTCGGCGGAATCCTCGTGATAACGCTCGTGCTCGGCATCCTTCTCGCGATCCTGCTCGACCAGCCGATGTGGGGCCAGGGTGTGGTCCGGATCCTCGTGATCGCCCCGTTCTTCGTCATGCCGACCGTGACGGCGCTCGTCTGGAAGAACATGTTCATGGATCCCACGAACGGCCTGCTGGCCCATCTCTGGCGGGCATTCGGTGCCGACCCGGTGGTCTGGCTCAGCGATGCGCCGACTTTCTCGATCATCCTGATCGTGTCCTGGCAATGGCTGCCCTTCGCGACACTGATCCTGCTGACAGCGGTCCAGTCGCTTGACAGCGAACAGCTGGAGGCCGCCGAGATGGACGGCGCAAGCCCCCTCGCCCGCTTCGGCTACATCACGCTGCCGCATCTCAGCCGCGCGATCACAATCGTGATCCTGATCCAGACGATCTTCCTTCTGTCGATCTTCGCCGAGATCTTCGTCACGACCGGCGGTGCCTTCGGCACACGAACGCTGACCTACCTGATCTACCAGCGCGTGCTCGAAAGCCAGAACGTGGGCCTCGGCTCTGCAGGCGGTGTCTATGCCATCATCCTGGCCAACATCATTGCGCTCTTCCTGATGCGCATTGTCGGCAAGAACCTGGACAAGTGAGGGACTAGACATGGCACGTGCCGTTACCAACCAACGCAAGGCCCTCAACACCGCGATCGCGTGGTCGATCGGGCTTCTGATCTTCTTCCCGATCCTCTGGACGATCCTGACCTCGTTCAAGACCGAGGCCGAGGCCATCGCCAACCCGCCGGTGTTCCTGCTTTTCGACTGGACGCTCGAGAACTACGCCGTCGTCCAGGAGCGTTCGAACTACATGCGGTTCCTGTGGAACTCGGTCATCATCGCCGGCATCTCGACGCTTCTGGGAATCATGATCGCGGTGCCCGCGGCCTGGTCGATGGCCTTCGTGCCCTCGAGGCGGACCAAGGACATCCTGCTGTGGATGCTGTCGACGAAGATGCTCCCCGCGGTCGGCGTGCTCTATCCGATCTATCTCATCTTCATCCGGATGGGGCTGCTGGATACGCGGATCGGGCTGGTGCTGATCCTGATGCTGATCAACCTGCCGATCATCGTCTGGATGCTTTACACCTACTTCCGCGAGATCCCGGGCGAGATCCTGGAAGCCGCGCGGATGGACGGCGCATCGCTGAAAGAGGAGATCCTTTACATCCTCACACCGATGGCCGTGCCCGGCATCGCCTCGACCCTCCTGCTCAACTTCATCCTGGCATGGAACGAGGCGTTCTGGACACTGAACCTCACGGCGGTAAACGCGGCCCCGCTGACGGCCTTTATCGCCAGCTACTCCAGCCCCGAGGGCCTGTTCTTCGCCAAGCTGAGCGCAGCCTCCACCATGGCCATCGCGCCGATCCTCGTGCTCGGCTGGTTCAGCCAGAAACAGCTCGTCCGCGGCCTGACCTTCGGCGCCGTCAAGTAACGCCCTCAAGCAGCGACGCTATTGGGCAAGAAAGGAAGTCAGTCACATGGGACAGATCACGCTTGAGAAGGTGACGAAGCGCTTCGGCGATGTGGAGGTCATTCCCCCGCTGGACCTGACCATCGAGGATGGAGAGTTCTGCGTCTTCGTCGGACCGTCGGGTTGCGGGAAGTCCACCCTGCTGCGCCTGATCGCGGGGCTCGAGGACATCTCCTCGGGGACCATTCTGATCGACGGGACCGACGCGTCACGCACGCCGCCCGCCAAGCGCGGCCTTGCCATGGTGTTCCAGTCCTACGCGCTCTATCCGCACATGACCGTGCGCAAGAACATCGCCTTCCCGATGCGCATGGCGGGTCTTCCGCAGGACGAGCAGGACCGCCGGATCGAGGCCGCCGCGAAGGCGCTCAATCTGACCGACTACCTCGATCGCCGGCCCGGCCAGCTTTCCGGCGGCCAGCGCCAGCGTGTGGCCATCGGACGGGCCATCGTGCGCGAGCCGGCGGCATTCCTGTTCGACGAACCGCTGTCGAACCTCGATGCCGCCCTGCGCGTCGGCATGCGGATGGAGATCGGTGAGCTGCACGCCAAGCTCAAGACCACGATGATCTACGTCACCCACGACCAGGTCGAGGCGATGACCATGGCCGACAAGATCGTGGTTCTTCGGGCCGGCAACATCGAACAGGTCGGCAGCCCTCTGGACCTTTACCGCGCGCCCCGCAACCTGTTCGTCGCAGGGTTCATCGGCAGCCCCAAGATGAACCTGATCGAAGGCAATGCCGCCAGGCAGCACGCCGCCGCCACGATCGGCATCCGGCCCGAGCACATCGACGTGGTCGATGCGGGCCCATGGAAAGGCACCGTGGGCGTGGCCGAGCATCTTGGCTCGGACACCTTCCTGCATGTCCACGACACCGGGTTGGCCGAGATGTTGACGGTGCGCGCGACCGGCGAGATCGGCCTTCGGAGCGGCGACACGGTGTCCCTCGCCCCGCGTGAGGACCAGATCCATCGCTTCGACGCGCAGGGTCTGCGGATCGCATGAAACGGCTTGCCGGCAAAACGGCCCTTGTCACGGGGGCGGCACGCGGCATCGGCCTGGCCTTTGCCCGCACCTATGTCGACGAGGGCGCGCGCGTGGCACTGGCCGACATCGACATCGCCCGCGCCCGGGAGGCCGCGCGCGACATCGGCCCGGCCGCGATCGCGGTCGAGTTGGACGTGTCGCGGCAAGAGAGCATCGAACGCGCGGTGGCCGAGACGGTGTCGGCCCTGGGCCGGATCGACATCCTGATCAACAACGCCGCCATCTTCACCGCCGCCCCGATCACCGAGATCACGCGTGAGGACTATGCCCGCACCTTTGACATCAACGTCGCAGGCACGCTCTTCACCCTTCAGGCCGTGGCACGTCACATGATCGAGGCCGGGGTCCGGGGCCGCATCATCAACATGGCCAGCCAGGCTGGTCGCAGGGGCGAACCGCTGGTGGCCGTCTACTGTGCGACAAAGGCCGCGGTGATCTCGCTCACGCAATCGGCGGGCCTGAACCTGATCCGCCACGGGATCAACGTGAACGCCATCTCGCCCGGCGTGGTCGACGGCGAACACTGGGACGGGGTCGATGCGTTCTTCGCGAAATACGAGAACAAGGCCCCCGGCCAGAAGAAGGCCGAGGTTGGAGCGGGCGTGCCGTTCGGACGGATGGGCACGGCCGAGGACCTGACCGGCATGGCGGTGTTCCTCGCGAGCGACGAGGCCCGCTACATCGTCGCGCAGACCTACAACGTGGACGGCGGACAATGGATGAGCTGATGACAAAGACACCTGTTCGCCTCAGCCGCGCCGCCCTGCATGATCTGCCCCCCTCCATCGCGCGACCGACCTATGCGCGCGACGACCTTGGTCCCGGCATCGTCCATATCGGCACCGGCAACTTCCACCGCGCGCACCAGGCCTGGTATCTGCACCGTCTGATGAACGAAGGGGCGGCCCGTGACTGGGCGATCGTCGGCGCGGGCGTGCGTCCGGGCGACGCCGTCATGCGCGACAAGCTTCTCGCGCAGGACTGCCTGACGACGCTGATCGAGTTGCGCCCCGATGGCACCAGTGCCGAGGTTTGCGGCGCGATGATCGACTTCCTGCCCGTGGAGCCCGACAACGCTGCGCTGATCGCACAGATGGCGGACCCGGCTATTCGCATCGTCTCGCTGACCGTGACCGAGAGCGGATATTTCGTGAACCCGGCCACGGGCCGGTTCGACCCCACCACCCCGACATCGCGCATGACGTGGCCACCCCGGCCCGTCCGCGCACCGCGTTCGGCGCCATCGTTGCAGCCCTGCGCCTGCGCCGCGACGCGGGGCATGGCCCCTTCACCGTGCAAAGCTGCGACAACCTGCGCGGCAACGGCGCGATCACCCGTGAAACGATCGTCGGCCTTGCGCGGCTTTCCGATCCGGACCTGGCGCAGTGGATCGACACACGCTGCACCTTCCCGAACTCGATGGTCGATTGCATCGTGCCCGCGACCGGCCCGGACGAGATCGCCGCCGTGCGCGCCCTCGGCATCGACGACGCCGCCCCCGTGACACACGAGAACTACCGCCAATGGGTGATCGAAGACGCGTTCTGCGCGGGTCGCCCGGATTGGGACCGCGTGGGGGCGGTCTTCACGCCCCGTGTCCACGACTACGAGACGATGAAGATCCGCATCCTCAACGCCGGTCACCAGATCCTTGCCAATGCGGGGGAGCTTCTGGGCCTCGCGACCATCGCCGACTGCATGGCCGACGCCGATGTCTCGGCGTTCTGGCGCAAGGTCGAGATGGACGAGATCGTGCCCCATGTTGCGGACGTGCCAGACATGACCGCCAAGGACTATGTTCGGCTCATCGAGCGGCGGTTCTCCAACCCCGCGATCCGCGACACGACACGGCGGGTCGCCTTCGACGGATCGGCGCGCCATGCGGGATTCGTCGTGCCGATCCTCCGCGACGCACTGGATGCCGAAACCCCGATCGCCGGGCTAGCCCTGGTCGAGGCGCTCTGGGCACGGATGTGCGCAGGTACCCGGGAAGATGGATCGCCGATTCAGCCGAACGCCCCTGATTGGGACGCCTTGCAAAGCTGCGCGGGGGCCGCGCGGAGCAATCCCAAGGCATGGCTGCAACAGGACCATATCTACGGCGCCCTCGCCGCGGACGACCGTTTCGCGCGCAGCTTCGAGGGCTGGCTGGGCCTGATCTGGGACCGCGGGACCATGGCCGCCCTCCGGAACTATCTCGCGGGCGGAGCCACAAACTAGGCCCGTCCGGGCTCTGCCGCGCCCATTGTCATGGGCGACGGTCTGATAATGAGACCCCGACCCCTTCGCTCAAGAAACGCACGATCACTCACAGGGTGAGGCCTCGCACCTGCCGGTGAGGCGCCGGCTGGCCATTTGGCATCCCTCCTCGACGCCCGTCTTCGTCGATCCATCGAGGTTACATCAGGACACCCCGCTATCCAAGAAATGGAGACGGCTCAGCGACGAGCGCGATCATCTCCGCATCCCGTCGAGGCGCCCCGGCATTGCTCTCAAGAACGATCGGACGGTTGCGTCCGTTCCGGCGGAGAGACATCGGCAGCGCAAGGCAGGAGCAAGGCTGGAAAAGACTTCAACGCGCGGCAATACGGTGCTGGGACGCCGGCTCCAGCCTGAGTGAAAGGCTGAACCGCACGCGACCGCGATCTGATCCCGTCCCTTCAGCCGACTTCTTCAGCACAATCTCGGGCGTGACAGACCTTCGCAAGGTCAGATTGGGTGGATCACCAGGCGTACTGTTTTGCCCGATAGCCTCCCAGTTCCGGTGCCTGCACATCCGTGATCATTCATCTGGGATTCCCTGGTGAGAGCACCAGGGTATCTGGATCTGAAGCGATGGAAACGCAGCGCCAATCAGAACTGGGATCGCTTGATCCACCTCCTAGCACTCATATTTCCTTGGAGGTTGGGCGTCTTCAGGGAGATGCCGACCGGAGGCGGGTTCGACGGCGACTGCGTCCACCACCATGTCCACCATCCATCGCTACGATCCGCAGGTGCTCGCGCTGTCGCGACCATCGCCATGAAAGGGCGCGCATGATCCTGATGGGAAATCATGATGTGTCCCGTTCTCGGACTTGCCTTCGCGCCGACTGACGCTAAGGTTGCCGGACTTGCTTCGGGACAATGGGGAGAAGCGCACTGACTGCGCGCACCGAAGCATGATGGGAGGAGCCTTATGACTGACTCAACGAAATTTAACCGGCGTTCGTTTCTGAAGAAGACGGCACTGGCCGGTGGCGGTGCAGCCGCCGCAGGGACGCTGGCTGCGCCGGCCGTTCTGGCGCAGGCGCCGCTGGTCGTGAAGATGCAGACGTCGTGGCCCGCCTCGGACATCTGGGACGAATTCGCCAAGGATTACGCCACGCGCGTGGGCGAGATGTCCGGTGGCCGCATGACGGTCGAAGTGCTGCCCGCCGGCGCGGTGGTCGGCGCGTTCCAGGTGCTCGACGCGGTCAATGACGGCGTGCTCGACGCGGCCCATTCCGTGCCGGTCTACTGGTACGGCAAGAACAAGGCGGCCTCGCTCTTCGGCACCGGTCCCGTGTTTGGCGGTTCGGCGACCACGATGCTGTCGTGGTTCTGGGCCGGCGGCGGCGAGCAGCTTTACGACGAGCTGACGCAGGACATCATGGGCCTCGACATCAAGGGCTACCTCGGGTTCCCGATGTTCGCCCAGCCGTTCGGCTGGTTCAAGGAGCCGGTCAACACCGTTGCCGATCTCCAGGGCTTCAAGTATCGGACAGTCGGCCTTGCCGCCGACCTCATGCAGAAGATGGGCATGTCGGTTGCGCAGCTTCCCGGCGGCGAGATCGTCCCGGCGATGGAGCGCGGCGTCATCGACGCTTTCGAGTTCAACAACCCGACCTCGGACAGCCGCTTCGGTGCCCAGGACGTGGCGAAGAACTACTATCTGTCGTCCTATCACCAGGCGTCGGAAGCCTTCGAGTATCTCTTCAACAAGTCGTTCCTCGAAGACCTCGATCCTGACTTCCAGGCGATCCTGAAGTACGGCGTCGAGGCGGCCTCGACCGCCAATACGGCGAAGGCGATGGACCAGTACTCGGCAGACCTGAAGATGCTTCAGGAAGAGGCCGGCGTCACCATCCACCGGACGTCGAAGGACATCCTCGACGCTCAGATCGCCGCCTGGGACGAGCTGATCCCGGAACTCGAGGCCGATCCGTTCATGAAGAAGACCCTCGACAGCCAGCGCGAGTGGGTCGAGCGGGTCACCTTCTACGAGCTGATGAACTCGCCCGACTATGCGCTCGCCTACGAGCACTATTTCCCGGGTCGTCTGAAGCTCTGATTTCGCCCTAAGATCGCGCCGGCCCCGGGGGACATCCCTCGGGGCCGGACGCGCGCTCCAGACCCACGCGACAAGGGGTACTTCCCGTGATCGGTTTCATCCGCTTCGCCGACAATCTGTCGGCATGGTTCGGAAAGGCCTTTGCCTGGCTTATCGTCCTCATGGCGGTGGGAACCGGCTACGAGGTCTTCGTGCGCTATGTCATGAACAACCCGACGGCCTGGGCACTGGACGTATCGTTCATCATGTACGGTACTCTCTTCATGATGGGGGGCGCCTACACACTGTCGCGCGGCGGCCATGTGCGGGGCGACTTCCTCTACCGGCTCTGGCAGCCACGCACCCAGGCCAAGGTCGACCTTGTCCTCTACATCCTGTTCTTCTTTCCCGGCGTCACGGCGCTGATCTTCGCGGGCTGGAAATACGCTGCGCGATCGTGGGGGTTCGGCGAGGTGTCGATCAACAGCCCCGCGGGCATCCCGATCTACCAGTTCAAGACGGTCATCGTGGCCGCGGGCATCCTGCTGTTCATCCAGGGCATCGCCCAGGTCTGTCGCTGCATCATCGCGATCCGGACCAATGAATGGCTCGTCGCCGACGAAGACGTCTTCGAGACCGAGGACCTTCTTATGCAACAGGCCAACAAGGCCGAGAGGGATAGCCACATATGACGGACCCCCAAGTCGCCCTGATGATGTTGGGGCTCTTCATCGTCTTCGTCTTCCTCGGCTTCCCGATCGCCTTCACGCTGATGGCGATGGGCATCGGGTTCGGCTACTACGCCTATTTCGACGCCGACCGCATGTGGCGCCCGTTCAACCGGCTGGACGAAACCGCCAGCTGGTGGGAGAGCACCAGTCTCTGGCTCGAGGGGTTCTTCAACAACCGAATATTCGACCTCTTCGTGAACCAGACCTACACGGTGATGTCGAACGAGGTGCTGACGGCGGTGCCGCTGTTCCTCTTCATGGGCTACATCGTCGAGCGCGCGAACATCGTCGACCGCCTGTTCGGCACGCTCAACATCGCCTCGAGAAATGTTCCCGGGTCGATGGGGGTGGCGGCGCTGATCACCTGCGCGCTCTTCGCGACGGCCACCGGCATCGTCGGCGCGGTCGTGACCCTGATGGGGCTTCTGGCGCTGCCGCAGATGCTCAAGGCGCGCTACAATCCGTCATTCGCCAGCGGCATCATCTGCGCCGGCGGCACGCTGGGCATCCTGATCCCGCCGTCGATCATGCTGATCGTCTATGCCGCGGCCTCGGGGGTGTCGATCGTGCGCCTCTACGCGGCGGCCCTGCTGCCGGGCCTGACGCTTGTCGGTCTCTACCTCGTCTATGTGATCGGCCGCTCCATCCTCCAGCCCTCGGTCGCGCCGCGTCCCACAGCCGAGGACGTGCCGGACGTGCCCTTCCTCAAGCTCATGGGCATGATCCTGACCTCGTTCCTGCCGCTGGCCTTCCTGATCCTGGCCGTGCTGGGATCCATCCTCTTCGGACTGGCCACCCCCACCGAGGCGGCCTCCATCGGCGCATTGGGCGGGATCTTCCTCGCCTTCATCTATCGCGCGATGACCTGGCAGCGGATGCGCGAAAGCGTCTATCTGACGGTGCGCACCACGGCGATGGTGTGCTGGCTCTTCGTCGGCTCCTACACCTTCTCGGCGGTGTTCTCGTATCTTGGTGGCGAGCATATCATCTCGGAATTCGTGCAAAGCCTCAGCCTCGAGCCGTGGCAGTTCCTGATCCTTGCGCAGCTCATCATCTTCCTGCTGGGCTGGCCGCTCGAATGGTCCGAGATCATCATCATCTTCGTGCCGATCTTCCTGCCGCTTCTGTCCTTCTTCGGGATCGATCCGCTGTTCTTCGGAATTCTCGTGGCCCTGAACCTTCAGACCAGCTTCCTGACCCCGCCGATGGCGATGTCGGCCTACTATCTGAAGGGGATCGCCCCACCCGAGGTGAAGCTGACGCAGATCTTCGCCGGCGTTATGCCGTTCCTGGCCTGCGTGATCATATCCATGGTGCTGATGTATCTCTTCCCGCAGATCGTGTTCCACCTGCCCGAACTCTTCTATGGCTGAGGCCATGCGCAAACCGAAGATTGCGGCCGAGGCGCTCCTGCCCCTCGGAGCGGTGGAGCTGCGCGATCGCCTGGCCCGGGGGGCGCTGACAGCCGTCGACCTGGTCGAGGCCTGCATCGCCCGGATCGAGGCGCGCGAGGACGAGGTGCGCGCCTGGGCCTGGTTCGATCCGGACTTCGCGCGCGAACAGGCCAGAGGACTCGATACCTACCGGAAAAGCGGGCGGGCCATCGGCCCGCTCCACGGGCTGCCCGTGGCGCTGAAAGACATCATCGACACCAAGAGAATCCCGACCGAGAACGGCTGCGGGCTGGATGCGGGCCGGGTTCCCGCGACCGACGCCTTCGTGGTCGAACGGCTGCGTCAGTCCGGTGCGATCATCATGGGCAAGACCGTCACCACGGAACTTGCCTTCATGCATCCCGGCGCGACGCGCAACCCGCACGACCCCGCCCATACGCCGGGCGGATCGTCCTCGGGATCGGCGGCGGCGGTGGCCGACGGCATGGTGCCGCTGGCGATCGGCACGCAGACCGGCGGCTCGGTCATCCGCCCCGCCTCCTACTGCGGTATCACCGGGTTCAAGCCGACCTTCGGCGCGATCCCGCGACGGGGCATCCTGACGCAATCGCCCTCGCTGGACACCGTCGGCGTCTTCGCCTCCGATCCGTTGGGCGCGGCGCTGCTGGCAGATGTGCTTTTCGGCCATGACGCGGCAGACAAGGCCACGGCCCTGGCCCCCCCGCCCCGGCTTCTCGACACTGCCCGCGCGGCCCCGCCACTGAAACCGGTCTTCGCCTTCGTCCGCCCGCCGGGCTGGGAAGATGCCGACCCCGAGGTCCACGCCGCCTTCGCCGAACTGGTCGAGGCGCTGGGGGACCAGGTGTTCGAGGTCGAGCTTCCAAGCGCCTTCGCCGAGGCCGCCGACCAGCGCAGGCGCATCAACTTCGCCGAGATGTCGCGGCACTACTACCGCTACTGGCGGGACGGAGCCGACAGCCTGGGGCCCCAGACACGCGCCGCGATTGAAGAGGGCAACGCGATCCCGGCCCGCGACTACCTTGCCGCGCTTGACTGGGGGCCGGTCTTGACTGCAGGGCTTGGCGAGATCTTCGAGCGCTGCAACGCGATCCTTTGCCCCGCCGCGACGGGTCCCGCGCCCGAAGGGCTGGAGTTTACGGGCGACGCGGTGTTCAACGGCCTGTGGACGCTTTGCGGCACACCGGCGGTGACCCTGCCCCTTCTGACCGCCGGCAACGGCCTGCCGATGGGCGTGCAGCTTGTCGGCCAACGCGGCGACGACGCCCGACTTCTGAGAACCGCGAACTGGCTTTTCGGTCAGGTCGGGAAACAGGCCGAAGCGCTGAATTGATGGGAAAGGACCCCAGAACATGAACCAATTCCTCGCGCTCTTCGCCTTCGTGGTCTTCCTGGGGTTCCTCGGCATCCTCGCCCTGAAGGTGGGTCAATGGGACCTCAAGGCGGTCATCGCGCTGACGGTCGTCCTGGTGGCCTACGACTTCGTGACGTCGAGCAAGAACAAGGGCTGACCGCCCATGCCCAAGCCCGTCATCTGGATCCCCCGCCGCCTCTCGGACGCCACCATCGCCCGGGCCCGGCGCGACTATGACGTGATCCTGACCGAAGATGATCAACCCGCGACGCCGGACGAAATCGTCGCGATGAGCGCGCAGGTCGACGGCGTCATCCCCTGCCATTCCGAACGGTTCGACGCCGATGTCGTGGCACGGCTCGACCCGCGCCTGCGGATCGTGGCGAACCATTCGGTCGGCGTCGACCACTGCGACCTGCCCGCCCTGCGCGGCCGTGGCATCGCGGTGACGAACACGCCGGGCGTTCTGGCCGACGCGACCGCCGAGCTTGCGATGATGCTGATGCTGGGGGCCGCACGCCATGCGGTGACCGGCGACCGGCTTGTGCGCTCGGGCGCGTGGGACTTCTGGTCGCCCGCCTTCCTCGTGGGCAAGCAGGTCACCGGCGCGCGGCTGGCCATCGTCGGCATGGGCGGCGTGGGACAGGCGCTGGCACGCAAGGCGCGCGGCTTCGACATGGAGATCCATTACCACAACCGTCGCCGCCTGCCCCCGGAGCTTGAAGCGGGCGCGATCTATCACGATAGCCTCGACAGCCTGTTGCCGGTGTCGGACTTCCTGTCGCTGAACTGCCCCGCCACGCCGGACACGGTGAACCTGATGACGGCGGAGCGGTTCCTCCAGATGCCGAAGGGCGGCATTCTCGTGAACGTCGCGCGCGGCAACCTGGTGGACGACGCGGCCCTTCTGATGGCCATCGAAAGCGGGCATCTTGCCGCCGCGGGCCTCGACTGCTTTCACACCGAGCCGGGCGGAAACCCCGCCTTCGCCAAGCATGAGAACATCGTGATGATGCCCCATGTCGGCAGCGCCACCGTGGCCACGCGCGATGCGATGGGGTTCCTTGCCCTCGACAACCTCGACGCGTTCTTCCGGGGCGAGACGCCGCCGAACCTGCTCTGACTTTCCGCGCCGACCGGGCGCGGCTATGGTCGGCGAACGGATCGGGAATGGCATGACGGGCAGGCAGTTCAACATCGTGGTCGTCGGCCAGCAGGGGCGTCTCATGTACGAGGCGGCGCTGTTCGCGGCTTCGCTGCGGGCGATGGACCCGGGCTTCGCCGGCCGCCTCTTCGTCGCCGAACCGCAGCCCGGACCGCTCTGGTCGCGCGACCCCCGCATGGGCAACGACACTGTCCGCGCGCTTCTGGATGAGTTCGGCGCCACGGTCCTGCCCTTCCCGTCCCGCCACTTCGGCCAGTCCTACCCCTATGGCAACAAGGTCGAGGCGCTCTTCGCCCTGCCCGAGAACGAACCCTTCGTGTTCTTCGACAGCGACACGCTTGTAACCGGGCCGGTCAGCGACATTCCCTTCGACTTCGACCGTCCGTCCGCGTCGATGCGGCGCGAAGGCACCTGGCCGGTGATCGAGCTTTACGGCCCGGGCTACGGCGCGATCTGGCGGGCCCTCTACGACCGCTTCGGCCTTGAGTTCGACAGCTCGCTCGACCCCACGCAGCCCGACGAATACTGGGAGCGGTATCTCTACTTCAACGCGGGCTGGTTCTTTCACCGCTGCCCGCGCGAGTTCGGGGAACGGATGCTCGACATCATGCTGGGCATCCGCGACACCCCCCTGCCCGAGCTTGTGTGCCAGCCGCTCGACCCATGGCTCGACCAGGTCGCCCTGCCGCTGGCGATCCACGGTCTTGGGGGCGGTCGCCCGGGGCCGGAACTCGCCCCGCTCGACGGCTCCGCGACCTGCCACTACCGCGCGCTGCCGCTGCTTTACGCACGCGAGGACGACCATGCTGTGGGCGTGCTCGAAACGGTGGCCGCGCCGAACCGGGTCAAGAAGGTCCTCAAGCAGCACGAGCCGTTCCAGCGCATGCTCTATCAGGGCAAGGGCATGAAAGCGCGGGCTCTGTTCGACCGCGCTGCCCTGCCCCGGCGCGAGGCGCAGATCCGCAACCGGCTGCGGCGCGAGGGGCTCTGGCTACGCTGAGGCTCGCCGGTGTTTTCAGGCATGATATCTGTGTTACCCTGTATCTTCGGCAGCCTGACGCACCCGAAACTCAGGACGTAACCCATGGTGATGGACAGTGATTTCGACGTGGCAGCGCATTCGGATGCTTTCGCGCGCGTCCGGTGGGATGGAGTTGATCCCGAGTTGCGACGTCTCTTCAACTCCGCCGGAACCCGCCCGCCGCTGATCCTTTGGTCGCCCACCGAGGCCGAGATCGGCAATCCCCTGATGCAGGCCTTCGCCCGCAAGATGCGCACGCTGGCCGATGCAGAGGGGCGCGTGCCGGCCGCCGCGATCTCCACCGACGGTCTTGGCGCACTTGGGCGGTGGACGCTGCTGATCGACGTCGAAGGGGCGGATGGCCCGTTCCGGTATCGGCACGCGGGCGATGGCGTTCTTCCCTACGCCACGCGCCGGGACATAATCGACCGGACGAGCGCGGATTACCTCGATTTCTTCGGTGCATTTTTCACGGCGCTTTACAGTGCCGCCGTCCAGCGTCGAGAATGGGTCTTCTCCGAACATGAACCCCCGCGCGAGGTTTTCATCCGCTCCTGGCAACGGCTGATCGTCCCGCTTTTCGGCGAAGACGGCGCGACCGTGACCCGTTTCGCCGTGATGGCTGTGCCCGAGAACACACTGCGGGCCGGCCTCGACCTTGTGGTCGATCCGGTCTTCGTCCTCGACGATGCGCAGGTGATCCATTACCGCAACCGGTCGGCCGAGGGGCTGTTTGCGGCGGACGGTGTCGACCCCGTAGGCGGTGCGACGCTGAAGGACGTGACCGGCATTTCGGTCGACGTTGATATCCCACCCGCCGAACTTCTGACCCGGGGCGAGGCGATCGAACTTGTCGAACTCGTCCCGCGCGGCGGTATCCTCGAGCGTATGGCGGTCACCGTCAGCGCCACCCAGCACCGCGGACGGGCCTTCTATATCGTCGTGATGCGCCTGAACGGGACCTGAGTCCCATCGTTTCCTGCCCCGCATGGCATCTGTTGTGACACCCCGCGTCTTCGATTAGCGTCCCGCGCGAGACAGCATCCTAGGGAGGGAACCCCCATGGCCGACAAACCACAGGCTTTCGACACGCTTCAGATCCATGCCGGCGCAAGCCCCGATTCCGCCACCGGCGCGCGGCAGGTGCCGATCTACCAGTCGACCGCCTTCGTCTTCCGCGACGCCAACCACGCCGCGGCGCTCTTCAACCTGCAGGAAGTGGGCTACATCTATTCGCGCCTGACCAACCCCACGGTTTCCGCGCTGGCCGACCGGATCAACGCGCTCGAAGGCGGCGCGGGCACCGTCTGCTGCTCGTCCGGCCATGCGGCGCAGATCATGGCGCTTTTCCCGCTGATGGGACCGGGGCGCAACATCGTGGCCTCGACCCGGCTTTACGGCGGCACGGTCACCCAGTTCAACCACACGATCAAGCGCTTCGGCTGGTCGTGCAAGTTCGTCGATTTCGACGACCTCGCCGCCCTCGAAGCCGCGGTCGACGACGACACACGGGCGATCTTCTGCGAATCCATCGCCAACCCCGGCGGCTACATCACCGACCTCGATGCGGTGGCCGCGGTTGCCGACAAGGTCGGCCTGCCGCTCATCGTCGACAACACCTCGGCCACGCCCTACCTCTGCCGCCCGATCGAGCATGGAGCGACGCTTGTCGTGAACTCGACCACCAAGTATCTCACCGGCAACGGCACGGTCACCGGCGGCGCGATCACCGATTCAGGCAAGTTCGACTGGTCGGCCAGCGGCAAGTTCCCCTCGCTCAGCGACCCCGAGCCCGCCTATCATGGCCTGGCCTTCCACCCGGCCCTCGGCGCGATGGCCTTCACCTTCCACTCGATCGCGATCGGCCTGCGCGACCTTGGCATGACGATGAACCCGCAGGGCGCGCACTACACCCTGATGGGCATCGAGACGCTGAGCCTGCGCATGGAGCGGCACGTGGCCAATGCGGTCAAGGTCGCCAAGTGGCTTGAAGCCGACCCGCGCGTGGACTTCGTCACCTACGCCGGTCTCGAAAGCTCTCCCTACCACGACCGGATGGAACGGATCTGCCCCAAGGGGGCCGGCGGGCTTTTCACCTTCGCGGTCAAGGGCGGCTATGACGCCTGCGTGAAGCTCATCGACAACGTCAAGCTCTTCAGCCATGTGGCGAACCTTGGCGATGCGCGGTCGCTCATCATCCACTCGGCATCGACCACCCACCGCCAGCTGACCGAAGAACAGCAGGTCGCGGCCGGGGCGGCGCCCAACGTGGTCCGCGTATCGATCGGGATCGAGGATGCCGACGACATCATCGCCGATCTCGACCAGGCGCTGGCGGCGGCCACCGCCTGAGCCGTCAGTCGGCGATGGCAAAGACGATCCGGACCCGGGCGCTGATGGTCAGTTCGCCCGGGGCCACCGGAACCGCCGCGTCCGACATGGCCGCCTCGGCTGCCATCATCCGCTGCATCGGCGCGGCACCACCCTCTTCCGAGATCTGCTGCACCGCGCCAAGCCCGACGCCCGCGGCCTCGGCATAAAGCGCCGCGCGGGCGCGGGCATCCGCCACGGCGGCCCGGCGCGCGGCGTCCTCGGCCGCGCGCGGTTCGGACAGGGCGAAGGACACGCCGCTCAAGGTATTGGCCCCCGACGACACGACGGCGTCGAGCACACCGCCCAGCGACCCGAGGTCGCGCACCCGCGCGGTCACCTGGTTCGAGGCGACATAGCCTTCGATCCGCGGCGCGCCGTTGCCATCGTTGGGCCAGACCATCCGCGGCGAGAGGCTGACACCGCTGGTCTGGAGGTCGCGCGCCTCGATCCCCGCCCCGGTCAGAACGTTCAGTGCCGCGGACACCGCGAGCGACGTGGCCGACAGCGCTTCGGCCGCGGTTTCGGCCTCTGAGGTCGCGCCCACGGTGACGATCGCCATGTCCGGGGGGGCGACGATCTCGCCCACACCGGTGACGGTGATCATGCGCGGGGCGTCCTGCGCCGATGCCGCGACGGCGAAAACGGCAAGGGCAAGAGCAAGCGGGGCAATGGCGGGGATCAGGCGCATGGCGGCTCCGGTTCGGTTGCTGTCACAAGGGTCGCCGCAAGACTGCGGCGAAGGCTGCGCGGGCGCAAGTTCCGCGGTTGGATGGGCGGGAACCTGCGCAGCCGCTGGTGACGAGGATACCGCGTCATGCTAGCATTCGGCCATGGCATCCACCCATGTCCTCGACCTTGGTCACGATCGAATCCGCCTGCTTCGGGAGGACGGGGATCTGTGCGATATTCTTGGGGAAATCAGCACCGACTCGGCCGATATCACGCCCCGTCTCAAGGCGCTTGTGGCGGCGGCGGGCCCGCTGCCGCTGACCGCCCGGCTGGTCCTGCCCAATTCGCAAATTCTCTACACGCGGGTGGATGCGCCCGGCCCCGACGACGCTGCACGCGCGGCGCAGGTGCGCGCGGCACTTGACGGCCTCACGCCCTACCCGCCGGACGAAATCGCTTTTGACTGGTCGGCCGACGGGGACACCGCTCTGGTCGCCGCCATCGCGCTCGAGACGATGGACGAGGCGCGGAACTTCGCCGAGGCGCACGGGATCTCGGTGGCGGGCTACAGCGCGCGGCCGCCGGAAGAGGACTTCCCGCGCGAGGTTGCCTTCGCGCACCGCGGCTCGGAAGACGGTCTTGCCGCCGCCGTGGCCGAACCGGCCGAGGCCCCCGACGACCCGGCGCAGGCTGACCTCGCCCCCACAGACACGGCGCCCGATCCTGAGGCGCCCGATCCCGAGGCCCCCGACCCGCAGGCACCCGATCCGCAGGCACCCGACAGCCCGGCGGACACGGCCCCCACCTTCACAACCCGGCGTGTCGCGGAGAAGGACGTGTCGTCCGCTGCGACACCTCTTCTGGAACGGCCGGCGCGCTTCAGCGCCGTGGCCGGCCCGTCTCCCGCCGCCGCAGGCATCACCACCCCTGATCTGCCCCCGTCGCAGCCGGACGAGGCGGCGCAAACCGACAAACAGGCCGCCATCGTGACCACTGGCGCGGGCTTTACCGCAGATGGCGTCCCCGACCACGGCCCCGCTGCGGCAAGCCTGCGCCCGCGCGCCTATGACGAAACGCCGTCGATCCGTCCCACGGGCCCCGCGGCGCCGCCCAAGGCCCGGCCCGATGGCGCGGCCGGCGCCCGGCGCAAGCGGCTTGCCGTGGCTGCCCTGATAACCGGCCTCGTCGTGGCAGGAGGCTGGACGCTCGTGGCGACCTTCAGCCCGCCGCAACCGGGCGAATCGACCCTGAACCTGCCGGCGCCGATCGAGATTCCGGACACCACGCCGAACTTGGCGCCCGACACTGACCCACCAACCGACACCGCACAAGCCGGTCCGGAGGCCGAGGCCCCGCCGCTGCCCATCGACAGCACGGCCTTCGCCCCAACCGCTGAAGACTTGTCCGGAACCGAGGCCGAGGCGCTGGACCAGACCGTTGCGGACCCCGGCCCCGAACCGAACAGTCCGCCGGCGGCGACCGCGCTGGTCGGCGCGGGCGCCGATGGCTGGCAGAGCGCGCCCGAGGCGCCGGTCGCCTCGCCTGCGCCGACCGATACCGGCGTGGACATCGCCGCAGTCGACCCGGTCACCGCATCGACCGACGCGTTCGCCATGCCATTGCCGGGCGCACCCGACAGGCTGCCCGATGCCGCCCAGGCCCCCTTGCCACCTGCCGGGGACGGCGCCGAGCCCACGATCCTCACCGAAGGTGCGGCCTCTCCCTCGCCGCCGCTCGCACCGCCGCCCGGGGGTGTCGCGCTGAACCTTGACGGCGACGCGCCGGACGCGGCGGACCTCGACGCCGACGACCTTGCCCCGACCGCGCTGGCCGAGGCGCTTCCGGCCGAGATCACCCCGCCCGAACGACCGGAGGACCTTGCCGAACGCACCGAACGCGCCCGCTTCGGGGGCCGCACGCTCGCGGAACTGGCCGGTCTGCGCCCCCGCGCGCGCCCGGCATCGCCGCAGTCGGACCCTTCGATCGATGCGACGCCGACCGACCTTGCAGTGGCACGGTCGCCGGTGCCGCGCCAACGGCCGGACGATATCGACGAGGTGGTAACGCTGGCTCGTGCCGCACTCAGCCCGGCGCCACCGGCCGCGGCCGCCGCAGCCTCGACGGCGGGACTTTCGGACGCGGGGCAATCGGCCGGCGCCACCTCGACCGACGACGAACCCGAACCCGAGATCACCACCGCCTCGGCGCCGCCGTCGCTACCGACGCGGGCCGAGGTCGCCCGCGAGGCGACGATCGAGAACGCGATCCGCCTGGGCCAGGTCAACCTGATCGGGGTCTACGGGTCGTCTTCGGACCGGCGCGCGCTGATCCGCCTGCCCTCGGGCCGTTTCGTGAAGGTGAAGGTCGGCGACCGGATCGATGGCGGCCAGATCGCCGCCATCGGCGACGACAGCCTTCGGTATGTGAAGGGCGGACGGAACGTCACGCTGACCATGCCGTCGGGCTGATCTTCCGGTTCCAGGCCGCTTCCATCGACCTCTCAAATCTCCTCGGGGGAGCGCGAGGGGGCAGACAACACCCCCCCTCGCCCGTCGGACCGTCGCTATTCGGCAGCGGTGTCCAGCACGCCGCGGTCGATCTGGTCCTGTTCGATCGATTCGAAGAGCGCGCGGAAGTTGCCCTCGCCGAACCCGTCGTCACCCTTGCGCTGGATGAACTCGAAGAAGATCGGGCCGATCACCGTTTTCGAGAAGATCTGCAACAGGATCCGCGTCTCGCCGCCGTCGACCACGCCTTCGCCGTCGATCAGGACGCCATGTTCCATCATCCGGTCCTTGGGTTCGTCATGGCCGGTGACACGGTCGTAGGACAGGTCGTAATAGGCCTCGGGCGGCTTCGGCATGAACTTGATGCCACGCGCGGCGATGGCATCGACGGCGTCATAGATCTCGACGTCCTTCGTCCCGACCGCGATGTGCTGGATGCCTTCGCCGTTGTAGCGCTTGAGGTATTCGACGATCTGCCCGGTCTCTCCCCGGTCCTCGTTGATCGGGATGCGGATGCGCCCGCAAGGTGAGGTCAGCGCCCGGCTCAGAAGGCCGGTGAACTTGCCCTCGATGTCGAAGAACCGGATCTCGCGGAAGTTGAAGAGATTGCCGTAGAAGGCGAACCACTTGTCCATGTTGCCCTTGTGGACGTTGTGGGTCAGGTGGTCGAGATAGTGAAATCCCACGCCCTCGGGGTTCGCCGGGGCGATCCAGTCGAATTCGGCGTTGTAGGGATTGGAGTCGTAATACTGGTCGATGAAATAGATCAACGATCCACCGATGCCGACGATGGCGGGGACGTCCAGCATCTTGCCCGGCCCGTCAAAGGACGTGGCCCCTTTCGATACCGCATGGGCATGGGCCTGCGCCGCATCGACCACGCGCCAGCCCATCGAGGGGGCGCAGGGACCGTGTTCTGCGATGAACCCGGCCGCGTGGCTGCCCGGTTCGGCGTTGATGACATAGGTGATGTCGCCCTGCTGCCAAAGCTCGATCGCCTTGGACTTGTGGGTGGCCGTGTGGGTGTAGCCCATCTTGCCGAAGAGATCGCGCAGCGCCTGCGGTTCGGGGTGGGCGAATTCGACGAACTCGAACCCGTCGGTGCCGGCGGGGTTTTCGGGCGAAATGATCGCACGGGGGGCGTCGTGGGGGAAAGGTCCCATGGGGCGGTCTCCTGTTCTGCGTTACGTGGAGTATAGACCAAAGATCAGGCGGAATTCGCGCGAAGACAGGCGATTTCTGTTGCAAACATGCATGAATTCCGCAACTCTTGATCAAAACACACGGGACTCCCGCATGATCGACGAGACCGACAAGCGCCTGCTGTCCGCACTCCAGCGCGACGCCCACCTCACCGCCGAGGCGCTGGGCGATATCCTGAACCTCTCGCCCAGCCAGGCCGGTCGGCGACGGCAACGGCTCGAGGCGGCGGGCATCATCGAGGGCTACCGGGCGCGTCTGTCGCCCGAAAAGCTGGGTCTGAAGGTTCAGGCCTTCGTCCAGGTACAGATGGCGACCCACGCCCCCGACAAGGTGCGCACCTTCACCCGGACGCTCGAGGCGCGCGCCGAGGTGACAAGCGCGTGGACTCTCACCGGAGAGGCCGACTATCTTCTGCGGGTATATTGTGAAGACCTTGCCGCGCTGCACCGTCTGATCCACGAGATCCTGCTGCCCCACCCGGCCGTCGCCCGCGTGCAAAGCCAGATCGTGATGGACCAATTCAAGGCCGACGCGCCGCTGCCAATCTGAGCGGAGAGCCATGGAAACCTTCCTGATTCAGGCGACGATCTATCTGGCCGCAGGGGTGATCGCGGTGCCCATCGCCTCGCGCCTGGGGCTGGGATCGGTGCTGGGTTATCTCCTGGCCGGCATTGCCATCGGCCCGCTGATCGGCCTCGTGGGGGCCGAAACCAAGGATATCCAGCACTTCGCCGAGTTCGGCGTCGTCGTCATGCTGTTCCTGATCGGGCTCGAACTGACGCCGCGCGCGCTCTGGGACATGCGCGACAAGCTTCTGGGGCTTGGCGGGTTGCAGGTCGTGGTGACCATGGCGGCAGTCATGGCCTTCGTGCTGTGGCTTGGGTATCCGTGGCAGACATCGCTCGCGCTCGGCATGGTTCTGTCGCTGTCGTCGACCGCGATCGTGCTGCAGACCCTGAACGAAAAGCGCCTGATGCAGACCGCGGGCGGACGGGCATCGTTCTCGGTGCTTCTGACACAGGATGTCGCCGTCATCCCGATGCTTGCCGTGCTGCCGCTCCTGACTCTGGGCCGACCCGGACGCGGCGAACCCGCCGTCTCGCATGGCAGCGGGGGGGATGGGGCCGCCGAAATCGCGATTTCCTACATGGAGAGCCTGCCGCCATGGGCGGTGACGCTGAGCACGGTCGCGGCCGTGGTGCTGATCGTGCTCTTCGGCATGTACGCCTCGGGCCCGCTTTTCCGCTTTGTTCACATGGCCCGGCTGCGCGAGCTTTACACCGCCTTCGCCCTGCTCATCGTCTGCGTGATCGCGGCGGCGATGATCCTGGTCGGGCTGTCCCCGGCGCTTGGCACCTTCCTTGCCGGTGTGGCGCTGGCCAACAGCGAATTCCGGCACCAGCTTGAAAGCGATCTCGAGCCTCTCAAGGGCCTCTTGCTGGGCCTCTTCTTCATTACCGTGGGCGCGGGCATCAACTTCGTCGTGTTCCTCGAGAATCCCTTCGGACTGATCGCGGCGACGCTTGCGCTCATGTTCATCAAGGGGTTGATCCTCTATGTCCTCGCGGTCGCGTTCAAGATCCGGGGGCGCGACCGCTGGCTCTTCACGCTTGGGCTGGCCCAGGCCGGGGAATTCGGCTTCGTCCTCGTGTCCTTCGCGCTCCAGCAAAACGTCGTCCCATCGCAACTGGCCGAACGGACGCTCTTCGTCGTGGCACTGTCGATGCTGCTGACGCCGCTGTTCTTCATTGCCTACGAGAAGCTCTCGAAACGCCTCTCGGAGGCAGGCGAAAAACCGGAGCCCGACGAGATCGACGACCAGCAACCGGTCATCATCGCGGGCATCGGGCGCTTCGGTCAGGTGGTGAACAGGCTGGTTCAGATGTCGGGGTTCCGGACCACGGTGCTCGACAATGATCTGAAGACCATCGAACTCATGCGCCGGTTCGGTTTCAAGGGGTTCTTCGGCGACCCAACGCGCCCCGAGCTTCTGCATGCCGCTGGCCTTGCGAATGCACGGGTCCTTGTGGTGGCGATGGACGACAGGGCGGCGGCGATCCGGCTTGTGGCCTATGCCCGGCGCGAACGACCCGACCTGCATATCGTGGCGCGCGCCCATGACCGCATTCACGTCTACGAATTGCGCCGCGCAGGGGCCGACGACGTCGTGCGCGAGATGTTCGATTCAAGCCTGCGCGCGGGACGCTATGTGCTTGAGAACATGGGTCTCTCCGAATCCGAAGCGGCGGCGATGGAGCAGTTTTTCTACCGCAAGGACCGCGAAGCCCTGCGCGACCTGGCCGACCTGTGGCAACCCGGCGTCGCGGTGGGGGACAATCCCGCCTACATCGCCCGTTCGAAAGAGCTGAACCGCGAGCTTGAAGCGGCGCTTGCTTCCACGCTTGAACACACCGACGAGACCTCCGATCTTGCCGCGCCCGACAGCAGGCAGGACAGCGAAAGCAGGCGCGCATAAAAAAACACCGCCGCCCCTGCGGGCGACGGCGCTGTCTGTCGCAAAGCCCTGTGGGCTTCAGGCGGCGCGGCCGATCAGGACCTCGTCAACCTGCTTTTGTGCGGACATCTCGTCCGAGCCGGAAACGGCGGCAACCTCGCGGGTCAGCCGTTCAAGCGCCGCTTCGTAAAGCTGACGCTCGGAATAGCTTTGCTCGCGCTGGTCGTCGGCGCGGTGCAGGTCGCGCACGACCTCGGCGATGGCGATCAGGTCGCCCGAATTGATCTTCTGTTCGTATTCCTGCGCGCGGCGCGACCACATGGCCTTCTTGACCTTGGCCTTGCCCTTGAGCGTCGTCATCGCACGCGACACGATATCGGGTGACGAGAGCGAGCGCATCCCCACGTCCGTCGCCTTGTGCGTCGGCACGCGGAGGGTCATCTTGTCCTTCTCGAACGAGATGACGAAAAGTTCCAGCTTAATGCCGGCGATTTCCTGCTCCTCGATCGACACGATCTGACCCACACCATGGGCGGGGTAGACGACATAATCGTTCGGGCGGAATTCCGACTTTTTCGAAGTGCTCATGTGCTGACTTGATCCTCTCATCCCCGAAGACCGGGCGACAAAACGACGGCGGGGAACCATCCATCTTCCCCGTCGCAATTGGCCATTATGCCGCCTGATCTACGCCCGCGGTGACACCCTTGGTCACGCCAAACGGACGTATTCGTAACAGAAATATAGCAAACTTGGGACCCAATTTGAAGTGTCCTGCGCTGAACGCAGTTTTTCCGCATATTGGTCAATAGCCTGAAGGGCGAACTTCAAGTGCGTTTCTGCCCGGAAACCCCACCTGCCGATTCGCTGGACCTGCCGACCCGAGGCGGTTTAGCCGCCCTCGCCCGGTGCCTCCGAGAAGTACTTTTCCAACTTCCCATCCTCGCCGTCACGCGCCTCGGCGTCAGGAAGCGGGTCCTTCTTGGTGATGATGACCGGCCAGGCTTCCGAGTATTTCCGATTGAACTCGACCCACTTTTCCATGTCCGGTTCGGTGTCCGGACGGATCGCGTCGGCGGGGCATTCGGGCTCGCACACGCCGCAGTCGATGCACTCGTCGGGATGGATGACGAGCATGTTCTCGCCCTCGTAGAAACAATCCACCGGGCACACCTCGACGCAGTCGGTGTATTTGCAGGAGATGCAGTTATCGGTGACGACGTAGGTCATGTCTGGCTCTCTTGGTTCCGGTCGCCTTGCTAGGCCAAGGTCCTGATACATGCAAGTCGGCCCACGGACATCCCGTGATGTAAGGCGAACCGCCCGCCGGACCAACTCGAAAAATCCCCGTTTGAGCAAAAAAATGACACGTCGACCTGTCACAAGAGCCTGTCACGGCGGACTGTCACGGGGCCATTCACCCCGGCCCGTCATCCTCCGCGTATAGCGCCTGCGCCTCCTGCGCCGGGCCACGCCGCACGGCGATCCCGGTGACGCGCACCACGCGCACATCGCCGCCCTGCACGATCGTCAGGATATCGCCGGGCCGGACTGCCGTGCCGGGCTTCTTCACCAGCCGTGCGTTGATCCGGACCTTGCCAGAGGCGACCATCTGCGCGGCCAGCCCACGGGTGCGAAAGAACCGGGCGTGCCAGAGCCACTTGTCGAGCCGCGTTCGGGCGTGCCGGTCGATATCCGGTTCGGCCTCCGGGTCGACGAATTTCTCGGGCGACCTCAGTCCTTGGTCCTCAGCCCCATAAGGGCGGCGGCGAAGGGGTTGTCGGGGTCGATCCGGTCTTTCCTGGCAGGCCGCGATTCGAAGCTGCGCGTGGCAGTCTCGTCGCGCGGGCCGCCCCGCGGCTTGCCCTTCCCGGCCGCACCCTTGCCCTGTGCCTTCGGTTTGCCCTTGCCGCGCGGCCGTGCGCCGGCCTGTCCTTCGGGCCTGCCCTCCCGGCGAGCCGGGCGATTGCCGGCCCATGTGAACGTGTAGAAAACCTCGACCTCGGGTTCCGCCGATGCCTCTTCGGGGGAGGCGTGCAGATCGGTTCCCGATTCCGCCAGCCGTTCCGCCTCGGCCTCGACCAACGCATCGCCCGCGTCTTTTTCGGGCGACTCCGGCATGTTCTCCGGCACGACTTCAGGCACGGCCTCGGCCGTCTCTTCGGGCGCAGCCTCCGGTTCGGGCACCGTCGCCGCGTCGGCCGCGGCCTTCTCACCCGTCTCGGGCGCCGCTGCGGCGCGTTCCTTCGGGCGTTCGCCCCGCACCGCGCGATAGCCAAGCCCCTCCATGAGCGCCGCGAACTGCTCGAGCGTCAGGCCGGTGATCGACAGCATGTCGGGCACCGCCTCGAAACCGCCCCGCCCGTCCTGCGCGCGCAGAAGGTCGGCCAGACGTTCCAGCATGTCGATCCGGATCGCCCGGTCGCCCGCCTGCCGGTAGCCCGACATCGGGAAATAGCCCTTGCGCGCGGGTTCGGCCGCGGGAACCGTCACCAAGCCCGGCGGCGGGCTTTCGGGAAACTCGACCAGACCCTCGGCCAGAGACCAGAGCACGATGCGCAGCCGCGTGGGTGCGGGTTTCAAAAGCACGGGAATGAAGATCGTGAACTGCCCGAACCGCACACCATGCTTGCGCAGCGCGCCGCGCGCGTCCTGGTCGAGTTCCTTCACCTCGGCCGACACGGTTTCACGGGGGATGATGCCGAAGTTTTCGACCAGCCGGAAGGCAAAGCCGCGGGCCAGCCCGTTCAGCGCCTCGTCCCGCGACAGCGCCATGAGCGGCTCGAACAGCGTCGCGATCTTGCGGTCGACGAAATGCTGCAAGCGGCGCTGCACCTTGGCCGCGACATCCGGGCCGGCTTCTTCGTCGACGAAGGCCTCGACCACCGGGCGCATCGGCTCTGGCCCCTTCACCAGCTTGCCAACGGCGTTGTTGCCCCACATCAGCCCACCTTGCTCGGTGTAGTCGATCTCGGTGTCGGGGGTGTTGTAGAAGCGGTCGGCGCGCAGGTGGTATTCCGGCGTCAGCGCCGCAAGTGCGGCGGACCTCAGCGTGCGTGCCTCTTCGGGGCTTGCCTTGGGGTCCTGACTGAACCGGAAGCCGTCAAGACGGCCCACATGTTGCCCTTCGACGCTGACGTCGCCCGTGTCGTTCACCTCGGCCACAAGGCTCTCCTTCTGTTTCAACCGGCGAAGCAGCACGCTGGTCCGCCGGTCGACAAATCTCTGCGTCAGGCGCTCGTGCAGCGCATCCGACAGCCGATCTTCTACCGCGCGCGTCTCGTCCCGCCAATGGCTTTCGTCCCTGGTCCATCCGCGGCGCTGCGCGACATAGGTCCATGTGCGGATATACGCCAACCGCTTGGACAGCGCGTCGATGTCGCCGTCGACCCTGTCGATGCGCTGGATGTGGCGCGCAAGCCAGTCGTCCGGGATCCGACCGTCCTGGTGCAGGAAGCCGAAGATCGCCTCGAGAAGCGAGGCGTGTTCGGCATGGCTGATGCCCCGGAAATCGGGCACACGGCAGACATCCCACAACAGGCGCACCGCGTCGCCGGTGCCGGCGCGCGCGCGCACCTCGGGCACCTCCGACAGCGCCTGAAGCGCGATCAGGTCGTCGGCGGCGCGCGCGCGCATCAGGCGCGGGTCGTCCGGCGCGGCCTCGAGCGAAGCGATCAGACGTTCGGGCGACCCGAAGTCGAGATCCGCGCTGCGCCACTGCAATCGCTTGAGCGGGGTGAAGCGGTGGCTGGTGATCGCCTCGACCACCTCGTCGTCGAGGGGACGCGCCTCGCCGGTGACGCCGAAGGTGCCGTCATTCATGTGCCGACCCGCGCGACCGGCGATCTGGGCCAGTTCGTTGGGCTCGAGCCGCCGCATCCGCCGCCCGTCGAACTTCGACAGGCCCGAGAAGGCGACGTGGTCGATATCGAGGTTGAGGCCCATGCCGATCGCGTCGGTCGCCACCAGGTAGTCGACATCGCCGTTCTGGTACATCGCCACCTGCGCGTTGCGCGTGCGTGGGGAAAGCGCGCCCATCACCACCGCCGCCCCGCCCTTCTGACGGCGGATCAGCTCGGCGATGGCATAGACGTTTTCAACCGAAAAGCCGACGATGGCCGCCCGCGCCGGCATCCGGCTTATCTTTTTCGAACCGGAATAGGTCAGCTGCGAGAATCGTTCGCGGCGCAGGAAGTTCGCGCCCGGACAGAGATCCGCGATGGCGCCGCGCATGGTGTCCGAGCCAAGCAGCAGCGTCTCGTGCAGGCCACGCGCGTTCAGCAGCCGGTCGGTGAAGACATGGCCGCGCTCGGGGTCGGCGCAAAGCTGGATTTCGTCGATGGCCAGGAAGTCGGCGCCGATGCCCACCGGCATCGCCTCGACCGTGCAGACCCAGTACTGGGTGCGCTCGGGGACGATGCGCTCCTCGCCCGTGACAAGGGCCACGACCGAGGGGCCGCGCAGTCCGACGATGCGATCATAGACCTCGCGCGCCAGAAGCCGCAGCGGCAGGCCGATCACGCCGGTGCGATGCGCCAGCATCCGCTCGATCGCGTAATGCGTCTTGCCGGTGTTGGTCGGGCCGAGAACTGCCGTGACCCGTGCGGGTGCGCGCGACATGGGGGGTCCCTTTCTCGGTGACGGTCGAGGTTGGCTTAAACCGGATACGCGGACAGGCCGCAAGCGGACAGGGTCAGAGCGTCATGCCCTCGACCGCGCGTTCAAGCGCGCCGATCGCCTCGTCCAGCCCTTCACGGTTGGGATTGAGCTCGGCCACCATGCGCCAGACCTCGAGCGCCTGATCCTCGCGACCAAGCTCCTGCAGGATGAGTGCAAGCCCCGACAGCGCCCCGAAATGCCGCGGGTTCAGCCGCAGCGCCTCGCGGATGTCAGACATCGCCGGCCCGTAGGCGCCTTCGCCGTAAAAGACCATCGCGCGGGCGTTGTAGGCCTCGGCGAAGTCGGGAGAATGGTCGATCAGGGCCGAGAAATGATCGAGCGCGGCCTCGGTGTCCCCGACCTCCATCGCGTCGCGTCCGCGCTTGAGCAGAAGGTCCATCGACGCCGACCCCGAACGCGACCATTCCGTCCAGATCTCGCGCTCGATGCGCTGTGCCTCGGCCGGATCGGCGGACTTCAGCTGCTCGAAAAGCTCATCGACGGCAGCCTCTTGCGCGATAGCCGCCGGCGAAAGCAGGCCGACCAGCAAAAATGCCGCAACGACAGGTTTGAGTCTGTGAGTTTTGCCATACATATCGGATGGAAATGTAACCGCCGTGCGGGAAAAAGCGAGACCGCGTCGGTAAATTCTCGAGGAGCCCCTGATGAGTGACGTGATCGATACCGCGGTAAGCGCGCTGAACGACAAACTGGCCGGGTCCGGTTTCGACGGAACTGCCAAGTTCGTGATCCGGGACGAAGGCGCGATCATGCTGGACGCGGACGGCGCGCGCGCAGGCGACGATGCGGCCGACGTCACCATGACCGCCGACACCGACACCTTCCGCGCCATCCTCGACGGCAACCTGAACCCGACCTCCGCCTTCATGACCGGAAAACTCACGGTCGATGGCGACATGGGCGCGGCGCTGCGCCTGGGCTCCGTCCTGTCCTGACGCCGATGGAGGCCGCCCCGTTCTTCGCGGACATGGCCGAAGGCCCCGACGGCGGCCGGGCGGTCTGGCTGCGCGCCGACGATCGCGTGCGCCTGCGCGCCGGGATCTGGCAGGGCGGCGACGCGGGGACGGTCTTCGTCTTTCCCGGACGGACCGAGGCGGTCGAGAAATATGGCCGCCTTGCTCGTGACCTTGCTGCGCGCGGCCTCTCTTGCGTTGCGATCGACTGGCGCGGACAGGGACTGGCCGACCGGGTCGGGCGCGACCCGATGATGGGGCATGTGGGCGTCTTCGCCGACTACCAGCGCGACTGGGGCGCCGTGCTGGCCTTCGCCCGCACAGCCGGCCTGCCGGAGCCCTACTTCCTGATCGGTCATTCGATGGGCGGGGCGATCGGGCTGCGCGCCCTGCTGCACCAGGACCAGCCCTTTGCCGCCGCCGTCTTCAGCGCGCCGATGTGGGGGATCAGCATGGCAAGCCACATGCGCCCCGTCGCCTGGGCGGTGCCACGCGCGGCCCGCGCCATCGGGCGCGGCGAGGTCTATTCGCCGGGCGCGCAGCGCGACAGCTATCTTGCCTCGGCGGCGTTCGAGGGCAACACGCTCACCACATGCCCCGACCATTTCGCCTACATGCAGCGCCAGGTGCGGCATGATGAACGCTTCGCCCTTGGTGGCCCATCGATCCACTGGCTGCACGAGGCGCTGGAAGAGATCCGGGCGCTGCGCCGGGCGCCGTTGCCGGCACTGCCGGTCCTGACCGGCGTGGGATCGGATGAAATGGTGGTCGATCCCGCCGCGATCTCGGCCCTTGCACGGCGCTGGACCGGCAGCCGGTTCACCCGTTTCGACGGCGCCCGGCACGAGCTTCTGATGGAGCGGTCCGAGGTGCGCGACCGGTTTCTCGACGCAACGGTCGAGCTCTTCCAATCCGCCCGGCAGGCCGCCTAGATCCGGAAGCCATCCGCAACGTAGGTGGTCAGGAGGACGTCAGAGTTCGATCTCGGTGAACGAATGGCGCAAGGCCTCGGACCAGGCCGAGCTCATTGCGGCAAAGCTGGGGTCGTTCGCGTCGATCCGGCGCGACATGGTCACCCGGCAGGCGTCCTTCTCGATGACGGCAAGGTCGAGCGGCATCCCCACCGACAGGTTCGACCGCAGGGTCGAATCCATCGACAGAAGGACCGCCTTCTGCGCATCCGCCAGGCTGGTGTCGGGGCGCACCACGCGGTCGAGGATGGGTTTGCCGTACTTGTGCTCCCCGATCTGAAGGAACGGGGTATCGGCGGTCGCCTCGATGAAGTTGCCCTCGGGATAGATCAGGAACATGCGCATGTCCCCGCCCCGGCGCTGCCCCGCGACGATCATCGAGGCGCTGGCGCTTTGGGCGCTGCGGTCCATCTTGGCGCGCACATCAGCCGAAACATCCGACAGGGTGCGGCCGACAAGCTCGGCCACCTGCAGCATCGTGGGCAGGGTCATGATCGACGGCGGCCCGTCATGGTCGAGATCGGACGCCGCTTCCTCGAGCCGCGCCATGGCGGTCTGCGTGACCGACAGGCTGCCCGCCGTCATGATCGTGACGACCCGTTCGCCCGGATCCTCGAAGATGAACATCTTGCGATAGGTCGAGATGTTGTCGAGTCCCGCGTTTGTGCGCGTGTCCGACAAGAGCACCATACCCGCGTCCAGCAGAAGCCCCACGCAATAGGTCATGTCCGACTCACCTTGCCTGTCTGTTTAGGTGCGACACTAGGCACAGGCCGCGAGAAAGGGCAACGCGCCGACGCTGCTATTGCGCGGCCTGATTGACCGTCACCGACACGTCGAGCTTTTCTGCCCCGATCCCCTGCGCCACACCCCGGATCGGGGCGGCCTCGGTGGCGTCGATACCCGATCCGATGCGGATGTAACGGTCATCGGGACAGATGCGGTTCGACGGATCGAACCCGACCCAGCCCAGATCGGCCAGGAAGACCTCGGCCCAGGCGTGGCTGGCCTCTTGCGCCACATCGTCCTCGGAGGCGAAGAGATAGCCGGTGACATAGCGCGCGGGCATGTCGAGAACCTGCGCCGCCGCGATCACCGCGTGGGTGTGGTCCTGACAAACCCCGTGTCCCATCGCCAGTGCCTCGGCTGCGGTGGTCGCCTGCTCGGTCTCGCCCGGCGTATAGGTGATGGCGTCGGCCACCGCGTTCATCAGCGCATGCGCCCGGTCGAGCCCGCGGTCGGGCGCGATCCGGCGGACGGCCTCCTCGGCCAGTTCGGTAAGTGCAAGGTCGGCGCGCGTGAACCGGGTCGCGCTCAGATAGGCCGCGGGCGGGATGAGTTCGCGGTGTCCGCGCAGCACACCGGTCAGATCCACCGTCTCGACGATGCCGCGCACGGCCACATGGGTATCGGACACGGGGCCCAGATGCTTGGCGGTCTCGATCCAGTCGCCCGCACCGTCCCGGAACCCCGCACCCCGGATGGCGTCGCCGGTGTCGATGGTCCATTCGACCGCAAGCTGACCGTCATAGACCGAGGGCGTCAGCCGCAGCGACTGGATGACGCCGCGCATCGGCGGATCGAAGCGGTATCGGGTGACGTGATCGACGCTCAGCCGCATGTCAGCGCGCCTCTCCGCTCAGGTACTGATCGTGAATGACGGCGGTGAGGCTGCCGACCGAGTCGATCGTCCCGCTCAGGAACTCGTGCAGGCCGACGTCGAAGATGTCTTCGACCGTGATCTCGGACAGCCGGGCAAGCAGGTCGCGCGCCTGCGCCTGCGCCTCGCCGGAACGCCCATAGCCACGCGCCAGCGCGTCGAGATGGGTCGTGGCCTCGGTCGCGCAGGTGATCAGAGACCGGGGCGACTTGAGGTTCAGGATCAGGAAATCCGCGATCTTGGCAGGGGTGATCTCGCCGCCATAGGCCCAGTTGAAGGCGCGGTGTGCCGACATCGCCCGCAGGATCGTGCGCCACTGGTAGTTGTCGAGGCCCGAGCCGACGTACTCGACCTGCGGCAGCAGGACGAAGTATTTCACGTCCAGAAGCCGCGCCGTGGCATCGGCGCGTTCGAGCGCATAGCCGATGTGCATGAAGCAATAGCCGTCGTTGCGAAGCTGGGTGTCCTCGATCGACCCGCGCACGGTGGCGCCGTTGCGGATCGTCCAGTCGATCAGGTCGTTGACCGACAGTTTCGAGCGTTCGGTGCGCCGCAATTCCTGCATTTCCTGAAAGGCGGTGTTCAGCGCGTCCCAGGTCCGGCTGGAAAGCGCTGTGCGCACGATGCGCCCGTTCTCGCGCGCCTGTGCCACGCAGGACGCGATCGAGGACGGGTTGTCGAGGTCGAAGAAGAGATAGCTCTCGATATTGCGCTGCACCGTATCGCCGTACTTGTCGGCAAAGCCGCGCGCCGTCCCCGAGGCCTGCAGGATCGCGTCCCATTCGTTGCGAAAGCCCCCGCTGACCGACGGGATAAGCGCGTTGCGGCTGCCCACTTCGAGAAGGCGCGCGATGGTCTCGGCCCGCTCCATGTAGCGGGTGATCCAGAAGAGGTTTTCGGCGGTACGGCTCAGCATCTATTCGGCCATGACCCAGGTGTCCTTGACGCCGCCGCCCTGGCTCGAGTTCACGACAAGCGAGCCTTCGGTCAGCGCCACGCGCGTGAGGCCGCCCGGCACAAGCTCGATACGCTCGCCCACAAGGCAATAGGGGCGCAGGTCGACATGGCGCGGCGCGATGCCTTCCTCGACGAAGGTCGGGCAGGTCGAGAGTGCAAGTGTCGGCTGGGCGATGTAGTTCCAGGGCGTCTCGCGGATCTTGGCGCGAAACGCCTCGATCTGCTCCTTCGTCGAACGCGGCCCCACCAGCATCCCGTAGCCGCCCGAGCCGTGCACCTCCTTGACCACGAGATCGGCGAGGTTCTCGAGCACGTATTTGAGGTCGTCGGCCTGCGCGCATTGCCAGGTCGGCACGTTCTTCAGGATCGGTTCCTCGCCCAGATAGAAGCGCACCATGTCCGGCACGAAGGTATAGATCGCCTTGTCGTCGGCCACGCCCGCGCCGGGCGCCGAGGCGATGGTGACCCCGCCCGAGCGGTAGACGTTCATCAGCCCCGGCACGCCCAGCATGGAATCGGGGCGGAAGCACAGTGGGTCGAGGAAGGCGTCGTCGATGCGGCGGTAGATCACGTCGACCCGCTGCGGCCCGCGCGTGGTGCGCATCCAGCAGTAGTCGCCCTCGACGAACAGGTCCGGCCCCTCGACCAGTTCGACGCCCATCATGTCGGCAAGGAACGAATGCTCGTAATAGGCCGAGTTGAAATGGCCGGGGGTAAGGATGGCGATGGTCGGCTCGCCCTCGCATTTCTGCGGCGCGACCGAGGCCAGGGTGCGCTTCAAGAAGCGCCGGGTAGTTCTCGACCGGGGCGATCCGGTTCTCCTGGAAGAGATGCGGGAACATCCGCATCATGATCTCGCGGTTTTCCAACATGTAGCGAGACGCCCGACGGCGTGCGGCAGTTGTCTTCGAGCACGAAGAACTCGTCGGGTCCGGTGCGCACGAGGTCGATGCCGACGATGTGGCTGTAGACGCCGCGCGGCGGCTTCATGCCCATCACGGCGGGCTCGAAGGCTTCGTTCCGGTAGACAAGGCGTTCGGGGATGCGGCCCGCGCGGATCATCTCGCCCCGGCCATAGACATCCATCAGGAAGGCGTTGAGCGCCCGCGCCCGCTGCTTGATCCCGCGTTCCAGCCGGCGCCATTCGTCATGGGCGAAGACGCGCGGAAACATGTCGAACGGGATCAGCCGATCCGGGTCGCCGCCCTCGCCATAGACGGCGAAGGTGATGCCGATCCGGCGAAACAGGGCCTCGGCCTCGGATTGCTTGAGGCTGCGCAGTTCGACAGGCATGTTCGCCGACCAGTCCTGCAGGCCGGAATAGGGCGCACGGACACCGTCGCCGTGAAACATCTCGTTGAAATAGGCCGGTTTCGATTGCTCCATGCCCAAGGCTTAACAAGTCCCGCGGGGGGGATGGAAGCGGATAGCCGCCTGAACCGCCGTATTGCCCAAAAAAGCGGCAGTCAGCGCTGGGAATTGCGCCAGTGGGGGTTGATCCATGGCTCGACGTTCATCGGCGGCAGGGGCGTGCGGCCCAGAATGTGATCGGCCATCTTCTCGCCGACCATGATCGCCGGCGCGTTGAGGTTGCCGTTGGTGATGCGCGGAAAGACCGAGGTGTCGACGACGCGCAGCGCGTCGACCCCGATGACCCGGCCTTCGGGGTCGACCACGGCCGAGGGGTCGCCCCTGTCCCCCATCTTCGCCGTGCCGCAGGGGTGATAGGCGCTTTCGGCGTGTTCGCGCACGAAGGCGTCGATGGCGTCGTCGCTGGTGACATCGGCGCCGGGCTGGATCTCGTGCTTCACGTAGGGCTTGAAGGCGTCCTGCCCGAAGATCTCGCGCGTCAGCCGGATCGCCGTGCGGAACTCGGTCCAGTCGTCGGGGTGCGACATGTAGTTGAAGCGGATCGACGGGGCGGCGGCCGGATCGGCCGACGCCAGCCGCACCGCCCCCCGGCTTTTCGACCGCATCGGCCCGACATGGGCCTGAAAGCCATGCCCTTCGGCCGGGGCCTTGCCGTCATAACGGACGGCGATGGGCAGGAAGTGATACTGGATATCGGGGTAGTCCACCCCGGCATCGCTGCGGATGAAACCGGTGGATTCGAAGTTGTTCGACGCCCCCACCCCCGTCCCGGTGAAAAGCCACCGCGCCCCGACCCAGGCCTTTCCCGGCAAGGGCCAGTAGCGATAAAGCGTGATCGGCTGCAAGGAGGCCATCTGGATGTAGAGCTCGAGGTGATCCTGAAGGTTCTGCCCCACCCCGGCCCGATCCGCGACCACCGCTATTCCGTGCTCGGCCAGATGTGCCCCGGGCCCGATCCCCGACAGCATCAGAAGCTTGGGCGTGTTGATCGACGAGGCCGCAAGGATCACCTCGCGCCGCGCGGTCATCGTCTCGGCCCGCCCCTTGCGCAGGATCTCGACGCCCGTGGCACGGCCCTCGCCGATCACGATGCGCTGGGCCAGGCCCCGCACCAGCGTGCAGTTGGGGCGCTTCAGCGCCGGCTTGAGATAGGCATTGGCCGCCGACCAGCGGCGTCCCTTCCACACCGTCTGCTCCATCGGGCCGAAGCCCTCCTGCTGCAGACCGTTGTAGTCCTCGGTGGTCACATAGCCGGCTTGCCGGCCAGCCTCGACGAAGGCCGAGTGCAGCGGGTTGTCGCGCGGCCCGCGCGTGACATGCAGCGGACCGTCGGCTCCTCGCACGGTCGAGGCCCCGCCGTGCCAATGCTCCATCCGCATGAAATAGGGCAGCACATCGGCATAGCCCCAGCCCGCCGCGCCCTGGTCGCGCCAATGGTCGAAGTCGCGCGCATGACCGCGCACGAAGACCATCCCGTTGATCGAGGACGATCCCCCGATCACCTTGCCGCGCGGACAGGCGAGGCGGCGGTTGTTCAGATGCGGCTCGGGCTCGGTGCGATACCCCCAGTCATAGCGCGCCATGTTCATCGGATAGGACAGCGCGCCCGGCATCTGGATGAAGGGTCCGAAATCCGATCCGCCATACTCCACGACGAGAACGGACCGCCCAGCCTCCGCCAGCCGATAGGCCACGGCGCACCCGGCCGAGCCTGCCCCCACGATGACGTAATCGGCTTCCATCCCTCACCCCCGCCCCGTCAATAGGGGGCGACGACATCCCCGACGGCCACATAGACCGACTTGATCTGGCTGTAGTGGTCTAGCGCAAGGCGCGAATTCTCGCGGCCCAGACCCGACGCTTTGACACCCCCGAACGGCGCTTCGACCGGGGTCAGGTTGTACGTATTGATCCAGCAGGTCCCGGCCTGAAGCCGCGCCACGACGCGGTGCGCGCGGGCCAGATCGCTGGTGAAGACCCCGGCCGACAGCCCGTACTCCGTGGCGTTGGCGCGGGCGATCACCTCGGCCTCGCCCGCAAAGCGCAGCACGCTCATGACCGGGCCGAAGATCTCCTCGCGCGCGATGGTCATGGCGTCGGTCACATCGGCAAAGACGGTGGGTTCGATCCAGAAGCCCGCCCGCTCGATGCGCTTGCCGCCGGTGACAAGCCGCGCGCCTTCGGCCCTGGCGGCCTCGATATAGCCCATGACGATTTCACATTGCCGCTCAGATACCTGCGGGCCGTAGTTTACGCTCTCATCCATCGGATCGCCGATCACGACGCCCGTCAGGCGGTCGGACAGACGGGCAAGGAAAGCGTCGTAAAGCGCCTCCTGCACGAAGACGCGCGTGCCGTTCGAGCAGACCTGCCCGGAGGAATAGAAATTGCCGTTGATCGCCGCACTGACCGCGTTCTCGAGATCGGCGTCATCGAAGACGATCAGCGGCGACTTGCCGCCCAGTTCCATCGTGACATGCTTCATGCCCGCGGCGGCGGCGGCATAGACCTTGCGCCCCGTGGGCACCGACCCGGTGAGCGAGACTTTGGCGATGCGCGGATCGGTCGCCAGTGCCGCGCCCACGTCGCCCAGCCCCTGCACCACGTTGAAGAGCCCCGCGGGCGCCCCGGCCTCGACCAGGATTTCCGCCAGTTTCAGGGCGCTGAGCGGTGTCACTTCAGACGGCTTGAAGACCATCGCGTTGCCGCAGGCCAGTGCCGGGGCGGACTTCCAGCTCGCGATCTGGATCGGATAGTTCCACGCGCCGATTCCGGCGCAGACGCCCAGCGGTTCGCGACGGGTATAGACGAAATCCTCGCCCAGCGGGATGTGGCTGCCGGTGTCGCCCGCGATGATGCCGCCGAAATACTCAAGGCAATCGGCCCCGCTGGCGGCATCGGCCACGAGCGTTTCCTGCAGGGGCTTGCCGGTGTCGAGGGTTTCGAGCTCGCTCAGCGCGCGGTTCCGTTCGCGCAGGATCTCGGCCGCGCGGCGCAGGACGCGCCCCCGCGCGGCGGGCGTCTGGGCGGCCCATGCGACCTGCGCGGCGGCCGCCGAGCTGATGGCCGCGTCGACCACGGCGGGGGTCGCGGAATGGACACGGGCGATCACCTCGCCCGTCGCGGGGTAGACCACGTCGATGGCCGCGCCGGCAGCATCCTCGACATAAGCCCCGTTCACGAAATGGCTGGCGGGCGGCTGGGCGCGCATGGCGGTATTCCTTCTTTGTCGTCGCGCCCCGTCAGTCTTGGCCGGAAACCCCGGCCCCGGCAAGCGCGCGCGTCACTCCCACGTCTTGCCCTTGAGGTGCTTGCGCAGCCGCGAGGGCGTGGACTTCTTGCGATCCTTGTAGGGGTTCTGGTCAGCCTGGCTGCGCATGGTCAGCCGGACCGGCGTGCCGGGCATGTCGAAACTGTCGCGCAACCCGTTGACAAGGTAGCGGGAATAACTCTCGGGAAGGTTTTCCGGGTTCGAGCACATCACCACGAATCCGGGCGGCCGCGTCTTCACCTGGGTCATGTAGCGCAGCTTGATCCGCCGGCCCGCGGGTGCGGGGGGCGGATGCTGGGCCACCATCTCGGCCAGCCAGCGGTTCAGCGGCGAGGTCGGCACGCGCCGGTTCCAGACCTCGTAGGCACGCATCACCGCATCATGGAGCTTGTCGAGCCCCTTGCCGGTCAGGGCCGACACGGTCACCAGCGGCGCGCCGCGCAACTGCGGCAGAAGCCGTTCGAAGGCTTCGCGCATCTCGCGCAGCTTGGCCTGCTTTTCGGTCTCGACGTCCCACTTGTTGACCGCGATCACCACCGCGCGCCCCTCGCGTTCGGCCAGGTCGGCGATGCGCAGATCCTGCTGCTCGAAGGGGATCGCGGCGTCGAGAAGCAGGATCACGACCTCGGCGAACTTGACCGCGCGCAGCCCGTCGCCCACCGACAGTTTCTCGACCTTGTCCTGGATTCGCGCCTTCTTGCGCATGCCTGCGGTGTCGAAGATCCGCACCGGCGTTCCGTTCCAGTCCATCCGCACAGAAATCGCGTCCCGGGTGATCCCGGCCTCGGGTCCGGTCAGAAGCCGGTCCTCGCCGAGGATGCGGTTCACAAGGGTCGACTTGCCCGCGTTCGGACGCCCGATCACGGCGATCTGCATCGGCTTTTCCGCCGTGGGTACGCGCGGACCGGCGTCGATGTCCTCGTCCCCGTCCAGCGTGACATCCGTGTCGGGCATGTCGTCCTCGGCCTGCGCCTCGGCCGCTTCGACCAGCGGGCGCAGGATCGACATGAGCTCGCCCATCCCCTCGCCATGTTCGGCCGAGAGGCGCAGAGGCTCGCCAAGGCCAAGCGAATAGGCATCGATCACACCGGCATCGGCGGCACGGCCCTCGGCCTTGTTTGCGGCCAGGATGACATGGGCAGAGCGCTTTCGCAGGATGTCCGCGAAGATCTCGTCAGCCGGCAGGACCCCGGCGCGGGCGTCGATCACGAAGATGCAGGCATCGGCCATGTCGACCGCACGCTCGGTCAGTTTGCGCATCCGGCCCTGCAGGCTTTCATCGGTCGCCTCTTCCAGACCGGCGGTGTCGATCACGGTGAACCGCAGATCGCCCAGCCGCGCGGCGCCTTCGCGCAGGTCGCGCGTCACGCCGGGCTGGTCGTCGACCAGCGCAAGCCGCCGCCCGACAAGGCGGTTGAACAGCGTGGACTTGCCCACGTTGGGCCGTCCGACAATGGCAAGGGTAAAGCTCATTGGGCGCGCCTTAGCGATTCGGAAGCGAGGCTTCTACACCGCCAATCCCCTACCGGAAAGCGTTAAGCTGGCCGCTTTCGGTGACGAGGTAGAGCGTGCCGCCCGCCACGACCGGAGGACGCGCCGCGCCTTCGGGAAGCTGCGTGATCGACAAGAGGCTGCCATCGACCGGGCTGAAGCCGCGGATCAGACCATCGTCGGAGGCGATGTAGAGCCGTCCGCCGGCAAGGACCGGGCCGTAGTGGACATAGACGTCGCGCAGGCGGCGGGCGCGGCGCACCGGCTCGAAGAACGGCAATTCGACGCCCCAGATGCGCTCGCCCGTGTTTGCGTCGAGGCGCAGAAGCTCGTTGCGATCCGACACCAGGAAGACCGACCCGCCCTCGACCCAGACCGGGCCGAAGGCGCCCTCCTCTGCGGTCCAGATGCGGGCCCCGTTCGCGGTCTCGACCGCCACCGTGCGTCCCGAGGTGTTGCCCATGTAGACGCGCCCGCCCGCGATCACCGGATCACCGCCGATGTCGAGGATACGCGCGAAGACCGGCCCGATCCGCTGCCCGGCCAGAGAGGTGCTCCACTGGGGCGCGCCGTCGGCCAGTGCCAGCGACGTGATCTGGCCAGACGAGAACGGCAGGATCACCCGGCCATCGGCCACGGCGGGCGCGGTGCCGCCGACGATGCCCGACTGGCTGCGCGCGCCGGGCGTCTGCCAGCGCACCCGGCCGGTGGCGACATCGACGCCCCAGGCGCGGCTGTCGCGGGTGACCAGCGTGACCACCCCGTTCGAGACTGTGGGCGCCCCGGACGCGACCGAGTCGAGTTCCTGCACCCAGACGGTCCGGCCGGTGGCGGCATCGAGCGCATGAAGCTGACCGAAGGCGGTCGTGACGAAAAGCTGGTTCCCCGCGACCGCAAGCCCCCCGCCCGAGGCATCTTCGGGATTGTCGCCGGGCCGCGTCAGGTCGCGCGTCCACAGGATCTGCCCGTTCGTTGCAAGCGCGGTCACCCGCGCCTGTGAATCAAGTGTGAAGATCTGCCCGCCCTGCACCACCGGGTCGGCGACAAGGCGATGACGGCGGTTGTTGCCCTCGCCGATGTCCTGCGACCAGACCAGCGACAGGTTCGTCCCAAGCGCGGGTTGTGGAACCCGGTGGGCGGCCGATCCGGCCTTGTGCGTCCAGTTGGCATTCACCACCGGTGCTGGCAGCGAGATCGGGGCGGAGCGGTTCGCCGGCGCGGCACCGACCGCGACTGTTGAGGTGTCGGTCGGGTCGAGGGGCACGGAAAGATCGGCGCGCAGGTCAAGCCGTTCGCCCGCCAGCCGCTCCTCGTCTTCGCCGCAGCCGACGAGGACGCCCCCCGCCAAGGCCAGCGCCAGGAGTCTGATGCCAAGAAACCGGGTCACGCGCCCTCCCGTCGACACGACGATCTCAGGCGCCGTCCGACGCGCCGCCAAGCACCACGATCAACTGCGACGCGCGGTTGCGCAAGCCCTGGCTTGCGCCGCTATCGCCCGCGATCTCGTTCAGCCGTGCCAGCGCCGCATCGGTATCGCCACGGTCGATCTCGGCCAGGGCGATCTGCTCGAGCGCCAGAAGGCGGTAGGGGGCGCCGGCCAGCGCCAGGCCCTGAAGCCGCGCAATGCGGTCCTCGGGGGTCAGCGTGCGGCCGCCGATCATCACCGCCTTCAGCGCCGCGAGGTCACGGTAGACCGGCGCGATGCCCGGTGCCGCGGCCACGGCATCGAGGTCGGCCACCGCCGCGGCCACATCGCCCGACTGCCGGTCGGTGTCGGCGATCAGAAGCCCCACAAGTGCGGCCATGTCGGGGTTCCCGCCGGTATCGATCGTCTCCAGAGCGCCCCGTCGGGCCTGCGGATCCTCGGCCTCGAGCGCGGCGAGCATCGCATTCCCCAGCGCCTCGGCCTGCGACCGTTCCGTCGCCTTGCGCCATTCGTTCCAGGCGGCGCCGCCGACGATGAGCACCACCAGGAGGATCGCGATCCAGCCGTAGCGGCGCATCATCGCGAAAAGGCGGTCCTTGCGAACCTCTTCCGTCACCTCTTCGATGAAGCTGTCCTGATTGGCCACGCCGCGTCCCTTCTTTCGTTTCGAGGCACGTCATATCGCCCTGCGCACCCGGTTGCAAAGGGACTTCTGATCGGGTTCCGGCCGAGAGCCAGCCCCGCCTTGCGCCCGGGCACGAAAATCATTAATCTGAACCGAACGGTTTAGCGTATAGCTTGATAGAAATACTTGCCACGGCGCCCCGCGCGACCGGCTGCCATAGAAAACGAGACAAAACGATGCGTCTGTTTCCCATTCTGACCGCCTTGGTGGTGGTCGCCGTCCTGTATCTGCTTGTCTTCGAACGCGATCGGCTGTCGGGGATTGCCGGTATCGCCCCGTCCGAGACCGCCGAGGTGACCGAGCACAGCGACACGATCTCCGAGGCTTCGTCGCGTGCAGGCGAGAACACCGTGCAGGTCGTCGCCATGCGATCGGCGTCTCAGGTGATCGACAGCGCGGTCGTGGTGCGTGGCCGGACCGAGGCTGCGCGCGCGCTCGACGTGCGCTCCGAGACCAGCGGCCTTGTCATCTCGGAACCCCTGCGCAAGGGCACCGAGGTCGTCGCGGATCAGTTGCTGTGCCGGCTTGACGTCGGCACGCGCGAAGCCGCGCTGGCCGAAGCCGAAAGCCGCCTGGCGGAAGCCCGCGCCCGTCAGGCCGACGCCGAGATCAACCTGCGCGCCGCCTCGCGCCTGAGCGAAGGCGGTTTTGCCTCGGAAACCCGTCTGACCGGGGCCGAGGCGGCCGCCGAATCGGCCCGCGCCGGCGTGCGCTCTGCCGAAGCCGGCGTGGCCTCGGCCCGCAAGGAGATCGAGCGGACCGAGATCCGCGCACCGTTCGAGGGCCTGCTCGAAACCGACACGGCCGAGCTTGGCGCCCTGCTCCAGCCCGGCGGCATCTGCGCCACGGTGATCCAGCTCGACCCGATCAAGCTTGTGGGCTTCGTCCCCGAGGTGGATGTCGATCGCATCGAAGTGGGCGCCCCCGCCGGCGCCCGTCTGGCCACCGGGCGCGAGGTGCTGGGCGAGGTGACGTTCCTGTCGCGCTCGGCGGACGAGGCCACGCGCACCTTCCGTGTCGAGGTCGAGGCGCCCAACGCGGACCTGTCGATCCGCGATGGCCAGACCGCCGAGATCTTCATCTCGTCGGATGGCGAGACGGCGCATCTGGTGCCGCAGTCGGCGCTGACGCTGAACGACGAAGGCCGGCTTGGCGTGCGCCTTGTCGTCGATGCCGCCGCCGCCTTCGCGCCGGTATCGGTCGTGCGTGACACGCAACAGGGGATCTGGGTGACCGGTCTCGACGATGACGTCTCGGTGATCGTGGTCGGGCAGGAGTTCGTGACGGACGGTGTGCCGGTCGAGGTGACCCTGAGGGAGGACGCGCAATGACCGGTATCGTCGACTGGGCCGCCTCGCGGGCCCGGATGATCATCGCCTTTGTCGTGCTGTCGCTGGTTGCCGGCGGTGTGGCCTACGTCGGCCTGCCCAAGGAAGGCGAGCCCGACATCGAGATCCCGGCGGTCATCATCTCGCTGCCCTTTCCCGGTATCTCCGCCGAGGACAGCGAGACGCTGCTGGTCAAGCCGATGGAGACCGAGCTGTCGGACCTCGACGGGCTCAAGTCGATGTCGGCCACCGCGGCCGAAGGCTATGCCAACATCGTGCTCGAGTTCGAGTTCGGCTGGGACAAGACCGCGACGCTGGCCGATGTGCGCGACCGCATGGATGCCGCCGAGGCGCAGTTCCCCGCCGGTTTCGAACGCTATTCGATCGCGGAATTCAACTTCTCGGAATTTCCCATCATCATCGTGAACCTCACCGGCCCGGTGCCGGAACGCACGCTGCTTCAGATCGCCAAGAGCCTGCAGGACAGGATCGAGGGGCTGGAACCGGTGCTCGAGGCCTCGCTCGCGGGACAGCGCGACGAGATGGTCGAGGTGATGATCGACCCGCTGCGGCTCGAGGCCTACAACGTGACCGCGGGCGAGCTGATCTCGGTCGTGGTCAACAACAACCAGCTGATCGCGGCCGGCGAGATCGAGACGGAAACCGGGGCGTTTTCCGTCAAGATCCCTTCGTCCTTCGATGACCAGCAGGATATCTACGGCCTGCCGGTGAAGGTCGACGGCGACCGGATTGTGACGCTTGGCGATCTGGCCGACATCCGGCTGACATTCGAGGATCGCGCCGGGACCGCCCGTTTCAACGGCGAGAACACGGTCGCGCTCCAGGTGGTCAAGCGCAAGGGCTTCAACCTGATCGACACATCGGCCCTGGTCCGCGACGCGGTCGAGGCCGAGCGTCAGACCTGGCCCGCCGAGCTTCAGTCGGCGATCAACGTCGGCACCTCGAACGACCAGAGCCGCGTCGTCGCCTCGATGGTGCAGCAGCTCGAAGGCTCGGTGCTGACCGCGATCGCGCTTGTGATGATCGTGGTGCTTGCCGCCCTTGGGACGCGGTCGGCACTTCTGGTGGGCTTCGCCGTGCCGACGTCGTTCCTGATGACCTTCGCGCTCTTCGCAGTCATGGACGTGACGGTGTCCAACATCGTGATGTTCGGCCTCATCCTTGCGGTGGGGATGCTGGTCGACGGGGCGGTGGTGATCGTCGAATACGCCGACCGGCGCATCAGTGAAGGGTCAGGGCCGATGACCGCCTATACCGAGGCGGCCAAACGCATGTTCTGGCCCATCGCCGCCTCGACGGCGACGACGCTGTGCGCCTTCCTGCCGATGCTGTTCTGGCCCGGGGTGCCGGGCGAGTTCATGGGCATGCTGCCGGTGACGATGATCTTCGTTCTGACCGCCTCCTTCATCGTGGCGATCATCTTCCTGCCGGTCGTGGGCGGCGTCGCGGGACGCGCCGAGCCGTGTCTTTGGCCGGGCCTCGGATGCGCTCAAGCGGGTACTGCCCTGGTGGGCGCGCGCGGCGCTGGTGCCCTTTGCGATGTATGGCCTGTTTCTCGGCGCGATGCAGGCGCTGAACCCGGCCTATCTTCTGCCCGAAGGGACCGACGGCCTGGGCCCCCGCCTTTTCGGCGTGGCGCTTTTCTTCGCCGCCGCTGTCGCCTCGTCGATCACGCTTGGCGCGGCCAGGATCGACCGGACCGCGGGGCGCATCCGTGCGGGCTACCGCCGCACGCCCTTTGGCCATTTCATCCGCCTGATCGCGGGCAACCCGATCATGCCGGTCGTGACGATCGTCGCCGTTGCCTTCTTCGTGGTCGGGACCTTCAGCTACTACGGCGCGAACAACCGGGGCGTCGAATTCTTCGTCGAAAGCGAGCCCGAACAGGCGATCGTCTATGTCCGCGCCCGCGGCAACCTCAGCCTCGCCGAGAAGGACGAACTGGTCCGGCAAGTCGAAAACGTCATTCTCGACACCCAGGGCATCCAGTCGGCCTTCGCCTTCGCCGGCTCGGGCGGGCTCAACCAGAACACCGGCGGCGTGGGCGGCCCGCGCGACGCCATCGGCCAGGTCCAGATCGAGCTTGTCCCCTGGGAGGACCGCGCCGACTATGCCGCGGGGCTCGACGGCGTGACGGCTGCCGACCTCGACGGCGACCTGGTGCTGGCCGAGTTGCAGGAGCGGCTTGACCGCATTCCGGGCATCGAGACCGAGATCCTCAACCTCGCCCAGGGCCCCGGGTCGGGCAAGCCGGTGCACCTGCGGCTTCTGGGCGACAACCCCGAGGCGCTGGCCGAGGCGGCCCAGATCGCGCGCGCGCGCTTCGACGCCACCCCGGGTCTCGTCGACCTCGAGGACTCGCGCCCCCTGCCCGGCATCGACTGGCAGATCAACGTGGATGTCGGCAAGGCCGGCCGCTACGGGGCGGACGTGGCCACCGTCGGCGGGATGGTGCAGCTTGTCACCCGCGGCATCCTTCTCGACACGATGCGGGTGCCGTCGTCGGACGAAGAGATCGAGATCCGCGTCCGCCTTCCCGAGGACGACCGCGTGCTCTCGACCCTCGACACGCTCAAGGTGCGCACCCGTGACGGGCTGGTGCCGCTGTCGAACTTCATCACCCGCGAACCTGTGGCCAAGCTTGCCCAGATCGACCGGATCGACCAGTCGCGCTACTTCGACGTGAAGGCCGACGTGGCGCCCGATCTGGTCAAGCTGGTGACCGACGACGGCACGGTGGAGGCGACGCTGACCGAGGCCGCGCTGGCCGCAGCACCCGATCTGACCGCCCGTGTCGACAGCGGCGATCTGCGCACGGTCCCGGTCAACGCCAACGAGCGCATCGCCTTTCTCACCGAATGGCTCGAGACCGACACCCCCTTGCCCGCAGGCATCACCTGGGAATGGACCGGCGACCAGGAAGAGCAGGCCGAAAGCCAGGCCTTTCTGGGAACCGCCTTCGCCGGGGCCCTGGGGCTGATGTTCATCATCCTGCTGGCGCAGTTCAACTCGTTCTACAACTCGGCGCTGGTGCTCTTGGCGGTGGTGCTGTCGACCACCGGCGTGCTGATCGGGATGCTGGTGATGGACCAGACCTTCTCGATCATCATGACCGGGCACCGGGATCGTCGCGCTGGCCGGGATCGTGGTGAACAACAACATCGTGCTGATCGACACCTACCAGGAGTTCAGCCGCTACATGCCGCGGATCGAGGCGATCATCCGCACCGCCGAACAGCGCATCCGCCCGGTGCTGCTGACCACCATCACCACGATGGCGGGCCTGACGCCGATGATGCTGGGGATCAGCCTCGACTTCTTCGGCGGCGGCTATTCGCTCGACAGCCCGACGGCGCTCTGGTGGAAGCAGCTTGCGACCGCGGTGGTGTTCGGCCTTGGCATCGCCACGGTGCTGACGCTGATCGTGACGCCCGCGCTCCTGTCGCTGCGGGTCTGGGTCGGAACCGGGGCCTACCGTTCGGTGGCGGGACTGCGGGCGCTGACCCATGGCAGCGGCAGCCGCTCGGCCCGCGACCTCGCGCTCCAGCGTGCCGCGCGCCGTGTCGCTGCGCCGGAGATCCTCTGGGACACCGGAACCCCGGTGGCTTTGCCGGACACGGTCAAGGAGGATGCGGCCGCGGGCAGAGCGCAAATCCTGCCCGAAACCGCCGGACAGCCGGACGAACCCATGGCCGCAGAACGCACCGGCAAGCCACCGCTGCGCGCGGCCGAGTAGCGCCTGCAAGAAACGGCCCCGGCCCCGTCAGGCGCCGGGGCCGGTCGGACGACAGGTCCCTCTCAGGTCCCCGCGCCCCGGCTTTTTCCCTTTGGAAATACTTCCGCCGAAGGCGGCAAGGGGACAGGCGCAGTCGGAACTGACGCGCGCCCGGCGCTGCGCGCCTTACGCCGCGTCTTCCCGTTCGGACGCCTGCCGCTGCCAGAGGCCGAAATACCGGCCCTGCCGCGACAACAGGTCATCATGCGTGCCTTCCTCGACGATCTGTCCGGCCTCGAGAACCACGATCCAGTCGGCATCGGCCACCGTGGACAGACGGTGCGCGATCATGATCACCGTGCGCCCCTCGCCCATCGCCTTGAGCTCGTTCTGGATCTCGCGCTCGGTCTCGGTGTCGAGCGCGCTGGTCGCCTCGTCGAGCAGCAGGATCGGCGGGTTCTTCAGGAGGGTCCGCGCGATGCCCACGCGCTGTTTCTCGCCGCCCGACAGTTTCAGGCCGCGTTCGCCGACCTTGGTCTCGTAGCCCTCGGGCAGCGAGGCGATGAAGTCGTGGATCTTGGCCGCCCGCGCGGCACCCTCGACCTCGTCGCGGCTGGCCTCGGGGCGTCCATAGGCGATGTTGTAGTAGATCGAGTCGTTGAAGAGCACCGTGTCCTGCGGCACCACGCCGATCGCCGCGTGCAGGCTGGCCTGGGTGACGTCGCGCACATCCTGACCGTCGATCCGCAGCGCCCCGCCATCCACATCGTAGAACCGGAACAGCAGCCGCCCGATGGTGGACTTGCCCGACCCGGTCGGCCCGACGATCGCCACGCTGCGTCCGGGCGGAACGGTCAGGCTGATGCCCTTCAGGATCGGCCGCGCGGCGTCATAGCCGAAGCGGATGTCGTCGAACACGATCTCGCCGCCCGTGACCCTCAGATCCCGCGCGCCCGGCTTGTCGGTCACCTCGGCGGGGCTTTCCAGAAGATCGAACATCTCGCCCATGTCGATCAGGGATTGCCGGATCTCGCGGTAGACCGTGCCGAGGAACCCCAGCGGCATGGTGATCTGGATCATGTAGGCGTTCACCATGACGAAATCCCCGACGGTCAGGTCTCCCCTCTGGACCCCCGCCGCCGCCATGACCATGACCATGACAAGCCCGATCGTGATCAGGAGCGCCTGGCCGAAGTTGAGGAAGGCCAGGGAGAAGTTCGTCTTGTTGGCCGCCACCTCGTAGCGCTGCATCGCGCCGTCATAGCGCCCGGCTTCCCGTTTTTCGGCGCCGAAGTACTTCACGGTCTCGAAGTTCAACAGGCTGTCGATGGCCTTCTGGTTGGCATCGGTGTCCTGGTCGTTCATCTCCTTGCGGATGCGCACGCGCCATTCGGTGACCTTGAAGGTGAACCAGACATAGAGCGCGATGGTGACGACCACGACGGCCATGTAGAAAACGTCGAAGGCCACCCAGAAGATGATCGCGGTGATCAGAAGCTGCAGGCTGAGCGGGCCGACCGAAAAGAGCATGAAGCGCAACAGGAAGTCGACGCCCTTCACCCCGCGTTCGATGACCCGGCTGAGCCCGCCGGTCTTGCGCGTGATGTGGTAGCGCAGCGACAGCGCGTGGATATGGGTGAAGGTCTCGAGCGCGATCTGGCGCAGCGCCCGCTGGCCGACACGGGTGAAGACCGCGTCGCGCAACTGCTGGAAGCCCACGTTCATCAGCCGCGCCACCCCGTAGGCGACCGTCAGCCCGACCGCGCCGATGGCAAGAAGAGCGCTCGGGTCCGATCCGGTCTGGCCGGTCAGCGCATCCGTCGCCAGCTTGAAGAAATACGGGACCGTGACGCCGACGAGGATCGACGCCACGAGGCAGGCCATCGCCACGACGACGCGCCATTTCACCCAGAACTGCCCCTCGGGCCAGAGATAGGGGGCGACCTTGCGCAGGGTGCGCAACGCACTGCGTCGCTCGGCAGCGGCGAAGGCGGCCGCGTCGATCTGATCTTGGGGGCTGGTCATCGGTCACTCGGTCTTGCGCAAGAACGCAGACCCTAGCGCCGCGCCCCCCGGTTGACCAGTGCCGGCGGCATCGAACCGCGCCCTGGAGAAGGTCAGTCCGGCACGGTGAAGACCTGGCCGGGATAGATCAGGTCGGGGTTCCGGATACGGTCCCGGTTCGCTTCGAAGACACGAACGTAAAGGATGCCCTCGCCGTAATTCTCGCGCGCGATACCCCAAAGGGTGTTTCCGGGCTGGACGGTCACAAGTTCGACGGGGCGGGGGCGCGCATCGCCGTCGCGATCGGGATCGAGCGCCTGAAGATCCGCCACCGCCTCGCGCCGGAAGGGCGTCTCCGCGCGTGACGTGACCGCGCCGCCGGCGTCCAGCTCGTCCACCCGAAGCGTGTAGACCCCGGTGTCGATGTCGGGCAGGTCGGTGCGCCACTGGCCGCCCTCGCCCACCGGCGCGGTCAGCAGCGGCGCGTTGTCGAGATAGACGCGCACGAAGCCGTCGCCGGTGGCGCGCCCGGACAGCTGCACCTCGCCCTCGGTGTCATAGGCGATCGAATCGATGACGACGCTGTCCATCACCTGCGGGCCGGCGCCGCCCGATTGCAGCACCTGCACGCCCTCGTCATCGGCCAGAAGGACGATTGGCGCCGCCTCGGCCGGAGCAGCGTCGGGCAGGGCCGCGGTCTCTGCCACATCGTCGGCTGAGGCGGTGTCCGTCGGTTGGGCAGGCGTCGCCGGCGGCGCGGTCTCCGCCGGGGGCGTTTCTGCGGTCGCGGCGATCTCGGCGTCCGCGGCCTCGGACGTCGGTTCGCCCTCGGCCGCGCCAGCGGGACCAGCCTCTGTCGGCGCCTCGGCCAGGGCAGTCGGCTCCGACAGCGGCGCTTGCGGCGACGGGGCAAGGATCACGCTCTGGGCCGAGCTTTCGGCCGCCCCGTCCGCACCATCGGTCAGAAGCGAGACGACCCGCGGTGCCTCGGCCCGCCCGACGTCGAGCATGGCGACGAAGTTGCCGCCCGCGTCGGCCTCGGACGTGGCCACGGTCGTGCCGTCGATCTGGACCGACACGGTCGATCCCGGACGGGCGCGGCCGGCGATCAGGGCGTTGCCGTCCGGCTCGACCCGGACGATGTCGAATTCGGGCAGGATGGCGGGGGCGGACTCCGGGTTCCCTGCCCCGTCATCCGCCGCGGCGTCTTCCGTCGCGGACGTGACTTCGGGCGCGTCGGGCGCGGCGTCAGCAGGTGCGCTGTTGGTATCGGGATCCATCGGATCGGCCACTGCGATATCCGGCGCAGTCCCGGTCGAGACATCCGCGTCCGGCAGGGCAGCCGTCTCGGGCGGCGCGACCGTCTCCGGCGGCGTGACCTCCTGCGGGCGCATGAAGTAGACGCCGACCCCCAGCGCGATCGCGACCACGCCCAGGATCCCGTAGGCCAGCCCGCGATTGCCTGCCGGAGCAGCGTCGTTTGCCATGTCCGTTTCCCCTTTGCGCCGGCCATCCCCAAGCCAGAGCTTGAGCGACCATACCAACCCGGCTATCACCGGTCAAAACCCTTTGGCGAAAGCAGGTTATCATGGCAACCCCATCCCGGTCCGTCTGTGTGTTTTGTGGCTCGCGCGATGGGACCAACCCGGCCTATCGGGCGGCGGCCGAAGACCTCGGGCGCGCGCTTGCGGCTGCCGGCTGGCAGCTGGTCTACGGTGCGGGCGACGTGGGTCTGATGGGCGCGGTCGCCGAGGCCGCCCAGGCCGGAGGCGGCGACACGATGGGGGTGATCCCGGTGCATCTTCTGCCGCGCGAGGGCGGCAAGCGCGACCTCACCCGCTTTGTCGTCACCGAGAACATGCACGAGCGCAAGAAAGTCATGTTCATGAACTCGGACGCCATCGTGGTGCTGCCGGGCGGCGCGGGATCTCTGGACGAGCTGTTCGAGGTGCTGACATGGCGCCAGCTGGGGCTGCACCACAAACCGCTGCTGGTGCTGAACGTCGAGGGCTACTGGACGCCGCTGCGCGACCTGATCGACCATGTGATCGGTCAGGGCTTTGCCGATCCGTCGCTGGCCGGGTTCCTGACCTGGGTCGAGACCCCGGACGCCGCCATCGCCAGCCTGCGCGACAGCCTGTCCTGAGCGGATCCAGCGCGGCGGCCGCCGGACCGGGGCGCGCGTCGCGGCAGTCCGCCCGGCTTGCCGGAATCGGCAGGAACTCCCAGGGTGCGGCATGCCCCGGCCATTTGATCCCCAACACCTTCTGCACCTGCCGCTGATGGCCAATCTGGCGACGGTGGCGGAAGACGGCGCGCCCCGGATCGCCCCGATGTGGTTCATCTGGGAGGAGGACGCGATCTGGCTGCTCGGCTCGACGGACTCAAGCTCGGTCCGGCGTCTTGGCGCCGACGGGCGCTGCGCGATCGAGATCGTGAAATTCGACAATGAAGCCGGGATCCTGCTGCATCTCGGGCTGCGCGGCGTGGCCACGGTCGTGCCGATGAACCCGGACCGGTTCCGCCGTCTGCTGACCAAGTATCTGGGCCCCGAGGAAGAGGGCTGGAACCCCTGGTTCATCGAGATGATCGCGCGCATCGACGACCCCGAGGGGCGTCTGATCCGGATGGTCCCGGACAGCTTCTTCACCAATAACGTGTCCTATTTCCGCACCGGACCCGATCTTGCCTGGCCCGGTCCGGACGGCGAAGCCAACGGCTGAACTGGTTCGGCTGTGCACGGGCCGGACATGAAAAAGCCCGCCGGAACGGGCGGGCCTTCTCTTTTCGGAAGGACGCGGCCTCACATGCGAGAGGCGACGTTTTCCCAGTTCACCAGATTGTCGAGAAAGTTCGTGAGGTAGGCCGGACGCTTGTTGCGGAAGTCGATATAGTAGGAATGCTCCCACACGTCGCAGCCCAGAAGCGCCGTCTGGCCGAAGCAGAGCGGGTTCACTCCGTTCTCGGTCTTGGTAACCTTCAGGCTGCCGTCCTTGTCCTTGACGAGCCATGCCCAGCCGGACCCGAACTGGCCCGCTCCGGCGGCGGCGAAGTCGTCCTTGAACTTCTGTACGGAGCCGAAGCTCTCGGTCAGCGCCTTCTCAAGCTCGCCCGGCATCTTCTTTTCGCCGGGGCCCATCATCTCCCAGAACTGGGCGTGGTTCCAATGCTGCGACGCGTTGTTGAAGATGCCGTTCTGGGCGACAGCGCCGGACTGGTAGGTGCCGGTGATGATGTCCTCGACGCTCTTGCCTTCCCACTCGGTGCCCGCGATCAGCTTGTTGCCGTTGTCGACATAGGCCTTGTGGTGCAGGTCGTGGTGGTACTCGAGCGTCTCCTTCGACATGCCGTGGCCGGCAAGCGCGTCATGGGCATAGGGAAGGTCGGGAAGTTCGAAAGCCATTGGATTAGCCCCTCTGTTGGTGTGGCGTCAGACTGCGGCATACCTGTGCCCCGGCGCCGCCAAGGTCAACCCCGGACAGCGCAGGACAAGCCCGGTCAGTCCAGCCTCACGCAGCCGCCGCGCGCGAAAAACCGCTGCTGAACGCCTACGGGAACGGCAGTCACGATCAGCCGGTTGGGCGCTTTCTGGAACGCCGCACGAAAGAGCATGGTGGCCTGTGCCAGCTGGAAACCCTGCATGGGGATTCTCCATGTGACCACAAGCTTGGTGTCGCTATTCTCGGTCACGGTGCCCTCGATCGGCCCGCCGTAAAGGCCCAGTATCAGCGGATCGAGCACCTGCGCCGACCCGCCATCGGCGGCAATCTCGAACTGCATCCGCTCCTGGATCGGGTTCGTAAAGGGCCCGAAGACATCGCTGGCATAGAACGTGGGCTTGGCCACGCAATCCAGGGTCTCGGCAGCGGCCGGGGCACCCGCCAGAAGTGCTGCCGCCAGCGCCAGCGCGCGCATCAGAGGTAGTCCACGCGCGCTGCGGGATCGGCGGCGTTCGACAAGAGATCGAACACATAGGCCGCGACCGACCGGAAGGCGATCAGGTCGACCGTTTCGGCATCGGGCATCCAGAACGCCGCCGCGACCTGCGCAAGCCGCGTGCGCCGCAACTCTCCGGGTCCGAAGGCGTCGGCGTGCAGGTCGGCGGGCGTGAGCTTGGCCAGCACCTCGCGCACCGCGGCGCCGTTCAGGCGAAAGAGGCTGCGCGCGTCCGACACATCGGCGGCAAGGTGATGCGTGCCCGCCAATGCCTTCGACAGGGCGGCCACCCCTTCTGCCGCCTCGGCGCGCGGCAGAAGGACCATGATCTCGTCCGGCGCCATCCACAAAAGCCCGCGGTCGCCGTCCACCACCGCGCCGCGCGGACCGGGAAAATCCACGCCCGCCAGATTTTTCGCGGCGGTCTTCAGCTTTGCCGCCGAAAGATCGCCCTTCAGCGTGATCATGCCCCGAGGCGGCATCTCGGCGATGCGGACAAGGCCCTCGAAGCGTGCGCCGCCCAGCGCAGAGACCGGATCAGACATTCTGCTTCTCCCCCTCGGGATCGTAGAAGACCGGGCTGACGATCCGCGCCTTCACCGTGCCGGCCTTGCCGTTGGTGAACTCCAGAACCTCGCCCATCCGATCAGGGCCATGGCGGACCAGCCCCATCGCGATCCCGCGGCCCAGTGTCGGCGAGTGGTAGGTCGAGGTCACCCGGCCTTGGGTGTTGCGCTGGCCATTGGCGTTGCGCCCCGCGTCCAGCGCATAGGCGCCCTCGGGCAGGACCGACCCGTCGAGGGTCTCGAGCCCCACCAGCTTCCAGCGCTCGGGGTCGGTCATATGCGGCCGCTCCTGCGCCCGCTTGCCCAGGTAGTCGGCCTTTTTCTTGGAGATCGCCCAGCCGAGGCCCAGATCCTGCGGGATCACGGTGCCGTCGGTCTCGTCTCCGATCATGATGAAGCCCTTCTCGGCCCGCAGGACATGCAGCGCCTCGGTGCCGTAGGGCATGATGCCGAACGGCTCGCCCGCGTCGAGCAACGCCTGCCAGAGCGCCAGTCCCTGCCCGGCCGGCACCGCGATCTCGTAGCTGAGTTCGCCCGAGAACGAGATGCGGAAGACCCGCACCGGGACCCCGCCCAGCGTGCCATCGGCCCAGTGCATGAAGGGCAGCGCGTCGGCCGACAGGTCCATATCGCCCAGCTTTTCCAGCAGGTCGCGGGCATGCGGGCCGACCACGGCGATCTGGGCAAAGGCTTCGGTCACGTTGGCGGTGAAGACCTTCCAGTCCCACCATTCGCACTGAAGCCAGTCCTCCATATGCGCATGGATGCGGTCGGCGCCGCCAGTGGTGGTATGGCAAAGCCAGGTATCCTCGTCGATCCGCGCAACCACTCCGTCGTCCATCAGGAACCCGTTCTCGCCGCACATCAGCCCATAGCGGCAGCGGCCCACGGGCAGGCTCGACATCATGTTGGTGTAGAGCATGTCGAGGAAGCGGCCCGCGTCCGGCCCCTTGACGAGGATCTTTCCCAGCGTGGATGCATCAAGCAAACCAACGGCTTCCCGGGTGTTCCTGATCTCGCGCCGAACCGCCTCTTCGACGCTTTCGCCCGTGCGCGGAAAGGCATAGGGCCGCCGCCACTGGCCCACGGGCTCCCAATGGGCGCCGTGGTCCTCGTGCCAGGCGTGGAGCGGTGTGCGGCGCAGCGGCTGGAACAGCTTCCCGCGCGCCTCGCCGGCGATCGTGCCCATGGGGACCGGCGTATAGGGCGGGCGGAAGGTGGTTGTGCCGACCTGCGGAATATCCTCATCCAAAGACTGAGAAAGAATTGCAAGTCCGTTGATGTTGCTGAGTTTCCCTTGATCCGTCGCCATGCCCAGCGTGGTATAGCGCTTGGCGTGCTCGACACTTTCGTAACCCTCGCGCGCGGCAAGCTCCACGTCCGAGACCTTCACGTCGTTCTGGAAATCGAGCCACATCTTCGACTTCAGATCGGCCCCCGCGCCCGCCGGCATCACCCAGACCGGCAAGACCGGCCCCTCGTCCACCGCCTCGGCCTTGGGGGCCGCCGGCGCCCGCTTGCCGAAACCCGCCGCCTTCGCCGCCGCGACCCCGGCCTTGTGCCCGCCCGCCAGCGCGTCCCGCGTCGCAAGCTCGCCGTTCGCCGCGCCGGCCGCGATGACGAAGGGCGCGCCATCCGCTCCGGTCGGCGCGCGGCCGGGATCGGGGCGGAACATCGTCCGCGCCTCGTCCCAGACGAGCTTGCCGCCGCAATGCGACCAGAGGTGCACCACCGGCGACCAGCCGCCCGACATGGCGACAACGTCACAGGCGATGTCCTCGATCCCCGCGCCCTCGCCCGCCGCCATGCAGACCGTCACGCCCTCGACCCGCGCCACGCCCTTGACCTTGGCCACGCCGCGCCCCGTCAGGACCCGCAGCCCCTGCGCCCGCGCCTCTTCGACCAGCGCACCGGTCGCCGCCTCGCGCGCATCGAGGATCGCGGGCACCTCGAGCCCCGCCGCCGACAGCGCCAGCGCCGTGCGGTAGCCGTCGTCGTTGTTCGTCACCACCACCGTCCTGTCGCCCGGCGACACGCCGTAGTCGGTGACATAGTCGCGCACCGCCGAGGCGAGCATGACGCCGGGAATGTCGTTGCCCGCAAAGCTCAGCGGGCGCTCGATGGCGCCGGTGGCTGTCACGACCTGCCTGGCGCGGATCTTCCACAAACGCTGGCGCGGACCATCACGGTCGGGGTCGTGGTCGGTCAGCCGCTCGGCGGCCAGCACGTAGCCATGGTCATAGACCCCCGACCCCATCGTGCGCAGGCGCAATCGCACGTTCGGCATCGTTTCCAGTTCGGAAACGGTCCTGTCGACCCAGTCCGCCGCCCCGATCCCGTCGATCGCGCCCGCGTCCGCGACACGGCCGCCCCAATGGGCGGTCTGTTCGACCAGCAGCACCCGCGCGCCGGCCTTGCCCGCCGCCCGCGCCGCGGCCAGCCCCGCGATCCCGCCGCCCACGACCAGCACGTCCACATGGGCGTGGAATTGCTCGTAGCGGTCGGCGTCGCGGTGTGCGGGCGGTCGTCCAAGGCCTGCGGACTGCCGAATGACGGGCTCGTAGACCCATTTCCAGAAGCTGCGGGGGTGCAGGAACATCTTGTAGTAGAAGCCCGCGGGCAGGAACTTCGACAGAAGGCCGTTCACCGCGCCGATGTCGAATTCGAGGCTGGGCCAGTGGTTCTGGCTTGTCGCCTCGAGCCCCTCGAAAAGCTCCGTCGTGGTGGCGCGGGCGTTCGGCTCGAACCGGCGGTCCCGACCAAGCCCGACCAGCGCGTTCGGTTCCTCGGCGCCGCTCGCCACGATGCCGCGCGGGCGGTGGTACTTGAAGGACCGGCCGACCAGCATCTGCCCGTTCGCCAGCAGCGCCGAGGCGAGCGTGTCGCCTTCGCATCCCCGCATCCGCTTGCCGTTGAAGGTGAATTCGACCGGCGCACCGCGTTCGATCAGCCGCCCGCCCTTGGGAAGACGCGCGCTCACGCCCCCGCCCTCCAGCCCGGCCGCTTCGCCTCGATCGCGTCGAGGATGTCCTGCGGCGGCTCGGTCACCTGCGCGGGATAGGTCCCGAATACCTCGAGCGTCACCGTGCAGCGCGCGGCCAGAAACCACTTTCCGCAGCCGTAAGCATGGCGCCAGCGTTCGAAATGCACGCCCTTGGGGTTGGCGCGGTGGAAGAGGTAGCCCTCGAAATCGTCGTCGGACGAGCCGGGCCCGTGGCGCTTGAGATGGGCCTCGCCACCCGGGGCAAGCTCGGTCTCGTCGGCGGCGATGCCGCAGCAGGGGCAGGTCAGGATCAGCATCGCGCGCCCTCCGGCTGGGCTGCGCGCCGCCCGGCGTCAGAAGTTCGGATAGACCGGCGGGGGCGGGACAGGCGTCTCGGCGATGCCGTGTCCCGTGTAGATGACCTGGAACAGCAGGACGACGAGGATCGGAACGACAACCCCTGCCGCGAAGCCCGCGATCTTGCCCCGGTTGCGGCGAAAGCTCTCGGAATCGGGCAGGCGGGCGAGGATGGCTTGCATGGGGTGTTCTCCGGGGCATCGAGGTTGTCCGCAGATATGGTCATCTCGCCGCAGGTCAAGCAACCCCGATTGACCTTTGCACGGCTCGGGCGCATGTGAGCGCAAACACGAAGGCAGGTCCCATGGTCCACGTTGTCCGTATCCTTCCGCTGGCGATGCTTCTTGTCGCCTCCACCATCGTCGTCTGGCGCGGCTTTGACGACCGCTCGCCCAAAGCGAAGGCCCGCAAGCAGCCCCGCCGCTGGCGCTTCTGGCGCTAGACGCGCGGATTTCGCGCGGGCGCAGGGGTCGGTCCGGCCGCTCAATGCGCGACCCCGGCCGCGACGCTTTCATCGACGAACCGCCCCTCGCGGAAGCGGTCGAGGCCGAATTCGGCCGTCAGCGGGCTCTCGCCCTTCGCCATGAGTTCAGCCATGCCCCAGCCCGAGCCGGGGATCGCCTTGAACCCGCCCGTGCCCCAGCCGCAGTTGATGAAGCAGCCGCCCAGCGGCGTCTTCGACAGGATCGGCGAGCGGTCGCCGGTCATGTCGACGATCCCGCCCCATTGCCGCAGCATCTTGAGCCGGCTGATGATCGGGAAGGTCTCGACCAGCGCGCGCACGGTTTCCTCGATATGATGGAAGCTGCCGCGCTGCGTGTAGTTGTTGTAGCCGTCCGCGCCCCCGCCGATCACCATTTCGCCCTTGTCGGACTGGCTCATGTAGCCGTGCACGGTGTTGGCCATGACGACGACGTCCATGCAGGGCTTGATGGGTTCGCTGACCAGCGCCTGTAGCGCCACCGATTCGATCGGCAGGCGGAACCCGGCCATCCCGGCCACCACGCCCGAATGCCCCGCGACAACGATGCCGAGTTTCCCGCAGCCGATCGCACCCTTCGTCGTCTCGACGCCGGTCACCTGCCCGTTCTCGGACCGCACTCCGGTCACCTCGCACTGCTGGATAATGTGCATCCCCATCGCCGAGCAGGCCCTTGCATAGCCCCAGGCCACCGCGTCGTGCCGTGCCGTGCCGCCCCGCGCCTGCCAGAGCGCGCCGAGGACCGGATAGCGCGGTCCGCGCGTCTCGATGATCGGGCAAAGGGCCTTCACCCGCTCGGGGCCGATGAACTCGGTCTCGACCCCCTGCAGGGAATTGGCCTGCGCGGTGCGCTTGTAACCGCGCACCTCATGCTCGGTCTGGGCCAGCATCATCACGCCGCGCGGGCTGAACATGACGTTCATGTTCAACTCCTGGCTCAGCGTCTCGTAGAGACTGCGGGACTTCTCGTAGATCGCGGCGGACGGGTCCTGCAGGTAGTTCGATCGGATGATCGTCGTGTTGCGTCCGGTGTTGCCGCCGCCGAGCCAGCCCTTTTCCAGAACCGCGACATTGGTGATGCCGTGGTTCTTGCCGAGGTAGTAGGCGGTGGCAAGGCCGTGACCGCCCGCGCCGACGATCACCACGTCATAGCGGTCGCGCGGGGTCGGACTGCCCCAGGCGCGGTCCCAGCCCGTGTGGCCGCGAAACGCCTCGCGCGCGACGGCAAAGACGGAATAGCGCTTCATGGCGGCCCTTTCGCGCAGACCGGGTCCGGCGAGCGCCCCGGAGGGCCCCCCGACCCCTGTCGGATGTCCTGCCCCTTAATGGGAAATCCGCCGCGCGATGCCAAGGCCCGCTGCGGCATAACGCGGGGATTTCGCGACATGCGTCAATCGCCCGCGCCCCTGTGGGCCCTGCTCGGCCAGATCGGGCCTTGCCGGGGGTTTTTTCCATGCCCCTGGCGCTATACATGGTGCGGACGGAGGACGGCGAATGGCATTCTGGATCGTGGCGGCGGCATTGACGCTTGGGGTGGCAGCCCTTCTGGCGCTTTCGATGCTGCGTGCGCGGCAGGGACGCAGCCTCGATCCGGGCGCATCCGACGTGCGGGTCTACCGCGACCAGCTGGCCGAGATCGACCGCGACCTTGCCCGCGGGGTGCTCGAGCCCCGAGGAAGCCGGGCAGGTTCGCGTCGAGATCTCGCGCCGCCTGCTCGAGGCCGACCGCAAGGCGGCGGCCGCCACCGACGCGGACGAGTCCGGGCCGCGGCGCGGGACGGTCGTCGCCGCCCTGGCAATGGGAGCCGTGGTGGTGGCCGGAACGGTGGCGCTTTACGCGCGAATCGGCGCGCCGGGCTATCCCGACCTGCCGCTGGCCGCCCGGATCGAGATGGCCGATGCCGCGCGGGCCAACCGCCCGTCCCAGGCCGCCGCCGAGGCCGAGGTCGCGGCACGCATCCCGCCCGTGACCAACGCCGACCCGCGCCATCTGGAACTGGTCGACCAGTTGCGCAGCGCGCTGGCCGAGCGTCCCGACGATCTGACCGGCCACCAGCTTCTGGCGCGCAACGAGGCCGCGCTGGGCAACTTCGCCGAGGCGCGGCGCGCGCAGGAGCAGGTGATCGCGCTGATGGGCGACGACGCCACGGGGTCGGATTATGCCGACCTTGCCGACCTCATGGTGCTTGCCGCTGGGGGATTCGTCTCGCCCGAGGCCGAAGAGGCCCTGTTGCAGGCGCTGCGGCGCGACCTGAACAACTCGACCGCGCTCTATTATTCGGGGCTGCTCTATTCCCAGACCGGCCGGCCCGACAATGCCTTCGCGATCTGGCGCAGGCTGCTCGAGCGCAGCACGCCCGACGATCCGTGGTACCTGCCGATCCGCGCGCAGATCGAGGAAATGGCCATGCGCGCGGGCGTGGACTACACCCCGCCCGCGCCCCCGGTGCGCGAGGCCGCGCCGCGCGGTCCGACGGAGGCAGACATCGCCGCGGCGCAGGACATGGCGCCCGAAGACCGGCAGGCGATGATCGAGAACATGGTCGCGGGTCTGTCGGACCGGCTGGCGACCGAAGGCGGCAGCGCCGAGGACTGGGCCCGGCTGATCACCGCGCTTGGGGTTCTGGGCCGCACCGACGAGGCCCGCGCCATCGCCGACGAGGCCCTGACGGCCTTCGCCGCCGAGCCCGGGTCGCTGCCGTTGATCGAAGAGGCCCGCCAGCGCGCCGGCATCGCGGAATGATCTTCGAGGATATCGCCGCCTTCGCCGCCGCCCTGCCGCCCGCGGGCGCGATCGCCGGGCTCGACCTGGGCGAAAAGACCATCGGTGTCGCCGTTTCCGACACCCGCCGGACGGTGGCCACACCGGTCGCCACGATCCGCCGCAAGAAGTTCACCCTGGATGCAGCGGCCCTTGGCGCGGTGCTGGAGGACCGCGCCGCGGTCGGCATCGTTCTGGGCCTGCCGCTCAACATGGACGGCTCCGAAGGGCCGCGCTGCCAGTCGACCCGCGCCTTCGCGCGCAACTTCTCGCGCGAAAGCGCCCTGCCCATCGCGTTCTGGGACGAACGCCTTTCGACCGTCGCGGCCGAACGCGCGCTTCTCGAAGCCGACGCTTCGCGCAAGCGCCGCAGCGAGGTGATCGACCATGTCGCGGCGGGCTATATTCTGCAGGGTGTGCTCGACCGGATGGCGCGGCTCTGACGATGGCTCTGGCATCCGGCATCATGCGTGCTATCTGCCGGGGACGGCGCAAAGGGGCATGGACGTGAGCGACGACATCTGGAAGCGGGACGAGATCGAAAGCCCCTGCATCAAGATCTGCCTGATCCACCCCGAGGCACGGATCTGCACGGGCTGTCACCGCACGATCGACGAGATCGGCAGCTGGTCGCGCCTGTCGCCCGAAGAGCGCCGCACTATCATGGACGCGCTGCCCGACCGCGCCGCCACGCTTGCCCGGATGACCGTGCGCCGGGGCGGCCGCGCGGGGCGGCTCAAGCGCTGAATCAAAGCCTGCCCGCGAGCGGACCGGGGTGGAGGCTCAGGACGTGCTTTAAGGACTGTAGATGCTTCTTGCCGTCGAGGACCTGAAGAAGAATTTTCCCGGCGAGGCCGGCCCGGTGCGCGTGCTTGGTGGCGTGTCGCTGACGCTCGACGCGGGGCAGACGCTGGCACTGACCGGCGAAAGCGGATCGGGCAAGTCGACCTTCCTGCATGTCGTGGCCGGGCTCGAGACGGCGGATGCCGGCCGCGTCGCCGTCGCGGGGCACGAGGTCACGACGATGGACGACCCCGCCCGCGCCGCCCTGCGCCGGGGCACGGTGGGGCTGATCTTTCAGCAGTTCAACCTGATCCCCTCGCTCGACGTGGCCGCCAACATCGCCTTCCAGGCGCGGCTGGCCGACCGGCATGATCCTGCGTGGTGCGCCGCACTGATCGACCGGCTGGGGCTTGCCGCCCAGGCGCGCAGCTATCCCGAGCAACTCTCGGGCGGCCAGCAGCAACGCGTGGCCGTCGCCCGCACCCTGGCCGCGCGGCCCGCCTTGGTGCTGGCGGACGAACCCACCGGCAACCTCGACGAGGCGACCGGCGACGCGGTTCTGGCACTGATGCTGGATCTCGTGGCCGAAACCGGGGCCGCGCTTCTGATGGTCACGCATTCCCAGCGACTTGCCGCGCGGCTCGACCGGCGGCTGCACCTCAGCCTTGGACGGCTGGCATGACCCGCGCGACGCTTCAGGCGCTGATGTCGCATTGGCGGCGGCGACCCTTGCAGCTTCTGACGCTGGTCCTCGGACTGGCGCTGGCCACCGCGCTCTGGTCCGGGGTGCAGGCGATCAACGCCGAGGCGCGGGCAAGCTATGACGAGGCCGCGCAGGCGCTCGGCGGCGGCGGGCTTGCGGAACTTGTGGCCGCCGATGGCGGCGCGATCCCGGTCGAGACCTATGTGGCGCTGCGCCGCGCGGGCTGGGCCGTCTCGCCCGTGGTCGAGGGCTGGATCGCGGCCGAGGGCGGGCGCGTGCGGCTTCTGGGCATCGACCCGCTGACCGCCCCCCCGGGCACGGCGGCGGCGGGCGAGGCACTGGGCGATGACCCGCTGGCCTTCTTCGGATCAAACGGCATCCTTCTGGCCGCCCCGGCCACGGCCGACCGCCTTGCCCCCACGGGCCTTCCGGTCACGGCGGTCGAGGGCCTCGCCCCCGGCATGGCCTTCGCCGACATCCCCGTGGCGCAGCGGCTGCTGGGCGTCGATGGTCTGTCGCGGCTTCTGATCCTCGACACCCAGCCCATCGGGCGCGCCCCGCTCGACAGCGTCGCCCCGGGGCTCGAACGCCGCGAACCGGCAGCGCAGGCCGATCTCGCCCGCCTGACCGACAGCTTCCATCTGAACCTCACCGCCTTCGGGCTTCTGAGCTTCGCGGTGGGTCTTTTCATCGTGCACGGCGCGGTGGCGCTGGCCTTCGAGCAGCGCCGCCCGATGTTCCGCACCCTGCGCGCGCTTGGCCTGTCGGCGCGCCGCCTGACCGCGCTGGTCGCGGTCGAGCTTCTGATCCTCGCCCTTGTCGCCGGCGCCATCGGCGTGGGTCTTGGCTACCTGATCGCCGCCGCCCTTCTGCCGGGCGTCGCGGCCACCCTGCGCGGCATCTACGGCGCGACGGTGGAAGGCTCGCTGACGCTCACCCCCTGGTGGTGGGCGGCGGGCCTCGGCATCGCGGTGGCGGGCACCGCCGTGGCCGCCGCCGGGAGCCTGTGGAAGACCGCGCGCCTGCCCGTCCTCGCGCCCGCCCGTCCGCGCGCCTGGGCCATGGCCTCGGGGTCGGTGCGCAAGGCGCAGCTGGCTGCGTCGGGCGCGCTTCTCCTTTTGGCGCTGGCGGCGGGGCTGGCGCAGGGGCTTGTCGCGGGCTTCGTGATGCTGGGCGCGCTGCTGATCGCCGCTGCCCTTGCCCTGCCGACGGTGCTGGACTTCGCGCTGCGGCTTTGCGCGCGGACCGGCGGGACCGGCCCGCGGGCCGACTGGTTCTGGGCCGATACGCGCCAGCAGCTTCCGGGGTTGTCGCTGGCGCTCATGGCGCTTCTGCTGGCGCTGGCCGCGAATATCGGCGTCGGCACGATGGTGTCGAGCTTTCGGCTGACTTTCACCGGCTGGCTCGACCAGCGCCTGGCTTCCGAGCTCTACGTCGCCGCCGAGACCGAGGCGCAGGCCGAGGCGATGTTGGCGATGCTGGCACCGATGACCGATGCGATCCTGCCGATCTGGAACGTCGACGGCACCGCCGCGGGCCTGCCGGCCGAGCTGTTCGGTGTGGCCGACCACGCGACCTACCGCGACAACTGGCCGATGCTCGACGCGCTGCCGCAGGTCTGGGACCGGGTGGCCTCGGGCGAGGCGGTGCTGATCAATGAACAGCTTTCGCGGCGGGAGGGGCTTTCCCCCGGCGACACCGTCGCCCTGCCCGGCGGATGGGAGCCGATCGTGGGCGGCGTTTACAGCGACTACGGCAACCCGATGGCGCAGGTGCTGATCGCCCTGCCCGAGCTGGTCGCCCGCTTTCCGGGCATCGAGAAGCTCGACTACGGGCTGCGCGTGCCCGAGGGCGAGACAGACGCGGTGCGACAGGCGCTGATCGACTTCGGCATCCCCGAAGAGAACATGGTCGATCAGGTCGCGCTCAAGGACTTCTCGCTGGCGGTGTTCGAACGCACCTTCGCCGTCAGTGCCGCGCTGAACGTGCTGACGCTGAGCATCGCGGGTTTCGCCATCCTGACCAGCCTTCTGACGCTCTCCGCGATGCGCCTGCCGCAGCTTGCGCCGGTCTGGGCGCTGGGGCTGACCAAGCGCGAGCTTGCACGGCTCGAACTTCTGCGCGCGCTGCTGCTCGCCGCGCTGACCTTTGTCATGGCGATCCCGGTTGGGCTTCTGCTGGCCTGGGTGCTGCTGGCGGTCATCAATGTCGATGCCTTCGGCTGGCGGCTGCCGATGTTCCTGTTCCCGCGCGACTGGGTCTGGCTGGGCCTTCTGTCCCTGCTGGCGGCGGGGCTGGCCAGCCTCTGGCCCGCGTTGCGGCTGGCGCGCATGGCCCCGGCGCGGCTGATCGCGGTGTTCGCCCATGAACGCTAGGGCCCTCATCCTCGCCGCCCTGCTTCCCGCTGCCGCATTTGCGCAGGGCTTTGCCGGGCTTGGCACCGACGCCGACGGGTTCGCCATCCCCGAACGCGGCGTGCCCTTCACCTTCCCCGCCGATCACGGCGCGCACCCCGACTACCGGATCGAATGGTGGTATCTGACCGCCAACCTCACCGGCGACGACGGGCGCGACTACGGGCTGCAATGGACGCTTTTCCGCAACGCGCTGGCCCCCGGCGAGGCGGACGGCTGGGACAGCCCGCAGGTCTGGATGGGCCACGCCGCCGTCACCTCGCCGGACGGGCACCATGTCGCCGAACGTTTTGCGCGCGGCGGCATCGGCCAGGCCGGCGTGACGGCCGAGCCCTTCGCGGCGTTCATCGACGACTGGCGGATGCAGGGCCTCACGCTATCGAACATCAGCGTCACGGCGCAAGGCGCTGATTTCGCGTATGATATTCGCCTCAATTCCGACCGCCCCTTCGTCCCGCAGGGTGACGACGGCTATTCGGTGAAATCGCAGGCCGGGCAGGCCAGCTATTACTACTCGCAGCCGTTCTACGAGGTCGCCGGCATCCTGACGCTGCCCGAAGGCGAGGTCGCCGTGACCGGCACAGGCTGGCTCGACCGCGAATGGTCCTCGCAACCGCTGGCCGGGGACCAGAGCGGGTGGGACTGGTTCTCGCTTCACCTCGACACCGGCGAGAAGGTGATGGGGTTCCAGTTGCGCAGCCGCTCAGGCCCCGCTTTCACCGCCGCGACATGGATCGACCCGGACGGCACCCCGACGCCCTTCCCCGACGGGGCCTTCGCGGCAGAGCCGCTGGAGATCACGCGCGTGGCAGGCCGTGACGTGCCGACCGCCTGGGCGCTGTCGCTGCCCGACCGGGGCCTCGACGTGACGGTCCGCGCGCTGCAGCCACAGGCCTGGATGGACACCGCCGTTCCCTACTGGGAAGGCCCGATCCGCATCACCGGCAGCCACCCCGGGCGCGGCTATCTGGAGATGACGGGCTATGAGTAGACCCTCGTTCGAAACCTTGCCCGGCACGCTCGACCAGGTCTGGCAGCGCATGGCGCGCGGCGTGGCCGACCGGCGCGCGCCGGCGCGCCATCCGGTTCTGGCCACGGCGGGTCTTGGCGGGGGCGCCGCGGCGCGCGTCGTCGTGCTGCGCGCAGCTGACCGCACCGGGGCGCGGATCGAGGTGCATACCGATACCGCCTCGGGCAAGATCGCCGAACTGCGCGCCGACCCGCGCGCGGCGCTGGTCATCTGGGAGCCGCGCGCGCAATTCCAGATCCGCCTCACCGTCACCGCGACAATCCTGACCGGCGATGATGCCGCCGCGCACTGGGCGCGGATTCCCGACGGGGCACGGTCGAACTACGGCGGCGACCCCGCGCCGGGAACGCCGCTGGGCGACCCGGCCGAGCACACTCCCGGAGCAACGCCCGACCGCTTCGCCGTCCTCGACCTGCGGATCGAGGGGATCGAGACGCTCCACCTCGGCCGCACCCGCCACCGCCGCGCGCGCTTCGGGCGCGCCGACGGCTTCGCGGGCCACTGGATCGCGCCCTGAGCCCCCTCGCCTTGGCCTGCCAATCGCGCTAGGCACCGGGACATGGAGACCCTGCCCCTTCCCCTGACGCGCGAACTTGTGCTGATCGGCGGCGGCCACGCCCATGCGCTGGTCCTGCGGCGCTGGGGCATGAAGCCCCTGCCCGGCGCGCGCCTGACGCTGATCAACCCCGACCCGACCGCACCCTACACCGGGATGCTGCCCGGCCATGTCGCGGGGCACTATGCGCGCGACATGCTCGAGATCGACCTCGTGCGGCTGGCGCGCTTCGCCGGGGCGCGGCTGATCCTGGGCCGGGTGGATGCCATCGACCGCGAGGGCAAGCGTGTCCACATCGCCGGGCGCGGCGGGATCGCCTATGACATCGCTTCGATCGACATCGGCATCACCTCGGACCTGCCCGGACTGCCGGGGTTCGCGGACCATGCGGTCGCCGCCAAGCCCCTTGGTCCCTTCGCGGATGCCTGGGCGGCCTATCGCGACGGCGATGGCCCCGCCGAGATCGGCGTGATCGGCGGCGGCGTGGGCGGGCTCGAGCTGTCGATGGCCATGGCCCATGCGCTGAAGACGCGGGGCCGGCCCGCCACGGTCACGGTCATCGAGGCCGCCGCGCCGGCGCAGGGGCTCGGGCCTTCGGCGAAGGCAAGGCTCCTGGCGGCGGTCGCGGGCCATGGCGTCACTGTTCTGGCTGGGGCGGCGGCGGTCGAGGTGACCGGGGACGCGGTGATCCTTGAGGGCGGGCGCAGCGTTCCGTCGCGCTTTACGGTGGGCGTGGCGGGCGCGCGGCCACAGGGCTGGCTGGCGGGGACCGGCCTCGACCTCACGCGGGGCTTCGTCACGGTCGACCCCTTCCTGCGTTCCGTCACCGACCCCGCGATCTATGCCGTGGGCGACTGCGCGCATATCGCCCATGCCCCGCGCCCCAAGGCGGGGGTCTACGCGGTGCGTGCCGCGGCCATTCTGGCCCACAACCTGCGCGCCGATCTCGCGCGCGGCGTGCGCAAGCGGTTCGAGCCGCAGGGCGATTACCTCAAGCTCATCTCGCTGGGCGGAAAGACCGCACTGGGCGAGAAATGGGGGATCTCCACCACCGGCGACTGGATCTGGCGGCAGAAGGACAGCATCGACCGCCGCTTCATGGACAAGCTGAACGACCTGCCCCGCATGGCCCCGCCACCGCCCCCGCGCGAGGCCGCGCGCGGCGTGGCCGAGGCGCTGCATGGCGGACAGGCGCTCTGCGGCGGCTGCGGCGCCAAGGTCGCGCCTGCGCCGCTGGCCCGGGTTCTCGCGGCGCGGGCGACGACCCACCCAGACGTGCTGACCGGCCCCGGCGACGACGCGGCCATCGTGCAGGTCGGCGGCGCGCGGCAGGTGCTGACGACCGATCATCTGCGCGCCGTCACGCCCGACCCGCACCTCATGGCGCGGATCGCCGCCGTGCACGCGCTGGGGGATATCTGGGCGATGGGCGCACGCCCGCAGGCGGTGCTGGCCTCGCTGATCCTGCCGCCGATGAGCGAGCGGCTGAGCGAGGGCTGGCTGACCGAGATCATGGAGGCCGCGAGCGGCATCTTCACCGCCGAGGGCGCGGCAATCGTCGGCGGGCACACCACGCAGGGGGCCGAACTGACGATCGGCTTCACCGTCACCGGCCTGCTCGACGGCCCCGGCATCACGCTGGCGGGCGCTCGGCCCGGCGACGCGCTGATCCTGACCAAACCCCTCGGCGCGGGCGTCCTGCTGGCCGCCGAGATGCAGGGCAAGGCGCGGGGGGACGACATCGCGGCGCTCTGGAACGCGATGGTGCGCCCGCAGGGCGACGCGGCGGCGATCCTTGCAGGGGCGCATGCCATGACGGACGTCACGGGCTTCGGGCTGGCGGGGCATCTGATGGCGATGCTCGACGCCTCGGGGGTGGGAGCGACGCTCGATCTGGCGTCGATCCCGGTCTATGCGGGAGCCGGGAATCTGGCGGAAGGCGGTCTCCACTCGACCCTCTTCGACCAGAACCGAGCCGCCCTGGCGGATCGCGTGACCGCGCCGGACACACCCCGCGCCTCTCTGCTCTTCGATCCGCAGACCTGCGGCGGGTTGCTGGCTGCGGTTCCGGCCGAAAGCGCCGACCGGAGCCTGGCTGAACTGATCGCGGCGGGACATGCCGCGGCGATCATCGGGCGGATCACCGACGACCCGCCCCGCCTGACGGTCACATAGCGGCGAGCGCCGCCTCGATCCGGCCCGAAAGCGCCTCGAGCGCGGGATCGTCCAGGCTGTCCGCATCCACGGTCGCCACGCGCCGCTCGGCAAACCGTGCGCGCGACTTGGCATAGCGCGGGTCGTAATGGGTCTTGATCAGGTCGCGGGCCAGCATTTCATGATCGCCCGCCCGCGCCATCGCCGCCCAGTCGTCGACCCGCGCGCGCCCTTGAAGCGGGATCAGGAGTTCAATCCGACGCACGAGGGCCTCAGGATCGGCGGTGAGGTCGGCATAGGCCCGCGCCAGATAGGCCGCCCGTGCATCCACCGGCGCCTCGACCTCGATCCGGGGGGCGTCGGTCATCGCCTTCCAGAGGCTCGGGGGCAGAAGGCGGGCGCCGACCTTGCTCGATTCCGCCTCGACCAGCACGGGACGTTCCGGGTCGCAGCCCGCCAGCGCCATCGCCAGCGCGGTCTCGAACGCCTTCTGGCCGGGCTGGCCGCCCGGTCGCGGCCCAAGGACCGATCCGCGATGGTTCGCCAGGCCTTCGAGGTCGACCACCTGCACACCGCGCGCCCTGAGCCGTGCCAGCAGGTCGGTCTTGGCGGTCCCTGTGTAGCCGTCGAGCACGACCAGCCGGTGCGCCAGCGGCCGGTCGTAGAGGCTTGCCACCACCTCGCGCCGGAAGCTCTGGTAGCCGCCCCTGAGCACCTCGACGCGCCAGCCGATCTCGCGCAGGATCGTGGCGACCGAGCCCGACCGTTGCCCGCCGCGCCAGCAATAGACCAGCGGCCGCCACCCACCGTCCATGCCTGCCAGTGGCCCGTCGAGATGGTCGGCGACATTGCGCGCGACCAGCGCCGCACCGATCTTGCGGGCGCGAAAGGGGCTGTCCTGCTTGTAGATCGTGCCGACGCGGGCGCGTTCGGCATCCGACAGGGCGGGCAGGCTGATCGCGCCGGGGATGTGATCCTCGGCGAATTCGGCGGGGGAGCGCACGTCGATCACGGTGTCGAACCCGTGCGACAGAAGCGCAGAGAGGGATGTCAGCTCATGGGCCATGCGCCCCTCTAGCGCCTTTCCGCTCAGGCGGAAAGCAGGGCCCCCGCCATCGCCCGCCCGCTTTTCCAGCCGTGGACCGCGTTGGGTCCAAGCGCCCAGTCCCCGCCCGCCAGAAGTCCCGTGGCGGGGTCGCCGGCGAACGCCGCGCCAAGCGGCACCTCGGTCCGGGCAAAGCGCCAGCGGTGGGCGGCGGCGTAGGTCGTGGGGGGCAACGGCCCTGCGATCTCGGCGAACCGCTCCATCAGCATCGGCAGCACATCCTCGCGTCCGGTTTCAAGATGGGCACGGGTGAAGTGCGGGCTGAAATGCACGACCCAGGATTCGGGTGCGCCGGATCGGCCGGGGCGCGAAGACTGCCGTTCCGCTCGTCCGACATCGCCCGTATCGACGATCAGATCCGGCGCATCCACCCGTCCCTCGAACGCCGCCAGAAGCGTCCAGCAGGGGGCCATCGTCACCGATTCGAGGGCCCGCGCGGCGATCGGGCCATCCGGGGGCAGAAGCCGCAGCGCCTGGGGGGCCGGGATCGCCAGGACCACCGCGCCATAGCCCGCCGCCCTGGTGCCGTCCGTCATGTGCAGGGACCAGCCGGTCCCTTCGGGCACCACCGCCGCGACCTCGGTCGCCCGCGCGCAGGTCGAGACCCCGCGCCACGGGCTTGAGCAGACCGCTCATCCCCGGCAGGCCGAGTGCCGCCCCCTCACGCGTCACCGCGCCGAGATCCGCCAGCCAGCCGAGGAAGGCCGGATCGTCGCCGGTGGCCTCGGGCGCGCCGTGATCGAAGGCAAGATCACCGCCGGGTTGCGCCACGCGCCGCGTCGCCAGCCGCCCGCCGACGCCCCGGCTCTTGTCGTAGACGGTGACGCGGCGCCCAGCCTCCTGCAAGGCCGCGGCACAGGTCAACCCGCACAGTCCGGCCCCGATCACTGCGATGGGTTCGTTCATTTCATCCTCCGGTCCCGGCGCGAATGGTAGACCGTGACGCGCGCGTCGCAACGTCAGACTTCGCAGCCGGCCCGGTCGATCCTACATTCCCCGACATGAGACGGATCCTTGCCATCCTCGTTGCCCTGCTGGTCGCCGCCTCTCCGGCGCGGGCGGACTGCGTGGTTCTTCTGCACGGGCTGGCGCGCGGTCCGGCCTCGCTCAAGATCATGGAACTTGCGCTGGAGACCCGGGGCTACACGGTGGTGAACCTCGGCTATCCCTCGACCGAGATGCCCTTTGGCGACCTCGTCGACGTCGCGGTCCCGACGGCGGTGGAAGACTGCGGCGACGCGCGCACGCATTTCGTGACCCACTCGATGGGCGGGATCCTGCTGCGCGCCTGGCTCGAGGAGCATCGCCCGCCAAAGATGGGACGCGTCGTGATGCTGGCGCCGCCGAACCATGGATCGGAACTGGTCGACGCCTTCGGCGATCTCGAGGCCTTCGCCTGGCTGAACGGCCCTGCCGGCCTGCAACTGGGCACCGGCCCCAACAGCGCCCCCAACCGCCTTGGCCTGCCGGACTTCGAACTGGGCGTGATCGCCGGCGACAGGTCCCTCAACCCGATCTATTCGCGGATCATCGACGGGCCGGACGACGGCAAGGTCTCGGTCCAGAGCACCTGGATCGAGGGGCTGACCGACCATATCGTCCTGCCGGTCACGCATACCTTCATGATGAACGACCCCATCGTGATCGCCGAGACCATCACCTTCCTGGAAACCGGCCGGTTCGATCCCGACATCACCCTTGGCGACCTGATGCGCGAAATCATCGAATAGGGCGGGACGGGCCGCCGCCCGCGCGCTATATGCGCGAAATGTCCCGCCTGCGCCCGCTTCACTGGCTCGTCGCCGCCCTTGCCATCGTGGCCCTGTCGCTGTCGCTCTGGCGGCTCGAATCGGCGCGCGCGGGGCTCGAGATCACGCCCGTGGAGGTCGGCACCACCCCCGCCACGCTCTACCGGCTGCCCGGGGGCGAGCGGCGGCTTGTCGTCGTCAGCCACGGCTTTGCCGGGTCGCGCCAGTTGATGGAGGCCTATTCGCTGACGCTGGCGCAGGCCGGTCTGGCGGTGCTCGCGTTCGACTACGAAGGGCATGGACGCAACACGGTGCCGATGTCGGGCGACGTCACCACGGTCGAGGGCACCACGCAGCGCCTTGTGGACGAAACCCGGCGGGTGATCGACGCGGGCTTCGCCCTGCCCGGCGTGACAGGGCCGGTGGCGCTTCTGGGGCATTCGATGGCCACCGACGTCATCGTGCGCACCGCCGCCGCCGACCCGCGGGTGACGGATGTCGTGGCGGTGTCGATGTATTCCGAAGCGGTGACGCGGGACCATCCGGCCAGCCTTCTGATCGTCACCGGGGAGTGGGAGCCGCACCTGCGCGAGGCCGCGCTGACCGCCCTGCGCCTGATCGACCCCGACGCACGGGAGGGCGACACGGTCACGGCGGAGGACCTGCGGCGCCGCGCGGTCGTGGCGCCGCAGGTCGAGCATGTGGGCGTGCTCTACAGCGCGACGGGCCTTGCCGAGGCACGCGACTGGCTGGGGGGCGATCCCGTCCCGGTCGCGGCCACCGGGGGTGCGGTGCTGGCGATGCTGGCCGCCATCGTGGCGCTTGGCTGGCCGCTGTCGCAGATCCTGCCCCGCGACCGCGTGGCGGTGGGTCCGCTTTCGCCGGGGCGTCTGGCGGTCGCGGTGCTTCTTCCCGCCGTGCTGGCCCCGCTGATCGCGACGCGCATCGACACCGGCTTTCTGCCGGTGCTGGTCGCGGATTACCTGATGGTGCACCTGCTGATCCTGGGCCTGCTGCAACTGGCGATCCTGCGCGCCTTCGGCGCCACGCCCGGTCCGCTGCGCGCCGTGGCCCTCGCGGCACTTCTGTTCTGGGGCCTCGCGGTTTTCGGCGGTGCGCTCGACCGCTATGTCGCCAGCTTCTGGCCCAGCGGCGACCGTTGGACCATCGTGGCGGTTCTGGCGCTGGGGACCGTGCCCGCGATGCTGGCCGACGCCACGCTGACCGATGCGGGCCAGGCCGCGCTCTGGCGGCGGCTGGCGGCGAAGGCGGGATTCTTCCTGTCGCTCGCGCTGGCCGTGGCGCTTGATTTCGAGGGGCTTTTCTTTCTTCTGATCGTGCTGCCGGTGATCGTTCTCTTCTTTCTGGTCTACGGGCTTCTGGGCCGCTGGGCGGGGCGCGGCGCCACGGCGTCGACAGTCGGCCTTGGGCTTGGCGTGATCCTTGCCTGGGCTCTGGGTGTCACCTTTCCGCTTTTCGCGGCATAACGTCCCTGCCCCGGGCACGAGCTTCTGCTAGGCTGGGTGCATATTCAGACGAGGGACGCCCGCACGATGCTGCATCTCGAGAATACTCCGTTCGACCGGCTGAAGATCGGCGCAACCGCAGAGACCACGCGCCTGTGCACCGCCGACGACCTTTACGTCTTCGCCAGCTCGTCGGGCAATCGCAACCCGATGAACCTGCCCGATGCCGATGGCGATCTCGACGGTATCCCCGAAGGCGTGGCGCCGATGATCTGGGTCGCCTCGCTGATTTCCGAGGTGCTGGGCAACAAGCTGCCCGGCCCCGGAACGGTCTATCGCAGCCAGACGCTGACCGCCGAGACCCAAGCGCGCGTGGGCGACCGGCTGACCGCCCGCGTCCGGCTTCTGTCGAAAGACGAGGGCCGGCTTGCCCGCTTCGCGACCGAGGTGGTGCGCGAGGACGGCGCGACGGTCCTGTCGGGCGAGGCGGTGGTCGTGGCCCCCGACCGCGCGCAGACTTTCGAAGGCGAGGACGTGCCCGACCTGCTTCTGCGCCGCCACGTCCATTTCGCGCGCCTTCTGAAAGAGGCCGAACCGCTGCCGCCCCTGCGCACCGTCGTGGTGGCACCCGAAGAGCCGAAATCGCTGGGCGGCGCGATCCTGGGCCGCGATCACACGCTGATCGAACCGATCCTCCTGGGCGACCCCGCCAAGATCGCCGCCGCCGCCGAAGAGATCGGCGCCGACCTTACCGGCATCGAGGTGATCGCCATCCCCGAGCGCAAGCTCGCCGCCGCCCGTGCTGTCGAACTTGTCCGTGAAGGCCGGGCCGACGCGCTGATGAAGGGGCATCTGCACACCGATGTGCTGCTCCATCACATCCTCGACCGCGATCTGGGCCTGCGCGCCGGGCGGCGGCTCAGTCATATCTTCGTGATGGACGTGCCGGGGCTGAAGCAGCTTCTCTTCGTCACCGACGCGGCGGTGAACATCGCGCCCGACCTCAAGACAAAGGTCGACATCGTGCAGAACGCCATCGACCTTGCGCGCGCACTTGGCATCGACCAACCCAAGGTAGGCATCCTTTCGGCGGTCGAGACGGTCAACTTCGCGATCCCCTCGACGATGGACGCGGCGATCCTGTCGAAGATGGCCGAGCGCGGGCAGATCACCGGCGGCCTCGTCGACGGGCCGCTGGCGATGGACAACGCCATCGACGTCGAGGCGGCGCGCACCAAGGGGCTGACGTCGATGGTCGCGGGCCGGGCCGATATCCTGGTCGCGCCCAACCTCGAATCCGGCAACATGCTGGCCAAGGAGCTGACGTTCATCGCCCATGCCGAAGCCGCCGGCGTGGTCATCGGCGCGCGCTGCCCGGTGATCCTGAACAGCCGGGCCGACGACGACGCGGCGCGTCTGGCCTCCTGCGCGGTGGCGGCACTCTATCACTACCGGTCGTCGGCACGCGGCTAGCGCCGACACCCTTCTCTCGGCCGAAAGAATGGCCTATATGCCCCCCATGTTCGGAGATTTCCTCAAGCGGCTCACCGCCCCGTCCCCCGCCCCGCTCAGCGACATCGACGCGCGTCTGGCCCTTGCCGGGCTTCTGGTGCGTATCGCCCGATCCGATGGCCACTATGACACCTCTGAGATGTCGCGCATCGACCGCATCCTCGGCAAGCGATATGGCCTTTCCCCCTTCGAGGCGGCGGCGTTGCGAAGCCAGGGCGAAGAGCTTGAAACCGAAGCGCCCGACACCGTGCGCTTCACCCGCGCCATCAAGGACGCCGTGCCCTACGAGGACCGCGAAAGCGTGATCGAGGCGCTTTGGGATGTCGTTCTGGCCGATGGACAGCGCGACTACGAGGAGGACGCGCTCTTGCGCCTTGCCGCGAACCTTCTGGGCGTCAACGACCGGGATTCGAACCTGGCCCGGCAACGGGTCGAGGCGCGGCGGGCCTAGGGCCCGCCAGGACCGGCGTCGGCTGCGTCCGCTCGCGCGGGGTCGCAGGCCCGCCGCCCCGACCGGCAACACCGGCACAACTGCCCGGAAATGAGGCGATTGCCCCAAGGTCGTGCAGTTTGACGATTGCAATCGAGAATGATCCGGTCCTAACCTCACCGTCGGTGAAACCCAACAAGTCCGGCCCATGACAGAAGCCACCACGCCCGTCATCGAAATCCGCAACCTGCACAAGAGCTTCGGAGCGCTCGAGGTGCTGAGGGGGGTGGATATGGTGGCCGAACGCGGGCATGTCGTGTCGCTGATCGGATCCTCCGGGTCGGGCAAGTCGACGCTTCTTCGCTGCGCCAATCTTCTGGAAGACAGCCAGAACGGCGAGATCGTCTTCGAAGGCGAACCCATCGTCTGGCGTGGCAGCGGCGGCGGACGCCAGCCCGCGGACCGGGCGCAGGTCACGCGCATCCGCACGAACCTGTCGATGGTGTTCCAGCAGTTCAACCTCTGGGCCCACATGACCATCCTGCAGAACGTCATGGAAGCGCCGATCACCGTTCTGCGGCGCGACCGGGCCGAGGTCGAGCAGGCCGCGCGCGGCTATCTCGACAAGGTCGGTATCGGCGACAAGTGCGACGCCTACCCCGCGCAGCTTTCCGGCGGCCAGCAACAGCGCGCCGCCATCGCCCGCGCGCTCTGCATGGAGCCGCGCGCGCTTCTCTTCGACGAACCCACCTCGGCGCTCGACCCCGAGCTCGAGCAAGAGGTGGTCCGGGTCATCAAGGATCTCGCAAACGAGGGGCGCACGATGCTTCTTGTCACCCACGACATGCGGCTTGCGGCGGACGTGTCCGACCATGTCGTGTTTCTCCACCAGGGCCGGATCGAGGAGGAGGGTCCCCCGGACCGCCTGTTCGGCAGCCCGCAAACCGAGCGGCTTCAGCAATTCCTTTCCGTCACGGCCGCGTAACCAGAAAAACAAGATACCGGGAGTAACATCATGAAAAAAATCATCCTTTCGACTGCCATCCTCGCCTTGACGGCCGGTGCGGCACTGGCGCAGGACGTGGTGCGCATGGGCACCGAAGGCGCCTATCCTCCGTACAACTTCATCAACGACGACGGCGAGGTCGACGGCTACGAGCGCGAACTTGGCGATCTTCTGTGCGAACGCGCCGGCCTGACCTGCGAATGGGTCACCAACGACTGGGATTCGATCATCCCGAACCTGACCTCGGCCAACTACGACACGATCATGGCCGGCATGTCGATCACGCCCGAGCGCGAAGAGGTCATCGACTTCACGCAGAACTACATTCCGCCCGCGGCCTCGGCCTTTGCCTCGACCAACCCCGATGCCGATCTCGAAGGCGGCGTGATCGCGGCGCAGGTCAACACGATCCAGGCCTCGCATATCGCCGCCTCTGGGCGCGACGCTGCTCGAGTTCGCGACACCCGACGAAACCGTCGCCGCCGTGCGCAACGGCGAGGCCGACGCGGTCTTCGCCGACAAGGACTTCCTTGTCGCCATCGTCGACGAAGATCCCGACATGTCCTTCGTGGGCGAGGATGTGCCGCTGGGTGGCGGCGTCGGCATGGGCCTGCGCGAAGGCGACCCTCTGCGCGACACCTTCGACGCGGTGATCACCGAGCTGAAGGCCGACGGCACGCTGAACGAAATGATCGTTCGGTGGTTCGGCGAGGAAGCGACCGTCTACGACCTCGACGAAGTCGGCGGCCGGTAACGGCCTGACCGCCGCGCGAGCGGCCGGTCACGCCGTCGTCCCCCTTCCCCCTTCGCGGGCCCGTTCGTGGGAACGTTCGAGGGGAAGGGGGCGGCCCGCACAAGATGTTCTCGTACTGCACAGATCCCTCGACCCTTGACGGCCTGCGCTGGCTGACGTGCTACCTCACGACCGGGGTGCACATGAATTTCTACGCCAGTTTCGTCACGGTGCTTTTGCTTCTGGCCATCACCGCCCCCACCGCGCTGGCCTTCGGGTTCGCCGGCGCCGCGGCCTCCCGGTCGCGGTTCCTGCCCTTGTCCCTGCTGGGCAAGACCTATACCGCGATGGTGCGCGGCATTCCCGACATCGCGTTCTTCCTCTTTTTCGTGATCGCGCTGGACCAGTCGCTTGAATGGCTGCGCCACCAGGCGCTCTGCCCCGACTGGACCGAAGAGATCCGGCAGGGCGCGAACTTCCTGGTCTGTCCCGAGGCCAAGCTGCCCCGGTCGAACGCCGCGCAATCGGTGCACGAGGCCTATAACTTCGCACTGGCGGTCTTCACCTTCGCCATCGTCTTCGGCGCCTTCGCCGCGAACGTGCTCTACGGCGCGATGCAGGCGGTCCCCCGCGCGCAGATGGAAACCGCCGAAGCCTATGGCATGACCCAGCGCCAGGCGTTCTGGCGGGTGCTCGTGCCGCAGATGTGGGTCTACGCCCTGCCCGGCCTGTCGAACCTGTGGATGATCCTGATCAAGGCCACGCCGCTGCTGTTCCTGCTGGGGGTCGAGGACATCGTCTACTGGGCGCGCGAGCTTGGCGCCTCGAAGACCGCGCGGTTCTCGGAGTATCCGCACCCCGACTGGCGGCTCTACTACTTCCTGGCACTTCTCGTCTTCTACCTGGCGATGACGAAAGTCTCCGAGGTCTATCTCGGCCGCCTCACCCGGCGTCTGAGCCACGGCCAGGCCACCATGGCCGGAGAGGAGATGCGCCGGGCATGAGCTGCGCCGAGACACTTCGGGACTATGGCCTGCGCTCGCTCGGGATCGGCGAACGGTTGTTGCCGACCCAGGACATCACGCTCTGCGAGCAGTTCGTCCTGATCGGGTCGGGGATGATCTGGAACATCTACCTGGGAACGCTGTCGTTGATCGCGGGGTTCTTTTTCGCCACGGCGCTGGCCCTGGGCAAGAATTCGGCCTCGCCCTGGCTGCGCAAGCCGTCGGAATGGTTCATCTTCCTGTTCCGGGGGTCGCCGCTCTTCATCCAGTTCTTCCTGGCCTACTTTCTCTTCCTGGCGCTCAAGCAGCAAAGCGGGGTCTTCGATCCGTTCACATCGGCGGCGCTTGGAGCGCTTGTCGTGCTCTTTCTCAACACCGCCGCCTATTCGGGCGAGATCTTCTATGGCGCGCTGAGGTCGGTGCCCAAGGGCGATCTCGAAGCCGCCGACGCCTACGGGCTGGCCGGCTGGACCAAGTTCCGGCGCGTCACCTGGCCCACCACGCTGCGCCTTGCCTGGCCGTCCTACACGAACGAGGCGATCTTTCTCTTCCACGCCACGACGCTTGTGTTCTTCTCGGGATTCCCGGCGCTCAGCCAGAAGGGCGACGCGCTTTACTACGCCAGCTACTTTGCCGACAAGACCTTCAACCCCTTCGTGCCCTATCCGATCGTCGCGGGATATTTCATCCTGATGACACTTGTCATCATCACGCTTTTCGGCGCAATAAACCGACGCCTGAACCGTCACCTGCCCCGGCAGGACCGGGCGCGTATCAGGCTCAGACCCCAGGTGATCAGATGAAACCCGCCCAGAGTTACCGCATCGCGGTGGCAGACGTGAACGGACAGGCCCGCGGCAAACGCCTGCCAGCCGGCCGGAACGACGAGATAACGCTTGGCTCGGTGCGCATGCCGCTCTCGGCCCTCAACGTGGATGTGTCGGGGGCCGATATCGAGGACAGCCCGCTGCTGTGGGAAAGCGGCGATGCCGACGGCACGCTCCTTCCCACCGGGCGCGGCCCGATGCCGATGCCCTGGCTCGACAGCCCGTCCGAGCTGGTGCCGATGTGGATGTACAAGGCCGGCGCGCCCTTTCCGGGCGATCCGCGCCATGCGCTGGCGCGCGTCCTCGACCGCTATGCCGAACGCGGCTGGACCGTGCTGGCCGCGACCGAGCTTGAGTTCTACCTGCTCGATCCGGCCTACCTGACCCAGATGGCGCCGGCCACGGCCCCCGGACGGGCCGTGACCCATGTCGGCGAGGCGATCCTGTCGCTGGACGAGCTTGATGCCTTCGACAGCTTCTTCACCGCGCTTTACGACGGGGCCGATGCGATGGGCATCCCGGCCCAATCGGCCACCTCGGAATCGGGCGTGGGCCAGTTCGAGATCAACCTCGACCACCGCCCCGCCATGCGCGCGGCCGACGACGCCTGGCTTTTCAAGATGCTGGTGCGCGGGCTTGCCCGGCGGCACGGTATGGCGGCGACCTTCCTGGCCAAGCCCTTCGAGGATTTTGCCGGCAACGGGCTGCACATGCATTTCTCGGTGCTCGATGACGACGGCCGGAACGTCTTCGACGACAAGGGGCCGCATGGCACCGACACCCTGCGCCACGCGGTCGCGGGCTGCCTGCGCGGGATGCGCCCGGCGACGCTGATCTTCGCGCCGCACGGCCCGTCCTACGAACGCTTCGTCGAAGCCAGCCACGCCCCGATCAACGCGGTCTGGGGCTACGAGAACCGCACCGTCGCCATCCGCATCCCCGGCGGGTCGCACCGGGCGCGGCGGATCGAACACCGCGTCGCGGGCGGTTGCGTGAACCCCTACCTGCTGTTCGCCGCCGTGCTGGGCTCGGCGCTGAACGGGATCGAGGACGGGCTTTTGCCCCCCGCGCCGATCTCGGGCAACGCCTACGAGGTCGACGCGCCCGAAATGCACCGCGACTGGGCGGCGGCGATCGACGACTTCGAAACCAGCGACGAGATGGCGCGCATCTTCAACCCGGACCTCATCCGCAACATCGTGCTGACCAAGCGGCAGGAACTGGCGCGATTCCAGAACATTGACGCCACGAAACGCCACGCCCTCTACCTTGAGAGCGTTTGACCGCCCGGTTCGGCTCGGATAGCGTGCAGGGCACGTCAAACACTGGTGTATCCATGCTTATCGGCATTCTTCAGACTGGCCACGCGCCCGATTCCGTCCGTGCGCGCGAGGGCGACTATTCCGACATGTTCGAAACCCTTCTGGCGGGTCGCGGCCTGACCTTCCGGACATGGAGCGTCGTCGACGGCGACTTCCCGCCCGACATCCATGCCGCGGACGGCTGGCTCATCACCGGCTCGCGCCACGGGGCCTATGACGACCTTCCCTGGATCCCACCGCTCGAGGAGTTCATCCGCAAGGTGCATGAGGCCCAGATGCCGTTGGTCGGCATCTGCTTTGGACATCAGATCGTGGCGCAGGCCCTGGGCGGCCGGGTCACGAAGTTCCCCGGCGGCTGGCGCGTGGGCCGGACCGATTACGACTTCGACGGGCAGACGCTGTCGCTGAACGCCTGGCATCAGGACCAGGTGGTCGAGCCGCCCGCAGACGCCCGCGTCATTGCCACCCATCCGGGCTGCACCTATGCCGGCCTGGCCTATGGCGACCACATGTTCACCGTGCAGCCGCATCCCGAATACGGCGCCGAGGCACTGGGCGACCTGATCCGGCACCGCGGCCGCGGCGTGGTTCCCGATGCCCTTCTCGACGATGCCGAGGCCCGGCTCGACCAGCCCACGGACAACGCGCGCCTGGCCGACAGGATCGCCGCTTTCTTTCGGGAGACCGCCCATGTCTGACTGGTTCGAGAACCTGCCCGAGGCGGCGCGGGAGTATCTGGCGGGACGCAAGCCCGACGAGGTCGAATGCCTGATCGGCGACCTTCCGGGGATCGCCCGCGGCAAGGCGATGCCCGCCTCGAAATTCGCGACCCAGAAGCGCTTTTTCCTGCCGAACTCGATCTTCTTCCAGACCATCACCGGGGACTGGGGCGAAGCGGCGGGGGACGCCGGCTTCACCGAACCCGACATGATCCTGAAGCCCGACATGGACACCGCGACCGCCGCCCCCTGGACGGCGGACCTGACGCTTCAGGTGATCCACGACGCCTATGACCAGAAGGACAGGCCGATCCCGATGTCGCCGCGCAACGTCCTCAAGCGCGTGGTCGATCTTTACCGCAAGAAGGGATGGGAACCGATCGTCGCGCCCGAGATGGAATTCTACCTGGTCGCGCGCAACCTCGACCCGGCCAAGAACATCGAGCCGATGATGGGCCGCACGGGTCGCCCCGCTGCCGCGCGGCAGGCCTATTCGATCAGCGCGGTCGACGAATACGGCCCGGTGATCGACGACATCTACGACTTCGCCGAAGCCCAGGGGTTCGAGATCGACGGCATCACCCAGGAGGGCGGCGCGGGGCAGCTCGAGATCAACCTGCGCCACGGCGATCCGGTGAAGCTGGCCGACGAGATCTTCTTCTTCAAGCGGCTGATCCGCGAGGCGGCGCTGCGTCACAACTGTTTCGCCACCTTCATGGCCAAGCCGATCGAGGGCGAGCCGGGAAGTGCCATGCACGTCCACCACTCGGTCACCGATCGGGCCACGGGCAAGAACATCTTCGCCGGTCCGCAGGGCGGCGAAACCGACGCCTTCTTCCACTTCATCGGCGGCCTGCAGACCCATCTGCCGCAGGTGATCGCGGTGCTCGCACCCTATGTGAACAGCTACCGGCGCTATGTGAAGGATCACGCGGCGCCGATCAACCTGGCCTGGGGACGCGACAACCGCACCACCGGGCTTCGCATCCCGATCTCGGAGACCGAAAGCCGGCGCGTCGAGAACCGGTTGGCGGGCATGGACTGCAACCCCTACCTGGGCATCGCCGCATCGCTGGCCTGCGGCTATCTGGGGCTGACCAAGGACATCTGGCCGTCGCAGTCCTACAAGGGCGACGCCTATGACGAAGAAGAGGAACTGCCTGACACGATGGGCGACGCGCTGGACCTCTTCGCCGAAGCGACCGAGATCCACGAGATCCTCGGCCCCGAGTTCTGCCGCGTCTACGAGATCGTCAAGCGCGCCGAATACAAGGAGTTCCTGCAGGTCATCAGCCCTTGGGAACGCGAACATCTTCTGTTGAACGTCTGATACCATGACCGCCCTTTTCCGAAACGACCCCCACGGCGAATACCCGCAAAGCTGGTACGCCGACTCGGCCGAGATCCCGCCCGAACGCCCGGCGCTGAAGGGCGAGGCCCGCACCGATGTCTGCGTCATCGGCGCGGGCTTCACCGGGCTGTCGGCGGCGCTTTACCTCGCCGAGCGCGGGATGAAGGTCACCGTCCTGGAAGCCCATCGCGCGGGCTTCGGCGCCTCGGGGCGCAACGGCGGACAGGTCGGATCGGGCTTCAACAAGAGCCAGCGCTGGATCGAGGCGAAGATGGGCCGCGAGGCCGCCCATGCGCGTCTGGGACATGGCCGAGGCGGCCAAGGCACAGGTGCGCGAGCTGTCGGCGAAGCATGCGCCCGAGGCAAAGTACCTTCCGGGCGTCGCCCATGGCGAATACTCGGCCGCCGAAGCGCGCGAGGCACGTGCAGATATCGAACATCTGGCCACCGAATACGGCTACGATCAGGCGGAGGTCTTGTCGGAATCCGACATTCAGGCCTTGGTGAAGACCAAGGCCTACAAGGGCGGCGTCCTCGATATGGGTGCCGGTCACATCCACCCGCTGCGCTACTGCCTCGGCCTTGCCCGCGCCGCCGAGGCCGCGGGCGCCACCATCCTCGAACGCTCGGCTGTGACCGAGGTGGTGCATGGCGCCCCAAGCCGCGTCTACACCGGCGATGGCACGGTGCTGGCGGACCACGTGATCTTCGCCGGCAATGGCTATCTGCCCGATCTCGACCGCAAGCTGTCGGCGCGCGTGATGCCGATCAACAGCTTCATCGCCGCGACCGAACCGCTGGGCGACCGCTGGACCGACATCCTCGCCCGCGACATCGCGGTGGCGGATTCGAAGTTCGTGGTGAACTACTACCGCATGTCCGAAGACCGCCGGTTCCTCTTCGGCGGGCGCGAAAGCTACACGCTGGGTTTTCCAAGCGACATCACGACGAAGCTGCGCCAGCGCATGCTGTCGCTTTTCCCGCAACTTGGCGATGTCGAGATCAGCCATGTGTGGGGCGGCACGCTGGGCATCACGATGACCCGCCTGCCCGCGGTGATGCGCGTGGCGCCCAACGCGCTGGCCGCAAGCGGCTTTTCGGGGCACGGCGTCGCGCTTTCGGGCTTTGCCGGCCGCGTCATGGCCGAGGCGATCGCCGGGCAGGCCGAGCGCTTCGACACGCTGGCGAAACTGCCGGGGATGCCGTTCCCGGGCGGCACCACCCTGCGCGCGCCGCTGCTGACACTGGCGATGACGTGGTTCTCGCTGCGCGACCGCCTGGGCATCTGAACCGCCGTCCGTCCCTGCCCTTCCCCGTCAAACACCATGGGCGCATCCTGCGCCGCGGTGCTGCGTATTTGTCGCGTCATGGAACGGTCACAATAATTCCTTGGCGATGCAGCGCCTCCTGATATACGCTTTTCCCGAAGATCAGTTTCGGGAAATCGAAAAGATGACCAACGCACCGAACACCTACGACGCCGAATCGATCCCCGAGGCCGCCCGGGCCGAGGTGGACCGTCTGCTGAAGACCGGTGATCTCTTCCGCTACACGGCCCCCGAAAACGCGCCGGTGGCCCTGCTCGAGCAGGAATTCGCCGAGCTTCTCGGGGCCGAAATACGCGCTGGCGGTGGCGTCCTGTTCGGCGGCCCTGTTCCTGTCGATGAAGGCCCTCGGGCTGCCGCGCGGCGCCAAGGTCCTGATCCCCGCCTTCACCTTCGCCGCCGTGCCCTCGGCCGTGGTGCACGCCGACTGCGTGCCCGTGCTGGTGGAAGTGGGCGAGAACTACCGCATCGACATGGACGATTTCGCCGCCAAGCTGACCTCCGAGATCGCGGCCGTGCTGATCAGCCACATGCGCGGACACACCTCGGACATGGACGCGATCATGGCGCTTTGCGACGACGCCGGGGTTCCGGTGATCGAGGATGCGGCCCATTCGCTGGGCACCACCTGGGGCGGGCGCAACATCGGCACGATCGGCCAGGTCGGCTGCTTCTCGTTCCAGTCCTACAAGCTTCTGAACGCGGGCGAAGGCGGCATCCTGGTCACCGACGACCCCGACATCATGGCCCGCGCGGTGATCATGTCGGGCGCCTACGAGCACAACTGGAAGAAGCACCCGGTCCTGCACGACGCCTTCGCGCGCTGGCAGAACAAGCTGCCGCTTTACAACACGCGGCTCAACAACCTCTCGGCCGCCGTGATCCGTCCGCAGCTTCCCGAACTGGCCCGCCGCGTCGCGCGACGGACGGCGCAACCATGACCATGTGGCCGCGCGGCTGAACGCCTCGCCCTGGATCGACGTGCCCGAAAAGCTGGCGCCCGAGGAACGCGCCCCCAATTCGATCCAGTTCAACCTTGTGGGCCTCTCGAACGAGGACACGCTGGCCTTTCAGGAGGCCGCGAAGGCGCGCGGCGTGCCGGTGCAGGTCTTCGGAATGAGCAGCGACAACGCCCGCGCCTTCTGGAACTGGCAGTTCCTTGGCCCCCTGCCCGAGTTGCCGCGGACCCGCGCGATGCTGATGCGCGCCTGCGACGCCCGCCTGCCCGCGCGGCTGACGCTGGACGAATGCGATTTCATCGCCGACGCGCTGGTCGCCGCCGCGGACGAGGTGATGACTGGCTCAAAGAACGCGAAAGCTGTCGCCTAGCCACGGCATCCGCTGCGTCGCCGGCCCCACGATGAGGTCCTTCATCAGGGGACGCAGCCGCGCCGCAACCCGCGCCGGCATGTCCTGAAGGACCTCGCGCCGCGCGGTCAGGGAGATCGTGCGCGTCAGGGGTGCGAAGGGCAGCGGGATCACGTCGGCCCGGTCACGGAACCGTCCCGCGCGCAGGAACCCCAGCGGCGTCAGGATCGTCCAGCCCGCCCCTTCGGCCACCATCGCCATGATCGCGTGATAGCTGTCGAGTTCGAACCGGTGGCTGAGCGTCAGGTTCTGCCGCGACAGGTGCCCCGCGATCTGGCGGCCCATGTAGTGCCGCGCGGTATACTGGATCAGCGGCAGCGATTGCAGCGTGGCCAGCACATCCGCCCCTTCGCCCACCGCCCCCTTGGGCACGGCGGCGACGAAGGGTTCCTCGAACAGGGGGTGGACCTCGGCCCAATCGGCCGCCGGCCCCAGATCGGCGGCCACGATCACGTCGAGCGTGCGCGCCTCGAGCAGGTCGTAAAGCCGGTGGCTTGGCCCGGTTTCCAGCAAAAAGCGCGTGGTCGGCAGATCCTCGGCCATCCCGGTCAGCAGCGCCGGCGTCACGTCCGCGTCGAAATCCTCGATCATGCCGAGGTTGAAGCGCGACAGCCGCGCCATGTCGCGCATGGCAAGCTCGGCCCGCGCCTCGGCGGCCTCGTTCAGGATGGCCTGCGCGCGGTGGCGGAAAAGCTGGCCCGCCGGGGTGACCGTCAGCGGTCGCGCGCCCCGGTCCAGAAGCGTCGCGCCAAGGGCGGCCTCGAGATTGGTGAGCTGCTGGCTGACCGAGGACGGGCTGACCCCCAGACGCCGCGCCGCGGCGGAGATCGAGCGTTCCTCGACCGCGGCCGCGAAGACCTCGATGCCCCACAGCGTGATCTTTCCGGGTGTATCGACCATCGCGCGCCTCCGCGGCCACGCTAGTCCTATTGACCCGCACGGGCAACGCCGACCAGACTGCATGCGACCATCGGGTGACGCGGATATTCCATGACCCAGACCCACGGACGGTGCCTGTGCGGCGCGGTGCGTTTCGCCTTCGACCCCAAGGGCGTCGTCGACGCCTCGCACTGCCATTGCGAAAGCTGCCGGCGCGCCTGTTCGGCGCCGATGACCATCGACCCTGTCGATCCGCGACACGGCCTGGCGCTGGGTCGGCGACGCGCCGAAGGAATACCACTCGTCACCCGGCGTTGTCCGGATGTTCTGCGGCACCTGCGGGTCGCCCATGGGCTACCGGTCCGACCGGTGGCCGGGCGAAACCGGATTTCTATGCCGCGTCGCTCGAGGATCCCGCGGCCTACGCGCCGGAATGCCATACATTCTGGCGCGAGAAACTGCCCTGGCTCAAGCTGAACGACAGCCTGCCGCGGCATTCCGGCGATGCCGGCACGTCACCGATTGCCGCCGACCGAAAGCGGCGATAGCCTGCACGGCGACACCCGACAAGGAGCGAGACGAACATGCCCGATACCGCGGTCAACAGCTGGGAAGCGCGCGCCGATCAGTATTCCTTCTACGGCTTCACCGATCTGCCGACGATCCATCAGCGCGGCCCGGTGGTCCTGACCCATGGCCAGGGCCCCTATGTCGATCGACGTGCACGGACGGCGCTACCTCGACGCGAACTCGGGCCTCTGGAACATGGTCGCGGGCTTCGATCACCCCGGCATGGCCGCCGCCGCCAAGGCGCAATACGACCGCTTTCCCGGGCTACCACGCCTTTTTCGGGCGGATGGCCGACACCACCGTGATGCTGTCGGAGAAGCTGATCGAGGTCTCGCCCTTCGAGCGCGGCAAGGTGTTCTACACCAACTCGGGGTCCGAGGCGAACGACACGCTGGTCAAGATGATGTGGTTCCTCGGCGGCGCCGAGGGCACGCCCCAGCGGCGCAAGATCCTGACCCGCAAGAACGGCTATCATGGCGTCACCGTGGTCTCGGCCTCGATGACGGGCAAGCCCTACAACTCGGTCTTCGGCCTGCCGCTGCCGGGCTTCTTGCACCTGACCTGCCCGCATTACTGGCGCGAGGGACAGGAGGGCGAGACCGAGGCCGCAGTTCACCGCGCGGATGGCGCGCGAGCTTGAAGAGCTGATCGACCGCGAAGGCGCGGACACCATCGCCGCCTTCGTGGCCGAGCCCGTGATGGGTGCCGGCGGGGTGATCCCGCCATCCGAGGGCTATTTCCAGGCGATCCAGCCGATCCTCAAGAAGCACGGCATCCCGCTGGTCGCCGACGAGGTGATCTGCGGATTCGGCCGCACCGGCGAGGTCTGGGGCTGCCAGACCTACGGTTTCATGCCCGACGCCATCATCTCGTCGAAGATCCTGACGGCGGGCTATTTCCCGATGGGGGCGGTGATCCTTGGCCCCGAGCTTTCGGACCGGCTTCAGGCCGCCTCCGAGGCGATCGAGGAGTTTCCGCATGGCTTCACCGCCTCCGGGCCACCCGGTCGGGTCGGCCATCGCGCTGAAGGCGATCGACCTGATCCTGAACGGCGACGACACGCACGGGCCGCTGATCGACAACGTCCGCACGCTGACACCCAAGTTCGAGGCCGGCCTGCGTTATCTGGCCGAGAACCCGAACATCGGCGAGGCGCGGGGCAAGGGCCTGATGGGCGCGCTGGAAGCGGTGGCCGACAAGGCGACCAAGACGCCCTTCGACGGCAGCCTGTCGGTGAGCGAACGCATCGCCAACACCTGCACCGACCACGGGCTGATCTGCCGCCCGCTGGGCCAGGCCATCGTGCTCTGCCCGCCCTTCATCATGACGCCGGCGCAGATGGACGAGATGTTCGAAAAGCTGGAAGCGGCGCTGAAGAAGGTGTTCGCCGAGGTCGCCTGAGCGCACATCCGGGCGCTCTGCCCCCGTTGCCCGCCAGAACGGGGGCTCTGCCCCCGGACCCCCGGGATATTTACGGGTCGATGGAAGCCGAAGCGCGGCGCTACTTGCCGCCCATCTTCGACAGTTGCGCCTGAAGATCCGACAGTTGCTTGCGAATCTCGTTCAGCTCGTCGGTCTTGGGCTCGTCCTCGGCCGGATCTTCATGGCCGGGGCCTGACCAGTTGGCCATGCCCCCGGTCATCGCCTTCATGAACGCCTCCTGCTGGGCGCGCATCGCGTCGAAGGCGGGGATGGCCGGCATGCCGGCGATGGGCTTGGCGAGATTCTCCATCATCTTGGTCTGCCCGTCGCGCAGCATCTCGAAGCTCATGGCGAGGAACTGAGGAACGACCGACTGCGCCTGCGTGGTGTAGCTGCGCACGAGGTCTGTCAGCACCTCGAGCGGCAGGACATTCTCACCCCGGCTTTCATGCTCGGCGATGATCTGAAGAAGATATTGCCGCGTCAGATCGTCACCGGACTTCAGGTCGATGATCTGGACCTCGCGACCGTCGCGGATGAAGCGGGCGATATCCTCGAGCGTGACGTAGTCGCTCGTCTCGGTGTTGTAGAGGCGCCGGCTGGCGTAGCGCTTTATCAGAAGCGGGGTCTGGGTGTCCGACTTCTTTTGAGGGTCCGGCAAATCCGTCTTCCTTTCGTCGCGGTGCAGCAAATCCTACGCGCGGGTTCGACAAAAAGAAAGGGCGGGCTTCGAGAGCCCGCCCAGTAACGATGCCAACAGGGAGGAGGTCGGCAATCGCAATCTCAGTCCGACAGCCGGCCTTACTTGGCGGCGGCGGTCGCTTTTTTCGCAACGGCGGTCATTTCGGCGCCAGCCTTCTTGGCGGCGGCGGTCATGTCCTCGCTCATGTCCTTGCCGGCGGCGAGCATCAGCTCGACCGTTTCCATCTGGACCTTCTTGGCGACTTCGGCGAAGGCGGCCACGTTCTCGGCAGCCATTTCAGCCTGAGCCGAGGCGAAATCGGTCATCGCCTTGCTGTAGTCGGCCGGCTCGTCCTTGACGGCGGTCACGCCGGACAGCTTGGTCAGGGTGTCCTTCGTCCACTTGGCGGAAATCTCGGTCGACTTCTCGGCGGCTTCGAACGCCACTTTCGACATCTTGTCGGCCAGCGCGGCCTGCGTCTTGAACGCGTCCTGCATGGCGGTCATGTCGACGGGGAATGCGCCCATCATGTCTTTCATCATCTTGGTGTAGTCTTGGGTCTTGGCCATTTTGTTTGCTCCACGAGTTTGCGGGACAGACCCGCTTCTTGTCTCTGGGAGCTATATGCCTGCCGCAGCGCAGCATTTCAAGAGGGAAAATGCTGCGCTGCAGCAAAAAAACTCGCGGGCGCTACCGAGAGTGCCGGAGTCAGGTCCCGGGAACCTCGGTCACGTAGGGTCCGGGCGCATCGGCAAGGGCGGGATGGGACGCATCCCCGGGCTGGCGCGCCGGGACCTGCTTGCCCGATTTCGCCGCCAGCCATTCGCCCCAGCGCGGCCACCACGAGCCTTCGTGGAACTGCGCCGCCGCGCGCCAGGCATCGTGGTCGAGGCTCAGGTCATCATGGGTGTAGTGGCCATATTTCTTCTTCGACGGCGGATTGACGATCCCGGCGATATGCCCGGATTCCGACAGGATGAAGGTCTTGTCCTTCGATCCCATCTGCCGGACGCCGTCATAGCTCGATTTCCAGGCGGCGATGTGGTCGGTCTCGCAGGCGATGGCGCAAAGCGGCACGTCGACCTCCGAGATTTGCAGGGTCTCGCCGCAAAACTCGACGCCCTCGGGGCTGGCGAAGCGGTTGGCCTGGCAGAGCCGGCGCAGATATTCCACCGCCATCCGGGCCGGCAGGTTGGTGCCGTCACCGTTCCAGTAGAGCAGGTCGAAGGCCGGCGGCGCCTCGCCCAGCATGTAGCTGCGGATCGCCGGCGTGTAGATCAGGTCGTTCGACCGCAGGTAGCTGAAGGTCCGGCTCATGAAGAAGGACGACAGGATGCCGCTGCCATGCACCTCGCGTTCGATCCCGTCGACGAAATCGTCGTCGAGGAACACGCCCACCTCGCCCTGGTCGGCGAAGTCGGTGAGCGTGGTGAAGAACGTGGCCGATTTCACCGACCGGTCCTTGCGCTTTTTCATCAGCGCCAGCGTCAGCGACAGGGTGGTTCCCGCGATGCAGTAGCCGACGACGTTGATCTTCGGCTCGTTCGTGATCGCCTTCACCTCGGCGATGGCTGAGAGGAACCCCTCCTCGATGTAGTCGTCCATGCCGACGTCACGGTAGCTTGCGTCCGGGTTCTTCCAGCTGACCACGAACAGGGTGAAGCCCTGGTCGACGATCCATCGGATCAGGCTGTTCTGGGCCTTGAGGTCGAGGATGTAGAACTTGTTGATCCAGGGCGGAAAGATCAGAAGCGGCGTCTTGTGGACCGTTTCGGTGCGCGGCGCGTACTGGATCAGTTCGAACATGCGGTTGCGGAAGACGACCTTGCCCTCGGTGGTGGCGATGTTGCCGCCGACCTGAAAGGCATCCTTGTCGGCCAGCGTCACCAGAAGGTCGCCGTCGTTCGCCTCGATGTCGCGCACGAGGTTCTGGAGCCCGCGCACCAGGCTTTCGCCCTCGGTCTCGACCGCCTTTGCCAGCGCCTCGGGGTTGGTGCCCAGAAAATTCGCGGGGCTGAACATGTCGATCAGCTGGCGGCTGAAATACTCGACCCGCTTGCGGTCCTTTTCGTCGAGCCCTTCGAGATCGGCCACAGCGTTCGCCACGGCCTCGGACGAAAAGAGATACTGCTGCTTGATGTAGTTGAAATAGGGATGGGTCTGCCAAAGCGGGTTGGCGAACCGGCGATCCTCGGGGCTGTGGTCCTCGGGCGCCTCGAGCCTGCCCTGCGCCAGCGTGTGCTGCGCCTCGACCGCGTGCTTGAGCGCCTTTCCCCAGTACCCGATCTGATGTTCGAGCATTTTCGACGGGTTGGCCATCATCTCGGCCATATAGGCCGCCGCGGCCTTCATCATGAGGTCGTGGCTCGGGCCCTGCAGACTGGGATCGACATGCTTTTTATGCGCGATCGCCGCGACCAGCCGCTGCGACAATTCCTCGATTCGGGCCAGATTTTCGCTCAGACGGTCCGCTTCGCCGGTGTCCAGATCGGTCTTGTCCGTTTCTCCAGTTGTCATACGGTCCCTTCCGGCATACTTTGCGCCCGCAGCATCGCGAGGTGTTGCGGGTAGTTTACCGTGGCGTCTTCCGGGGGGCAAAGCCACATTTTGCACCGGTCGGCCCGGGAAGGAGTTCCATGCGCTACATGCTTACCTACGACTTCATGGAGTCGATGCGCAACACCAACCAGTGGCTCGGCGCAACGGCCAAGGCGATGTCGTCCTATCCCGCAACCGGCCTCGTGCCGCATCCGATGTTCAAGATGATGCGGGCCTGGGGCGAGGTCACCGAACGCGCCTTCGAACGGATGGTCGCCAAACCCGACTGGAACGTGTCGATCGTGGTCGGCGAGGACGGGCGCGACCACATGGTGTCGGTCGAGCCCGAGGTGACGCGCCCCTTCGGCGATCTTGTCCGGTTCCGCGTGACGGGACGTCCCGAAAAGCCGCGCCGCGTTCTTCTGGTCGCGCCGATGTCGGGGCATTACGCGACGCTTCTGCGCTCGACCGTGAAAAGCCTTCTCGTGGATTGCGAGGTCTGGGTGACCGACTGGCACAACGCCCGCGACATCCCGGTCAGCGAAGGCAAGTTCGATATCGAGGATTACACCCTCTACCTGATGGAATTCCTGCGCCACATGGGCCCCGACACCCATGTCATCGCGATCTGCCAGCCCGCCCCGCTGGCGCTGGCCGCCACCGCCTATCTGGCCGAGCTGGAGCCCGACGCCCAGCCGCGCACGCTGACGCTGATCGGCGGACCGATCGACCCCGATGCCGCCCCCACCGATGTCACCGACTTCGGCCGCCGCGTGACCATGGGGCAACTCGAGCACCTGGCATTGCAGCGTGTGGGCTTCAACCATCGCGGCGTCGGGCGGCTGGTCTATCCGGGCCTGGCGCAGCTGACGTCCTTCGTGTCGATGAACGCCGAGACGCATTCGCGGGCCTTCTCCGAACAGATCATGCGCGTCGCCAAGGGCGAGGCCTCGGAGAACGACAAGCACAACAAGTTCTACGACGAGTACCTCGCCGTGATGGACATGACCGCCGAATTCTATCTCTCGACGGTCGAACGCATCTTCAAGGACCGCGAGATCGCGCGGAACGATTTCGTCGTCGCGGGACACAAGGTCGACATCGGCAAGATCACCTCGGTCGCCGTGAAAGTCGTCGAGGGCGAAAAGGACGACATCTCTGCCCCCGGACAGTGCCTGGCCGCGCTGGACCTCTGCACCGGCCTGCCGGACAGCAAGAAGGCCTTCCACCGCGAACCGGGTGCCGGCCATTACGGCATCTTCGCGGGCCGCAGCTGGCGCAACAACATCCGCCCGCTCGTGCTCAACTTCATCGACGCCAATGCGGGTGGGGCGGAGGACGGGAAAAAGGGCGCGACCATCCACGCGCTGGGATGATCCGCCGGCCCTGACCTGCGATCGCGCTAGCGCTCAGGCGGGGTCCATTCCTCGGGTGGGACCCCGCGGCGCCGGAGGCGCAGCGCAAGGCCAAGCGCCACGCCGACACCGATCGCCACCGTGAGGTCGGCCAGCACCGTCAGCAGCAGCGTCAGGACCAGCAGCACCTGATCGGACCGTCGCTCGGACAGGTAGCCGCGCCATTTGTGCGGCTCGCTCATGTTCCAGGCGGTCAGGATCAGGAGCGCGGCAAGCGCCGGCATCGCCAGATAGCCCGTCAGCGGCCCCGCCACCATGACCATCGCCAGAATCGCCAGTGCATGCACGATGCCCGCCACCGGGCTGCGCGCTCCGGCGCGCACGTTCGTGGCGGTGCGCGCGATTGCCCCGGTCGCCGGCAGCCCGCCGAACAGCGCCGAGCCGATGTTGGCCGCGCCCTGCGCGAGAACCTCGGCGTTGGGGCGGTGCCGGTCACCGATCATGCGGTCCGCCACCATGGCCGACAGAAGCAATTCGACCCCGGCGAGGAACGCGATCACCAGCGCCGAGGGCAGAAGCTCGATCATCCGCGCGACCGAGATCTCGGGCAGCCGCGGCGCGGGCAGGCGTTCCGGCAGCGCCCCGAACCGGGAAAAGATCGTATCGACCGGCAGCGCCAGGACCACAACCGCCGCCGAGGTCAGCCCGACCGCCACGATCAGGCCCGGCAGCCGCGGGGCGGCGCGACGGAAGGCCACGATCAGGACCATGGTGACAAGACCCACCACAAGCGCCGCGGGGTTGATGTCGGCCCGAGCGGCCCAAAGCGCGGCGAGCTTGCCGAGGAACTCGGCCGGCACCTCGGCGCCGGACAGGCCGAACAGGTCCTCGATCTGGCTGGCGGCGATGATCACCGCGATCCCGATGGTGAAGCCGTTGATCACCGGCTCGGGCACATAGGCCACCAGGCGCCCGGCACGCAGGACGCCCGCGATGACAAGGATGACCCCCGCCATCAGCGTGGCCAGCACCAGCCCGTCATAGCCATAGGTGGCGATCACCCCGTAGACCACGACGATGAACGCCCCCGTCGGTCCGCCGATCTGCACCCGGCTTCCCCCCAGCAGCGAGATCAGGAAGCCCGCGACGACGGCGGTCACGAGCCCCGTCGCGGGGTCGGCGCCCGAGGCGATGGCAATGGCCAAGCTGAGCGGAAGCGCCACCATCGCGACGGTCAGACCGGCCAGAACGTCGGCTGCAAAGTCCGACGGACGGTAGGTCGGAAGGGTGCTGAGGATCTTCGGTTGCATGGGTGTCGACGGACGCCGCCGGGAACATTCCATCAAGCGTTGAGGCGAATCGCCGGGCTTTGCAATGGCTTGTCTGTCGGCGTGCAGGCTGGTGCCCGCCGGTTCACTTCAGCAACAGCGTATCCGTCAGCCACCGATGAAGCGCCGCCGTGGTCTCGTCCGGGCGTTCGAGCGTCGGCAGATGCCCCGCGTCCTCGATGATCTCCAAGGTCGCGCCCGGCACCAGTTCGGCCATGAATTCGTGCCGCCGCACCGGGCAGAGCCCGTCCTGCCGGCCGCAGAGAACCAAAGTCGGCACCTTCAGGCCGCGCAGGGTCTTCTGCTGGTCGGGCCGGCGCTGCAGGGCGCGGGACTGGCGGACATAGACCTCGGGCCCCAGATCCTGCGCCATGTCGAGAACCGTTTTCAGCACGGCCGCCCGCCCCGGTCCGGACACGATGCAGGCGGTCTTCATCTCCTCCTCGATCACCTCGGTCAGCCGTCCGGCCTTGGCCCGGGCGATCTGCGGGTCGCGCAGCGCAGCATAGGCGGGAGGTTCGGGCAACGGGGAAGTGTCGAGCAGCGCCAGCCGCGTGACCCGCCCCGGCGCGCGGCGCATGATCTCCATGGCGACGATCCCGCCCATCGAAAGTCCGGCCAGCGCAAAACGCGGCGGGGCGTGGAGGACCACGTCGGCGGCGATCTTCTCGATGCTGTCGGCCCCGGTGATCGGGGCCACGTGAACCGCCCGGTCGCGCGAGAAGGCGGCGATCTGCGGCGCGAAAAGGCGCGCGTCGCACATCATGCCGGGCAGAAGGACCAGCGGATCGGCCATCACCCGCGCCCCGCGCCCGGTCGAATCGCGCCTGTCGTCATCGTCCTTGTGGCCCGCATCGCCCCCTGCCCGTTCGCTTGCCCGTCCGTTTTGACCAGAGTGCCGCGCGCAAAGGTCTCGGGCAAGCCGTCGCACCTGCATCCCGTTTCGGCGCGGCGGGCGCGCAACGGTGTCACATCACGATCAGCGACAGGGGCGGGTCGACCGCCTCCAAGCCGGTGCAGGCGCGGGGGACGTCACGTCCAATGCACCGTCTCGCCGCCCGGCAGGGCCGCGCGCGCGGCTGCGGGGTCGGTGAAGGCCCGGTTCGTGGCGCGGCAGAAGCCGGTGACCCAGGCGTCGTCCATCAGAAGGAAATCGAGCACCGACGCCAGGAACACGGGGTCGGCGGCCTGAGCGCGCAGGTCGGTGACCGAGGCCCCTGTCGCCCCCAGGAACACGTCCATCAGGTCGTCCTGTCCGGCGATCCAGCCCAGCGCCTCTGCGGCCAGGGTCTCGGCGGATTCCTGCTTCATGCCACGGCCCTCCTCGGTTCCCGATGCGCCGGAAAGTCTTTCTTAACCAATGTCAGCAATTCCTGAAGACGAACAGGACAATTGAGCGGATTTCGGGCGAAGGGCATGGCAGGGCGCATTCTCATCGTCGACGACCAGGCCACCGGGCGGCTGACGCTTCGGGTGCGGCTCACCGAGGCGCGCTATGACGTGGCAACCGCGGCGTCGGGCGCCGAGGCGCTTGAAATCCTGGCGCGGTCTCCGGCCGATCTGGTGATCCTCGACGAACGGCTGGGCGACATGGGCGGCCCCGCGCTGTGCCGGCGCTTGCGAGCCGACCCGGCGATGCGCGACGCGCCGGTGCTCATGCTGGTGGGCGCGCGCGACGGCGCGGCCCGCATCGCCGCGCTCGACGCCGGGGCCGAGGACGTGCTGTCGCGGCCCTTCTGCGACCTGTCGCTGATGGCGCGGGTGCGCAGCCTGATGCGGGTGCGCGAAACCCGGGTGGAAACCCAACGCCGACGGGCCACCGCCGCCGAGTTCGGCTTTGCCGAGGCTTCCACGGGTTTCGAGGCCCCCGGACGTATCGCCCTCGTGTCGGCGGACCCCGCCACCGCCGACCGCTGGCGCGCAGGGCTTGGCCGCCACATCCCCGACGCGGTGCAGGTCCTCAGCGCCGAGGCAGCCCTGGACGAAGCCGACCGCGCCCGCCCCGCCGAGGTCTTCGTCATCGACGCCGACCTGCCGCGTCCGGGCGGGGGTCTCATGCTTCTGTCCGACCTGCGCAGCCGCCCCGGCACCCGCCATGCCGCGATGATCTTCGCCCATCGCGACGACGAGGCCGAGGCGGGGGCGACCGCGCTCGACCTCGGGGCGAACGACCTGCTGCCGCTCTGCGCCGACACCGCGGAACTGGCGATCCGCATCCGCACCCAGATCGGGCGCGCGCGCGACGCCCAGCGTCTGCGCGACACGGTCGAGGACGGGCTGCGCCTGGCCGCGACCGATGCGCTGACCGGTCTGTTCAACCGCCGCTACGCGCTGGCCTATCTCGAACGCGTCGCGCGAGAGACACAGTCCAGCGGCCGGTGTTTTGCGGTGATGGTGGCCGATCTCGACCACTTCAAACGCATCAATGACAGTTTCGGCCACGCCACGGGCGATGCCGTGCTGCGCGGTGTGGCCCACCGCATCCGCGACCGGTTGCGCGGCGAAGACATGGTGGCGCGGCTCGGCGGCGAGGAATTCCTGATCGTCATGCCCGACACCGACTTCGCCGCGGCCCTGCCCGCGGCCGAACGTCTGTGCCGCGCGATCGCCGATGCACCTGTCCCGCCCGGCCCGGGCCAGCCCCCGGTTCCCGTGACGATCAGCATCGGGGTCGCTATCGGCGGCGGGCGAGAGGGCGGGGCGATCCACGGGCTGATCGAACATGCCGACCGCGCGCTTTACCGGGCCAAGGCCCAGGGGCGCAACACGGTGGACGTGTTCCGGCCGGCGGCCTGATACGCGCCGTCAGTCGCGGTCGCGGTCGCGGTCATAAGGTTGGCGGCGCAGTCCCTCTTCGAGACGGGCAGCGAAGGCGGCGCGGGCGTCGGGGCTCATCTCGGCCAGCCGTTCGACCAGCAACCGCTCTCCGATCATCTGGCGTTCCGTGGCGGCACCGCGCTGCAAGGCCAGGAGGGCCTGAACCTCGAAAGGGTCGAAAGGATCGGCCCGCAGCGCGCCCAGAAGCGCCTCGAAGCGAAGGCGCAGTTCATCGCGGTTCTGGCGCAGGGGCTCGGCCTCGCGCCGGATCGCGCCGAAGAGCGCGCGCCGGTCGGCGGGATCGAGCGCGCCGATGAAGGGGGTGGCCCCCAGATCGCGCGCGGCGCTGTCGATGCGCGCGCTGCGGGGCCCGTCGGGCGACAGCCACGCCCCGGCTATCATGCTCAGGATCAGAAGGTTCAGCCCCAGCGACAGCACCAGGACCACCTTCACCCAGCGGGCCGTGCGGGGGGCCGGGTTCGGCCGTGGCGAGCCGTCTGTCATCGCTCAGCCGCTCCAGCCGTCGGTCGGCACATAGCCGGGCAGCAGCCCGCCGATGTCATAGACATCGTCCTCGACCAGCGTGCCGGTCCCGAGGGCCAGCCCACCGATGTCGGGCACGGCATAGCCGATCCAGAGGCCCGCCACGGTCGCGGTGGCGAGGCCGGCCAGGGCCGGCCAGCCGCCGATGGCGTGCAGGCGATCGCGCAGGCCCCGTCGCTGTTTCGGAGGTGCGGCGGGCTGCCTGCGCGCGGCGTCTTCGGCGGTCGCGTCCGCCATTACCCGCGCGAGAAAGGCGTCGGACGGCATGGGAGGCTGCGCGCGCGCAGCGTCGAAGAAGGCGTCGAGCCCCCCTCTCCGTCGAATTCGCGTCTGTCAGTCATCGTCGTACCCCAGTTCGGCCTTGCGCCCCTGCAAGAGCGCCGCGAGCGCCCGTTTTCCCCGCGCCGTCAGACTTTCCACAGCCTCGACGCCGATGTCCATGACCGCCGCGATCTCGGGGTTGGAAAGCCCCTCGATATGGCGCAGCACCACCGCTTCTCGCTGCCGGTCCGGCAGCTGCAGAAGCGCGGCGCCCAGCGCACCCGCACGCTCGGCCTGCGTCATCTGCGCTTCGACGCCCGGTGCGTCCGACGGCGGATCGGCGATCGTGTCGATCGGCACGGTCCGCCGCCCCCGCCGCAGCCGGTCGGTGCAGAGGTTCGAAACCACGCGGTAAAGCCATGTCGTCACCTTCGCCTCGCCCTGCCGCCAGTCCGGCGCGATCCGCCAGAGCCGCAGCATGGCCTCCTGCGCCACGTCCTCGGCCTCGGCCCGGTCGCCCAGCATGCGCAGCGCGTGGGCATGGGCGCGGGGGGCAAGCCGCAGGGTCAGCGTTCGGGCCGCGGCCATGTCGCCGTTGCCATAGGCCACCAGCAGCGCCTCGTCGGGCGCCCCGTCCAACGCATCCAGGGGCATGTCCATCGTCCGCGTTGCGTAGCCCGTTCATCCGTCCCCGGCAATCGGCGGCGCGGGGTCTGCCCCCGCGCCGTCGCAGTCTTCAGTCGTCGTAGCGACCGTCGCCACCGTGGCCCATGCGGCCGTTCATACTGTCTCGCATCCCGGCCCTCCGGGATCCCGCCGCCTCGAACTCCTCGGCCGAGACGGACCCGTCGCCGTCGGTATCGAGCCGCTCGATCATGCGCGGGCCCATCGCGCCACCGCGCATCTCGAGCACATCGCGGCTGAGCACCCCGTCGCCATCGACGTCCAGGATCACGAACATCTCACCCGCGCGTTCGGCCGCTCGGCCACTCGCCTCGGCTTCGAACTCGGTGCGGCTGACCTGTCCGTCGCCATCGGTGTCGAACGCGGCGAACCGCGCGGCGCGAAGCATCTCGAAGTCCTCGACCGTGATCTGGCCGCTGCCATCGGCATCAAGCTCGGCAAAACCGGGGCGGTCGCCCATCATGCCCATCCTGTCCTGACCGCCGCGCTCGTGCGCCACGGCGACACCGGCTGCAAGTGCGGTCGCCAGAAGGGCCGTCGCGGCCGTGATCTTGAGAATTCCCGAACGTGTCATCATCGTCTCCTTTGTGGCCCTGTGAAGGCCCTGCCTGTGCCGACGTGCCATTGCCCGCCGATCTGAACCTGAAACGCGAGGCGGCGCGGTTTCCGTCGCCGGACATGCGAATATTTTTGCGACATCCCGCCGCAAGGACACCGCGCCGCCTTTCTCTGCCGCGCGGGATCGCTATGACTGGCGCGCAGAAAGGCAGGATTCCCATGTACGATGACACCGCAGGGACGCCCGACCACAGCGCCATGCCAGAGACCGGATCGACGGACGAGGCACGCCCCGTGCGCCAAGCCATGCTGCGCGGCTGGCGGCGGCGCTGCCCCCAATGCGGGCAGGGGCCGCTTCTCAAGAGCTATCTCAAGGTGCGCGACAGCTGCCCGGTCTGCGGCGAGGAGTTCCACCATCACCGCGCCGACGACGGCCCGGCCTATCTGACGATCCTGATCGTCGGGCACCTGATGGCACCGGTCCTCAAGATCGCCTATACCTCGTTCGAGCCCGACCCGCTGATCCTGGCCACCAGCCTTTCGGTTGGCTGCGTGGCGGTGTCGCTCTATCTTCTGCCGCGGCTCAAGGGCGCGATCGTCGGCCTGCAATGGGCCAAGCGCATGAACGGCTTCGGCGGGACGACGGCGTCCTGACACGAGCCGGGCAGTCTGGAACGGAACGGGACCCGGCCACCTTGGACAAGACCCAGATCCGCGACGCCGCCACCATGATCCTTGTCCGCGACCCGGGCGGGCACCCCGCGGTGCTGATGGGCCAGCGCGGGGCGAAAGCCGCCTTCATGCCCGACAAGTTCGTCTTTCCCGGCGGCGCGGTCGATCCGGACGACGCCGAGGTGCCGCTGGCCACGCCCCTGTCGCCGCTCTGCACGTCGCGCATATCCGAAGGGACGCCCCCGGTCATCGCGCGCGCCCTGGCCGCCACCGCCATCCGCGAGCTTTGGGAGGAAACCGGGCTGATCCTGGGCACCCCCGGCACCTGGGACGCGCCACCCCCGCCCGACTGGGCCGGGTTCGCCGCCACGGGCCACCGGCCGGCGGCGGGCGATCTGAGCCTTGTCTTCCGCGCCATCACGCCGCCCGGTCGCCCACGTCGGTTCGACGCGCGGTTCCTTCTGGCCGATGCCGCGGCCCTAAGCGGCGATCCCGACGATTTCTCGCGCGCCTCGGACGAGTTGTCGGCGCTGCAGTGGATTCCCATCGCCGAGGCCCGCCGCTTCGATCTGCCCTTCATCACCGAGGTCGCGCTGGCCGAGGTGGCCGCCCGCCTGCCCGACCTCGCCCCGCCCCAGAGCGTGCCGTTCTTCCGCAACGACGACGAGGAAAGCCTGTTTCTCAGAATCGGCGGCCGGGCCCTCTAGGCGCGCGTCAGGCCGCCGCCACCAGCACCACGACCGAGACCGCCAGAAGCGCCATGCCCGCGTATTCCCGGCCGCGGATACGCTCGCCGAAGACCAGCACCGAGGCGAGGATCGAAAAGATCAGCTCGACCTGCCCCAGCGCGAAGACATAGGCCGCGCTTTGCAGCGCGAAGGCGGAAAACCAGCCATAGCTGCCCAGCACCGACAACCCGCCGACAAGCGCCACGATCCGCCAGGCGCGCAGGACCCGCGTGACCTGCCCCGGCTCGCGCCAGCGCATCCAGGCGACCATCACGGCGGTCTGCACGGCCGTCACCAACGCCAGCGTGACGCCCGCGCGCAGTGCCACGTCGCCCGTGGGCAGCGCCAGCACCGCACCGCGATACCCCACAGCCGAGATCGCAAAGAAGACGCCGGAAGCGACGCCCAGACCCGCCGCCCGCGTCAGCACGCGCCGGTGCCAGGGGCCGGTGGCACCCGGCGCCTCGGACAGAAGCAGCACCGCCGCGAATCCCACCAGAAGCGCCAGCGCCCCCGTGGCCGACACGCGGTCGCCCAGAATGACGAACCCCACCACGGCGGTCAGCATCACCTCGGTCTTCTTGAAGGTGATCCCGACGGCGAAATTGCGTTCCGCAAACAGCGCGACGACACACATCGTGGCGAGGATCTGCGCCAGCCCCCCGGCCAGCGCGAAGAACCAGAACCGCGGTGTCAGCGCAGGCATCCCCTGCCCGGTCGCCACGGCATAGGCGAAGATCGCCGCCGCCACGACCGGGGCCGAAAAGACGAAGCGCGCCAGTGTCGCGCCACTGGTCGACAACCCCGACACCTTGAGGTGCCGCTGCGCCATGAAGCGCAGGGTCTGCGCCGCCGCGGCGGCGATGGTGATCGGGATCCAGGCGTCCATCCCGCCTCATGCCACGGGCGCGAGGCGGGCGACAGGGGGCCGTGTCAGCCACCGGGCTGCGGCGTCATCCTCAGTCCCGACAGGTCGTAGCCGTTGAACGCGAGCACCCGCCGCGCCGCCTCGAGACGGTCGGCGGGGATCTGCGGATCGCGGTTCAGGATCCATCCCGCCCGGCCCGACGGCGTGCCGACAACGGCCGTCCGGTAGCCTTCGTCGACCCAAAGCACCCAGTAGGGCGCGGTGATGAAGGGCACAGAGGCAAAGCGCACTTCGAGCCGCCCGGGCCCCACCACGATCGCCTCGCCCGAGATCTGACGCAGGGGGCCCGTCACGATGCCCTCCCGGCAGGCGTTCAGAACGCCCAGCGTACCGTCCGTGCGCAGGCTGTAATCGGCGGTCGTGGCCACGCAGCCCTCCTGGAAGGGGACCGGAAAACGGGCGATCTCGTACCAGCGCCCGGCATAGCGTTCGACATCCAGCGTCGCGACGGACGAAATCGGAACGGTCGTGTCGCGGTACACCTGCCCGGGCGCGCAGGCGGCCAGGGCGGCCAGCGCAAGAGCGGCGAAAAGGCGGCGCAGCATGGCGATGTCCTTTCTCAGTCGATGCAGAGCGTCTGCGCGACGCCCGCGGAATTCAGCACCTCGTGGCACCCGAAGAACGGCGTGACAGGTGTGCAGGTGCGCGACCGGGCCAGGCACAGACCCGCGCAATCGCCATCCGCGCGGCACGACCTGTTGGCATCCGGCGTCTCACGATAGCAGACCATCGAGCCCGCCGTCCCACCCGCGCCCCAGCGTCCGCCATCGGCTTCGCAGAGGGACCGCTGACGCTCGGAAAGCCCCGGATCGAAGGTGCCGGGTGCCACGGACTCGGGCTCGTCGACCTGGCAGGCGGCCAACGCCAGCCCCATCGCCATCACCGCAAGGATGCGCTTCAAGATCCCGATCATCGGTCCTCCGGTCCCCCGCCGCCCATTCGCAGCGAAGACGATTCAACCGCAGGGGGCAAGGTGCGTCTCATGCGGGCTGCTCTCGCTCCTGTCTCAAAACGGCATGGGATGCGCCTTGTGCGCCGCCTCGATCTCGGCCAGCACCTCGGCGGAAAGCGTCACATCGGCGGCCCCCAGTGCGGTCGCCAGCTGCGCTTCGGAGGTGGCGCCGATGATCGGGATCGTCGGGAAGGGCCGTGTCAGGCACCAGGCGATCGCCATCTGGCTCGGATCGAGCCCGTGGCGCGCCGCGATGCCGAGATAGGTGTCGACCGCCTCGAAGGCGCGGGGCGTCTTGCGCCCGCCCAGGTCGCCGTTCAGCGCCATGCGCGAACCCTCGGGCACAGCGCCGTTCTGGTACTTGCCGGTCAGAAGCCCCCCCGCAAGCGGCGTATAGGCCAGAAGCGTGATGTCCTCCTGCGCCGAAACCTCGGCCATGTCGGTGTCGTAGTGGCGGCAGAGAAGCGAATATTCGTTCTGCATCGTGGCGATGCGCGGCCCGCCCGTCGCCTCGGCCGCGCGCAGCCAGTCCATCGTGCCCCAGGCGGTTTCGTTCGACAGGCCGAAGGCGCGGATCTTGCCCTCGGCCACGAGGTCCTTGAGCGTACCAGCCAGTTCGTCATGGTTGGCGCGGATCGCCGCCACGTCGCGCCCGCTGGGATCGAACCCCCAGTTCTGACGGAAATGGTAGGAGCCCCGGTTCGGCCAGTGCAGCTGGTAGAGGTCGACGTAGTCGGTGCGCAGCCGCGACAGCGACTGGTCGAGCGCCGCGCGCAGGGTCTGCGGCGTCACGTCCTGCCCTTCGCGCACGAAGGCGCCGTTCTTGCCGGTGATCTTGGTGGCGATCACCCAGTCGCCGCGCCGCCCGGTCTTCTCGATCCAGCTGCCGATGTGGCGTTCGGTGTCGCCCACGGTCTCGGCCATCACCGGGTTCACGGGATACATCTCGGCGGTGTCGAGGAAGGTGACCCCGTGATCGAGCGCCATGTCGAGCTGGCGATGTGCCTCGGCCTCGGTGTTCTGGCGGCCCCAGGTCATGGTGCCAAGGCAGATTTCGGTCACCGTCATGCCGGTCCGGCCAAGTGTCGTGGTCTTCATGCGGTCCCTCGTGTTCTGCGCCTGTCGGAGTGCGGCGGACCCTAACGGCCGTCCCGCCGGTGGCAAGGGCGAAACGGCGCAGCAACGCACATGCAGACTTGAGAACAAAAAAGGAACACTCTATCCTGTTCTCCATGACCCGTCATATCGCCCCCCATCTTCTGGACCGCTCGGCCCGTCCTCCCGCAGGCGGCGCGGCACCAGGGCCAGAGACTTCTGGGCGATCTGACCCTCGCGCCCGGCCGGGTGCATGAATTCTGCGGCCCCGCGCGACGGACGCTCGCGCTGACGCTCGCCCGCGCGATGACCGGCCCCGTGTTCTGGATCGCCCCGGGCTGGAGCGCCGAGCGGCTGAACCCCGAGGGCGTGCTGTCCTTCACCGACCCCGGACGGCTGGTCTTCGTCACGCCGCGCCGGGCCGAGGATCTCCTGTGGTCGATGGAAGAGGCGCTGCGCGCGGGCGTGATCCCGCTCGTGGTGGCAGATCTGCCCGCGCCCCCTGCCCTCACCCCTGTCCGCCGCCTGCAACTGGCCGCCGAATCCGGCGCGGCCGAGGGGCGCCTGGTGCCGCTGGGCCTGCTGCTGACCCCCGGCCGGGGCGGGGCCGCCGGCGCCGAAAGCCGGTGGGAGATGGTCCCCCGCCACACCGGCCCCACCCGCCCCGGCCTTGCCTGGGACCTGCACCGCCGCCGCGCCCGCACCGCCCCCGAGGCCGCATGGCGGGTGCGCCGGGACAAGGACGGGCTGCAACTGGCCCCCTGAGCGCGCCGTCCGCCTCCGGCGGAGGTATTTCAGGCCAGAAGAAGCCCAACGCGCGCGCCCCGCCCCTTCTTCTGGCGCGAAATACCTCGGGGGTTCGGGGGCAGCGCCCCCGATCACCGAAAAATGACAGGCCAAGCAGCCAGACCGCGCTACCTCCCGGTCATGCGATTCGTGCTCGCCCTCATCTTTCTTGTCGTCCCGGCGCTTACCGCCTCGGCCGACGCCGTGCCCTACAGGCTTCAGGCCGAGCTTTCGACCGTTGGCTTCGCCTATGTCATGGCCGGGCAAACGGTGAACGGGCGCATGCCGGTGGAAAGCGCCGAGATCGCGCTCGACTTCGACCAGCCCTCCAACAGCCGCGTGACCGCCGTGATGCGTGCCGACCGCGCCGATGCGGGACCGGACTATGCCACGGTGGCGATGAAAAGCGCAGAAGTGCTTGATGCCGCGCGCTTTCCGGCAATCTCATTCCGCAGTTCCTCGATCACCGAGACCGCCACCGGCGCCTCCGTTGCGGGCGAGATCACCATCCGCGGGGTGACCCGGCCGATCGTGCTCGAGGCACAGTTCTTCCGCCAGCAGGGCACCGAGGCGGGCGACCTCGACCGCCTTTCCATCGTGCTCAAGGGCGCGATCAGCCGGCAGGACTTCGGCGCGGCCGGCTATGGCGGGCTGGTGAGCGACCGGATCGATCTCACGATCCTGGCCCGGATCGAACGGGCGGGCTGAACGCCGCCACGTTGACCTGCGTCAAGGCGGTCTCGGGGCATCCGGAGTTCCATGGCGTTTTCTTCCCACGCATCGAAAGGAGTCTCCCATGGACCTTCGCTTCGACGGACAGACCGCCATCGTCACCGGTGCCGGATCGGGCATCGGCGAGTCCATCGCCACCGACCTCGCCGCGTCCGGCGCCACCGTCGTCGTGGCCGACATCGACGAGGAACACGCAAACAAAGTCGCCGCCGCCATCGTCAAGGCCGGCGGCACCGCGCACGCCCGCGTCGCGGATGTCGCCGATCCGGCGGCGGTCGAGGCGCTGGTCGCCTTCGCCGAGGCCGAGACCGGCGCCCTGCATCTTCTGGTCAACAACGCCGGCATCGGCGGGCCGCAGGCACCCACGGGGGAGTATCCCCTCGACGGCTGGGACGAGGTCATCGGCGTCAACCTCAGCGGGGTGTTCTACGGCCTGCGCCACGGCCTGCCGGCGATCGAACGCGCGGGCGGCGGGGCCATCGTCAACATGGGCTCGATCCTCAGCTCGGTGGGCTTTGCGCAAAGCTGCGCCTATGTCGCCGCAAAGCATGGTCTGGTCGGGCTGACCAAGAACGCGGCCCTCGAATACGCCGCGAAGGGCATTCGCGTGAACGCGATCGGCCCGGCCTTCATCGACACGCCACTGCTGTCGAACCTCCCCTCCGAGATGTATGACGGCCTTGTGTCGCTTCACCCGGTCGGCCGCCTGGGCAAGCCCGAAGAGGTCTCGGCCCTCGCGCTCTTCCTGCTGTCGGACCAGGCCCGCTTCATCAACGGCAGCTACCACCTGATCGACGGTGGCTATACCGCGCGGTGATGGGCGCGGCCCGCCAGATCCCTGCGCCCCCCTCTGGCCTCGCCCCGCGCGGGGCGTTAGAGGGGGCCTGACCGCGACGCAAGCTACGGCGGACGGCAGGACAGAAGGCACGGGCGCAGCATGGCACGCATCCTCATCACCTCGGCGATCCCCTACATCAACGGGATCAAGCATCTGGGCAATCTGGTTGGCTCTCAGTTGCCCGCCGACCTTTACGCCCGCTACATGCGCGGCCGGGGGCATGAGGTGCTGTTCCTCTGCGCCACGGACGAGCATGGTACGCCGGCCGAGCTTGCCGCCGCCAAGGCCGGCCTGCCGGTGGCGGAGTATTGCGCGCAGATGTGGCAGGTGCAGAAGGCCCTGTCGGACGGCTTCCGCCTGAGCTTCGACAAGTTCGGGCGGTCCTCCTCGCCGCAGAACCACGCGCTGACCCAGCATTTCGCGGGACGGCTGGCCGGGAACGGGCTGATCGAAGAGCGCACCGAGAAACAGGTCTATTCGGTTGCCGACGGGCGCTTCCTGCCCGACCGCTATATCGAGGGCACCTGCCCCAACTGCGGCTACGACAAGGCCCGCGGCGACCAGTGCGAGAACTGCACCAAGCAGCTTGACCCCACCGACCTGATCGACCCCAGGAGTGCCATCTCGGGCTCGACCGACCTCGAGGTGCGCGAGACCAAGCATCTCTACCTGCGCCAGCGCAGCCTGCGCCCGCAGCTGTCGGAGTGGATCGACTCGAAGACCGACTGGCCGATCCTGACCACCTCGATCGCGAAGAAATGGCTCAATGACGGCGACGGGCTTCAGGACCGGGGCATCACCCGCGATCTCGACTGGGGCATCCCGGTGCGCAAGGGGACCGAGCCCTGGCCGGGGATGGAGGGCAAGGTCTTTTACGTCTGGTTCGATGCACCCATCGAATACATCGCCTGCGCCAAGGAATGGACCGACGCAGACGGCCGCCCCGACGCCGACTGGGAACGCTGGTGGCGCACCGACAAGGGCGCGGAGGACGTCCGCTATGTCCAGTTCATGGGCAAGGACAATGTGCCGTTCCACACGCTGAGCTTCCCCGCCACGATCATCGGATCGGGCGAGCCGTGGAAGCTGGTCGACTACATCAAGTCGTTCAACTACCTCAACTACGACGGCGGCCAGTTCTCGACCTCACAGGGCCGCGGCGTCTTCATGGACCAGGCGCTGGAGATCCTGCCGGCCGACTACTGGCGCTGGTGGCTTCTGAGCCACGCGCCCGAGACCTCGGACAGCGAATTCACCTGGGAGAACTTCCAGGTCAGCGTGAACAAGGACCTGGCCGATGTGCTGGGCAACTTCGTCAGCCGCGTCACCAAGTTCTGCCGCTCGAAATTCGGCGAAGAGGTGCCGCAGGGCGGCGCCTGGGGCGAGGCCGAGTTCGCGCTGATCGACCGGCTGAAGACCGAGCTTGCCGCCTACGAGGGCCATATGGAGGCGATCGAGGTGCGCAAGGCCGCCGCCTCGCTGCGCGCGCTCTGGGTGCTCGGGAACGAATACCTGCAGTCCGCCGCGCCCTGGACGGCGGTCAAGACGGACCCCGACCGCGCCGCGGCGATCACCCGGCTGGCGCTGAACCTCATCCGGTTCTACGCGGTGATCTCGCGCCCGTTCATCCCCGATGCGTCGGACGCGATGCTGGCGTCGATGCGCACCGATGACGATGCCTGGCCCGAGGATGTGGAGGCAGCACTGGGCGCCCTGCCGCCGGGCCATGGCTTCACCGTTCCCGAGGTCCTCTTCCGCAAGATCACGGACGAGGAACGCGCCGACTGGGAGGCCCGCTTTTCCGGGCAGCGAACCTGAGCGACGGCCTGACCGCCACCCGTCTTCGGGTGCGGACTTGGGCTTTCGCCCCACCGATGATATGAAGTCCTGACCGGGTCCCGAGGGAGACATCACATGTTCCGTCCGCTTGCTGCCATCACCATCGCCCTGGCGATGCCTACAGCCTCCTTCGCGCAGGCGACCGACGATGCGCTTGAACGTGCCCGCGCGGTGGATGCCTGCGCCGGTCGTCCGGTCCTGTCGGCTGAGGCGATCTCGGGCAACCGTTTGAACGTGACCTGCGGCAATGGCGAGGGTGCGGCGACAGGCGACGGGCTGTCCCCGGGTCTGGGTGCCGGGGTGCTGGTGGGTGTCCTCCTGGTGCTTGGCGCTGCGGCGGGCGGCGGGTCATCGGGCGGCACAAACTAGAGCGCCATCACGGCCAAGCGCAGCGCCCGTCGACGATCGGCACGCGCAGCGCCCCGGGCGTGCCCGGCTCTCCCCGATAGCAGAACCCCTGCGGTTGCGGTGGAGGCGGCGGAGCGGCCTGCACCTGAACCGGCGCAGGCGCGCGCACCGGCTGCCGGAGGCGGCGGGGCCTCGCCTTCGATCCAGACCTCGATCGTGCCTTCGGGGGGAGAGGGCCGGAACGCGGTGAAATCGCGCGCCGGACCGCCCACCGTTTCAGCGACCAACTGCGCAGCCTCGGCATCCTCGGGGTGGTAAAAGCGGACCTGAGTCTGGCGGATCGTGATGCTGACCGGCGCGGGCTCGCGCCGGGTGTAACCAAGCGCCGCCACGGCCTCTGACAAGGTCTCGGCTGTCTGTGCCGCGCCATCGGCGGGCACCAGCACATGGACGAGCACCGCGTCGGCCCGTGGCGGCGCGCTTGGGGCGGGCTCCGGCTCTTCAGGCACGGCGATCCCCTCCGCTGCGGCAACCGGGGATTCACTATCCGGCAGGACTTCGGGCAAGATCTCTGGAGGTGTCCCTGTAACAGGAGCGGCTTCGGCCGAGGCTGCCGGCGGCGCTGTGGGCCGGGGCGGCGCAGGCGGCGTGAGGTCGATCCCGGGGGCCGCGCCTTCGAACGGGGGCGCGATTCTCGGTGCGGCCGCGGCAAGGCGAAGAACAGCATCGGTCGGACCTTGCGGGACCACCGGCGCGGCCTCCGGCGCCGCCGTAGCGGCGTCAGGCGCCGCGGGGGCCGCCACCGCCGCCAGAACGGCCCCGGGCGCGGCGTTTCCACCGGCCGCGGGCCGGTCGGGCACCTCCGGCAATTCAAGGCGCGGCGCGGCGGTCGATGGCATCGACCCCGCAACGGCTCGCGGAGCAAGGGTCGACTGCGGGAGCCGCGCCCCCGACCACCGCCGCCGAAGGGGCATTGCAGGGGCCTGCCGCTGCGCGCGCACCCCAAGCCCGGCCAGAACCGGATCGGCAGGCGACATCAGCGGGGGTGGCGCAGGACTGCGCGGCGCGCGCGTCTCCCCGCCGATGGCGCCCGTCGCAAGGGCAAGATCCGACCCCTCGCCCACCGGGGCCTCGGGCAGCGCGATGGCCGAAAGCGCAGCAAGGTCGATCGCCTGCGGGGCGGCGAGATCCACCGCGGCTTCGGCAACAGGTTCGGGGATGGGGTCGGCAATAGCCTCGGGGATGGGGTCAGGCTCAGGTGTGGGGGCAGACTCGGCCACTGCCGCCACCTCGACTTCGTCCGGCCCGGCCTCGACGGGTCCGGCATCGACCGGCGCGGCACGGTCGGGATCGGTGCCCTGCGCCACGTCAGGCTGGGAACTGGCCGCCGGGAGAGCGTCAAGTGGTTCCTCAGCCTGCGTCACGACTTCCGGCACGACCCCGGCCGCGCTGTCCGGACCGGTCGCAGCCGGAGGCATCCACCCGGTGCCCACGACAAGCGCGCCGGCCGCGACAAGCCCACCCACCGCGAAAGCCGCGATGAGCCCGACCCGGCGCCTTGGCCGTTCGTCCGCAACCGGGGCTGGATCGACGCGCGCTTCGCGCACAGGCACCGGCGCTGCGGGCCGAGCGGTGGGCGGCGCTTTGGAGGGAGACGTTTGCGCCCCGCTGGCGGGCCGGACCGGCATCGCCACGCCTTTCGCCCCGGCCCCGGGTGGCGCCTTCCGCATTTGCCGCTGGGGGAGATCGGTGGGCAGCACCCCCGCCGCTTCGTCCTCCCACGGGCGGCGCGAGATCAGCGTCTGGCCTTCGTCCTCGCCGCGGGCGCGTTTCTCGGACAGGACCTGCGCCCGGCGCGCCCGCGCCGCCTCGAGCCGCTTGTCCCAGCGCACATGGCGCAGGGCGTCATCGCCCTCGGGCGGCTCGGGCGCCGTGTCGCGCGCCGATTGTGACCGTCTGTCTTCCGACATCGCCTTGCTCCGGGCGTCCGCCCCGTCATTCCCCCCACCGGTGTCCCGACCGCGGCACGCGCGCGGGACAGACGTTGGACTGCCCCATCATGCGACGAACCGCCCCCCCATGACAATGCGGGCATGACACTGCGGGCCTCTCACGCGGTCAGAGGGCGGCCGGTGGCAGCGGATGCAGCGCGGCCGCGGTCCGGCGGAACAGCCCAAGCATCACCGCGCTCAGCGCCAGAGCCGACGCACCGAAAAGAAACGCGACGCCCGCGCTGCCCATCCGCTCGGCGATCGCGCCCGCGAAGGTCGGTGCGACCATCATGACCCCGTAGTAGAGTGTGAAGAACAGGCCCATCCCGAAAGCCCGCGCCTGCGGTCCCAGAACCTGCGCGGGCAGCGCCATGATCGGCCCCGCCGCCAGCCCAAGCACGAGTCCGAGCAGCCCCAGGACTGCCGGCACCGCTGCCGGCGGCACGCCGGGAACCAGCGGCATCAGGAGGGCCGAACCGAGCAGGCTGACCAGGATCACCCCGTCGCGCCGGCCGCTGCGATCGGCCAGGTATCCGCCGATCGGGATACCAACCGCGATCAGGATCAGGTTGAGGCTGGTCGTCGAGCTTGCTGCGGTCAGGGTCCATCCGCGTTCGGCCAGAAGCGCGGGGCCGAAGCTGAACACCATCGCCATCGCACTGTTGTAAAGCGCCCAGATCATCCCGGCGAGCACCAGCGGCCATACCGGAAACCGCGCGATACGGACCCCTGACACCTCCGGATCGGCGGCGTCGGGCGACCTGTAGACCAGGATGAACAGGGCCAGCCCCGCGGCGATCACCCCGAGCACACCCGCCCAGGCCAGGCCCAGCCCGCCCGCGGACGCAAGCCAGGGCAGGCTCAGGAGTGCCAGGGCGATGCCGACGGGCCAGGAATTCACGAAGATCGCCAGCGCGGTCGAGATCTCGCGCCCGACGAACCAGTCGACCAGCATCTTCGTCATCACGATGTTGACCACGACACCGCCTGCCCCCGACAGCACCCGACCCGCGACCAGCGCGCCCCAGCCCTGCCCGAAGGCCATCAGCCCGCTGCCGGCCAGCATCAGCAGCATCGCAAGCGTCACGACCCGCTTGTCCCCGAACCGCGCCGCGATGGCCCCGCCGGGGAGCGCCACGACCACCCCCGGCGCAAGGTAGAGCCCGATCAGGAGCCCGATATCCGCAAGACCAAGACCATAGGCCTCGGCCATCAGCGGCGACAGAGCGGCGACCGACTGGAACTGGAGGGCCATCGTCATCCGCGCAAGGAAGAGGACAGCAAGGATCCACCAACGATTGACCAAGAAATCCGCCCCCATCCACCGACTTGCGCGACACCCTCACCGCGCCAGACTGGGTCGCCGCCGGTCCGACGGCCAGCGTCAACTGGCGCGGCGGGCCTGAGCCGAGCCTGCCCGGGGTCTCGCGACTGCCCAACTCCCCGTCAGATTGCGGCCCAAGTCAAGAAATCAAACATCCCGGCGGCCGAGAGGCGACCGAACCCCGGAGCTTCCCGGTGTTCTTGCCGTATCTTCGTGAGCAGCCTGGTTGGTGCGGGCGGCGGGACTTGAACCCACACGGGGTTTCCCCCTCCGGATTTTAAGTCCCTTTCACATTTTGTTACAACCCAAGAAAAGAAGGCCTTTGGAGGCCTGCGAGCTTCTGGGTGCCACCCTGAATGGCACCTAGCGCTGGGTTATCATTGCGCGGGATGCCTTCGGAACGCCCTCGTCGACCGGCGCATTTAGGACCTTCGCAAGGATCGCCTCGAGAATGGGCTGGATCTAGGTGAGGATCAACTGATCGTCCCCCTCTACGCCCGTTTCGCGAAGTTCGGTGATGGCGTGGTCGATCACGTGGAACGCATCAGTTACGACGCCAGCGGTGGGGCAGGTATGATCTTCAGTCGGGACGGGTTTCACGGACGAGGACCCTCCTGGGCGGGGTAGCGGGATTTCTATGCGGCTATGCGTTCCACGAAGGCTCGGATTGAACGTCGGTGTTCTTTGATTGCGGGTTGGACCGGGTTGCCGTCGAGATCGTGAGCCCCGCTTTGGCATCGGAAAGCGGGCGCCGGCACCTGTGCTCAGCCCCGGCAGCAACCTGCGGGAAGCCGCCA
>CAVPWP010000003.1:0-9179 GCA_963709395.1 uncultured Alphaproteobacteria bacterium
CTTAGGGGAACGGAACCAACCATTCCGCCAATATTTTCCGCGCCGATGAGCTGGCGGCAATTTCGCGGAGCAAGGTTGCGATCATCGCCACCCCCGTTTCCAATCATCAAGCCGCGCATAAATCGTGATAGCGATGCCCACGAGTGCCACGGCGATGAACACCCAGCGAAGCGTATCAAGATACGGCAACAGCGGCAGGATTGCCGTCTGAGTCTCGGCAAGAACGTTCTGCGCGACCTCGACCCCGGCTGCGCCCAGTGTCGCCACCCCAGCCGCCCTAACACCTTTCATGGTGCGGCTCTAAGCCAGCACCTCGCGCGCTGGCTGGGTTTCCTCAGCGAAGGCAGTAGCCCGGACCGGGAAGCGCTCGCCCCTCCGGCGGGCAGGTCCAAGGTCGACATTCATGAACCCCGAGCGTGAGTAGAAGCCGGTTGCAGTCCACGAGGGAGCGCAGATCGCGGATGTCGAGCGCGGCTTCGTCGCCGTCGAGGCCGACATCGGCCAGTGCGCGCTTCGCGCCTTCCTCGGCGGCGCGTGTCAGGATCGCCTCGAACTCGGCATCGGGCATGCGCACGAAGCCCTCGGATCGGGGTGGTGTCATCGAGTCCTCCTCCCGCCGCTCAGCCGACCTTGCAGCCCCAGAGGGACGTGTGGTCGGCGGCGAAGTAACCGTCCGCGACCCGGAAATACCCCTGCAGCTCGACGGTATCGCCCGCGGTGAGCGGCACCATGGTCTGCAGCCAGATCGCGGTGGCGAGCGAGACATGGGTAGCGGAGATTTCGCCGAGGGCGCCGCGGATTTCCGCCGGAAAAAATCTACTACTACCGCGGCGGCGTGCAGGACTGGCTGGTGCTGGGCCTGACGACACACGCTTCGGCCGCGTGACCGTGCCCCGCGATTTCCGCCCAGACGCCTTTCGTCACCTTGTCCCCCGATAGACCGCCTTGCCGCCATGTCCGCCCGCTGGCTTGAAGAACAGGCTCTTACGCGACTTCCACAGATCGCCGACGATTTCGGGAGTGACGAGGACCGTGCGCGGGACAGCTTCAAGTTGGTCCAGAAGTGTTGGCTCAAGACCCCACGCCCGAGCCTCGCCGGGTCGGAGAGCAGCGAAAGGTTGCGCTTGTCGGCGAAAAGGGCGTGGTCGTGTGGATTAGGCGTAACGACCACGGCGCCATCCCGATAGGCGTCAAGAAGCGCCCTGTGCTCAGATCATGCCTTCGGTGTGCCGGGCGCAGTTCTGATCATCGTGGTTGTCCTGATGCTGCTTGGCCGACTTTGAACTGAACTCAAATGCGCTAAGGCGTCATGGGTTGTGTCTCGAATCTGGTGGAAATTCTCTGGCGGCGTTCTCCGAGCATGTGGATTTCGGCCTGATCAGGCCGCTAGGTCAAGGCTGATCGGGGCGATGGGCTGAGCCAAGGTTTCCCAGCCATCGACCTTTCGCATCTGGATTTGGCCCGATGCCATCAGCGCCCAGAGTAGCATCGGCACGGTTTCGGCGCAGGGCAGCACGGTCTGGGTCTTGATGCGGCGGCGGAATTCCTCGTTCAGACGCTCTATGGCGTTTGTCGTCCTGGCCGATTTCCACTGCGATGGGTCCAAGCGCGTGAAGGTGAACAGCCGATCCCCGGCCTCGTCCAGGCTGTCGGCGATCGCGCGACATTTCAGGTGCCACTTGCGCAAGAATGCCTTCCGCCGCTTCTCGATATCTGCCGCGGTGTCGGCATAGATCATGTCGCGGTAATCTTCGGTCAGCTCGTCATGCATGTGCTTCGGGGCATGGCCGAGGAGGTTGCGGTGCTTGTGAACCGTGCAGCGCTGGATTGGCAGGTCATCGCCCCAGAGCGCGACAAGGGCGGCCTCCAGTCCGGGTGCGCCATCGACGATGACAAATTCCGGTTGTTTCAGACCGCGCGCATCGAGATCACCGAGGAACATGCCCCATGCGGCTTTGCTTTCCCCGCCCATATTCTTGATGGAAAGCAGCACTTTCTGCCCGTCCCGGCGCACGCCTATGGCTGCCAGAACCGAGATGTTCGTGGCCTTTCGATCCAACCGGGTCTTGATGACGGTGCCATCCAAAATCAGACGGACGATGTCTTCGTCGGACAGATTGCGCGCCACCCAGGCGTCCCAGTCGACCTTCACCTTGCGCCAGGCGCGGCTGACTACGTCCTTGCTGACCGCCCCTTCGAACAGCCCATACAGCGCCCGCTTCACCCGCCGCGTGTTGGTCCTGGCAAGATAGACCGAGGCAATGAGGGCCTCAGCCTTCTTGGTCAGTCGCTGGTAGCGCGGTAGCGCCTTCGAGCGCCATTCCGTAGTCTTGCCCACCTCGTCGATGCTGCGGGCGCGCGGCACGCTTATCGTCTCTGCCCCAAACGTGCCAATCAACTGACGCTCCCGGTGACCGTGCCGGTAGCCCTTGGGTTTGTCGGTGCCACGGTCATAGCGGCAGCGCCCCAAAAACGCGTCCAGTTCCTCTTCGAAAACCGCCTCGATCGTCGCACGGATATTTTCTCGAAGACGATCCTCGATTGGATCATAGCCCGCTTCATTGGCCAGTAGCGAAAGGGCGGCAGCGTCGGTATTGTTCTTCATGGCGTGATCTCCCTGGCGGTTGCTGCCGCCGGTTGGGTGGGTTCAGTTCACCCGGAGATTACGCCACCTTCAAATTTCCACCACCTTCGCGACACTACCGCGTCATGGCAGAAGCGGCCCTGTCTGATCCATGTAAGACGGATCGAACTGAGCGAAATCGGTCAGTTTGTCGTAGTCCTCGAACGCGACGAACCCGTCCCGAGACGTGACCATTCCAGCTTCGCGCAACTGCCGCAAGACCCGGTTGACATGGACAGCACTGAGTCCGAGCGCGTCGGCCAGAAGGTTTTGCGTCAGCGGACAGGCATAGCCGTCCTTGCTCCCCAGCCCGACCAAGGCAAGCCTGGCGCCGAGCTCAAGCAGGAAATGCGCCATGCGCTCGGCCGCATCGCGGCGTCCAATGTCCACAAGATGCTCCACCACCATCGCTTCGTCGCGGGACGCGGCCCAGAGCACCGCCGTGGCAAGCCGCGGCGTCCGCGCGAAAGCGTCCAGAAGGTCGGCGACATGAACTTCCGTCACCTCGATTTCCGTCACCGGCTCGATGCTGTGATCCGACACGTTCAAAAGGACACTTCGCAGCCCCAGGAAATCGCCGGGAATCTGGAAATCCACGATCTGCCGCTGCCCGTCCTCAAGAAGCTTGTAGGAACAGGCCCAGCCAGAGGCGAGGATATAGGCGGTCTGCTCCGATTGCCCCTGATGGACTAGATCGCGCCCCGCCACGAAGGTGCGACGGCGCTTGTGCAAGGATTCAAGCACGGAAAGCTCAGAATCTGACAGAGCGACGAATGTGCCAAGCTTGCGGACGAGTGGAGTGATTTCGATCATCTGTCCCTTTTAGGTGCTCGGCGACGTTCCAGCCAAAGGAATCACGCCAATGACTGATGTCTATCAGCGCGGCATAACAGATTCTTTGCAAGTCTGCTCCGAAAGCATCAGGCGCATCCCCCGCGTCGCACTTGTCGGAAAGGTCAACACCCCATGACGGACGACAACACGCATTCAGGAATGGCCGCGCTTGCGATCTGCGAGGCACTGCTTCTTGCGCTGAATGACGCGCAGATTTTGCCCGAGAAAGAAATCATGGGTGTTCTCACGGATGCAGCCGCCACCCATGAGAACGCCGGCGGTTCCGGGGCCGTTGCCGAAAACCACCGGGCTGCGGCAGCGTTGATCCGACGGATCGTCGCCGGAGGAAACTCGGTCCGCAGACCGTAGGCGAGGCCGCGCCACCCTCTCAGCCGGCCTTGCAGCCCCAGAAGGACGTGTGATCGGCGGCGAAGCAGCCGTCCGCGACCCGGAAATACCCCTGCAGCTCGACGGTATCGCCAGCCGACAGCGGCACCATGGTCTGGAGCCAGATGGTCGTCGCCAGCGAAACATGGGTGGCGGAGATTTCGCCGAGGGAGCCGCGGATTTCGGTCGTGCCGTTCAGCACCAGCCGCCCGCGCATGCTGGCCGCGTTGCTCAGACAGATATAGGCTTGGTGAGTCGGCATACATGGACCTATTATGACAGCCGGCAAAGCCAGCGCGGGCATCGGGACGATTGTTGTCGGGCGCTTTGGATGGATGCCCTTCCTGACGGCTTTTCCTCAGCGGAGGTTTAGCGCTTATGGAGATCGCCGACCTGCCCTTCGAAGCATCGGCGATTCTGGTCGCCCTGCTGGGAGCGTTCGCCTACGGGTGCGGGGACTTCATGGGTGGCCGCGCGGCTGTGCGGCTTTCGCCGTCCGGCGTGGTGGCGCTGGCTCAATGCGCCGCCATGGGAGTCACGGTGCAGGCGTTCCTGAACGGAAGCGGGGTGCTTTCAGCGCCTGATGTGCTCGGTCCCGGCCTCCTTGGAGGGGCGGCCTATGCGACAGGGCTTCTTTGCCTCTATCAAGGGATTGCATTTGGTCGCATCGCGGTGGTCGCCCCGGTCTGCGGCGTGGTCGGCATACTTGTCCCGCTGGCGGGCGACCTGGCGCTTGCCCGCCACATCGGCGTCGCGCAGATGACGGGCATTCTGATCTGCTGCCTGGCCGTCGCGCTTCTCTCGACCACGCGCGAGCCCGCTCGGCAAGGAGTCCCGCCACATTTCTCTCTGCGCCTGGGTGTGGTCAGCGGAATGGGCTATGGAACAGCGGACCTGTGCCTGGGTATGCTGGAGCCGGATCAAGGGCCGGCCGCGTTGATGGTCGCGCGATGCTTCGCCTCCGTGATCGCGCTGGGTATGCTCGGCCTTGCATTCATCCGCGCCGGCGGATTCGGGCGGGGCGATGCCCCCGAGGCGAGGCCGCCTTCTCCGGCGCCGCTCGCGTGGGTCAGGACGCCAAATCTGCGGGCGATGATGCCTGCGGCCGCTCTCGCCATTCTGGCCGGCGTGTTCGATTCCATTGGACACATGAGCTACGTCCACATCGCCACCAACGGGAGCATGGCCGTAGCCTCGGCTCTGGTGGCCCTCTACCCGACCGTGCTCGTCGTGCTGGCCGTCGTTGTGCTGAAGGAGCCGATCGCCGGGGCGCAGTGCCTGGGGCTACTCGCGAGCGCCGCTGGCGTGCTTGCGATCTCGGTGTGACGCCTAGCTGGCGCCATGGCGGCCCTGATGCGGAGCGTCGCAAACAGGTGCCGCACATGCGAAATCGCCGCCGGGCGGACCATCTCCGGGCCGGTCTTGAAGAGAGGAAGGGGCCGCGCTTGCACATGCCGCGATGCCAAGCGGCGGCCCTGCTCGGCTCAACCGGGGTTTCTCTGACACCTCCACCATGAGGAAATCCGCACGGAGTATGGCAACTCTCACCGGACTGCCCGGCGCATCCTGGATGATCAGGTTGCCGCGCGGTCGGGCGCGGCCAACCGCCTGACTGCACGCCGATCTCCACCAACTGCCAGCTACTTATCGAGTTATCGAGCTACGACCAGCGTCGCCGACCGGATGCGTTCGTGATGACGATGGCGACAGCCTTGGGCTGACCGACCAGCAACACCGCCGCTCAACCGACCTTGCAGCCCCAGAAGGACGTGTGATCGGCTGCGAAGTAGCCGTCCGCGACCCGGAAATACCCCTGCAGCTCGACGATATCGCCTGCGCTCAGCGGCACCATGGTCTGAAGCCAGATCGCTGTGGCCAGCGAGACATGGGTGGCGGAGCTCTCGCCGAAGGAGCCCCGGATTTCGGTCGCGCCGTTCAGCACCAGCCGACCGCGCATGCGGGCCGTGGCGCTGGCGTTGATCTTGTAGAGCAGCGTCGCGCCGAAGAGGTAGGTGCCGTCCACCGGCGCGACAAAGTGGTTGTTCGCGGCGTCGAAGGCGCCCTGATCGTTGGTGTCGGTGCTGTTCAGGCCGATCTTCGTCCAGGTTCCGACACCGACATAGTTGTCGTAATTGGTCCAGGCCTTGAAGCGCGGCAGCTGCGGCTGATCTACGATGCCGGTGGCGTTGTCGACGCTCAACCCGTCGAAGAAGGTGCTGCCGTCGGCCGAGACCGCGAGCCGGAACCTGTCGGAGCCGAAGAGCCCCACCAGCGCCTTGGTCACGAACCCGGTCTGGAGGGTCAGCCCGAGATCGTCGCCCGCCGCTTCCTTGTTCATGGTGTAGAACAGATCGCCGGTGCCGCCTTCGGCGACGGTCTTCGCCGTCCAGAGCGCCGCGTTGAGCTTGGCCGAGAACGGGTTCGAGGCGTCGGCCGTGGTGCCGATCCCGAGCAGTGCCATGTTCTGTAGCGCCGCAGGCGTGGTCCCGACCCAGCTCGCGCCGTCGTAGACCAGCAGCAGGCCCTCGTCCTCGACCCACGCCCGCCAACCCGTGCGCGGTGGGAGGCGGAGCCAGGCGCCATCGGTCCAGATCGCCACGTTTATGTCCCAGCCCGCCCAGTCGCCCGTCGCGCCCGAGGCGACGATGTAGCGGTCGCCATCGGTGGGGCTTCCGGGCGGCCCGGTCAGGTCGCGATCGAGGACGGAAAGCTGGACGAGCCCGTCGAGGATCCGCAGCGCCTCGTTGTGGGTGACGTGCTTCTGGGCCTGCGCCGCCAGGATGTAGGGCAGCAGCAGATGGGTCGTGGCGTCGGACATGGGATGGCCTTCAGAAGTTATCCGTGTAGGTCAAGGAGCGATTTCGGCCCATTTCCGATCGTCGCGAATCAGGCTGTTTGCGAGGACAAGCAGCTTTCGCATCACGGCTGTGATCGCGACTTTTGCGGGCTTTCCGGCATCGCAGAGCGTCTGGTAGGATTTGCCGAGCTGGCGATTGTGGCGTATCGCGACGAGCGCAGGAAGATAGAGCATGGTGCGCAAGGCGCCTCGTCCGCCGCCGATCTTTGAGCGTCCCTTCCATTTGCCAGACTCTCGCGTGATCGGAGCAAGGCCTGCGAGGCTGGCGGCCTCCTTGCCCGACATCGCGCCAAGCTCGGGCATCTCGACGATCATCGCGACGGCGGCTATCGGACCGATGCCCGGCACGGACATCAGGATCTCATAGCGCCGGGCGAGGCACGGATCCGCGGCGACGAGGCGCCGCAATTCCGTGTCGATCTGATCGATCTGTTTTTCGACCTGGCGAAGGCGGGCGCGCAGCTGCGCCAGAACCACCTTGTTGCGGGCACCATGAAGCCGGTTGCGACAGGCTATTCGATCCTTGACCAGTCCACGGCGAGCGACGTGCAGCTCTCTGATTTCATGCATGCTTTCTGAATGAGACGGCTTTGCATCAAGCTCAAGCACTGCGCCCATGCGCGCCAGCATGGCTGCATCGACGCGGTCGGTCTTGGCGCCCTGGCTGATCGCCTGGGCGAACTTGCGGGCCCGGTTCGGGTTTACCTTGACCAGGCCGTGCCCGGCCGCACCCAGCATGCCTTCCAGATCGCGATGGTAGCGGCCGGTTGCCTCGTAGACCACCCGAACCGACCTTCTGCCAATCCAGCGTCGGAGCCTCCCGAGCCCCGCCTTGTCGTTGTCGAATTGCCGGTGCGTCCCGTCCGACAGACGGTGAACGTCGACCGTGTCTTTGGAAATGTCGATACCGATGGTATCCTGCATCGCCTTTCGTCTCCTGTCCTTGTCATGCGGGGCCGGTCAACACCGCCCCATGTATCCGTTCAGGTCATTCGAAAGGCGGGGGCGATCATACTTCTGACCGGTTCCGAGAAACCTTCAGCGTTTCGACCCGACCCCCGCCGCTCTCCGGCATGTATGAGGTGCCGGAGAGCGGCTCCCGTATCGCACGAGAGCCGGGCAGATTCCTAAGACAAGCTCAGCGTGACGGTTTTCGGCGCGCCCCGCCCGATCAGGGCGGAGAGCTGGTAGATGCGGATGGCCAGTGTCTGACCGGGGCCGAGCGGCGCGCCCCAGTCGGCGGTCTGCCAGGCGGCGGTGTAGAGCGCGCTGGAGCTGGACGAGGACAGGACCCGCCTGACGGTTGCACCGTCGAGGATCTCGACCTCGTAGGCCTAGGTTTCCTCGGCGAGCGGTGCCTCGACCGCACCCCAGTTGTCGGCCGAGAGCGATCGCGAGCGGCGTACCCAGCGAATGGTCAAATCGCCGGGCGTCCGCGGCTTGCGCCATGGCTGCTCGACATGGGCGAGCGAGAACGGACGCAATCCCGCACCCTCGGGCGTGAAGCTCGTGGCGACATAGGTCTCGTCGCCGACCGGGCGGCTCGCGGGGCCGATGCGCCAATTCCATGGCAGACCGAGATCGGCTTCGGCGATCGGCAGCGCCACGAGGCTGTCGTCAAGCACGACCACCCGCGCGCCTGCGGGAGCCGGATTGGCCATCGCGCCTTCGGTGCCGCGCTGGCCGCGCAGCAGGCGCGTCAGGCGATAGCGACCGGGCGCAAGCAGTTCGGCGGCGCCCGCCTGCACGATCTCCCAGACACGCGGCGCGGATTCCACTGCCAGCGCATTGGCGCCGCCGAACAGCGTCAGGTCGGTGACGCTCTCCAGCGTGCCGGTCAGCAGATCAACAACCAACGCACCCGGCACGGCGTCCAGCAGCTTCGCGACCTCCTCCACGCTCAGCACCACGGGCAGCTTCCGCGGCTGGCGATGGAACTGCATGTACCGTTTCATCTCCTGGCGCCCGCAAGTCATCCCGAAGAAGAACCGCAGGGAGATGATGCGCACGTTGAAAGTCGTGGCCGACACGCCGGCATTCGTCATGTCGAGTTGATAGGCGCGCAGATCGTCGGGCGTGGCAGTGTCCGGCGATCGCCCAAGAAAGCTGGCGAAATGCTTCACGTGTCGGATATGGGCCTGCTGCGTCTTGGCACACAGGCCCCTGATCCGCATGTCCTCGATCATCCGCTGGCGAAGCGGGGTGGTCTTCTCCTCTTTCACGGCAACCTCCTGTCTGACGGGTGGGAAGACCCCAATCGTCAGCCCAGACAGGCCAGCCACATAGAACAACGATCGAAGGAAGGCTCAACGCCAGCCAAGGGAACCAATGCCGCGGAGCGGCTTCGTCCATCCGCCCTTTCCATCGGATGGCGACAATATCCCATCGAAGCGGAAGCTGACGCGCTGACGCCGCCAGAAGCGGAAGATCACTCGAAAAGGCGAGGGGGTAGCGTGGCGGCGGACGACGGGCATCCGC
>CAVPWP010000004.1:0-69513 GCA_963709395.1 uncultured Alphaproteobacteria bacterium
TACTGCCCTGGCGGTTGGCGATGTCGTGGCACTCAACCCGTCGCACCCCTGCGGCATCTGCAAGTTCTGTATGCAGATTCCGCACCGCAACACTGCCTGTCCATGCGGTTCAAAGGCTCGGCGCTGCGTTTCCCGCATGAGCAGGGCATGTTCCGCGACCAAATCGTGATGCAGGCCTCGCAATGCCACAAGATCGCTGCCGGCGTGCCAATGGCCGAGGCCGCTTCCGGCCGAACCGCTGGCCGTGTGTTTGCGCGCGCTGCGTCGCGCGCCCAGACGTTCAGTGGGAACCTCGCAGGCAAGCGTGTGCTTGTTACCGGTTCGGGCCCCATCGGCGTCCTTTGCGCCATGCTGTCTGCCCGCGCCCAAGCGGCCGAAGTTGTTGTCGACCGATCTGCAAGATGCCACCCTTGCGGTCGCGGCTTCGGTCGGGGCGACACCGACGGTCAATGTCACCAAAGACAATCTCGCGCCGTGGTCCGAAGATGAGGGCACATTTGACCTCGTCTTCAGTGTTCTGCCGCGGCACCTGCGCTGCGCAGCGCCATATCCACAGTGCGTCCCATGGGCACGATCATTCAGGTCGGCGTTGCCGGAGATGTGCCGGTGCCCCTGAACCTGATCGTCGGCAAAGAGATTGCCTTGGTCGGAACGCATCGGTTCCATGACGAATTCGCCGAAGCCGTGGACCTGATCAATGGGCAGAGCCTGCCACTTGGCCGGATCGTGACACACGCCTTCCCACTGGATCGCATGCAAGAAGCGATGGAAACCGCTGCCGATCACCGGCCAGGTCGGTAAAGGTCCAGATTACCTTCGGTTAGTCGATCTCGGCAATTCCACAGCCCGAAGCGGCGCACCGCTGCCGCCCTCGATCTTCAGCGGCAAGGCGGTCAATTGACAGAACGGCGGCAGACTGCCCAGGTTGGCGAAGTTCTCGCCGATCAGAACCCCAGCTGCCAACAAGGTACGATGGGCGGGAAAGCTGGTGCTGCCAAAGCGGTCGATCGACATGGCGTCCGTTGCGACGATCCTGACGCCGCGGGCCACCAGAAGGGCTGCCATTTCGCCAGACACTCCGGGCCAGTCGCGGTAAACAAGGGGGCTCTTCGCCTCGAAATACCGGTCCCAGCCGAAACGGAAGGCCACCGCATCCCCCGCAGATCGGCCATCTGCGCGGCCTCGAAATCAAGGACTGCGTCGGGGCCGACCTCGCCATCTGGCTCGACCACGGGCGACAGCGTCGCCAACCTGCCGAAAAACACGGCAAGCGGGACCGTGTCTATGGTCATGGCCCCGTCGATCGAAATGGGCGGGGGCATCGAAATGTGTGCCCGAATGTTCCGACATATGAAGCGCGTGGTTGCAGGCGATATCGCCTGCGGCGATGGTGGAGACCGCCTGTTGCGCGAACACGGGGTGTCCTGGCCAAACGGCCATTCCGTTGCCCATCGAATGGGTCAGGTCGATCAGCATGATGCTACCCCTGTATCTGGCTTCGGGACGCGGGACGATTGCGACGATCAAGACAATCAGTATCCCCATCAGAACGAACCGCAGACCGGCATCTGCCTGGAAGATGTTCAGCATCGTGCCCATCAGATTGAAAAACAGGGCCGCTCCCCAGATGCCGATGGCATTCGCCTGGCCGCCAGCCACGCTGGTGCCGCCAAGGGCCACGATGGCGATCAACTCCATGAGATAGGTATTGCCCATGTTCAGCGCCGCACCGCCGGTAAAGCCGGACAGGATCACCCCTGCCATGGCCGCCGTCATGCCACAGATGACATAGGCGACCAGCCGCACCGGACCGACGCGCACCCCGGCAAAATGTGCCGCACGTTCGTTTTGACCTGTGGCCAGAAGGTTGCGGCCCCAAACGGTGTACGCAAGACATAGCGCCGCCACGACAGTCAGGATCATGATGGTCAGCGGCATCACCTGGACCCATCCCAGTCGCAAGTTGGTAAAATCCGAAAGCGCCTGCGGCGGTTTCAACGTGGCCTGGCCGCCCAGATTGAACGCAAAGGACTGGAAAATGAAACTCCATGCCAGGGTCGCAATGATCGGCGGCAGTCGCAGAAAACGGATCGCTGCGTAGTTCAGGCATCCGGCGACGGCCCCGGCAAGGGCCGCAACAATCCCCACCGAGATCATTCCACCGGTCCGGTCCATCACTGTCATCGAGACATAGGCCGCCAGCGTCAACACAGACGGCACAGGACAGATCCAGATTGCCCGGACCTGATGCGATGACGAACATCTGGCCCGTTCCGACCAGAACAGAGATCGCCCCAAAGGCCAAAGCCACCGTCAGGGTTGGCCCGATACTGCCGAGACCCGACTGAAAGCCGATTATCCCAAGCATCACCGCCGCCGCCCAAAACCCATAGGTCCAGGGCGGAATGCGGCTCACACTCATGCCCGCCTCCTGTCATCGACCAGGACGCGGCCCGCCAGAACAAGGAAAAGAATCACACCTTGCGCCCCGATCTGCCATGTCGCCGGAACTTGCAGGAAACTCAGGAACGATCCGGCGAGCGAAAACGTCAGGGCACCGATCACAGTCCCGACAGGCGACACCTGTCCACCGATGAAAGCCCCGCCCCCAAGGATAACCGCGCCGATACCTAGAAGCGTGTAGGACGGTGCTACATTCGGGTCGCCCGGGATCAGACCCGCAAGCATCAAACCCGCAAGCACAAGGAGCACCGCCGCAGCGCCGTAAACCACCACGCGCAGCCACGCAATTGACCAGCCGGCCTTTTGCACCGCCCGAGGATTCCCTCCAGCTGCCCGCAACATCACTCCAAAGGATGACCGCATCAACACCAGATGCACCAGATCGCGATCGTCAGCGCGATCCAGATGGGAAGCGGCAGAAGCGGCGGCTTCCAGGTTGCGGCGCGCAACCAGTCGGGTATCTCTCCTCCCGGCGCGGGCAGGATCAGAATTGCGGTGCCAAGCCAGATGAACGAAGCGCCGAGACTGACGATGATCGACGGTAATTGGCGGAAGTGGATCAGCCAGCCAAGGGCTACATATGCCGCCATGGCAGCAAGCAGGATCACAATGGCCAGCGCCACGTCATCCTTGAGGAAGATGGCCGCGATACAGGTGACCAACCCGACAAACGCCCCATTCGAAAGGTCGATCTCGCCCTGCAGGATGATCAGCATCTGCGCAAGGGCTGCAAGGATCAGGGGCGGTGCCATCTTGAACAGCAGGGTAAAGCCGAAATAGCTCATCGCACTGGGCTGGATCGAGAAGATCGCAATGAGCATCGCGGCAAGCGCCACGCTTGGCAAGAGCACCGGCAAGGCACGACGGAAACGGGCGCGGTCAAGCATGGGTTGCCCCTTTGCCCGTTCCGAAGCTTGCATCAATTATGGCGTTATGCTCGATGTCGGCCCCCTCCAGAAGCTCGACAGCACGCCCCTCCCGAAACACGAGCACCCGGTCGCAGTTTTCCAGTTCCTCGATTTCGGTCGAATACCAGATGAAGGCGCGGCCCCGCTCGGCCTCGGCCCGGATCAAGGCGTAGACCTCCTGCTTTGTGCCGACGTCCACGCCCCGCATCGGATCGTCAAGGATAATGATGGCGGCATCCGACGCAAGCGCGCGGGCAAAGAGGACCTTTTGCTGGTTTCCGCCCGACAGGCTGACAAGGGGCACATGGATGCCCGGCGCGCGCACGCCCAGTTTGTCGAACCAGGTGCGCGCCAAAGCGTCCCCTTGCCCTCGGTCCAAGAGACCGACTTTGGAGAGCTGTTTCAGGCTGCGATGGATCAGGTTTTCCGGATCGACCAAAGCGGAAAAACCCCTTCGACCACGCGGTCACCTGCGACGAAGGCGATGGCGGCACCCTTTGCAACCGAGGCGTCAAAGATGGTGCGCAGCCGCTCGCGTTGCCCGTGTCCGTCAAGACCTGCAAAGCCCAGAATTTCACCCGCGCAAAGGCTGATGACTGCATCTTCTGCGTCTTTGCCATCATGGCGGACAAGTTCTGCGCCACGGCTGGTCAGTGCACCCTGCACGCGCTTTGCCGGCTCAACCGTTCCCATCGAGGCAAGCAGAGCGCTGCGCGTCAGGCCCTGATTGGCGAAATCCGATGCGACCGCCCCGTCCTTCATGACGACCACGCGGTCGGCGACAGCCAGAACCTCATTCAGCCGATGGGTAATCAGCACACAGCCGATCCCGTTTTGCGCCGCCCGCTCCACGTGATGAAGCAATTGTCGCGTAGCTTCCGGACCCAGAGAGGATGTCGGCTCGTCCAGGATCACGCCGCACACGGGCATATCGGTCTCGCTGAAAGCGCGGGCGATCTCGATCATTTGGCGCTGGCCGATGGGCAAGTCCGCCACCGCGATATCAAGGGGAATGCCGTGGTCCGGAAAGACAGTGTCCAGCGCGCTACGTATCGCCGCAGTGGCCCGCGCGTGCCATCCCCAACCCTGCAACGACCGGTGCAGAACACGGGTGTTTTCCGCCGCAGTCAGGTTAGGACAGAGCGAAAGCTCCTGAAACACGCAGCGCAGTCCGGCCTTCCGCGCGGCCACAGCGTTCCAGCGCGAGAGGGGCATGCCATCAAGCGTAGTGGTTCCGTTGCTGGCTCAACCGTTCCGGTTAGGACGTTGATCAGGGTCGACTTGCCGGCCCCGTTATGACCAATCAGACCGATCACCTCGCCGCGCGCCCAGTGGAAGTCAGTCGCGGCCAACGCCTTGACCGCGCCGTAGCTCTTTGTCAGCCCATTGCCTGTTAGAAACGCAGGTGCGGCCCCGGCCATCGTTTTCACCTCGGCAGAGGCCGCACCTATCGTCACGCTTTCAGATCCTGATTACTTCGGCGCGGGAATGCCGGGCAGCGGCGCCCCGGCCGCATTCGCGTCGATGACCGACGCTACCAGATCCTGCGGGAAATCAGCATTCAAAACGCCACCGACTTCGACTTGGGCGAGCCAGGCGTCAAGGTCGGGCTGCGTCACCACAAGCAGCGGGACTTCGACGAACTTGGGCGCTTCCTTGCCTGCAAAATTGTTTGAGCAACCCAGAAGGCGGCTTGCGAAACCGAGGAAGTCGCCGCGAGCGAGATGGTCTCGTAGCCATTCGCCGTCTCGTCCTTCCAGGCCTGCAATTCGTCCTGACGGTTGCCCATGATGATGATCGGCGGTTCCAGGCCCGCTGCCTTGAACGCCTGCATCGCACCCCAGCCATCGCCACCTTGCGTCAACACGGCGTCAATCTTGGGCAGCGACGGAAGGATGCCCGCGACCTCTTTTTGCGCGATCGTCGCGGTCCACTGGCCATAGACTTCGCCCACCTTCGTGTAGGTCGGATGCTCGGCAAGCGCCTTCATCACGCCCTCGTTGAGGCGTTTGTCAAAGCCATCACCCCACCCCTGCCTCGAATTTCCAGAATGTTGATCGGGGTGTCTCCGAACTTCGACGCGATGAAATCCAGTTCGATTTTGGCATAGGTGTCGAGGTTGTAGTCAACGTTGTAGGCACAAGGCTCGGTCACGGCCACCTGCAAACGCAACGAGCCGTCACACCGGCATCGCAGGCTTCCTTGATCGCGCTGTTAGGGCTGTATCGGAGCCGGCAAGCAGCGATGATGGCGTTGTCTCTGCAGGATCGGTTCTGGATTTGCCCTGTGTTCGGTGACGTTGTTGTCCGACGAAACGGTGGTGAAGCCGCTGATCACCCCATCGTCGACACCTCTGTGCCATCGACTCAAAACTCTTGATCATGGACTGGCGTCAGGAGTTGCCCGCGTGGCGTTGCTAAGCGCGATCTTCATGCCGCTGGTATCGCCCGTAGCGACGCCTTCCTGCGCCTGGGCCGCGCCGCTCAGGGCAGTCGCCCCCATCAGCGCTGCCGCAAGAAGGCCGTTCTTGAAAGTCCTGGTCATGGTCGTGTCCTCTCCCTGTGTTTGTGGCCGCCATTCGGCATGACCGTTTTTCTGCGGTGAACCAAAGCCGGCACACCGTCGAAACGCTTCCTCTCGTTGGCGATTGCCGCCCCCCGAAACGCTACAACGTCGACTGAGTTAGACTTCTGCCCATGTTCATCTAGTATGGTACCATGTCAATAGCTAAGAACACTTGTCTGGTACTCCGATGCTCTGCCGTCTGCCTGCTCATCAGCCATCGCCGCTGACCTAAAGGACGTCCCGCTCCAGCAAACACGAATGTCTGCTCATTCACAGTTGCTGCAGTAGCTGTGCTGCACCGCCAAAAGGCTGCTTTCCGCCCTTTGCGATGTACGGCGTGTCGTTTGCGAAGTGAGTTCCCAAGAGCTGTGAAGCGAGAGTCTCGCAATGGTTTCTGGCCTGACATCGGCGCGTTGGACGCGCGGAACCGCCTCGCGCGCATCCCCGCCTCAATCCTCCGGCGGCATACCGCCTTTATCCATCTGTCGCCCGATATACGGCGCTAGTCGTTCGCCCACGCCTTCGCAGACAGCAGGAGGTGTGAATTCCGACAGCATTCTTTGCCAGATCGCCGTTGCACGCTGATCGACCCGAAGAGCGCCGGTCTCGGTCCAGCGCCCGTGATTGGAGAGATCGGCGACCAGCGGGGCGTAGAACGCGGTCTGATATCGGTCCATCGTGTGTTGAGCGGCGAAGAAATGTCCGCCGGGCTGCACTTCAGCAATGGCATCATAGGCAAGGGCGGCGGTGTTCGCCGCTGCGGGACGGCAGAGTTCGGCCAGAGTTCTGCAGGGCCTCGACATCGAGAATGAACTTCTCGTAGCCGAAGCTGAGACCTCCCTCGAGCCAGCCGGCCGCGTGGACCGTCACCGTGGCCTGCGCCAGCATCGCTGCCCAAAGGGAATTGACAGTTTCCGTAGCGCCCTGTGCGTCGGCGGCGTTGGACGCGGCACCCGCAGCCGATCGCCATGGCAGCCCGATGAATTTCGCCAACTGGCCGGACCCGAGGTTCGCGCGGATATGCTCGGGCGTGCCGAAGGCTGGCGAGCCAGACTTCATGTCGACATTGGACGAAAAGCCCCCATAGGCGACGGGGGCTCCGGGACGGGCGAGCTGCGCCAAGGTGATGCCTGCCAGCGCCTCGGCATGTTGCAGGACAAGCGCGCCGGCGACCGTCACCGGGGCCATCGCCCCCGCCAGGCAGAAGGGCGTGATCAGACTCTACTGTTCTGGCGCGCGCGAAATCTATGATCCCGCGGGCCATGGGGACATCCAGCTGGCGCGGGGAATTGGAGTTGATCACGGTCGTGGCCCAGACGCCGTCTTCGAAAGCTGCTTCGTCGAGATCGTGGGCCAGACGGATCATCTCGAACGACTGCGTGACCTGCCCGCGCCCTCGCGCATAGACGAAAAGCGGCTTCGAGCAGTTGGTGAGCTGCTCCTGCATCAGGGCATAGTGGCGGAGATGAACCGGCACATCCTGTGGCTCGGCACTGGGTCCGTGCATGTGGATCACGTCGAAGCTTTGCTGGAGGCGCAGCGTTTCGACAAAGCTCTCCCGGCTGCCGGGCCGCCGCCCGCGCAGGGCATCGGTGACATTTGGACAGCCCGAGCCGGCCATGAACAGTGCGACCCCCGGCTCGAAGATCTGCTCGTACGCCGGATCGGCAGCGCGAAGTCGGATGCTACGTGGTGCCGTCGCGAGTGCAGCGGAGACCATGTCGCGTCCGATACGGACCATCTGCGTGTCGTCGTCACACAGAGCACCCGCGGCACGGAAGATCGCCCGCGCCTCGTCCAGAAGAATGCGGATGCCAAGGTTTTCAAGCACGCGAAGCGCAGTGTCGTGCATCGCGGCGATCTCGTCCGCTGAGAAGTCCTCTTGCGGCCCGAGGCGATGCCGCAGTTGGCGGTAACCCGCCCGCTTTGCCGTGGCAGGACGGGCGCGGCGCTGCCTGGGAACTTCGCTCATGCGCAGATCCTTTCCCGATCTCCGTCACATAGAAGGCCTCAATAGCACCACTGGCGGCCATTGGCGCCACACCAAGTGACCAACCTGTGCGGCTCCAGGCGCCGCCCGCATGTTCACGCGCGCGTCCCTTTCCCGGCAGAGCGCCCGTTTCGGCGCGCGGCGGTGCGAGGTTGTTCTTGGACATGTGTCGATGGCCTAGGCGGTTGCGCGAACGTCCGCTTCCCGCCCTTCGCGACGGTCTCGGCTTCGAACGCCAGAAAAACAAATAATAGTTCGACCGTAGTCCCATCAAGTGCAGTCGCGACTCCGATTTAACCTCCGTCTTTCAGTCTTGAAAACCGTTCTGTTTCAGTAGCCTACAAGCTGAACACCGAAACCGCGAAGTCATCAGGTCCGGAGAATGTCGGCCCAGAGATCCCGCTTTCGGAACACTTGGCGCGGATGTTGGCTAACAGCCCCTCCCGCATAACCCTCGAAAACAACGGAAAAATCCGGCCACAGCCGGATCGGGAGAACGATTTCGCGAGGGCAAGTGGCGGAGCGAGAGGGATTCGAACCCTCGAGACGGTTTCCCGCCTACACACTTTCCAGGCGTGCGCCTTCGACCACTCGGCCACCGCTCCGTGGGGTCCCTCTACATCGTCTGGCAAGCCGCATGCAAGCCCGTCAGTCGACCTTGCCGCGCGGCCGGGAAGGCCCCATAGTTTGCGGGATGGAACGAAACCCGCGTGCCCCAGACGCCGACCACCCGAAGGTGACGCCGGCCGCCGACAAGGGCGACAATCCATTCGTCCTGTTGTCGCAACTGGCATCGCTCCGGCGCGAAACCCGGAACGTGCAGACCGCCGCCCTCGTGATCGTGGCTTTCGCGGTGGTGCTGTTCCTTCTGGTGCAGGCGCGGTTTCTTCTGATCTCGCTGGCGACGGCCATCGTCCTCTTCAGCCTCATGAGCGATGCCATCGACGCCATCGGGCGGGTGCGCATAGGCCCTCTGCGCGTACCCACCTGGCTTGCCTCGATCGTCGCGGTGATCCTTGTGTCGGCCTTCCTGCTGGCGCTCTCGGCCGTCATTCTCAGCCAGATCAACACCGTGCTCGTCACCACGCTAAGCTATGCCGACCAGTCCCAACGCGCGATCGCCGAGGCCTTCCGCTGGATGGGCGAAGACGTGGAAGCCGCCGTGCTGTCGTCGATGAGATCGGTCGACATCCCGGCCTATCTGCGCACCATGGCCGGTCAGGCCGGCAGTCTCCTGGCCGCCACCGTGCTTGTCATTCTCTTCGTGGGCTTTCTCTTCGTCGAGCGCATCTGGTTCGCAACCAAGCTCAACGCACTTGCCGGCGATCCCGCGCGCGGAGAACGCATCCGGGTGATCATCGCTACGATCATCCATCGCGTGAACCGTTATCTCTTGGTCAAGACCCTGGTCAGCGCGGTGACCGGCGCGATGGTCTACGGGGTGGCGGTCCTCTTCGGGCTCGAACTTGCAGTGCCCCTGGGCATCATCACCTTCGTTCTGAACTTCATCCCCAATGTCGGCTCGATCGTGGCGACGCTGATCGTGGCGCTGGTGGCCTATGTTCAACTGGCCGAGCTCGGCCCCACCGCGGCGATCTTCGCCATCGCCGGCCTGATCCAGTTCGTGAACGGCAACATCATCGACCCGATGCTGATGGGCCGCGCCCTGCGGCTGTCATCCTTCGGCATCATCATCTCGCTGGCCTTCTGGAGCGCGGTCTGGGGCGTGCCGGGTATGTTCCTGTCGGTACCGATCATGGTCAGCGTCATGATCGTCTGCGCCGAGATCCCGGCGTTGCGGCCGCTGGCGATCCTGCTGTCGCGCGAAGGACTGGTCGATGAAACCGTCTCGACGGATGAGGACGGGCCCGACGACCGGCTGCCGGATCCCGGCCGGACGCCGGACGTGGCCCGGGAAAGCGCCTAGGCGCCCAGCAGCAGGTTCACCCGCCGGTTCCGGGCGCCCTTCTTCTCGATCTTGCCAAGCCGGACCGGACCGATCTCGCCCGTCCGCGCGACATGGGTGCCGCCGCAGGGCTGCAGATCGACCTGGTCGCTGCCCTGCCCGATCCGGACCAGGCGCACACGGCCAGACCCCATCGGCGGCCGCACTGACATGGTCTTCACAAGGCCCGGGTTCGCCTCGAGTTCCGCATCGGTGATCCAGTCCTCGGTCACCGGCAGATCCCGGGCGATCAGCGCGTTGAGGTCGGCCTCCAGCGCGTCGCGGTCCTCGGGCGCCTCGGGCATGTCGAAGTCGAGCCGCCCCTTCCCTGCCCCGATTGACCCACCGGTCACCGGCAGCGGGATCACGACCGACAGAAGGTGAAGGGCGGTGTGGACGCGCATGTAAAGGTGCCGTGTGTCCCAATCGAGGGTTTCCGTCACCTCGGCCCCGATGGGCGGCAGCGCGCTGCCCTCGGCAGGGATCAGAACGATCGCGCCATCCGCGCCCTTGGCGGTGGTCACGATGTCGGCGCTGCCCCCGTCCCAGTCGAGGCGGCCCGCGTCGCCCGGCTGACCGCCGCCGGCAGGATAGAAGACTGACGCATCGACGATGATCCCGCCCTCGGGCGTATGGCCGGTGACACGGGCGCGGACGTCGCGGCGGTAGGCATCGCGGTAAAGCGGATCGGTCATGCGGCGCGGCCTTCGTCGGGTGTCGGCTGGGCGTCGCCCGGGGGCGGCACGTCTTCGGGCGCTGTGTCGGCGGCCTTCTCGGCAGGCAGCGGCGCCCCCGGAAGAACCTCGGGATTGCGCAGCCACAGATCGCGCTGCGGGAAGGGAATGCCGATGCCCTCTTCGCGGAAGCGTTCGTGGATCGAATGATTGATGTCCGAGTGGACCTGCAGCCGGAAATTCACGTCCCGCAGGATGCAGAAACACTCCATTTCCAGCGCATTGTCCCCGAAGGCCCGGAACATGACGCGTGGCGGCGGGTCCATCGCCACGAGGGGGTGGTTTTCACAGATCTCCATCAGCACGCGTTCGACATGGCGACTGTCGCAGTCGTAAGAGACGCCCACGGCGACGACAAGTCGTCCGACGGTGCTGCCGCGGGTGTAGTTCGTCACCACGCCCGCGATGAGATCACCGTTGGGGATGATCACTTCCGAGCGGTCGAAGGCCTGCACGGTGGTGGCGCGGACCGAGATATTCTTGACGATCCCCATCTGCGGGCCGACCTCGATCCAGTCGCCTTCGCTGATCGGACGCTCGATCAGCATGATGAGGCCGGCGACGAAGTTCTCGACGACCGTCCGCAAGCCGAAACCGATCCCGACCGACAGCGCCGAGGCCACGAGCGCGAAGGCCGTCAGGTTGATCCCGGCCGCCGTGATCGCGGCCAGCGCCGCGATGGTCAGGCCGACATAGCCTACGCCAACGGTGATCGCGTTGCGCCCGCCCTGGTCGAGCTTGGTGCGCGGCAGGACGGCCGATCGCAGGGTCGCCTGAAGCAGCCGGGTGAGGCCGAATCCGATGGCGAAGACAGCAACGATCGTCACGACCGCGCCGATCCCGATGCGGGTGCCACCGACCATGAACCCGTCCGAGAGGCTTTCCCAGGCGTCGGTGATCTCGGTCCAGCGCGCGCCCCAGACCAGCGCGAACAGCGGGATCGAGCCGATCCCGGCAAGAAGCGTCATCAGGACCGGCACAAGGGCGTCGCGCGCATCCTCGGGCGAGCGATTGGTCACCACCGAATAGAGATCGCCGAACAGCCGGTGCAGCGTGGCGATGATCGCGATGATCCCCAGCGAGGATATGGCCGGAAAGACAGCGAAAGCGGCCAGATTGGCATAGCCGATCACCGCCGCGAGGGGACCGGCGACTGCCAGAAAATGCAGGGCCTGCCCGATGACCCACAAAACGCCGGACAGGAAAGTCGCCTCCGATTGCGCCGTCTCGGAGCTTTCGGTGGCAGCGACATTCGTGTCGCTGTCCTGCGACGCGCGCATGAGGATCGAGCCCATTCGCCACAGGAACCAGGCCGCGGCGATGACCAGCGGCGCCTTGAGAACACTCATCGTTTCGGGCGAGAATCCCGCGTCGGACCCAAATCTCCCGACAATGATGTAGAGCGCAAGGAATCCGCCAAGGATCGTCGCGACCCGCCGCGCCCGTGACCGGTCTGCCTCTGTCAGCACTCCCACAAACGACTGCAATTCATGCGGCGGAAAGATCCGCACCGCGAGCCAGCGCGCCAGGGCCAGCGTTGCGCCGGCCCGCACGATTGCCCCCGTCAGGGACTGGCCGAGGAACCCGGTCGCCAGGGACAGCTGCGCCGCGACGGCAAGTGCGCCAAGGCCCATGATGGGTAGGATCACCTGGCCCAGTGACAGGATGAGCGCAAGGATCTGCCCGCTGGCCGTGTTCTGCCGGACCGCGACCCTGGTCGAGACCCTCTCCATCAACCGGCGCCCCAGGAAAATGAGCGTCAAGCCGAGACCCGCGAGAAGCAGCGCGATCGGCGCGCGCTCACGCAGCAGGGCGGCTCTTGCGGCGCCCTGTGTTGCCGCCAGGATTTCGTTCCGCAGCCGCAGGTCGACGCGGAGGAATTCGTTCCATGCACGGGACCATGTCGCCGGAAGGAGAGGCGATCCAACCTGCTGGAACAGCGTCTCGGTTTGACGGGTCCGCAGGATCTGGTCGATCTCGTGGATCAGGGCGTCGGCGCGGTTGAACGCCACGTCCGCCGCGCGCACCGGGATCATGAGGTCGTTCAGCGTCGAATTCAGATCTGCCCTGACGCCAGCCACCGCGTCGGGTTCGCTTGCGCCCTCGCCCGGCGGCGGCCCAAGGGCTTCTATCTGCGCCTCGACGGTCCGGATTCGGGCCGCATTCGTCGACTTCGCGGCATCGAAGTCACTGCGCCATGCCACCAGTTCTTGGCGTAAATCCATGAACGCGGAATCGGAGGCAACGCCTCGGGAGATCGTATTCTCGGCCCGCTCGACAAGACGCGTCCAGGTCTCTACGTTGAACGTGATATCCGAGGTGCCTTGCGCAAGGGCGGATGGCAGCGGCATCCCCGGCACCGTCAGCATGCCGGCGAACGCACCCAGCAGGATCGCCCCGGCAAGTCCCAGAGATCGCAGGATGCGCATCACTCTTCGTAGACCTCCGGCAGCAACTTCCCGCTTCCGTCAAGCCAGCCCGGCACCGGCAGCCCCTTTTCGCGCAGGAAGTCGGGGTTGAAGAGCTTGGACTGATAGCGTGTGCCGTAGTCGCAAAGGATCGTTACGATTGTGTGGCCGGGGCCGAGGTCCTTCGCCATGCGCATCGCGCCGGCCACGTTGATCCCCGACGATCCGCCGAGGCACAGCCCCTCCTGCGACAGGAGGTCAAAAACGATAGGCAGCGCCTCGGCGTCGGGGATCTTGTAGCTGAGATCGGGGCGGAAGCCCTTGAGGTTCGCCGTCTCGCGCCCCTGCCCGATCCCTTCGGTGATCGAGCCGCCCTCGGCCTTGAATTCACCCGTCGTGTAGAAATCGTGGATGGCCGAGCCTTCTGGATCGGCAAGTCCGATCTTCACGCCTTTCGGCTGCAGCGCCATGCCCACGCCGGCAAGCGTCCCGCCAGTGCCGACCGCGCAGATGAAGCCGTCGACCGCCCCACCCGTCTGCTCCCAGATCTCGGGTCCCGTGGTCTCGACATGCGCCTGCCGGTTGGCGACGTTGTCGAACTGGTTCGCCCAGACGGCGCCATAGGGTTCGGTCTTGGCCAGCCGCGCGGCCAGCCGTTCGGAATAGCGCACGTAGTTGTTGGGGTTGCGGTAGGGAACCGCGGGCACCTGCACGAGCTCGGCCCCGGCCAGCCGCAGCATGTCCTTCTTTTCCTGGCTCTGTGTCTCGGGGATCACGATGACCGTGCGGAACCCCATCGAGGCCCCGACAAGCGCAAGCCCGATCCCGGTGTTGCCCGCGGTGCCCTCGACGATCGTACCGCCCGGCTTCAGCTCTCCGCGCGCGATGGCGTCGCGGATGATGAAGAGGGCAGCCCGGTCCTTGACCGACTGCCCCGGGTTCAGGAATTCGGCCTTGCCGAGTATCTCGCATCCCGTGGCCTCGGACGGGCCGTTGAGCCGGATCATGGGCGTGTTGCCGACCGCGTCGGCAAGGTCTTTGCGGATCGTCATCGGGCGCCCTTCCGGCCTGCTCCATTCCGCAGCCTGTCTAGGGCGCGCGCGCGGCAAACTCAAGAAAGCCCGGCAAGCCTTTGCCGGTTGGCGCCAGCCCAGAGAAGAAGCATCACCAGGGGAATCACATTCGCCTCGCCGGTGTTCACCAGATCCATCGCGCGTTCGCGGTCGAGAACATGGGTGCGAATATCCTCGTCCTCTTGGGCAAGGCCGCCGCCGGCGTCCCCCACGCCCTCGGCAAGACTGCAGATGCCGACAAAGCAATGGAAGAACTCGGTCGTGGCGCCCGGCGATGGGTAGCCCGCGATCACCGGCTCAAGCCGGTCGAATGCGAGACCCGGCCTCTTCCATCGCCTCGCGCCGGGCGGTCTCGGCGGGCGTCTCGCCCGGGTCCACCAGCCCGGCCACGGGCTCCAGCGTCCAGGGCCGGGGATCGCCGCGCAGAAAAGGTCCGGTGCGGAATTGCTCGACCAGAAGCACCCGGTCGGTCGCGGGGTCGTAGGGCAGCACAAGAGCGGCATCCATGCCGACGAACCCCTCGCGCAGCAAGGGCCCGCTGCGTCCGCCGGCGAAGGTCGTGTGATCGATCAAAACCTCATCCAGCGCGAAGAACCCCGTGTGCCGGCGGTCCACACGCTGGGTCGTAATAGCCCCGATGCCCGGATCGCTGCGCACCGCCGCCGGGGCCGGTGCGCGCGCCAGAACCCGCGACCATGCCCTCGCGCGGATCGTGGGAAAGCGCCGTGCCAGAACCTCGGGCGACCAGTCGCCGAAACGCGCCATGGACTCTTCGGCCGCGAGGACCGTCGTCTCGGCCCAGCGCGCCTCCCAGGCTGCCAGCGACCACGGCCCGTCATGTTCGGCCACATCGTCGATCCCGAAATAGACCAGCGCCCGTTCGGCACCCTCCGCGGTCTCGACCGCGACCTCGCGCAATTCGTAGCCGAACCCCGCCTCGTAATAGTCGAGCCGGGCCCGCATGCGGGCATCGCACGGCAGAAACAGCCCCTCGGACAGGGCGCCGGCTTCGGGCAGGATCACCGGGTAGTCCGCCCCCGCGACGGTGAACACGGCGTGACCGGCCAGCCGCGCGGGGCGCGGCGCGACGGCGCATCCCGCCACGATCTCCAGCAAAGGTATGTGCCGCAACGTCCCGTAAAGAAACAGGTTTTCCGCCAAACTCATGACCAGCGGCGCGCGAAGAACTCCGTAAGCGATGCGCAGAGGATCGCGCCGACGAGCGCCGCGCCGATCACTTGCGGGTCAAGCGCGATCATCGCGTAGTCCCCCATGATGATCGCCATGTCCTGCAGCGCCTCCATCGGCCCGTCGTAGTAAAGCCGCGTCGCGCGCCGGGTCATCTCGTAGCCGCCCCAGAGCAGGAGGGACCAGAACACGATGGCCGCCAGTGTCGTCAGCCCGAAGCCCATCGACGGGACATAGCCCCGCCCGGCGCCGCGCCCCATGACCCGCCAGCCCATCAGAAGGCCGAACAGAGCATTGATCGGCGACAGCAGCCCCACCTGCGAACCCTCCGGCAGCAGGGGCTTGATCAGATCGGACACGAACCACGCCAGTGCCGCGAAAACGATGGCTCCGATGAGTTTCGCGGCAGTTGGCATGCGTCAGCCCGGTCTCGTGACGGTGATCTGGATCACGTCACAGTTACCGCTGCGGAAGGTCGCGGCGCAAGACGTAAGGTAAAGATTCCACATGCGCCGGAAGCGATCGTCGAATCCCAGCCGGGCCACGTCGTCCCAGCGATCGTTGAAAACCTCGTGCCAGCGCCGCAGGGTCTGGCTGTAGCCGTCGCCGAACTCGAAGCTGCGCGCCACGCTCAGGCCCGCCTTCTCGACCTCGGCCGTCAGACGGGTCGGGGTTGGCAGCATGCCGCCCGGAAAGATGTATTTCTGGATGAAGTCGACCCCGCGCCGGTAGGTCTCCCAGCGCCGTTCGTCGACCGTGATGACCTGAAGCGCCGCGCGGCGACCGGGCTTCAGACGCTCGCGCAGGGTGTCGAAATAGACCGGCCAGTATTTCTCGCCCACCGCCTCGAACATCTCGATCGAGGCGACCCCGTCATAGGTGCCGGTCTCGTCGCGGTAATCCTGAAGCCGGAACTCCACCTGGTCCGACAGGCCCGCGCGTTCGATCCGTTCGCGGGCGAATTTCAACTGCTCCTGAGAGATGGTCAGGCCGGTAACGCGCAGTCCCCGCTCCTTCGCCGCGTATTCGGCGAACCCGCCCCAGCCGCAGCCGATCTCGAGCACGTGGTCCCCCGGCTGGAGGCCTATCTCGTCGACCATCCGCGCGTATTTCGCGGTCTGCGCCGCCTCGAGGCTCTCCTGCCCGGTGGTGAAAAGCGCCGAGGAATAGGTCATCGTGTCGTCAAGCCACAGGCTGTAGAACTCGTTCCCCAAATCGTAGTGGTACGAGATGTTCTTCTTCGCCTGCCGCTTGGTGTTGGTCTGCAACCAGAAGCGCAGCTTCTCGAAAAGCTGCACAAGCCTCTGACCGGGAAAGGAATAGCTCATGTCCCCGCCGTCGTGCAGAAGGTCCATCAGGCCCATCAGGTCAGGGGTCGTCCACCACCCGTCAAGATAGGCTTCGGAGAACCCGAGGTCGCCGTCGCGGATCAGCCGGGCGAAGCAATCCGGGTTGATGACGGTCAGATCGCCCACCGGGTCCGGGCGCGCGCCCTTCGACCCGGAAGGTGCGCCCGTCGGGAAGGTGGATGTCGAGCCGCCCGCGCTCGAGGCCTTTGGCGATCGAGAAAACCTGCGAGAAATAGCGAGGCAGGTTCTCCTGCCCCTCGGTTGTCGTCAGAACGTTCATCCACACTCCCCGTACCTCGCCCGCGAGGCTATTCCAGGCGCTTTGTCGCAAGCAACTGTTTTGGCGCGATTTCCAACTGACGTGGCGGTAAGCACACGCATGCCCAAACCTGTCATGCCCCCTCCTGCCCGCGCTGCGCATAGGCGTCAAGCGCGCGCCGCCGCCCGTCCTCGGGCGTCACGATCGGAGCTGGATAGGCATCGTCCGGACTCAAGCCCCAGGACCGGGGGATCGCCTCGAAATACGACCGGGCAAGCGGGTCCGGATCGCGGCGCCCCTCGGCGATCCAGCGATCGGCATAGATGCGGCGCGGGTCGAACTTCTGCAACTGGCTGACCGGGTTGAAGACCCGGAAATAGGGCGTCGCGTCCGGGCCCGATCCGGCCGACCACTGCCAGCCCATCGCGTTCGCCGCCGGGTCCCAGTCGGCAAGGCAATCCGCGAACCAGTCCAGCCCGATCTTCCAGTGTGTCATCAGGTGCTTGGTCAGGTAGCTGGCGACGATCATCCGGGCACGGTTGTGCATCCGCCCGGTCACGTACATCTCGCGCATGGCCGCATCCACGAACTCGATCCCCGTGCGGCCGCGCAGCCAGGCGCGCACCTCGGGCGTATCGGGGTCGGTGTTCCAGGGGAACGTGTCCCACTCGGGCCGCCAGTTGCGCGTCGTGATCTGCGGGGTGTGAAACGCAAGGTGGTAGGAAAACTCGCGCCAGACGAGTTCCTTGAGGAAGGTCTCGGCTCCTGCCTTGCCCTCGTGCAGGGCGCGCAGGCCCGCGTGCCAGCACTGGCGCGGGGATATCTCGCCGTAGGTCAGGTTCTCCGACAGAAGCGAGGTGCCGTTCTGCGCGACCTGATCGCGCGCCGATGCGTAACCGGCGATGCGATGGGCGATGAAGGCCCCAAGCCGCCCCTGCGCGGCCTCCTCACCCACCACCAGATGCGGGCGCACCACCTCCGCCCCGCGGTTCATCGCGGCCGAGAGGTTCCAGTCTGCGGGATCGTCACTCTTCGGCCAGACCTTCGGCACGGGCAGGCGGGCGGGTGCGGAGAGCGCTGGCGGCACCTCGCGGTCCTTCACCGTGCGCCAGAACGGTGTGTAGACGCGGTAGGGACCGCCCTGCCCCGTGGCGACGGTCCAGGGTTCGAACAGGACATGGCCCGGATGGCTGTGCGCTTCGATCCCGTCCGCCTTGAGGCCAGCCTTGACCGCGGTGTCGCGGGCGACAGCGTCGGGATCGTAGGCGCGCGACCAGTGCACGGTGTCCGCCCCGGTCTCGGCCACGAGCGCGCGCAGCACCTCTAGCGCGCCGCCCCGCCGGAAGATGAGGCGTGACCCCCGCGCGGCGAGGCGGTCGGCCAGCGCCTCGGCCCCGAGGCCCAGCCGCCATTTCGGACAGGCACCGTGGGTTTCGGCCACCTCGTCGAGGATGAACACGGGAATCACCGGACGGCCCGTCTCGACCGCCGCCGTCAGCGCCGGGTTGTCGGACAGCCGCAGGTCGCGGCGAACCCACCAGAGGATCGGAGATACGTCGGACATGGGCCCCGGGGACACGCCCGTCGTCCGGGCCGGTTCAGTTTCTTACTACAGGACGTGATCTAGCGCGGCGATCAGGCGGTCAACCTCGTCTTGGGTCGTGTAATGCACGAAACTCATCCGCAGCACGCCTTTTTCGGGGTCCACCCCCTGCGCCTGAAGCGCGCGGTGGGCGTAGAAATCCCCGCCGTCGCAGAGCATCCCAAGCGCCACCAGCTCTGCCGCCGCATCGGCCCCCGGACGACCGAGTTCGACCGCCACGGTGGGCGCCCGGCGCACGGCGTCGGAGGGGCCAAGCAAACGGACCGAATTCTTCGCGGCCAGATGGTCAAGCAGCGGCTGCAAGAGCCGCACCTCATGCGCACGCATCATGTCGTGGACGGCGGCGGCACGGGCCTGGGGCGCGGCCTCTCCTCCGACATGTCGGGCGTAAAGCGCGTCGACATAGTCGGCCATGCCGGCCGAGGCCGCGACCTGCGCGTGATCCGGTCCCGCCGGGGTAAACCGCTTGTAAAGCGTGCCCGCGTTGAAATAGTGCCCCTGGTTCGGCAACGCCTCGGCCAAAGCGCGGCGAATCACCATGATCCCCTGGTGCGGCCCATAGGTCTTGTAGGCCGAGAAAAGATAGATATCCGCCCCCAGCGCACCGACGTCGGGAAAGCCGTGCGGCGCATAGCTCACGCCGTCGACACAGACCACAGCACCCGCCGCGTGGACCTTCGCGGTGATCGCGGCCACGTCGTTCACCTCGCCCACCACGTTCGAGCAGTGTGGAAAGCACACAAGCCTGACCCGGTCGTCCAGCAGCGCGTCCAGCCCGGCGGGGTCGAGGTGCCCGGTCTCGGGGTCGATCCGCCATTCGCGCAGCTCGATCCCCTCGTCCGACAGCCGTCGCCAGGGGCCGCTGTTGGCTTCGTGATCCTGGTTGGTGACGACGATGGCGTCGCCCGGCCGCAGGTGCTTTCGGAAGGCCTGGGCGAGGACATAGGTGTTTTGCGTGGTCGAGGGTCCGAACGACACCTCGTCCGTCGCCACGCCAAGCATCGCCGCCAGCCGCGCGCGCGCCTCGTCCATCTCCTCGCCACCCTTGCGCGAGGCGTCGTAGGCCGCATAGGGCTGCACCTTGCGTTCGCGGTAGAACCGCGTCAGCCGGTCGATCACCTGCACGCAAGGCAGCGACCCGCCCGCGTTCTCGAGAAAGACCTTGCCCTTGAGATCCGGCGTTTCGAGCCCGGGAAACTGCGCGCGGACAAAATCGGTATCGAGGGCCGTCATGCGTTGACGTCCACCACGACCCGGCCTTTCACCTGTCCCTTCAGGATGTCAGCGCCGAGGCGTGGCAGGTCCTCGAGCGTGGCGGGTTCGATCATCGCCTCGAGCTTGTCCATCGGCAGGTCGCGGGCAACCCTTTCCCAGGCGCGCAGACGGTTCTCGTAGGGCTGCATGACGCTGTCGATGCCCAGAAGGTTCACGCCGCGCAGGATGAACGGAAGGACCGTCGCGGGAAGCTGCGCGCCGCCGGCAAGGCCCGACGGCGGCGACGGAGCAGCCGTATTTCATCTGCCCCAGCACCCGCGCCAGCATCGCGCCGCCCACCGCGTCGACGCAACCCGCCCAGGTCTCGGATTCGAGCGGGCGCTTGACGGTTTCGGCGATCTCGTCGCGCGCCACGATCCGCGTCGCCCCCAGATCACGCAGGTAGGGTTCCGTCTCGGGCCGTCCGGTGACGGCCGCGACCTCGTATCCAAGCCGTCCAAGGATGGCCGTCGCGACCGAGCCGACGCCCCCCGCCGCCCCGGTCACGAGGACCGGGCCCTTCCCCGGCTCGAGCCCGTGATCCTCAAGCGCCATGACCGCCAGCATTGCCGTCAGCCCCGCCGTGCCCACCGCCATGGCCTGCCGCGTGGTCAGCCCCTTGGGCAACGGGACCAGCCAGTCGGCCTTGACCCGCGCCTTCTGCGCGTAGCCGCCCCAATGCACCTCGCCCACGCGCCAGCCGGTCAGTACGACCCGGTCACCGGGCGCATAGCGCGGATCGTCCGAGGCCTCGACGGTTCCGGCGAAATCGATTCCGGGAACATGCGGATAGGTCCGCACAAGCCCGCCCCCGCCGGGCGACAGGCACAGCCCGTCCTTGTAGTTCACCGTCGAATATTCGACCGCGACGGTGACATCGCCCGCAGGCAGCCTGTCCTCGCCGATCTCCTCGATCCGTGCCGCGGCGGGGCCGTCCCCCTCCTTGTCGACGATCAGTGCCTTGAACATTCCTGGTTCCTTCTGTCAGTCGGTGTCGGGCAACGGAATAAGGCCGGGGTCTGCCGGCCGCGCGCCATCGTCGGGGCTTCAGGTCGCACTGCGCCCGACCCGCCGTCAAGGCCGGTATTCGAGATCACCACAATCCGCTTTTCCGCCAAAGACCCCGTGAGCATCGGATTCCAAAGCGCCACCTTGCCGGGCAGTGGGCGTTTCAACGAAGCGGCATCTGATGAACTTAACGTCAACCGCCTGTTTTTCGTTCAGTTGCGGTTGTCGTCCAAGCGGGAGGTCAATAACTCTATAGGAGGACAAGCACCAATTGGGGAGTTGACATGAAACGCTTGAACCTTCTCGCCGGAGCCTCGGCCCTCGCCTTCGCGGCGACCGCGGCCGGCGCAGCCGATCCCGACCTGACCATCTTCACATGGTCGGGTTTCGAAGAAGACGGCTACTGGCAAGGCTACGCCGCAGAATATGGCGATGCGCCCACTTTCACCTTCTTCGGCGCCGAGGACGAGGCCTTTCAGAAGCTTCGCTCGGGCTTCCGGGCCGATGTCGCGCATCCCTGCCCGCAGTCGGTGTCGAAATGGTACGAAGCCGGCCTGATCGAACCCTGGGACATCTCGAAGATTCCGAACTACGAAAAGGTGGCGGATTTCTATAAGAACGCCGACGTTCTGACCGTGGACGGAGAAGTCTACTTCATCCCGGGCGACAGCGGCGCCACGGCGATCGCCTACAACACCGACGAGATCACCGAAGAGCAGGTGTCGACCCTCGAGGTCTTTGCCGACCCTGCTCTTGCCGGCCGCATCTCGCTGCCCGACAACGTCGACGACGTCTATGCCCTGGCCCTGCTGGCCAACGGCATCAGCGACTGGACCGACATCACGATGGACGACGTGGCGGCCGCCAGCGACTGGCTGCGCGGGGTGCATGAGAACGTGCGCACCTACTGGACCGACGGCGCCGAACTGGGGCAACTGATGGCCACGGGCGAGGTCCTTGTCGCCTGGTCGTGGAACGAAACGCCGGTGAACATGCGCGAGGAAGGCATCCCGATCGCTTTCAAGCGCGACCCCGCCGAAGGGTCGAGCATCTGGACCTGCGGGTTCGTGAACCTCGTCGACGGACCCGGATCGGAAGACAAGGTGCACTTCTGGGCAAACCAGTGGCTGGACGCACCGGTGGCCGAATACATCGTGGGCGAGTGGGGCTATGGCCACTCGAACCAGGAAGCGATGGCAAGCTACACTCTCGAAGAACTCACCGAGGCCGGTCTTCAGCCGATCGAGAACGTGCCGCTGCTGGCGCAGCTGCCGATGGACAACATGATCCGCGAGGCGATGATCGCCGAATTCGAAAGGATCAAGGCCGGGTTCTGATCCCGACCCGTTCTTCTGCGTAGCGGAAAAGCCGCACCTTCCGGGGTGCGGCTTTTTTGTTGTGAACCGTTTTGCATCGCCAAACGTATCACTAATCAGACAACAAAACTGTCAGGACAAGTTGACATGATCGAGATGGTGAACGTCGCGCTGGCCCTACTTTCGGTTGCCCTTGGCGCATTCGGGTGGCTCGCGCCACGCTACACGATGGCCCTTCTGGACCTGCAACCGGTGGGATCCTCCATGGGACATTCCGAAATCCGGGCGGTTTCGGGCGCGCTTTTCATCGGGCTTGGCCTCGGGGCGATCTTTCTGGCGGAACCCTTCGCCTTCGCCATGCTGGGCTTCGCCTGGGCGGGGGCCGCGATCGGGCGGCTGACCTCGATCCTGGCCGATCCCGCGCCGACGCGGCGCACCCATACCTTTTTCGCGGTCGAGGCGGTGGTGGCCTTCCTCCTCCTGACGCTCAACCTCGGCTAGGGAGCACTGTCCCCCACCGGCTCCAGCCGAAGCCGGATGCCGTCGCGGGACCGCACGGTCAGGAAGGCCACGGGCGTGGGCATATGGCCCGGCACCGGCGACACGCGAAATCGCGCCAGAAGATGCGCAAGGATCACCACCGCCTCGGCCATGGCGAACCCCGCACCGGGACAGACCCGCGGCCCGGCCGAGAACGGCAGATAGGCGTCGCGCTGCGCCCCACGCTGCGCGTCGTCGCGCCAGCGGTCGGGGCGGAAGGCGTCGGGGTCGGGCCAGTGCCGGTCGTTTCGATGCAGATGCCAGGGCGAGATCACGACCTGTGTGCCGCGCGGCAGGTCCCGGTCGCGGAACCGCTCGGGGCCTGACGCCTCGCGCACCATCATCGGCACCGGTGGATAGAGCCTCAACGTCTCGCGCACAACGTCGCGGGTGAAGGCCAGGTTCGACAGGCCGGCGAAATCCGGGGCCTGCAGGAAGGCCTTTGCCTCGGCCCGCACCCGGTCCTGCGCCGATGGATCGCAGGCCAGGAGATAGAGCGCCCAGGCCAGCGCCGAGGCGCTGGTCTCGTGGCCCGCCAGAAAGAAGATCGCCACCTGGTCGGCCATCTCGGCGGCGCTGAACGGCCGGCCATCCAGCGTGTCGGGCGTCGTCATGATCTTGGTGGCCAGGTCGTCGGGCGCCCGGCCCTCTGCGATGGCGACCCGTCGCGCCTCGGTCATCGCGCCGACCAGCCGCCGGATCGTCGCGGCGGCGTCGCGGGCTGCGCGCCGCGGACCGGGGGACAGCCAGTCCGGCAGCGGGACGAAGGCCGCAGGCGTCACCAGCGGCTGCGCGCGCTGATAGGCGCGAAAGGCGGCGAAGACTTCGGCCGCGACCCGGTCCTCGATCGGGACCGAAAAGAGCGCGCGAAAGATCACGTCGGCCGTGGCATGGGCTGTCACTTCCTCGATCTCGACCTCGCCGGGAGAGAGCCGCCCGATCGCGGCCTTGGCCGCTGCCAGCATCGCCGGCAGGCTGTCGCGCAGACGTCCGCCCTCGAAGGCCGGGTCGATGATGCGGCGCTGACGCTCCCATTCGGCGCCATTGGCGAGGAACACCGACCGCCCCAGAAGCGGGCGCAGCCCCCGGGCCAGCCGCATCGACTTGGGAAACGCCTTCGGCCGCTCGCGCAGGACGATCCGGATCAGGTCGGGGTCGTTGATCAGCACCGACCGGAAGAAGGGCGTGCGGAACACGGCCATCCGCGCCCGGTAGAGATGCCCGGGATGCGACGAGAGCATGTCCTGTCGGAACAGCCGCACATAGCGCCAGAACGGCACCCGGCGCGGCCGCGAGGCGGGCTTGGGCGGGATCATGCGGCGATGGAAGTATACCCTGAGACCGCCACGTCAATGCGGTTGATCGACGGCTTGCGCCCCTCGAACCTTTCACCCAGCGTCTGTGGGCCCGCGGTGATCTGGAAATAGTCGTAGTCGCGCGGCCGGTCGAAGGCGCACAGATACTGGAAATGGCGCCGGAAGAAGCGCCAGCGCATCTTCGCCTGCGCCTCGTCCGTCAGGGTCTGCGAAAAGGCCGCCGACAGCACCAGAGGCCAGCGCTTGTCGGGCCCCGCGACGCCCGAGACCGCGACCGGGTCGCAGAGCGCGAAGGAACAGGGGTCTCCCGGCGCCGTCACGTCGACCCAGGCAAGCTCGTCGCGCGCCGAGAGAAACCGCAGGTCGCGGCGCAGCCGGTGGGCATCGGGCAGGAAGCTGATCATCGGCATCACCTCGCCCAGCGTCAGGAGCGACAGCGCCGGTCCGTTCGCCGGCACCCGTCCCGCGCGGATCAGGTCGGCCAGGATCGACACCGCCAGATGCGCGCCCGAACTGTGGCCCACCACCAGCACCTCGTCGGCGTCCGTGGTCAGGGCCTTGGCGATCGCCTCGCCGAACTCCTTCAGCCGCGCCTCGAGCTCGGGCGGATAGGCGCCACGCAACTGGGCCGAATAGGCGAAATCATGCATCAGGTAATAGGCGAAAAGCCGTCGGTCGATGCGCCGGAAGCCCCGCAGGATCAGCACGATCAGCGGCAGCGCCACGATCCAGCCGGCGCCAGGCCAGCCGATGGCGGACTGGACCAGGCCAGACACCAGCGCGCCAAGCGCCCAGGCCACGCCAACGGCAAGGAGAAGCTGCATCAAAAGCATCCCGACCGGGTAGAGCGCCGCAAGGACCGGACCCTTGCCCAGCAGGGTCAGACGGCCGAAGGCGCCGGTCGACAGGTAGATCCACACGGTGCGGATCAGGGCCAGATAGGTGGCGAGGATGCCGGTCTTCATCGAGCTTCGCACGATGTCGGACCAGAGCAGAACCTCGACCCGGGCGACGGTGACGTCACGGCCGAAAGTCCCGCGCACCATCCAACCGAAGCGGTCGCCCTTCGAGGCCTTCAGCGCGATGTCATAGCCCGAGATCCCGGCCTGTTTGGCTGCCTCGGCGCGGTAAAGCTCGCGGTAACGGCGCGGGTGAATGGGGTCATAGCCCGGCAGGTAGAAGACCCGCCGCTTGCCCACGGTTGCATTGGCCGAAGGCCCGTGCCCGCCGCTTTGCTCGTCCGAAACCATGCGGCGACATTAGCGCGAGATTGGGGCAAAAATAAGCCACCCCGTCTGCCGAACGCCCGGAAATCCGCCGTCTCAGCCAAAGGCCTGGAGCGCTGGGAACTGTTCGTTCAGCCACCAGGCGAAATCGGTGAAGCTGCCGGTCAGCATCAGAAGGCCCACGGTCCAGAGCAAAAGCCCCATGGTCCGTTCGATCCGCTCCATATGGCGCTTCATCCAGGACATGAGGCCCGTCATGCGCGGAAAGAAGGCCGCCACCAGCAGGAACGGAATGCCCAGCCCCAGCGCATAGGCCGCCAGAAGCGTGGTGCCCCGCGCCACGTCGCCTTCTGAGGCCGCCAGCGACAGGATCGCACCGAGGATCGGGCCGATGCAGGGCGTCCAGCCGAAGGCGAAGGCAAGGCCCAGGACATAGGCGCCAAAGGCCGACCCGCCCCGATCGCCCGCGTCCATCCGCATGTCGCGGTCGAGAAAGCCGATCCGGAAAACGCCGATGAAATGCGCGCCGAAGAGCATCACCACCGCCCCGGCGACGATCACGAACCAGTCCTGGTTCTGCAGAAAGAACCGCCCGAAGGCCGAGGCCGTGAAGCCAAGGAACAGGAACACCGTCGACAGCCCGAGCACGAAGAACAGCGCCGAGGTGATGACGCGGCGTCGGGCCTTGGTCTCGCCCTCCATCTCGCTCACCGAGATGCCGCCCATATAGGCCAGGTAGGGCGGCACGATGGGCAGGACGCAGGGGCTGAGGAACGACAGCACCCCCGCCGCCGCAGCGATCATCATCGCGGGCAGAAGGCTCGCGTCGAAGATGTCGAAACCGAACATGCGGTGTCCCCTTTTCCCTCCAGATAGGCGAGGCGCGCGGGAAGGTCACGCCCCGACTGATCGCGCAGCGCTCACATCTCGGTGGACAAAGTGAAACATCACCCCTAATCGCCGGCCATGGGTTTCGATCAGGACATAGACGCGCGCGGGCTCCTCTGCCCGCTTCCGGTGCTCAAGGCCGCCAAACGGTTGCGCGAAATGGCACCCGGCGAGGTGCTGCGGCTTCAGGCCGACGACCCCGCTGCCGTGGTCGACGTGCCGCATTACTGTCGGGAAAGCGGGAATGTCCTGAGCCACACGGCCGAAGACGACGCCGCCACGCTCTACTTCATCCGCAAGGTCTGAACCCGGGCGGGTGTCTCCGCCCGCCCGGGATCAACGCTATCAGGTTCCGACCGACCACCAGCCACGGCGTCGCGGCTTGGCAGGTGCCTCTTCTGCGGCGGCCACTTCCTTCACGGGTTCCGGCTCGGGCGCAGGTGCGGGCTGGGCTTCTGGCTTGGCTTCGGGCGCGGCCTCCGCCGCAGCCGGTTCGACCTTTGCCGGTTCCGACGCCGCCTCGGCTTCGGCAGCCTTCTCGGCGGCGGACTTGCGCTTTCGTGGCGCGCGCTTGGGCTTGGCCGCCGGCTCTTCGGCCACTTCGGCCTCCGGCGCAGCAGCCTGCGGCGCGGCCTCGGCCTCAGTCACGGTCTCAGTCACGGCCTCGGAAACGGGTGCCTTCGGCTTGCGCGTCCGGGTGCGGGTCCGGGGTTTGGGGGCGGGCTTCGCCGCCACCTCTTCGCCAGCCGCGTCTTCCGCGCCAGCCGTATCGGCGGCGGCAGCCACGACAGGCTCGGCGACCGGAGCGACATCGCCGCCATCGGCGCTGTCGTCCCGCGGCGTTCCATCCGTCCGTGCGTCCTGGCCGTTGCCATTCCCGCCACCCTTCCGGCGACGCCGGCGCCGGCGCTTCTTGCGGCCCGGCTGTTCGCCGTTCTCGCCCGCCGCAGCGGCATCCCCACGGTCGTCGCCGCGTCGATCGCTCCGCTTTTCGGTCTTCTCCTCGTCGCGCTCTTCCGCCTCGTCCTCGGCCTCGATCTCGGCAAGATCGTCCTCGTCGAAATCGGCCATCAGTGATGCGTCGACGGACACGACCGGCGCCACCGCCTCGACCACACGGGTCGCGGTCTTGAACTTCTCGATCGAGAAATCCGGGCTGATCAGGTGCGGATCGCCCTCGATGCGCACCGACATGCCATAGCGCGCCTCGATCTGGGCGATGTGGTCGCGCTTCTGGTTGATCAGGAAGTTGACGATGCTCACCGGCGCCTTCAGCAGGACCTCGCGCGACCGCCGCCGCACGCCTTCCTCCTCGAGCTGGCGCAGGATCATCAGGCCCAGGCTGTCGTCCGAGCGCAGGAGACCGGTGCCATGACAGGCCGGGCACGGCTGCGTCGTCGCCTCGAGCATGCCGGGGCGCAGGCGCTGGCGGCTCATCTCCAGCAGGCCGAAGCCCGAGATGCGGCCGACCTGGATGCGGGCGCGGTCGGTCTTGAGCTTGTCCTTCAGGCGCTTCTCGACGGCGGCGTTGTTCTTGCGCTCTTCCATGTCGATGAAGTCGATGACGATCAGCCCGGCAAGGTCGCGAAGACGCAGCTGCCGCGCGATCTCCTCGGCGGCCTCGAGGTTGGTCTCGAGCGCGGTTTCCTCGATCGAGCCCTTCTTGGTCGCCTTGCCCGAGTTGATGTCGATGGCCACCAGCGCCTCGGTCACACCGATCACGATGTAGCCGCCCGACCGAAGCTGCACGACCGGGTTGAACATGGCCCCCAGGTAGCTTTCGACCTGGTAGCGCGCGAAAAGCGGCATCTGTTCGGCGTAATGCTTCACGTTCTTGGCGTGGGACGGCATGATCATCTTCATGAAGTCCTTGGCCGTCCGGTAGCCCAGATCGCCCTCGACCAGAACCTCGTCGATGTCCTTGTTGTAGAGATCGCGGATCGACCGCTTGATGAGGTTGCCTTCCTCGTAGATCTTCGCGGGCGCCACCGATTTCAGCGTCAGCTCGCGGATCTGCTCCCACAGGCGCAGGAGATATTCGTAGTCGCGCTTGATCTCGGTCTTGGTGCGCTTTGCTCCCGCCGTGCGCACGATCAGGCCCGCCCCTCTGGGCACCTCGATCTCCGAGGCGATCTCTTTCAGCTTCTTGCGGTCCTGCGCATTGGTGATCTTGCGGCTGATGCCGCCCCCGCGCGCGGTGTTGGGCATGAGCACGCAGTAGCGGCCCGCAAGGCTGAGATAGGTCGTCAGCGCAGCACCCTTGTTGCCGCGCTCTTCCTTGACCACCTGCACCAGCATGATCTGGCGGACCTTGACGACTTCCTGGATCTTGTATTTCCGCGGGCGCGGCTTGCGCACCTGGCGGTAGTCGTCGCTGTCGTCTTCTTCGGCGACGGATTCGATCTCGGAGTCGCGTTCGGACGCGGTGTCCATGGCGCGAAACGGGCCGTCCTCGGCGTCGTCGTCGCTTTCGGGCGCCAGCGCGGCCTCCCGTGCCGAGGGCGTTTCGACCGGCGTCTCGGCGACACGGTCGATGGGCGAACTGCCCTCGTCCTCGCCCAGGTCGACCACGTCCATCCCGGGGATGCTTTCGGACGGGAGGTCGGACCCGTTCTCGCCCTCGGCGTCGGACACATCGACGATGTCGTCGCTGACCGTCTTTTCGGCCTGCGAGTCGGACCGCGACCGGCCGCGCGAGCGGGACCGCGACCGGCCGCGCGGCTTCTTCTCGCCGCGCTCCTCGTCGTCCTGCGCTTCGGCGTAGGCGGCCTCCTCGGCCAGCAGCGCCTCGCGGTCGGCGATCGGGATCTGGTAGTAGTCTGGATGGATTTCCGAGAACGCGAGGAAGCCGTGGCGATTGCCGCCGTAATCGATGAAGGCCGCCTGAAGCGACGGTTCGACCCGGGTTACCTTTGCAAGGTAGATGTTGCCGGCGAGCTGGCGCTTGTTCTCTGATTCAAAATCGAATTCCTCGACCTTGTTTCCGTCAACCACCACGACGCGGGTCTCTTCCGCGTGGGTGGCGTCAATAAGCATTTTGGAGGGCATGGGTTCTTTCCGCCGCCGGCATCGCGATCGGAAGACCCGGGAGGGCCAGCAAACGCAACGGGGGGGCTTTTCAGGGCGAAGCGACGCGGCGTGCCGGGCCTCCGGTCACCCGATCCGGGTTCCGGCAGAATTCCGACTGTCCTCGCGCGCGTCATCGCGGTTCTTCTCCGGCACCTTCGTGAGGCGCCCGTTCACGGCCCGACGGCGGCACTGGCCGCGTGGGGCAATTCGGTGGCCTTCCGGCCGATCGGTCCGATTCCAGTCGCCCGGCAGCAGGTGCATCGGGACGGCTGACATCGGCGAAACAAACAGGGCGCATCACGACTGGTGGCGCAATCACCCGTTCAACCACCATAAGGGTCATGCCGCGCGGAACACAATGGTCAATGTCGGGTCGGGGCGGTTCGCTCCGTCAGTCAGGTCACGGCACAGGGCGTGATGGCGCCGCACCGGCGCGTCACAAAACAGGCCCGAAGCCGCGAAGCCCGCCCTGAAGGAGGGCCGACCGCTGCGAGGAACCGCAGTTCCCAGACAAGCGCGCCAGGACCGACTGGACGTTCATTCCCAGATCCGAACGCCCACAAGACCGACGGGAAACGCGGACGCTCCCACTCCTAGAGGTAATCCGACCGGTTCAGCCCGTATTTGGCCATCTTCTCGTTCAACGTCCGGCGCGGCAGGCAAAGCTCTTCCATCACGTTCACGATCGACCCCTTGTGGCGGCGCATCGTGTTGTCGATCAGCATCCGCTCGAAGGCCTCGACGTATTCCTTCAGCGGCTTGCCTTCGGTCGTCATGGCCGGCTGCGAGCTGTCGTTATCCGCCATCAGAAGCGAGGTGATCGTACCGGTGCCGCGCCGCGCCTGAAGCACCGCCCGTTCGGCGAGGTTCTGCAACTGGCGGATATTGCCCGCCCAGGGCGCCTGCAGCAGTTCGGCGGCCTCCTGGGCCGAGAGTTCGGGCACCTCGCAGCCGTATTCCTCGGCGAATTCCTCGGAGAAGCGGGTGAACAGGGTCAGGATGTCCTCGCCCCGCGTGCGCAGCGGCGGAAGGGTGATCTTCATCGCGGCGAGCCGGTAGTAGAGGTCGGGCCGCAGCACGTCCTCGCAGCTCTTGCCCTGTTCCTGCAGGTTCGAGATCGCGACGATGCGCGTCTCCGCCGGCAGGCCCTGTTCGTTGATCCAGCCCAGAAGCCGCGCCTGCGCCCCGGGCGGCAGCGCGTCGATATCCTCGAGCACAAGCGTGCCGCCGCGGGCCTCCTCGATCAGAGGCAGCGTGCCGCCCTCGTCCATCGGTCCGAAGATGCGGCGCGACAGATGGCCCTCGTCATGCCCTGCGCAGGAAAAGATCACGAACTTGCGCCCGGCTTTCGCACCGACCGAATGCAGCGCATGGGCCACCAGCGTCTTGCCGGTGCCCGTCTCGCCGTCGATCAGGACATGTCCCTCGGCCTGCCCGAGGTCGAGAATGTCCTCGCGCAGCCGTTCCATCACCGGCGAGGTGCCGACAAGCTTCTTCATCATGCCGCTGCCATCCGAAAGCTCGCGCCGCAGCGCCCGGCTGTCGAGCGTCAGGCGCCGCGAATTCGTGGCCTTCTTGGCAAGCTCGGTCATCCGGTCGGGGTTGAACGGCTTTTCGAGGAAGTCGAAGGCGCCGACCCGCATCGCCTCGACCGCCATCGGCACGTCACCGTGACCGGTGATCATGATGACGGGCAGCGCGCTGTCGACGCTCATCAGCCGCTTGAGGAAGGCCATGCCGTCCATACCGGGCATCTTGATGTCGCTGACCACGACCCCGGGATAATCCGTGCCAACCGACTTCAGCGCATCCTCGGCGCTGGCGAAGGTTTCGGTATCGAACCCCGACAGCGCAAGCCACTGGCTGATCGACTGGCGCATGTCCTGTTCGTCGTCGACGATCGCGATCTTCATTGCCTGCGCCATGACCCTACTCCGCCGCTGCCAATCGACTGCCCAATGCAGGCAGGCGTATCTCGAACACCGCTCCACCCTCGCGCCCGTTGCGCGCGGTCAGCCGGCCCCCAAGGTCGTTCACGATGCCCGAGGAGATGGCAAGCCCCAGACCCACGCCATCCCCCGGCGCCTTGGTGGTGTAGAAGGGCTCGAACAGGTTCTCGAGGTCCTTGATGCCCGCACCGTTGTCGCGCACCGCGATCATCACGGTGTCGCCGGTCGAGACGATGATCTGGATCTCGGGCCGGGCCACGGTCTTCGTGGCGTCGAAGGCGTTGCGCAGAAGGTTGATCAGCACCTGTTCAAGGCGCACCCGATCGGCCTCGACCATGACCGGCTGGCGCGGGATGTTGCGCACGATCGACACGTCGCGGCGGCGCAACTGCGGCTCCATCATGGCCAAAGCCGATGAAACGCAATCCCTTACATCGACGGCCTCGAACGCCTCGCCGCCCTTGCGCGCGTAGCTCTTGAGCTGCCGCGTGATCGCGCCCATCCGGTCGATCAGGTCGTCGATCCGCTGGAAGGACGACAACGCCTCGTCCGGCCGCTTGCGCTGGAGCAGCAACTTGGCCCCCGCAAGATAGGTCTTCATCGCCGCCAGCGGCTGGTTCAGCTCGTGGCTGACAGCGGCCGACATCTCGCCCAGGGCGGCCAGTTTCGAGCTTTGCTGAAGCGTCTGTTCGGCCACTTCGAGGTTGCGTTCCGCCCGTTCCCGCTCGGCGATTTCCCGCTGCAGCGCCGCGTTCAACTGGCGAAGTTCCGCCGACTCGCGCAACGAGAACAGCAGCCGCGACGTCGCCCGGCGGCTGACGAAGAAGAACGCGAGCGCCAGGAGAATCGCGAAGCCCATGATCTCGAGCGCGATCACCGCGTTCACCCGTTCTCGCACACCCGAATAGGTGGTGAAGCTGGTCATCCGCCAGCCCTGGAAGCCGATACGCGCCTCCTGGCGCATCACGGCCTCGCCCCGCAGGTAGGTATCGGCAGGAATCGCCGTCCAGTCGGCGGTGGCGCGCACGGCGCGCTGGATCGCAGACGGCGCGGACCGCGCGGCCAGGGCCTCGGCCTCGGTGCGGCCGCGCCAGCTGCTTTCGGTCGACAGGATGATCCGGCCCTCGCTGTCGGTCACCATGACAGCGTCGGAAAACCCAGCCCAGCTGTACTGGAATTTCTGCAGATCGACGGTCACGAGGACCACGCCGATCGATCGCCCATCCGCCGTGACCTTGCGGGAATAGACGAATTCGAAGCCGCCGCTGTCGACCTCGGCGATGGTGAAGACCGTGTCGTTCGACCGCATCGCCTCGACGAAATAGCCGGCACTGCGAAAGCTCGTACCCAGTTCGGACCGGTCGGTCGCGGCCACCGTGCGGCCATCAGCATCCAGAAGACGCAAGCGAGGCTGCGCCGATCTCGTCCCGGTAGGAAATCAGCCGCTGCGAGGATTGCGCGAAGTCGCCCGAGGCGAGGGCCCCGATCAGCGCGGGGTCGCGCGACAGCAGAAGCGGCACCACCGAATTGCGCTGAAGCTCGCTCAGCAGGTTGCCGGAATACAGCGCCAGCCGCACCTCGGCCCGGTTGCGGGTGCTCTCGGTGAAGCGTTCGGTCAGAAGGCTGTTGGTGATCCAGACGACCGTGACCGCCAGCGTGATGAACGCAAGCATGAGAAACCGGACACGCCAGGTGGCCGGTCCGCCCTTCCGCGTGTCGGTGGGTGCGTCCATGGATCGAATGTAGGCGCTTCGCGGGCTTCGCTCAAGCGGTGACGAAGGTCTCGGCCAGCGCCCTGAACATCGCGGCCCCGTCGGACAGCCCCAGGGCGGGGTCGGCCGCGCGTTCAGGATGCGGCATCAGCCCCAGGACCCGCCGGTTTGCCGAGAGGATACCGGCGATCCGGTCGACCGAGCCGTTGAGGTCGGCGGCATAGCGGAAAGCCACGCGATCCTCGCCGCGCAAACGGTCCAGCGTCTGGGCATCGGCGGTGTAGTTGCCGTCGTGATGCGCCACGGGAAAGACGACGCGCTGTCCAGCAGCATACCCGGAGGTGAAGCTGCTTTCGGCAGTTTCCACTGTCAGGTCAACGGGTTTGCAGATGAACTTGAGGCCCGAATTGCGCATCAGCGCGCCGGGCAGAAGCCCGGTTTCCAGCAGGACCTGGAACCCGTTGCAGATGCCGAGCGCATAGCCGCCGCGGTCGACATGCGCCCGCAAGGCGGCGGTGACCGGTGAACGCGCCGCGATCGCGCCGCAGCGCAGGTAGTCGCCGAAGGAAAACCCGCCCGGCACACCGACCACGTCCGTCCCCTCGGGCAGCGCGGTGTCCTTGTGCCACACCATGTCAACCGAGAACCCCGCGGCGCGGAAAGCCGTGGCAAGGTCACGGTCGCAGTTCGATCCGGGGAAGACGAGGACGGCGGCTTTCATGTCGGGTGTCCCTTCAGGCAGCGAAATCGGTGATGACGGCAACGCCGGGCGGTGCGGGGCCGTCGAAGACGCGCATCTCGTCGCTGACATCGCTCAGTACGACTTCGCGGGCGATGATCGGCCCAACGTCCACCGCGCCGCTTTCGATCAGCGACAGAAGGCCCGGGTATCGCCACGAGGGCATCCCGCGGCTGGCGATTAGCTGAAGCTGGCCGGAATAGACCGCGGCCATGTCGATCTCCATCACAGCATTATGGCCGACGGCCATGCCAAGCTGGATATGCCGGCCGAGCGGGCGAAGGCAACGGATCGAGGCGTTGGCGGTCACCGGGCTTCCCAGCGCCTCGACCGACACATGCGCCCCGCCGCCGGTGATCTCGCGGATGCGGGCGGCCACGTCGCCGTCGCGCGCATCGACGGCCGCTTCGGCGCCAAGACCACGCGCATGGTCGAGCTTTTCGGTCACCACGTCGACCACGACGACACGCGCCCCCATCGCCCGGCCGAGGATCAGCGCCGAAAGGCCGATCCCGCCGGTGCCGTGGATGGCCAGCCATTCCCCCGGCTGCAAGGCCGCGCGGTCGGTCAGCGCATGCCAGGCGGTCGTCACCCGGCAGCCAAGCCCCGCGGCCACGGTGGGCGACATGTCGTCGGGCAGCCGCGCAAGGTTGTGATCATGCGGGACGGCCACGTATTCGGCGAAGGCGCCGGGATCGACGAACCCAGGCAGGCGCTGGTTGGGACAGATGCTCGACTGACCCGCGCGACAGGCCTGGCAGGCCCCGCAGGAGAGGATGAAGGGCGCAACCACACGGTCGCCCGGGGCATAGGTCGCGCGCGGTCCTGCCGCGACGACTTCGCCGCAATACTCGTGCCCGCCGATCTGGCCCAGCTTCACGCGCGGATGCTCGCCCTTCCAGCCGTGCCAGTCGGACCGGCAGATGCCACAGGCCAGCACCTTGAGAACGACACCATCCTCGGGGCAGTCGGGGTCGGGAACGGACTCGAAGGCGTGGTCTTCGCCGAAGGCGCGCAGAACCGCCGCCCTCACCCCGGCATCTCCACGCGGTAGCTCTCGATCACGGTGTTGGCGAGCAGCTTTTCGCACATCTCGCGCACCGTCGCCTCGGTCGTGCCGGGGGCGAGGTCAAGCTCGATCACCTTGCCCTGGCGCACGGCCTCGACACCGTCGAAGCCCATCGACCCAAGCGCATGGCGCACGGCCTCGCCCTGCGGATCGAGAACGCCTTCCTTCAGCATGATGTGCACGCGTGCTTTCATCTCAGTCGTCCCCTGCCCCGGCCCGTCAGTTGATCAGCGTGGGCTTGGTGGCATGGGTCACGTTCGTGGGCAAGACGCCAAGCCGCCGGGCGACCTCGGTATAGGCGTCGGCCAGGTTGCCCAGGTCGCGGCGGAACACGTCCTTGTCGAGCTTCTGCCCGGTCTCGACGTCCCAGAGGCGGCAGCTGTCGGGGCTGATCTCGTCGGCCACGACAAGGCGCTGGTAGTCGCCGTCCCAGACCCGGCCGATCTCGATCTTGAAATCCACCAGCTTGATGCCGACAGCGACGAAGCAGCCCGACAGGAAGTCGTTCACGCGCAGCGCCAGCGCCACCATGTCGTCGAGGTCCTGCTGGCTGGCCCAGCCGAAGGCGATGATGTGTTCCTCGCTGACCAGCGGATCGCCCAGCGCGTCGTCCTTGAGGCAGAATTCCACGATCGGGCGCGGCAGCGGCGTGCCCTCGGCGATGCCGAGCCGTTCCGACAGCGACCCGGCAGCCACGTTGCGCACGATCACCTCGAGCGGGATGATCTCGACCGACCGGATCAGCTGTTCGCGCATGTTGAGGCGCTTGATGAAATGGGTGGGAACGCCGATCTGCTGCAGACCCTTCATGAAGAACTCGCTCAGGCGGTTGTTCAGCACGCCCTTGCCCTCGATCACGTCCTTCTTCTTGGCGTTGAAGGCGGTGGCATCATCCTTGAAATACTGGACGAGCGTTCCGGGCTCCGGGCCTTCATAGAGGATCTTGGCCTTGCCTTCGTAGACCTTCTTGCGTCGTGCCATGCTGTCTCCGGAATCCCTTCGGCGGCGCCAAACGCGCCCTGCCGTCGCGCGCCGATATAGGGGAAACCCCGCCTCCCGGCAAGGACGCCCTCTTGGCAATCCGGGCACGGCCCTGCATATGTGGAGGGACCCAACTTCACGAGGATCGCCATGAGCACCTTTGACGACCGCGAAAGTGCCTTCGAGAACAAGTTCGCCCATGACGAGGAAATGGCCTTCCGCGCCATCGCCCGCCGCAACAAGCTGGTCGGCCTGTGGGCCGCCGGGCTTCTGGGCAAGTCCGGCGACGACGCCGCCGCCTATGCCAAGGAGGTCGTTCTGTCGGACTTCGAGGAAGCCGGCCATGACGACGTGGTGCGCAAGCTGGTGGGCGACCTCGGCGACCGCGCCGACGAGGCGACGATCCGCGCCAAGATGGACGAGATGTTGCCGATCGCCCGCGCGCAGCTCATGGACGAAGTCCTGACGGACGACGCTCCCTGCGCCCGCATCCTCTTCGTGAGGATGATGCGATTGTGCCCCTGGGCCACCCATGGCAGAGGGGCCTGAGGGTCGCGGCAGCGGCCTTCCCGACACTGAAAACCGGATGACACGATGACCGATGCCCTGAGCCGCCTTCTGCAATCGCGCGACTGGATCCTGGCCGACGGGGCCACGGGCACGAACCTCTTCAACATGGGGCTGGCCTCGGGCGACGCGCCGGAATTCTGGAACGTCGATCATCCCGACCGGATCGCCGCGCTTTACGACGGCGCGGTGCAGGCGGGCAGCGACCTTTTCCTGACCAACACCTTCGGCGGCAACGCCTCGCGGCTGAAGCTGCACGACGGGCAGTCGCGCGTGCACGAGTTGAACAAGGCGGGTGCCGCGATCGGGCGCGAGATCGCCGACCGCGCGGGCCGGCCAGTGATCGTCGCGGGCTCGATGGGTCCGACGGGCGAGATCATGGAGCCGATGGGCCCGCTGACCTTCGACCTCGCGGTCGAGATGTTCCACGAGCAGGCCGAGGGGCTGAAGGACGGCGGCGCCGATGTGCTCTGGGTCGAGACGATCAGCGCGGCCGAGGAATACAAGGCCGCGGCCAAGGCCGCCGAACTGGCCGGGATGCCCTGGTGCGGCACGATGAGCTTCGACACCGCGGGGCGCACCATGATGGGGCACACCTCCGCCGACATGGTCAAGATGGTGGGCCGCCTGCCCCATCCGCCGCTGGCCTTCGGCGCCAATTGCGGCGTCGGCGCCTCGGACCTTCTGCGCACCGTGCTGGGCTTTGTCGAGGCCGGCGCGACCCTCCCGATCATCGCGAAGGGCAACGCGGGTATCCCCAAGTACCACGACGGCCACATCCACTACGACGGCACGCCCGACCTGATGGCCGACTATGCCGTCCTGGCCCGCGACTGCGGTGCCCATATCATCGGCGGCTGCTGCGGCACCACGCCCGAGCATCTCGAAATACATGCGCGAGGCGCTGGAGACGCGGCCGAAAGGCCCGCGCCCCTCGCTCGACGCAGATCACGGCAGCACTTGGAGGGTTTTCCTCGGCCTCGGACGGCACCGACGGCGCCGGTCCGGCCGCCCGGCCCCGCCGCCGGGGCGCACGGGCCTGACGCAAAGCCTAGGCGGGTTTGCGCGCGACGAAGTCGATCAGGGCCGACCGCCCGGAATGCCCCGTGCCCTCGTCGACCTCGGCGTCGTAGTCGGCGCTGCGCAGCACCTCCCAGCCGGTGAAGGCCCGCGCCAGCATCTCCTCGGTATACATGTTTTCGGCCTGCGGCGGGCCGCCCGTGCCGTAGCCCACCTGCCGCGGCGCGTAGCCGTGCAGCAGGATCAGGCCGCCGGGCGCCACCGCCTGTCCCATCCAGCCGAAGAACGTCTCACGCAGACCGGGCGGGGCAAACTGCACGAAGATCGCCACCACCGCGTCGAAGGACCGCGACCAGTCCCAGTCCTCGATGCCCGAGACGTGGTGCTCGACCTCGACGCCGTGTTCCGCCGCCAGCCGCCGCGCCTTGTCGACCCCCACAGGCGAGGCGTCGAAGGCCGTCACCCGGTGGCCGAGGCCGGCCAGATACGTCGAATTCCGCCCCTCGCCATCGGCCACGCAAAGCACCGATGCGCGTTCGGGCAGGCGCTGCACCTGCGCCGTGAGGAATGCGGCGGGCCGTGTTCCAAAAAGGTAATCCTCGCGGGCGAACCGCGCGTCCCAGCCTGTTTCCTGAGGTGGTCTGTCCATCGGTCGGATCCCTTCGTCGCACGCGCGCGCCAAGGTTAGGGCCCGCGCGTCAGAAAAGCGACAGCTGCTCGCCCGCCCGCGGCGGCACCGCGAAGAGATCGCTGCGCAGCGGCGGAAGTTCCCGCGCAAGGCCCGACCGCGCCCGCGCCACCTCGAACCGCCGGGCAAGCAGATCGGCCATGGTGCCCTCGCCGCGCATCCTCTTGCCCCATTCGGCGTCGTAATCCTTGCCGCCCCGCGTGTCGCGCACGGCGCGCATGACCCGCGCCGCACGGTCGGGAAAGGACGCGGCCAGCCACTCGCGGAAAAGCGGCGCCACCTCGTGCGGCAGGCGCAAGAGGATGTAGCTTGCCGCAACAGCCCCGGCCTCGGCCCCGGCCGCCAGGATGGCTTCGAGTTCGTGATCGGTCAGGCCGGGGATCATCGGCGCCGCCATGACGCGCACAGGGATGCCCGCCTCGCTCAGCCGCCGGATCGTCCGAAGGCGGCGCGCGGGCGACGGGACCCGCGGCTCCATCCGCCGCGCCACGACGGGGTCCAGCGTCGTGACCGAGATGCCCACGCGTGCCAGACCCTGCGCCGCCATCGGTGCCAGGATGTCGATGTCGCGCTCGATCAGGGTGCCCTTGGTGACCACGGCGACCGGATGGTGATGCGCCGCAAGCACCTCGAGCACGCCGCGCATGATCCGGTGCTCGCGCTCGATCGGCTGGTAGGGGTCGGTGTTCGTGCCGATGGCGATGGTCGCGGGGCGATAGGACGGCTTCGCCAATTCACGCTCGAGCACCTGCGGCAGATCGGGCCGTGCCACCAGTCGCGTCTCGAAGTCGAGGCCCGCCGACAGCCCGAGATAAGCGTGCGTCGGGCGCGCGAAACAGTAGATGCAGCCATGCTCGCAGCCCCTGTAGGGGTTGATCGACCGGTCGAACCCGACGTCGGGCGAGTTGTTGCGGGTGATCGCGCTGCGCGGACGCTCGAGCGCTGACCTCGGTGCGCAGCGGCGGCAGGTCCTCGTCACGGTCCCAACCATCGTCCACCGCTTCGTGGGCAAGGCGGTCGAAGCGCGGATCGGGGTTCGACCCGGCGGCGCGGCCGGGGGCGTTGGGAGGCGGCGTTTCGGGGCGGCGGACCATCGGCAAGAAATAGAACATTTCAGGAACATCTGCAATCGTGGGTCGGAACCTTGGACCCGACCAACATGCGCCAGACCGATAATCTCATTGCGAATTCTTCATTATCAAACCGGCGCCAACCTCTGTAGACGTCGCAGCCGAAGCAGACCGCGTCGCAAATGCTCCTGTCCGCGCCGCGATTTCTGGCACAACAGACGAAAGGCTGGTCGCAGGCGCGTCCGGCCACGAGGCTTAGGGAAACGGCCCATGGCGAACGACGGCGACGACATCATCCTTTCGGAACTCAGCGACGAAGAGCTTGTCCTGCAGATGCATGACGACCTCTACGACGGCATGAAGGAAGAGATCGAGGAAGGTGTGAACATCTTTCTCGAACGCGGCTGGACGCCCTACCGCATCCTGACCGAAGCGCTGGTGGCGGGCATGAAGATCGTCGGCGACGATTTCCGCGACGGGATCCTCTTCGTCCCAGAGGTGCTGCTGGCCGCCAACGCGATGAAGGCGGGCATGGCGATCCTCAAGCCGCTGCTGGTCGAGACCGGCGCCCCGCGGATGGGCAAGATGGTGATCGGCACCGTCAAGGGCGACATCCACGACATCGGCAAGAACCTCGTGTCGATGATGATGGAAGGCGCGGGCTTCGAGGTGGTCGATCTGGGCATCAACAACGCAGTCGAGAAATACATCGACGCGCTCCAGCGTGAAGAGGCGGACATCCTCGGCATGTCGGCGCTGCTGACCACGACGATGCCCTACATGAAGGTCGTGATCGACACGATGAATGAAATGGGCATCCGGGACGACTACATCGTCCTGGTGGGCGGCGCCCCGCTGAACGAGGAATTCGGCCGCGCGATCGGCGCCGACGCCTATTGCCGCGACGCCGCCATGGCGGTCCAGACCGCCAAGGACTTCATCGCGCGCAAGCACAACCAGCAGGTCTCTGCAGGGGCGTGAGGCTTCGCATCGCGGTCGCCGGGTCGGGCGTGTTCGCCCTTGGCGGCCGGATGGCGAAAAATGGTGCGACGGCCCGCCAGCGGCCGGCGTTCTGCAAGGGCGTCTCGAAGCGTTCCACCGGGACGCCTTCAAATCGCCATGCTGGATGGTCATATCTTGCGCGAAAGGAGGGCCGTCGACATGCCCCTTGACCGTCTGGTTCTGATGATCGTCATCGTGTTCGTCGCCGCTGGCGCCACGATCTGGCTCGGAGCGCTGCTTGCAGCCTCGCTGCAGATCTCGGGCGCGGGCTGGATCGTGATGGTGCCGGTGACGCTTGTGGCCTATGTCGTCTGGCGCGTGATCTCCGACCGCCTGCGCAATACCGAGGATGACCATTATGACCGCATCGAGAAGTGACATCCTTGCGGTGACCACCGAGACGGTGCCGGGCCGCGAGATCGCGACGGCGATCGGCATTGTCCGCGGATCGACCGTACGGGCCAAGCATATCGGGTCGGACATCGTGGCCAGCCTGCGCAATCTCGTGGGCGGCGAGGTCAAGGAATACGCGTCGCTTCTGGCGGGCGCGCGCGAGCAGGCCTATGACCGCATGATCGCCGAGGCGGCCGGTCTTGGTGCGGATGCCATCGTGGCGGTGCGCATGGAAACCTCGACGATCCAGCAGGCGGCATCCGAAGTGGTTTTCTACGGCACCGCCGTCCGGCTGAGATGACCCCCGACGACAACACCCTGACCGACCGCGGACTTGCCCCGCGCGGAACGGGCCGGGTGCTGCTTCTGGCCTGCGGAGCGCTCGCGCATGAGGTGCTGGCGCTGAAGGCCGCGAATGGCTGGGACCACATCGACCTCGCCTGCCTGCCGGCGATCCTGCACAACCACCCCGATCGCATCGCCCCCGCCGTGGCCGAGGCAGTGGCGAGGCACCGTCCCGACTACGCGGATATCTTCGTCCTCTACGCCGATTGCGGCACCGGAGGTGAATTGTCGAAAATCTGCAAGGATTTGGGGGTTTCGATGCTGGAAGGCCCCCATTGCTATTCGTTTTTTGAAGGCAACGCCGTCTTCGCCGCCCAGTCCGAGACCGAATTCACCGCCTTCTACCTGACGGATTTCCTGGTGCGCCAGTTCGATGCCTTCGTCTGGCGGCCGCTCGGCCTCGACCGACACCCCGAGCTTCGCGACCAGTATTTCGGCCATTACGAGAAGCTCGTCTACCAGGCCCAGACCGACGACCTCACGCTCGACGCGAAGGCCCAAGACTGCGCGCGGCGCATGGGGCTGGCCTATGAGCGGCGGTTCACCGGCTACGGCGACCTTGCGCGCAGTCTTGCCCGATGGGTCGAACCGTCGGATGATCTGCCCCGGGACCACGACCCGGACCGACAGGAGACCGCCCCGTGATCGACCGCAGGAACTCTTCTGAACGGGCTCTCCGCGACGGGCCTGTCCCTCGCGGGCCTTGCCGCCATCGCGCCACCCCTGCGTGCGCAGGAGGCCGCCCCCGGCACCGTTCCCGAGGACTTCATGCCGCGCATGATCCGCATCACGGGCGCCGTGCAACCCTATGAGATCCATGTCGATCCCGATGCCTTCGCGCTTTACTGGACCCTGCCCGAAGGGCGCGCGATCCGCTATGCGGTGGGGATCGGGCGCGAAGGGCTTTACGAGTTGGGGGTCTTCTATGTCGGCGCCAAGAAGGAATGGCCCGCCTGGACCCCCACGCCCGAGATGATCGAGCGCGACCCCGCGCAGCTACGAACGCTGGAAGGACGGCATGCCGGGCGGGCCGAACAACCCGCTGGGCGCGCGTGCGCTCTATCTCTTCACCATGGATGGCGGCGACTCGTTCCTGCGCATCCACGGCACCAACGCGCCGGGTACGATCGGCACGCGGGTGTCGAACGGCTGTGCACGGCTGATCAACAGCCACATGGTCCATCTTTACGATCAGGTGCCGATCGGCGCGCGCGTCTACCTGCGCCCCCCGGGCGGATCGACCGGGTCGGGCTAGGCAGCCGCCGTCTGTGCGGCGACGCTGCGGATACGCTCGACCATGGCGCGCAGCCCGTTCGACCGCTGCGCCGACAGGTGGTCGTTGAGGCCTAGGCGCCCAAGCTCGGCCGCGGCATCGACGTTCAGCACCTCGTCCACCGTCAGCCCGTTGTAGAGCGCCCTCAGCACGGCGATCAGCCCGCTGACGATCATCGCGTCGCTTGCCCCGTCAAAGCGCAACCGCGCAGTGGGCCCCTCTCCGTCGATCACCGGGTGCAGCCAGACCTGACTGGCGCAGCCCTCGACCTTGGTGGCCGGCACCCGCAGGGCGGGGTCGAGCGGGGGCATACCCTTGCCCAGCTCGATCACGTGGCGGTACCGGTCCTCCCAGTCTTCGAGAAACTCGAAAGTGTCGGCGATGTCTTCGAATGCGTCCGTTCCCATGTCCGTGAGGTATGTCGGACGGGGCGCAACGTCCAGTCATGCGCGCGCATTTTGGCCTGCGCTTTTCAGACCCCGCGATTTCGGCTAGGCGTGGACGCCAAGCGAAAGAGGGACGCGCGCGCATGGCCAGACGGCTGATCTCATCGGTACTGCTCCTTGCCCTTCTTTCGGGATGCTCGGGCTGGCAGGACAGCCGGGTGAACCCCACCAACTGGTTTGGCCGCGGGGCATCCGCCCCCGACACGCTGGTGCCGACCGATGCGACGACGGTCACCGACAGCCGCCCCCTGGTGGCGCAGGTCATCGCGCTTTCCGCCGACCCGACGCCGGGCGGGATCATCCTGCGCGCGACTGGATTGCCAGCGACCCAGGGGTATTCGCGGGGCGCTCTCCTGCTCCAGAATACCGACGGCGCACCGGTCGATGGCACGCTCACCTTCGAGTTTCGCGCGGCTCCGCCCACCTGGCAGGCCGCTGTCGGGACGCCCGCATCCCGCGAAATCATCATCGGCGTCTTCCTGTCGCGTCAGGACCTTCAGGGCGTCACCAGCCTGCGCGTCGTCGGCGAGGGCAACGAGCGCAGCATCCGGCCCTGACCCGGGTCAGAGATCGACGATCGTGACCTTGCCGCCCTTGGCGGCCAGCGCCACCTCGCCTTGGCAAAGCCGCAGCGCATCCGCCCCGAACACCTCGCGGCGCCAACCCTTGAAGGCCGGGCCGTCGTATTCCCCCGCAGCGATCTCGTCGAGGTCGGACGCCGTGGCGATCAGCTTTTGCGCCACGCCCGAGGCATCGGACTTGGCCTTGAGAAGCACCCGCAGAAGATCGGCCAGCGCCGGGTTGACCTGAAGCTTGTCGCGGCTGAGATCAGGGGCCGGCAGATCCTTCTGCGGCAGTTCGAGCCCGGTCTTGACCGCGTGGATGATGCCGTCGGCGATCTCACCGCGCCGGGCCTCGCGCAGCAAGAGCCGCGACCGGCGCCAGGTCGGCCTCGCTCTGCGGCTTGGTCGAGGCGATCTCGAGAAGTGCGTCGTCCTTGAACACCCGGCTGCGCGGGATGTTGCGTTCCTGCGCATAGCTTTCGCGGAAGCGTGCAAGCTCGCGCACCAAAGCCAGGAACCGCCCCGAGTTCGTGCGCGTCTTCACGCGCAGCCAGGCCTCATCGGGCCGGGTCACGTAGGTCTCGGGGTCGAGCAGCGTCGACAGCTCCTCCTCGACCCAGGCGCGGCGACCGGTCTGGTCGAGCTCGGCCGAGAGCGCCTCGTAGATGTCGCGCAGATGGGTGACGTCGGCCAGGGCATATGTTTTCTGGGCATCGGTCAGCGGACGCCGCGACCAGTCGGTGAAGCGCGAGGTCTTGTCGAGCGAGGCACGCGCGATCTTGCGCACCAGCGTCTCGTATCCCACCTGCTCACCATAGCCGCAGACCATCGCCGCGACCTGCGTGTCGAACAGCGGGCGGGGGATCACGTTGCCGTCGATGAAGAAGATCTCGAGATCCTGCCGGGCCGCATGAAACACCTTTACCACCGACGTGTCCGCCATGAGGTCATAAAGCGGCTGCAGCGAAATGCCCTTGGCCAGCGGGTCGATCAGCACCGCATCCTCGTCCGCGTCCCCCGGCACAGCCATCTGCACAAGACAGAGCTTCGAGTAATAGCTGCGCTCGCGCAGGAATTCGGTGTCGACGGTGACATAGGGATGCCCCCGCGCGCGATCGCAAAACGCGGCCAGCGCCTCGGTCGTGGTTATGGTGATCATGCGCCCGTCGTCTGCCCGTCTTGTTGCTTTCGCCCCTGATATGGAAATCCGCCGGTCACGGCAAGACGACCGGGGTCCGGTCGCCCGCCGCGAACCGGCGCAGCACGGCAGGATAAAGCCGGTGTTCCTGCTCCAGCACCCGCGCGGCCAGCGTTTCGGGCGTGTCGCCGGGCCGGACCGGGACCCGTGCCTGCCCCAGAATCGGTCCCGCGTCGAGGTCCTCGGTCACCTCGTGCACGGTGCAGCCTGCCTCGGCATCGCCTGCCTCGAGCGCGCGGGCATGCGTGCGCAGACCGGGATACTTCGGCAGGAGCGATGGGTGGATGTTCAGCATTCGCCCGGCCCAGGCTCGGGTGAAACCGGGCGTCAGGATACGCATGAAGCCCGCAAGGCAGAGGATGTCGGGTCTTGCCGCGGCAAGCGTCTTCTGAAGTGCGGCCTCGAAGGCCGCGCGGTCGCCGTGAAAGGGCCGGTGATCGACCACCGCGGTGGGCACGCCCAGGGCCTCGGCCCGTGCAAGGCCGCCCGCGTCGGGATGGTTCGAAACGACTAGAACCGGTTCAGCCGGGTGGTCCGCGCCCATGCTCTCGAGCAGGCGGAGCATGTTCGACCCGCCACCCGAAATCAGGATCGCCACCCGTTTCTTCAAAGAAGCGCGCCCCGGTAGGTCACGCCCTGCCCTTCGGTGACCTCGCCCAGGCGGACCACCGTTTCGCCCGCGCCCGTCAGGCGCGCGGCCACGTCGTCGGCCATGTCGGCCGCCGCCACGACCACCATGCCGATCCCGGCGTTGAAGGTCTTGAGCATCTCGGCCTCGGCCACCCCGCCCGCCTGCGCCAACCAGGCGAAGACCGGCGGCAAGCCGCCAGGCGCCAAGGTCGATGGCCGCGCCAAGACCCTTGGGCAGAACACGCGGCAGGTTCTCGGTCAGCCCGCCGCCGGTGATATGGGCCAGCGCATGCACCCCGCCCGCCCGCACCGCATCGAGCACCGGGCGAACATAAAGCCGCGTCGGCGTCAGCAGCGCCGCCCCCAGCGGGCCCTCGGCAAAAGGCGCGGGCGCATCCCAGCCCAGACCCTCGCGCTCGACGATGCGGCGGACCAGCGAATAGCCGTTCGAATGCACCCCGTCCGAGGCAAGGCCCAGCAGCACGTCGCCGGCCACCACGCCCGCGGGCAGCCCCTGCCCCCGCTCCATCGCGCCGACGGCAAAGCCCGCAAGGTCGAAATCGCCCTTGCCGTACATCCCGGGCATCTCGGCGGTCTCGCCGCCGATCAGCGCGCACCCGGCGCGCGCGCAGCCCTCGGCGATGCCCTCGATCACGGACGCGGCCTGATCGACGTCGAGCGCGCCGGTGGCGAAGTAGTCGAGGAAGAACAGAGGCTCGGCGCCCTGGCAGATCAGGTCGTTCACGCACATCGCCACAAGGTCGATACCCACGGTGCCAACCTGCCCGGTATCGATCGCCAGCTTCAGCTTGGTGCCGACGCCGTCGGTGGCGGCGACGAGGATCGGGTCGGTGAAGCCCGCAGCACGCAGGTCGAACATCGCGCCAAACCCGCCCAGAGCATCCATGACGCCCGCCCGCCCGGTGCGCGCGGCGGCCGGCTTGATCCGGTCGACCAGCGCATTGCCCGCGTCGATGTCGACCCCCGCCCCGGCATAGGTCAGCCCGTTCCGCCTGTCGCTCATCGCCGTCTCCGCCTGAAATCGCGCCCGTGCTACCAGCCGCCTTGAAAGGTGTAAACGGCGCGCTTGACCCCTTGCGGCGGTCTGCTAGGACAGCGCGAGGTCGGGCCTGTAGCTCAATTGGTTAGAGCAGAGCGCTCATAACGCTTTGGTTGGGGGTTCGAGTCCCTCCGGGCCTACCAGTCAACCCCTTTTTGGGCCCTGTCCTACTGGGCATCTCTCGTATGGGGTCTGACTGGCACCATCACGGGCGCCCCAATTGAGGTTAGATGCCTGCTCTTTGGCGGAGCTTGATTGTCTCGCTCATGCTGACCGGCTGAAAGCCGACCTTCGGTGGTTAACGACCTTGGTCTTGCGTGTGTGCTTTTCGAACCTCCGTCCGAGCAGCCTCAATTGGGACTTCTGACCGACCACGGTCGTTCACACTGAACTTGTGGATGCCTGTCGATCTTTCTGGATATCCGGAAACATGGGCCTGTGTTCCAACCCTATCGATGCCATGCCCCCGTCGCACTCCGCCTGTCCTTCCGCCAGGCAGCCGGCGGCTGGCCGGTCCACCGCCGGAAGGCGTTGATGAAGGCGCTTGAGGTGGCGTAATCGAGGGTGAGGGCCAGGTCCGCGATCGACAGGGAACTCATCGACAGAAGCTCCCGCGCCATGGCCAGACGGACCCCGTCGCGGATGCTGTCGAAGGTCGTCCCTTCGCGCGACAGGGCCCGGCGCAGCGTTCGCGGCTCGATGTCGAGATGCCGGGCAACCTCGGGCATTCCCGACCGGCCTTCGAGGATGAGCGCACGCAGCGCATGGCGGGTTCGTCCCTCCCATCCCGCGGGCGCGGTGCCGGTCGCCGCGGCCAGCTTGCGCAGCGCCTCGTCCCGCGCGGCGCGATCGGCTGACGGAAGGGGAAAGGCCATGTCCCTGACCGAGATGTAGCACCCGGTCTCCGCCTCTCCGAACCGCACGCGCGCCCCAAGGCGAAGCCATGGACCCGGGTCCGCGGGCTTCCAGCGCATCGAGGTGAATTCGACCGCACGGACGGCGCCCTTGGTGAGTTCGCGCAGCATCATCGACACGACCGAAAGGACGATGTCGTGGGCATAGGGCGACACGGTCAGCCTTGGATCGTGGCTCCCATAGCCAAGGAACACCATGTCGTCCCGTCGGTGCAGATAGGTGGCGGCACCCGAGGAATTGCTGATCTGAAAACCGGTGAAGTCGGCCAGAGCCTCGCCCAGCGTCGCAGACGAACGCACCGCGAGTGCAAGCGGGCCGACCGTGGCAAGGGTCTCGCGCGAGCCCAGCAGAAGGCCGAAATCCTCGCGTCCGGTCCGGTCGGCTGCCCTCTGCAGGATGGCGAGATAGGCGTCGTAGGCAATGAACCGGCCCGGGAGGATGTCAGCCCGCGAGAGGCCAGTTCCCTCGAGGACATCGTCCAGCGAAACGCCGAAGTCGTCCAGCACCCCTGCAAGCGGCGCAAGGGAATCCGCACGTTGTGTTGCCGGTGTCTTTCGCCGCATCTGTCCTCATAACGCAATCGATTCAGTCCGGCCTGAGGTATGGTGTCGTTGAAAGAATTGAAACCTCGGCCGCTGGTGCGCGGTCGATTTTGCATGCGTGCCTCAGAAATCAGGCCGGTCTCAGGAGGAGAGCCCTTAATGCAAGCCAAAACCACATTCCTGTTCCTCTGCTGCGGGCTCTTCGTCGGGCTTTCGGCAGCGGACGCCACGGCGCAGAACACCATCGGCTCTCCCAGCGGGACGATCACGCTCGACGGCAGCCAGATGCCGCCCGAGCCCATGCCCTTCGGCGGCACGATCGAGGACGATGCGCTTCAGTCCACCCCGTGGTGGCCACCCCGGGTCGTGCCGCCCGCGGACGCGCCGAACGTGCTCTTGATCATCACCGACGATTCGGGCTTCGGGGTTCCCAGCACCTTTGGCGGCGTCATCCCGACCGACACGATGGACTCACTGGCCGCCGAGGGGCTGAAATACACCGCCATACACTCCACGGCGCTCTGTTCGCCCACGCGCGCGGCGCTCCTGACGGGGCGGAACCACCATTCCGCCGGCTTCGGCGTCATCTCCGAACAATCAACGGGCTTCCCCGGCTACAACAGTATCATTGCCGAGGATAAGGCGACCATCGGGCGGATGCTCATCGACAACGGCTACAACACCTCGTGGTTCGGCAAGAACCACAACGTGCCGGCCTTCGTGGCAAGCCAGGCCGGACCTTTCGACCAGTGGCCGGTCGGCATGGGGTTCCAGTATTTCTACGGGTTCATTGGTGGCGACGCCAACCAGTGGCAGCCCAACCTCTTTCGCAACACCACCCAGATCTATCCATTCGACGGACAGGAAGGCGAATGGAACCTCGTGACCGCGATGGCGGACGACGCAATCGGCTGGATCAGCGATATGCACCAGATCGATCCGTCGAAGCCCTTCTTCGTGAAATACGCCCCCGGTGCGACCCACGCCCCGCACCATCCCACCAAGGAGTGGGTGGAAAAGATCGAGGCGATGAACCTCTTCGACGACGGCTACGAGGTGCTCCGCGAGACGATCTTCGCGAACCAGAAGAAGATGGGTCTCGTCCCCGAGGACGCGACGCTGACCCCCTGGCCGTCGGATATCCTCAAGCCCTGGGACCAGCTGACCGAGACCGAGAAGAAGCTCTTCATCCGGCAGGTCGAGGTCTTCGCGGCCTACGCCGCCTATTCGGACTACGAGATCGGCCGCGTCATCCAGGCCATCGACGACATCGGCGAACTTGACGACACGCTTGTGATCTACATCAACGGCGACAACGGGACGAGCGCCGAGGGCGGCCCTCTGGGCACGCCGAACGAGGTCGCGTTCTTCAATGGTTTGAACATGATCCCGGCCGAGACCCAGATGAAGTGGTATGACGTCTGGGGGACTGAAGAGACGTACAACCACATGTCGGCGGGCTGGTCCTGGGCCTTCGATACGCCCTTCGACTGGTTCAAGCAGAACGCTTCGCGTCTTGGCGGCATCCGCCAGAACATGGTGGTCTCATGGCCGAACGGGATTTCCGACAAGGGCGGCAAGCGCGACCAGTTCATGCATGTCATCGACGTGGTCCCGACGATCCTCGAGGTCACGGGCATTCCGGCGCCGAAAATCGTGGACGGAATCGAACAGGCGCCGATCGAGGGGACAAGCTTCGCCTATACCTTCGACGCCGCCAACGCGGATGCGCCCACGCGCCATACCACCCAGTACTTCGAGATGATGGGGCAGTATGCCCTTTACCACGAGGGCTGGTTTCTCAGCACCAAGGTCAACCGTGCGCCATGGGAGGCCTTTGGGCCGGCGAACCCCGATCCGCTGAACAACCAGGTGTTCGAACTCTACGACCTCACGACCGACATGAACCAGACCACCGACGTCGCCGCGGCCAACCCCGAGAAGGTGAAGGAGATGCGGGCGCTCTTCCTCGAGGAGGCCAAGAAGTACCAGGTCCTCCCGCTGGACGCCTCGGTCGCGGCCCGCATCGTGGCGCCGCGTCCGAACATCACCGCGGGCCGGAGCGAGTTCGTCTATACCCGGCCGATGGTCGGCCTGCCGCAGGGGGACTCGCCGCTTCTGCTGAACACCTCCTACACCATCACGGCCGAAATCGACGTGCCGGAAGGCGCGGCGCCCGAGGGCATGATCCTGACCTCCGGCGGCCGGTTCGGCGGGTACGGCTTCTACCTCAAGGACGGCAAGCCTGTGTTCCTGTGGAACATGGTCGATCTCGACCGCATCAAGTGGGAGGGCACCGAGGTGCTGACCCCCGGCAAGCATGTGGTCGAGTTCGACTTCAAATACGACGGCATGGGGGCGGGCACACTGGCCTTCAATGACTTCAGCGGCGTGGGCAAGGGTGGAACCGGAACCCTCCGGGTGAACGGCACCGACGTCCAGACCCAGGAGATGAAGCAGACCCTGCCGATGATCCTGCAATGGGACGAAAGCTTCGACATCGGCTCGGACACGCTGACCGGCGTGAACGACGCCGACTATCAGCCGCCATTTGCTCTGACCGCCACGCTTGAAAAGCTGACGATCAAGATGGATCGGCCGGAGTTGAGCGACGCCGACAAGGCCAAGCTCGAAGCCGCCATGAAGGCCGCGAGCGACTGAACGTCACTGCGCCGGTTCCGGCCCCTGAACGAGGGCCGGAACCAGCGTGGCGCGCCGCAAGTCCTGAGCAGACCAGCAACCAGATGACCCCTTCCCTGCTTCGATGAGCAGGTGTGTCGCTCAACAAAAATGCAAGGAGCAGTATCGAATGAAGACTGAAGAAACACGCGGCGGCAGGAGCGTCGCTGCGGCGGGCGTGCTCGTGCTGATGGCGATGGCCTCTCCCGCGGCGGCGGACGAGGCGGACGCGCGGACGATCCTCGCGGCCATGTCCGACTACATGACCGGACTTGAAACCTTCGGGTTCTCCTACAACTCCACGCTCGAGATCGTCACCACCGACGATCAGAAGATCGGTCTTGCAACGTCCGGGACGGTTTCGGTCGCCAGACCGGGACGCATCCATGCGACACGGAGGGGCGGCTTTTCGAGTGTGGAGCTTGGCTTTGACGGGAGCACCTTCACGCTGGTCGGCCAGAACACCAATACCTACGCGCAGACCGCGATGGAGGGCAGCGTCGACAGCATGATCGACACGTTGCGCGCCGACTACGGCGTCGTCCTTCCCGGGGCGGACCTTCTGATGGCGAACCCGCAGGACGTCCTTCTCGAGGGCGTGACCGACGTCAAGGATCTGGGGTCCGGCGTGATCGGCGGGCAGGAATGCGATCATATCGCGCTGCGCAATGACGAGCTCGATCTTCAGATCTGGATCGCCCAGGGCGACACGCCCCATCCCTGCCGCTACGTCCTGTCGGCCCGCGGCGTTGCGCACCAGCCGCAGTACGACATCCAGATCAGCGACTGGACAACCGATGTGGCCGCCGACGACCTCGTCTGTCGACATCCCCGACGGCGCGACCGAGGTCGACCTCGACGCGGTGACGACGCTGATGCAAGCCCTGCCCGAAATCTTCGTCATTGGAGACGCTCAATGAGACTGATCAAACGCACCAGCGCAATTGCCCTGGCCATCATCCTTGGCATCGCGACGCTTGAAATCGGCGAGAGCTTCAAGGTGCCGGGCCTTCACGGCTTCGGCGGACCGGCCCATGCGATCGTCGGCCGCCCGTTGACCCCCGTCAGCGTCGCAGGTGTCGCGCGCCGGTCGGTCCGGCGCTGCGCCGTCGGCGTCTACGTCTGCTAGGGAGCGGCAACTGATCTTTAGAGCCCCGTCCAACGGACGACGGGGCTCGGCATCCGCCTGCAGTCCGCCAAGGAGAGACCCGATGCGCCTTTCGATTCCCACACTTGTGCTGGTCGCCTTTGCAGCGCCCGCCGCCGCTCAGGACACGGATTGGGATTATTCCGCGAGGCTCTACGGCTGGCTGCCCGGCATGTCGGCATCTGTCGACACGCGGTTCGGCACGGTGGAGGCCGACAGCGGCGGCGGTATCGACCTGTCCAACCTCGACATGGCCTTCATGGGGACCTTTTCAGCCCAGAACGGGGCCTGGTCCTTCATCGGTGACGTGCTCTATACCGAGATATCTCCAACCCAGGACACGCCGTTCGGGCTCGCGTTCTCCGAGGCGATCGTCGATGTGAAGGTCAGCGCCCTGAGTGGCTATGCCGCATATCGGGTCTACGAAAGTCCAGAGATCGCGCTCGATCTGGGTGGCGGCTTCCGTGCCTTCGCAATGGACATTGACACGACGCTTGTCGGGATCAGCAGGCCCAACGAGAGCCAGAGCCAGAGCGCCTCATGGGTCGACCCGCTGATTGCTGCCCGGGTCGTGGTTCCGTTCAACGAGAAATGGTACGCAACAGGCTTTGCCGATATCGGTGGCTACATCACGCAGGACAGCTCCACCTGGCAGGCCCTGGCGATCATCGGCTACAACTTCAGTGACGCCTGGTCGGCCGAGTTCGGCTACCGCTACATGAACATCGAGAAAGAAGTCGACGGGCGTGACATCACCATCGGACTGGGCGGTCCGGTTGTTGGCGTCAGCTGGAACTTCTGATCTTCGGTCCTGCGGCCAGTTCCACGAATTGGCATATTTCCAGCGGCTGGTTCGTCGGGCAGAGCGGACTCGGGCGGGGACGCCCACGAAGCCTGGTTGGCGGACAGGCGGAACACTCCAGCGGCGTTCGACTGTCGGCTGCATCCGCGCAGTTGGCCGCGACCCTAGAGCCGCGCCAGTGCCCGTTCCATGGCACCGAGGGCAAGATCGGCGTCGGCGGGCGTGAAGACCAGCGGCGGTCGCATCTTGATGATGTTGGCGTGAACACCCTCGCCGCCGACAAGCAGAGCCTCGTCACGAAGGAGATTGATCAGGCGGTCGGTTTCGTCCGGGGCCGGGTCCAGCGTCGTCCGGTCACGAACCAGTTCCACGCCGAAGGCAAGACCGGTGCCCCGCACGTCGCCAATGATCGGGAACCGCTCCTTCAACCGCATCAGCCCGGCCTTGAAATGCGCGCCGGTGGCGGTGGCGCCGCGCAAGAGGTCGCGGTCGCGGATCTCGTCCAGAACCGAAAGGCCGGCCGCGCAGGAGACGTTGTTGCCGCCGAATGTCGAGAAGAACGCGGTCTGTTCGACGAAGTGGTCGAAGATTTCCGGTCGCGTCAGAACCACGCCAATCGGATGGCCATTCCCCGCTGGCTTGCCGATGGTGACGAAATCCGGGACGACACCGTGGTGCTGGTAACCGAAGAAATGGGTTCCCATCCGTCCGAAGCCCGACTGCACCTCGTCCGAGATGCATAGGCCCCCCGCCTTGCGTACCCTCTCGAACACCCCCGCGACGTAGCCCGCTACGGGTTCGAGGATGCCGTTCGTCATGAACGCCATGTCGACGATCACCGCCGCGGGCTTCATTCCGGCCGTCCGGAGCGCGGCAATGGCTGCGTCGGTATCCTCGGCATAGCGTTCGCCGATGTCGGGCGTGCCGTGCCGGTGGATGCCGCGATAGCCATCAGGGGCGAGGATGGTGCGCACGTGGTCGGGCATCTCGCCCCGGCGAAGCGCCGAGGGCGAGACGGCGTCGATCGCCTCGGTGATGCCGTGATAGGCGAATTCCTGAGCGATGAACCCGCGATTGCCAGTCCACGCCCGGGCCATGCGCCATGCCACGTCGTTGGCCTCTGACCCCGAGTTGACGAAGGCGCATGCGGTCAGTTCCCCGCCGGTCAGCGCGCCGAGCCGTTCCGCATAGTCCAGCACCTGTTCGCCAAGATACCGCGTATTGGTGTTGAGAATGCGCGCCTGCGCCGAAATCGCCTCGGTCACGCGGGGATTGCAGTGACCGATGATGGGCACGTTGTTGTAGCAGTCCAGATAACGACGCCCCGCAGCATCGTAGAGCCAGACGCCCGCGCCGCGCACGATATGAAGCGGAGGGTCGTAGAAGACATAGGGCCGCGCGCCCATCACCGCACGGCGCCGCTCCATCAGTCGCGCGACCGGCTGGACCGTAACCGGCCCCGACCGCCCCGTCGCAGCGGCGAAGATCGACGTGGCTCGGTCGCGGCCGATGGCCGTCATCCGGGCGAGCGTGGCGGCGTCGCCGAACCCCGCCTCGCCGATGTAATCGGCCTGGTCCGGAGTTTCGGCCGCGCGGGTTGCGGTGATGATCCGAGTAAGAACCTGGCGCGCGACCATGAGGTCGTAGAGCAGGTCCATCTCCTCGATTTCGATCGGCTGAACGGAATGGAAGCCCGCGACCATTGCCGCCCACATCGCCTCGGTATCGCCGGCGCCGTGCGTGAAATCCGGAAGCGCGTCGGCGAGGTCGAGGATCGCGGGGCCGTGAAACATGTCGCCGAAGTCGATCATCCCTGCGACGCGGTTGTCGGGTCCGAGGATCAGGTTATGGCCGTGGATGTCACCATGGATCACCTGTGCCCTGAGCGTCCCAAGACGCGGCAGAACCTGCGTCGCGAAATGGTCGATCAATGCCTCGACCGGCGCCCTGTCGAGGCCAAGATGACGCGCACGGTCGCGCAGATGGACAAGCTCGCGCACGTCCCAGAGCAGATGGCGCCCATGTGCGGCCGGGTGGAAATACCCGCGCAAACCCCTTTGCAGTCGCGCGATCATCGCGCCGAAGTGGTGGTAATCCTCGTTGCGGATCCCGTCGTCGTCGGCAAGTCGCCCCGGAAGATACGAAAGGACGCAGACCCGCCAGACGCGGCCATCCGCGCCTGCGACGACAGCCCAATCCGCGCCGTCCTGCGCCCTGCGGGGGCGCGGTACGGGAAGATCCGGATCGACCTTTGCGAGGTGGTGAAGGGCGCCGAGCTGGCAGGCGATGACCCCATCGCCCTCGTCGGCATTGAAAACCTTCATCACCCAGTCACGACCCGCGTCGTCGGTGACCCGGTGGTTCAGGTCGCGCTCGGAGTAGAGCGGCCGCAGGTGTCCGATCAGCCCGAATTCGTCCCGTGCGAGGGCAGTCAGCCGTCCGGGATCGAGATCTGGTGGAGTGGCCTTCAGGAATTTCACAGCGGTTGCGCCCGACGGAAGGTGCAGCCTTCGGAACTCGTGGGATCAAAGGACCGCATAGGCCTCGCTCATGTCCTTTGCACCCATGCGCGCATCCCGCAGGATTTCGGCGGCCGCGTTGCGCCCGGGCGCACCCATGACCCCTCCGCCCGGATGGGTGGAGGACCCGCACATCCAGAGGTCCCTGATCGGGCTGCGGTACTGGGCATAGCCAGGTACCGGGCGGTTGAAGAGCAACTGGTCGAAGGTCAGCTCACCCTGAAAGATGTTGCCGCCCGTGAGTCCGACCTCGTTTTCAAGCTCGCGCGGGGTGCGCACCTCGACATGCAGGATGCTGTCCTTGAAGCCCGGCGCGTGGCGTTCCATCTGATCGAGGCAGGTCGCTGCGAACGCATCTCGGTCTGCATCCGTCCAGTCCCGGCCCTCGAGCTTCGGCGGCGCGTATTGCACGAAGACCGACATGAAGTGTTTGCCGGTCGGCGTCATCGTCGGGTCGATGGTCGACGGGATCATCACGTCAAGGAACGGATCGCGGCTCCAGCGCTGTGCCTTCCAGTCGTCATACGCGCGTTCGATCCGCTCGATCGTATCGGTGAAATGCAGCGCGCCCCGGATGTTCGGCGCGCCTTCGGGCAGCGCGGGGAACCTCGGCAGGCGGTCGAGCGCGATGTTGAGTTTGCCCGACGAGCCGCGGATCTTGAAGTTCCTGACCCTCCTGACGAAGTCCGGAGGCAGGTCATCCTCATCCACGTGCTTCAGAAAGGTGCGCTGGACATCCATGTTGGAGATCACGCGCCGCGCACGGATCTCGTCGCCATTGTTCAGGACGATGCCGGTCGCGCGCCCATTCCTGACAAGCACCCTGTCGATGCCGTGGCCCATGCGAACCTCGCCCCCGGCCGCCTCGAGCGAGGATTTCAGCGCATTGGAGATCGCCCCCATGCCGCCGCGGGCATATCCCCAGGCGCCGACGTTTCCGTCCACATCGCCCATCATGTGATGCAGACAGGATATACGCCGTGCCGGGTGACATCGGCCCGAGGTTCGTTCCGGTGAAGGCCGCCACCGCCTGCATCGCCTTGATCACGGGCGTTTCGAAATACTCGTCGAGGTAATCGGCGATCGACATCGTCCAGAAGCGGATCATGTCGCACAACTGACGCTCGCTCAAACCGAACATCCGCTTGCCGAGCCAGGCAAGCTCCGAGATGTCTCGCGGCCGGAAGCTTGCAGGATCGGCGGCGGTCCGCAGAAGCATCGGCCGGATGAAGCGGCAATGACGAAGGATGTCCCGGTTGTACCTGTCGTAGCTTTCTGCGTCTCGGGGGCTGTGGCGGGCGAACTCGCGGCGGTTGGCGTCATGATCGCGATAGGCGCCAAGATAGCCGCCGTCTTCCTTGAAGACCGCCCCCCCTTCATAGGGCAGGATCTGGAGCCCGTGTCTGGGCAGGTCGAGGTCGCGCATGATCTCGGGCCGGAAGAGCGACGAGACATAGGAGCAGTTGGAATAGGTGAAGCCCGGGTAAAGCTCACGGCTGACGGCAGCGCCCCCGACATAGTCGTTCTTCTCGACGACCAGCGTCTTCAACCCGGCGCGCGCCAGGTAACAGGCGGCAACAAGTCCGTTGTGCCCCGCCCCGACGATCACCGCGTCATAGGTCATTGCCATGCCTTCCTGATCGCCATCAGAGTTCTGCTGGGAAAGCAGAGGCCGCTTTGCATTGGAATCTTTGGTTCCTTCCCGTTTTTCGATGTTCCACAAGTGACCCTCTGGTTGTCCGGATGCTGGCCGTATCGCTTCCGTCGATCAAGAGCCTCTTTCCTTGTTGGATCCTGTTCCTCTGCGCGGCGGACATTGTCGCGGGCTCGCAAGCTCCAAGTGCGTCGAACGTCAGAAAGCCGAATGCCTTCCCCCTCACGCCATAACCCCTGCCCGATGACCGGGGTTTGGCGGTCCATCACCTCACCCCCATTCCATCTGCGGAAAGCCTTTGCTTCTCCAAACCCGCCCCACCCTCACTCCCCCTGGAAGGTGGTGGGGGGAAGCCCCACCCACCACCACGCGCACTTTCCGAAGGGCCGCAGCAGGGTAGTTCAGAGTCCCTCCGGGCCTACCAGTCCATCCCGTCCCACTCTCCGGTCCATCGCCCCATCCAATTGCCAATTCTCGGGTTTTCCGACGTTTTTTTGCGTTCCGGGGCCTCTTCCTCTAGAAAGGCCTCGCGCGGTGTCGCTTGCGAGTGGCGCCAGAACCCAGACCGCCAGGCCGCGCGATGCCTGCTTCATGCGGCGCGTCTTCCGGCCACAAGGCGGCAAGACAAGGAGGACAGTCATGTTCCGACGCATCATGGCACCCGTCGATCTGAACCATCTGGACCGGATCGCGCGGGCCATCGACGTGACCGTCGACGAAGCCAGGCATCACGGGGCCCATGTCGATTTCGTCACGGTCACCGCGGCCACGCCCGGGAAGCTCGGCCACAACCCGGAGGAGGTGCACGGCAAGCTCGAGGCCTTCGTCGCCGCCCAGCGCGAAGCGCACGGGATCGACGCCTCGGCCCGGATCATCGTCAGTCATGACCCGACGACCGATGTCGACGACGCGCTTCTCAAAGCGGTCAAGGACACGAACGCGGACCTGGTGATCATGGCCTCGCACAAACCCGGGCTGGCCGACTACTTCTGGCCCTCGAACGGCGGCAAGCTTGCCTCGCACAGCGGTGTTTCGGTCCTTCTGGTCCGCGACGCCTGATCCCCCAAGCAGAAAGGAGGCCAGGATGGTCGACGAATCAACGGACCAGGGCATCCCCGCGCCAGAGGGGGAGGTCGAGATCATCGAGACCGATTACGAGATCGGTCAGGACAATATCGAGGGGCAGTTGGGCCCCTTCGGCTTTGACATCCACAACCCCGTATTCCTTGTCTCGGGGCTGTCGGTCGTCGCCTTCGTTTTCTACACGCTCGCGCTGCCCGAACAGGCCGGCGGTCTCTTCTCATGGCTCTTCAGCGCCACCACCAAGGGCTTCGACTGGTTCTTCCTCGGGTCGGCCAACGTCTTCGTGCTGTTCTGCCTCTTCCTGATCGTCACCCCCTGGGGCTCGGTCAGACTGGGCGGGGCCGAGGCCACGCCCGACTATTCCTATGTCGGATGGTTCGCGATGCTCTTTGCCGCGGGCATGGGCATCGGGCTGATGTTCTACGGCGTGTCCGAGCCTCTCAGCCACTTCTCGTCCTCCTTTGGCGGAACCGCCCTCGACGAAAACGGGGTACGATCCGACTGGGCCCCGCTTGGCGCGGCGGTCGGCGACGAGGCCGAAATCGATCCGGCTGGGCATGGCCGCCACGATCTTTCACTGGGGCCTGCACCCCTGGGCGATCTACGCCATCGTGGGGCTGTCGCTGGCGCTCTTCAGCTACAACAAGGGCTTGCCGCTCACGATCCGGTCGGCATTCTACCCGCTCCTGGGCGACCGTGTCTGGGGCTGGCCCGGACATATCATCGACATCCTCGCGGTCTTCGCCACGCTCTTTGGCCTCGCGACCTCGCTGGGGTTCGGGGCGGCGCAGGCCAATGCCGGCTTGAACGAGCTTTTCGGCATCCCGATCGGCAACACGACCGAGGTGCTCCTGATCACCGGCATCACGGCCATTGCCCTGATCTCGGTGCTGCGCGGTCTCGACGGCGGCGTGAAGATCCTGTCGGAGATCAACATGGGGCTCGCGTTCGCGCTTCTGCTCTTCGTGCTGATCGCGGGGCCGACGATTGCCATCCTGACGGGCTTTGTCGACTATCTGGGCGCCTACCTGCAGTACCTGCCTGCCCTCTCGAACCCGGTCGGGCGTGAGGATGTGAACTTCATGCAGGGCTGGACGTCGTTCTACTGGGCGTGGTGGATCAGCTGGTCGCCCTTCGTGGGCATGTTCATCGCCCGCGTCAGCCGGGGCCGCACGGTGCGCGAGTTCGTCACCTGCGTGCTGCTGATCCCCAGCCTCGTCTGTGTGCTGTGGATGAGCGTCTTCGGCGGCGTCGCGATCCAGCAGGTCGTGCAGGACGGCTTTACCGGCGCGCAGGAGGCCGCCCTCCCGATCCAGCTCTTCAAGATGCTGGGCGAGTTGCCGATGGCGCAGATCACCTCGCTGATCGGGATCGTGCTGGTGATCGTGTTCTTCGTCACCTCGTCGGACTCGGGCTCGCTCGTGATCGACACGATCACGGCGGGCGGCAAGATCGACGCGCCCGTGCCGCAACGGGTGTTCTGGTGCACCTTCGAGGGCGCGGTCGCCATCGTGCTTCTGCTGTCGGCGGGCGGGCTGTCCTCGCTCCAGTCGATGGTCATTTCGACCGGGCTGCCGTTCACGGTCGTCCTGCTGGTAATGTGCTGGGCGGTGCTGCGCGGGCTGATGTCGGAACCGCGCTGACAGGAGGACCAGCGGCGGGTCTCAGCGGCCGAGCACCAGCTCGGCCCTGAGCCCGCCCAGCCGTTCGCTGGCGCCCAGGCGCAGCGTGCCGCCATGCTGCCGGGCGATGTCGGCGGCGATCGACAAGCCCAGCCCGACCCCGGTTCCCCGGTCCTGGTTGCGCGCGGCGTCGAGCCGGGTGAAGGGCTTGAGCGCCTCGTCCCGCTTGTCGGCCGGGATACCGGGCCCGTCGTCCTCGACCACGAAACGCGCGGCGCGGTCGGTCACGATCAGGCTGACCTCGGCCTTGCTGCCGTAACGGATTGCATTTCCGATGAGGTTGTCGAGCGCGCGACCCACTGCCAGCGGCCGCATCGAAACGTCACCGTCACCGCGCACCTCGTGCAGGACAGCCTGCCCCCCGCCGCGCACCGCCCGCGCCACCGCCGCCTCGACCACCTCGCGGGCATCCACCGTCTCGGGGTCGTCCAGCGCGCTGCCCCGTGTGAAGTCGAGAAAGGCGTCGACCATGCGCTCCATGTCCGAGACGTCTCGCTGCATGTCGCGGGCATCCTCGTCCTGGTCGAGCATCGACAAGCCCAGCTTCAGTCGGGTCAGCGGAGTGCGCAGATCGTGGCTGACCCCCGACAGCATCAGCGTGCGCTGTTCGATCTGCCGCTCGATCCGGTTGCGCATGTCGAGAAAGGCCATGCCCGCCGCCCGCACCTCGGTGGCACCCGACGGACGATAGGGCACCGATAGCCCGCGCCCGAAGGCCTCGGCGGCCGCCGCAAGCCGTTTGACCGGGCGCAGCTGGTTGCGCAGGAAGAGATAGGCCACGATCGTCATGATGATCGAGACGCCGACCACCAGAACCAGGAGCTGGTGGGGATTGGACGCCGAGACGCGGCGGCGCGAGAATTCCATCAGCATGGGTCCGTGCCGGGTTTCGAGAAGGAAGGTCACGACGTCGTCGTTCGAGGCAAGATCGATACCCGCGATCCCCGGAATACCGGCACGCAACGTCTCGATCACGACCCGTCCCGACAAGTCGAAGACCCGCCGCGAGTCGCCCTCGGGGCCCTCGGCCGGCAGGCGCACGACCACGGCCAGGGGGTCTGCAAGCTCGGCGATGACGCGCTGTGCGGCCTCGCTGTCGGGCGCGTCGTCGATCAGCCGCACGAGGTAGGAGACCTCGATCAGGACGTTCTGCGTCATCTGCTCGGTCACGTCCTCATAGAGGCGCTGGATGAAGGTGACCGACAGGACAAGCTGGATCGTCACGATCGGCACCAGCAGGATAAGCGCGGCCCGCCCGTAGAGCGACCGCGGCATATAGGCTTTCATCCAGCGAAAGGTCATGCCCGCACCCTAGGGCCGCCCGGCCCCGCGCGGAAGGCAAAAGCCGCGGCTGGACGCCGCGGAACGCCCCCGGTGCGGCCTGCGGAGGCAGAGACCGGACCGCGAACGCTTGCACGTGCAACGATGTTGCCGTTAACCTTTGTCCCGACCGGGGTCACCATATGCGGAAAGGACTGGACATCGCCGACCGTCCCGAACCCGGCCAGCCGATCGCGATAGAGCCGGGGCTTCGGCGCATCCTGGCCCCGAACCCGTCGGCTATGACCCACTGGGGCACAAACACCTATATCCTGGGCGAGGACGAGGTCGCGGTGATCGACCCCGGGCCGGACGACGCCGACCACCTCGAGGCACTTCTGGACGCGGTGCGCGGCGGCGGACGCGGCGCGCGCATCAGCCATATCCTCGTCACCCATGCCCACCGCGACCACAGCGCGCTGGCACGGCGCCTGGCCGACCTGAGCGGCGCACCCGTCCTTGGCTTCGGGCCGGCGACAGCGGGACGCAGCGCGGTCATGGAGGGGCTGGCGCGCCAGGGCTTGGTCGGTGGCGGCGAGGGCATCGACCACGGGTTTTCACCCGACCTCGCGCTCGAGGATGGCGCGGTCGTCGAGGGCGCAGGCTGGCGGCTGACCGCGCTCTGGACGCCGGGGCATTTCGCCGGGCACCTGTGCTTCGAACGCGACGGCGCGGTCTTCACCGGCGACCATGTCATGGGCTGGGCGTCGACCATGATCTCGCCGCCCGACGGCGACGTCACCGCCTTCATGACGTCCTGCGCGCGCCTGCGAAGGGTCGGTGCGCGGCGCTTCTACCCCGGCCACGGCGCGCCGGTCGAGGACCCCGAGGGGCGGCTCGACTGGCTGATGCGCCACAGGCGCGAGCGTGAAGCACAAATCCTTGCCGCGCTTGGACGAACACCGCTCGACCTTGGCACCCTGACCCGCCGGATCTACCACGACGCCCCGGTGCTGCTTCTTCCCGCCGCCGAACGCAACGTGCTGGCCCACCTCGTCGATCTCGACACGCGCCGGCTGGTCAGGGCGATCCCCAAGCTTGGCACCAAGGCGCGCTTCGTGCGCAACTGACCCGGTCAAGAGGCCCGGCCAACAGGGCGCTTTCCCTCTGGACGGGGTCCGGGGCGCTTGTTATATCGCCCCGCGTGTTCCGGCGTAGCTCAGCGGTAGAGCAGTTGACTGTTAATCAATTGGTCGTAGGTTCGATCCCTACCGCCGGAGCCAAATTCCTCTCAAGCCACTGATTTTGCTTGCGCCCTCCCACAGAGGAGTCGCAGAGCGCGCGGTCTGGCACGACTCCTGTCGCCTCCCCTGTCACAAACTCTGGCACAGGGAGTCGCGCATGCACCGCCGCCGCATCGCCCAGATCCACCTCGAATACCGCCCCTCGGGCTTTCACTGGCGCCGCCGCTGGCCTGCCCGGACGCTGGCGCGCACCCCGGGCGAGCGCCCAAAATTTCTTTTTCTCCTCTTCCCCCTTCGAACGCATGTCCTTTCCGACGCGAAGGCCCTCGCCCGGAGGCTCACCCTCCTGAGCGACGAAGCCTTCGCCACCGCCGCGGAGAGGACGATGCCGATCGCACCTGTGGACATGGAGCAGCTCCTGACCGAGCTCTGCCGCTTCGAGATCGAAGTGGCCGACCTCGCGCGCGAAAGCGCCCCCGTGCGGAGCCCCGAGACCGCCGCCTTCGAGGAGGCCTGCGCCGCAGCCGCCCTCGCGACGCTGCGCGAGGCCGTCCGGCTCCGGGACCGGGAGATCGTGCGCGCACCGCTCCGGGCCGTGGCCGCCCATCTCGGCCTTGCCCTCGACGAGGACGATCCCGATTGGGCGCGCCTCGCGATGAAGGCGATGCGGGCCTTGATCGAGGCGCGGGACGAGAACCTCCGCCGCGACCGCGGCGAGTTCGGCCCCCACCCCGTCTTCATTCACCGCGCCCTCGCCGGGCTCGAGCCGTCGCCCCGACACGCAGCCCCGATCCCTCCGCGGCCGGTTGCCCCCTGCCCGTCAGCCCCCCCGTCAGCCCCCCCGTCGCTGCAGCCCCGGCCGCGACAGCCCCGGGACCCGGCCCGACCGCACCCGCCCCCGGACCGACCGCCCACCGCGACCGACACCGCCACCGGACCGACCGCCCCCGCACCGCCGGTACCGGCGTCCTCCTGCAGCATCCTTGACGGGGCAGAGCTCTATATCGAGTTGCGCTGCAAGGGTCACAAGACCTTCAAGCCCAACGAGAACCCCTCTGCCGCACGCGGCAAGAGCTGGAAGAACAACTCGAGCAACAACGTGCGTTCGACAGCGCGGATCCTGAGCGGGATCCTCGGCCCGGGACCGGTGCGCGACATCGGCGACGCGGAGCTGAAGGAGGCCTGGGCGCTCATCGAGCGGCTGCCGGCGAGCTTCGGCCGCAGCGCGAACCGGCGGGTCACGCCGCGCCAGGCGATCGAGATGGCCGACCGGGAGGAATCCCTCCGGATCGAGGAGATCCGCGACCGAATGCGTCGCGAGGGCGCCAGCCCAGGCCGCATCGAGGCGGCCCTGCGCGCCGGCCGTATCCCCCGCATGCGGGTGGCGACGATCTACCGCCACATGCAGGACGTCCAGAGGATGTGCAGGTTCTGGGTCCTGCAGGGATGGCTCGATCACAACATCATGGCGGATCACATCTGGAGCAGCGACGAGCTCCAGCGCCGGGATCTGCTGGAGGAGGACAACACGCGCGAGATCTGGAGCCCCGAGCAGCTTGGCGCCCTCTTCCGCACCCCGAAGTTCACGGACCCGCTTGCGGATCCGGGCGATCCAATGTTCTGGGCGCCGCTGATCTCGACCCATGCGGGCATGCGCAGCGAGGAGATCCTCCAGCTCGCCACCGACGACGTCCAGGACATCGACGGGATCGCGTGCTTCGTGCTGCGCCAGGGACCGGGGCAGACCCTCAAGAGCGAGGCGGCGCGCCGGAAGATCCCGGTACACATGAACCTCATCGCGCTCGGCCTCCTCGACCTCGTGGCGCTGCGCCGGCGCGAGCAAGAACCGCGGCTCTTCCCCTGGCTGAAACGCAGCGCGTCCAAGGAAACCCTGACCGAGAGCTTCTCGAAAGCCTACACGCGCTACCGAAAGGAGCAGGGGATCTATGATCCGCAGCGGGACTTCCACAGCCACCGCACGACCTTCAACGACGCCCTGGTCGAGGCGGAGTGCCCCGACACCCAGCGCCGCTACATGATGGGCCATGTCGAGCGCGACGTCGGCATCGTGCACTACAAGCCCGGCAAGTTCTCGATGAAGCTGCTCAAGACGCGGGTTCACGCGATCAGGATCGACATCTCGATGATCCGCCGCCCGTTCCAGTCCCCGGCGGGGCAGAACGTGGCGTTCCTTGACCCCAGACGCGCCACACGGGCACGCCCGTGAGACGGTCCGAGGCTCCCTCGCCGATCGCCGCGTTCGTGCTTGCCGCCGCCGGGCGTCCTCCGGGGCTGGCACGACGCGACCGGACACGCGCGGGGCAAGCGCATCATGGCGCCGCCCGAGGAGCGGAGTTGACGCGGGTGATCGCGACCCGAAGCGCTGGGAATGCGCTCCTGTGCATCGAGGAGGTCGGGAGCGATACCCTTCGAACGGGCAACTTCGGCGACATTATCTGCTGCAGCGGCACCTCATCGACGGCCTCGCCGAAGGCGATGCGGACTACCTCGTTCTCGATCACAAGTCCGGCGCATGCCTGGATCCGGCGGCCCGCTTTGCCGGCTATCTGCCGCAGCTCGCCGCCGACGCTGATCTTGTTTCCTCTCTCGGCGGGAAACCTGCCTTCTCCTTGCCCTCGAGAAAGAAGGTCAGTCGACAAGCAGTTGCCCGCGTGAATGCGTTGCAGTCACGTCGAAGGCTATTCCTCGCGGCCCAGTGCGCGTAGCTGAGTTCGAAGACCCGTTGCCGCTGGGTGGTCTGCTTCGAGAGCGCATACATACGCCTGGGTAAGATAGAAGCCTCGTGCGGCCTCCGTCGGAGCAACTTGCGCTGCCTCGGAGTAACAATCGACGATCGAGAATATGTCCTTTGCTGCGTGAGCCGCGAGCAGGCGGTCCTCCAGCGAGGTCATCCGACCGAATTCCTCAGGCCCATGACGCGGCTGGCGACCCAATCGTGAAAGCAGTGCGTTGGTGGATCCATGGCAGGAGAGAACTTGCCCCCGTCAAAATGGGGCGCGTGCCGGCCGGCCTGCATGCCCTCGACGACGAAGATGTCCTCCTCGAAAACTCCCTTCCAAAGCGCGGCATTCGCGTCCCGCAGTTCAGGGTCTGAATCGGGTGTCGCGTAATATAGGTGCACTTTCTCAAGGGTGTCGCGCGGGGCCCTCGGGGTGTAGGATGATTGCGAATGCGTGATCGCGATGCACACCGAGCAGAACGTTGGGATAGACGGCGAGGTATTCCGCTGCCGTGTGCCATCTCTTCGACAAACCAGGAAAGTCTGGAAAGACCCGCCCGTCTTCTGATGCGAGTTGACGATAGACGGTTGTTCCCTGGCCGGAGAAGGCACCAGGGGCTTCGATGTTGTAGTGGTCCTCCAAGCGCGAGTAGGCGTTCAGGCCCGGATGTACCCAAGGCAGGTGGTAGCTTTCGCAATAGTTCTCGACGGCCAACTTCCAGTTGCAGGCGACGTCCAGCGTGAAACGACTTCCCGGGCCTCCATGATGAAGGCCTGCTCCCTCGAACTCACCCCAGCGTTCGATCAGGGTGGCCATCGCGGCTTCGAACGGTGGCGCCTGTCCGTCAAGATTGATCCAGACCACGTCGCGCCAGATGTGACTTCGAATTTCCACGAGCCCCAGGGATCCGCGATCTACCTGTTCGTGGACGTTCATTCCGGGGCCACCCACATGGGGCGTCGCGACAAGTCGCCCGTCCGTCGCGTAGCACCAGGAATGGTATGGGCAGCGAATGGCGCCTTCGATCCTTCCTGGTTCTGCAACAAGGATCATCCCGCGATGCCGACAGGTGTTTTCAAACACCCGAACCTTCCCCGTCTTGTCCCGCAGCAGGAGTAGTGGGGCACCGAGAAAATGCAGTGGTATCGCGTCACCCGGTTCGGGAACTTCGGCCGAAACGGCGAGACCGGCCCAAGTGCTGGCCAGGAGAGCGTCTCCTTCCTCGCAGTAGACCGCTTGGTCCGTGTAATGGGCGTTCGGCAATCCTCTGGCGCTACCTATAGGCTGGCGAACTGCTGTCAGATCGTCTCGCATCTCAGTCCTCACAACACCGATGTTCGACCATCGGCGAAGGACGCAGAGCTGGAACCGTCAGATTGCGACCATGGACACATCTCTTCGCGACCTCGGTAGGTGATTGATTGTCCCGCCGGCATGAGAGTCAGGTGTATTGCTGCAGCACCCCCTACATCGAGCAAGGGATGCGAGGCGATCCGTCCCGGCGTGATAGGCCCCGTCTCGACCTACTCGGCCAGGGTCTTCTCGATCCGGTAGGTCTTACCCGACCCGGCACCGGCCGGCACAAGCGTCAGGGTCATGCCTCGACCTCCGTCTCGTCGTCTGCTTCGGGCACCAGGAAGGCGCTGACGAGTTCCGGATTGCTTGAGGGCATAGGCCGTGATCCCGCAGTCCTTCGCAAACCTCTTGAGGTCCCCGGTACTGTTGAGGCGGATCGTACCGCCGCCGACCTCCTTCACGCGATCCGTAAGTAGCTGCAGTGCATTCGCGGAGATATCAGATGTCGCCGTGTCGGCGCCTGCGATGCCGGTGCCCTCAATGTCCACCATGAGCGTACCGTCGAGCATGGTGGGGTAGGCTGTGACGTGACGCGCGCCCGCACGGACGAGGTCGGTGAGCAGAGTGTTCTCGGTCGGACGTTCGAGCATCGCGCGATAGAGCGCGACCTGAAGGTCCCAACCCTTCGTCAAGGGCCTTCGGAGGATACAGCGCATCGAGCTGGTGAAGCAGACTCTGCTTCTGCGGATCGTTGCGGCCTGGGTGATCACAGTTCCTGCCACAGCGACCCTGTCGGCGATGATCTTCTTCATGCTGCGCGGAGCCCTTTTGCCATCAGGGCGGCACCGACGCTACGGCGGTGCGCAGGATCCGCGCATGAGCGACGGCGTAGCGGCCTCACATCATCTGTGGGGAGAGCCGGACAACATGCTATGGTTCACGCCACGGCCTGCATCGGGACCAATCCGCAACGGCCCCCACATCCATCTGGAGCGAAAACGCCAAAATGATCCACCGGCCCGCATCCAGGTCGCCCAGCCTCGCCGACGTCGACCTCAAGGCCACGCTCGACAAGAAGGCCTATGTGGCGGCGCTCAAGGACCTGCAGCGCAGCCTGACCGCGATCCAGCAGACCTATCTCTTCTCCGGCCAGAAGGCGGTCGTCGTCTTCGAAGGTTGGGATGCCGCCGGCAAGGGCGGCACGATACGGCGCATGTCCGCCGCGCTCGATCCGCGCAGCTTCAAGGTCTGGCCGATCGGCGCCCCGCGCAACTACTACCTCGAGCGCCACTATCTTCTGCGGTTCATGGACCGGCTGCCGCCCAAGGGTGCAATTTCCGTCTTTGACCGCTCATGGTATGGTCGTGTCCTTGTTGAACGGGTCGAGGAGCTGACGCCCGAGGCGAGGTGGCGCGCCGCCTATGGCGAGATCGCCAATTTCGAGCAGATGCTGCTCGAAGACAACACGCGACTCGTGAAGCTGTTCTTTCACATCAGCTCGGAGGTGCAGCTTGCCCGCTTCGAGAAGCGGTTGCGCGACCCCCTCAAGCGATGGAAGCTTACCTACGAGGATTTCCGCAACCGCGAGAGATGGGACGAATACGCGGAAGCTGTTGACGAGATGCTCCTCCGGACGTCCACCGATGCGGCACCTTGGCGCGTGATCCCCGCCAACTGCAAGCGGTTCGCACGGGTCTCGGCACTGCGCCACATCGTTCGCACGCTTAGCGATGGCATCGAGATCGCGCCGGTGGTGCCGGACCGGGAGGTGCTCGATGCGGCGGACCGGACACTCAACGTCGATCCAGCCCTGATCGCCAGCCTGCGCGGCCGGACGGAGTGAGCCGGACCGGACGTCAAGACAACTCGGCCAGAAGCCACTCTGCCCGGCTTATATGCTCCCGTGTGACGCCCAGCTTTCGGTCCAGGTCGGCGCGCTCCTCCTCGTCTGTCTCGGCAGCGATGCGGGAGAGCAGGTCGGCTTCTTTCCGGCGCAGCTTGTCGAGCACTTTTTCGACGTGAGCGGGTTCGATCGTGCGGGCCTTCCCGGCCTCGAGCCGCTCCTGATAGTCTGCCAGCTTCTCGGCAAGTTTCCTCAGACCCATCAGCGTGACTCCGGTCCCGATCCGGGCGTAAGGTTAGGCGCCGTTTGTGACACTTTTGTTGCAGTCTGCGCGTCCACGGAAGCCGGACGCCTTGCGGCGACTCGGACCTCGTCCTCGTCGAGAGCCAGCAGCCCCTCAACCTCGGCGACCGCACGATCCTCTTCCGCGTAGTAGGCCAGCGCCGCGGCAACGAGTTCGCGCATCGCGGCATCGGCGTAGCTCGCGTCGTTGAGAAACGATGTCGCCGCCGCGGGTGCGAGGGACTTTTCGCGCAGGAGCGCGCTTACCCGGGCGTTTCGCGATCGGGCGTTCGCCTCGATCTGCGCTGCCTCATGATCGAGCCAAAGCACGCTGCGGACGTCCGCCGCCTCGAGCCCGAGGTCGCGGATCGCGACGACGATCCGCGCCACCTGCGTGCGCAGATCGTCGTAGAGCTCGGTCACCGCGCCCTGCGGCCGCGTCGCGTAGCGCAGCACGTTCTTCCGGATGTGCTTCACCGACTTGACCGCGCGGACGAGCCCGCCCGACAGGTCCCGCAGCGCGTCGACCCGCGCCGCGATGTCGGGCGCGAGCTTCCGGCCTCCCATCCGCGTGCTGAACTCGACGATCGCGTCATAGAGCGTCTTGACCCGCCGCTCGTAGCCGTCCCCGATATCGAGGTCGATGGGCGTGCGGCTCGCCCGGACCGCAGCGCCGATGTCCTTGGCCGCGAAGACGTCCTCCCGATGGAGGTTCAGCCCGTGCAGGATGAGCTTCACCGCGTTGTCGTACAGGTGCAGCACCTCCTTGCGGAGCGCGCTCTCGAGCGTTTCGGGAAAATCGTCCACGGCGGCATTGAGGTAGAGCGGGCGCGAGATGTCCAGCTCCGGCTCGGGAATCCGCCGCTCCAGTAGGCGCACGAGGGGGCCGAGTACCGGCAGCATCAGCAGGATGCCCGTCGTGTTGAAGATCGTGTGGAACAGCGCGAGCTTCAGCGCGTAGGCGTCTTCGGCGATCCCCGTCCAGGAGGCGATCAGGTCGACGGCCTCGCGGAACTGCGCGACGAAGACGAGCGCGACCGCCGCCGTCGCGAGGTTGAACAGGAGATGCGCCAGCGCGAGGCGCCGCCCCTGGAAGTTCGCCCCGAGCGACCCGATGATCGCTGTGACGGTGGTGCCCACGTTCGCCCCGATGGCAAGCGCGATGGCGTTCTCGTAGGTGATCTGGCCGGCGGCGAGGGCCGTCAGGACGAGAACCATCGTCGCATGGCTCGACTGCATGACGACGGTCGCCGCGGCGCCGAGCAGCGTGTAGACGACGAGACCCAGAAGGCCCGTCAGCGCGAAGCGCGCGAGGTCGATCTGACCCTGGAACTCCTCGAAACCCATTTTCATGTAATGGATGCCGAGGAAGAGGAGCCCGACCCCGGCCAGCGCGTACCCGATCCCGCGGGGCACGGCCGCCTTTTGGAAGACGAGCACGGCGCTCACCGCGATCATGGGCATGGCATAGGCCGCGACGTTCACCTTGAGGCCAAGACCCGCCACGATCCAGGCGCCGGTCGTCGAGCCAAGGTTGGCGCCGAAGATGATGCCGATCCCGCCGACAAGGGAGATGAGCCCGGCGCTGAGGAACGAGATCGTCACGACGGAAACGAGCGAACTCGACTGCAGGAGTGTCGTCGAGACGACCCCGAAGAGCAGCGCGCGCGGCATGGACCGCGTGGCGGCGCCCAGAAGCCGCTCGAGCCGGCCTCCGCCGAGCAGCCGGAACCCGTCCTCGAGCATGAGCATGCCGAGGAGGAAGATCGCCACCCCCCCGGCGATCTCCTGCAAGGCATCGACCAGCCAGAAGGCGAGCAGCAGCGCACCGATGGTCGCGGCGAGGTAGTAACGCTTCATCCCGGCAACCTTCCCATCGGCGAAGCATATCGCATGTGCCGCCACGGGAAAGGCGCACCGCGCTTTCTCGACAGGGTGCTGTCGTGCGAAGAGTGCTTGCCTATTGCGAGACCGCGTGGAACGTCAGCGGACATTCGCTGCGCACCCGATCTGGGTC
>CAVPWP010000005.1:0-155332 GCA_963709395.1 uncultured Alphaproteobacteria bacterium
CTCATGTTCGCCCCCGGAACGACTTGGTGGTCCGGGTAATGGCGCGGGGTCCGGGGTTCGTCAGCCGGAGAAGGGACGACAGGCCGGAACGGCGGCGGACCTCGATCACGCCTTCGCGCTCTAGGTGGTTGACGGCGTTGCGCCGGGACGAACGGGGTACAAGCCCAGCGCGGTTGGCAAGTCCGCCCGACATGCGATACCAGCCGCCCGCCTCGTCCTCGTCCCACGAACGATAGGCGAAGTGCAGAGCGATGAGCAGGCGCCACGGCCCCGGAAATACCGACCACGCTGACTGCGGGATGATGGCGTAGAGCGCGGGCCGTGCGGTCTCGGGCGCGAGCTCGGCCCCCGAGATGCATTCGACCTCGATCACCTGCCCCGTGACTGAGTCGAGTTCGGTGGACTTCCTCGGCATCAGCGGAGGTCCTCCGGGCGGGTCTCGGGGGGGTGTATCTGGGCGGAGCCTAGCAATAAGCCATTCCATATAGAGACTGGCGTGCCAGATAGATGGCACGGCGGCGTGTAGATATGGCACGGTACCGTGCCATTGTAATGGCACGGTTGGGGGGCGGTGAATTTCATGCCTTCTGGCCTCCGTCGAGAGGGTGCTCCGGGAGCCCGCAGACCCGCATCACGGTGTTCCACATCCCGACCCCGCGCTTCATGTCCATGAAGCGGTCGGGCGCCCGGGTCACGTCGGCGTCGATGCGGCAGGCGTGGCCGTGGAGGAGGTCCCGGCAAGCCTGAGCCATGATCCCGCGCGACAGCTCGACGGTGTCGTCGATGTCCGGCTCGGGCGCCTCGATCAGGATCGCGTCGTGGATGGGCGCGCAGATCTTTACGCCGGTCTTCATCAGCCGAACGGCGGAGAGGCGGAGGATGTCCGCGCCCGCCGACTGCATCGGCCAGTTCAGGATCGACCGGGGGTTCGCGTCGGTCCCGATGCCCTGCCGAAACTGCCAGCCCATGGGCGTCGAGATCAGGCCGCCGGCGAGCACGTTGTCTACGTTCGCCTCGGCCCAAGCCCAGAAGGTGCGGTAGACCTCGCGGTGGAGCGTGAGAAGCTCGCGCGCCTCGAGGTGCATGATCCCGGCGCGCTGGGCCATCCCGTAGGAGCTCATGCCGTACTGCGTGCCGAGCACGATGGCCTTGCAACGGTCGCGCACCGCCTCGTGCGACTTCTTCGTCGCGTCGGGCGGGGCGAGGCCGGCGTCCTTGGCGAATTGCAGATACGGGTCGCCGCTCTCGTACGCCCGGAGCATCGCCTCATCCCCCGAAAGCGCGGCGGCGATCAGAAACTCCTGGCTCGCGAAGTCGAGGTAGCCGATTGCGGTCCCGGGCTCCGGCTTGATGAAGCCCCGGATCCAGACAGCCGCGCCGAACACCGCGCGGGAGTTCGACGGCTGGTTGCGGCCGGTCTTGGAGCGGAAGGGGCTCAGCAGCGTGCGGTTACGGCCGTCGGGCCCCACTGTGAGGGAATTCAGGCGGAGCTCGCCTAGCGCGTGACGCAGTTCCCGGAGGGCGGACACCCGGGGATAGGCGCGGGCCATTGAGCGAAAGGTGTCGTCGTCCAGCGCGAGCTGGCCGGTATCGAGGCGCGGCCACGGGATCCGGTGCTCGGCCAAGAAGACGGCGAAGCGGTCGCGCTTGAAGGAGAGACCGTCGAAGACGCCATAGTCCTTGTCGACCTCGGCGATCAGCGCCTCTTGGATCCCGCCCCAGTTCGCGCGAACCGCCTCGAGGCGCTCGACGTCGATGGGGATCCCGTTGTGCTCCATCGTGGCGACGGCGCCCATGTATCGGCCGCGCCAGACCGCGTGATTTGCCCGCTGCGGCGTCTCGAGGATCGCGGGGGCCATGGCCTCGAGGAGCGGGCGAAGGAGGCGGACGTCGCTTGCGCAGTACTCGAGGATCTCCCGACGCTGCCCCTCGTCCCACGGGCCGCCCGACATGATCAGCTCGCGCATGGTCTCCTTCTCCTCCGTGCCCATCGTCGGGACGTCGTAGTGCCGCGCCGCGCCGAGGAGGCTCTGGCCGTGCAGGAGGCGGAGGCCGTTCGTGATGGTGCGAAATTCGGCGAAGAGGTCGAGGACGTTGCGTGGGAGTTCCCAGCCCAGCGCGCGGAAACAACCAAGTTCGGCCGATGCGAAGTAGGCGACCATGCAGGATCGCGGACCCACGTCGAAGGGCGCGCGGTCCAAGGCGGCGAGTTCGTCTTCCCAGAGCGCGATCTCGCGTCCGGTGAAGAGCTCCTCCGCCACCATGCAGACGACCCGGGGGACGCATCCCCCGGGCTCTACGAACTCGAAATCGACCAGCCAGACCTCATCGAAGTGGGCGGTGAGGGCCATGCTCGTGAGGGCATGGCGGTCGAGCGGCATGTCACATGCCCCCGAGCTGGCGCAGGACCGGGTGGTCCATGCGGTCGACGAGGCGCCCGTCCCCGAAGGCGATCTTGAGCATCTCCGGGAAGGTGATCTTGGGCCACACGGGATCCGGAATGTGGGCCGAGGTCACGACGTCGTAAGCGCCCGTCTGCATGTTCGCGGTCATGCGAACCCAGCTGCGCTCGGCGAGCTCGGCGGCCTTGCGCGCGGTGATGCCCCACGTCGTGTCGCGGCGACCCATCAGCTCGTCGGGCATGGGCAGCGGCCAGAGGTAGATCGCCCCCGAGCGCGTCAGGCAGGGGACGAGCTTCACCAGCTTCGTCTCGCCAGGGATCTCCGGCCAGATCGGGCGGGTCACAAGGTAGGTCTCGCGCTCCGCCTCGAGCTTGATGACACGGGCGTCGAGACGGAACGCGGGTTCGGGATGCGCCCGGAAAAACTCCTGCTTCCCGGGCTTGTCGACGGGGATGTGCAGGATCGGCTTCTCGATCCCAAGGTCTTCCGCGCTCGTGCCGGCGACGGACAGGTTGTCGAGAGAGAACGGGTCCTCGCCGCCGACAGGCGTCTCGCCGCCGGATGTCGCGTAAGCGCCGTTCGCCTTCGCGGGCTTCTCGGCTTCGGCCGAGGGTTCGGGGGTCGTCATGTCCGGTGTCTCCTTCGTGGTTTCCGGTTTCGGGGTCGGGGTGCGGCGGGTCATTTCGATGCGCCTCCCTGTGCGAGCCACCGTGCGGTGGCGCGGATCTCGGCGATGTCGCGAGCCAGGCGCTCAAGGTCGCCGTACAGGGACGCAACGTCGGGGCGGCCGGTGAGGGCGCGTGTGGCGGCGATGGCGTCCTGCACCGCGCGATCGGCGCCGTGCATTGCGGTGTCGACGGCGCGGCCGGTCTGCGCCGTGAGCGACGTGCGGGGCGCCGGTGCGGTCGACACGCGGCCAAGAGGGCGGGTGCGATTCATAGCGGCACTCCTCGGCTGGCTTTGCGCAGGTCGGCGAGCAGCCGACGCTGGGCGCGGTGGTCCGACGGCGTGCTGCCGGTGAGGATGGGCGGCAGGCTCTCGTGAACGAGGCGGAGGTGGCCGCCCCGGGTGTGCTCGACGCGGCGATAGAAGGCGGCGGCGAGGCGAGCGACATCGCGGATGCGGCGCTTCATGCCGCCGACCTCGTTGCCCGCGAGGGCGGATTCCGGTATTGACAGGCCATGGTCTTCTCCTTTGGTCGGGGGTTGGCTGGTGACAGGGGGCCGGGCGCGCATCACGTGCCCGGCCCTTTTGCTTCGGGGCCGCCGTTCTGGGCGGCGATGAAAGCCAAGACATCCGAATAGCGATAGCGAACAGCGCCGCCTACACGCGTTACGCGGGGGCCGCGCCCGTCGGCGCGCCACGCCTCGAGCGTGCGCTCGGAGACCATTAGCAGGCCGGCGAGGTGCTTGGTGTCGAGGAGTTGGTCCGGGGCGGGTCGTTGCGGGATGACCGCGAGTTCAGCCTCGATCTCGAGGTTCAGCCGCTTGATCGCGTCGAGGAGGAGGTTGTCGCGTGGCATCGCCGATCCTTCATTCGGTTCGGCTTCCCATTTGGTCGATTTCGCAGGTGCCCCCCAATAGGGCCAAAGGGGGGCAGTCCCTCAGCCAAGAGAATTCCGGATGTTCTCGGCGCGGCGGACCAAACTGACGACCCGTTCTTTTAGGGCTAACTCGGCGTCACCGTGCTTGCCGGCGAGACCCTGCCGCTGGAGCCGCTCGCGCAAGTCTTCAAGCGCATATGTGTGGCCCACCGCACGTCCGGGACGCTGGTGTTCCTTCCCCCCCCGTGCCCAGTTCTCTACCTTTCGGGCGCTCGCCACGGCCTTGCCCGCCCAGCCCGAGATGCGGCTGAAGCTTTTCCTCCGCGACAGGCCATAGTCCTCGTGCAGGATGTCGGCGGCGGCGCCGAGCATCACGTTGAGCGCCTCGTCTTCCAATTCATTGTGGTGGCCACCCCAGACGAGCGGGTCGCGAAGAGCCTTGTCGCGGTCCAGCCCGAAGAGGGCGAAGGCCCCGTCAAGCTCCCCCCGCTGCACGATCTCGGGATCCAGCGCCGAGATCGCGCGAAACATGGCAGCGGCCTCCATCAGGGCGCGCTCACGTCCTCGGGGCTTTTCGTGGAGGAGACGCACGTCGTTCCGAAGACGTTCGCGGATGAAGCGCAGGTGCGAGTCTCCGTTCACTGGACCGCCTCCATCCATGCGACCTCGAGCTTGTCCTGGCTCTCTCGCCGCTGCTCCTCGAACTCGGCGTGGTTGTAACGGGCCTCAAGCCCGGGCCGCGCGTGCGCGATCATCAGTTCGGCGACATCCACGTCCACGCGCAGCTCGGCCAACGCAGTGCGATAGCCCCGGCGGAGGCCGTGTAGCTGGACGGGCCGGCCCATGGCGGCAGAGACGGGCGCGAGGCGGCGGGACCATCCCGTCATCGGCACGTCGCCGCGCCCTGGAAATACAAGACCGCCGGCCGTGCGAGGGAGGCCCTCAAGAAGGCGCCGGGTGAGCGGTCCGAGGTAGACGGTGTGCGGGCGGGCGCTCTTCGCGTTAACCGCTGGGATCACCCATATCCCGGCCTCAAGGTCGATGTCAGCCCAGCGCGCGAGCGAAGCCTCACGACGGCGGAGGCCGACGAGGGCGAGGAGGCGGAGGAAGACGATGAAGCCGGGGTCAGTCGACGCCTCGGTCGCGGCCCAGAAGGTGGGCCATTCGGAGCGGCGGAGCGTCCACGTATTGGCGCGGCGCGTCTCGGCGGCCGCGCGGTCGGTTCTCGACGGCTTGGGCCCGGGCACCACGAGCGCTGGACACGGTTCGACCAGACCGCTGACGGTGGCCCACTTCGTCATCGCGCGGAGCCATTTTGCGTCGTCCGTCGCGGGCGCAAGACCACGATCCCGGTAGCTGCGCTCGATCCGTTCTGACCACTGGCGGAGCGACACGGTCGACATGGGCATGCCGCGCAAGCCCGTCGTCGCCCGGGCGAGGCAACGGGTGATCTTGTCCGCCGTGGCGGTGCCTCGTTCGGCATGATGGGCGATGTAGGCGTCGACAACCTTCCCGACCGGTGTCTCGGCACTGCGCTGGCGCGGGTCCTGCCCGAGGCGGAGTTGGGCGAGGATCTGGCGGGCGCGCTCTCGGGCCTCGGTCAGCGGCACGGCATCGGCCGGCCCGATCGTCACGTCGAGAACGGGGCGCCCGCGCCCCTTCCCAAGCCCGCCGCGCACGACGAACGACTTCGCGCCGGCCGGCGTCACCACGAGGTGAAGCCCCGGGACGGTCGCATCGGAGATGCGCTGGCGCTTCCTGGTCGGCGCGACCTCGGCGATGCGCTTGCTAGTGAGGGTAACCCGTTCGGCACGATGGCGGCGGGGCTTCGGTTCAGGGAACAGTACGACGTTGTCGGCGGGGGGCATGGTCTGGTCTCGGTCGCTAGGTCTGGTGACAACCGAGACCTACCACGCCGCCAATCCCATACCAACCCATACCACGCACCTGTGCTCCTACCGCACCGCACCGTACCGAAATGGATAAATATTGGGGTTTGCCCCAAAAACTCAGGGCCTCGCCGTACCCCCTCGTATCGAAAGCACTGTCTTCGGGAGGCAGGGGCCGGAGGTTCGAATCCTCTCACTCCGACCAGATTTCCCTTATGCGTTGGCCTTTCGCGCGGCTATGGCCTGCCCGGCGGCGACACCCGACGACCAGGCCCACTGGAAGTTGTAGCCGCCCAGCCAGCCGGTGACGTCGACCGCCTCGCCGATGGCGTAGAGCCCCGGCACCGCTCCGCGCCTCCATCGTCTTCGAGGACAGCGCGTCGGTGTCGATGCCGCCCGCCGTGACCTCGGCCTTGGCGTAGCCTTCGGTCCCGGTCGGGTGGAAGGTCAGCGCCGACAGCACCTCCGCCGCGCCGTCGAGGTCATGATCGGAGACATTGGCAAGCTCGCGCACGATCCCGATCCTGCCGGACAGCGCCTCGGCCAGGCGTGCAGGCAGATGTTCGTTCAGGGCCGCCTTCAGATGCGCCCGCGGCATCCGGCGCCTTGCGGCTTTCAGCGTCGCCGCCGCGTCGGGCAGAAGGCACAGCGACACCGCATCCCCCGGCTGCCAGTAGGAGGACACCTGAAGGATCGCCGGGCCCGACAGCCCCTTGTGGGTGAAGAGTGCGGCCTCTTCGAAGGAAACGTCACGCACCCGCGCGACGACCGGACAGGCAACGCCCGACAACTCGCGGAACATCACCTCGTCCGCGCCCAGCGTCAGCGGCACCAGCGCCGGGCGCGGGGGCACGACGGTCAGACCGAAGCGCCGCGCGATGTCATAGGCCACGCCCGTCGCGCCCATCTTCGGGATCGACGGCCCACCCGTGGCAAGGACAAGGGCGGGCGCGCTGGCCCCTGCGACGCGAAAGCGCCCGTCGGCATGGCCGATCTCGCCGATCGGGGTGGAAAGACGGATCTCGACGCCGCCCTTGCGGCACTCGTCCAGCAGCATCGCCACGATCTGCCTCGCCGAGCCGTCGCAGAAAAGCTGGCCCAGCGTCTTTTCGTGCCAGGCGATGCCGTGCGCCTCGACCAGCGCGAGGAAATCCCACTGGGTGTACCGGCTGAGCGCGGATTTGGCGAAATGCGGGTTCTCGGACAGAAAGCAGCCGGACTCCGTTCCCGTGTTGGTGAAGTTGCAGCGACCGCCGCCCGAGATCAGGATCTTCTTTCCGGGCTTGTCGGCATGGTCGATGACGAGCACCCGCGCACCGGCCTGCCCCGCCGTGGCCGCCGCCAGAAGCCCGGCACCGCCGGCGCCAAGGATGATCGCGTCATACTCCATGCGGGTCTTCTATCGCCGGCACCGGCCAGCGAAAAGCGTCCGCTTGCCCGGGCCGGGGAAGGCGGTTAGGCGGGGGTGATGTTGTCCTATCAGCACATCTATCATGCCGGGAACCTGGCCGACGTGCACAAGCACGCGCTTCTGGCCTGGATGCTGAGCTATCTCGCGGCCAAGGACAAACCCCTGACCTATATCGAAACTCATGCGGGCCGGGGTCTCTATCACCTCGATACGCCCGAAGCGGTCAAGACCGGCGAAGCGCAGTCGGGCATCGGCCGCCTTGCCGGCGCGTTCCCGGCCGAGCATCCTTATGCCCGATGCCTTTCCGAGGTGCGCGCGCGCTACGGCGATACCGCCTACCCCGGATCGCCGATGGTCGCGGCGCTGACCTTGCGCCGCACGGACAGCCTGCATCTCTTTGAGTTGCACCCGCGCGAACATGCCGAACTGGCGGAGGTCATGGCCCCCTATGGCGCCCGCGTGGCGAAGCAGGACGGATTCGACGCGGCCATGGCGCTTTGCCCGCCGACACCACGCCGGGGGCTTTTGCTGATCGACCCGTCCTATGAGGTGAAAGCCGACTACGCGACGATCCCGCGCTTCATCGCCGCGATCCGGCGCAAGTGGAACGTGGGCATCGTCGCGCTGTGGTACCCGATCCTCGCCGATGCCCGGCACCATCCGATGGTCGAGGCGGTGCTGAGCGCCGATCCCGAGGCGTTGCGGAGCGAAGTGCCCTTCGGCCCCGTCCGCGCGGGGCATCGCATGATCGGGTCGGGGATGCTGGTCCTCAACCCGCCCTATGGCGCGGCCGACGAAGCCGCGCGGATCGAAGCGGTGTTCGGAACGCTTTGAGGGTCACGCCGCGTTGCGGTCGGGAAGCGGCCCCTTTGGCGCGCCGATCCCCACGGCGCGTCCCCAGGCCGCGATGTCGTAGCGCGCGACCGAGGCGCGCAACCCCTCCATCCGCGTGCGGCGCTCGTCCTCGTCCATGACAAGGGCGGCGTAGATCGACTCGTCCATCGAGCGGTTCGAGAAGGGGTTGGTGATCACGGCCGACCCCATCTGCACCGCGGCCCCGGCGAATTCCGACAGGACCAGAACACCGTCGCCATCCACGCGCGAGGCCACGAATTCCTTCGCCACAAGGTTCATCCCGTCGGCAAGCGGCGTGATCCACGCCACGTCCGCCGCGCGATAGTAGGCGACAAGCTCGGCAAAGGGAATCGCTCGGGAAATCAGCGCGATCGGCTGCCATTCCAGCGTGCCGAAACGCCCGTTGATCCGTCCGGCGGTCTGTTCGATCTCGTTCTGGATATCGACATAGGCCTTCATGTTGCGGTTCGCGCTGACCGAGACATGCATCAGCCGCACGTTGCCGCGCAGGTCGGGATGGCGGTCGAGAAGCCGCTCGAAGCTGAGAAGCTGTTCGACCCCGCCCTTGGTGTAGTCGGTGCGTCCGACCGAGAGGACAAGCTGGGTGTCGCCCATCTCGGTGCGGATTTCCCTGGCGCGCTTCTCGGTATCGGCTTCGCGCGCCCGCTTTTCGATGAACTCGACATCGACGCCGACCGGCGCCACGGTGACTGCGACCTCGCGCCCCTCGAACGACAGGCAGGTCGGAACGGTGCGTTCGTTCAGCGCGGTGCCCTCGAAGACAAGCGCGTCCTCGACCGTCTCGCGCCGCAAGACCTCGACATCCTTGAGGCTGCGCGCCACCTGCACGAAGTTCGCGGCGTAGCGCGGAATGTGGAAGCCCACGGAATCGCAGGCCAGCAGGCTTTCGACGATCTCCTTGCGCCAGGGCAGCATGTTGAAGACATCCGCCGCCGGGAAGGGCGTGTGGTGGAAGAAGGCGATCTTCACGTCGGGCCGCAGCTTGCGCAGGTAGCCCGGGCACGAGCCAGAGGTTGTAGTCGTGCACCCAGACCAGCGCACCCTCGGCCGCCTCGGCCGCGGCGGCTTCGGCGAAACGCCAGTTCACTTCGCGGAAGTTCGGCCAGTCGACGGGGTCGTAATTGTAGCGCTCCTTGAAGCCGTGCAGGATCGGCCAGAACGCCTCTTTCGAGGTGACGTGGTAGAACTCGCGCACCTGCTGGGCGGAAAGCGGCAGGCGCGAGACCGAGTAGCGCCCGTAGTCGTCCTCGATCTCGACCACCTGCTCGAAACCGGGGTTCGACGTGTCCTCGGCCAGCTTCCACGCAATCCATGCGCCGTGGTCGACCCCGCCGAAGAAGCCCTTCAGCGTGGGCACGATCCCGTTCGGGCTCTTGTTCTCGCGAAAGACGGTCTTGCCGTCCTCTTCAACCTCTTCGTAGGGCTGGCGGTGATAGACGATGACAAGATCCGATGACATGGCGCGTCTCCTCAGGCGTGGGGGTGAAGGTCGAAGGCGCGGATCGCCTCGCGGATACCGGCGGCACCCACGGCCTCGGCCCGGTGGACATGGGAATAGGGGGCGAGCGCCTCGATCAGGCGCGGCTCGGACCCGCCGACAGCGACGGCGGGCAGACCCAGCGCCAGCATCGAGAGGTCGTTCATCGTGTCGCCGGCGACGAGGCAGGTCTCGGGGCGGATGCCCAGATGGCCGATGAGACGGGTCAGCGACGGCCCCTTGCTGACACCTTTCGGCAGCACGTCGAAAAAGCGATTGTCCGAGATGAGCACATCGAACCCCAGTTCCTCGACCATGGCGACCGTGCCCTTGTCAAAGGCGTCGGGGTCGAGGTCGTAGCTGACACGATAGCGGAATTCGGTGGGTTGAAGCGTCAGCCCCGCCGCCCCGTCAAGCGCCGCGCGCACCCTGTCGCCGGCATCGGCCCAGGCCGACGCGATCTGCATTTCAAGTGCTGGAATAGGCAGGATCTCGCCCGCCGGGCCGACCTCGGCAATGGTCGTACCGACGTCGCCCACGACGTAGTCCGGTCGGGGCGCGCCGGTGCTGTCGGCGAGGTCAGCAATGAACTCCGGATCACGGCCAGTCACGAAGACAAGGCCCACCGTCTCCCGGTGCGTCCCGATCCAGTCATAAAGCGCCGCGCGGTCGCCAGCGGTGCCGCCAAGGAACGTGCCGTCAAGATCGGTGGCCAGCACCATCCGCTTGGCGGCAATGGACGCGGCCACGGGGGTTTCGTGGCGGGTCATGAATGAATCCTTTCTGCAAGATCGGCGATGGCGGCATCGGCGGCCGGATGATCGAGCGACAGCGACAGTGTGCGCGGTTCCGCCTCGATCGGACGCGACCAGAGGCTCGCGAAGGTCTGGCCAAGCTGGGCGCCGTCATGCAGCACCGCCCGCACCGCCTCGCAGATCGGCATGGACACGCCGACGCGGTGGGAAAGATCGGTCACCGAGCGGGCGTTCGCCTCGCCCTCGACCACGACGGACTGGCCGTCGAAGCACGCGGCGCGCGCGATGCCCTGCCCCAGTTGCGTGCCCAGCGACATGTTGCGCGAGGTCGCGCTGGAACAGGTCAGCGTCAGGTCGCCGATGCCCGACAGGCCCGTCACTGTCTCGCGCCGCCCGCCCAGCGCCTCGGCCAGCGTCTTCATCTCGTCGACGCCCCGGGTGATCAGGGCCGCGCGCGTATTCTCGGCGAAGCCGGCGCCGGTCATCATGCCACAGGCGATGGCGATGACGTTCTTGACCGCGCCGCAGACCTCGACACCGACAAGGTCATCGGAGACATAAGAACGGAAGCTTTCGGTCGTCATGGTCAGAGCCAGTCGCGCGGCGGCGCTGTTCTGCGGCGCCAGCCGGTCGGCATGGCTGAACGGAAAGGCGACGGTCGCGGCGGTGGGGTGGTTCAGTGCGGTTTCGCGCGCGAAGGTCGGGCCCGAGATCGTGCCGACCGGGCGCGACCCCAGTTCTTCCTCGGCGACCTGGCTCATCAGCAGGCCGGTTTCGTCCTCGATCCCCTTGGCGCAGACCGCCACCGGCACACCGGGACCGACATATTCGGCCACCTGCCGCGCGACCGACCGGATACTGCGCGAGGGCACGACGATCAGAACCGCGTCGGCCCCGTCGAGCGCATGCGCCATCTCGTGCACGGCAACAAGATTGGCCGGGCAGCGTGACATCGGGCAGATGCCGGGCATTGGTATGGGTGCGATTGATCTCGTCCACCACCTGCCGGTTGCGGCCCCAGAGGCGCACCTGCGCGCCGGAGCGCGCCGCCGTGGCGGCAAGGGCCGTACCCCAGGCGCCGGCGCCGATGACGGCGAGGGCCGAGTAGGGTGTTGCACGAAATGGAACGGGGTCGCCGTCGACGACTTCGATCTTCATTGTCACCTCTTTTTTCTGCCTGCGTCCCTGGGACGCTGCGCACCATAGGGGTGCGTCGGGAAAGCGTTCTGGTGCCGGAAACACCACGACCTTTCCCTATAGGCTTGTGATCCTGCCCGCGAGTTTCAACCCGCATCGCCGCTTTGCAGCGAGTTATTGAAGCGCAAGCTACAGCATGCACAAAAAATATGCAAATCGGCGTCGAGCGCGCCAAGATAATCGCTTAAAGCGTGTGTCATGGATTGTTTGCGACCATCCGTGCGTCGTTTTTTGACGTTTCTGCGTTGCGGCACTATGTAACAGACGTCACTCCATCCGGAGTACCCAATGAACAAACGAGGAGAGAGACAGTGTCCAAGACCCCATCCGTGCGCACGGCGATCTTCCCTGTGGCGGGCCTCGGATCGCGCTTCCTTCCCGCGACGAAGGCCACCCCCAAGGAGCTTCTGCCGGTGATCGACACCCCCCTGATCCAGTACGCCATCGACGAGGCGAAGGCAGCGGGCGTCGAACGGATGGTCTTCGTCAGCCATCCCTCGAAATCGGCGATCGAACGCCACGTCATGGACGACGCCGACCTGCGGGCCGAGCTTCAGTCGCGCGGCAAGGCGCGTCTGGCCGCCGCCCTCGAAGAAAACGCGCTGCGGGCGCCCGAGGACGACGTTGTCTTCACGATGCAGCCCGAGCCGCTTGGCCTTGGTCATGCGGTCCTCTGCGCCCGCGACCACGTGCTGCCCGGCCCCGTCGCCGTCATTCTCCCCGACGACCTGATCCTCGGCGCGCCGGGCTGCCTTTCGGAAATGACCGCCGCCTATCGCACGGCCGGCGTCGGACACCTTGTCGCGACGATGGAAGTCGACCGCGACCAGACAAGCAAATACGGCATCCTCGACACGTCCGAAACCGACGGCCGTCTTTGCCGGGCGAAGGGCATGGTCGAAAAGCCCGCGCCCGAGGACGCCCCGTCGCGGCAGGCCGTCGTGGGGCGGTATGTCCTCGACGCATCGATCTTCGAGGATCTCGCGACGCAGACTCCGGGTGCGGGCGGGGAAATCCAGCTGACGGACGCCATTGCGCGCGGCATCCCGCGTGTCGGTCTTGCCGGCTTTGCCTTCAGCGGCACGCGTTTCGACTGCGGGTCGAAAGCGGGGATGCTGCGGGCGACGCTGCACCTTGCGCAGTCCGATCCCGACTTCGCAGAGGTTCTTGAGGAGTTCGGGCTTTCGTCCGTGATGGTCCCGGCGGCCTAGGGTCTCAGCCTTCGACCAACCGCCTGAGATACCGGCCATAGGCCGTCTTGCCGAACCGGTCGGCGGCGGCGAAAACCGTCGCCCGGTCGATCCAGCCCTGATCGAAGGCGATCTCTTCGGGTGAGCCGGTCTGCAACCCCTGCCGCGCCTCGAGCGTGCGCACGAAGTTGCCGGCATCCAGAAGCGATCCATGCGTCCCGGTATCCAGCCAGGCATAGCCGCGCCCCAGCTTTTCGACGGTCAGATCGCCCCGGGCGAGATACATCTCGAGAAGCGAGGTGATCTCGAGCTCGCCGCGCGGGGAGGGCTTGACCTGCGCGGCCAGCGACGGCGCGTCTCCATCGAGGAAGTAAAGCCCCGTCACGGCGAAGCTCGACGGCGGCACCTCGGGCTTTTCGATGATCGCCTTCACGCGGTCGCCGTCGAAATCCACCACGCCATAGCGCTCCGGGTCTGCCACACGGTAGCCGAACACGGTGCCGCCCGCCCCTTGAGCGTCCGCGCGTTCCAGCACCTCGGGCAGGCCATGCCCGAAGAAGATGTTGTCACCCAGAACCATCGCCGAGGGCGCCCCGGCAAGAAAGTCCTCGGCCAGAAGATAGGCCTGGGCCAGCCCGTCCGGGGAGTCCTGCGTGATCCACGTCAGGCTGAGGCCCCACTGACCGCCATCGCCCATCAGCCGCTGAAACTGCGCCTGATCCTCGGGCGTGGTGATCACCGCGATCTCGCGGATCCCGGCCAGCATCAGGACGCTGAGCGGGTAGTAGATCATCGGCTTGTCGTAGATCGGCAGAAGCTGCTTCGACACCGCGATGGTGATCGGGTAAAGCCGGGTGCCCGACCCGCCGGCGAGGATGATGCCCTTGCGCGTTGTCATGCCTGTCCCCTTGCCCCCAACTCGTCCAGAACCTCGGCCAGCCCTTTGCGCCAGTCGGGCCGGTCGATCCCAAAGACCGACTTCGTCGTGCCGCAGTCAAGGCGCGAATTCCGTGGACGCGGCGCGGGTGTCGGATAAGCCTCGGTCGGGATGTCCGAGACGGTGACGGCGCGACCCGCCTGCCGGAATATCTCGCGGGCGAAGTCGGCCCAGCTGACGTCGGGCGCCCCCGAGAAGTGGTAGATGCCTCTGGTTGCAGGATCAGCCTTCAAATTGTCGGCCATCGCAAGGCAGGCCGCCGCGATGTCGCCCGCAGGCGTCGGGCCGCCGATCTGGTCGGCCACGACCGTCAGCGCATCGCGCGTCTCGGACAGGCGCAGCATCGTCTTGACGAAATTCGCGCCATGGGCCGAGAAGACCCAGCTTGTCCGCAGCACGGCCCAGATGCCCCCAGCCTGCGCAACGGCCTCTTCGCCCGCGAGCTTCGTCTGCCCATAGGCCCCGAGCGGCCCGGTCGGATCGTGCGGTCGCCACGGCGCGTCGCCCGATCCGTCGAAGACGTAGTCGGTCGAGATATGGACGAAGGGTATGCCCAGCGCCGCGCAGGCACCCGCCATCGCCCCGGGGGCAAGCGCGTTCACGACCATCGCGGCGTCGCGCTCGTCCTCGGCCTTGTCGACGGCGGTCCAGGCGGCGGCGTTGATCACCGCCGTCGGCTTGCGGTCGAGGATCGCGGCGGCGCAGACCTGCGGGTCGGTCAGATCGGCATGGCCGCGCCCGAGGTACTGGGCGTCCGGCGCCCGCCGCGCCAGTTCGCGGGCGACCTGCCCGGTCTCTCCGAACACGAGGAGCGTCATGCCCGCTGCCTTTGCCGGTCGCGAAAGCGCGCGCGGTCGGCTTCATCGTATTCGCCGATGCAGCGCGGGCAGGACACGCCGGCCTCGTAATCCGGGTGTGCCATCTCGTCGGGCGCCACGGGCCGCCCGCAGGCAAAGCACATTTCGTGCGGGCCTTCGCGCAAGCCCGTGGCCCACCGACACGCGCCGGTCGAAGACATAGCACTCGCCCTGCCAGAGGCTGTCTTCCTGCGGGACCTCTTCGAGGTACTTCAGGATGCCGCCTTCGCAGGTGATGCACGCCTTCGACCCCCTGCCCGACCAGCCAGGCGGTCGCTTTTTCGCAGCGGATACCCCCGGTGCAGAACATGGCGATGCGCTTGCCGTCAAAGCGGGCCTTGTTCGCCTCCCACCAGTCGGGGAAGTCGCCGAAGCTGTCGGTGCCCGGATCGACCGCGCCGCGGAACGTCCCGATCTCGACCTCGTAGGCGTTGCGGGTGTCGATCACCGCGACGTCCGGCGCGGAAATCAGCGCGTTCCACTCGGCCGGGGGGACATAGGCGCCCACGCCCTTCGCCGGGTCGGCCTCGGGGCGGCCCATCGTCACGATCTCGCGCTTGAGCCGGACCTTCAGCCGGTCGAAGGGCATGTCAGAGGCCTGGCTTTCCTTCCAGCCCAGCGCCTCGAACCCCGGCAGCGGCCCGCAGGGCGTCCATCACCCGCGCCACGCCCTCGGCCGGCCCGGCGATCGTGCCGTTCACGCCCTCGGGCGCCAGAAGGATCGACCCTTTCACCCCCGCCCCGCAGGCCAGCTGCGCCAGCGGCGTGCGAAGTGCGGCCGGGTCGGGCAGGGGCGCGAAACGGTAGAAGGCGGCGACAGTGTACATGGGGGCGGTCTAAGCGATCTGGCCGCGCTGCCGCAAGGGCCGGTTGACGCAGGGCGGAGCGCCCCCTACCCAAGGCGCAAAGGAAAGGAGCCCGCCCATGCGCCCCGCCAACGAAGCCCTCATCGTCATCGACGTCCAGAACGATTTCTGCCCGGGCGGCGCCCTGGCCGTGCCCGGCGGGGACGAGATCGTGCCCGGCATCAACGCGCTGATGGACGACTTCGCCGCCGTTGTCCTGACGCAGGACTGGCACCCGGCGGGCCATTCGTCCTTCGCCTCGTCCCACGGGGGCAAGGCCCCCTACGACATGATCGACATGCCCTATGGCCCGCAGGTCCTCTGGCCCGACCACTGCATGATCGGCACCGATGGCGCGGCCTTCCACGCCGACCTGCGCACCGATCCCGCCGACCTGATCATCCGCAAGGGGTTCCGGCCCGCAGATCGACAGCTATTCGGCCTTCTTCGAGAACGACCACGAAACGCCCACCGGGCTGGAAGGCTACCTGCGCACGCGCGGGATCGAGGCGGTGACGCTGGTCGGCCTTGCCACCGACTTCTGCGTCAACTTCTCGGCCGTCGATGCCGCGCGGCTGGGCTTTCGCGTCACCGTGGTGACAGGCCTTTGCCGCGCCATCGACCTTGACGGATCGCTGGCCGCCGCGCGCGCGGGCATGGCGAAGGCGGGCGTGACCCTCGCCTGATCGGCCTTGCGCGCGCCCGGTGCGCGTTTGATCTAACCAAGCGGAACGGACAGGAGACCGCCCATGGTCGATATCGCCACACGGGTCTACAACCACCACTGGAAGATCGACCCGATCGTCCGGTCGCTGATCGACACCGACTTCTACAAGCTCCTGATGTGCCAGTCGGTGTTCCGCAACAAGCCCGACACGCAGGTCACCTTCAGCCTGATCAACCGGACGAAGTCGATCCCGCTTGCCGACCTCATCGACGAGGGCGAGCTGCGCGAGCAGCTTGACCACGTGCGCTCGCTCTCGCTGGCGCGGGGGGAATCGACCTGGATGCGCGGCAACACCTTCTACGGCAAGCGCCAGATGTTCCGCCCCGACTTCATGGAGTGGTTCGAGGCCCTGCGCCTGCCGCCCTACCACCTCGAACGGGTGGGCGATCAGTACGAGCTGACCTTCGAAGGCAACTGGCCCGAGGTGATGCTGTGGGAAATCCCCGCGCTGGCGGTGCTGATGGAACTGCGGTCGCGCGCGGTGCTGCGCGGCATGGGCCGGTTCGAGCTTCAGGTGCTCTATGCCCGCGCCATGACCAAGCTGTGGGAAAAGATCCAGCGGCTGCGCGGCCTCGACGGATTGCGCGTGGCCGATTTCGGGACGCGGCGGCGGCATTCCTTTCTCTGGCAGGACTGGTGCGTGCAGGCGATGCTCGAAGGGCTGGGGCCGTCGTTCATCGGCACGTCGAACTGCCTGATCGCCATGCGCCGCGATATCGAGGCGATCGGCACGAACGCGCACGAGTTGCCGATGGTCTATGCCGCGCTGGCCGATACCGACGCCGAGCTGGCCAAGGCGCCCTACGACGTGCTGGCCGACTGGCACGAAGAGCATTCGGGCAACCTGCGCATCATCCTGCCCGACACCTACGGCACGCGGAACTTCCTGCGGAACGCGCCCGACTGGCTGGCGGGCTGGACCGGGATGCGCATCGACAGCGGCGACCCCGCGACGGGCGCCGAGATCGCCATCGCCTGGTGGAAAGAGCGCGGCGAGGACCCGACGAAGAAGCTGGTGATCTTCTCGGACGGTCTGGACGTGGGCAAGATCGAGGAGCTGCACCGCCAGTTCCAGGGCCGGGTGAACGTCAGCTTCGGCTGGGGCACGCTTCTGACCAACGACTTCCGCGGGCTGACCCCCGACGACCGGCTGGCGCCCTTCAGCCTTGTCTGCAAGGCGACCGAGGCGAACGGGCGGCCTTGCGTGAAGATCTCGGACAACCCGAACAAGGCGACGGGGCCGAAGGCCGAGATCGAGCGCTACAAGCGGGTGTTCGGGGTGGGCGAGCAGGTGGGGATGGAGGTGGTGGTTTAGGGGTTGCGAGTCGCTACGATCACGATCTCTGTAGACCCGGTCATGAACGAGCCCTACCTATCGAAATACATCATTTCGATTTGGTGGACTATTGGCGTATCGCAGACCAGAGCTAGAAGTAGCGCTTCCGACAGTGAGTCCGGAAATACCTCGGATGCTACGACGCACCGAAACAGATCTACCTTCCGCAAAGATTTCTTGATGAACATCATCCACGAGCATGGTGATCGATCGTTACGCACTGATGAAATCCGTCTCCTGCGCATTCTGATACGTGCGAATTCTGGTCTGGCGAAGCTACGATGCAGTTTATTGGCCTTAGAGTGTGACATGCTGTGCTAGCAAGTACGAAGAATGTTGCCGTGATGGTAGCACGTACCTGCACTCGCGACGCAGACCAGTTCCTGTGAAGATGGCGTTCGAGCTAGAGTGGCAGTTGGCTGCTATGTCGCGCGGCAATGCTCCGGCCTACGAAGCGCTACCACCACGCGGATGCTTCGGCCGCGCAGAATCTCGAGTCGTGCTCGCCATAGGACAACTATGCTTTATCTGCACGAAATGGCGGGCAATGGCTACTCAGATATTGCGGAACACTTTAATGCATTCGGGCAGACTCTAAACGGCGGGAAAGAATGTGCATGATCTTCGGGAGCAGTTCAAAGACTTGAGGACTGGTATGATTCGACTCGTTTGTGCACAAAGATGGCTGAAGAGTCGCACCTATGCAATCATGCAAAGTCTCGAACTATGAACGGTCTCGGCCGACAGATTCGGATCAGACCATCAGCTGCGACATGACGATGCTGCGGCCATATGCTGCAGATCCTCTCGTTATGGCCCATCCCAAGGAAGGAAGGAAATCTCCCGATTCCTCCTGCCACTCCAGCCCTGCTATCCTCAACCTCACTAGACACGCCCCTACCCTAACGGAACCGCCCCCATGACCCACACCGACCCCGACATCGACGCCCTGCGCGACCGCCGCCACCGACCGGATGCGGGGGCTCTCGCGCGGGTTCTTCTGGCGCGGGGTGCTTGCGCTGGCCCTTGGGCTTGTCGCGCTCTTCTGGCCGCAGCAAAGCCTCTCGCTTCTTCTGCGCATCGCGGGCGTGTTCCTGATCCTCGACGGGATCGCCACGGTGGTCTTCTCGCGCGGCTACCGGGGGATGCAGTCCGAGATCGGGGCGGGCATCGTCGGGCTGCTGATCGGGGCCGTGCTTCTGTTCCTGCCCGCCAGTTCGGCCCGGCTTGCCTTTTTCCTGATCGGCGTCTGGGCGCTGGTGACCGGGATCTCGTATCTCGTCACCTGGTGGAAGACGCCGAAGGGCGCGCCCGACCGCGACAGCGCGCGCAACGCCGGCCTTCTGGCGTCGATCGCCGGCCTTGTCCTTGTGATCTGGCCGGGCACGGGGATGGTGCTGACCGGATGGGGCCTTGCCCTTGTCGCCTTCGTCATCGCCGCGACGATGTTCTTCCTCGCCTCGCGGTTTCGCAACGCGAAGAAGATGCTGGGGGACGGCTGACCCATCGCCCTGGCCCGGTTTGACCCCGGTCAAGGCGACCCTGTGACCGGCCTGTCTAACTGGACGTCATGACCCGGGCCCCGAACCGCAGCGAGATCGCCGTCGCGCTTTTCACCGTCACCTACGTGGCGATCTTCACCGCGTGGTTCTTTTCCATCGGCAATTACGAGTTCATCGTCTATGTCCTGACGATGGTGGGCCTGATGGCGCTGATCGGGTTCTCGCTGGGCAAGGCCGAATACCCGCCGGCGATCCTTTGGGCGCTGTCGCTTTGGGGCCTGATGCACATGGCCGGCGGCGGTGTGCCGGTAAACGGGTCGGTCCTTTACAACCTCGTGCTGGTCCCGATCGCGACGGTCGATGACAGCGTGATCCTGAAGTACGATCAGTTCGTTCACGCCTTCGGCTTTGGCGTCACGGCCTGGCTTCTGCACCATCTGCTGACCCGCCACTTCCCCGACACGCGCGGCACCGCGACCGCGCTGGTCTATCCCGCGCTGGGGGCCATGGGGCTTGGCGCGGTCAACGAGATGATCGAGTTCACGGCCGTTCTTCTGGTGCCCGACACCAACGTGGGCGGCTACACGAACACGGCGCTTGACCTTGTCTTCAATGCGCTGGGCGCGGTGATCGCGGTGACATGGATCGGGCTTTCCCGACGCTAGTCCTCGACCCTGCCGCGTAGTGACTTCACCTCGCCGCGCACCTTCTTCGCCTTGATCCGCCGCTCCACCGACCCCCTGGTCGGCCGCGTCGGGCGGCGCTTTTTCGGCACCACGGTCGCCGCGCGGATCAGCTCGGCCAGCCGGTCGCGCGCGATCTCGCGGTTGCGGGCCTGGCTCCGCGTCTCCTCGACCTGGATCACCAGCGCGCCCTCCTTGGTCCAGCGCCGCCCGGCCAGGCGTCTCAGACGCCGCTTGACCGGGTCGGGCAGGTTCGGCGACCGCTCGGCCTCGAACCGCAGTTCGACCGCCGTCGACACCTTGTTGACGTTCTGCCCGCCCGGGCCGGACGCGCGCACGAAGTGCTCGGTCAGTTCCCATTCGGCGATGTCGATCTCATCCGTGATGCGCATGTTCCCGGGTCCGCAATCGAAAAGGGCCACCGGATGACGGTGGCCCTTCGAGTTCTTTGGGAGATGGGCCAGTTAGGGACTGGAACCCAATCAGGAGTGTTCTGCCTTCGGGTTTGCCCTCAGGCGACCGTCCCCCTGACTGTTCCGACACCTCTCTCCAATATCACTCTAGACACTGGACCACCTCCTTTCATTGTTGTTGACCGATAATCGTAGGCTGCCACAGATTTAGTGTTTGTCAAAACATTTTACGCAACCCGTGCCGTCAGCTGCCTCACAATCAGGCGAAATGGCACCAGCGCGATCACCGCGAGGGCAAGTTTCACACCCCAGTCCGCCACGGCGAGCGACACCCAGAGCGGCACCACCGGACCCACGCCCAGAAGCGGCAGCGCCTCGTTCGCCCAGGACACGTCGTTGCCGGGCTCGAGGAAGGCCAGCTGCGCGCTGAAGGCGATGGTGAAGAAGAGCGCGGTGTCGACCGACGACCCGATCAGGCTTGAGACCACGGGCGCGCGCCACCATGCGCCCGACCGCAGCTTGTCGAAGATCGCGATGTCGAGAAGCTGTGCGGTCAGGAAGGCGATGCCCGACCCCATCGCGATGCGCCAGGTCACCAGCGGCCCGAACTCGCCCTGGATCTGCGTGCCGATCAGCGAACAGACCACGCCGGTCACGAAGCCCGCGAAGACGACCTTGCGCGCCAGCGCCGGTCCGTAGACGCGGTTCATCACGTCGGTGACAAGGAAGGCCAGCGGATAGGTGAACGCGCCCCAGGTCAGCCATTGGCCGAACAGGAACTGGACAAGGATGTTCGAGGCCACGACGATGGCGGCCATGGCAAGAATGCCGGGAAGAATGCGGGTCATCGGTGTTTTTTCCGTTTTTACAAGGTCGCGGAGACTTGGCCCCCGGTCCCGGGGACGGCGCGGCTTAGCCCTCGTCCGCGGGTGCGGTCAAGCGGAATTCCACGAAGGACGTCGGCTCGTCCTGGTCGCCATTGTTGTCGGAGACCATCGTGATCCGCAGGCCCTTGTCGTCGCGCCAGAGGGCGATACCTTCAAGGTTGGTGAACTCTCCAAGGGCGCTGGTCCACAGGACTTCGCCGTCGCCTTCGGGGGTGTCGAAGCGGCGAATGCGGTTTTGCCAGCGAGAGGCCCAGCGCACAGCTTGCGTTCGAGCAGGTAGAGCCGGCCTTCGTCGTCGTAATCCGCCCCGACGATGCCGAACCCGCCCGAGGCGCTGATCTCGCCCGCGATCTCCCATTCGTTGCCGGTCAGGCGGTAGACGGGAAGCCCGCTGCGACCCGGCCCGGTCTGTTCGGGAAAGGCATAGACGGTGCCGTCCGGATCGACCGCCACGGCTTCGAGCTGCCGGTTTTCGGCATAGTCGTAGAAGGTGGGATGGTCGCGCGTGAGTTCCGCCTTGCCCCGCAAATCGGCATAGCGCGACACATGCGCCCAACGCTCGAACGACACATAGGCGGTGCCGTCAGGCAGGATTGCCAGACCCTCGGCATCCGACCAGTCGCCGACCCGCCGCGCGGTGACGGGAAAGCCGTCATGGCCCAGAAGCGGCGCGATCCGCGTTACCGTGACGATCGAGATGGCATCGCCGTCGCGCTTCAGCGCGCCCAGGATGTACCAGCCCCGGTCCGACACCGCCTGGAACGACAGCCCGTCGTCGGACATCTCGAGGCCCGATACGCCGTTGGCGGCATCGAAACCCCATTCGGTCGTCCCAAGGTAGGTCAGGTCGTCCGCCGCCGCGGGCGTGGACAGCGCCGCGATCAGCGCGACAAGACTTGCGCGCATGCCTGTGGCAGATCGGCGAGAACCAATTCGCGGCGGGGTGTCGGCGGCGGCGCGTTCGGATCGGGCGGCGGTGGGTTGAGGATGTTGTTCACCCAGGCCTGCGCATCGTCGCATCCGTCGCCGGCCGGTGGCGGGTCCTGTTCCTCGCAGATGCGCGACCCGCGCGGGCAGTTCAGGCGAACGTGGAAGTGGTAGTGGTGCCCCCACCACGGCCGCACCTTGCGCAGCCAGGCCCGGTCACCCGGTTCGTCGTTGCACATCTGCACCTTGGCGCCGGGGAAGACGAAGATCCGCGCAACCGCCGGGTCCTTCGCTGCGGCCCGGATGATCTTGTGATGCTCGGCCGTCCAGCTGCCGTTCACATAGGCCCCGTTCGCCCGCTGCATCGAGATCGACGACAGGTTCTCGCGTTCGGTCCGGCTGAGGTCCAGCCGCTGTGGCGGCAGCATCCAGATGTCGATATCGAGCCCCATCTGGTGCGAGGCGTGGCCAGTCAGCATCGGCCCGCCGCGCGGCTGCGAGATGTCACCGATGTAAAGCCCGTTCCATCCGGGCTGCGTCGCGGCATAGGCCGACAGGCGCTGGATGAACTCGACCGCGTCGGGGTGGCCCCAGTTGCGGTTCCGCGACAGGCGCATCGCCTGCCAGGTCGGACCGGTTTCGGGCAGTTGCGCCGCGCCGGCAAGGCAACCGCGTGAATAGCTTCCGAACGGTTCGGACCGGTGCGGCGACGGTCCGCTCTCGGCACCGAAAAGCTGTTTGGCGCTTGGGGCCGCCTGGGCCGGCAGGGCAAGGCTGAGAATAAGGCCCAGAAGGGCTAAGGCTGTGCGTCCCATTCGGCTGCTCGATCTCCCTGGGGTTTGACCCATGCTAGCAAAACCAGCCCCAAAAGAAACAGGAAGATGACCGGCGTGATGCCAAGTTGCTGGCTTCCGGTCAGATATGTCACCGTCCCGATCGACAGCGGCGCGATGAAGGAGGTGGCCTTGCCGGCCAGCGCGTAAAGCCCGAAGGCTTCGGTCATGCGGGTCGGGTTGGCCTGCCGGACCATCATCGTCCGGCTGGCCGACTGGAGCGCCCCGCCCGCGGCACCGATCACCGCGCCGACGCAATAGAAGGTGATGTCGGGCAGCGACGAGGACGGGCCCACCGGGATCCCCAGAACGCTTGTGCGCGACACGAAGACCGTCGCCAACGCCGCCGCCGTCAGCGCAAGGATGCACGCGCCGATCACCGGCTTCGGCCCGAACGCATCGTCGGCCTTGCCGCCCAGCCAGGCGAAGACCGCGCCGAAGATGATGGCAAGGATACCGAAGATGCCGGTGTCCACGACGCTCCACTCAAGGACGCCGGCAGCATAGATGCCTCCGAAGACGTAGATCCCGTTCAGCGCGTCGCGATAGAACATCGACGAGGCAAGGAACGCAAAGAGGCTCGGGGTTCGCGGAAGGCTGCGGATCGTGCGGCGCAATCCCCTGAGCGCCAGCGGCACGGCGCCTTTCGGGGCGCGCGCAGGCTTCGGTTCGCGCACCCACAGGAAGAAGGGGATCATGAAGACCACGAACCAGATCGCCGTCAGCGGCCCGACGAACCGCGTGCCTTCGCGCGCTGCGGTGTCGAGGCCGAAGGGCGGCGTCAGACCAACGAAGGTGGTGCCATCGGGCCCTTCGGCGAAGAACACCAGCATGATCACCAGCGCGATCAGCCCGCCCACATAACCGAAGCACCAGCCATTACCGGATATCCGCCCGATCTCGTCCGGCGAACCGAGGTCGGGCAGCATCGAATTGGTGAAGATCGTCGCGAACTCCATCCCGATAAGGCCGATCGCGAAGAGGAACAGGACGAGGTAGAGATTGAAGTCGTCCGGCGCGGCCAGCCAGAGCCCCGCGCTTCCCGCGACATACATCCCCGAAAACAGCCAGATCCACCGCATCCGGTTGCCCGAGGTGTCGGCCATCGCGCCGAGGATCGGCGCAAGAAGTGCTATGACGACACCGGCCGCCCCGATGCCGAAGCCCCAGGCCGATTGCGCCGTGGTGCCGTCGCCCAGGATTTCCTTGACGTAGGGGCCGAATATGAAGGTCAGAAGCAGCGTGTTGTAAGGCTGGCTGGCCCAGTCGAAGAAGAACCAGCCCCAGATCCGCTTGCGCGTCGAGATCTCTGCCATGCCTGCCCTCGCTTGCCTTGCGCGTGAATAGACACCGCGGCAGCAGAGCGCGCAACGGAAAGATCAGTCCTGCATCGGCGGCCACGGGCGCAGCGCTTCGGCCTCGGTCCAGGCGCGCGCCCAGTCGGGCAGGACAAGCTCGGGCAGGTCGTCCAGAAGGGCGGCGAGGCGCGCTGTCGGCACCAGCCCGTTGTGGTCGGTCACGGCCATCCGCAGAAGCGCGTGACTGGTACACTCACCCTTCCGCCACATCGACTGCTCGGCATAGATGAAGCGGTCGTCCCAACCGATCACGCGGCTGCGCATCTCGACCCGGTCGAAGGCCCTCACCCGGCGGCGATAGCGCACGCTCGACCCCGCGACCGTGCCGCCGAGGCCGTGCTTGCGCATCACGTCGTTCAGGCCCATGCGCTGGAACATCACGATCCGTCCGATGTCGAACAACGTCAGCGTGCGGCCGTTGTTCATCTCGAGGAAGATGTCGATGTCCCAGGGCCAGCAAATGTGCTGCGACACATGCGTCTCGCCCAATGCGATGGGCGGGGTGTTGCGGAACTTGATCAAATCCTTGAAGACGCGGACGACGGGATACATGGGCAGGATTCCTTTCCGACCCAAGACCTGTCGGCGCCGCACCGCAGCGTCAAACACGACGTTGCGGCACCGCTCTGCCTTGCCACCCCGCGCCCTGCATCATAGGTAATCCGCCAAAGCAAGGAGCGTGCAGGCATGGTGATGATCTACGAACTACTCAAGCTCGTCCTCGACGTCGTGTTCTTCGTCATGATCGTCCACATCGTGATGAGCTGGCTCATCACCTTCAACGTGCTGAACCTGCGCCAGCCGCTGGTCGCGCAGCTCTGGGACGGTCTCAACCGCCTGCTCGAGCCGCTTTACGGCCCGATCCGGCGAATGCTGCCCAACACCGGCGCGCTCGACCTTGCCCCGCTGGTTGCCTTCCTCATCGTGATCGCCCTGCGCGACATCATCCTGCCACGACTGCTGCTTGCCGGGTTCTGACTTCGCGCTTGTTCACGCATTCCTCATGTGTGAGAACCGATGGTGAACGAGCAGTAGCGAAACAGACCTGAACAGGCGCATGGCAACAGCCACGGACCTTTTGTCCTCAGTCTTTGGATTCGACGACTTCCGGCCCGGACAGGCCGAGATCGTCGAGGCCGTGACGCGCGGCGAAAACACCCTTGCGATCATGCCCACGGGCGGCGGCAAGTCGCTGTGCTTCCAGCTTCCCGCGCTGGTGCGCGAGGGCGTCACCCTGGTCGTGTCTCCGCTCATCGCGCTCATGCGCGACCAGGTCCGCGCGCTTCAGGCCGTGGGCGTGCAGGCGGGCGCCCTGACCTCGGCCAATACCGAGGCGCAGACCGACGCCGTCTTCGCGGCCATCGCGGCGGGCGACCTCAAGCTTCTCTACATGGCGCCCGAGCGGCTTTCGGCGGGCGGCACGCTGACGCTGCTGCGCCGCGCGGGAGTCACGATGATTGCCGTGGACGAGGCGCATTGCGTCAGCCAGTGGGGCCATGACTTCCGCCCAGACTACCTGGAGATCGGCAAGATCCGCCGCGCGCTGGACGTGCCGCTGGCGGCCTTCACCGCCACGGCCGACGCCGAGACGCAGGAAGAAATCGTGGCCCGCCTCTTTGACGGGCAGCCGCCGCGAACCTTCCTGCGCGGATTTGACCGTCCGAACCTGCACCTGGCCTTCGCCGTGAAGGACAAGCCCCGCGCGCAGATCCTGGCGTTCGCCGCCGCCCGGCGCGGCCAGTCCGGCATCGTCTACTGCGCGACCCGCGCCAAGACCGAAACCCTGGCCCGGGCGCTGTCGGACGACGGCCACGCCGCCTGCGCCTATCACGCGGGCCTCGACCCCGACACGCGCCGGCAGGTCGAGGAGCGGTTTTCGACCGAAGACGGGCTGATCGTCGTCGCCACGGTCGCCTTCGGGATGGGCGTCGACAAGCCCGACGTGCGGTGGGTGGCCCATGCCGACCTGCCGAAGTCGATCGAGAGCTACTATCAGGAAATCGGCCGCGCGGGCCGCGACGGAGCGCCCGCCGACACGCTCACGCTCTACGGTCCCGACGATATCCGCCTGCGCCGCAGCCAGATCGACGAAGGCCTGGCCCCGCCCGAACGCAAGGCGGCGGACCATGGGCGCCTCAATGCCCTTCTGGGTCTGGCCGAGGCGCAGGGGTGCCGACGCGCGGTCCTTCTGCGCTATTTCGGGGAAGACCGCGGACCCTGCGGCACCTGCGACCTCTGCGACACCCCGCCCGAGGTGTTCGACGCCACCGAACCCGTGCGGATGGCGCTGTCGGCGGCCCTGCGCACCGGCGAAAGCTTTGGCGCGGGGCACCTGATCGACGTGCTGACCGGCACCGCCACCGACAAAGTGCGCACCCGCCGGCACGACGAGTTGCCCACCTTCGGCGTCGGCCGCGGCACAAGCCGAGCCGAATGGCAGGCGATCTTTCGCCAGATGATGGGCCGCGACCTGCTGCGCCCCGATCCCGAACGCCACGGCGCGCTGCGCATGACCGACTTCGCCCGACCGATCCTGCGTGGGGAAGAGGCGATCACGCTGCGCCGCGACACGATCCGCCGCACGGCCCCCGCCCCCGCCCGGGCGCTTGTCTCGGACGACGACGCGCCGCTTCTGGCGGCGCTCAAGGCCCGCCGCCGAGCCTTTGCCGAGGCCGCGCGGGTGCCGGCCTATGTCGTCTTCACCGATCGCACCCTGATCGAGATGGCGGAAAAGCGGCCTCGGACACTGGACGAGATGGCCCGCATCGGCGGCGTCGGGGCCACCAAGCTGGAACGCTACGGTGCCGCCTTTCTCGAAGTGATCGCCGGCGAAGCGCCGGGCGAGGTGCACCCGGCCCGGCGCAAGCTGGCCGGACAGACCGCCGGCAGTGTCTACGACCGGCTTGTGGCCGTGCAGGCCGACCTCGCGCGAGGCGCGGATGGAAGCGACAAGCCGCTGTCCTGTTCCGCCTCTCTCCTGGCCCGGGTCGCCGAAATCGGGCGCGCCGACGCAGGCCGCCTGCGCAGCCTCCTGGGCGACCGCCGCGCGGATCGCTTCGGCGATGCCTTCCTCGCCGTGCTGCGCGACGCTTGAGGCGCGCCGCGCGCGGCCTAACTTGCCGAAATATATGAAGGGGGTTGAAATGCTGATCGTTCTGTCACCGGCCAAGCGGCTCGACTGGTCCGACCCGGGTCTGCCCATGACCGACCCCGCCTTCCCGCGCGACGCCGCGACGCTGGCCGGGCACGCCCGTCAATTGTCCCTGGGGGACCTCAAGTCGCTCATGGGCCTGTCGGACGACCTTGCGCGCCTGAACCGTGACCGTTTTCGCGCCTTCGCCGATGCGCCCGAACCGGACGCCACTCGTCCCGCAGTCCGAGCCTTCGCGGGCGATACCTATGTCGGGCTCGACGCCCGGTCGATCGATGCCGAGGCGATGGACTGGGCGCAGGACCACCTGCGCATCCTCTCGGGGCTCTACGGCCTCTTGCGGCCGCTCGACGCGATCCAGCCTTACCGGCTTGAGATGGGCAGCCGCCTCAAGACCCGGCGCGGCAAGACCCTTTATGCCTTCTGGGGCGACCGCATCGCCACGGCACTGAACGACGCCGCCGAGGCGCTTGGCACGGACACCCTGCTGAACTGCGCCAGCCAGGAGTATTTTGGCGCCGTCGACCTCGGACGTCTGAAGCCGCGCGTCGTCACGCCCGCCTTTCTCGAGGATCGCGACGGCGAAGGGCGGACCATCAGCTTCTTCGCCAAGCGCGCCCGTGGCGCCATGGCCCGATTCGTCATCGACCGGCGCATCAGCGACCCCGAGGGGCTGCGCGACTTCGATGCCTTCGGCTATCGCTTCGATCCCGATGCCGGGACGCCCGAGGCCCCGGTCTTCCGCCGGCCCTACGGTGCCGACGACGCCATGAAGGCGGCGTCCTAGGCCCGGGTCACACCAGCGTCTGTCTTGGGCAGGTCTGCGATCCGGCTAGGTGGCTGCCCCGACCTCGGCATCGACGACCTGTCCCAACCTGCGCCCTGTTCCGATGTCCTGCCGAGGCGCGCCGGGGGACGGGGCGGCGGACGGAGCGGCCGCAACCACCGGCGGCTGCGCATCGTCGGGGCAGGCGGCAAGGATGTACTCCTCGATCGAGGCCTTCTTGAGCGGCTTCGTGAGGTAGTAGTCCACCCCGGTCGCAAGGATCTCGCGCGCGTCGTGCTCCATGGCGTGGGCGGTGATCGCGACGATCGGTGTGCGCGAAAGTCCATCCTCGGCCTCGATCGCGCGGATGCGCCGGGCCGCTTCCTTGCCGTCCATCAGCGGCATCGAAATGTCGGTGAAGATCAGATCGGGCTGCGCGCGGCGAAAACTCTGCACCGCCTCGGCCCCGTTTCCGACGATTTCCAGATCGATCCCCATCGCCTTCACCATGCTGGAAAAGACGAACTGGTTGGTCTTGTTGTCCTCGGCCAGCAGAACCCGCATGCGGCGTGGCAGAACTGGCGAGTCCGCATCCGAGTTGGACAAACTGGCGGCCACCGTATCGTCTTCCGCGGGCGTCTCGGCGGGCGCCTCGTCTGCCTGCCCCCGTGGCGGGGCCACCTTCGCCAACGCGTCGGCAAGGTCGCGCCGCATCACTGGGCGCGACAGGGTGGCGGCGGCCGGAATCCCGTCCGCGCTGCGCCCGGCGGGTGAGGCCGTCAGAAGAACCACCGGCGGCGCGCTTTCGTCCGACAGCGCAGCGACCCCGCTTGAACTCTGCGCCAGAGCGACGGAGACGAAGATCGCGTCGGCATCCACCGTCGGCGACGGAACGCCCCAGTCGTCTGCCGTGTCGACGGTGAGGCCAAGCGCCACAAGCTGCCGCGCCGTGATGTCCCTTGCCACGCCGGGGGCGTCGAGCAGGCGGACCCGGCGCATCCAGTCGGGCGCTCGAAACGGCTGGTCCAGCGGCACTTTCGCCGCCGGCATGGTGACGTGAAACCCAAAACCCGACCCGCGCCCGATCTCGGACTCCACCCAGACCTCGCCGCCCATCAGCCCGACGAGCCGACGGGTGATCGCCAGACCGAGCCCGGTCCCGTCATGGCGACGGGAATGGCCGTCGTCGAGTTGATTGAACTCGCCGAAGATATGCTCGAGCCGGTCTGCCGGGATTCCGATCCCGGTATCCTCGACCGTGACGTGGACCCGGAACGTGCCTTCGTCGCCCGTCGGTATCCCCACGACCGCAATCTTCACATGCCCTGCATCGGTGAACTTGATCGCATTGCCGACGAGGTTGGTCAGGATCTGCCGGATGCGCCCCGGATCGCCCACGAAATTCGTCGGCAGGAACATGTCATAGTCGATGGCGACCTGAAGCCCCTTGTCCTGCACCACCGGCAAGAGCAGCGTCACGATCTCGTGGATGCAGCGTTCCAGATCGAAGGGTTCGGGGTGCAGTTCCAGTTTCTCGGCCTCGATCTTCGAGTAGTCGAGAATGTCGTTGATGATGACCAGAAGCGCCTCGCCCGAGTTCCTGATCGTCTCGACATAGAGCTGCTGTTCGTCGTTCAGCCCGGTCTCTTCGAGTAGCTGCGCCATTCCGACGACACCGTTCATCGGCGTGCGGATCTCGTGGCTCATGTTGGCCAGAAAGGCCGACTTGGCGCGGTTCGCGGCCTCGGCCCGGTCGCGCGCATCCTCCAGTTCGGCTTCGCGCCTGATCGTTTCGGTGATGTTCAGCGCCAGCGTGACCATATCGCCGTCGCGCGTCCGCCGGTCGACGAGCTTGACGAATTCGCCATTCCAGAAGCGCAGGACGATCGGCTCGATATTGGGAGCCTCCCAGCGGGCGCGCATCATCGCGCGCCAGTCCGCCCGGCTCAGCCCCTCGGTATCCACGATCCCTTCGTCGGTCATCAGTTCCAGAAGCATGTCCGAATGGATGCCCGGCCCCACGATATCAAGCCCCTCGAAGGCGGCGAGATAGGCCCGGTTCGCAGCCACCATGACGTTCGAGGAATCGAACACGGCAAAGCCGTCCCGAATCGTCTCGAGCGAATCCCACAGACGGCGTTCGGCGATCTGCATCGCGCTTTCCGCCTGCGCCAGGTGCTGCTGCGCCTCGGCGAATTCGTCGCGCAGGGTCTCTGTCGTGCGGCGGGCGGTTTCGACCTCATGCCGCTGGCCGATGATCTCGTCCGACAGGCTGCGGGCATGGGCGGCGATCGCGCCGTTCGCGGCCGACAATTCGGCGCGCTTGAAGTCGAGAATGCGCTCAGCGGCAAGCCGCGCCCGCCGCTCTTCCGTCAGCCGCCCGGTCAGATCCATCCTGTATCTCCGCTTGCCTGCTTGTCAGCCCAGGACGGATCATGGGGCGCGCGGCGTAAAGAACGGCTTAAGACGTCAGATCCGCTCGATCGCCAGGGCGATGCCCTGCCCGCCACCGATGCACATGGTGATCAGCCCGATGCGTCCGCCGATCCGGTCAAGCTCGGACATCGCCTTCACGGTCAGGATCGCCCCGGTCGCCCCCACCGGATGACCCAGCGCGATGGCGCCGCCGTTGGGGTTCACCTTCTCCTCGGGCAGACCCAGCGCACGGGTCACCGCGATGGCCTGTGCGGCGAAGGCCTCGTTCGATTCGATCACGTCGAGGTCGGCCACCCGCAGCCCCGTCCGCTCGAGCAGTGCCTGAACAGCCGGGACAGGGCCGATCCCCATGACATCGGGGCGCACTCCGGCATGGGCATAGCCCAGCACCCGGAACCGCGGACTGAGACCATGCGCCGCCGCAGCCTCGGCCCGCGCAAGAACGACCGCCGCCGCCCCGTCGTTGATGCCGCTGGCGTTGCCCGCCGTGACGGTTCCGTCCTTCCGGAACACCGGCCGCAGACCCGCCAGGGCCTCGGCCGTGGTGGCTTTCGGATGCTCGTCGATCGCGAACGCCACGACGTCGCGGCCCGCCCTGACCTCGACCGGCACGATCTGGTCGGCAAAGCGCCCCTCTGCGATGGCACGCGCCGCGCGCGCCTGGCTTTCCAGCGCGAAAGCGTCCTGATCGGCGCGGCTCACCCCGTGCTCGACGGCCACGTTCTCGGCGGTGACGCCCATGTGCCCGGTTCCGAACGGGCAGTTCAGCGCGCCCAGCATCATGTCCTGCGCGCCCGCATCGCCCATCTTCTGGCCCCAGCGCGCCGCAGGCAGGATGAAGGGTGACCGGCTCATGCATTCGGCACCGCCGGCCAGCGCGAAATCGGCATCGCCCAGATCCAGCGCCTGCACCGCCGACACGATGGCCTGCGCCCCCGATCCGCACAGCCGGTTCACGTTCATCGCCGGTGTCGTCTCGGGGATACCCGCCTCCATCGCCGCCACGCGGCTGAGATACATGTCGCGCGGTTCGGTGTTTATGACGTGGCCGAAGACCACGGTTCCGATGGCATCCGGCGCTATAGCGGCGCGGTCGATGGCCGCGGCCGCGACGGTCGCCCCCAGCGTGATCGGCGGCGTTCCCTTCAGGCTGCCGCCGAAGGTTCCGATTGCCGTGCGCGCGCCCGACAGAATGACGATACCGGTCATGACATCCTCCCTGATCCTGGTTGCACGCAGCATAGCGCCCGATGCAACCCGCCGCACCCGCAACGCGACGTCGCGCCCGTTTCTTCCTGGCGGAAATATCCCGGGGTCCGGGGCAGAGCCCCGGGGCTCAGCCGATCGGCCCGCGCAGGCCGCCGGTCTGTCCGCGGTCCAGCAGCAGGTGGTCCAGCAGCACGCAGGCCGCCATCGCCTCGGCCACCGGAACGGCGCGGATGCCGACGCAGGGATCATGCCGGCCCTTGGTGACGAGTTCCGTCTCCTGCCCCGCCTTGGTGATCGTCTTGCGCGCGGTGAGGATCGACGAGGTCGGCTTGACCGCAAAGCGCAGGACGATGTCCTGCCCGGTCGAAATGCCGCCCAGGATCCCGCCGGCGTGGTTCGTGGAATAGACCGGCCCGTCGGGTCCCATCGTGATCTCGTCGGCGTTCTCGACACCGGTCAGTGTGGCCGAGGCCATGCCCGCGCCGATCTCGACGCCCTTCACGGCGTTGATCGACATCATCGCCGCCGCCAGATCGGTGTCGAGCTTTCCATAGACCGGTGCCCCGAGACCCGGCGGAAAGCCCGAGGCCGTGACCTCGATCACGGCACCGACCGAATTGCCCGATTTGCGCAGCTCGTCGAGATAGCCGGCCCAGTCCGCGGCTGCCGTCGCATCCGGTGCCCAGAACGGATTGCGCCCGATCTCGTCGGTGTCGAACCGCGCCCGGTCGATCGCGCGGGGGCCCATCTGGACCATGTAGCCGGTGATCGCCGCCCCGGGCATCAACTGCGCCAGCGCCGCGCGGGCCACACCGCCCGCCGCGACCCGTGCCGCGGTTTCCCGCGCGCTCGACCGGCCACCGCCGCGATAGTCGCGGATGCCGTATTTCTGCCAGTAGGTGATGTCGGCATGGCCCGGGCGGAACGCCTCGGCAATCTCGCCGTAGTCCTTAGACCGCTGGTCGGTGTTGCGGATCATCAGCTGGATCGGCGTGCCCGTCGTCCGCCCCTCGAAGACACCCGACAGGATCTCGACCGCGTCGGCCTCGCGCCGCTGGGTGGTGTATTTCGATTGCCCCGGCTTGCGCTTGTCGAGCCAGGTCTGGATGTCCGCTTCGGTCAGCGGCACCCCGGGCGGGCAGCCGTCCACCGTCGCGCCCAGCGCGGGTCCGTGGCTTTCGCCCCAGGTCGTGACACGGAAGAGATGGCCGAAGGTGTTGAAACTCATGCACAGACCCGTATCCGCAAACGTGCGCCGCCTCAAGCGGGCGCAGGGGCGGCGGCTTAGGCGAATTCACCCTGGCAGAACCAGCCCGACGACATCGTGCCCCCGTGCGCGTAGTAGAGCCAAAGCTGTGCGCCATCCTCGGTCACGACCCGCCAGTAGTCGCGCACGCCGGTCCGCCAGTCAGGATCGTCCAGCCACCATTCCGGCGCGATCCGTTCGGGTCCGGCCGCCGCCACGGTGCGGAACGCCTGCTTGCGCCAGCGGAATTCCAGCGGCACCGCCGGATCGTCCCCGGCCGCCACCAGTTCGGGCCGCCAGAGAACCAGCGGGCGCGGGGCGGGCGGCGCGGACCAGCCCGTCGCCGGCTCCGACCAGGCCGCGGCCAGCACCTGCGCCGTCTTCTCGGGAATGTGGCTTTCGCCCGGATGCACCCGCGTGATCGCCTCGAGACCGATCCGCGCGCCCAGCTTGCCGATCAGGTCGTCGATCCCCGTCGCCCCCGACAGCCGCGTCCGCACGGCATCCGCCGCCTCGGCATGCCCCGCGTGCTGGCGGGCATGCACAGGCTCGGTCTGCACCGCCTCGATCCGCACGCAGTCGATGCCAAAGCCCGCGTCGATCTCGGCCAGCTTCAGCGCCAGCAGCGGGCGGATCCGGTCGGCCTCGGCCGAAGGACGGGCGAGGCCCACCTCGACCGACTGCATCGTGTGGTCGGTGCGAAAGCAGTCCATCCGCACCCGCCGCGCGCCGCGCCCCCGGACCGCCAGCTTCGCACCCAGCGCGGGCAAGAGCCGGTCGAGTGCTGCGGCGATATCGCTCGGCCAGTCCGATGGGGTCCGGCAGGGTCAGCCGCACGGCGAAGTGATCGGGGGGCCTTGCGGGCGAGACGGGTTCCGGCTCGACCCCCAGCGCCTGGTCGAGCCGCTGCACCAGCGCCCGGCCGTACCGCCGCGCCAGCGCCGCGCGCGGCTGCCCCGCCAGATCGCCGATGCGGCGCAGGCCCAGCCGCGACAGCTCCGCCACCGTCGCCGCGTCGATCCGCAGGCCCGCCACCGGCAACCCGGCCAGGACCTGCCGCGTCTGCCCCGGCTGCGCGATGCGGTTCTGCCGACCCGCCGGTGTGGCGATATCGGGCGCCGGCCCGCCGCGTTCCCAGTGCCGCCGCCGCGCCGCGCGCGACCGGGTGGCCCAGGCCTCCTGGTCGATGGCGTCGCCGCTGCGCGTGGGCTGCACCGGCTGGCCGGCATAGCGCGCCAGCGCCCAGGCCGCGCCCACCGTGTCGGCGACCCCGGCATGGACCGTCAGCCCAAGATGCGCACAATCCTCGCCCACCTGCGCCAGCAGCCCCTCTTCGCCGCCGAAGAGATGCGCGCAGCCCGTCAGGTCGACGACCAGCGCATCGGGCGGCTCTTCGGACACCCAGGGCGACAGCTTGCCCGCCCAGCGCCGGAGCACGGTCAGGAAGGCGGCCTCCATCTGCGGATTGCTGCGCCGCGTCATGAGTTCGGGGCACATCGCCTGCGCGTCCCGCAGGGGCTGCCCCGCCTGCAGACCCGCCGCCGAGGCCGCCATCGACAGCGACATCAGAACCTGCATGTTCTGCCGGTCCGCGACCACGGCGAAGGGCGCCCCCGCCAGGGCGGGTTCGATCCGCAGGTGGCGTTCGGCGGCCAGCCGGGGAAACCACAGGGAAAGGATGCGACGGTTCGTCATCGGGGCAGCGGGCAGCTTTGTTCCTGTTTCGTTCTAGTGTAGGTTTCGATCTCCCTTGAGTCGAGTCGCCCGCTGCCGCCCATGTTCGCCGAACTCAACATCACGTCGAATTTCACCTTCCTCACCGGGGGCTCGCACCCCGAGGAGTACATGCGCCGTGCCGCCCTTCTGGGCCTGCCCGCCATCGCCATCGCCGACGAGAACTCGGTGGCCGGGATCGTCCGCGCCCATACCGAGGCGCGCGAGATCGCGCGGCAGGTGCGCCTGCGGGCCGAGGCCGGGGTGATGGGCCCGCTGCGCCCCGCCCATATCCCCAGGCCCCCAAGCGCCGAGGTCGATATCGCTCCGCGCCTCATTCCCGCCGCCCGCATCGTGCTGACCGACGGCTTCACCGTCACCGCCCTGCCGCGCGACCGCGCTGCCTGGGGACGTCTTTGCCGGCTGATCTCGACCGGCCGCCTCCGGGCCGAGAAGGGAAGCTGCGCGCTGCGCCTCGACGACCTGATCGAGTGGGGCGAGGGGATGGAGCTTCTGATCCACCCCGCCCGGATCGAGCGATGGAGCGACAGCGCCCGCCGGCTGATCCGCCGGTTCGGGCCCGCCTGCCACCTTCTGCTCGCCCCGCGCTACGACGGACAGGATCCGGCGCGCTTCGCCCGCCTTTCGGCGCTTGCCGAAACCCTGGGCATCGCCACCGTCGCCAGCGCCGCGCCGATGATGCACCACGCCGCCCGCCGCCGCCTGACCGACGTTCTGACCGCGATCCGCCAGGGCGTGCGGGTCGACGACCTGGGCCGCGCGGCGCTGAGCAACGCCGAACGGCGGTTGCGCTCGGAGACCGAGATGCGCCGCCTTCTGGCCGGACACGAGGGGGCCGTCGACCGCGCCGGCGAAGTCGCCGCCCGCTGCACCTTCTCGCTGGACGAGTTGCGCTACGAATACCCCTCCGAGGTCGCCCCCGGCGAAAGCGCGGCCCAGCGCCTGCGCCGCCTGTCCCATGACGGCCTCAGGTGGCGCTATCCCTCGGGCGCGCCCGAGAAGGTGGTGACGCTTCTCGAACACGAACTGACGCTGATCGGGAAGCTGAAATACGAGCCCTACTTCCTCACCGTCCACGATGTCGTCCAGTTCGCCCGCTCACGCGGCATCCTCTGCCAGGGCCGGGGATCGGCGGCGAACTCGGTCACCTGCTACTGCCTTGGCGTCACCTCGGTCTCGCCCGAGATCGGCACGATGGTCTTCGAACGCTTCGTCTCGGAAGCCCGCAACGAGCCCCCCGACATCGACGTCGACTTCGAGCACGAGCGGCGCGAAGAGGTGATCCAGCACATCTACAACCGCTACGGTCGCCACCGCGCCGGGCTTTGCGCCACCGTCATCCACTATCGCGGCAAGCGCGCGGTGCGCGAGGTGGGAAAGGCCATGGGCCTGACCGAGGACACGATCAGCGCGATCTCCTCGCAGCTCTGGGGCTTCTTCTCGACCGCGGGGCTCGAGGATCACCGCCTGCGCGAGATCGGCCTCGACCCCGACGATCGCCGCCTGCGCCAGACGATGGAGCTGATCTTCGAGGTGCAGGGCTTCCCCCGGCACCTGTCGCAGCATGTCGGCGGCTTCATCATGACCGAGGGGCGGCTGGACGAACTGGCCCCGATCGAGAACGCCACGATGGAGGACCGCACCGTCATCCCCTGGGACAAGGACGACATCGACAGCCTCGGCATCCTCAAGGTCGATGTGCTGGCGCTGGGCATGCTCACCTGCATCCGCAAGGCCTTCGACCTCATCGCCCGGCACCACCGCGTCGACTACACGCTGGCCACGCTGCCGCCCGAGGACCCGGCGGTCTACGACATGCTCTGCAAGGCCGACAGCCTTGGCGTTTTCCAGGTCGAAAGCCGGGCGCAGATGAACTTCCTGCCCCGGATGCGGCCGCGCAGCTTCTACGACCTCGTGATCGAGGTGGCGATCATCCGGCCCGGCCCGATCCAGGGTGACATGGTCCACCCCTACCTGCGCCGCCGCAACGGCGAGGAACAGGTCAGCTTCCCCTCGGATGCGCTGGGGCAGGTGCTGGGCAAGACGCTGGGGGTGCCCCTGTTCCAGGAGCAGGCGATGCAGATCGCCATCGTCGGCGCGGGCTTCTCGCCGGAAGAGGCCGACCGCCTGCGCCGGTCGCTCGCCACCTTCAAGAAGCACGGGTCGGTCAGCGAGTTTCACGACCGCTTCATGGCCGGCATGCGCCGCAACGGCTATGACGAGGAGTTCGCCGCGCGCTGCTTTGCCCAGATCGAGGGCTTCGGCAGCTACGGCTTTCCCGAAAGCCACGCGGCCTCCTTCGCGCTGCTGGTCTATGCCTCGGCCTGGCTGAAGCGGCACCACCCCGGCATCTTCGCCTGCGCGCTTCTGAACGCGCAGCCCATGGGCTTTTACGCCCCGGCCCAGATCGTCCGCGATGCCCGCGAGCACGGGGTGACGGTGCGGCCCGTCGATATCAACGCCAGCTACTGGGACAACGTGATGGAACCCGACGACCACGGCGGCCTCGCCCTGCGGCTGGGGTTTCGCCAGATCAAGGCGATGCGCGAGGACGAGGCCGGGTGGATCGCCGCGGCCCGTGGCAACGGCTATCGGGGCGTGGCCGATGTCTGGCGAAGGGCCGGGGTCGAACCGCGGCTGATCCGGGTGCTGGCCGAGGCCGATGCCTTCGCCGCACTGGGCCTCTCACGCCGCGAGGCACTTTGGGAGGCGAAGGCCCTGGGCGGGGCGGCGCCGCTGCCTCTGTTCGGCGGCGATCTGGATGGCGAGGGGATCGTCGAGCCCGCCGCCCAGCTGCCCGCGATGACGGAAGGCGAAGAAGTGGTCGAGGATTACGTCGCCATGCGCCTCACCCTGCGCAAGCACCCGATGGCCTTCCTGCGCCCGAAGCTCACGCCCCAGTCCACGGGACAGAGTCTTCTTGCCTCCGGCGGAGGTATTTTCCCGCCAGAAGAAGGGGCAACGCTTTCTTAACCTCGATCCGGTGTTCTGACCCTGCGGTACAGGCGGAGGCGCCGATGACCGCGCCAGGAGAAGCACCCCGCCCGCGGGCGACCGCGGCGGGGTGTGACACCGGGGCCTTCTTCTGGCGTCAAATACCTCTGCCGGAGGCTGCCCGCACCGCGGGCACGCGGCGGCCCGTCAGGGCAGGCGCCGCAGCACCTCGTAGGAGGCATAGCCATCGGGCACCATGCCGACCGATTTCTGGAATGACCGGATCGCGGCGATGGTGCGCGGGCCGATGATCCCGTCCACCCCTTCCGTGTCGAAGCCCGCGCGGGTCAGGCGCTGCTGCATCTCCTTGCGTTCGGTCAGGCGCAGCCCGCGGTCCTCGCGCGGCCAGGCGGCACGGATCGGCGGGCCGCCCGCGATGCGGTCGGAGAGATGCCCCACCCCGATCACATAGGCATCGGCGGCATTGTAGCGCTCGATCACATGGAAATTGTCGAAGATCATGAAGGCCGCACCACGCGAACCCGCGGGCAGAAGGATCGAGGCCCGCCCGTAGTCCGGCACGGCCGCCCCGCTGGTGTCGCGCACGCCGAGCCGGGCCCAGTCCTGCGGTGATTTCTTGATGCGTTCGCCGGTCTGCGCGTAGTCGAAGCCGCGCGGCAGAACCACTTCGACGCCCCAGGGCTGCCCCTTGGTCCAGCCGAACCGCGCGAGATAAGCGGCGGTCGAGGCCAGCGCATCGGTCGGGTCGTCCGACCAGATGTCGCGCTTGCCGTCGCCCCGGAAATCCTGGGCATAGGCCAGATAGGAGGTCGGGATGAACTGGGTGTGGCCCATCGCACCGGCCCAGCTTCCGGTCATCGATCGCGGGGCGACGTCGCCCGACTGGATGATCCGCAGCGCCGCGATCAGCTGTTCCTCGAAAAACGCGCCGCGGCGGCCATCGAAGGACAGTGTTGCCAGCGCCTCGATGATGGGCGTGGTGCCGCGATAGCTGCCGTAGGAGCTTTCCAGCCCCCAGACGGCGGTGACGACCTCGGCCTCGACGCCGTAGCGGGCCTCGATCTCACTCAGGACGCGGGCGTTCTCGCGCAGGGCCGCCTGTCCGTTTCGTACCCGCGTTTCCGACACGGCGCTGTCGAGATATTCCCAGATCTGCTTGGTGAATTCCGACTGGTTCCGGTCGCGCTGGATCACGTCGGCGTTGTAGCGCACGCCTTGCAGCGCCGCATCGACGGTCTGCGGGCGGATGCCTTCGGCGATGGCGCGGGATCGGAACCCGTCCATCCAGCGCTGGAAGGCGATGTTCGAGGTCGAGGCCTGCATCTCCACGGCCGCTCCTTCCCCCCCGCGCGGCAATGGCCGCAGGGATGTCTGTGGCGCCACGGCCCACGCCGCCTGCGCCGCGCACACCAAGACTGTCACCAGAAGCCCGGATGTTTTCCGCATGAAGCACCTGTTTGTTGTCGTTCTGCTCGAACGAGACGATATCGCGATTCCGCGCGCCCGCAAAGCTTGGTGTCGAATATCGGCAGCGGCCCGCTAATGCCGGCGGCGGGTCACCTTGCGGGCCTTGCCCGAGGCCTTGCCCGGACCCTTGCGGCGCGGCGGCATGCCCCGACCGCGCGCCTTGCGCGCGCCGGCTGGCAGGGTCCGGCCCTCAAGCTCGACAAGGTCGAGGACAAGGCCGCCCGTGACCGGAACGGCTTCGGCCAGGCGCACGGTCACGCGCTGGCCCAGACCGATGACGGTCCCGGTATCGGCCCCCATCAGGGTCTGGCTGTCGCGGTCGAAATGGAAGAACTCGCGCCCCAGGGACCGGATCGGGATCAGCCCGTCGGCGCCGGTTTCATCGAGCTTCACGAAGGCCCCGAAGCGCTGGATGCCCGAGATCCGGCCGGTCATCTCGGTGCCGATGTGTTCAGAGAGGAACGCCGCAAGGTAGCGGTCGGTGGTGTCGCGCTCGGCCAGCATCGACCGGCGTTCGGTTTCCGAGATGTGCTGAGCGGTTTCCTCGAGACGCTCGATCTCGTCATGCGAGAGGCCATCGTCGCCCCAGCCATGCGCGGTGATCAGCGCGCGGTGGACCACGAGATCGGAATAGCGCCGGATCGGCGAGGTGAAATGCGCGTAGGACCGCAGGGCAAGGCCGAAATGCCCGAGGTTCTCGGGGCTGTAGTAGGCCTGCGTCATGGCGCGCAGGGTCGAGATGTTGATGAGTTCGTCGAAATCGGAGCCTTCCGCCTGCGCCAGAAGGCGGTTGAGATGCTCGGTCTTCAGAACCTGCCCCTTGGCCAGCGTCAGGCCCGAGGCCTGCGCCACCTCGCGCAGCGCGTCGAGCTTTTCTGGCGAGGGTTCTTCGTGGACGCGGTAAAGGAGAGGCTGACGCTTCTTCTCCAGCGTCCGGGCCGCAGCCACATTGGCCAGGATCATGAATTCCTCGATCAGCCGGTGCGCGTCGAGCCGTTCGCGGAAAGCGACCGAGGTGACGCGGCCGTCCTCGCTCAGTTCGATCCGGCGTTCGGGCAGGTCGAGGTCAAGCGGCTGGCGCGCGGCGCGCGCGCGGGCAAGGGCGGCGTAGGCGGCGTAGAGCGGCGCGATGACCGTCTTCCATCAGCGGTGCGCATTTGTCGTTCGGGGTGCCGTCGCGCGCGGCCTGAACCTCCTGGTAGTTCAGCGAGGCGACCGAGCGCATGAGGCCCCGCTCGAACCGATGGTCGATGAGGTTGCCCGCCGCGTCGATGCGCATGCGCACGGCGAGACAGGCGCGCGGCACGCCTTCGTGCAGCGAGCAGAGATCGCCCGACAGCCGGTCGGGCAGCATCGGCACGACGCGGTCGGGGAAGTAGGTCGAGTTGCCGCGTTTGCGCGCCTCTCGGTCGAGGGCCGAGCCGGGGCGGACATAGTGCGCCACGTCGGCGATGGCGACCCAGACGATATGGCCGCCGTCGTTCTTCGGGTCGTCGTCGGCCTGCGCCCAGCAGGCATCGTCATGGTCGCGGGCGTCCGACGGGTCGATCGTGATCAGCGGCATGTCGCGCAGGTCGGTCCGGCCTTCCGGGCCCGCCGGCGACTGGCGGTCGGCCTCGGCGATCACCGCGTCGGGGAAATCGTCGGGAATGCCATGCTGGTGGATCGCGATGAGCGACACGGCCCGCGGTGCGGACGGGTCCCCCAGCCGTGTGACGATGCGCGCCTTGGGCAGGCCCAGGCGGTTCTTCGGGCCGATGGACTCGGCCTCGACCAGTTCACCGTCCTTGGCGCCGTGGGTTTCGCCGCCCGGCACCGTCCACTCGCGGTCGGCGCCCTTGTCGATGGGCACGATCCGCCCGCCTTCGGCGGTCTTCCGGAAGACACCCAGCACCTTGAGCGGGTTGGTCCCGATGCGGCGGATCATGCGCGCCTCGTAGGCGTAGCCGTCGGCCTTCACCTCGGTCAGGCGGGCGAGGATGCGGTCGCCGTCGCCCAGGGCCGGGTCGCCCGCGCGCGGCAGGATCAGGACACGGGGTTCGTCGCCCTCGCCCTGCCATTCCAGCGGGCGGGCGAAGAGGTCGCCGTCGTCATCGGGCGTGACCAGAAGGACCGAGACAGGGGGCAGCCTGTCTGGGTCACGGTAGGTCTTGCGTCGTTTTTCAAGATGGCCGTCGGCCTCGAGCTCTTTCAGGAGGCGCTTGAGGTCGATCCGCGCGGCGCCCTTGATCCCGAAGGCCTTGGCGATGTCGCGCTTCGCGGTCAGCGTCGGGTTGGCGGAAATCCAGTCGAGGATTTCGTCCTTGGTGGGGATCTTGCTCATGCGCCTTCAGCTAGCACGGCGGCCGCAGTGGGTCATGCGGGTTTTCGGGGCGCGGCAAAAAAACCCCGCCGCAGGGCGCGGCGGGGCAAGGTCGTGCCGTGGTCAGGCCACAGGCACAGGCGGTAACCTGTTCAGGAAAGCTCGGAACGGATCTGCTGGCGCAGCAGGTCGATCGGGACGGATTTGCCATCGCGCCGGAAATGCCAGTAGGTCCAGCCGTTGCAGGAGGGCGCACCTTCCAGCGCGGCGCCGACCTGGTGGATCGACCCGGTCGTGTCCGCGGTGACCAGTGTACCGTCGGCGCGGACCTTGGCGGTCTTGCCGCGCGGGCTGGTCAGCACCTCTCCGGGGCGCAGGAGGCCGCGTTCGACAAGCTGTCCGAAGGGAACACGGGGTTCTGCGCGCTTCGATGTCGACACGGCGATGGCATCACGGTCGAATTTCCGCACACGGGCGATGCGGGCCTCGGCCACCTTGCGGTAGCTCTTCCTCGCGCTCGATCCCGATGAAATCGCGGCCCAGCATCTTGGCCACCGCGCCGGTGGTGCCGGTGCCGAAGAACGGGTCGAGCACGACATCGCCCGGATTCGTCGTGGCGACGAGGATGCGGTGCAGCAGCGCCTCGGGCTTTTGCGTGGGGTGGGCCTTGTCGCCGTTTTCATCCTTCAGCCGCTCGTGGCCGGTGCAGATCGGCAGCACCCAGTCGCTGCGCATCTGCACACCTTCGTTCAGCGACTTCAGCGCCTCGTAGTTGAAGGTATATTTCGCACCCGCGGATTTCGACGCCCAGATCAGCGTCTCATGCGCATTCGTCAGGCGCTTGCCGCGGAAATTTGGCATCGGGTTCGACTTGCGCCAGATCACGTCGTTCAGCACCCAGAACCCGGCGTCCTGGATTGCCGTGCCGACGCGGAAGATGTTGTGATAGGACCCGATCACCCAGATCGCGCCATTGGGCTTGAGAAGGCGCCGCGCGGCCTTCAGCCATGCGCGCGAGAAGACGTCGTAGGCCTCGAAGGACCCGAAGCGGTCCCATTCATCGTCGACAGCATCGACAAGCGAATTGTCGGGGCGGTGCAACTCACCGCGCAGCTGGAGGTTATAGGGCGGATCGGCGAAGATCAGGTCGACGGAGTCGCGCGGCAGCGCGTTCATCGCCTCGATGCAATCGCCGTCAAGTATCTGGTTCAGCGGCAGCGATGCGCTGTCCCGTTCGGTCCTGGTCGTCATTTCTGCCTCTGTCCCCACGCCGTTGAACTGGCGCATGCCTTTGGACGGAAGGATGAGTCATCCCCGAATCGCCGTCAATTTCTTTATTGAATCAGTCACTTACTGATTTTGCTTGATACAATATGTTGTGCACCGGTGCGAAGGACCGTCGATGATATGGGGTGACGCCGAGGCTTTTGAGTGCCGCACGATGGGCCGGGCTCGGGTAGCCCATGTTCGTCTCCCAGCCGTAGCCGGGAAACTGTTGCGCCAAATCCACCATGATCCGATCGCGGGTGACCTTGGCCATGATCGAGGCGGCGGCGATCGACAGACAGCAGGCATCGCCCTTCACCACCGCCGTCGCGGCGCAGGTCAGACCCCGGGGGATCATGTTGCCGTCGATCAGCGCGTGATCGGGCGGGGCGGGCAGGCCTGCGACCGCGCGCTCCATCGCCAGATGCGAGGCACGCAGGATGTTCAGGCTGTCGATCTCGTCGACCGAGGCATGGGCGACCGACACGTGGGCCGTCTCCTTCAGCGCGTCGAAAAGCGCGGCCCGCCGCGCGGCTGTCAGACGTTTTGAATCCTGCAGGCCCGGCGGGATGCGGGCGGGATCAAGCCGCACGGCGGCGGCCGTGACCGGCCCCGCCAGAGGACCGCGCCCGACTTCGTCGACACCGGCCACAACGGTGCAACCGCGCGCGATCAGGTCTGTCTCGAAATCGAAATCAGGGGCAACGGACATGCCGCGATCAAATTCCAGCGGGCGGCGGCCTGCAAGATGCATTCGGGCCGGGGGTTACCCCCCGGCCCTCCGGCGCGGTGGAGATGCGGGACAGCCGCGCCGGCTGCTCGATGGACGCCCTGTCAGTAGCGCGCCCACCTGTCTTCAACCTCGTACCCGGCGCGCGACAGGCACCGCGCGCCATAGACCGTACGCCATCCGCGGTCGGTCCGGGCCTTCCATTCGCAGCGCTCGGGCAGACGCTCGGCCCGTGCGTAGGTCCGCTTGAGACACTGGCTGTCATAGGCGAGGCGGTCCGGCCCGGCCGCGCCGGCCTGCACGAGACACGCCTCGGGCAGGACCTGCGCCTGGCGCCGGTCGTGGCGATTTTCATTTGGCTGACCGCTGTGCCGTCCGGGGCGGGACCAGTCTGTGTCCTGCGCGCGCGCATCGCGGGTGGCGAGGGCCGCACGCTCGCGTTCGTTGCGGTCGTTGATGGCCTTGGCGATCAGGCCAATCGTCACCACGCCGGCGACCACACCCGCCAAGTCACGCGTATCCGCCTGCGCCGGTTCCATGGGTGCGGTGGCGAACAGGGTGGCGGCGAGAATGGATATGAGGACGGCTTTCATCATGGGTTCCTTCCGGTGCACGTTTGGCTTCGATGGACCAAGGGTGCCGGAGGGGTGCGAGGCTAAACAATATCGCCTACCTGCTATCGGATATCAGCAGCCCGAAAGACCGCGGTCATTGAATATCGACCGATCCATGGCCATGCTGCAGACATGAGACATCGCCCATTTCTTCGCGCCCTTGTCGTGACTGCCCTGCTTGCAACCGCGGGGTCGGCACAGGCCGCCTGCTTTGCCGATTACAAGGCCAAGCGGGACGGACCACTGCAACTGCACTACGGCGTGATCGAACTGCCCGACGCCGCCTGCGGCAGCACCGCCGCCGCCGCCGACGAGACCCGACGCCGGGTCGCCTCCGGGGGATGGGAGCTTCTGAACATCGTCTCCATCTTCGGGGCCGACGGGCTGGACCAGAGGAGAGAGAGTGCCGGTCAATTCTACCTCCGCTTCTGAGAGCCGCGCGGCAGGCACGCGCGTCCTGACCTTCGGCATCCTCGCCGTCGTCGCCATCCTTGCGCTGGCGGCTCTGTTCCTTTTCCTGACCCTGCCCGATGCCGACGCCTTCAACGCGCGGGTCGAGCGGATCTTCGTCGAGAACGACGACCTTACCTCGCAGGCCGAGATCAAGCTTCTCGAGATCCTCGCCCAGTCCGGCACGGCCTTCTCCGAAGTATTGGCCGGCTACCGGTCGGTGATCTTCGTTCTGCTTCTCTTTGCCACCGGACTTCTGGTCGCCTGTCTTGTCTTCGTCGTCACCATCGTGACCCTCAACCGCCGCATGGGCGAGATCGAGCGGCGCGGGATCGAAGTGGCCTCGCTTCTCATCAACCGGGCCGAGAACACGATTTCCCTGAACGGAATGGAGTTCCGCCTGACCGGCGCGGCGATCGAGACGCTGGCGGTTCTGGCCGAAGCGCGGATGGACGATGACATCCTGACCGGAGCCGAGATCGAGGCCGTGATCTCGGGCCGGGATGCATCCGATTGCGACGAGGCCGCGGGCGCCACGCGGATCAAGCGGCTGCGCGACGCCCTTGGCAACCAGCTTGTGGCCGAACTTCTGGTCAAGACCGTGGCCCGGCGCGGCTACATGCTGGCGATCGAGAAATCCGTGATCGAGATGACCTGAGGCGCTAGCCGTCCCACTTGGTGACCTTTCCGGTCACCCCGTCCCATGCGCCGGGGCTGAGCGCGCGGCCAAGGACGCGGGCGGGGTTGGTTGGCGGCGGCATCTCGACCCCCTCGATCCGGTGGAAGCCGAAGCGGCCGTAGTAGGGCTCATCCCCGACCAGCATCGCCCGGTCCCAGCCCGCCGCGCCGGACAGGCTTTCCTCGATCAGAAGGGCGCCGAGGCCTTCGCCCTGGCGCGTCGGGTGAACCGCGACCGGGCCAAGCAGCAAGGCAGGGGCATCGCCCACCCGCACCGGCCAGTACCGGATGGCCCCGGCCAAGGTGCCGTCGGCATCGCGCGCGACCCGGCAAAGCCGGGCGACCGGGGGCACGCCATCGCGCAGGCGATAGGATGACAGCGCCTCACGCCCCGGGGCGAAGCACAGGTCATAGAGGGCCTCGACCTCCCACCAGTCCCGTTCCGTCTCCTGGTCGAGCCGATACGTCACGCCGCGCCCCGTTTTTGCTGGAAACGGCCCTAGCACGGGGTAAGGTCACGGACAAACCGGAACGAGGCACCCATGTTCTACCGACCGAGCGAAGGGCATCGCCTGCGGCACACCCCGTTCAAGGCCATCGTGTCGCCGCGGCCGATCGGCTGGATCTCGACCCGCGCCGCGGACGGGTCCGAGAACCTTGCGCCCTATTCGTTCTTCAACGCCGTGGCCTCCGAACCGCCGCAGGTGATGTTCGCCTCGAACGCAGCCAAGCCCGACCGGGGCGACACCAAGGACAGCGTGGCCAATATCCGCGAGACCGGGGTGTTCTGCGTCAACGTGGTGGAATACGCGATGCGGGATGTCATGAACGTGACCTCGGGGCCATGGCCGCGCGAGACGGATGAATTCGAGAAGGCCGGGATCGCGCGGGCGGCGTGCCACGAAATCGCCTGTTCCCGGGTGGCGGCGGCGCCCGCGAACCTCGAATGCCGGATGACGCAGATCGTCCGGCTGGAAGGGGAGGATAACCACCTTGTCCTGGGCACGGTCGTGGGCGTGCACATGCGCGACGATTGTATCGTCGACGGCATCTTCGACGTACTGCGCTATCAGCCATTGTCGCGCCTCGGCTACCGGGACTATTCGCGGGTCACCGAACTTTTCAGCCTCAAGCGGCCGGGCGAGGAGTGAGCTGGCGGCCCCGACAGGATTCGAACCTGTGACCTATCGCTTAGGAGGCGATCGCTCTATCCTCTGAGCTACGGGGCCGTCGCGGCCTTTTGTCGGCGCAATGGGCGGCGGGATCAAGGGGGATGGTCCCCGTTGACCCCGGGCACGGCCCGTCTGACGCGACGCTTGTCTTCGCCTGCGTTAGCGGTAGCATGGTCACAGCCGCGGCCGAGGACACAGAGCCATGAACGACATCACCTCCCCCGAAAAGCCCAAGCGCCCGTTGACGCTGCGCGATGTCTCGATCGCCTCCGGGGTATCGGAGATGACGGTCAGCCGGGTTCTGCGCAATCGGGGTGACGTGTCGGACGCCACGCGCAAGCGCGTGCTCGAGGCCGCGAAGACGCTGGGCTATGTCCCGAACCAGATTGCCGGGGCGCTGGCGTCGAACCGCGTGAACCTGGTGGCGGTGATCATTCCCAGCCTCTCGAACATGGTGTTTCCCGAGGTGCTGACCGGGATTTCCGAGGTGCTGGATGACACGCCGCTGCAGCCGGTGGTGGGGGTGACGAATTACGATCCCGCAGCGCGAGGAGAAGGTCCTGTTCGAAATGCTCTCGTGGCGGCCTTCTGGGATCATCATCGCGGGGCTCGAGCATTCGGAGGCCAGCCGCACGATGCTCGAGGCCGCGGGGATCCCGGTGGTGGAGATCATGGACACCGATGGGCGGCCGATCGATTCCATGGTGGGGATCAGCCACCGACGGGCGGGTCGCGAAATGGCGAACGCGATCTGGAAGGCCGGCTATCGCAGTATCGGGTTCCTTGGCACCAAGATGCCGCTGGATCACCGCGCACGAAAGCGGTTCGAGGGCTTTACCGAAGCGCTGGCCAAGCATGGGCTCGAGATCCGAGATCAGGAATTCTATTCCGGCGGCTCATCCCTTCTGAAGGGCCGGGAGCTGACCGAGGCGATCCTGACGCGCACGCCTGAGCTGGATTTCCTCTATTACTCCAACGACATGATCGGGGCAGGCGGGCTTCTTTACTGTCTTGACCACGGGATCGACGTACCCGGGCGCGTGGGGCTGGCAGGCTTCAACGGCGTCGATCTGCTGGACGGGCTTCCGCGCCGTCTGGCGACCATGGATGCCGGGCGGCAAGAGATCGGGCGAGCGGCCGCGCGGATCATCTCCGACCGGATGACGGAAGATGCATCGCAGGACAGCGTGACGATCGAACTGGCGCCGAAGATCCAGCCCGGCGACACGCTTGGGCGCCGGCACGTCTGGCCGCTGCCACCTGAGTAGCGTCAGAACCAGAAGGGTTCGTCGTCGCCTGACTCCCAGAGGCGCCCCACCTCCGACACCCAGTGATGGTACCACTCCGGGACTCCGATGCTGCCCGATCCGCCGATCAGCAGGTCGTTTCCAGCCCCACCCTCGATGAGGTCGTCGCCCTCGCCTCCGATGATCGTATCGTCACCGGAACCGCCGACCAGCGTGTCCGGACCGCTGGTTCCCGTGATCACCGGCGATGACGGGACCAGTGACTGGAACGAACGGGGGTCTGTCGATGTTGATCGTCAGGGCGGTGGCAAGATCCTCGGCCAGAAGGGGCACGCCGGTCGCGGAGTTCAGGATCATGAGTTCGCCCCTGACCCGAAGCTCGGCGCCCGAAGGGGTCGTGACGACCTCGACATCGGCCGGGTCATAGAGCATCGGGATCCGGGACAGGTCGATCCGGTCAAGCGCCGGATCGAAATCGGTGATCGTGTCCGTTTCGCCGTCGGCATCGAAGATGAAGACATCCGCCCCCGGCCCGCCGATCAGCGTATCCGTCCCGGAACCATCTACGATCAGGTCGTCGCCCGCCGCCCCGGAAAGGACGTCGCCCCCCGGCCCGCCGATCAGGATGTCATCAAAGGGCGTGCCTGCAAGAAGACCGCCGGTAGGGGATGCGATCAGGGTGTCGCCCGTCCCTGCAAGGTCGATGGTCAACCGGGTGATGCCCCCTTCCGCCTCACCCGAAGCGACGACGACGAGGCGGCCGTCCTGACCAAAAGCGTGAAGCCCCGATACGTTCTGAAGCGAGGTGGCGACCGTGTCCTCGAAGGCGCCAAGATGGAACAGCCGCCCGCCCGGCAGAAGGACGAAGGCGCTGACGCCGTCGTCCGCCCCGCCGGCAAGCACATAGCTGCGCCCGCCGACCGAGGCCACGGTCAGCGCTCCGACCGCCTGGAACCGGCTGGCGAGCCCATCGATCACATGATCGGCGAACGTGAGTTGCCCGCTTGCGTCGAGGTGCAGGACGGTCAGGGACGAACTCCCCGTGGCCCCGGCGATCACGAAGGTTTCGCCCGCTACAGTCGCGGTGACGATGTGGGACAAGGCGGCAATGCCAAGGCCGTCTGCCGCCCCCATGCTGTCGGTCACGGCAAGCGGCGCCGGTCCAGAAAGCGTCCGCACGGTGATCGTGCCGCCATCCTCGGCCGTCAGCGCGTAGGGCGTTTCTCCGACGACAGCGACGGCAAGCGCGGCGATCCTGTCCAGGGTTACCGGCGTCGCGGCGGCGAAGGTCGTCTGCCCATCCGCCGCCACGCCGTGCAGACGCAAGGCCCTTGCGAAGGCGTCGTAGGTCAGAAGATGATCGGACCCGCCGATTTCCACCGGCACAGCGGACGCGGCGGGTCCGGACCAGCCCGTCGGCAGGGGCTGCGCTGACACTGTCCCGTCCGTCGCGACCCGGATCAGGGGGGTTCCGCCGGGCATCTGGCCCGCGACGACAAGATGCGCGGCGCCGTCGATCGTCAGGGCGGAGAGGCCGGGCAACCACCCCGGCAGGAAGGCGGTTTGAAAACCCAGCTGGTCGGAAAGATCGAGCGCGCCGTCCGCGCCCACGCGGAAGATGGACAGGCCGTTGCGACCAAGGGCAGCGAGATAGACCGACTCTCCGATCTCGACCCGCTGGAAGGCCGTCAACCCACGGAGAAGCGGGTCGTCGATCGCCCCGAACACGCCCCCGAACTGCACAGCCGACATCGCACCAACCACTCGTGCACTACGCGTGGCCGCAACCTATGGCGACAGGGTTAACGGGGTACTACCGGGAGGGGGCCGCGGGTCAGGGACGATCCCCTGCCTCGTCAGCCCTGCTGCGCGGATCAATCAGCATCGCGGCCACCCAGCCCACGACGAAACCGCCCAGATGGGTTTCCCAGGCAAGCTGCCCATCCATCGCCCACCAGAGCACGATGTTGAGCCCGACCAGCAGCAATACCGCACGGGCCACGGGCCAGAGGGCCTCCTGCACCGTGAAACGGTCGACATAGTCCCAGGCGACAAGCCCCCCGGCCAGTCCGAAGAGCGCCCCTGACGCGCCCACCATGGGGCGCAGCGTGTCGGCGAGGAGCCCGAAACCCGCAGCCCCGCCCAGCATCGAGGCGACATAGAGCAGCACAAAGCCCTTCTGCCCGACCCGGGCGACCACGGCGGCGCCCAGTGAGACCAGGGTGATCATGTTGACCAGGAGGTGCACCGCCCCCCCGTGGAGGAAGGCATAGGTGATGAACATCAGGTAGGGTTGGGCCGGAAAGTTCGGCTGCCAGTCCCGCAACAGCCCAGGCCAGAAACCGCCGAATTCATAGGCCGTCTGCCGAAGCCGCGACCCGCCGATCAGTCCGAAATCGGCCGCCTGAAGCGTGGCTTCGATCGCGACACAGATGACGACGATAGCAAGAACGGCGGGTGGAATGCGCCAGGAGCGCCAATACTGTCCTTGGGTTGCGTGTTCGCCATCGGTCGCCATTGCGTCAGCTTGCCGCGTCGTAGCGCGAATTCAAGCGCGCATGCCGGAAACGCGGCGCGCCGGGTACATCACGGGCGCGTCGAGAAGGGGCGTTCGAGGGTCAGGAAGAGCGTATTCGAGGTGCGGTCGGCTTCGTCGGTCGACGTGAGATCGCGGTACCGATAGCCGCCCACGAGGGCCCAATCCTGCGTCAGGTCGCGGCTGTAGGAGATCTGGAAATTCGACTGTTCCGTGTTGGACCCGTCGGTCAGGTCTTCGGACTGAAAATAGCCGAAGGATGCCTGCCAGCTGCTGACCGAGTTGATCTGTCTTGAGTAGTCGACTTCGATCAGGCGGTTCAGGAATTCGTCGTTCGAGGTCGTGGACTGGTCAAGCTCCTGCTGAACCCGCGCCGAGAGCACCGCGTCACGGAATTCGCGCGCGTATTCGATGCCGAGCAGGCCGTAGATATCGCTCGACCCGTAGTTGTTGATGCCGACCAGAAACGCGAGATTTCCATCGGGGAGGTCGAGACTGCGCGAGAAACTGAGGGTGTTCTGAGCCCCTATATTCTCGAGGATGCTGGAGGCTTCGATCGAGAAGCTCCCGTTTGTCACTTCCTGATCGTAGGCGAGAATGAACGAGTATCCCTCGTCGGTCGAGGTGACCCCACCGTCGGTGGTATCGATCACATCGGACGTCACGTCGAGCGAGATGGCTTGGGTCTCGTTCAGCTCGTGGTCGATCCCGAAACCGATTCGCGTGGTCTTCCGTTCAAAGTCGCTTGTGCCCAGATCGTTGTCGTCGCTGTAGGAGGCGATCAGGCTTGCCGTGGTCGTCGGCGTCACACGGAACCGTGCGGCACCGGCAAACCGGAAGAATTCGTTGTCGACCAGGTCCGGGTCGATCGTATCGGTATAATTCCGGCGCAGGTAGAAGGCATCCAAGGAAAGACCGAAGGGCTCTCCGATCCCGGTGTCGAGGCCGAACGAAAGCGAGGTGCGCGTGGTCGTGCCGTCGTCGACGACAAGATCCTGGCTGTCCGGATCCACGACGAAGGACAGATTGCCCGTGTCGCTTTCGCGGATGCTTGCACCGAAGGCCAGCAGCGACGTCGCCGAATTCCGCTCGTAAGCGATTGCCAGGAACGGATCGTACAGCCCTTCACGCACGGGCTGGGTGTCGCTGGTCGCTAGGGTGTAGCGCCAAGCCGCGCCGAGGTCGATGCTCAGCGCATCGGACGACGTGACACTGTCCAGGCCGAAGCCAAGGCTGGTCACCGATCGCAAGGTGGTTCCGGTGGCATCGGCTGTAAAGTCCGGGTTGTCACTGAACTCAAGCGACTGACCAAAGATCCCGTTGAACGTCAGTCCACCGTCCTGGGCAAGCGCAGCCCCTCCGGCCGCCAGACCGGCGGCAGTGAGAAAACCCGTTATCTTTATTGTTCTGCTCGTTGCCCCCATTCACCCTACTCGAATAGTCGTCGCTCCGGGACGAGGATGATGTCGCCGTCCGCCATCGGGAAATCGTTGAATGCGGCCCCCTGAGACAGCGCTCGGAAGTTGAAGATCGATGCAGCACTTTGCCCCGTGGCGGGGTTGTAGCGCCGAAGCTGGACGCGCTTGGTCGCGGCGAAGCGGGTGAAGCCCCCGCTTTGCGCCAGCGCCTGAAGGAAGGTCGTGCCGCGCTCGATCTCAAAGGTGCCGGGCGTGTTCACTTCGCCCAGGATGAAGATCTCGATCGTGGGCGTCGTGGCCGGGCCGGTGGCCGACGGGGCGACGGACTGGACCGAAACGAACACGTTCGGCGAGGTCGCGAAGTTCGGCTGAATGGCGCTGGTGATCGCCGCCGCGATCTGGTCGGTCGTGCGACCGGCGGCTGCAACCGTGCCCGCGAAGGGGAAGTTGATCGTGCCGCCCGGCGTCACCAGAACGGCGCGGTTGAGCTGCGGATCCTCGAGCACCTCGATCGCCAACGTGTCGCCCGCACGCACCGTATAGCCATCCTGCGCCGAAGCGAAGGTGGCAAGAAACACTGCGATCATTGTCAATACGAAGGTCTTCATGGTCACCGTCCTTGGCACAAATCCATCACGTGCCCCCGGCGGCACTATGCATACCCCATGCCTTTGGGGAAAGAGATTGCCGGGAGAATGCCGACGTCTACCGCAACTCGGCGCGCGTTCGTTACGAAGAGGTCACACTTTCCGACCGATCTTGCGCTTATTCGCTGGTGCCGGCCTCGATCGCGGCGATCCGGCTCCGGGCATCCGCGAACTGGGGCCGCGTATCGGTCTCGCCGGCGATTTCCAAGGCGCGGCGGAACCTCTCCAGTGCCTCGTCGTTGCGCTCGAGCGCCTGGTAGGTCATCGCTAGGTGGTATTGCACCAGCGGGTCGCCGGACAATGCCTCGGCCGCCGGTTCGAGATGGGTCAGCGCATCCTGAAGCTCGCCCCGCCGGAACGCGATCCAGCCGTAGGTGTCCTGGAATGCCGGAACGTCGCTGCCGCGCAGACGACGCGCGACCGCGTAGGCCCGATCAAGGCTTTCGGGGTCGTCGCGGTAGGTCGAGATCAGGCTTGCCAGGTTGTTCGCCACGATGGGCGAGTTCGAGTTGGCCTCGTAGAGCATCTCGTAGACCTCGATCGCCTGCTCGAATTCACCGCCCTGCTCAAGAACGGACGCCCGTGCCCAGAGAAGGTTCGGCGCGTCCGGCAGGGCGGCGAGGCCCTCATCCAGCGCGGCAAGGGCTTCGTCACGCTTGCCCTGGGCGTTCAGCACCCGAATGAGTTCAAGCCACACACGCTCGGCTGTCGGGGAAGTCTCGAGAATCGCGCGGTACTCGCGTTCGGCGCCGGGCAGATCGCCGGTGGCGGCATAGATCGCACCTGCGGCGAAGCGAAGCGAGGGATTGTCGGGGGTTTCTGCCAGAGCGGTGTCGATGGCCCTGACCGCGGATTCCTGATCGCCCGCGGCAAGATGCGCCCGGGCGATGGCGATCTGTGCCCCGACCGCCTGATCATCGTTCTGCGCCAGCTGCTCGAGAAAGGCCACGGTTTCCTCGGTGCGATCCTGCGCGGCCAGAATGGCGACCTGAAGCCCATCCGCCGCGGATCGGCTTTCGTCAGTGTCGAGACGCCGCAGCGTGCCCGCGACCTGTTCGGCGCGCGGCCAGTCCTCCATGCCGACGTAAAGCTGGCCCAGCGCCACCAGAAGCTGCTGGTTGTTGGGCGCCAGGCGAAGCGCGTTGATCAGCACATCCTCGGCCGTCCGCATGTTGTCCTCACCTGCAAGCAGGCGGGCATAGCGGATCGATTCCTCGGGCGCGTTGTTCGAGGCCTCGACGGCGAGGGACAGAAGCTCGCGGGCAAGCTCGCGGTTGCCGTTGCGCTGATGCGCCTCAGCCATGAGCGTCATCGCCTCGGCGTCCTGCGGTGCCCGGTCGAGCGCGGTCCGCAACGAGTTGATGGCGCGGTCGGCATTGTCGCCGTCGATGTCCCAGCGCGCAGACAGTTTCAGCGCCTCGACATGGTTCGGATCGGCGGTCAGGATCTCCTCGACAAGCCGCCGGGCGCCGACGCCGTTCCCGGTCGTGATCAGCATTTGCGCCAGGGCAACCTTGATGTTGTTCGTCTCTTCCGATGGCTCGGCCCCTTCAAGCGCAGCCTCCATCGCGACGATCGCATCGTCGGTCTGGCCCATCTCGAAGATCAGGCCGGCGCGCAGCGCCTGGACGACGCGGTTGTCGGGCCGCTGCTGAAGTTCGGTTTCAAGCTCAGCCAGGGCAGCCTCGCGACCGCGGATCTGGGCGAGGAACTGCACGAGTTCGACGAAACTGTCGATGCTTTCGGCCGTGGGATCGACCTGGCCGCGAAGGAAGTCCTCTGCTTCGTCGGTCTGCTGCTGGGACAGGTAGAACCGCAGAAGCGTCGGCTTGAGGTTCTCGTCGTCCGGGAACTTCTCGAGCATTTCGAGAAGCTGCGCCTCGATCGCGACCGCGTCGCCGAGTTCGGCAAGAAGCCCCAGGCGGATGTTGTAAAGCTGTCGGTTGTCGGGTTCGAGCGCGATCGCCTGGTCTACCATGGCGAAGGCCGCGTCGCTCTGGCCGCCCCGCAGATAGCCATCGACGAGAACCCGGTGGAGGATCACGCTGTCGGGCAAATCGACCATGAGAGCCTCGGCATCCGCGATCGCGGCGGCGCGGCCTTCGGCGCTCTCATCGAGGATCGCCTGACGGTAGGCCAGCGCGACGCCCACGGCACGGACATTCGGATCTGTCGGGTCGGCCTCGACGGCGGGGCCGTAGTGGCGTTCGGCCTCTTCCCAGTTCTGTCCGATCACCGCGAGTTCGGCCAGGACACGGCGCGAGGCGGCATCGTCGGGCTGCTGTTCGACCAGCCAGAGATACTGGCGATAGGCCTCGCCCGAACGGCCCTGTCCAAGGACCGCCTCGGCATAGGCAAGCCGGGCCTCGCGGTGATTCGCGTTCAGCTGGAGGACGTTGCGGAACTCGACCAGTGCCCGCTCCACGTCTCCTGCTTCAAGGAGTTCGACGCCGCTCTGGAAGTGCTTCTCGGCCCGCTCTTCGGAGGTTTCGCATGCCGCCAGAAGGGCGATGAACGACATGGTGATGACAAGCTTCACGACGCGCGATCGAGCCACGACTATTCCTCCAGAGTGTTCCGCCGGTCAGACTACCGGCAGATACTGCGCGCGACCAGCCTCAGGGCCGCGCGACAACAAAAATTTGCTTGATCCATTTCGCAAGCCGGTCACTGCTGACTGTGCCGCCCTTGCGCGGGTCTCAGTAGCCGGTCCCGCGGAGAACAACGCCAACCGTTGCGGCAATGACGCGCATATCGGTTCCGAACGAAAGCTCGCGATCATAGTCTTCATCGAACTGTGAACGATCCGAAAAATCGCATTCGTTGCGGTCCGAGATCTGCCAGAATCCCGTCACGCCCGGGCGCAGCCGGTAATAGGCACTGCCCGGATAAAGCGCGACCTGCGACTCGAGCATCGGGCGCGGCCCGACCAGCGACATTTGCCCCACCAGCACGTTGTAAAGCTGTGGCAGCTCGTCCATCGATGTCTTGCGAAGAAGCCGTCCAAACGGCGTGATCCGCGGATCGTTCTTGAGCTTCTGCGTGGTGTTCCATTCCGCGCGGGTCTCGGGACAGGTGCGTAGACGTTCTTGCAGAATTGCATCCGCGTTCGGAACCATCGTGCGAAGCTTGTACATACGGAACACGCGGCCGCCGCGCCCGACCCGCGCCTGACTGTAGAACGGCGATCCGCCCCAGGCAGCGATCAGAAACGCCAGAACGGCCAGCAACGGAAGAACGACCACCGACGTCGCCACGACGAAGGCGATGTCGAAGAACCGCTTGAAGAAGGATCTGTAGAGGTTGGTCGGGCCAGTCAGTGACCCGGGCGCAGAACCCTCGTCAAACCGAACGACCTTGATGCTGTTTGAAACATCGGTAACAGGAACTGTCATTTACACCCTACCGGTCAAAACCGGCACCCTTTATGACTGCAGGCAGCTTTGCACTCGCACACCCGCCAAAAATCAGAATCAGACATCTGGCGACTCCGCATAGCTAGCACCATGGCTACGATTTTTAAAGTTTTTTATGTGAATAAGTCGTAAACGGCTTTCGTAACGTATTGATAACCATTGTGTTCTGATTAGGGCGCTTGTTTTCCCATCTCGTGCCGCACCGCAGCGCACGTTTCGGGGCGAAACAAACACGCGCGAAGCGGCCCGAGTGTGTCTGTTCGGTCAACCCCGGCCAACGAGCGTGCAGCATTTTTGCTAGAAGGCACGGTTTTCGTGTACGATTGCCATAGGATGGACACACAGACCGGGGATAGAGTCGCAATCGACGGCTCGAACACCCAGATTGCAGGCATAGCGGCGCAAGCACTCGTCGGGCGGACCTTTGCGCGTAGTGGGAAGATGTGATGGCAGGCTACGGCCTTTATACCGAGTTCTTCGGGTTCACGGAGCGGCCGTTCACGCTGCTGCCAGACCCAGATTTCCTTTTCTGGTCGCGCGCGCACCGTCGCGCGTTCTCTGTTCTGGAATACGGGGTCATGACCTGCGCACCTATCACGGTAGTGACTGGCGAGGTCGGTGCCGGAAAGACGACACTGGTCCAGAAACTCCTGCGGCTGCTCGACGAGGATGTGACCGTCGGACTGATCTCGAATGCGCAGGGCAATCGGGGCGAGTTGCTGCAATGGGTGCTGAATGCCCTTGGCATCGCAGCGAACCTGTCGGGATCCTATGTGGCGATGTTCCAGCAACTGCAGGATTTCGTCATCGGCGAATACGCAGAAGGGCGCCGCGTCGTCCTGATCATCGACGAAGCGCAGAATCTTTCGGTCGAGGGGCTGGAGGAACTGCGCATGCTGACGAACATCAACTCCAACAAGGACGAACTCCTGCAGCTCATCCTGGTCGGTCAGCCCGAGCTGCGTCACCTGATCATGCAGCCCAAGCTGCGACAGTTTGCGCAACGGGTCACCGCGACCTATCACATCCCGGCGATGGATCTTGCGACCGTCCAGGGGTATATCCAGCATCGCCTGCAACATGCGGGGGGATCCGGGACCGAGTTTTCGCCCGACGCGATCGACGTCATCTATGAACGCACCGGCGGTGTTCCGCGACTTGTGAACAAGCTCTGTGACTTCTGCCTCGTCTACGCCGCGACCGAAGAAAAGAAGATCATCGGGCGCGAGGTCGTGAACGAAGTGATCCGCGACGGTATCTTTGTAAGTTCGCCCGAGGTTATGGGAGACGCAGCCGAATGAAATCGACGATCAAGTTCTACATCGCACTTGTCCTGCGCCGGCTTCCGGTCATGGCGCTGATCGTGATCATTGCCGCGGGCCTCGGCGTGGCCGTGGCGGTCCAGCTGCCTCCCACGTACAGCACCAGTGCCCGTCTTCTGGTCGAAGGCGCGGAAATTCCCGACGAACTGGCATCATCGACCGTGCGCACCGATGCGGCCGAGCAGCTTGACGTGATCCAGCAAAGGCTGCTGACGCGTGCGAACCTGATCGACATCGCCAACCGGCACAATGTGTTCCCGAACGTGCGCGAGATGACACCCGACAGCATCGTCGAGCAGATGCGCCGCCGCACCTCGGTCCGCAACACGAGCGGCCGCGACCGCGCGACGCTGATGACGATCGAATTCGAAGCCTCGGATCCTCGGACGGCGGCGAATGTGGTCAACGACTACGTCACACTCGTTCTCAACGAGAACGTGCGCTACCGCACAGACCGGGCAGAGGGCACCGAGAGCTTCTTCAACCAGGAAGTCTCGCGACTGTCTGACGATCTCGACATTCAGAAGGACCGGATCCTTCGCTTCAAGCAGGCCAACGCGGACGCGCTTCCCGACAACATGACGTTCCGGCTGAACCGTCAGACCCTGCTGCAGGAGCGCGTGTCCGAAGGCGAGCGCCGGATCGGAGAGCTGACCGAACAGAAGGAACGGCTGATCGCGATCTACGAGGCCAGCGGCGCGCTTGCCCTCACGGACGAGGCCGATCTTTCCCCCGAAGAGCGCCAGCTGCGCGAGCTTCAGCGCCAGCTCAACGATGCGCTGACGATCTATTCCGAGGAAAACCCGCGCGTGAAGCTGTTGCGCACGCGGCTGTCTCAGCTTGAAGCCGCCGTAAGCGGCCAGAACGCCGCGGAAGCAACCGGTTCCACCGAAGCCGCGTCCCCCCTCGACATCGAGGTCGGTCGCCTCGACGCGCAGATCGACTACATCGCGCGTCAGGTCGATGAAGCCGAGGCCGAGCTTGCGCAGGTTTCGGATTCGATTGCGCGGACGCCCGCCAACGCAATCGCGCTGGAGGCGCTTGAACGGGATTACGCGAACATACAATCGCAGTACAACGCCGCTGTGAGCCGGCTTGCCAGCGCCCAGACCGGTGAGCGGATCGAACTCATGTCCAAGGGCCAGCGGATTGCGGTGCTCGAGCAGGCCTCTGTTCCAACCAATCCCACTGGGCCCAATCGCCCGCGTATCGCGCAGGCCGGCATACTTGCCGGGTTCGCCATGGCCGGCGGCCTCTTCGTACTGTTTGAACTTCTGAACAACGCGATCCGCCGCCCAAAGGAAATGACCACTGCGCTGGGGATCACTCCCTTCGCCGTCCTGTCCTACATCGAAACCGAGCAGGAACGCCGCCGGCGCCGCCTGCTGTGGACGATGGTGATCGGCGGGCTGGTCGCAGGGGTCACCGCCGTGATCTGGGCGGCGCATACCTACTATCTCCCGATGGACCTTCTTGTCACCAATGTCGTCGACAAACTGGGTCTCAATGAAATGCTGCCATTCTGAAGCCCGGACCCCACACCCGGAAAATTCACGTTATGAGTCGCCTGTCACCAGTTAGGATACGCTGATGGAAAAGCTGCAGCTTGCATTGGAAAAAGCACGCCGGAGGCGCGAAGAAACACCGTCGTCCCAGGTGCAGCCGGCGCAGCCGACCGCGCGAAAGCGCGAGGACCGTACGGGATTCCGTGACACCGCGCCGCTTTGGCATGCCCTTACCCCCCTGTCGCTTGATCCCGACAACCTGAGGCGAAACCGGGTCTTCTCGCTTGAAGGCGGTGACTCGGCGTCGGAATTCGATCTGCTGCGCACCAAGACCATTCTCCAGATGCGCAAGAACGGGTGGAAACGACTGGCGATCACATCGCCCACGCCCGGCTGCGGAAAGACGACCACGGCCGCGAACCTGACGCTTGGCTTCACGCGCCAGCCCGACAAGAGCGTCATTCTCTTCGAGATGGACCTGCGCCGCCCGTCCCTGGCCACACTTTTCGCGGTGAAGCCGGAATTCGGGGTCAAGGACCTTCTTCAGGGCGCCGTCAGCTTTGCCAACCAGGCGGTGCGCGTCGGCGACAATGTCGCGATGTCGCTCAATCGTGGCCCGACCAAGGACACCTCGCAGTTGCTGCAGCGCGATGCGACCGCGCGCCAGATCGATGCGATCGAGTCGGAGTATCAGCCCGACATGATGATTTTCGATATGCCCCCCATGCTTTCAAGTGACGACACCACCGCGTTCCTCAAGAATGTCGACTGTGTACTTCTGATCGCGGGGGCCGAACGCTCGACCGTTTCGCAGGTGGACGCCTGCGAGCGTGAGATTGCCGAGCATACAAATGTGCTTGGCGTAGTGCTGAACCAGTGTCGCTTCTTCGACGAAGAGAACACCGGCTATACCTACGGCGACTACTGAAGACCCCGGGAAATCGCGCCGCGGACCATGCCGCCAAGCGACGGGTTGTCAGGACGGCCCGTCCACGATGATCTCGAGCATCGCCGGACCCTTTCCTCCGGATCGGCGCCCCAACGCGGAAGCGATCGCCTTCGGGTCGGGCGCGATCGCGGCATGGGGCATGCCGCAGGCCTGCGCGATGGCCGCGAAACCGGGCGGCGCCGGATCGCAACCGATCGGTTCGATCCCGGCCTCGCGCATCGCGGTCGCGATCTCGCCATAGCCGCGATTGTTCCAGATCACGAAGGTGATGGGCAGCTTCTCCTGCGCGGCGGTCATCAGTTCGGCCAGGCTGAACTGCGCACCGCCATCGCCGGTGAGGCAGACGACGGGAACGTCGGGACAAGCCACCGAGGCCCCGATGGCCGCGGGAATGGCATAGCCCAGCGCGCCATAACCGGTGGCCGAGTTGAACCAGCCGCCCGGCCTGTCGTGATCGTAGTAGAGGTTTCCCGCATAGACCGGCTGCGTGCTGTCGCCCACGACCAGCGCGTCCGGCACGGCGTCGCGGATCGCGCCGAGACAGCGCACCTCGGCGCGCATCTTCGGCCCGATCTCGTCCCAGGCGGCGGTCCGGGCCGCTGCGGCGCGCTCTTGGCCAGGCTCCGAATCGGCCCCCCCCGGCCCAAGCGCCGACAGAAGGGCACCGGCTGCTTCGGCGGCATCGGCCGCGATCGCCACGCGCGCCGGATGGCGGGCCAGCTGGTCCGGGCAGATGTCGACACGCACCAGCGTATCCATCCGCGCCATGTCTCCTGTGGCATACATGTCGAAATCGGTGGGTCCGAGTTCGGTCCCCAGCGCCAGAACGACATCCGCGTCCCCGAGAAGGGCGCGCACGGCTGCAAGGCTGGGGCTTGCCGGAACGACCAACGGGTGCGCCGACATCCGGCCCCGCGCGTTGACGGTCTGCACCACCGGTGCGCCCAGCCGCCGGGCGAGGTCTGTCAGGGCGGCGGTATCGCGCATCCCGCCGCCTGCAACGATCACGGGACGTCGCGCCCCGGCAAGCAGGCGCGCGGCCGCATCGATTGCAGCAGGATCGGGGGTCACCCGCGGCGGTGGGACGAAGGCGTCGCCCAGCGTTTCGGCGGGCAGGCCCGCCACGTCGAGCGGCACCTCGAGATGCACCGGGCCGGGCCGTCCGGTGCCAAGGCGCGCGAAGGCGCGGTCGACCGCCGGCCGAAGCGAGCCCGGCGATCCGACCCGTTCGGACGTCAACGCCACGCCGGCGGCAAGGGCGCGCTGGTCGGGAAGCTCATGCAGGAACCCCATGCCGCGGCCCAGGCTGTCGCGCGCATTGACGCCAGAGACGACGAGCATCGGCACGCTGTCGGCCCGCGCCTGCGCCATGGCGGTCAGCGTGTTGGTCAGGCCCGGCCCGGTGATGACAAGCGCTACACCCGGCTTGCCACTGGCGCGCGCGTATCCGTCGGCCATGAAGCCCGCGCCCTGTTCGTGCCGGGGCGTCACATGCCGGATCCCCGAGGCGGCGAGGCCGCGATAAAGCTCGATCGTGTGGACACCCGGAATGCCGAAGATCGTGTCGACCCCACGCGTGGCCAGCGCGCGGATCAGGGCCTCGCCCACGGTCGTCATGCGCGTGCCCCGGCAAGGGTCCGGGCATGGGCCGCGATCCTGTCGCAGGCCTCGGCGAAGCGGTCATCGGGAACCGTCAGCGCGACCCGCACCCAGTCGCCAAGCGACGTGCCGAACGACGCCCCCGGCATCACCGCGACACCCGCGCGTTCGACCAGATCGGCGGCGAAGGCGGCCCCGTCGAGGCCAGTGTCCCGCACATCGATCAGAGCGAACATGCCCGCTTCGGGCGCGTGGACGCGTAGCGGACCGTCGGCCTCGAGCCGGTCTTTCAGCAGGCGCGCGCGTGCGGCAAAGCGGTGCCGCATCCCCGGCGCGACCGGCGACGGGGCGCGCACCGCCGCCTCGGTCATGTCGGCAATGAAGGGCTGATTGCCGAAAAGCATCGTCTCGGAAAGCGGCAAAAGCCGGGCGGCGAAGTCGGCCGGCGCCACCAGCCATCCGCTGCGAAGGCCCGGCATGGCGTGGGATTTCGAGATCGACGACGCCACCACGACCCGGTCGGCCAGGTCGGGAAGGGCGAGGGGCGACTGGAACTCGGCACCGTCGAAGACGAGGTCCTCGTAGACTTCGTCAGAAATGATCCAGAGGTCATGCGCCCTGGCGACCTCACCGATGGCCCGCAGGTCCTCCGGGCGCAGGATCGCCCCGGTGGGGTTGTGCGGCGTGTTCAGAAGAATGGCGCGCGAACGCGGCGTCACCCGCGCGGCAAGATCCGCCGCATCCATCCGGAACCCGCGTTCGGGACGCAGGGGCACGGGTACCGGCACGGCCCCGCCCGCGCGGATGACCCCCTCGTAGGTCGCGTACATCGGGTCGCCGACCAGAACCTCGGTGCCCGCCTCGCCGATGCCCATGAGCACGGTGAAAAGCGCGGTCTGCGTTCCCGGAAAGCACAGGATCTGGCGGTCGGTGATCGTCCGGCCGGCGCTGAGGGAATAGCGGTCGGCCAGCGCCCGACGCAGTCCGGCCTCGCCCCGGCCCTCGGAATAGCCGGTTCGCCCCGCCCGAAGTGCGGCGACGGCGACCTCGGCCAGGGGGGCCGGCGCCGGCACGTCGGGCTCGCCGATCGTCAGTACGATGACGTCGCGGCCTTCGGCGGCAAGCGCGCGCGCCCGGTAATGGATTTCCCACTTGGCGCCGCCCAGCCCGGCAAGGCGATCGAGGATCGCGGCGTGTCTCATGGCGCTGCCTCATGGAGATTCTGGACGAGCCGGGTTGATCTGCCCGGAACGGGACGGACCTGACAGGACGGCAGACCAGCCGTCAAGGCCGATCAGAGCCCGCGGGCTGACCATCTGGCAGGCGCAACACCGTGTCGTCGCCGGGCTGCGGCGGTTCGGCGGCGTTCGGCTCTTCCTCCCCGGACGACGCGCATGGGGTGCCTGCCGTTCCCGGACAGGCCCGTTCGGCCATTGCCCGTTGCAGCGACTGCAGGGATTTGTGCCGGGCGGTGCAACTTTGGCATTCCGCGCGGGGTTCAGTTAGCGATGCCTCGGCCACCGTTTCGGACAGACCAGCGGCCAGCGTGAACAGAAACATCAGGACGAAGAGCGCGGGACGCAGCATCGGTGTCAGGCTCCGCCCAGGGTGGTATCGTCAGGCTGTACAGTTTCGAGATAGCGCCGCAGGGGCGCCGTGCTGTTCGGGTCACCCCCGGCCTCGAGATGCAGGAATTCAAGCGCCGCACGTTCATGTTCTGGCAGGAAGGCCAGCCTTGGGCGGTCCGCCACGGGGCCGTCGGCCTCGAGCTGTTCGAAATAGGTGATGTAGCCGGGATAGATCCGGCGCATGTCGGCCGTCAGTCGGTCCCAGTCCGGCGCCTCGCGGCTTGCCTGCATGCGGCCGCAGGCGGCAAGGCTGGCGTCGTCGCGCGGGACAAGCCCGTGCCGGTCCAGCAACGGGGCGATGATCCGCGCCGTGTGCCGTTCGAGTTCGGCAAGCAGGTGCAGGCCTTCCCGGTGTCGGCCGTTTTCGGCGCGCGCGGCGAGGGCGGCGAAATAGGCCTCGGTCTCGATCTCCTCCTCGTAGGCGAGACGCAGGCGATCGAGATAGTCGGCGCGCACCGCGGTCATGGCTTGGCCCGCCCGACCTGTGACGCCAGTTCGGCCATCCTGTCGACGCCGACGTCGATCCGTTCGTGGCGGAAGGGCTGGTCGACATCGACCACGGTGTCGAGTTCGCGCGCATAGCGGTGGCCGGCGTGGACCGCCGCAGCAACGATCGAAGGGGCTTCGCAATCGCCGATCCGGGCAAGCGTGAAAGGCAACGGATCGGAACCGGCGGCTGCGAGGATGTCGCGGTAAAGCCCATCCACGGGGCGTCGGGAGGTCACCATGACCACGTTCGTGACCGGCACCCGGTCCGAGGCGCCGCCATAGACGCATTCGAGCGCAGCCTCGGCCCCGTCGAAGGCGTCAAGGCGTTTCGCGGTGACGATGCCGACACCCAGCTTCATCAGCCGCGCCCGCATCCGCCAGGCTTCGACCGTGACGCTGCCGTAGTCCGAGATGCTGTCCGACGGCGTGCACAGGGTCACCGCCAGACCTTCGGCGCGCAGTTTCTCGGCTATGCTCACGGCCATGTAGTAGCCGTCTTCGTCGTAGACCAGCGTCGGCCCCTCGGGCAGCACACCGTCCATGATGTCGTCCGGCGTCAGGACGCGATCGAGCGCCGCACCTTCCGCGATCGCGACGAAGCCCTCGTCGCCGAACCGCTCCTTGCGCCAGCGCGCACCCGTGGCAAGGACGACATGGTCGGCACCCACGGCAAGGACGTCCTCGGCGCTCAGCGGGCTTTCGCGGAAGATCTCGACATGCGGCATGTCCTGCAACTGCTGAAGCCGGTAGTCGCGCACGCGGACATATTCGCTCATCCCCGGCAGCGATGCCTCGCGCGTGACGCGCCCGCCAAGCTGGCGCGAGGCTTCGGCCAGCATGACGTCATATCCTCGCGCACCCAGCGCGCGCGCGGCCTCAAGCCCGGCCGGGCCAGCACCCACCACCAGCACCCGCGTGTCCGACCCTTTCGCGGGGATCGTTTCGGGGTGCCAGCCCCGGCGCCACTCCTCGCCCATCGTGGGGTTCTGAGTGCAGCGGATCGGGACTCCCAGCGCGTCGCCCGAATAGCAGATGTTGCAGCCGATGCATTCGCGGATCGCCGAAAGCCGGCCCTCTTCGATCTTCTTCGGCAGGAAAGGGTCGGCGATCGACGGTCGGGCCGCGCCGATCAGGTCGGTGATCCCGCGCCGGACCTGGCTTGCCATCGTGTCGGGCGAGGTGAAGCGCCCGACGGTGACCACGGGCTTGGTGGTCTGCGACCGCACCCAGGCCATGTAGGGTTCAAGGGCGGCCTCCTTGGCGAAGCGCGACACCCCCATCTCGAGCGAATAGTCGGCGATGTTGATGTCCCAGAGGTCGGGCAGGTCGGCCAGCATCGCGAACATCTCGCGCCGTTCGCCCAGAACGGGCTGGCCATCCTCGCCCTCTTCCGCGTCGGCGGCGAAGCGCACCGCGACGGCGCAGCGGTCGCCGACGGCATCCTTCGTTTCCTCGATCAGTTCGCGCACCAGCCGGACCCGGTTCCCAAGCGATCCGCCGTATTCGTCCGACCGGGTGTTCAGCTTCGGCGACAGGAAATGCGACAGGAGATAGTCGTGCGTCGCATAGACATAGACGATATCGAAGCCCGCATCGCGCGCCCGCAGCGCCGCGAGGCGGTGCCAGCGGCGCAGATCCCGGATGTCGGCCTTGTCCATGACGCGGCTCTGGCACGGGCTGGCCGTTCGGGTTGGGAAAACTGTCGATGTCCATGGGCGCAAGCCGCGACATCAGGTTCGCCGTCCGCGCGCCGCCGTGCCAGAGCTCGACCCCCGCCAGAGCATCATGTTCGTGGATCGCCTCGGTCATCAGGGCGTTGGCGCGGATGTCGCTGTCGTCCCAGAGCGAGGCATAGGGGTAGGGCAGATCGTCGGAAGACGGGTGGATCGACGCGTATTCGGTACAGACCACGCCCCAGCCGCCTTCGGCCTTGATGCCGCGCATGGTCGCAAGGGTGCGCGGCCTGAGCCACCCCATGCCCGTGCAATGCGGCACCTGGTAGAACCGGTTCTTCGCCGTGACCGGCCCGATTTTCACCGGCTCGAACAGGATGTCGTAGCGGGGATCGCGGGTCATGACGCGCGGTCCTTCTGTGTGCTTGGCGATTGCTCGGTGCCGGTTGCGGTCGCCAGGGCGAAGTCCGAAGGGTAGTGCCGGGGAAAGACCGTCGCGAGGTAACGGCGGATCTGCTGCCGCGAACCTTCGCGGGTGTATTTTCCCGGATACATCAGGCTGTTGAGCCAAAGCCCGTCGTAAAGGGCTTCGAGCATCCGCGCCACATGCTCCGCCGGCGGGCCGTCGTATCGACCCTCGGCCAGGATCTCGGCACAAAGCTGCGTCGAGACCTGGAACCGATCACGATCCATGTCGTCCACGAGCGAGCGATACACGGCCCGGCGCCTTACCTCGCCGTAGAAGGCATACCAGACCGCCAGCTTCTTTCGCGTGAAGATACGAGGGTGGAAATGCGCGTCGACAATGGCAAGGAGCTTGGCCGAGGCGTCGAGCCCGGCATCGCGTTGAGCCTTCTCCCAAAGCTCGAAATGCTCTCGCGCCAGAAAGAGAAGTGTCTCCTCGAGGAGGTTCTGCTTGCTCTGGAAATGGAAGTTGACGATCCCGAGGGAAAGGCCGGCACGGTCTGTCACCGTGTTCATCGTGGTGCCGCCGATCCCATGTTGGGCAATCGAGTCTATCGTCGCGTCGATCAGCTGCCGCCGCCGCACCTCCTTCGAGGCGGTGCGAGGTGCCGCCTTATCGGGTTGCAGGGTCCGCTTCGCAGGGGCGTGCATGAATAATCCGGTCGATCGGGGCGGCCAGGGCACCGCCGGTTTGAGGTCAGTCCGGGTCCAGAACGACAATCGATCCGGGTGCCCAACTCAGCCAGACGGGCGCATCGGCCGGGCCGGCAGCTGCCACCCCCGGCAGGTCCGACTGGTTCGGAACCGACACGGCGACGGGCGCGTCCCTGTCTTCAATCCTGACGAAGAAATGGCTGCGCTCGCCGAGGAAGGCCGAGGTCGCAAGGCGCCCCCGGACCGCCGGCCGGTCGGCGGGTCGATCGGCCGACAGGGCGAACCGCTCGGGGCGTAGCGCGACCTGGACTTCCGCGCCTTCGGGCCTGTCTGCCTGACCCTCTGGCATTGGAATAAGGCCCAGCCCTTCGGCCTCGATCGCGACCGCGGGGCCGCCGTTGCGGCGCACGGTTCCCGGAAAGAAGTTCATGGAGCCGATGAAGCTTGCCACCGCACGGGACTTCGGCGCTTCGTAAAGGCCGGTCGGCGTGTCGATCTGGAGCACCCGTCCGCCCTGCATCACCGCGATCCGGTCGGACAGTGTCAGGGCCTCTTCCTGATCGTGGGTGACGAAGACGAAGGTGATGCCGACCTTGCGCTGCAGCTCACGCAGTTCAAGCTGCATCTGTTCGCGCAACTGCTTGTCGAGCGCGCCCAGCGGTTCATCGAGCAAGAGCACCTTGGGCCGCAGGATCAGCGCGCGGGCAAGGGCGATGCGCTGGCGCTGGCCGCCCGACAGTTCGTTGGCCTTGCGCGTGCCGTATCCGCCCAGCTTGATCAGGTCGAGCATCTCGTCGACCATTTCGTAGCGCCGCGCGCGGGGCAGCTTCTGCTTGCGCAGCCCATAGGCGATGTTGTCGCGCACGTCGAGATGCGGAAAGATCGCGTAGCTCTGGAACACCATGTTCACGGGGCGGTGGTTCGGCGGCACGTCGGACATTGGCTGGGCGTCAATGAAGACCTCGCCGGAACTGGGGAATTCGAACCCCGCAAGCATCCGCAACAGCGTGGTCTTGCCGCATCCCGACGCCCCGAGAAGCGAGAAGAACTCGCCCCGCGCGATGTCGATCGACACGTCGTCGATCGCGCGGAAAGCGCCGAACATCTTGGTGACGTTCCGGATCGAGATGAAATCGGCATCCACGCTCATCACTCGCTCCTGTCCGACGGGGTGTTGTCCATGCCTGCGCGGCCCATCCACAGCGCGAGGAAGATCAGCGGAATCGAGAAGAAAAGGATCAGCGAGGCCATGGCGAGGATCGACGGGAATTGCTGGGGAAAGCGCAACTGACCCCAGATGTACATCGGCAGCGTGGGGTCGGTTCCCGACAGGAAGAAGGCCATGATGAACTCGTCGAAAGAAATCGTGAAGGTCAGGAGCAGGCTGGCCAGGATCCCCGGGAAGACCATGGGGAAGGTCACGCGCCAGAACGTCCACCAGCCATTTTCGCCGAGGTCTGCCGACGCCTCCTCGATCGAGGTGTCGAAGCCTTCGAACCTCGGCAGAAGCGTCGCCACCGAAAACGGAAGACAGACGATCAGGTGACCAAGTGCGACAGTGTAGAGCGACAGCGGAACGCCAAGCCGGCTCATCAGCACCAGAAGCGCCACGCCGAAGATGATCCCCGGAATGACCAGCGGCATCATGATGAAGGTCACCAGCGCACCCTTGCCGGGCATCCTGTAGCGCGTGATGGCCTTGGCGGCGACGACACCCAGGATCGTCGACAGGACAGCGACCGCGAGTCCCACCCGGATGCTGTTCCAAAGGGCGTTCCACACCGGTTCACGGCTCCAGAGTTCCGCGTACCATTGAAGGGTCATCCCCTCGAGCGGGAACCGGACGTAGATCGAGTCGTTGAAACTGAAAAGCGGTATGAACAGCACCGGCAGGTAGAGCACGACAAGGAACACCGCCGCGTAGATCTGCAGCGGCCGGTTCGGCTGCCGAAGATAGGCCCCGCCCTTCATGCCAGCCGCTCCTGGGCCTTGCGCGTGCCCACCAGAAAGGCCACCGCGATGGCCGCGATCCACAGCATCAACACGATCGAAAGCGCCGCACCCATGGGCCAGTTGTTCACCGGCCCGAACTGCAACTGGATGAAGTTGCCGATCATCAGGCCGTCCGGCCCGCCAAGAAGCGCGGGCGTGATGTAGTCGCCCGTGGTCGGGATGAAGATCAGGAACGAGGCTGCAATGACACCCGGCATCGAGAGCGGAAGGGTGACGCGAAAGAACCGCGCCATCGGTCCGTCACCCAGATCGGTCGCCGCCTCGATCAGGGACTTGTCGATCTTTTCGAGAGACACATAGAGCGGCAGGATCGCAAAGGCCGCCCAGGCATGGGCCAGCGTGATGATGACCGCCTCCTGGCTGTAAAGCAGGAATTCCAGCGGTGCCTCGATCCAGCCCAGCGACATGAACGCCGAGTTGATGACGCCCTCGTAGCCAAGGATCACCTTCCAGGCAAAGACGCGCAGCAGATAGCTTGTCCAGAACGGCAGGGTGATCAGGATCAGCCAGAGCATCTTGTTCCGATGCACGTGGAAGGCCACGAAATAGGCCATCGGGTAGCATAGGAGAACCGTCGCCACCGTCGCCATCGCCGAGATCCACAACGACCGGCCGATCAGCGCGCCAAATATCGGTTCGGCAAGTATGCGCCGGTAGTTGTCGAGCGTGAGCGTCATGTCGAACTCGAACCCCTGCCGCGTCCAGAGACTCAGCAGAACGAGGATGACGAAGGGGATCACGATACCCACCGTCAGGATCAGAAGGGTGGGCGACATCAGAAGGTAGCCGCGCAGCGCCTCGCGGCGGTAGAGCAGACCGGACAGCCGCCCCGACGCGCGCCCGCGGGGGCGCGCGGACCGCATCTGGGCGGAAATCTCGGTTGGAGTGCTATCGGTCATCTTGTCCCGGGCATAGACACATGCGACGCCCGCCTCCCATGGGGCGGGCGGGCGCCGCGCAAGATGTTCAGAACCCGGCCTTGATCTGCTCGAAGAGATCGTTCATCCGGGTTTCCCACTCCTGGGTCTGCGGCACCTGGAAATGACCTGCCTCGAGAATCTCGACCGGGTTGGTGCTGAGGCCAAGTCCGGCAAGCGTCTCTTCGTCGAAAGCCTCGAACGATCGGGCGTTCGAATGGCCGTAGCCGTAGTCGTTGATCATGAACTCGCCGGTCTCGACGCTGAGCAGCGAGTCGATGATGTCATAGGCGTAGTCGAGGTTCGGCGCATCCTTGTGGATCATGAGGCCGCAGACCCAGGTCAGCGCCCCTTCCTTCGGCTTCGCGAACTGCACCGGCACGTCTTCGGCCCGCAGAAGGGTCGCCGAACTGTTCCATGTCATCGCCGCGACAAGCTCGCCCGAGGCCAGTGCCTGCTCGATCGTGGTCGTGTCGTCGGTATAGACCCGGATCAGCGGCCGCTGCTCGCGCATCACCGCCGCGATGGTTTCGAAGGCCTGGTCGCTGTCGATATCCGCGAAATCGACACCCGCCTTGATCGCGCCGCACCACCACGCATCGGCCCCCGCCGCAAACGAGCCGAGCCGCCCGGCATAGCGCGGGTCCCACAGCATGTCCCAGCTTTCCTCGCCCTCGAGCTCGAAGAGGTCGGTGCGGTAGGTGACCGAGGTCTGGCCCCAGTCGAACGGCGCCATCCAGACCGCCCCGTTTCCGGCATCGTTGCCGGACAGATCAATGAGTTCGGGCATGACGTCGGGCCAGTTCGACACCCGCGACGGGTCGATCGGCTGGAAAAGCTCGGTCTGCACCCAGCGCGGCATCGCCTGGTTGCAGGGATGCGACACGTCCACCACGAAGCCGCCCCGCATCTTCGTCAGTGCCTCCTCCGAGCCACCGAAGACCGCAAAATTTGGCAGGGTGCCGTATTTCGCCTGATAGGGCACGAAAAGCTCGGGGATGTCGTATCCGCCCCAGGTGAAATACGTCGCGTCGGCCGGGCCCGCCTGCGCCCGCCTCGGCAGAAGCGGCACACTGGACACCGCAAGTCCGGCGGCCATCAGCGACCGTGTGAACGCCCGGCGGCTGAGCTTGCCTTCACGCATCGCGCCAAGTTGATCGAGAACATCCATGAAGTGCCGTCTCCCCTGTTGATCGGGCCGCCCCATGCGGACCCGTTGCGGGATGATCATGGCCTTGTCCGGCAGCGGCCCGCACCTGCATCGCAGGGTACTTGGGTCTGCCGATTTCCTTCAGACCTGCCATCCTCTCTCTGAATACTCATTCAATCGTGGAGGGCATGATCGCGACGAGTTAAGCGATTTGACAAGGATGGCGCGTTCCTATCCCGACTGAATGTGCGTTCAGTCAATTGCCAGGCGACGCGCCGGCTGCTAGCGAAGACGATGAAACGCCCGGATGCCTGAAGGAGACCTGTCGATGTCCAACGACCTTCCTGGCCACGCGGAGACAGTGATCATCGGCGGCGGGTCGATCGGCTGCAACACCGCCTATCATCTGACGAAGCTTGGGCATCGCGACGTCGTCGTGCTTGAACAGGGGCGCCTGACCTCGGGGACCACCTGGCACGCGGCCGGGCTTGTCGTCGCCGGATTGCTCAAATCAGAGGCAGAATGCGCGATCTATACCCACGGCCGGGACCTCTATGCACGGCTCGAGGAGGAAACCGGCCTGCCGACCGGGTTTCGCGCCGTCGGCTATCTGCAGCTTGCGACCAATGACGAGCGCGTGCACGAGATGCGCCGCGTATCGGCCTTCATGCGGCGCTTCGGGATCGACAACCACGAGATATCGTTGACCGAGGCGCAGACGCTCTTTCCGATCGCGGACCTTGGCAACGCGAAGGCCGCCTTCTTCATTCCCGAGGACGGTCGCGTGAACCCGGTCGACGTGACGATGTCGCTTGCCCGTGGCGCGCGGATGGGCGGCGCGCGCATCTTCGAGGGCACGCGCGTCGCGGGCATCCTGTCGCAGAATGGGACCGCCATCGGGGTGCGGACCGACGACGGCCAGACGATCCGGGCCGAGAACGTGGTGATCTGCGGTGGCATGTGGTCGCGCCAGCTCGGAGAGACGGCAGGGATCACCCTGCCCCTTCAGGCCGCCGAGCACTATTACCTCATCACCGAGTCGATCCCCGGACTGCCGCGCGACCTGCCCGTCCTCGAGGACCCGTCGACCTACACCTATTATCGCGAGGAAGTCGGCGGCCTGATGCTTGGCCTGTTCGAGCCCGGCGCGGCCAGCTGGATGCTCGACGGCGTCCCCGACGATTTCCAGTTCGGCGAGATCGAGCCGGACTGGGACCGGGTCGGCCCGCATCTCGAGAAGGCATACTCCCGCGTTCCCGAGGCAATGAACTTCGGGGTGCGAAAGCTGTTCTGCGGACCGGAAAGCTTCACGCCGGACCTGGCGCCGCTGGTCGGACCGACGCCCGAACTCCGCAACTGCTGGGTCGCCTGCGGGATGAATTCCCTGGGCATCCTGAACGGCGCGGGGACCGGCATGGTCCTTGCGCACTGGATCGTCGACGGCCTGCCGCCCTGCGACGTGACCGGCATCAACGTCAACCGCTTCACCAAGAGCGAGGCGACGCCCGCCTTCCGACGCGACCGCGCGCCCGAGCTGTTGGGCCGGCTTTTCGGCCAGCACTACCCCAACGAATCCTTCGCGACCGCGCGGGACGTCCGGCGGTCAGTCCTGCACGACCGGCTGGTGGCGGCGGGGGCGCATTTCTCGGAAAGCCACGGCTGGGAACTGGCCGACTGGTTCGCCCCCTCGCCCGCCGAGGCCAGGGTCGAGCGCTACAGCTGGTTCCGGCAGAACTGGTGGGACTGGCACGCCGAAGAACACCGTGCCGCACGCGAGGACGTGATCGTCATGGACATGTCCGCGATGGCCTGCTTCCTCGTGCAGGGGCGCGATGCCTGCACTGTTCTCGACCGGCTGAGCTGCAACCTGATCGACGTGGACCCGGGCCGGGTGGTCTATACCGCCTGGACAAACGAGAAAGGCGGCTTCGAGGCCGACCTGACCGTCACACGGCTTGCCGCCGACCGTTTCATGGTCGTCGTGGGCGAGAATTCGCGCGGTCATACCGAGATGCGCCTGCGCCGCGCCATCGGCCAGAACGAATTCGTGACCGTCACCGAGGTGACCGACGGCCGGGCGCAGATCAACGTGCACGGACCGAAATCGCGCAGCCTACTGCAGCGCCTGTCGGGCGCGGACCTGACCAATGACGGCTTCCCCTACATGACCGCGCGCGAGATCGACGTGGGCTATGCCAGCGTGTTGGCGATGCGGGTCACCTTCGTCGGCGAACTGGGATGGGAGCTTCACGTCCCCGCGACGCAGGCGGTGCAGGTCTATGACCTTATCGTCGAGGCCGGGCGCGACCTTGGCTTGCGAAACGCCGGGATGCAGACGCTGAATTCCCTGCGGCTCGAAAAGGCCTATCGCGACTTCGGTCTCGACATCGACAACACCGACAACCCGATCGAAGCGGGCCTGGGCTTTGCCGTGAAGCTGGACAAGCCGGGTGGGTTCATCGGCCGAGACGCGCTGGCTGCGATCAAGGCCAAGGGCACGCCCTGCAACCGGATGCTCCAGTTCCTCCTGCACGGACCCCGAGCCGCTCCTGCACGGGCTCGAACCGATCTATCTTGGCGACACCCAGGTCGGCTATCTTCAGGTCGGGGGCTACGGACATACCCTTGGCGGCGCCGTCGGCCTTGGCTTCGCGGACCTCGACCGGCCACTCACGCCGGAGATCGTTGCCGAGGGTCCCTGGAAAATCGAGATCGCAGGCCAGCGGCATGACGCCACCGCGTCGCTCAGGCCGCTCTACGACCCGGAATTGAGGAATGTCCGAAGCTAGGGCAGTGCCAGCGTCACGTCCCGGTCAGGCGGGCCGCGCATGCCAGGCCCTCGCGACCGCGGATATCTGAACCCGCCAGTGGCGAGTGGAGCCGGATGCCGGTTCAAGAAATCCCCCCTCAACCGGTTCAGGGTGATCTGACGGCCCGGCCCGTGCCCAACTACCTCTGCCTATGCAGTCCGGGGAAAGGCGCCGCTCTGGTGAAGTTCGCAGGGCGCACACCGGAACAAGCTTTTCGGATCAGAACGCCTGACCAACGTAGAAATAGACGTAGCTCTCGCTTTTGTCGTTGATCGTGACGTCAAGCGAAACGTCGAGATCGAATTCTCTGGAAACCCGGTATCGCGCGCCGACGCCACCGGCATAGCGTGCCCCGCTGTCGAGCGAAAGAAAGTTGCGGCGGACTTCTCCGACGCCAGCGAAGGCTACATAGCCAAAGCGCTCGTTGATCAGGCCGCGATACTCGGCCTGCGCGGCCACCAACTCGTCTCCATAGAATTCGAACAGCGAGAATCCGCGGAGCTCCGAGCCAAGAAGACAGGTATCGAAGAAAGGTGCCCTGTCCTGCACGGCACAGCCCGCAATCCGGGTGCCGACGACCGCCTTTGGCCCGAGCGACCAGAAATGATCGTAGCCAATCGTCGAGCGTGAATAGGTCAGGTTCTGACCGCCGGTTTCTTCGTTATACGTCGCCTGGATATCGAGGAAGCCGCCGGATGTCGGATAGAACGTATTGTCGCGCGTGTCCCACTGGAAGACCAGGCCGACCGTTGCGATCGAGACATTCGTGAGGTCCTGGATCTCGGCGGGAAGCTCCTTCCCATCCACTCCGGCGAACTGGGTCTCGAGGTACCGGAGCGAAAAGCCGGCAGATACCGTTTCGGAGAAGCCATAGCGAAACTGACCCTGAAAGGCGATTGCCTCCTGCTCGATGCCCACGGGCTCTCCGAGGATGAAGAGATCGTAGTTCAAATCCGCCGCGCCGAGAAGACCGAAACCGTTGTAGCGTTTTTCGCCGAACGAGAAACTGCCGCCAATCGCGCCGGCCCGGCTGCCTTCGTTCGTGCCGAAAACGCCACCACCAATGAAGCTGGTGTTGGATTTTTCGTCCGCCTTGAACAAGTAGCCGCCACCGAGGACGATGCCTGTGCCGAAGGTCGGATCGTTGACCGGAATGGGAACCGCGACAAAGGACCCTTCTCTGAAGCCGACCTTTGCGTCCTCATCCGGTGGCGAAGGATTGGCAGCGTCGATGTCTTCCTTGACAGCGTCCTGGGCTGATGTGCCCCCTGCGAAGGATGCGAGGACGCTCGTGAGAAGTGCGAGGTACAAAAAGAAAGACCTGCTCTTCAATGTTCCAAGGCCTCCCTGCGCCGATTGTCCTGCGATCATTCTCTTTGAAGGTCCTTTGGGAGTGGTGGCTCGTCACCCTGATGGGGGACACCCGTGCTAATCCAATACCTCGGCGAAACCTACGTCTCTTGACATCTTATGCCAAGACGGGACGCGCTGGTATTCAAACGAACAAAGCTGCATATCCCCGAGGGGCTCGATCCGGTCACGCGTCGGATTGCGCGGGTCATCGCCGAGGGTGCCGAGTAGCCAAGCCGCAGCCTCGAACGGGCGCTGCCTTGTTCTTCCGTACACAACCAATCGACCCTTTCACCCATTCCCATGTGGCAACGTGGCTATCGGAAAAACAAAGGGCCCAGCCGTCTCCAGCTAAGCCCTTGTTTTTAGTGGTGAGCCGTGCAGGATTCGAACCTGCGACCCACTGATTAAAAGTCAGTTGCTCTACCAACTGAGCTAACGGCCCAATCCACCAAGGCGCGCAGAAACGACCGTTTCCGCACGGTGCGGCTGACTAACCCTGCGTCCGAAAGGCGTCAAGGGTCAATCGCGGCGGGCGCTTTCCAAGATGCGGGACAGTCGCTATACGCCGCGCGATGCGCAGAGGCGATACTTCTCTTTCCGTGCCTTTCATGAAGATGCACGGTCTTGGCAATGACTTCGTGGTGATCGACCGCCGAAGCCATGTGGTCGAATTGCGCGACGCCGAGGTGCGGCTGATCGGCGACCGGCACCGGGGGGTGGGTTTCGACCAGCTGGCGCTGATCGACACGGACGACGCGGCAGACGCGCGGCTGACGTTCCTGAATGCGGATGGCTCGGCCTCGGCCGCCTGCGGGAACGCCACTCGTTGCATCGCGCGGCACCTGATGGACACCGAAGGAAAGTCGGCGGTTGCCCTGCGGACCGAACGCGGCCTGCTGGCCTGCGAAGATGCCGGCGGCGGGCTGACCCGGGTCAACATGGGCGCGCCGCTGACCGGCTGGGACGAGGTCCCACTGGCGCGCGAGATCGACACGCTTCGCCTGCCGATCGAGGGCGACCCGGTGGCCACCGGCATGGGAAACCCGCACTGCACCTTCTTCATCGAGGATGCCGAGGGCGCGGATATCGCCACTATCGGGCCCGAGTTCGAGACGCATCCGCTGTTCCCGCAGCGCACCAACGTCGAACTGGTCGAGGTGCGGGCGCGCGACGAGATCCGGGTGCGGATCTGGGAGCGGGGCACGGGCGTCACGCTGGCGTCGGGGTCGTGCTCCTGCGCGGCGGCGGTGGCCGCGGCACGGCGGGGGCTGACGGATCGCAAGGTCAGGGTGGTCGTGGACGGCGGAACGCTGGAAATCGACTGGCGGGACGACGGGGTCTGGATGACCGGACCCACGGCGCATGTCTTCGACGGGGTGCTGCATCTCGACCGGCGGAGCGCCATGAACGCGGCCCCACCTGTCTTTGCCACCTTCGGCTGCCGCCTCAACGCCTATGAGACCGAGGCGATGCGCGAGATGTCGTCGGCGGCCGGCCTGGGCGACGCGGTGGTGGTCAACACCTGCGCGGTGACGGCCGAAGCGGTGCGCAAGGCCCGGCAGGAAATCCGGCGGCTGCGGCGCAAGCACCCGGAGGCCCGGCTGATCGTGACCGGCTGCGCCGCGCAGACCGAGCCCGCGACTTTCGCCGCGATGCCCGAGGTCGATCTCGTGATCGGGAACTCCGAGAAGGGCCGGCCCGAGACCTGGGCAGGCCTGGCCAGCGGACTGATCGGCGAGAGCGAGAAGATCGTGGTGGACGACATCATGGCGGTGACCGAAACCGCCGGACACCTGATCGACGGGTTCGGGACGCGAAGCCGGGCCTATGTGCAGGTCCAGAACGGCTGCGACCATCGCTGCACCTTCTGCATCATTCCCTATGGACGGGGCAATTCGCGGTCGGTGCCGGCCGGCGTGGTGGTCGACCAGATCCGGCGGCTTGTGGCCAAGGGCTTCAACGAGGTGGTGCTGACCGGGGTCGACCTGACCAGCTGGGGTGCGGATCTGCCGGGGGGGCCGAAGCTGGGCAACCTGGTGCAGCGCATCCTTCGGCTGGTCCCCGACCTTCCCCGGCTTCGGATCAGTTCGATCGATTCGATCGAGGTCGATCCCGACCTGATGGACGCCATCGCTACCCAGCCGCGGCTGATGCCCCATCTTCACCTCAGCCTTCAGGCCGGGGACGACATGATCCTCAAGCGGATGAAGCGGCGGCATCTGCGGGACGACGCGATCCGGTTCTGCGAGGAGGCACGGCGGCTGCGGCCCGACATGACCTTCGGGGCCGACATCATCGCGGGATTCCCGACCGAGACCGAGGCGATGTTCGAGAATTCGCTGAAGCTGGTCGAGGACTGCGGCCTGACATGGCTGCATGTCTTCCCCTATTCGCCCCGCGAAGGCACGCCGGCGGCGCGGATGCCACAGGTCCGGGGAGAGGCGATCCGGGAACGGGCCGCACGGCTGCGCGAGGCCGGAGACCGGGCGGTGGGGCGGCATCTGGCCGGCCTTGTCGGCACGGTGTCAGACGTGCTGATGGAAAGCCCCCGGATGGGCCGGACAGAGAGTTTCGCCGAGGTGGCGTTCGGGGCCGACCAGCCCGTCGGAGCCATCGTGACCGCCCGACTGACCGGCGTTGCCGACGGACGGATAACCGCCCTGCCCGCCTGACCGGAATTCCCTTGCGCATCAAACACTGGCCCATGGTAGTCTCTGGCAAGGCCCGTCCAGGAGGAAGATCATGGCACCAAACGCCAAAGACATCGCGCGCATGGCCGCTGACTATACCGCGGCCTGGAACTCAGGGTCGGCCGAGGCGGTGGCCGCGCATTATGCCGAGGATGGCGGGATCGTGATCAACCAGGGCGAACCCTGGACTGGGCGGGACGGTGTGCGGCGCATGGCGGAGGGATTCTTCGCCGATGTCCCCGGCCTCACGCTGACCTGCGACGCGATCCGGTTGGCAGGCAGCCATGCCATCTACGTCTGGACCTTCACCGGCCAGGATGCCGGAACGGGCCATCCCCTGAAAATCCGGGGCTGGGAGGAATGGGATCTGGGCGACGACCTGAAGGTGCGTTTCTCGCGCGGGTGGTTCGATGCCGAGGATTACGCACGGCAGGCCGCCGGCGGCTGAGCCTCATCTCGCTTATCCCGGTGGACAGCGGGCCTGCGCTTCCCATATCCTGATCATTGTGCATTTCAGGAGACGTTCCGATGGCCCTGCCCCTTGCCCCGATCGCCGGTGTCGCACTGCGCTATGGCGCGCTGGCGCTGGCCACCTATGCGATCACCCGAAGCGCCGCCGTCGCCCGCCGCGACCAGCGCGCCGAGGACGCTATGGACGAGACCGAGGAAGGCATCTTCTGGCGCAAGGACGCGGAACAGATGAACGCCAGTGGCCGGATGAAGCGCACGTTCCGCTTCGGAGCCGGCGGGCCGGGCGTCGAGATCGACGCCACCGCGCTGACGCGCATCCGCCTGCGCCGCGTCTGATGCAGCTTCTCGACAGCGGGCCGTCGCCGTTCTGCCGCAAGGTGCGGGTGCTTCTGCACGAAACCGGCCTGATCGGCGACGTCGAGGTCGTGTCGGTGACCAACGGGCCGCTGGCCCCGGACGAGCAGAACAAGGCGAAGAACCCCCTGGGAAAGATCCCCACGCTGATCCGCGCGGATGGTCCGGCGATCTATGACAGCCGGGTGATCTGCCGCTATCTCGATACGCTTGCGGGGGCCGGGCTCTACCCGGACCGGACGCTTTGGGAGACCCTGACGCTGGAGGCGACCGGCGACGGGATCATGGATGCCGCCGTGCTGATGGTCTACGAGGCCCGCTTCCGCGACGAGGCGGTGCGGAGCGAGGCCTGGGTCGACGCGCAATGGGGCAAGGTCGCCCGCGCCCTTGACGCGCTGGAGGCACGCTGGATGAGCCACCTTCACGGCCCGCTCGACGCGGGGCAGATCGCGATCGGCTGCGCACTGGGGTACCTTGACCTGCGGCATGGCGACCGCGCCTGGCGCACATCGCATCCGGCGCTCGCGGCGTGGTACCTGAAGTTCGCGGCCCGCCCGAGCATGGAGGCGACGGCGCCCGCCGCGTGACGCTTCCCTTCAGCGCCTTTCTCACCGTCTGGACGATCCTCGCGCTCAACATCATGTCGCCGGGGCCGAACGTGCTGAACACGGTGACGACCGCCATGGGGTCGGGCCGGGCCGCTGGGCTGGCCTCGGCTGCGGCGGTCGGGGTCGGGATCGGGATCTGGTGCCTGGCGATGTCGCTGGGCATGGCGGCGGTTTTCGCCGTTGTGCCCTATGCCGAAGCGACGCTGACGGTTATGGCGGCGGGGCTTCTGGTGTGGTTCGCCACAAAGTACCTGCGCGCGGGGATGCGCGGGGTCACCGGACGGGAAGCGTCTCTTGCCGGGGTGGCGGGCTTGAGCCTTGGTGCGTCCTTTGCCCGGTCGTTGTCGGTCAACGCGACCAATCCGAAGGCGCTGACCACCTGGATCGCGATCCTGGGGATCTTTCCGGTGGCCATCGCCACACCGGGTGACATCGCGCTTCTGACGGCAGGGGCCTGCCTTCTTTCCCTGTCGATTTACACGATCTACGCGATGGCCTTTTCAACCCGCCGGGCGGCGATGCTGTACCTGCGGGCGGCGCCGGTCGTCAATCTTGCGGTCGGCGTGTTCTTCCTTGGCTTCGCAATCAAGCTGGCGGCACCCCTTCTGGCGCGCGCGCTCTGACCGCAAGCCTGCGACCAAACGCGCGGAATGGGCGCTGGACGCCACCGGCCCCCGAAGCTAAATAGCCGAAAGACGGTCGCCCTTTGCGTTTGCGGCCGAAATGCGTATGGACCCGCTCCGCGGGTTTCAGAGATGGAGATGATCGTGTCCCACGCAGACGACCATGACGGCACACGCCGCGATTTTCTTTTTTATGCCACCGCGGGAACCGGCGCCGTCGTCGCCGGCGCCGCGGTCTGGCCGCTGGTCAACCAGATGAACCCGTCGGCGGATGTGCAGGCGCTGAGTTCGATCCTTGTCGATATCAGCGGCGTCGAGGTCGGTACTCAGATTTCCGTCAAGTTCCTCGGCAAGCCGGTCTTCATCCGCCACCGCACGGACGAAGAGATCGAGCAGGCGCGTTCGGTAACGATGGAAGAACTCACAATCGACAAGGAATTGCGCAACCCCAACCTCCCCGGCACCGATGCGGAAGACTACAACCGCACGCTGGATACGGAAGGTAGGTGGCTTGTCATGATCGGGGTATGCACCCACCTCGGCTGTGTGCCTCTTGGCGATGGCGCAGGCGACTACTTCGGGTGGTTCTGCCCCTGCCACGGGTCGCACTACGACGCCTCCGGGCGCATTCGCCGCGGCCCGGCACCCCAGAACCTGCACATTCCAGTCGTCGCATTCGTCGACGACATGATCATCCAGCTCGGATAAGGGAGAAGACCATGTCCGGAATTCCCCACGACCATTACGAACCGACATCGGGCGGCGAGAAGTGGCTTCACCGCCGCCTCCCGATCGTGGCGCTGATGTACGACACGCTGATGCTCCCCACCCCCAAGAACCTGAACTGGATGTGGATCTGGGGAATCGTCCTGACCTTCTGTCTGGTGTTGCAGATCGTCACCGGCATTGTTCTGGTGATGCATTACACGCCGGACACCACGATGGCCTTCGCCAGCGTGGAGCATATCATGCGTAACGTGAATGGCGGCTATATGCTGCGCTATATTCACCAGAACGGCGCATCGCTGTTCTTCCTAGCGGTCTACATGCACATCTTCCGCGGCCTCTACTACGGCTCGTACAAGGAGCCGCGCGAGATCACCTGGATCATCGGCATCCTGATCTACGTGCTGATGATGGGCACGGCCTTCATGGGCTATGTTCTTCCCTGGGGTCAGATGTCGTTCTGGGGCGCCACGGTGATCACCGGCCTTTTCGGCGCGATCCCCTTCGTGGGCGAAACGCTGCAGACCTGGCTTCTGGGCGGACCCGCGGTGGACAACGCGACGCTGACGCGCTTCTTCTCGCTGCATTACCTGCTGCCCTTCGTGATCCTGGGCCTTGTGGTCGTCCACATCTGGGCGTTCCACACCACCGGGAACAACAACCCCACCGGGGTCGAGGTGCGCCGCACGTCGCGCGAAGAAGCCGATGCCGATACCCTGCCGTTCTGGCCCTACTTCGTCATGAAGGACCTGTTCGCGCTGTTCGTGATCCTGGCGATCTTCTTCGCTGTGGTCGGGTTCATGCCGAACTACCTGGGACACCCGGACAACTATATCGAGGCGAACCCGCTTGTGACGCCCGCGCATATCGTTCCGGAATGGTACTTCCTGCCGTTCTACGCGATCCTGCGGGCCTTCGACGACACCGTCTGGGTGGTGCAGTTCGCATCGTTCATCACCGGCGGCATCATCGACGCCAAGTTCTTCGGCGTGCTGGCGATGTTCGGCGCGATCGTGGTGATGGCGCTGGCGCCCTGGCTTGACACCTCGTCGGTGCGGTCGGGCCGTTATCGCCCGATGTTCAAGTGGTGGTTCTGGCTTCTGGTGGTGGACTTCATGGTCCTGATGTGGGTCGGTGCGATGCCGGCCGAGGGGATCTATCCCTACATCGCACTGATCGGGTCCGCCTACTGGTTCGCATATTTCCTGATCATCCTGCCGCTTCTGGGCGTGATCGAGAAACCGCTGCCGCAGCCTTCCACGATCGAGGACGACTTCGTCGAGCATTACGGCAGGACAAAGCCCGCAAGCGGGCTGGTCGATCCGAGCCCGGCCGAGTGAGAAAGGAACGCAATCCAATGCTGAAACGTCTTGCACTTTCCGCCGCCATGGCGCTGACGCTTGCACCGGGGGCCGCTCTGGCCGCCGGCACCGCCGGCCATGTCGAGGATTTCGACTTCTCGTTCGAGGGGCCGTTCGGTACCTACGACCAGATGCAACTGCAGCGCGGGCTTCAGGTCTATACCGAAGTCTGCGCGGCGTGCCACGGGCTGAAGTTCGTGCCGTTCCGCACTCTGGGCGATCCGGGCGGTCCGGAACTGCCCGCGGATCAGGTCCGCGCCTATGCCGAGTTCTACGAGGTCTGGGACCCCGTTCTCTTCGAAGGAGAAGGCGATTTCCGTGCGGCCCGGCCGACCGACCACTTCCCCGCATCGAGCCTGTCGAACGCACCAGATCTGAGCCTGATGGCGAAGGCGCGCGCGGGCTTCCACGGGCCTTATGGGCTGGGCATCAACCAGCTCTTCCGCGGCATGGGCGGTGCGGAATACATCGCGTCGCTTCTGACCGGCTATACCGGTGAAGACAAGGAAGAGGCTGGCACCATCCTCTACGAGAACACCGCCTTTCCCGGCGGCTGGATCTCGATGGCGCCGCCGCTTTGGGGGGATGACGTCTTCTACGAAGACGGCTCGCCCACGGATATCGAGTTGGTCTCGAAAGACGTGGCCGCCTTCCTGATGTGGACCGCCGAGCCGAAGATGATGGCGCGCAAGCAGGCCGGCTTCACCGGGGTGATCATGCTGACGATCCTTTCGGTGCTGCTCTACCTGACGAACAAGCGGATCTGGGCGCCGGTCAAGCGCAAGGCGAAGGTTCAGGCGGCCGAGTGATCCCGGACTGACGGCATGGTTCGGCGCCCTTGCGAAAACCCGCAGGGGCGCCGTTCCTATTTGGGGAGGGTCGCATGTCGAACCCGGCGGGCCCAACGATCCTCGGGCCTTCTCTCACGCCCCTTTCCAGCGGCCCAGCAGCCAGTACCACTGATCCGGGTTTGCCAGGATGCGCGCCGACAGACTGTCGTTGAAGGCGCGGGTCATGGTGTCGGGGTCGGTGTGCGGAATGGCATCCTCGAACGCCACATCGAAACTGCTGCCATCCGCGCTGCGAGTGCCATAGGCCGGAACCATCGGCAGGTCGTATTTCAGCGCAAGCTGCGCGGCGGCAAGCGACGTCAGCGCCGGACGCCCCAGGAAAGGGATACGCACACCTTCGGCATATTTCTCGTCCAGAAGAATCGCCATGAAGCCGCCCTCGCGCAGATGGCGGACCAACGCCTTCGTGCCGAGGCGCCCGGTTTCGAGAATCGGCTTTCCGCCCGCTTCGATCCCGGCCAGCAGCCGCCGCTGGTAGTGGCGATTGGTCTGCGGCCGGTACACCGCCCCAGTCTCCATGCCGCGGGACTTCAGAACGGCTCGTATCGCCTCCCACTGCCCGAAATGACCCGAGACGATGAGGGCGCCTTTCCCGGCGGCCCGCGCCTCTTCCAGCGCGGCAAGGCCGGGGCCGGAGAACCGAAAGGTATCCTGGCGGGTCTGGAACTCGGCGCAATGATAGATCTCGAACAGCGTCTGGCCCATGTGGCGGCCCATATCCCGGCTCATGCGCGCCCGTTCGCCGCGCGGCATGTCCGAAAACACGAGAGAGACTTCGCGGTCGAACCGCCACCTCGCCGGAGGAAACCAGCGCGTCACCACGCCGACCATCGCGCCAAGCGCACGTGAACGCTTGGCAAAACCGCGCGGACGCGACACCGTCAGCGCAGACAGCAGCGGCAGGTACCTGACGTGATGCCAGGCCGATCTGAGCGAACGGGAAAACACCCGGTCCATATGTCCAGTCGGCACGGCCTTGCCAAGGTCAAAACGGCGGGCAGCCTGCGGCCTCTTCGCCGGACGGGCTGGGGCCAATCCCGCTCAGCTTCCGATATAGCTGCGCAGCGCCTCGGGCGGGTTGTCGAACAGCGCCTGCGTGGGCTGCGGAGCGTGGGCGTGGCCGTTGTCGATGAACACCGTTTCATCCGCGATGCGGCGGGCGTCGTCGGGATCGTGGCTGACCATGAGCACGGTCATGCCGGTTTCCCGCGACAGATCCGCGACGAGGCCGAGCATGTCGTCCTTCAGCGCCGGACCAAGCCCCGAGAAGGCTTCGTCCAGAAGCATGATCGGCCGGTCCCGGATCAGGGTGCGGGCCAGTGCCACGCGGGCCTGCTGGCCCCCGGACAGGTCCCCCGGCCGGCGCCGTTCCAGCCCCGTCAGGCCCACACGGGCCAGCGCATCGGCCACGGCCGCCCGATCCGCCTCGGTCAGCCGAAGGGAGGGCGACACGCCAAGGCCCACATTCGCGGCGACGTCGAGATGGGGAAAGAGGTTCTGGTCCTGAAAGATCGTGCTGACGGGCCGGTCGCCGGGGGCAAGCGGCGTGAGGTCGCGGCCCTTCCAGAGGATCTGCCCCTTGTCCGGTGTCTCGAACCCCGCGATCAGCGACAGAAGGGTCGACTTGCCCGAGCCGGAGGGGCCGACGACGGCGACGCACCGACCGGCCGCAATGCTCCAGTCCGCACTCAGGACAAAACCGTCGCGGGCAAAGCGAAGGGTGCGGATCTCAAGGCCGTCACTCCCGTGCATTCATCCGCCCCCCGCGGTCGAAGATCCAGAACAGTGCCACGCTGATGGTCACCAGAAGAAGTGCTGCGGCGGCGGCGTCTGCCATGCGATAGGCCCCCATGAGGCTGTAGACCTGCAAGGGCAGCGTCGGTGCCTGCGGATCGGCAAAAAGGATGATGACGCCAAGGTCGCCCATCGACAGCGCCGCGGCAAGGCCCGCGCCGAAGCCGATGGGCCGCGACAGACGGGGCAGGTAGACAAGGCGCAACCGGGCCAAGGGCGGCATCGCAAGGCTGTCGGCGAGGCGGGCATAGTCGCGCAGCACATCCACGACGGCCGGGATCAGGACCCGTAGTGTGAACGGCAGCGCCATCAGCGCGTTGACGAGCGCGGTGACCGGCAGGGCAAGCGCGCGGGGGTCGGCGATCGGAAACAGGACGATGAAAAGGCCAGTTCCGACCACAAGGGACGAGGCCGCGACGGTCAGGTAGCCCGCGCCCTCGATCATCCCGGCGCGACGGGGGGCCCGGGGTGCAAGTGTGGCCGCCCCTGCTGCGATCGCCCCTGAGAGGATTAGTGTCAGCGTGGCAGAGGACAGCGCCACGAGGACCGAGCGCAGGGTCGCGGCCCAGATCCCCGCCGGCAGGTCTGCAAGGCGCGGCAGTCCTGCGACGACCACCGCGCCCAGCGGCAGAAGCAGGAACAGCGCGACAAGGACAATGGCCGCCGTGTCGATGGCGCGCAGGGCGGGTGTGCGGGCGTCCCACCGGGTGACCGGGCGGTCAAGACCCGTGCCGAAGGCTGACGGAACCGCGATGCGCCAGGCCAGAGCCGTGGCCGCAAGCGTGAGGACCAGTTGTACCAGCGCCAGAAGGGCTGCCTTGCCGAGGTCGAAGTCGAAGCGGAAGGCCTGGTAGATCGCCAGTTCCACCGTCGTGGCGCGGGGACCGCCGCCAAGGGTCAGAGCGACGGCGAAGCTGGTCAGGCAGACAAGAAAGATCACCATTGCCGCCCCCGGGACGACGGCGCGCAGCATCGGCCGTTCGATCGCGCGCGAAATGTCGGCGGCGGTCATTCCAAGGGACGCAGCAAGGCGGAAGCGTTCTGCGGGAACGGATTGCCAGCCCTGCAGCAGAAAGCGGGTCGCGAGAGGCAGGTTGAAGAAGACATGGGCCAGGATCACGCCTTGGGCGCCGTAGATCGAGATCGGCTCGAACCCTCCCGCCATGAGCGCGCGGCTGATCAGTCCGTTCTGACCGAAGATGGCGATGATCCCCAGGACGGCGACGATCACCGGCAGGATGAAGGGCGCGCCAAGCAGGGTGACCAGAAGGCGACGACCGGGGAAGTCGCGGCGGGCCAGCGCCCGTGCCACCGGAATCGCGAGTGCGACGCTGAGCGCGGCCGAGATCACCGCCTGGACGACGGTAAAGCGGACCGCCGCCCAGTCGGCCGGGCCAAGGGCGGCGGGCGCCTCGGCCCGCAGGAAGACCGCGATCAGCGGACCGGCGACGAAGACGGCGACAAGCGCGGCGGCGGTTGTCCCTGCCCCGACGGCTATCGGCTGAGCGCGGCGCGCCATTCTTCCAGTGCCGCATCCCGGATCGTTTCGGCCTCGGCCGGCGACAGGAGAAGCGCCTTGTCCGGCGTGATCAGGGTGCCGAAGCCGTCCGGCAGTCCCCCTGCCGGGGTCACGGCGGGATACATCCAGTTGGTCGTTGGGATGACCGTCTGGAACGCGTCGGTGAGCATGAAGTCGAGGAACGCTCGCGCGAGGTCCGGCTGGTCCGAGGACGCGAGCATGCCCGCAACCTCGACCTGCATGTAATGGCCGTCGTCGAAGGGGGCGGCGGCCTTGGTCGGGTCGTCTTCCGCGATCAGGTGATAGGCGGGCGAGGTGGTGTAGGACAGCACCATGTCGGCCTCGCCCTCAAGGAAGAGGCCATAGGCCTCGGACCAGCCGGGGGTGACGGTGACGATGTTGTCGGAGAGCGCCTCCCATAGCGGCCGGGGCGTCGTCGCCGTGGGCAGCCTTCACCCACATCAGAAGGCCCAGACCGGGGGTCGAGGACCGGGGGTCCTGGATCAGGATCGAGACGTCGCTGTCGGCGAGAGCCTGCAGGCTGACGGGCGGCTCGGGCAGACGGGTCGTATCGTGGACGAAGGCGAAGTACCCCCAGTCGAAGGGCAGGAAAAGCGGGTCATCCCATGCGACCGGCAGGTCGAGGGACAGGTCGGTCTTGCCATGCGGAGCGAAGAGACCTGTGCCGGCCGCGCGGTCGGTCAGATTGGTGTCGAGGCCCAGCACGACGTCGGCCTCGGTGCGCGCGCCCTCGAGTTGGAGCCTTGCCAGAAGGGCCGCGCCATCGCCCGCGCCGACGAACTGCAGGTCGCAGCCGCAGGTTTCTTCGAACGCGGTCTCGATCGCGGGACCGGGGCCCCATTCGGACACGAAGCTGTCGTAGGTATAGACGGTGAGGACGGGTGTGTCCTGTGCCTGGGCCGCAAGGGCCGTGGCAGACAGAAGCGCCGTCATGGTGAAGGTATGGTTCATGGCATCCTCTACGCATGTCGGGCGGGGTTCGGGTAGAGGAACTCTCTGACCTTCCCTCCGCCGGTATTAGCCGGTTCAGGTTCGACGGGTTCGCGCAGCCGGCGCATCTCAGCCCAGTGTCAGGGCACCCCGAGGTACGGTTGAGGATAGGCCAAGGGCGCGCGGGCGCAAGGGGCCGCAGCGATGAAAGCCTGTCCGGGACTTGAATGGGGGGGAGGCGAAAGACCCCGATGCCGCGGGCTGGGTGGGGGCTGTTGATCCGCAGCATCGGGGGTTAGCGTCTTTCGCTGGAATGAAGGTCGCAGCGGATGAAGGCGCAATGAAGGAGTGGGCCGTGCACCGGAGCGGTAATTCTGAGGCAATTTCTTGACCGCGCTTGATTTCACCGTCGCTCGGGCACAACATCACGCCATGACGATACAGTCTCCCACGCCGTTCCCCGCCGCACGTTCGCTTGACGACAAGGTTGCCTTCGACCGTATCGAGTTGCAGGTGATCCTCGGGCTTTACGGCCGGATGGTGGCCGCGGGCGAATGGCGGGACTACGGAATGTCGTTCCTGCGGGACGTCGCGGTCTTTTCGGTCTTTCGCAGGACGGCCGAATACCCGGTCTATCGCATCGAGAAGCGTCCCAAGCTGCGTCAGCGTCAGGGCATGTACGCCGTAATCGGCATGGATGGTCAGATCCTCAAGCGCGGACACGATCTTCGAACCGTCCTGCGGGACTTCGACCGCAAGCTGATCCGGCCGGTCGACTAGGTCCCCGCCTGAAGGCGCCTTCGCGCCACAACCGGCCCGCCTCCCTGCGCCTCGATCCGGGCAATCGCCGCCACACGTGGCTCGTAGGCCACGGCCATGTGGTGGGCATTGGCGTGGATCAGGGTTTCGGCATCGACCGCGATGGCGACATGACCCTCCCAGAAAAAGAGGTCGCCGCGGATCACGGGGGCGTCCGGCGGGATGTCGGCGCCCAGCGCGGCCTGAAGGTCACTGTCGCCGGGACAGGGAATTCCACAGGCCAGATACGCCGCCTGCACGAGGCCCGAGCAATCGATACCGAAGACCGAGTTTCCGCCCCAGAGATAGGGCGTGCCGAAGAAGACCTGCGCCACCGTCACGGGGTCGCGGAACGGGCGGTCGACCGGTCGCAGATGTGGCTTGGGAACAAAGGCCCCATTCGTCGTCTCGAAGAAGGTGCGGTCTTCGTGGGCGATGGCAAGGCGGGCCCCGAAGCCGAGTGACGTAATCTCGGGCGTCTTGATGTCGGGGGAGGCATAAAGATGCGTGGCGCGGACCGCGACGACATGGGTTGCGGCGATGTCGTCGCCAAGCTGGTCGTCCGCGATGTAGCCCACATAGCCATCGCGAGCGGCGCGGCCGAAAGCCCAGCCGTCGCGGGTCTCGAGCACGAGAAACCGGTCGCCCATCTGGAGCTGGCGGTCACGCGCCCCGGCAGGGGCGCGGCACAGGTCGGCCAGCTGTGCCGAGACTGTCTTCCAGGTGCCAGGCACAAAGGCATCGGCCGTGACCCGGTCTTCCCAGCCGGCTTCGGCGACGCGGCCGTTCGACGGGGTCAGGCGGGGATCGGTCACAGGCTCAGGACGCGCGGCAGGGCCTGCAGCAAGGCCCGCGCCCCCTGTGCAGCACCGCCTTTCGGCCGCCCGGGGGATGGCGCCGGTTGCCAGCCGTAGACGTCGAGATGCAGATAGCGGGGCGCGTCGGTCACGAAGCGGCGCAGGAACAGCGCCGCGGTGATCGCCCCGGCGAAGCCGCCCTTCGGCGCGTTGTCGAGATCGGCGATGCCCGGTTCGATCATGGACTCGTAGGGATCCCAGAACGGCAGGCGCCAGACCGGGTCCCGGACCTCGGACCCTGCGTCCGACAGGAGCCCCGCAAGGTCGTCGGACCCCGTGAAGAACGGAGCCAGATCGGGTCCCACCGCGACGCGCGCGGCACCGGTGAGCGTGGCCATGGAGACGACGAGATCCGAGGGTTCCTCGTCAGCCAGCGCCAGCGCGTCGGCCAGGACGAGGCGCCCCTCGGCATCGGTGTTGTTGATCTCGACCGTCAGTCCCTTGCGCGAGCGCAGGATATCGCCCGGGCGGAACGCCGCACCCGAGACCGCGTTCTCGACCGCCGGGATCAGGACGCGCAGTCGAACCGGCAGGCCAAGCTGCATGATCATCCGGGCAAGGCCGAGGACGGTGGCCGCACCGCCCATGTCCTTCTTCATCAGCCCCATCGAAGCGCCGGGCTTGAGGTTCAGCCCGCCCGTGTCGAAGCAGACCCCCTTGCCCACCAGCGTCAGACACGGCCCGGCCTCGCCCCAGCGCATCTCGATCAGGCGCGGGGCGCGCGGGCTTGCGGCGCCGACCGCGTGGATCATCGGAAAGCCCCGTTCGAGAAGCGCGTCGCCCACGATCTGATCGAAAGACGCGCCGACCTCCTGCGCCAGCAACTGCACCGCCGCGGCGAGTTCGGCGGGACCCATGTCGTTGGCGGGGGTATTGATGAGGTCGCGCGTCAGCGCCTCGCCCCCGGCGATGACCTCAAGACGTGCGGCGTCGATCCCGTCTGGCGCGACAAGGGCGGCCTTGGGAGGCGTGGTCGCGCGATATCTGTCGAAGCGATAGCCTTCCATCAGCCAGCCCAGGCATTCGGCGGACAGATCCCCCGGTGTCAGACCGTGCTGAAGCCGCCAGGGACCGGCGGATAGCGTGGATCGTGCCTGCGCCAGCGCATACCGGTTGCGCGCCCGATCGCGCGGCCCGCCAAGCCCGACGGCGGCCGCAACGGGGCGACCGTCGGGGCCGGGAATTTCGACCGAAGCGCCGTGGGCGGCCGTGAAGCCCTGCGCCTCGACCCAGGCGGCGGCATGGGCGGAAAGCGTGGATTTCCAGGTGTCGAGGCCGCCTGTCTCTACCAGCGTCAGCGGGCAGGCGGTTTCGTCGGGCGGGGCGAAGGCAAGCTGTGTCATGGCCGCGACCCTAGCCGAACGCGCGACACCTGCAAGCGCCCTCAGAGGGTAAGATCGTGGACATCCGAGACGGTGACCAGCGACATTTCCCCCACGCGGATCAGGCGTGCCACGCAGGCGGCAAGCGCGGCACTGTCACGCGACTTTGCCAGGGCATTCACGGCCTTTGCTGCATCGCGCAGGCTGGCAAGGCCGGTCTGGTCGGCCATTGCGGCGATGCCCTGAGCGCCCCGGGCGACGCGATCAAGCGCGCCGGTGCCATAGGCGGTTTCGATGCGGGCAAGACGCACGGCGATCTCGCCCATCGCGCGCGTCATCACGCGGTCGGCACCACCATTGGCCGGATCTGCGGCAAGCGCCCGCAGGCGCCGGTTGTCGAGACGAAGTTCTTCCGCATGATAAAGCCGCGTGACCTGACCCATCGCCTCCGCTCCCCGACCGCCGCGATCCGTTTCCGGACCTTGCCGTCAGGGCTTCAAGAAAGGGTTTCAGGACGTCGGCAAAATGGGTCGAATTCGCAGCATGTCGCCAGGCCCGGCTCAGCCGCGCTTGAGGATCTCGCGGCCGTAGAGTTCGGCGATCTGGACGGCGTTGAGCGCCGCGCCCTTGCGCAGGTTGTCCGAGACGCACCAGAGATTCAGACCGTTCTCGATGGTCGAATCCTGACGGATGCGGCTGATGAACGTGGCGTAGTCGCCGACGCATTCGACCGGGGTGACGTAGCCACCGTCCTCGCGCTTGTCGACGACCATGATGCCGGGGCTTTCCCGCAGGATGTCGCGGGCCTCGTCCTCGTCGAGGAAATCCTCGAACTCGATGTTCACCGCCTCGGAATGGCCGACGAAGACCGGCACACGCACGCAGGTGGCGGTGACCTTGATCGCGGGATCGAGGATCTTCTTGGTCTCGGCGACCATCTTCCATTCTTCTTTCGTCTCGCCGCTGTCCATGAACACGTCGATATGGGGAATGACGTTGAAGGCGATCTGCTTGGTGAACTTCTTGGGGTCCCGCTCCTGCCCCGGGACATACATGCCCTTGGTCTGGTCCCAAAGCTCGTCCATGCCGTCCTTGCCCGCGCCCGAAACCGACTGATAGGTCGACACCACCACCCGCCTGATGCGCGCGCGGTCGTGCAGCGGCTTGAGCGCCACCACCATCTGCGCGGTCGAGCAGTTGGGATTGGCGATGATCATCTTGTTGCGATAGCCTTCGATCGCCTGGGGGTTGACCTCGGGCACGATCAGCGGGACCTGCGAGTCGTAGCGGTAGAGCGAAGAGTTGTCGATCACCAGGCACCCGGCCTTCGCGGCGCGCGGCGCATAGCTTTTGGTGGCCTCGGACCCGATCGCGAAAAGCGCGATGTCCCAGCCTTCGAAATCGAACTGCTCGAGGTCGCGTGTCTTGAGGGTCTTGTCGCCGTAGCTGACTTCGGTTCCCATCGATTTGCGCGACGCAAGTGCGGCCACCTCGTCGGCGGGAAACTGGCGCTCGGCCAGGATGTTCAGCATTTCGCGGCCCACGTTCCCCGTGGCGCCGACGACAACGACGCGATAGCCCATCAGACCCTCCGGACAGAATTGAAGGCGTCATAACAGCGGCAGCATGGAGGGGGAAGGGGCACGGTCCGGACAATGCAGGACGGTAGTCTACAACCAGTACCATGTGTAAGCTCAGATTGACAGTCTTCTGGACAGGCCAGCCGTCCTTCCATAGGGTTTTCAGAGGACAACGCCGGGCCCGACGTCATGCTGGATTCGAGACCTCCCGACCTTGGTATCTGGTCGCCGACACCCGGAAACGCGGCGCCGCGCAAGCTGTGCACCGATTGCGGCTTGTCGCGAACGGACCGCGCCGTCGATTGCGGACGGGCCTGCCAGTTCATCCGCCCGGACTATCCGGCGATGGAGGCGCAGGTTCACGGGCGGGCGCGAGAGCCCCAAAAGGGGGACGAACGCTTCTTCGGTCCCTACCTCTCCATGCATCGCGCCGCCTTGCGCAAGCCGCGCGAAGGGGCACAGTGGACGGGACTGACGACCCGCTTCGCCGAGCGGTTGCTCGAGACCGGCGCGGTGGACGCAGTGCTGACGATGGTGCCGGACGAGAACGATCGCTGGAAGCCGGTTCCGGCGATCATCACCGATCCGGCTGCAATGGCGCAGGCGCGCGGGATGCGCATGGGCTACGCTCCGCTTCTGTCGCTGCTGGAACCGGCGCGGGCGGCGGGCCACCGGAAGATCGCGGTGATCGGCATCCCCTGTCAGGTCTATGCGCTGCGCGTCCTTGAAGCCGAACTGGGGTTCGAGGCGATCACGGTGATCGGAACGCCCTGTTCAGACAACACGAGCACCGAAAACTTCCACCTGTTCCTCGAGCGCCTGACCGACCGGCCGGACGCCGTGACCTATCTCGAGTTCCGGGCAGATTACCGGGTCGAGATGCGGTTCGACGATGGCTCGAAGCGCGAGATTCCGTTCCTGAAGCTTCCCATCTCGGACCTGCCGTCCGATTTCTTTCCGCTGACCTGCCGGACCTGCGTGGATTACTCCAACAGCCTTGCCGACATCACCGTGGGCTACATGGGCGGCGAGGGCGAACAATGGCTGATCGTCCGCAACCCGCGCGGACAGGCGCTGGTCGAGATGCTGGGCGACGAGGTGAGCCTCAAGTCACCGGGAGACAAGGGCAAGCGGGCCGGTGCGGTTCGCGGGTTCATCGAGAACACCCGACGCGCGGCTGGCGGTCTTCCGCTGCGCCGTATGCCCAATTTCCTGCGCGGCTTCGTGGGCTGGCTTCAGCCCCGCACCGGACCCCGAGGGCTGGAATTCGCCCGCACGAGGCTTGAGATGAAGGCCGCCGAAACGGTGCTGCACCTGCGCCGCTCCGAACCCCGCCGGATGCGCTGGATGATTCCGCAGCATGTCTGGGACCTCGTTGCACCCTACGGGCTGACGCCGGATGAGGGCGAAAACAACGTCAGCGCTTCAAGGACAGATCAGAGTCTGTAGAAGCTACGGTACCACGCAACGAACTTATCGACACCGACGCCAATAGGTGTGGATGGCTGGAAGCCCGTTAGCCGCTCAAGCAGGCGGGTATCCGCCCAGGTCGCGGGGACGTCTCCGGGTTGCATCGGGTGCATCTCTTTCTGCAACTGCCGGCCGGTGGCACTTTCGATTGCTTCGACAAAGTCCATCAGGCGGACGGGTGCTGCGTTGCCGATGTTCACGATGCGGAAGGGGGCCACTGGTGACAGGCTGTCACCTGCGCGGACATCGTCCGGCGCGGACGGGCGTTCGGGGATCGCCGCAGCAAGGCGAAGGACCGCTTCGACCAGATCATCGATATAGGTGAAATCCCGCGCCATGTCTCCGTGGTTGAAGACCCGGATCGGTCGCCCGGAGAAGGCGGCATCGGCAAAGAGCATCGGCGCCATGTCCGGACGGCCCCAGGGGCCGTAGACGGTGAAGAAGCGAAACATCGTCACCGGAAGATCGTAGAGATGGGCATAGGAGTGCGCCATCGCCTCGGTCGCCTTCTTGGTAGCAGCGTAGAAGGACATCTGGGTGTCTGCCTTCTGCGTTTCGGCATAGGGCATGTCGGTGTTGGCGCCATAGACAGACGAGGTCGAGGCCAGAAGCATGTGGCGCGGTGGGTGGGCGCGCGCCGCTTCAAGCAGGCGGAACGTCCCGATGAGGTTCGCGTTCACATAGCTTTCGGGCGCCTCGATCGAATGGCGCACACCTGCCTGGGCGGCAAGATGGATCACGAGGTCGGGGCGGTCCGACATCAGGGCGTGGAGGCGGCCCGGCTCTTCGATCCGCGCCTCGACGGCGGTGAACCGTGGGTTCGGGACAAGGGTGGCCAGCCGCGCGCGCTTGAGTGCGGGGTCGTAGTAGTCCGTCACCGCGTCGATACCGGTGACGCTCCAACCATCGGCGAGCAGACGGGCGCAGACGGCGTGGCCGATAAAGCCGGCCGAGCCGGTGACAAGGGCGGTTCCGGGGCGGTTGGTCATGCCAGCATAGAGAGGGCGAAACCGCCTCGGGTTCAACGGAAAAAGGGAAAGGCCCGCGCAACGGCGCGGGCCTCAGGAAAACGATGGTTGCCGACCCTATGCCGCTGCGGACTGAAGCAGGTCGTCGTCATCCTCGTCGAGCACAAAGGACGTGTCGTCATATTCGCCCTTCCCGTCGGTCAGGGCCGCCCAAAGCGCACTCGCCTCCTGCGCCGGCAGATCGAAGGACAACTGGTCCCCAACGGTCTCGAGCGAAACGCCCGCGCCGTCCACGAGATTGAGCATGACCTTGTCGTTGGTGTAGTCGACGAGGATCTTCGCACCCTGACCAGCGGCAAGGCCAGTCACCGAGACATCACCAAAGATCCCGATCAACTCATCGACGGACATCAATTCGACAGACTGGCTGTCGAGACCGGTGGCGTCGATCTCGAGGTTCGAGCCGCCGAGGTCGGCGCCCGAAAGGACATTTGGCGCATCGCCAAAGGCGCCGCTGCGAAACTCACCGATGGTGCCGATGTCGCCATCGGCGTCAGCGACGAAGCGCAGCGTTGCCTCGTCGTCGAGGGAGAGGACGGCAGTTCCGCCCTCGTCACCATCGAAGCCGGCGCGCAGCTGGTCTCCCACCAGTTCGAGCCGACTGCCCGCCCCGAGGTTGAAGGAGCCGTTGTCGGACGCAAGGATCGCCTGGCCGTTGTCTGCGACGCTGAAATCGGTGGGCGTCGAGAAGTCACCGGTATTGGCGAAGCGGCCGCCATCGACATCCACCGTCAGCATATCGTCATCGCTGATGCCATCGGTCCAGTACTGGCCGGAATTGTCGATGAGAAGCTTTGCCCCCCATTCGCCGATCTCGGTCTGTCCTTCGACGTTCAGGCGGCCGCTGGTCACGGCAAGGCGTCCGCCGGACCCGTAGTCGAGGTCATCGATCGTCGTGGTCCGCGACCCGTAGTGCACCCAGTTCCCGGCAAGATCGACACTGTCGCCGTCCTGGGTTCCGGGAAGATCCTCGGTCGTCCAGTTCAGGCGATTGTCCCAGCGCACGCCGTCGCCGAGGTCGTTCGGCACGAACCGCAATGTCTCGGCCTCGCCGCGCAGGTCGGGCGCGATCCCGAAGCCCTGCTGGAAGAAGCGGATGATCAGATCGGCATCGACCAGATCGTCGAATGCCCCGTCGGCCTGTGCACGCAGGTAGTCGGCAAGGTCCCCGATGGTCGCCGTGTCCTTGCCCAGAAGCTGGGCGGTGAACAGCTGGATCGTCGTCTGGTCGAGGACGCCGGTGTCGAGGCCTTCGATGTTCTGGTCGGCGGCGCCGTTTCCGTTGGCGCCGATCCCAGTTGTAGATGATGGTGTCGTCGTAGTAGGGCATGTTCGGAATTGTAGACTGCGAAACTACCGGATGGCTTTGCGGCGATTTCCGTTGGATTGTTGGGATCGGCCATGTGGGCGACGATGTTGTCGACCATGGAACTGAGATTGGCCTCGTTGCGGACGCCCCAGTTGATGGCACCGATCTTGTCGGCCGTCTTGTAACCAGCAGAGGTCACCAGGTTGTCGGCGAAAAGCGTGTACTCTCCTACCGGGCCTGCTCCGTTGTAGTCACCACCGAGGAAGTTCACGGCCACGTTGTTGTCGAGAATGACGTTGTCCTCGATGTAGCCGCCGCTGCGCACCTGAACCCCAAAGGACGCACCGCGCATCGTGATGTTGTCGCGGAAGGTGACGTCGCTGTTGCTGTCCTGAAGGTAGACATTGTGGCTGTACATGCTTGGGGGTTGGCCAAAGTCACCAGAGCCATTGGGATCATACCCTTCGGCCCACCCGGCGTGGTCAAAGAGGTTTCCTTCCAGCAGTATGCCATCTGAACGGCTGACATAAAGCCCCGCTATGCGGTCGACAAACGGCTGCCCAATCAGTCCGACCGTCTCTTGGTTCGTCAAGAGATCTGGTCGATGAAATCCGAGTTTCTTATGGTCAGGCCGGCAGACAGCCCTGGTGCGCCGACTGCCCACCAGTGAATAGGACATCGTCGTAAAGGTGATTCGATCCATCCGAGAGTTGTGCGTACCACCTTCGAACGCAACGTTGGAAAACACAATATTGTCATTGCTTGCAGCCCACAGTTTCAGTGTGTCGCTGAGCACCGGGCGATCCCCTTCACCGTAGGAGGTGATGTGAACCGGGTGCAGTTCCGATTCACCTTGCGAACCATGCGCGTCGTACAGGTCGAAGTTATACGTCGTGAGCCGCGTTCGAAAAGCAGCCAGTGGGAGCTGGCTCCGCGTCGGCGTCGATCAAGCGCGACCCAAAGCGCATTCCCCGCATCCTCGGCCAGCGCCATGTCAGGATCACTGCCGTAGTCCGGATTGGCCGCGAGCCATTTTCCCGTGATCTTCGACGGATCCAGATCCTCGAGGGCCGCGATGTCCGCAATCGTCAGCGCATCTTCACTGCCCGAGACATAGACCTTGCGGTGGTTGTCGCCGTGTTCGACCACGATGTCGTCATTCGCGTCCGTCTCGAGCATGTAGATGGCGTCGCCCGTGCCCCATCCCGCGGCCTGAAGGCCGGGCTCGACCGTCAGCGGCGCCTCGAATTGTGAAGTCGTTCCATCGGCATAGGACACTTCGTATCCAAAGCTCAGTGGACCAGTGTGATCGCTGTCTGTCAGGACAAGCGCCAGGGTATTGTCGGGGTTCACGGTGACATTGCCGTGTTCGGGCCGCGTGGTGATGCGGATCGAGTTCGATTTCCTTCCCGTCTTCGTGGCTGAAGGTTGAGACGCGTCCGCTCAGCACGGCGCCGCCCGTTTCGAAGATATTGGTGGTCGCGGGCAGGTCGTCAGGCTCGACAGTGTTCTGCTGCGGCGGGGTCGGTGTCTTGGCAGGAGGCTGCACGACGATCGGATCGCTTTCTCCCTGCGATCCGCTTCCGACCGGTTCGGACGGGGTGTCGTCGATCGCCGTAACGTCCTCGGCGGCATCCGGATCCGTTGTCGGCTCGGTCGGGGTCGGTGTCGTTGCAGGAGGCTGCACGACAACCGGATCGCCCTTGCCTTGCGATCCGCCTCCGACCGGTTGGGACGGGGCGTCGTCAATCGCCGAATTGTCCTCGGCGACATCTGGATCCGTTGCCGGCTCGGTCGGGGTCCTGTCCTTATCGGACGCGACCGCTTTGACTTTGGCCCCGCGACCAGACCCCATTGCACCAAGGCCGATCATGGGGCCAAGGAATCCCAGGAGGACGAGAAGCGGGTTCACGACATCACCTCGGCGCCAAGTGTACGGGCGCTCGTTCTGCGAAAGTCACTGTGCGGCATTTTACGGTCCTCTTCTGGGAACAGCAGTCGGAACACACAGGGCCACTCAGAACATCGGCGAATTAAGTTTGGATTTATGTCAAAATTGAGGGTGCTTGGCGGCACCCGTTGGGCATCGCTCGACCGCACCAAGAAGCGAATGTTCGCGAAATCTTTCGTCTACAAAGGGGTAGAGGGACGCCTGGGCGAGCGCAATTGAGCGCCTCGCGTTCCGGCGGATCGCCGCTAGTGGAGCCCCGCAAAACCGGCAGGAATCGGCCAAGAACCGAGCATGACCGTACGTCAGGCTGCCTGCGACATACCCGTCGGCAATGGCGCTAGGAGATATCGGTCAGGCCTCAGGCGCGGTCACGGCCTCTTGTCGCCCTTAACGCAAGTTTAAGGAATTCGTTTCAATCAGGAGGTGATTTTACGACAAATCGAGCGAGTATGGCCGATGACACCCACGCAGATCCCCTTCAACCGGCCGACAGCGCTTGGGCGCGAATTCGCGTTCATCGCCCGGGCGATCCGCCAAGGGCAGTTGTCGGGCGACGGTGAGTTCACCCGCCGGTGTAATGCACAGATTGCCGAAATGACGGGCGCGGCGGCGGCGCTCCTGACCCATTCCTGTACGGCCGCGCTCGAGATGGCGGCGATCCTGTCCGATCTGGGACCGGGAGACGAGGTCATCATGCCATCGTTCACTTTCGTCTCGACCGCCAACGCGGTGGTTCTGCGCGGTGCTACGCCCGTCTTTGTCGATATCGATCCTGCGACTCTCAACCTCGATCCGGATCGGGTCGAGGCGGCGGTGACACCCCGGACACAGGCGATCATCGCGGTTCACTATGCCGGATTTCCCGCTGACATGGATCGGCTGCGCGCGATCGCGTCGGCACATGATCTCATGTTGATCGAAGATGCCGCGCAGGCGCTGGGATCGACCTACAAGGGGCGTCCCTGCGGGAGCCTTGGCGATCTGGCCGCGTTCAGCTTTCACGAAACCAAGAACGTGATCAGCGGCGAAGGCGGCGCATTGACGGTCAATCGTGCCGATCTTCTGGCACGCGCCGAGATCATTCGAGAGAAAGGGACGGACCGGAGCCGGTTCATGCGGGGCCAGGTCGACAAGTACACCTGGGTCGATATCGGATCGTCCTTCTTGCCGGGAGAACTGGTCGCCGCCTTCCTGTGCGCACAACTCGAAGAGGCCGAGCGTATCCGGGCGCGCCGCCTGGCCCAGTTCGACCGCTATTGTGCGGCATTCGCGGAGCTGGCCGCCTCGGGCCGGGCGGATTGCCGCGGCACGCAAGGGATGTGACGGGCAACGGGCACATGTTTTATCTGATCCTGCGTGATCTCGAGGAACGGACCGACTTCATCGCGCATATGCGGAGACACGGAGTCTCCTGCCCGTTCCACTACGTTCCGCTGCACAGCGCGCCCGCGGGCCTTCGGCTGGCGCGGGCGGCCGGCGACATGTCGGTGACCGACGACATTTCGGCGCGCCTGGTGCGCCTGCCCATGTTCTATGAACTTGGGAACGATATCGAAGCGGTGATCGAGGCGGCGAACCGGTTCCTGTCCCCCGCCACCCGCCCGCGTGTCGTTCGTCAGCCCATGCCGATCGGCGCGATCCGGCCGATGGGGCGCGCGGGATTTCCGGCCACGATGCTGAAATCATCGACATCGTGAAGGACGATGCTGCCGATGCCGACGACGGCATAGCGACCGATGCGAACCCCTTCGCGGAGAATGGCGCCCGGGCCGATATGCGCGCCTTCGCCGACGTGGACATAGCCCAGCGAAACCGCCTTCGGCCCGAAGAAGGCGAAGTCGCCAAGCGTCACGTCATGCCCCAGCGACGCGCCGGCGCGCATCGCGACATGGTGGCCAAGCGTCACTCCGGGGCTCACGTCGCACAGGGGGCCGATGCAGACACCGCCGCCCAGCTCCGCGCGTGGGGAAACCACGGCCCGGGGATGTATCGCCTGACCCCAGCGCCCGTCCGGCACGCCGAGGCTCTCGACGACCCTGCGCCGCTGCTGGATCTCCTTCGCCTTGTGAAGCGGGGCGAGGAAGCGAACATCGTCCGGAAGGCCGGACCAGTCTCCGAAGCCGCCGAGAACCGGTCGACCACAAAGGGTCGCCCCGCCAGGTGCAAGATCGTTGAGAAAGCCGACGACCCTGTATCGTTCGGGCATGCGGTCAAGATAGTCGGCAATGACGTCGCCACCGCCCTGCCCACCAAAGATCGCAACGGGAACGGGCGTCATCTCAGGTCCTCACGCCGGGTCGAAGGTGCTGCGGGTGTGCTGGACGAAGGCGCGCAAGGTCTTTTCACCCTCTGCCTGAAGCTCTTGCAGGTTGTCGGCCACGCGATCCCGGGTCGATGCCGCATGAGCCAGATGGTCCATTCCGTAGGAGACGCCGAAGCGGGCGATGGGGCGTTGCGCCACATAGTCGTCATGACCCGCGAACCGGCCGGGCACGACGATGCTGAGACAGCCGCAGAGCGCCGCGTAGAGCGAGTACATCGTCGCCTCGTCGTAGGAATAGAAAGTGTCACACCGGTTGAAGACCTCGGCGATTTCGGCATGCGACATCCCGTCGATACGGATCGCCCCGGCGGTTTCGGGGATGCGCGGCTTGGCGTCGCCCTTTCGGTCGATGTAGCAGGCCCCGGCGCGGCCCGGCAGGTTGCGGTTCTCGTAAGCCGGATTGCGCGTCCAAAGGAACAGGCGCGGTGCGCCGCCGGTCACTTCGGGCAGATCGCAGGCTTCGGATGCGGCGAAGAACATCTCGTCCGGGCCGAAGCGGTAGGGATTGCGCAGCCCGGGCTTGTAGAGAAGCCAGCGAACCACCTTGCGCGCGCCAAGCGGATTACCCAGCACCACCTCGGGGTAGACAACGATCGGATCGGCGCGAAGGTCGGCGCGGGTTGCAAGGCGGGTGCCGGGCGCACCGGACAGGCGGAACGGCGGCGGGCGGCGGAAGGCCTGCTTGACGCGGGTGCGCAACGCCGGCTTGCGCAGCGGACCCATTGGCGAGATGACGGCCCGTTCGCCGATCGCGTTGAGCCCGTCGGCCAGCCCGTGAAGAAACATCGCGCCGCCGTTGTCCTCGGAGTAGCTTGGGGCGCAGATCACATAGTTGGCAGTCGGGCTCGACATAGAGAGATCTCCCATCGGGATAGTGGCGGTCGGCGGAAAACTATCCCAGATTGCAGCACTACGGAAGAACTAAACCTTTCGTTGTATCGTAATGATCGGGTCGCGGGGTGACGTCCTCTGCCGCTACGCCGGGCGTGGTGCCGCGATCCCTGTCATCGCGGGCGATGTCGGCGACGGCCTGGACTGGGGGCGGGATGGCCGCGCAGTTCGCGCTGCGGCTTGGCAGCAACCTGATCATGACACGGCTACTTGTGCCGGACGCCTATGGCATGATTGCCTTCGCCACTGTCTTTCTGACCGCGATGCAGCTTGCCACCGACATCGGGATCAGCCGGAGCATTGTGCGCGAGCGGGACGGGACGGACCCGCGATTCCTTCAGGTGGCCTGGACGGTGAAGATCCTTCGGTCGCTCGTGGTGGCCGCTGGCGTCCTTGTCCTTGCAGGACTCTTTGCGGTCTTCGGCGGCACACTTGGCCAGGCGGATTCCGTCTTTCGCGAACCCGGAATGCCCCTTCTGATCGCCATGGTCGCGATCGCGCCGATTCTGGACGGGCTTGCCTCGACCAACCTCGACGCGATGTCCCGGGCCCTCGCCTACCACCGGACGATCCCGCTCGAGATCCTGAGCCGGGTCGCAAGCATCCTTGCGATGATCCTCTTTGCCCAGGCGAGTCCAACAGTCTGGGCCCTGCTGTGCGGTATGCTGGTCAGCAATCTTGCGCTCTGCATCCTCAGCCACGTCGCCCTTCCAGGGCCGCCCATGAGACTTGTCTGGGACCGGGACATCGCGGCGCGGCTGTGGCGGTTCGGGAAGTGGATCATCGGGTCGTCGGCACTGACCTTCGTGACGCGGAACGCCGACAAGGTCGTGCTGGGCGCGCTTGTGTCGAGCACGACCTTCGGGCTTTACGCCATCGCGCAGATCTGGATCGGGATCGGGCACACGGTCGTCGATACGGTGATCGGCAAGGTGGGCTTTCCGGCGGCCGCAGAGATCCTGCGCGAACGACCCCACGAGGCGCGCCGAGGCCTGCGCCGTGGCCTGCACCTCCTCGACGCCGCATGCCTTGCCTTGTTCCTGGGACTTGCCGGGCTTGGTCAGTGGCTGGTCGATACGCTCTATGTCGAGGTCTATGCCGGGGCTGGGGCGCTGATCCAGCTTCTGGCACCAGGTCTTCTGGCACTGCGGTTCCGCATGCTTGGGAATGTCGTGCTGGCCTCGGGCGACAGCCGGTCGATCTTTCACGTCGCGTTGCTCGGGGCGGTGGCGACAATGGCAGGGCTTGCGATCGGAGCGCAGGTGGCGGGAATGGCGGGGGCGATCACCGGGCTTCTGCTGGCCCGTCTGGTGCCGCTTCCCTTTCTGCTGACGCGGTCCGTGCGCTTTTTCGGACGCGGGCAGACGGCATATGACGCCGGCTGGATCGGGCTGTGTGCCATAGCAACCCTGGGAATGTTCGCCCTGCAATGATGCGCAGCGGTTACTTGTATTCGATGAGGCGGGCGTTGCGCCCAAGTGCCCGTTTCCAGTGGTAGCCGATCACGCCCACGGCTTCGGGAAACTTGCCGATCGTGTTGAACACCGCTCGGATCCAGGGGGAGCCGCGCTTGCGCTGGCGCAGGATCTGAATTGGGTAGGCCAGGAAGAGAAGCAACGTCCAGGGTGTGAACACCGCCCCGATCAACGCAGTCGCCGGCAGAAGCGCGCCCCAAAGAAGCGCGCTGCGCATTTCGCGCACCTTGTGACGCTCGGGGGCGTTTCCGTACATCGCGGCGCCCTCGGCATAGGTGTGCCCGGTCCGGCGCGCGCGGTTCCACCACTGGCCGAACCGGTGCATGTCGGCGTCGTGCAGCGTCATTTCCTCATTCAGACGCCAGATCTTCCACCCCGCGCGACGCAGGCGCAGGCAAAGCTCGGGCTCTTCTCCGGCGATCAGCTCAGGGTCAAAGCCACCGACAGCCTGAAGCGCCTCGACCCGCATGAGCGCATCCCCGCCACAGGCAAGCGCTTCGCCAGCAGGGGTGTCCCATTCCATGTCGATCAACTGATTGTAAATCGACGCGTAGGGGTAGCGTTCGCGGCGGCGACCACAGACGACTGCGACATCGGGGTGAGCGTCCAGGAAGGTCCGCGCGGCGTCGATCCAGCCGGCCCGCACCTCGCAATCGCCATCGACGAACTGCACATAGAGCGGCGGCGGGTTGGTCGAGGATGCGGCCGAAAGTCCGGTGTTGCGCGCGCGCGCGGCGGTAAAGGGCCGGTCGGTGTCGAGTTCGAGAACCGTGATGCCGCGCGCCCGGGCTGCCGCCACGCTGTCGTCGGTCGAACCGCTGTCGACGTAGACGACAGGCGCCACCTTCCCGACAAGCGATTCGAGGCAGCGCACAAGCCGCGCGCCCTCGTTCCGGCCGATCACGACAGCAGCGATATCTCCTTGATCGGTCATGCCGGCGCGAAGGGGTAGCAGTCGGTCAGAACGGCATGGCCGGGAAACTGGCGGGCCAGCAGGGCGCGGTCTTCGAGGAAAACCGCTTCGAGAGTGTCGCGCAGGTCGGCCGGGATCCCGGGACGCGTCTTGATGGTGCGCGATTCCCGGATGCGCGCGCGCAGGGATTTCGGCACGAAGGTCCGGCGCAGCCAGATCGCCACGGGATGCCCGACGATGAGGTCGTTGAACGGCAGCGGCCGCACCCGTTCGGCGGAGGCGTTCTGTCGGCCGAGATCGTGCCTCCATTCCGGCGTCCCGTCATAGCCGATGAAGGCCGCGACGCGGCGAAGCTCTACCTCCGGGGCGGCAGTCAGGCGTTCAAGCGAGGTGAGATGGATGTTCTCGGGTCCGTAGGAATCGAGATAGGGCGCGATCTGCATGCCATAGCGACCGTAGTCGATCAGTTCGGGGTGGGTGCGCAAGGCCTCGCGGAAATCCGGGGTGATCGCGTCGAGGCTGCGTTCGTGCAGGTAATGCGAAACCGCGCGTTCGATCGGATCGCGGAGGATATAGACAAGCCTTGGAGCGGACAGGGCCGCGCGCATCCGCGCCAGCGTCTGCGGATAGGTCGGAAGCTTGGTGTAATGCGTGCTGGCCTCGCCGGTCAGATCGCCGGGCGCGGCGTCAGCGAAGAGTGCGGCATACCATTCGGAGCCCCGGGCATGGACCGGATCGTCGGAGAAATAGTTCGGTTCCTTCGGGTCGGTCATGAAGATGCCGGGCTGCGCGGCGAGCTGTGCCTGCAACGTCGAGGTGCCGCATTTCATCGCGCCGATGATGAGGAAATCGGGCGACGTCATGTCACGGCGCCGGGGTTTGAGCTGGGGCGTGCGACGGGCCAAGGGGGTTGCCCGCGTTCGTCCAGATATCCCGCGCCTCGCCTTCGTTGGCGGGGGGGACGGGTTTGCCGATCAGCCCCCGCAGCACCGCAATGCCGCGCCCCAGGTGCCAGGCAACGTTCGCGGCATAGAGACCCACGCGGCCATGGGCCTGGTAGAAGAACCGCGTGCGCGAGCTGTGGTAATATCGCGGAAGACGCTTTCGGGCGCCCTGAAGCTGCTTCACCGGGCCACTGCCGCCGCGGTAGTGCACCGCCACGGCCTCGGGCGCATGAACGATGCCCCATCCGGCACGCCGCGCGCGCAGGCAGTATTCGGCATCCTCGAAATAGAGGAAATAACCTTCGTCCATCGGGCCGATGGAGCGCACCATCTCGCCACGCAGAAGGATGCAGGCGAAGCTGGCCCATTCGATCTGGTCCGGCTTCGGGTCGGGGCCCAGGGCCACCGTGTACCGGGAGAAAAGCCGGGAAATCGCGCCCGTGGCAGCCCCGCGGACGAACTCGCTTTGCGGTGTGTGAAAGCGGAAAGTGCTGACCTGCGGCGTTCCATCCTCGTACTCGAGCCGTGGGGCGATCAGGCCGGCCCGGGGGGCCGCTTCGGCAGCCTTGAGGATGCTTGCAAGAAACCCCGGGCGCAGGACGGCGTCGGAGTTCAGGATGAGGTAGTGCTGCGCCTCGGCGGCGGCCATGCCCTGGTTGTGCCCACCGGAAAACCCGGAATTGCGCGCAGACCGCACCAGGCTGACGGGTGTATCCGCAGGCTGCGCTGCGATCCAGTCGGCGATGATACCGTCGGACCCATCGCCCGAGGCATTGTCGACGACAACCACCTGCACGTCGAGATCGCCCACGTCCTCCAGAACCGAACGGATACAGGTCAGCGTCAACTCGGCGGTGCAGAAGTTGATGATGGAGACGACGATGTCGTGGGGCATCCTAGTGCACAGATCTCGTCGTGCGTTCGACCCGAGCGTTTTGACGGGTATAGACCGGACCGTTTGCAGGGCCGTGCACCTCACCAGCAATGGGCCGAACCCTTGACGACTCCCCATGCAGCCGGGTCACTTCAGGTGATTTTTCAGGAACTTGTGACCGCTCCCATTCGAGCCGCCCCCAAAGCGTCCCAGCAAGAAGCCAGGTGATTGGAGTGAGGGTGCCGTTAGGGATCGTGTCAACCAGATTCGCGGTCAGAATTACAGCTAGACCGGCGACCTCCCGACTGAACGTATACCTCCGTTTTCTCAGAAACAGGAGCAAGATCGGCAATCCGAGGAGGCCGTAGACAGATATATAGCGGGTCCATCCGCCAACACCGAACAAGATAACCCATGCACCGTCGGTTACGCTGACGTCACGGCCGGTGTCGTCGAAAACGCGGGACCTACTCCAGCCCCCCCAGCCAAAGAGAGGGCGCTCCTTCGCTTTCGCGAGTAGAATATCCTCCTGGTCCAGCCGGTATTGCAGAGATCCGGCGCGTGCCGGGTTAATGCTTTCCGCGACCGACAGGACCGACCCGATCGGAACGATATCTGCGCTTCGCGCCACAGGATAGACCATAATGATCGATGCGACAGCCGCCGCTACTGTCAGTTGAAGCTTTACCGAAAAGACGAGGATCACCGCCGCAAAGACGGTCGTAACCATAAGTGCGCCGAGCGATTTGGCCATGTAGAGCGTTCCAAAGAGCCAGATCGCCGCGAGAAGAAATCGTGTGCGTTTCGGTCCTGTGGTTCCGCGGAAGCAGGCAAGAGCGGCAAGCACAGTCGCCCCAAAGAAGACCGACAACCAGAGCCCATGAGACAGGAAAACAATTGGGCGCCAGCCACCGTAACGGTAGTGCTGCAAGAAGGAATGCGGGAAAAAACCGTAGATCCAATTGTTCAGTTGCGGTGACATGCGAATTTCGAACAGTGCCGGGAATGAGTAGGCCACTCCAGCTGCGCAGAGGACAACCAGCATATCACGGTTACCTTGAGGGGCCGCGAGGATCCTTCGTCCGGCGATCAACGGCAAGATCATCAGCATGAAGCTGAGGATCATTGACAGTGCGTCATACAGGCGAATCCCCGGAAGGACCGTTGGGCCATAACGCAGCACCTCCGAATTGGTCGCAGCAGTGGCAAAGGCCCCAGCCCCTCCAAGAAGGATCAGCCATAGAACCAGGCCACGTGGAAACCATGACGGCAAACTCTCGCCTGGTGATTTCCGATCCCATCCACGCCGAAGGCTCCACACTGTCATCGCCGAGAAAATCGGAATCGAGTCCTTGTTCAATGCGGGCAGCATTGGCAGGTCAATGGAGGTACGCGTTGGCAAGAGCAGATAGCCGCCGATAACCGCCGCCAGAAATGCGATCGGTGCGCGCAGATTCGCGAACAAGATCACAACCACCAGCGGCCAGCTGAGTAGCGCGATCAAGGAAAACGAGTTTCCGAAGAGCTGAACCAAGGCATACCCGACGTCTGGAGATGTCCGCGCCTTGATAGGCACTGGGGCGGGCGACATAAAGTCAAAACCAAGGAAGCCTCGTGCCGAGAGGCATGAAACATTGGCCTCAAGACCGTTGCGCACATGGGTCTACCGTCGGTCGCACGCATCATCTCCGGGAAACCGGCGTCTCGTAGGTTTCGAAAAAGTTCTCTTCATCGGAGCCTCCAGCATGATCGACACCTTTGAAACCTTCGGCCCCGGGCTTGAAAGCCCGGCCACGCGCCTTGTCGCGGCAGTTCCCAGCGACACGTCCGATCTTTCCCACGCCAGCCGCGCGGTCAACGTGGCCACATCGGGCACGGTCCGCGTGACAACGCTGGGCGGTGACGTTGGAACGGTGTTCATAGCGGCGGGACTTGCATTTCCGTTGCGGGTCACGCGGGTCTGGGCCACCGGAACGACCGCCACCGGGATCGTGGTGATGTACTGATGTCCGGGCTGGCTCTGACACTTGGGCTTGGTCAGTCGGTCCTCGCCGAAACCGGCGGCGCCAGCCCCCCGCCGGCGGTCCTGTCGGTCACCAATCTGCCGGACGCAACGGTCGAGATCACCGTTGATTCGGGCCTTGTGACGGTGACGGTTCTTGCGCCCCTGGACTATGCGGGAACCTTTGTGGTCGATCCGGCCGACCTTGCGATTGGCCCCGTCCCGCTTGTGTCACCCGGAATTTCGGGTGTCGGAGGCGTGGGCGAAACCCTTGTACAGAGCCGCACCGGATTGTGGGTCTATTCCGGCCCCGCGCCCGCGTTGACCCGTCAATGGCTTGCGGACGGGGTGGTCATTCCCGGCGAAACCGGCCCGTCGCTTGTCGTTCCGGCGTCGGCGGCTGGTGGCCAGGTCTCCCTGCGCGAGACGCTGGCCGATGGGTTCGGGCAGCGTGCAAGCGACAGCCTGCCCCTGGGGATTGCACCCCTGTCCGATTTCGACGTCAGCTTTGCAGGCCATGGTTCGGTGGATCGCGCGACCGCCGCGTCGGTGCTCGAGGTGCCGGGACTGCCGCTGGGCGAGCCGCATCCCGCACGTGAGATCTACGCAGTTCTCGGCCTGCTTTACGGGCCAGCAAGCAGCAACGCCGACATCTCATCCGTCGCGATCGCCGGGATTCCGGCAACTCCGGTCATCGCCGCCGATCCGAACAACGGTCCGGTCGAGATCTGGCGGGCATCGGTTCCATCGGGCGTGTCGGGGAATGTCGTGGTCACCGCGAGCCAGCCATGCCTGAGCCTCGGCGCCGCCCTTTACCGGGTGATTGACGGACAATCTGTGGCGTCGGTGCAAGGTGTTGCGAACGGCGGCAGCACGATCAACCTTTCCATGCCCGCGCCTGCTGGAACGGTCGCGATCGCGGGGGCCAAGTCGGCGAACAGCGGCGCCCTGAGCCTGTCGGGCGTTGCCGAGAACCACGCCGGCGACATCCGGACAAACGACTTCTTCGTCTCGGGGCACGCGCTTGTGGCCACCGCCGGCGCTCCGCGCGCGATCGGGGTGTCGGCATCGGCGCCCGGCAACATCGGTGGCGTCGCGATCATCCTGGAGGCAGCTCCATGACAAGCTTCAGATTTCTTGGCTTTCCCGCCGGCTCTTTGGTAGCCATGTCGCTGAGCAATGGTGTGCGATCGGAGAGCGTGAATGTCTCGGAGTGGGGAATGACGGGATCAGTGGAGATTTCGGTGCTGTCAGAGCAGCACATTGCTTCGGCCCCGTTCCAGATTAACCTTGAAGCCTTGGTGACGGGATTTGGGCGTGGAGGCCCCGCTACAGACCCGGGGACTACGACCCGCAGTTCCATGATATCGAATATATCTGGTCAGTCGAGAAGGTCGGAGATAGCAGTTACGCGACCTCGATCTATTCCGCAGTGCCGGAATTGCCGGACTTCATGCGGGCGAAGGGCACCAAGTACGGCAAGCATATCTGCCATGTGATCGGGAACGGAGATGTGGTACGCGGGGAGCACCAACACCTTCCGGTTCACCGGTCACGGCGATCAATCTTGCGACGGGCGCAAGCGAAACCTCGGCTGTTCTGGAAAGGACCATCGCGCACCCGGACGATTTCTTCTCCTCCGCAGAGACATTCATTGTAAGGAAATCCGGGTCGGCGACCAATCATCCTGCAACTGACTACGGCTATTACTCAGAAATCACATCGGCCATCGACGCTATTGGCAACTCGTCGCTGACGAAAGCGCGAATTGTCGCCGAAAGAGGTTATTCATACGCTGGTCGGACGCGCAACCTAGACAACGCCACGGGCACCGCAATTCTCTATGATGTGTGGGGAAGCAGCGGGACCGCAGACGTGGACGCAAGCGCCAACAGCGCCTTCAACATCGAAAACATCGGCGCAAACTACGCCAGTTTTCAGGTTTCCGGCTTCAATTTGACCTATGACGGAACGGGAGACGGTCGAGCCTTTACATGGCAGGGGTCAAACGCGGTCGAGAACAAGGTCTTTACCGCCTCTGATATAACGATGAATGGCATCACCAGTCACGGCCAGAACCTTTTCGGCGACCTTGACGGATGGGCAGCTTTTTCCAACATTGAATATTTAGGATACAGGCTGAACGGGACTTTCTTGGTCGGCGGAAAGTCTCTCAGCTTCATTGGCATGAAGATGCAGCATCTGCCGACGCAAGGATCGCACAACATAGAGACGTTTGTCGAAAACGGCATAGGCGGCGGAGGTGGCTTTGGCCTGCGCACATCTGGCGGCAGCGAATTGTTCTACCTCTCGCAATGCGACTTCTTTCAGCGCCAAGGCTGGTTTGAAAACGCGCCTGGCATTGCGGACGTGCAAGCGTGGCTACGTCTCGATATGGACGACACGAAGCGAGTTGTCATTGAACGCTGCATGTCTGAGAATGGCTTCAACGCCATCGCACATGAAAATAAAGGTGATGGCCCGCACAATAACAACCTTTTAATCGAAAAGTGCCTGTTCATCGGGCAGAATGATACGACGGCATTCTTCGAGGCTGACTGTCCAATGACAGTTAGAAACTGTATCTTTATCGTCCCGCCTTCTAAAACCCTGCGGCACAGCTTTAACCGCTTTATCGACGGCGTTCCGCCTGTCGGCTCGTTTCATAAGACTCTACAATAATACCTTTATCAATCTCAGATACGACGCCGCCGCCGCGCCGATACACGAAGAGTCCAGCAACGAGCGCGTTATCCTTGCGAACAACGTGAACCACCAGCCCAACCTCGACACGCCGATCAGCGCAGGGGCTTTCAGCCTCAGTGAGATTACGATACCGCAATATGCAGGGTATTTCACGGCAAAGGATGGAGAGACGCCCCTGTATCTGGCGGACTTTGCCAGCCCCGGAACGTCGCCTTTCACAGTTGGCGAAACGGTCACAGGCCAGTCGTCGGGCGTCTCGAAGACCTACGCCGGGACCGTGGAGACATTCCAAGCGGGCAACTCCTTGGCCTTTGATATGGATGTGGTATTTGACCGACTGGATGAGGCTGCAGGTTTCGAGCGGTTCACCGCTGGCGAGGTTCTGGACGGCAGCATCGCCGGAGTAGGGGCGGCAACTCTCAGCAGCCAACGACCAAACGGGCGCGTATTCGACACCACGTCTTACGGCATCGGCGTCATTCCCCGCACTGTTACCGCGACACACCGTCTGGAATATGACGGCGGTTCTGGCATGTTCACCGAAGGGGAGACCCTGACGGCCACGGGCAAGTCCGCCACGATCTGTCAGGTCTACGACAACGGGGATGGGACCGGCACGCTCTACCTGCGCGCCGTCTCCGGCACCTTCCTCGACAACGAGACCATAACCGACAGGCTCGGTGGCTCGGCGCGCGCCGATGGGGATGTGCGTTCGGCGGGAACGGGCGCTCTGTGGATGCCGGCCGAACGGAACCCGGCGCTTGGTGCTGCGCTGCACGATCCTGTCGCCTTGCTCGACTTCTTCGGCAACAGGCGGCCGGCCTATCCGAGCAAGGGCGCGTTTGAAGCCGCGTTCTGATGTCCGCGGTCGGGGCGCGTCTTGCGCCCCGTTGACGGGACCGCCATAAGGCATCGGCAGGCAGCGCGGGTTTTCCAGCATGGCAGACGAAGAGACGACACCGCATGTCGCCTATCTGACCAGCCGCTATCCTGCCCTGTCGCACACCTTCATCTTGCGTGAAGTCGAGGCGCTGAGACGGCTTGGCTTCACCGTGTCTACTGCGACGATCCGTCGATCCGACCCAACGCATCTTCTCGGCCCCGAAGAAAGGGCTGAGGACGCCGCGACCTTCCGTGTTCTCGACACGGCAAGGAACCCGCTGCGCCTTCTGGCCGCCCAGGCCGCCCTCCTGCGTCATCCCCGGCGCTACGCCGCCACCCTCGCCCTGGCACTTCGCACCCACCGTCCCGGGCTACGGGGCTTTGTCTGGCAGATCTTCTATTTTCTCGAAGCGACGGTTCTTGCCCGGCACCTGGGGCAGATCGGGGCCGATCGTCTGCACTGCCATTTCGCAGATGCCCCCTGCACAGTGGCCATGCTGGCTTCGGCGCTGACAGGATATTCCATTTAGTTTCACGCTGCACGGACCAGCCGAGCTATTCGAACCGCGAAAGCTGGCGCCTTGATGAAAAAACCGCGCGCGCCGAGTTTGTTGTCTGCATCAGCCACTTCGCGCGGAGTCAGTGCATGTACTTTTCCGATCCAGCCCACTGGAATCGGATAAGGATCGTCCACTGTGGCGTGCGGCCGCAACTCTACAAACCTGGTGAAGCCAGCGCTCGCACAACGGATACGAGCTCGTATTTGTCGGGCGTTTGACGGCGATAAAGGGCCTCCGCGTGCTGCTCGATGCGCTTGGCAAGGCAAGCAAGGAATGCCCTGATATTCGCCTTACTTTGATTGGTGACGGAGAAGATAGAAGCGAACTGGAGGAGCTTGCTTTCGACCTGAGTACCCGCGTTCGCTTTTCAGGTGCCCTTTCGCAACGGGACGTTGCGCAACAGCTTGAAAAACGCAGACATCTTCGTTCTGCCAAGCTTTGCCGAGGGGGTTCCCGTGGTTCTCATGGAAGCGATGGCAACAGGTCTGCCTGTGATCGCGACACAGATTGCTGGGATTCCCGAGTTGGTCGAAACACGAGCATTCGGGCTATTGGTGCCTCCCGGAGATCCCGATGAACTGGCAGCCGCGATTGTTCGACTTGCGAGAGACCCACGGCTGCGCAGCAGAATGGGTAAGGCCGGATTGGACATGGTAAGGTCGGATTTCGATATCGACGAAGAGGCGAAGAGAATCGCATCGCTCTTCGCCGGAGGAGCGAGCGTTAAAGTAAGACCTGTTCCGATACAAGGAAACAATTGATGTGTGGCCTTGCAGGTTTCCTTTGCGCCCCGGCAGCATTCAATGAAGACAGCGTGGAACAGATCATTGCTGCGATGACCGCCGCAATTCGCTGGCGAGGACCCGACTCGTTTGGTGCTTGGTCCGACCCAGCGGCTGGTATCGCACTGGGCCACGCCCGGCTATCGATCGTAGATCTATCTACCGCCGGGCAACAGCCGATGACCAGCGCGTCAGGGCGCTACGTGGTCGCTTACAACGGGGAAATCTACAATCACGCTGATTTAAGGGCCAGACTGGAAGAAAGGGGCTCGGCACCACCCTGGAGGGGTCATTCCGACACCGAAACGCTTGTCGCTGGCCTTGATGCTTGGGGTGTCCATTCAACGATCGAACAGCTCGTTGGAATGTTTGCAATTGCTATTTGGGATCGTCACAAGCGCAAACTTCTTCTGGTGCGAGACCGCCTTGGCGAGAAACCCCTGTGCTTTGGCTGGCAAGGTCGCGGTGCCACTCGATCCTTTATCTTTGGCTCTGAGCTCTTTGCTCTGGAGGCTCATCCTTCTTTCGATAGCGGTGTGAACCGGGACAGTTTGGTCCAGATGCTGCGCTACGGTCATGTTGGCGAAGACAATTCAATCCGAGAGGGAGTTTCAAAGGTCAAGCCAGGCGAGATCGTTGAAATATCGCTCGATCACCCAGATCCGGTCTGTCGATCCTATTGGGATGGGGGGAGCCTCGCAGCCACTGCCTCGGAACAAGACAGCAGTCATCTTTCAGCATCGGCTGCGGTCGACCAACTCGAAGCGCTCCTTTTGGATACAGTCAGTCGCCAAATGATGTCTGACGTTGCTTTGGGCGCGTTTCTTTCAGGCGGAATAGACAGTTCGATGATTGTTGCTCTCATGCAACGGCATTCAGACAGAGCGATTCACACCTTTTCCATTGGGTTCCAAGAAGAGCGCTATAATGAAGCGGAGTTCGCAAAAGCTGTTGCGCAACACATTGGTACCAAGCACACAGAGCTGTACGTCGGAGAAGCGGAACTACTGAATGTAGTTCCAAAATTGGCTGATATCTACGATGAACCATTTGCAGATAGTTCCCAAATACCGACTTACCTTGTCGCTAAGTTGGCACGCAACGATGTCACCGTGGCTCTATCTGGGGACGGTGGGGACGAATTGTTCTGCGGGTACCCGAGGTACTTGCACGGTAACTGGTTGGTAGGTCGCATGGGCAACTTTCCCCACGCCGTGCGTGCCGCAGCGTCGGCAATATCGCACCAGTTGCCTCGCCGTCTTTTGAATTCGGTCGTCGAGCCGTTTTCTGCCCACTCCTTTGGGAAAGGAGATGCCAGGACAACGGATTCAGAGAATTGGCGACTACGTAGAAAGTCGAAGCGTGGAGGATCTACACCGTAAACTTGTTTCGAAGTGCCGCAATCCCCAGGCGCTTGTCACAAGAGGCGACGAACCGCCGGCCTTCTCGACACCTATCTGCCTCCTGAGGGGAGGCTAGGGCCTGCCGCGCGGATGATGCAGCTTGACATGCTAACGTATCTGCCAGACGACATCCTTACGAAGGTGGATCGTGCTACCATGGCAGTCTCACTCGAAAGCCGTGCGCCATTTCTTGATCACCGGGTCGTCGAATTCGCGTTGTCACTTCCACACAATCTGAAGTTCCGTGACGGCCAAACCAAGTGGGTATTGCGGCAAGTGCTCTACAAGTATGTCCCGCAGGATCTAATCGAACGGCCAAAGATGGGTTTCGAAGTGCCGATCGGTCTCTGGCTCAGAGGTGCTCTCAAGGAATGGGGAGAAGCGCTTCTTGATCGTGATCGCCTCCAGCGAGAAGGCTATCTTTCGCCGGATGCTGTCCGTAACCTGTGGAAAGAGCACCAAGAGGGGATCTCGAACTGGGGTGGTGTTCTCTGGAATATCCTCATGTTCCAAACTTGGTTGGAACGAAACGGGCCGCAATCAGGGAGCCGGAAACTGCTTTCGTGAACCGAATTCTGCTTCCCGCTCTGCCTCCACCTCCGCCACCGCGCGCTTCTTTCCGACACGAAGGACGCGGCGCTGATAGGCGCGGATGAAGCGGCGAAGCTCGGGGTCGTCGTGCTGTTGCACACCGCGCGCCCAGGCGCCGAAATAGCCCTGAAGCGTGGCGAGGCCGCCCAGGATATAGGGCGGGTGGGCCATCTTCTTGATTGCCGTCGCGGCAAAGTAGACCGGATCCGAGCCCATGTAGTACTGGCCGAAGCCATGGCGGCGGCGACCGGTCAGGATACCCTGCTGGCTTGACCCCATGGGGCGCAGATGTTCGAAGCGCAGCTCGGGCGCGTCCCAGCTGACGACCGACCAGCCAAGCTGCCGGGCCTTGTGGCAGTCGATCCCGTCCCACATGACCTCGCGGACGAAACCGCCGATCTCTTCGAAACAGGCGCGGCGGAAGAACTTGGTCATCCCAAGCGAGACATCATCGCCGATCTTCTCGCTCACCATCTCGCCCCGCGCGTTGCGGAAATAGGCCTTGCCCGAACAGGTGCCGATGCGTGGATTGTCCTCCATCCGCCGGACGAGTTCCTCGAAGTAGCCGTGCGGAAGATCGAGGTCGAGGTCGAGCTTGCACAGATAGTCGAACGCCTTGGGGTCGACGGTGTCGTAGCCGTAGTAGAATGCCTCGATCACCCCCGGCCCGACGGCGCGATGGCCGCGGTCGGGCTTGGCGACGACCCGGATCCAGTCATGGCGGGCGGCATAGTCGGCAAGGATACTTGGCGTGTCATCGGTCGACCCGTCGTCCACGATGACCCAGAGCGCCGGACGCAGGCTTTGCGCCACCATGCTGTCAAGCGTGCGGCGCATGAACTCGGCCTCGTTCCGGCAGGGAGAGATGACGAGATAGCGTTGGTTCAGGCCCATGAGCGGGGTCTTCCATGCATTCGTATCGGCGCACCCCTGTTAGTGCAGCTGTGGCAATCGCACCACCGCAAAGCGTCCTTGCCGCGACAATCGGACAGGACACGCGGGATCATCCATCCACGGATCACAGTTCCGCAATCGCTCGGTTTTTCCTGTTTCATTGGAGCACGATCTGCTAGGAAATGCCCGTCCTCAGTTTTGTCCGCCCGATGGGAAGACCATGGTATCCGTTTCGAACAGCGACTCCCTGACACAATCCGCGCGCGCTGGTACAAGCCTTGGCGGCCTGTTCTGGCTTGCTGTGGCGATTGTCGGTGCGGCGCTGTTCTTCAGCGACGGGCTCGAGGCGCTGCTGCGCGCGTGGCAAGTCCCTGAATACAGCCACGGTCCCCTGATCCCGATCCTGTCCGGCCTGCTGTTCCTGCGACAACTCAAGGACGTGCCGATCGAGCCCGGCCCCAAGACCGACCGGTGGGTCGGGGTCACGGTGATCCTTCTGGCGCTGTTCGTCGCGACGCTGGGCAAGATGGCGAACATCGCCGATATCGTGGCCTACGGGACGATCGTCTGGGTCGGCGGCATCCTCTTGATCAGCTTCGGCTGGAAGACGGGCAAGCAATTCTGGCCGCCGGTGCTGCATCTTGTCTTCATGTTGCCGCTGCCCGACACGCTTTACTACAAGATGTCGGCGTGGTTGCAGCTTGTGTCGTCCGAGCTCGGGGTGTGGTTCCTGCGCCTTTTGTCGGTGCCGGTCTTCCTTGAAGGCAACATCATCGACCTTGGCGTCTACAAGCTTCATGTGGCCGAAGCCTGTTCGGGCCTGCGCTATCTTTTTCCGATCCTCAGCTTTTCCTACATCTTCGCGGTGCTCTATCGCGGACCGACCTGGCACAAGGCGGTGCTTTTGCTGTCAGCCGCGCCGATCACCGTGCTGATGAACTCGGTCCGGATCGCCATCGCCGGATACATCGTGAACAACTTCGGTCTCGAATGGGTCGAGGGCTTTTCGCACTTCTTCGAAGGCTGGGTGATCTTCCTTGCCTGCATCCTGATCCTGTTCGCCCTTGCCCGGATCCTTCTGTTCTTCAACGACCGGGACATGAGCCTGGCCGAGGCGCTTGACCTCGACACGACCGGGCTTGGCACGCAGGCGATGCGCATCCGCTATGTGCTGCCGTCGGCGGCGATGATCACCGCCGCGGTCATCACCCTGGGCGGCGCGCTGGCCTGGCAGGCGTTGCCGCAGCGCGAGATGACCGAAATCCATCGCGACTCCTTCGCTCTATTCCCGCGAGCGATCGCCGAATGGAACGCAGGTGGGCCCCCCGCAAACACTTGGCGAATCGGTCACGCTGTCGCTCGGTGCCGACGACTATCACTCGATCACCCTGGAGAAGCCGGGCGTGGACCAGCCCGTCGGGTTCTTCTCGGCGTGGTATGCGGACCAGACGAACGGCGGTGTCCACTCGCCCGAGGTCTGCCTGCCCGGCGGCGGCTGGGAGATTGCCTGGCTCGAGCGCACGGACATGACAGACTTCATGGGCAGCGAGACGCCGTTCATGATGAACCGCGCGATCATCCAGAAGGGCGAAACCCGGATGATGGTGTACTACTGGTTCGAACAGAAGGGTCGCCGCATTGCGTGGGATTTCGCCGCGAAGTTCTGGCTCATGGTCGACGGGATCACCACGGGACGGACGGACGGTGCGCTGGTGCGACTGACGACGCCGATCGGCCGGAACGAAACCGACGCCGAGGCCGAAGCGCGGCTTCAGGAGGTCCTGATCGGCCTGCAGGACACCCTGCCGCGGTTCATTCCCGACAGCTGATCAGCCGGCGAAAGGGTCGCGGTAGCGTCCGAGCTTCTGCTTGAGGATTGCCCAGAGAAACGGCGGCTCGTGCACGACATAGCGGTGCCACCGCTGGCGCGGTTCCTTCACCAGCCGGTAGAGCCACTCGAACCCCCATTCGGTGATCCACGCGGGCGGGCGGGCGAAGGTGCCGGATTCGTAGTCGATGGTTCCGCCCAGCGGCAGCCAGAGCTTCACGCCCGGCATCCGGTGGCGGTATTTGACGATGAACTTTTCCTGACGACCGCCGCCAAGGCCGACAAGACAGACGGTCGCGCCGCTGGCGTTGATTGCGTCGATCATGCGGTCGATCTCGCCCTTACGTGTCTCGAAATCGAAGGGCGGGGCATCCGTGCCCACGATCATCTCGCGCCCGACCTTGGCGTTGACGTTTCTCGCGGCCAGGTCGGCGATGCCCGGCTTTCCGCCGCACAGAAAGACCGTCACGTCCGGGTCGTCCTTGTGGGCCATGTAGAACCGGGGGAAGTAGTCCGAGCCCGACACGCGTTCCTGCACCGGAGTGCCCAGGAACTTCGTGGCGAAGAACATGATCTGACTGTCGCAGGTGATCAGGTCGAACTGGTCGAGGATGTCGTGAAACTCGCGGTCCTGTTGAAGCTTCATGATCATGTCGACATGCAGCGTCAGAAGAAGCCCTTCGCGGAAGTCATTGACCACCTCGTCCATGGTCACGTCGTGGACGTAGGCGTTCAGAAGCGGCACCTTGCGGCGCACTTTCGGTGCGGACACGAGATCGCCGTTTGCGGGGGGGCGGGAATCGGCATTCACGTCGGTCATGCCTCTTCGGTCTGAAGGCCCATGTGGCGCGCGACAAGATCGCGTGTGCCAAGGATGTTGGCCCGGCTGGAGGCACCGAAGACGATGGATTCGACACCGGGAAGCCCAGCGATCCACTCGATCGCCTCGTCCGCCGGGATCGCGCCCGACGCATAGACCGACATGGCGATGGCGCGGACCCGGCCCGATTGCAGCGCGTCGAGATAGCGGTCGAACCCACCACTCATCCGAAAGCCGATCTTGTTGATGTTGGAACAGATGATCGGCCGCTCGATCCCCTCGGCCTCAAGCGCTTCAAGCAGCATGGGCATGTTCATCGTGATATAGCCGGGTTCGGCCCCGTATTTCGCCCGAACATGGTCGTGGAAGAGCCGAAGCGCCCCGGTATAGCCCATGCCGAGCAAGAGATCGGTAAAGACGTTCTGGACAAAGATCACCGGGGTCGACAGACCGCGGAACATCTTCATCTCCATGTCGATCAGCAACGTCGCCATCCCGTCGATGTCCTTCGACGCCAGCGCCGCTCCGCCCTTGAGCGCGGTACGCAGGAACCCGTCTTCGGGCATGAAGGCCTGAAGCGCGCCCAGCATCCCGTGTTCTGTCACCGCGTTGGCGTATTTGTGGGCGTAGGGCATGCAGGGGTAAAAGGTGAAATCGGCGTAGCGCGCGGGGTCGGCACGCACCCGGTCGCAGACCTCGGCGATCCGGTCGTGGGTGGTGCACATGAAGGTCTGGATGCCCGCGTCATAGGCGGTGTCGAGTACCTCCATGATCGCGCCGGTGTCCTGAAAACGCATCGCCTGCGCGCGCGCCTTTTCCTCGGACATGTGGTTGATGCCGAAGAACTGGTTGTCCCCGAACAGCAGCTTGGGAAGACGGGGGGCGCGCGATGCAACAGGCGTTGTGTTAAGCACGGGCGAACCACCCTTTCTTTTTCGGTGTCGCGGGCGGTCGGGGCGCTTCGGTCGGGGCGATCCCGGCGGCATCGTCGACGATCATCGCAATGGCCCGGTCGGTGACGGCGGCCGAACGGAAGTCGTTCTCGACCGCGCCTGTCTTCCCGTCGCGCACCGCCTCGACGAAATCGGCGATCTGGTGGGAGTATTCCTCGCCCCTGAGGTAGAACCAGGGGTCTTCGGTCAGCTCGGTCGTATAGCGCACGGTCCATCCCTTGCCGTAGCCGTCAAGGCCGGGCACCGCGTCACGCAGGTAAAGCTGGCATTCCTGGCGGTCGGCATAGAGCCGCCCGTTCGTGCCGATCATGCTGATCTTCGTGGTCATCTTGCGATGCAACTCGTCGCTCCAGTTCACGGAAAGCTGGGCGGTGGGGCCATCTGGGAAGGTCAGGGTGGAAAACACCTCGTCGTCGATCTCGGCGGAGAAGACGCTGTTGAGCGCCGATCCGACAACGCGGGTCGGCATGCCGAAATACCAGTTCAGAAGGTTGAGCGGATGCGCGGCGTAGTCGTAAAGACAGCCGCCGCCTTCCGTCTTGCTGCTGCGCCAGGTCTGGCGCTTGGGGCGTAGCACGACGGGTCCGTAAGCCTCGGCCAGGACATGCGTGATGCGACCCAGCGCCCCGGCCCGCACGAGCCGACCCATTTCGCGGAAGGCGCCGACGTAGCGGTAGTGATAGCCGACCTGACCGATCAGACCGTTTGTTTCGGCCAGCGTGGCCAGGTCTTCGGATTCACGCCAGTCGAGGCAGAAAGGCTTTTCGCAGAAGACGTGGAGGCCCCGGTCAAGTGCTGCGCGCACCATCGGTCCGTGCAGGCGCGATGGCGTGGCGATGACGACCGCCTTCAACCCCGGCTCGTTCAGAAGTGCATCGAAGCTGCGGTAAATCGTGCGACGGGTGTTCTTCGCAAGGACATCGACCAGAAAGCCGGTGGAATCACAGCCGATCACCTCGACATCCGGGTGCGCGCCCACCAGCGCGAAATGCGACAGGCCCATCTTGCCAAGGCCAACGACACCGATCTTCGTTTTTTCCTGCATCACCCGCACATACTCGACTTCAGGCGCCACCGACAGACCCCGGAACGGGGGACCCGCCAAGACGCAATTTGTGTCCCGCTTGCCAGCCTTCACGGCCATCTGCAATCGCCTCGCGGGACTCGCATCCTGGGGTCGGCTAACAAGCCACTGTGGCGGAATGACGACCGATCGCCGCTGTGATGCCGCAAACCCTTGGTTTAGTGTTACGCCTACACAGCGCGGCTTGTATTGGTTCCGAGCATGATTTTCACGCCATCCCCGGACGAGGCGTTTCGCCAGTATCAGACCAAGCGATTCTTCGGTTCGCTTGATGGCGTCCGGTTTCTGAGCATCCTCGCCGTACTCTGGCATCACGGAGCGGTGTGGCCCCTTTCTGAAGCCCCTCACGTAATTCTGACCCGCGGATTCACAGGGGTGAACTTCTTTTTCGTTCTGAGCGGTTTCCTGATAACTACACTGCTCTTGCGGGAAGAAATGCACACTGGCCGTATCTCGCTGTCTGGCTTTTACTGGCGGCGATTGCTGCGGATCGTGCCTGCATATTTCTTGCTGATAACGGCGGTTTCGGCCTATTACATCCTTTGGAAGGGTGAGACGCAGTTCGCGCCACTGGTGCCCTATTACTACTTGTTTCTTTCAAACTTCCTGACCAGTGACATCCCTCTTCTGAGCCCGACCTGGTCACTTTCGGTGGAGGAGCAATACTACCTGTTCTGGCCGCTGATGCTGGTTCTGATGGGGGGGGCTGCAGCCTACAGTCGCGTTGTGCTTCTGGTCGTGCTTATCGCGATCTGCCTTGCAGCAACCTTCGGCCTTGGCGATCTGCTGGGCATCCCGAGATTTGAGACCGAACACGCAGTGTTCCAACTGCCAGGCGAAGCCTACAGCGGCATCCTGATCGGCTCACTTCTTGCCGTGGTTCTGCATTCGCCGCGCGGATATGCAATGGCCTTTCGGATCGCCGGGGCCCGCGTGGCCCCGCTGGCGGGAGCGGCACTTGTTCTGGCGGCACTGTGGCTTCTTCCGCAGGACTTGAGCGGTCTTCCGTTCTTCGTGCTGCACTGCGCGATGGCAGTCTTCATCGCTACGGTGGTGATGCGGGAGGATCACGTGCTTGCCCCTGTACTGCGCTTTCGGCCGGTGGCCCGGATCGGGCAGATCAGCTACGGTATCTACCTGTTCCACCTTATCGCGCTGCATTTTGCGAACGTGGCAGTCGGGAGGCTGGATCTCGATCCGACGGCAGCGGCCTGGACGGTAACTGTTGTATACGTGCCGATCGCGATCCTGATCGCCGAGGTCAGCTTCCGCTTCTACGAAACGCCAATTCGGCGTCTAAAGCCGCGGCCGGTCGGCGGTGGACGTCCGTCAGAAGGGCCACAGACGTGATGACGCCACCCGAGCCCATTCAGACGCGGTCGCCATGCATCAGCATTGAGATTGAATCAGCCAGTCTCCACAAACCGAGAGTACGCAATTGATCCATCCAGTTGTCCTTTGCGGCGGGTCGGGCACCCGCCTCTGGCCGGCCTCGCGCAAGGCCTATCCCAAGCAGTTCGCCCCTCTGGTCGGCCCCGAAAGCCTGTATCAGAGCACGCTGCGCCGGTTCTCGGGACCGCAGTTCGCCGCGCCCCTGATCCTGACGGGCGACGATTTCCGCTTCATGGCGATCGAACAGGCCGCCGGCATCGGGCTGTCGGACGCCCGGGTGGTGGTGGAGCCCGTTGGCCGCGACACCGCGCCCGCAATCCTGACCGCGGCCCTGCTTCTCGAAAATGAACCTGACGCGCTGATGCTGGTGGCCCCATCCGATCATGTGATCGCGGATGTCGCCGCGTTTCACCGCGCGGTAACGGCAGGGGCCGCGGCGGCGAAGGACGGGGCACTTGTGACCTTTGGCGTGGCACCGGACCGGCCCGAGACAGGGTACGGCTATCTTGAACTCGGCGCCGCACCGGCGGCAGACAGGGCCGTTCCTCTGAAGAGCTTCCGTGAGAAGCCCGATGTGGCCACGGCCGAGGCCATGGTCGCCGAGGGGACGTTTCTCTGGAACGCGGGCATCTTCCTGTTCCGCCCCGCCGACGTGATCGCTGCCTTCGAGGCCCATGCCCCCGACCTTCTGGAGCCCTGCCGCGCCGCCATCGCCGCCGGGTCCGATGATCTGGGGTTCTTCCGGCTTGATGCTGACGCCTATGGCAGGGCGCGGGCCATTTCCTTCGACTACGCGGTCATGGAGAAGGCCAACCATGTCGCCGCCGTTCCGCTTGACGGCGGCTGGTCCGATCTTGGCTCGTGGGACGCCCTGTGGAAGATCGCCGGACCCGACGCGGACGGCGTGGCGACCGTCGGTCCGGTCACCGCGGTCGACTGCCACGACAGCTACCTGAGGTCGGAAGATCCGGCGATCCGGCTTGTGGGGCTTGGTCTGGACGGGATCGTCGCGGTGGCGATGCACGACGCCGTGCTCGTCGCCGCGAAGGACCGCGCGCAGGACGTCAAGGAGGTCGTCACCGCCCTTCGCGCGGCCGGCGCGCCCCAGGCAGACGATTATCCGCGCTTTCACCGGCCCTGGGGCTGGTACGAAACCCTGTGTCTTGGCGGGCGTTTCCAGGTGAAACGCATCATGGTCAAGCCGGGCGGCGTGCTGTCGCTTCAAAGCCACATGCACCGGTCCGAACACTGGGTGGTGGTCGAGGGCACGGCAGAGATCACGGTGGGCGACGAGGTGAAACTCGTGACCGAGAACCAGAGCGTCTATATCCCGCTGGGCGAAAAGCACCGGATGGCGAACCGGGGGCAGTTGCCGATGTACCTGATCGAGGTGCAGACCGGCGCCTACCTGGGCGAGGACGACATCGTCCGGTACGAGGACGTTTACAATCGGGGCTAGCCTGTCCCCGGCCATGCCGCCCTAACCCTCGAGCGGCCCGAGAGGCTTGTCCGGGCGTTCGCCCAGGACCCATCGATAGATCTCGACGATGCGGCGGGCGCGGGCGTCCCACGAGAGGCGGGTCGCTAGCCCGGTCATGGGCCGCCAGACCCATGGCAATGCGTCGGTGCAGGGTTCGCAACGAGGTCCTCCAACGCCGCCCGGAATCCGCGTGTGTGGTCCTCGCGCGTGCCAAGCGGCACGCGAATCCCGCTGGCGTCGTCGATCAGGTGATGACCGGGTCCGTAGTCGACGACGACGCTGGCAAGGCCCGCCAGCATCGCCTCGGCGACAACGCCTGCACCGGCGTCGCGGATCGAAGGGAAGGCGAAGATGTCGGCCGAAGCCATCATCTGGCCGACCTCTTCCTGCGGCTTCCAGCCAAGCAACTGCACAGCAGTCCCCAAGACCGTGAGCGCGGATCAGCGCTTCGAGCTTCGGGCGCTCTGGACCGTCGCCGACAATGAGCAGGCGGTGGGCCTTCAAGATTTCGCTGGCTGCGAAGGCGGAAATCACGACATCGGCGCATTTGAACGGCACGAGCCGCCCGACGAACAGGATATCGACGCGCGAGCGCGAGGGATCCCTTGGCTGCGGTGTGAACCGGCCGGGATCCGCTCCAACCTCGGGGAAGTCGATGATTCGCGCCCCAAGGCCTGGAGGAAGTTTCTCGATCGTGTGGGGAAAGGCTGCGAGAATCGCCGCAGCCTTGCGATAGGTGGCATTGGCGTAAGGAAGAAGCCGATAGCCTTGCCGGACGTAGCGTAGCCATTCACCTTCGCTCCGGAGGACATCCGAGAACCCCGGCGGATAGGGAAGGCCTCCGTTGACAGGCCCGATTACGAACGGCGTCTTTGACCAACTTGCAAGGGGGCTCGGGAGGGCGGAACTGATGGGTCCGATGCGATGCACGATGTCGAATCGACCTGCGCCAAGGTCGGACCCAAAGCGTTTCCACAATTCGCGCTCGAATGCGTACTGGACCGGGTATTTCGAGGCCGCACGGCTGGCTGTGCCCAGGCGCAGAGCTGACGAGAGTTTCCAGACCGGACGGGCGACATACTCGGTGTCGAGATAGACGACCTCGGCCTTGCCCATCCCGCGCTTTTCGATCGCTTCGAGGTTGCGCACCTGGGTGACGACGACGGCCTCATCCACGTGCTCGACGATGGAACGGGCAGTATTGAAGGCAACCGATGGCTCGGACGCCATCTCGGGGTTGCAGTCGTCAGCGTAGAGAAGCACGCGCATCGGGCGGTTCCTTGCTTGGGCGGTCCGGTTGCCCCGGAACTGGTTCAGACCTCAGGCAGCGCCGATCATCGCGCGCACCTCGGCAAGCTTGCGGGCCAAAAGACCGGCATCCCCGCGCGTTTCCATGTTCAGCCGCAAGAGCGGTTCGGTGTTGGACGCGCGCAGGTTCATCCGCCAGTCGCCGAAATCAAGGCTGGCGCCGTCCAGACGGTCGATCGACCGCGCCTGAGGGCCCAGACGGGCCACCATCGCCTCGACCTCGGCCTTGGGGTCGGAGACGGTGAAGTTGATCTCGCCCGACGAGGGAAACCGCGCCTTCAGGTCGGCGACCAGAGCCGAGAGCGGGCGGTTCTTCGCGGCCATCAGGGCAAGCATCTTCAAAGCGGGAATCATGCCGCTGTCACAGTGGAAGAACGCGCGGAAATAGTGATGGGCCGACATCTCGCCGCCATAGACCGCGCCGGTCTCGCGCATCTTCGCCTTCAGAAAGGCATGGCCAGTCTTCGATACGACGGCGCACCCGCCGGCGGCGGCGACCGTTTCGGTGGTGGCCCAGATCACGCGCGGGTCGTGGACGATGGTGGCGCCGGGTTCGTCCGCAAGGGCGGCCTGCGCCAGAAGGGCCACGACATATTCGCCGTCGATGAAGGCGCCGGTTTCGTCGAAGAAGAAGCAGCGATCGAAATCGCCATCCCAGGCAAGGCCGATATCCGCGCCCGATGCGCGCACCGCATCCGAGGTCACGCCACGATTCTCGGGCAGAAGCGGGTTGGGGATGCCATTCGGGAAGGTCGGGTCGGGGTCGTGGAACATGCGCTCCACCTCGATCTCAGCACCCCGTGCGGACAGCTCGGCAAGGATTGCATCGAATGCCGCGCCTGCTGTGCCGTTTCCGGCATTTGCCAGAACCTTGAAACCTCGGAGCGCCCCAGCATCGACCATGGCCGCGACATGCGCGGCATAGGCGGGGCGGGTCTCGGTGGCGTGATAGGAGCCTGGAATTGGACGGGTGTCATAGCTGTCGGCTTCGGCGAGGGCGCGGATCCTCGGCAGTTCGGATTCGGGGTCGATGGGCCGGCTTTCGGGGCCGACCAGCTTCATCCCGTTGTAGTCGATCGGATTGTGCGAGGCCGTGACCATGATCCCGCCCGCCGCGTCCAGATGTCCGGTCGCGAAATAGACCTCTTCCGTGCCGCAAAGCCCGATGTCGATGACCCCGGCGCCTCGGTCGCGCAAGCCGTCGACAAGGGCCAGTTTCAGGGCCGGAGAGCTTGCGCGCGCATCATGGCCGACCACGATGGTGCCCGGTCCAAAACATTCGGCGAAGGCGCGGCCGATCCGGCGAGCGATGGCGGTGTCCAAGGTCTCGCCCAGCTTTCCGCGCACGTCATAGGCCTTGAAACAGTCAAGAATCATCCGGTTCCAAGCCTTTTTCGAACGCCGTCTCTTTCCAGAAGCGGACGCCACCAGTCCTCGTTCGCGAGATACCAGTCGACGGTGCGGGCCAACCCCTCCTCGACCGTGACCGAGGGGCGCCAGCCAAGCTCGTCGCGCATCCGCGCGGGGTCGATGGCATAGCGCAGGTCGTGTCCGGGGCGGTCAGTGACGAAGGTGATCAGCCGGTCGTGGGGCGCGCGGCCGGGGCGGCGGTCGTCCAGGAGGCGGCACAGCGTCGTCACGAGGTCGATGTTCCGCGCCTCGTTCTCGCCGCCGATGTTGTAGGTGCGGCCGACGGTGCCCTTCTCCAGCACGGTCAGAAGCGCATCGGCATGATCCTCGACGAAAAGCCAGTCGCGCACGTTCTCGCCGCGCCCGTAGACCTCGATCGGACGGCCCTCGATGGCCGCGATGATCGACTTGGGGATCAGCTTTTCGGGAAAGTGGTAGGGCCCGTAGTTGTTCGAGCAGTTGGTGACCAGTATCGGAAGCCCGTAGGTTTCGCCCCAGGCCCGCACAAGGTGATCCGAGGCCGCCTTCGAGGCAGAATAGGGCGAGCGGGGATCGTAGGGCGTGGTTTCGGTGAAGGGCGGATCGTCGGGACCGAGCGAGCCGTAGACCTCGTCGGTCGAGATGTGGTGGAAGCGGAAGGCATCGGGGCGCCCCCGGCCCTCCCAGTAGGCCCGGGCGACCTGCAACATGGTGTAGGTGCCGGTGACATTCGTTTCGATGAAGACGCCGGGCCCGTCGATCGAGCGGTCGACATGGCTTTCGGCCGCAAGATGCATCACCGCATCGGGTTGGTGGCGGTCGAAAACAGTCTCTATTCCGGCGGAATCGCGGATATCGGCCTTCTCGAAGGCATAGGCGGGACTGTTCGTGACCGGGGCCACGTTGGCCTCGCAGGCGGCATAGGTCATGGCATCGACATTGACGATTTCGTGCCCGCGCGAGATGGCCAGCCGCACCACCGCCGACCCGATGAACCCGCAGCCACCGGTGACGAGAATCTTCATGCCGGACCGTCCCAGGTGAAGGGCGTGTGCCAGTCGGCGAACGCAGGCGCGGCGGCGTCCTTGGCGGACAGGACGGGATCGTCGTCGAGGTGCCAGTCGATGCCAAGATCGGGGGCTGTCCCACGCGACCGCGCCGTCGGCATCGGGGGCATAGTAGTCGGTGCACTTGTATTGCACCTCGGTGTTGTCGGTCAGGGTCGAGAACCCGTGCAGGAACCCTTCGGGCACGAAAAGCTGACGGCCGTTTTCGGCGCTGAGTTCGACGCCCACCCAGCGGCCATAGGTCGGGCTTCCCTTGCGCGCATCGACCGCCACATCCCAGATCGCGCCTGCCGAACAGCGCACAAGCTTGGCCTGCGCATGCGGCGGCGCCTGGTAGTGAAGCCCGCGCAAGGTGCCTTTGGGGCCGCTGTACGAGTGATTGTCCTGCACGAAGTCGGCCTTGATCCCGGCCTCTGCCAGAACGCGGCGGTTCCAGACCTCGGAGAACCAGCCCCGGTCGTCCCCGAACCTGCGGGGGGTGAGGATCACCACACCGTCAAGCGCCGTTTTCTCAACCTGCATTCCGGGGTCCTGTCCTGCCTTTTCCCGTCGCCATCGGAGCTATCACGAAGCGCCCCTAGCGGCCATAGCCCGGCGTCTGGTGCCAGCGCCAGGCATCACCGATCATCCGCGCCATGGTCGACCGTTCGGGCCGCCAGCCCAGTTCCTCGGTCGCCCGCGTCGAGCCGGAGACAAGCCGCACCGCATCCCCCGGACGGCGCGGACCTTCGGTGACCGGGACGGCGCGGTTCGTGACCGCGCGCGACTGGTCCACGACTTCGCGCACCGAAAAGCCCCGGCCGGTGCCAAGGTTGTAAAGCCGCCCCGTGCCGCCCTCGACCAGGCGCCGCAGCCCTGCGACATGTGCGTCCACAAGGTCGGACACATGCACATAGTCGCGGATGCAGGTGCCGTCGGGGGTGTCGTAATCCGTCCCGTGGATGGTCAGCGCGTCGCGGCGGCCGATGATGGCGTCCAGCATCAGCGGAACGAGATGCGTCTCGGGGCGGTGAAACTCGCCCACCTCGGCCTCGGGGTCGGCGCCGGCCACGTTGAAGTACCGGAAGACAACCGAGCGCAGACCATGCGCCGCGCCGAAGTCGGCCAGCATGTCCTCGATCGCCTTTTTCGACGCGGCATAGGCGTTCAGCGGGCGGGTCGGACAGCTTTCGTCCAGCGTCACGCCGTCGGCATCGCCGTAGACCGCACAGGTCGAAGAAAAGACCATCCGGTCACAGCCGGCCGCCTGCATCGCCTCGATCAGGGTGAGAGAGCCCAGAACGTTGTTGCGCCAGTATTTTCCAGGGTCTCGTGCGCTTTCGCCCACATCCGAGAAGGCGGCGAAGTGCATCACCGCCTCGGGGCGGTGCGCGGCGAACACCTCGTCCAGACGGGCGCGGTCGAGAAGGTCGCCCTGCTCGAACGGGCCGAACTTCACCGCCTCGGCCCAGCCGGTCGACAGGTTGTCAAAGGTCACGGGCCGGAACCCGGCCGCCGCCAGCGCCTTGCAGGCATGGCTGCCGATATAGCCCGCCCCGCCGGTGACCAGGACCGTACCCGTCATTCCCAGCCCGCACGGCCCCGGCCGACCCCGGCGTAGGCGGTGAACCCGGCCTCGGCCACGTCGGCGGGATCGTAGATGTTGCGCAGATCGGCAAGGCGCGCGGTCGTCATGCCCTGGGCGAGGCGGCCAAGGTCGAGGCCGCGAAACTCGTTCCACTCGGTCAGGATCGCGATGCAGTCGGCCGCGTCGGCGGCGGCGTAGGGATCGTCCATCCAGGTCACGCCGGGCAGCAGTGCCTCGCCCTCGCGCTTGCCTTGTGGGTCGACCACGCGCACCTTAGCCCCTGCCCCGACAAGTGCCGGGACAATGGTCAGGCTGGGGGCCTCGCGCATGTCGTCGGTGTTGGGCTTGAAGGTCACGCCCAGCACGGCAATGGTCTTGCCGTTCACCGACCCGCCGCAAAGGTCGAAGACCTTGTCGACCATGCGCCGACGGACGTGGTCGTTGACCGCGATCACGGTCTCGGTGATCCGCATGGGCACGCCATGATCCTGCCCGATGCGGGCAAGGGCGCTGGTGTCCTTTGGAAAGCACGACCCGCCATAGCCGGGTCCGGCATGCAGGAACTTCGAACCGATCCGCCCGTCAAGGCCGATGGCCTTCGAGACCTCCTTGACGTCGGCGCCGGTACGCTCGCAGAGCATGGCAATTTCGTTGATGAAGGTGATCTTGGTCGCGAGAAACGCGTTCGCCGCATATTTGATCATCTCGGCGGATTCGAGATCGGTCGTCACGACTGGCGCGTCCCGCAGCGACAGCGGCCGATAGATATCGCGCATCACCTCGGCGGCGCGGGCCGACTCGACGCCCACGACCACGCGATCGGGGCGCATGAAGTCGTCGATCGCCGCCCCTTCGCGCAGGAACTCGGGGTTCGACGCCACGTCGAAATCGGCAGCGGGGTTCGCTTCGGCGATCACCGCCTGCACCTTGCGGTTCGTGCCCACAGGCACGGTCGACTTGGTGACGATGACGGCATAGCCGTCGAGCGCACCTGCGACCTGCCGCGCGGCCTCGAAGACATAGGTCAGGTCGGCATGGCCGTCACCGCGTCGGGTGGGCGTGCCCACGGCGATGAAGACCGCGTCGGCACCCTTCACGGCCTCGGCCAGATCGCCGGTGAAGCTCAGACGTCCGGCCTCGACGTTGCGGACCATGAGGTCGGCAAGGCCCGGCTCAAAGATCGGGACCTCGCCCGTCCGAAGCATGTCGATCTTTCGGGCGTCGGTGTCGACGCAGGCGACCTCATGCCCAAAGTCCGAGAAACACACACCCGAAACGAGGCCGACGTAGCCCGTCCCGATCATCGCAATCTTCATAAGGCCCAATCCGCTAGCCGGGAAATCGCGGTCTTGCTGACCGATTGCGGCAGGGGTGTCAACGAAACCGCGCGTCGCCGGAACGGCGACAATAGAGCGGCGTGGCTGCTATGCCCATTAGTGCCCCTTGCCCTCGGGCGTGACGGTGAAGAAGAAACTGTCTTCGGGGTCGCGCGCCACCACCTCATCCGGGACGACATGGGGGCCGGACCAGAACACCCCCGCCCCGAAATGCGGGTGCAGGCGCGACAGACGTTGCATCCGGTCGCCCGTCAGCTCGTCATAGACCGCCGCGTAGTCCTCGCGCGCCCGCAATTCGTCGATGCGCCGACGATGCGCGACCACCGCGGCGTCATGCGCCGCCGCGATTTCGGGATCGGACTTGAGCCGGGCCAGTTCCGCCTCCATCGCGGGAAGGTGTCGCCGGATCGAGTCGTCGGAGTCGGTGTTGTTGTTCATCCGGAACCAGTAGATCAGCCCCTGATCGCGGTCGACGTGGTTGACCCGCCCGCGGTCACGCTTGACCAGAAAGCTTTCGGCCGACCGGACCGCATAGTGGTTCAGCGTGACAAGGTCATAGCCCACCGTCCGCGACGTCGAGCGCCAGGCGTTGCGGTAGACGGTTTCAGGCATCGGCTGTCCTGATCCGTTGACCCAGCGGATGTGGTCCTTGAGCTGCGGCACAAGACCTTTCGGCCGGTGCACCCCCAGCTTGCGGAACAGGCCCTGATGCCGGAACAGGGTCTTGAAGCCCCAGGCCTGATGCGGCTTGCGCGCCTCGAGCGGCGCGCATCGGGTGAACTGGCGCGTGACCGGCAGATCGGCGAAGGCCGCGACGTCGGCGTTGCCAAAGAGCCGCCAGGTCATCGAGATCATGTTCGCCTCGCCGATGGCGGCGAACAGGTCGCCGATGCGCCCTGCGCCGACGTGGATGTTCACGAACTCGTCCACGTCCATGCACAGCAGCCAGTCCGCGCCGGCGACCAGCGGTTCGTCCTCGGCCGCAAGAAAAGCGGCGTGCTGGGGGCGCTGGCCCGTCTGCCGGTAGGGGTTGTCCCGGTGTTCGACCAGACCGCGCGCTTGCAAAAGGTCCAGCATACGGTCGGTCCCGTCAGTGCAGTCGTTCGAGTAGACCAGGAACCGTTCGATCCCGATCGCCCGGTGAAAGGCCAGCCATTCCAGGATGAAGGGGCCTTCGTTCTTCATGCAGGTCACGACGGTGACGTGACCCGGACCTGTCTGGAGGGTGCCCCTGCGACCCGCGGCATGACCGGCCGACGTTACCCGGGGCTCGACCTTCGGCGCGCGTACCGGATCGGCATCGAAGACTGTGTGCGCCAAGCGCCAGAAGCGCGTCGTCCTCGATCAGGCTCGACTTGGGCACGATGGCCGCCACGCTGACGCCGGGGTGGCGCAAGGCCATGCAGCGCAGGAAGCCCGAGGCGTCCCGATGTTCAGGGACACCCTGAAGGCGGGTCATGCGCCAGACAGCCCCCTCGGCGCGGCCGGGTGCGACCGCCCAGCGCCGCCGGCGGCTGTCGGCATCGAACTGGACGCAGACGTGATCGCCGAAGCCGACCGGGCCCTTCGTGCGCAAGCGCCAGGGATAGGCCTCGCGGCCATCGAGGCCAAGGTAGCCCTGCGGCACCGCAAGCGCGCGGTCGAAAACGGTCCCGTCCGGCGAGGGAAGGACGATGTCGCTGATGTCGAGACTGACCACCGCAAGGGCACGCGCCAGAAAGCGGCGATGCAGCGCCTCGAACACCACGGTTTCGGAAAGGGGCGCGCGGGCGGGGTCGGGAACCAGGCCGGTCATGCGCGCCTTGCCCGGCGCGGCCGGGGCGTTGAACGGGTGACCCGCCTCGGGAAGGCGGGGATGGCCAAGCGGCGCCTCAGGTGTGACGACCATGATCGGCCCGAGTTCCGGCACCTCGCCAAGGGCCGAGGCCAGGGTTTCGGCGAAGGCGGCCCGTTCCGAAGGATCGCCGCAGTCGAGGATCAGCGCCGCATCGGCACCTTGAGTCGAGGCATGGTAGCGCAGCCATTCGGCAGCGGTCTCGGCGCTTTCGGCGTGACGCAGTCCCAGAAGGACGCGGGCCTCGGCAAAGAGCGCACACTCGTCGCCGGCGGGCATGAAACGGCTCGGGTATCCGCCAAGCGCCAAGTGCATTGGGGCGTCGGCCGGCAGTCCGGTGGCAAGGCGGTGCCCCCCCGCGATCCGGGTGAGGGCCCCGGTCATGTCCTGCCCGTTGACTGTCAGGTCACGTGGCGCTTCGCCGCCGAAGTAGAGCACTGCGCCGTCCGTCCCTTCGGCCTGCACGGCCACGAGGCGCACCGGTCCCGAGGCCTCGCTGGCTCGGAACTCCTGCCCGGGCAGCTCGCGTGTCAGCACCTTTATGGCCGTTTCTCCCGTCACCTGTCCGTCATCCACCCAACTCTGGCCCGATCCTGCGCCCATGTGGTCCGCGATTACTGGAGGGGCGATTCGAAGATGTCAAAGCCGCCCGGCATTAACCCGGTCTACATCGCCCGATGATAGCCACGGTTCCGGGTGAGAGAATTCGAGGGGACGCGATGACAGCGCAGTCCAATGCGCCGGTGATTATCCGGCGCAAGAAGGTCGTCATGGCTGAGGGCCATCACGGCGGAGCGTGGAAAGTTGCCTATGCCGACTTCGTGACGGCGATGATGGCGTTCTTTCTGCTGATGTGGCTCTTGGGCGCCACGAACGAGAACCAGCGCAAGGGGATCGCGGATTTCTTCAACCCCACGATCCCGGTGAACCGCGTGTCCGGCGGCGGCGATGGCGCCTTCGGCGGCGACAGCGTCTTTTCCGAAAACACCCTGGCCCGCAACGGCACCGGCGCCGCCATGCTGCGCCCCACCGAGGAAAACGCGTCGCGGGGCGACACCGGGGTGGATACCGGCGATGACGCGCAGACGGCTGGGTCAGAGGCAGCCGCCCTTGCCGCCATAGAAGAGACGCTGATGGGCCGGGGCGGCGAAAGCATGGTGACGGAACTGCTGCGCCGTCACGTCATTTCACGCATCACCGACGAGGGGCTGATCGTGGAACTTTTCGACACACCGGAAGCCGCGCTGTTCGATCCCGTCAGCGGTGCGCCGACCGAGGTCGCGACCGCGCTTGTCGCCGCTGTGGCCGAGGTCTTCGGTACCGTGGACAACGCCATCGCGGTGCAGGGGCATGTCGCGTCGGTTCCGCTGGTCGTCGCGCAGAACCCGGTGTGGGAGCGGTCGCAGGAACGGGCCGACATCCTGCGCCGGATGCTGTTGTCGGCAGAGATCGCCGGGGACCGCATCGCCCGCGTCACCGGCTTCGCCGACCGCAAGCCGGTGGTGTCGAACCCGATGTCGGTACGCAACAACCGTGTCGAACTGATCCTGCTGCGCAGCAGGATCTGAGGAAAGGTCAGGTCATTTCCGCCATTAGGCCGGTGTTAAGCGCGGCGCCCTATGCCTGTCGCCGACTAGAGGTCGACGCAGCAGAAAGGCGCATCCATGACCATTTCCTCCTCGCTCAACGCGGGCGTTGCGGGCCTTGCGGCCAACGCAAGCCGTCTGGCCACGATTTCGGACAACATCGCGAATTCGTCCACCTACGGCTACAAACGGGCCGAGGCCGATTTTTCGTCGCTGGTGATCGAAAGCGGGGCGGGCACCTATTCGGCGGGCGGCGTCCGGGTCACGACGCAACGGCTCATCGATCAGGCCGGGGCGCTTGCCACGACCAACAACCCGACCGACCTGGCCGTGCGGGGACGCGGATTCCTTCCGGTCACGACCGAAAGCGCGCTGGACGGGCGAACCTCGGACTTCCCGTTCTTCCTCGCGACGACAGGGTCCTTCCGCACCGATGCCGAAGGCTATCTGCGCACCAGTTCGGGCATCGTCCTGATGGGCTGGCCCGCCGATCCCGACGGGTCGATCCCGGCCTTCCCACGCGACACGAGCGCGGGTCTTGAACCCATCCGCGTGAACGTCAACCAGTTCGCGGGCGAACCGACGACGCGCCTGTCGCTGGGCGTCAACCTGCCCGCGACCGAAACCACACCGGGTGGCAGCGGCGACGCCCTGCCCCTGTCCGTGGAGTATTTCGACAACCTTGGGACATCGCAGGCGATCAGCATCGCCTTCACGCCGACCGTTCCCGCTGGCCCGGGCGCGTCGAATACCTGGACCATGACGCTTTCCGACAGCGCGCAGGGCGGCGCGACGATCGGCGAATACACGATCGTCTTCGACAACACCCGTGCATCGGGCGGCACGATCGCATCGGTGGCCACGGTGTCGGGCGGTCTTTACGATCCGGCGACCGGGGCGCTGACGGTGAACGTAGCCGGCGGTCCGATCGACGTCACCATCGGCGCGGTCGGCACCGGGTCGGGCCTTACCCAGTTGTCCGACAGCTTCGCCCCCACGTCGATCTCGAAGGACGGATCGCCGGTCGGGAACCTCGTCTCGGTCGAGGTCGATACCAACGGCTTCGTGCGCGCGAACTTCGACATCGGGATCACCCGCACCGTCTATCAGATTCCGCTGATCGACCTGCCCAATCCCAACGGGCTGATCGCCGAGGACAATCAGGTTTACCGCACCTCGAATGAAAGCGGGACGTTCTTCCTCTGGGATGCCGCCGACGGCCCGACCGGGGACATCATAGGCTTCGCGCTCGAGGAGTCGTCGACCGACGTGGCCGGTGAACTGACCCAGCTGATCCAGACCCAGCGGGCCTATTCGTCGAACGCCAAGGTGATCCAGACGGTGGAGTTGTCGGTCGCGGTCGAGATCTTCTTGCCCGTCGCGATCTGGTTCTGCGTGTCGACGAGGTTCTGGTTGATCGACCGCAGGTTCTGCAGCGCGACCATCGCGCTGGTATTGGTCAGAATGCTTGCCATTTCCGGCTCCTGAATCTGTCGGCGCTTTTGCGCCTGGTTGCTGGATGCGCCCATCCGGGCGCGTGTCGCGTCGTTCTGACAGATGCGGGCCGGTCGCCGGTCGCCGCGCCACCCCTCGGGATGCACAGGAACCTTTCCCCGGGATTCGCTAATGTTCGCTGAACTGCCGGGATTGCGTTGCCGCCAATTCGAACGATCGGGTCAGGCGCGCCGTTCGAAGCTTGTCTTTGCGGTGGCGGTGGTCTGCCGCTGCCCGTCGCTGGAATAGGTGGCGAGGGTTCCGGCGGTCGCGCGGATATCGGACAGGCGGTGGCGCACATCGCGAATGCCCTGTGCGGCGGCCGCAAGGAGCGCCTGGTTGCGCCGCCCCAAACCGGCAAGACGATCAAGCCGTGCAGGGTCGCGCAAGCCGCCAAGATCGCGAAGGATCCGTGCCTTGTCGTCGGCCAGACGCGCCAGATCGGCGACCCGGCCGGACAGGATCATTCTGCGTTCCCGGTCGAGGAGATCCTCGAAGGCGTCGACGGGATCACGCGCCGTCATCTCGACGCTCCTTCAGGGCCTGAAAAAGGCTTTCCGCCAGCCCGATTCCCCCGCGCGCCGCCAGGGCCTGGGCGTGTTCGGCCCGCAGGAAAGACGTGAATTGATCCTCACCCATGCCGCCGCCGAGGGCGTCGCGCGCAGCACCGAAGCCCGCTGATTTCAGCATTTCGGCAAGAAAGGTCGATTCGAGCGCCTGCGCCATCTCGCGCAACCGAGTGTCGTCCGGGTTCTGTTCTGCCGGGACGGTACCGGACCCGCCGGGCGGTGCGGAAAGGACCCGATTGGGCATGTCTGAAGAGATCATGGCGGTTACCTCGAATTGCGGACAACGATGCGGTGCATACTCCGACCACGGTAAACATGCGGTAACCGCTTTCGGGCTAGGTCCGTTGCATGGCCGTTCAGAAGGATCGCATGCCATGACGATGATGCCCCCCCTCGTGGCTGCAGCCGGCGAAGCGGGCCCGACCCGACCGGTCGCGCCCGGACGGACGGTAGACTTGGCCAGTACACCCCGCCCGGCCGACGAGTCGTTGTCCCCGGACAAGGACAGCGCGTTCGAGCGGGTCCTGTCGGGGGAAACCCCCACTGCCGCGCCGGCACTTGGCACAACAGGCCTTCCTGTCGAACGGCGGCTGCCGGAGACGGTCGAGAGACTGCCGCAAACCGGCGCCCGGGACGTCCAATCGACTGTGCTGCTTTCCGGGTCGGGCACGGCCCTCGCCGATGCGCGCGCGCTTGTGTCGAAATTGGACAGCGGCGCGCCGATGGCGCTGGACGCGCGGCGCTCAGACATCCCCGATAGGCTCTTGGAAATCGGGCAGGTTTCGAATGCTGGGCGGGCAGGGCAGGACGTTTCGGTCGACGGGGCATCGGGCGGCATGCGGGCTGTGGCCAAGGATATGTACGGGCTCGTCGCGGATGCCACCGGGCGTTTTCCCGGCCAGTCGGCGGAAAGCCCTAGCCGGACCCCGACAGCGGGATGGCCGATGCCCGAGACTGACCTCTTGATCGAAGGAATGGGTCCAGCGACCCGACCGGCGGCGCGCGTGTTGGCCGAATTCGCTTCAACCGGCATTGCCGAAGGGCCGCGGGAAGCCGCTGGGCGCACAGATTTGGGAGCGCGCGAGAAAGGCATCGCCCCGGCAGCGGGTATGGACGCATCAACCGCTGCATCGAGCCGGCCAGACAAGAATGCCGAAATAGTCCGACCAGAGTCCTGGGGGTCTTCCGAGGCGTCGAAACCCTCTCGGGGGGACCGGGCAATGACCCCGCCAGACGCCTTCCTGCAGATCGCACCGCACTCCGCCAGACTGGAGTCACCCCACGCTTTGCCTGCGGACCGCCTTGGAAAGGGAGAGCTTCCAAGACCACCGCTGCAAGGTCCGGCGCACTCGGCTTTTTCCCTTCACGTCCAGCGACCCGCGACCGGGGCCGCGGACTCTGCCGAGGTGTCGGGCGCGCAGGTGCGAGTGACCACACCGACCGCGACCGTCATCACGCAATCCACCGGACTTGTCGACGGATCGGTGACCCCGGCCCTGCCTGATCAGGTGCAGGACCGGCCGACCTCGCCAGAAGGTTCTGCTGCGGTTCCGCGCTCCCTTCCTGAGGCTTCGGCGCGCCCAGGGGATCAAACGGCGGCTCAATCTGCATCCCGTTCCGCACAGAATCCCGAACCGACGTCCAGTGCGCAGCAAGCCATGGGCGCGCAGATGCCGAGTCCCGCCGGCGACCAGGCGATGACCGGCCCGAATTCGGTGAAAGACGCGGATGACGGCCGACAAACCATGGGTCCGACGCCCGCTACGCCAGCGCAGGGATCCGCCGCACCGCCCGTCTTTCGGGCGGCGCAGCCGCCCACGACTCCAGTCGCGGGTGACAGCGCTCTGCGCGAGGCGGGCGCAAAAGACGCCGGTCTCGCCAATGCCGCCGGATCGGCGGACCCGACCCTGACCGGGGCCGGCTCGGGCGACATGGCATTGTCGGATTCGCGCGCTGGCGAAGGACGCGGTGCGGCCGACCCGGTGGCCACCCGCGCGGAGTCCCTGCCGCGGGCGACGGCAGCGCAGCTTGCGGACGTTGCTCGCCGACTGGCCGACGGACCAGTGGAAGTGTCACTTTCCCCTGAGGAGCTGGGACGTGTCCGGATGTCGCTTCACGGCAGCGATGGGCAGATGACCGTTCAGATCATGGCCGAACGGCCCGAGACATTGGACCTTCTACGCCGCCATATCGACCTTCTGGCCGCCGAGCTGCGACAGCAGGGTTTCGCCGACCTGACGTTCAGCTTCAGCGGTGGAGACGCCGGTGGCTCCGGAACGGCGGCCGAGGCCGAAACCGGTGCGGGGGGTGGTGGAGCCGGCGATCACATTCCGCGCGATGTCCCGGCAACAGACCAGACGCCCCATCCCGATGCTCGCGCGCATGCCGCCCCTCCGGGCACCGGCCTTGACCTGAGACTCTAGGAGACTTCGATGGAAATCACCCAGTCACTCGCCACATCCCCACGAACGCCACAGGCCGAGTCCAGGACCGCCCCGTCGGCCCTGAGCTCGGACTTCGAGACGTTCCTGCGAATGCTCACGACGCAGATGCAGAATCAGGACCCTCTCAACCCCGTGCGAATCGTCGGATTTCGCCGTGCAGCTTGCCACCTTCTCGGGTGTCGAACAGCAGGTGCGCACGAACGATCTTCTGGCCGGTTTGTCTTCGAGCCTTGGCGGAACGGCGCTTGCGCAGTTTGCCGACTGGGTCGGGAAGGAAGTGCGCAGCCCCGCAGGCGCCCGTTTCGACGGCAGCCCGATCACCGTTTCCGCGCCCGCGCTGGCCGACGCCGAAACCGCCGAGCTTCTGGTCCGCGACCAGAGCGGGCGCATCGTCGATCGCCGGCCTGTCGCACTGCAAGGCGGCGAGGTGACGTGGGACGGCATCGCGCAGACGGGCGACCGGTTCCTCACGGGGCATTACAGCTTCGCGGTCGAGGGTCGGGCGCAGGGTCAGGCCCTCTATGAACGGCCGGTCGAGGTCTATGCCACCGTCAGCGAAGCGCGGGTCAACCCATCCGGTGCGGTGGAGCTGGTGCTCGACGGTGGCGCCACCGTGGCCCCGGATCTTGTCAGTGCCCTCCGCCAGCCGAGCGGCTGACGACGGACCTGCAACGGACCGCTCGGGGTACAGCAAATCTCAGAGAAAGCTGGCCAGCGCGACGCCCGCAAGGGCGATCCCGGCGCCCGCCGCCATGTAGGCGACGCCCTGCCAGCGTGGCGATGGTGGCGGCTCGGCCTGTGTCGTGCGCTGGCTGAGAAGAAAGGCTTCGGTGGCTTCCGGCAGCTTTGGCCCGAAGCGCGCCAGGACCCGGACCGTCCGGCTCATGTCACGCAGGAAGGCGCGCGGGCCCACGTTCTCGCGGATGTATTCCTCGACGATGGGATGGGCGACCTGCCAGATGTTGATATGCGGGTTGAGCGTCCGCGCAACCCCTTCGACGACGACCATGGTGCGCTGAAGAAGGATCAGTTCGGTCCGCGTCTCCATGCCGAAGCGTTCGGTCACCTCGAAGAGATAGTTCAGAAGGCGCCCCATCGAGATTCGCGTGGCGTCCATGCCGAAGATCGGCTCGCCCACGGCCCGAAGCGCGCGGGCGAACTCGTCGATGTCGCGGTCGGCAGGCACATAGCCGGCCTCGAAATGCACCTCGGCGACGCGGCGGTAATCCTTTCGGATGAAGCCGAACAGGATCTCGGCATAGACCCGTCGGGTGTATTCGTCGATCCGACCCATGATACCGAAGTCGAGGGCCACGATATCGCCGTTCGGCGCGACCTTGAGGTTGCCCTGATGCATGTCGGCATGAAAGTAGCCATCGCGCAGTGCGTGGCGCAGGAACAGGGTCAGCACCCGTTCGCCCAGTGCTGCGCGGTCATGACCGGCGGCGTCGATCGCCGCGATATCGCCCAGCGCGATCCCCTCGACCCATTCGAGCGTCATCACCCGGCGCGAGCTGAGGAACCACTCGATATGGGGAACCGAGAATCCTGCGTCCTTGGCCGTGCGTGCCGCGAATTCGGCCGCCGCCGAAGCTTCGAGCCGCAGGTCCAATTCACCCAGAACGACCCCTTCGAAATGGGTGATGACGTCCATCGGACGAAGGCGGCGGGCCGAGGGGGCCAGAAGCTCGATCAACCGGGCCGCAAGATAGAAGGCGTCGATGTCGCGGCGGAAGTCCTTTTCGATTCGCGGGCGCAGCACCTTGACCGCCACCTGCCGGCCGTCCGCGGCCAGCCGTGCCTGATGGACCTGCGCGATCGAGGCCGCAGCGACCGGTTCGCTGAACTCCAAGAAAAGCTCGTCCGCGGGCACCTCGAGCTCGGTCTCGATCATCGCCTTGGCTTGCTGGGTCGGGAAGGGCGGCAGCTTGTCCTGCAGCACGCGCAATTGCATCGCCAGTTCGTCGCCCACGACGTCGGGCCGTGTCGACAGGACCTGCCCGAACTTGATGTAGGCCGGGCCCAACGCCGTCAGCGCGCGCGTCGCCGGAGGCTGCGAGGGATCTCCGCGATAGCCCAGCCACTTGAACGGCCAGCCCAGAATCCGCGCGACGATGCGCAGGCTGCGCGGCGCGCGAAACGCATCAAGGACAAGGCCCATGGCCCCGGTGCGTTCCAGCGTGGCGCCGGTGCGCACCAGCCGCCAGATGTTGTGGGGGCCCCTCACGTCAGAGTTTCCAACCCGAATGAAGCGCCGCGATTCCCATCGACAGGTTGCGGTATTTCACCTGGCCGAAGCCCGCATCGCGGATCATGGCGGCGAAACTCTCCTGGTCGGGGAACTTGCGGATCGATTCGACCAGGTACTGATAGCTGTCGCGATCCCCGGCGATCACCTGCCCCATGGTGGGAATGACGTTGTAGGAATAGCGGTCATAGGCCCATTGCAGGCCCTTGTTCGGCAGCTGACTGAATTCCAGCACCATCAGGCGCCCGCCGGGTTTCAGCACCCGATAGGCTTCGGACAGGGCATCGCCGATCCGGGTCACGTTCCGGATCCCGAACGAGATCGTGTATCGGTCGAAGCTCGCGTCGTCGAACGGCAGGGCCATCGCATCGCCGACCACCCAGTCAAGGCGGTCCGACAGCTTCTCGGCCTCGGCCCGGGAGCGCCCGGCGTCGAGCATGCTTTCGGTCAGATCGAGGACGACCGCCTCGGCTGCGGGCGCGCGCTTGAGGAACCGGAACGCGATGTCGCCCGTCCCGCCCGCCACGTCGAGAAGGCGCTGCCCGTTTCGCGGGGCAAGCCAGTCCATCATGGCGTCTTTCCACACACGGTGGATGCCAACCGACATCACGTCGTTCATCACGTCGTACTTCGACGCAACGCTCGAGAAGACGCCGTGGACCAGTCCCGCCTTCTCGTCCTCGGGCACCGTGCGGTTGCCGAAATGGGTCGTCTTGTCGGTCATCTGGGCTTGCCGTCCTTCGAACTCATCCTTCTTATAGGCCGGTCGCGGGGGGTTACAATCCGCCCGCCCCAAGGGGAATGCCGCAAGTGCCTGAATTGCCAGAGGTCGAGACGGTTCGTCGCGGGCTGCTCCCAGTGATGGAGGGGTATGTCATCGCCCACGCCGAGGTGCGGCGCCCCGACCTGCGCTGGCCCTTCCCGCCCCGGATGGCCGAACGGCTGACCGGACAGCGGGTCGATCGGTTGCGGCGGCGGTCGAAATACATCCTTGCCGATCTGGGGTCGGGCGAGACACTGATCCTGCACCTGGGCATGTCGGGCCGCATCCTGATCTCGGGGCAGATGCAGGGCCGCTTCCACCATGACCACCCCGCGCCGGAAAAGCATGATCATGTCGTCTTCGACATGGAGGGCGGGGCGCGGATCACCTTCAACGACGCCCGCCGTTTCGGGGCCATGGACCTTGCGCCAACCGAAACGGTCGATCTTCACCCGTTGCTGGCCGGCCTTGGCCCCGAACCGTTGGGCAACGCCTTTCACGAGGACTACCTCGTGGCGCGGCTTCACGGCCGCGACACGCCGGTGAAGTCGGCGCTGCTGGACCAGAAGGTCGTCGCGGGCCTCGGCAACATCTACGTATGTGAAGCGCTTTACCGCGCGGGCATCTCGCCGCGCCGAAAGGCCGGACGAATCGCCGCGGCCCGCGTGCGAACGCTTGTCCCCGTGATCCGCGATGTCCTCTCCGAAGCCATCGAGGCCGGCGGGTCGTCGTTGCGCGACCATCGCCAGACCAACGGCGAGCTGGGCTATTTCCAGCACACCTTCCGCGTCTACGATCGCGAAGGCCAGAACTGCCGCACCCCCGGTTGCACGGCCACGATCGCGCGGGTGGTGCAATCGGGGCGGTCCAGCTTCTACTGCCCGGTCTGCCAAAGATAGCTTGATCCGGCGCGGCGCGATGCTAAGGCTTGGGACCGACCGGAACAGGGGATACGGCGTCTCATGGCTTACAGGACGATCATCGTCGATATCGACGACCACGTCGCGCTGATCACGCTCAACCGACCGGACGCGCTGAATGCACTTAACGCGGAACTCCTCGGCGAACTGATCACCGCGCTGCGCGAGGCAGACCGCAACGACAAGGTGCGCTGCATCGTCATCACCGGGTCGGAAAAGGCCTTTGCCGCGGGGGCCGACGTCACCGAGATGGTGGACAAGACCTTCGCCGAGGTCTTCATGTCCGACATGTTCGGGGGCTTTGGCGACGATTTCGCCCGCATCCGCAAGCCGATCATCGCCGCCGTCGCGGGCTATGCACTGGGCGGAGGCTGCGAACTGGCGATGATGTGCGATTTCATCATCGCCGCCGACACCGCGAAGTTCGGCCAGCCCGAAATCAACCTCGGCGTCGTCGCGGGCCTTGGCGGCACGCAACGCCTGACACGATTCGTCGGCAAGTCGAAATCGATGGAGATGCACCTGACCGGCCGCTTCATGAGCGCCGACGAGGCCGAGCGCTCGGGCCTGGTCAGCCGGGTCGTGCCGGCCAAGAAGCTTCTGGACGAGGCGATGGCCGCGGCGCAGAAGGTCGCCGAGAAGTCGGCGCTGACGTCGATGGCCGTCAAGGAGGCGGTCAACCGCTCCTACGAAACGACCCTGTCAGAGGGGCTGCGGTTCGAACGGCGCATGTTCCATTCGATGTTCGCGACCGAAGACCAGTCCGAGGGCATGTCCGCCTTCATCGACAAGCGCGAGGCGCAGTTCCGCGACAGGTGACGGGTCTTGGCGCCTTGCCGCGGGACTTCCGGCACGGGCGTTCCATGGGGGCTTCCCTTTGGCGTCGAATTCGCCTAAACGCCGCGCCATACATGCGCGTGAGGCCCGCTCTGGCCGGAATCGACCGGTTCCCAGACCCGGTGTCGGGCCCTCGGCGCGCTTACTGTCAGTGACTTGCCCGGAAAGGGAACCGAACCATGGCGAATACGCCCCAGTCCAAGAAACGCGCCCGTCAGACCGAGCGCCGTCTTGCCGTCAACAAGGCGCGCCGCTCGCGCATCCGCACCTATATTCGCAAGGTCGAAGAGGCGATCGCCTCGGGCGACAAGGATGCCGCCACCGCCGCCCTGCGCGCAGCCCAGCCTGAACTGATGCGTGGTGTGACCAAAGGCGTCTATCACAAGAACACCGCGTCGCGGAAAGTGTCGCGCCTGTCGTCGCGGGTCAAGGCGCTCGTCTGAGCCCTCTCCGATCCAGGACCCAGAGCCTTTGACGCGCCCTTTCGGGGCGCGTTTTTCTTTGCGTGTGCAGCATTCTCAGGCCGTGCGGGAGGACATTCTGCAACGCTGCGGGATTCGCGCGAGCAATAGATGAGTCAAGCGTGAAGTTCTGTTGCAGAGGCCGGAAACCCGTTGCTAGCTTGACCGAGCGATTCACATCGTCTTGGGGGGACATGGGATGCGCACGGGGACAAACGTCGATCAGGGACGGCAATCGCCAGCCTGACCGGAGTGCCGCAGGCATTTCGCAGACCTTGTGCACATCCGAACCGGATACGTGACCGAATGGGGATTCGGTCCTGCGTCCGGCATTGCGGAAACGGCCTGCCCGGTAGTCTGCCCGGGTCCGGCCTTCCGGACATGTCCGACGTCCCGCGCCCGTCGCGGAGCCCAGCCAGCGTCCCGATCCCGGGACATGCGCCGGGCGTTGCGTGCAACGGGGGCTGGAGTTGCGTGACTGCACGCGCCGCGCGTCCTTTGCCGAAAGGGAAGGATACCGGCGGGCGTAATCACCGTTCCTGAGCGATCTGACCGCATAGGGGCACCGGGTCTGTCTTTCACAGAAGGTCCGGGGGTCGGCATTTCGCTGACTCAGAAAACAAGAAAAGACGGACAGGTCTGAGACAAATGACAAATGAAGCCTGGGGCGCCATCCGCGAATCGCTGCAAGGAACGGTCGGCAGAAACAACTACACCAACTGGATAGAACCGCTCGAGTTCTCGGCGCTCAACGACGGTGTCGCCGTGTTTCTCGTACCGACCCAGTTCATGGGGAACTGGGTGGCGCGCAATTTCGGAGACCAGATTCTCGAGCACCTGCGCTCGGCCGGGCAAAGCGTGTCGCGGCTCGAGTTCGCCGTGCCGTCGGAGCGCCCGAAGAAATCGCCCGGCGCGTCCCGAGTGTCAGCAAAGGCAGTGACGTCACCGGGACGCCCGAACGGAACAACCGGTGCGCGGCCCAGCCGCGACGAAGCGGAACTTCCCGGCGCCCCGCTCGATGCGCGGTTCACCTTCGACACCTTTGTCGTCGGAAAGCCCAACGAGCTTGCCCATGCGGCGGCCCGGCGTGTCGCGGACGGCGGCGCGGTCACCTTCAATCCGCTGTTCCTTTACGGCGGCGTCGGCCTCGGCAAGACCCACCTCATGCACGCCATCGCCTGGGAGCTTCAGCGCCGGTCGCCCGATCTCAAGGTGGTCTACCTGTCGGCCGAACAGTTCATGTACCGCTTCGTGCAGGCCCTGCGCGACAAGGACATGATGACCTTCAAGCAACTCTTCCGGTCGGTCGACGTGCTGATGGTGGACGATGTGCAGTTCATTGCCGGCAAGGACGCCACGCAGGAAGAATTCTTCCACACGTTCAACGCGCTCGTCGACCAGGGCAAGCAGATCATCATCTCAGCCGACCGCGCGCCGACCGAGATTCCCGGGATCGAGGACCGCATCGTCAGCCGCCTTCAGTCGGGTCTTGTCGCCGATCTGCATCCCACGAACTACGAGCTGCGCCTCGGCATCCTGCAGCAGAAGGTCGACCAGTATTCCGACCAGTTCCGCGGTCTGGAAATCGCCGACGGGGTACTGGAGTTCCTTGCGCACCGCATCTCGACCAACGTGCGCGTGCTCGAAGGATCGCTGATGCGCCTTTTCGCCTTCGGCGAGCTTGTGGGCCGCGAGATCACGCTGGAACTGGCACAGGACTGTCTGGCCGACATCCTGCGCGCCTCGGATCGGAAGATCACGGTCGAGGAGATCCAGCGCAAGGTGTCCGACCACTACAACATCCGCCTGAGCGACCTGATCGGGCCAAAGCGGGTACGCAATTTCGCCCGGCCTCGCCAGGTCGCCATGTATCTGTCCAAACAACTTACTTCGCGCAGCCTGCCCGAGATCGGGCGGCGCTTCGGCGGGCGCGATCACACGACGGTCATGCACGGCGTCCGGCGGATCGAGGAGCTGCGAACCACCGACAGCCAGATCGCGGAGGATCTCGAATTGCTCCGCCGCTCGCTCGAGGCCTGAGGTCGCGCGCCGTCCGCCTCCGGCGGAGGTATTTGACGCCAGAAGAAGCCCCGGGGCCGCCTTGCCCCCCTTGCCCCGGCCGTTTCATTCTTCTGGCGCGAAATACCTCGGGGTCCGGGGCAGAGCCCCGGTTCCGCACCCGGTCGACCAGCGGACCCTTGACCGCGAATCATGAATTTCGGACAGTCCTGAAAACACTTGCGCCGGGGCGCGGGGCCGGTAGGGTCTGCCTCCCGGGATCTTTCAGGGAATGAGGGCATGAAGTTCAGCATCGAACGCGGCGCGCTTCTGAAGGCGGTCGGACAGGCGCAGTCGGTCGTGGAACGACGCAACACCATCCCGATCCTCGCCAATGTGCTGATCGAGGCGGAGGGCGATGCCGTGTCCTTCCGCGCGACAGATCTCGATATCGAGGTGGTGGACACCGCTCCTGCGAAGGTCGAGCGTGCGGGCGCCACCACCGTGTCTGCCGTGACCCTGCACGAGATCGTGCGCAAGCTGCCGGACGGCGCTCTGGTCACGCTGACCGACGATGGCGCATCGGGGCGGCTGACGGTCCAGGCCGGGCGGTCGAACTTCGCGCTGGCAACGCTCCCGCGCGAGGACTTTCCGGTGATGGCCTCGGCCGAATACACCACGAATTTCTCAGCCCCTGCGCCGGTGCTGCGGCGGCTGTTCGACAAGTCGAAATTCGCGATCTCGACCGAGGAGACGCGCTACTACCTCAATGGCGTCTACATGCATGTGGCCGATGCCGGCGGGCGCCGTGCGTTGCGCTGCGTGGCGACCGATGGCCACCGTCTTGCCCGGATCGACGCGGACCTTCCCTCGGGGGCCGAGGGCATGCCCGGCGTGATCGTGCCGCGCAAGACGGTGGGCGAGCTGCGCAAGCTTCTGGACGACGACGAGGCGACCATCGCCGTATCGGTCAGCGAGACCAAGGTGCGCTTTGCCACGCCGGGGATCACGCTGACCTCGAAGGTGATCGACGGCACCTTCCCCGACTATACCCGCGTCATCCCGACCGGAAACATGCGGAAGCTGGAAGTGGACGCGAGCGAATTCGCTCAGGCCGTCGACCGCGTCGCAACCGTTTCGTCCGAACGCTCGCGCGCGGTGAAGCTTGCGCTCGACGAGGACCGGCTGGTCCTGTCGGTCAACGCGCCGGACGCCGGCGCGGCGGACGAGGAACTGGCCGTGGCCTATGGCGACGAACCGCTCGAGATCGGGTTCAACGCCAAGTATCTTCTCGAGATCGCAAGCCAGGTCGACCGCGAGAACGCGGTGTTCCTGTTCAACTCGGCGGGCGACCCCACGCTGATGCGCGAAGGCAACGACGAAAGCGCCATTTACGTCGTGATGCCGATGCGCGTCTGACCCGCCCGGTCCGGCGAAAGACACGACCATGGCCGGACTGACCATCGACGCTCTGCGGCTATCGCACTTCCGGTCGCACCGGCAGACACGGATCGCGCTTGACGGGCGCCCCATCGCCATCCACGGCCCGAACGGCGCCGGCAAGACCAATGTGCTCGAAGCGGTCTCCCTTCTGTCACCGGGACGTGGGCTGCGCCGGGCCGGGCCTGACGAGCTTGTCCGAAGGCCCGAGGCGCTGGGCTGGAAGGTTGCGGCGGAGCTGACATCGCTTGGCCATACCCACGAAGTCGAGACCTTTGCCGACCCCGGCGGTCCGCGACAGGTGCGCATCGACGGAAAGGCCGCCACGCAGGTGGCGCTGGGCCGCATCGCGCGCATCGTCTGGCTGGTGCCGGCGATGGATCGGCTGTGGATCGAAGGGGCGGATGGGCGGCGGCGCTTTCTCGACCGCATGGTGCTCTCGTTCGAGCCTGGCCATGCCGACGCCGTGCTCGACTACGAGAAGGCGATGCGCGAGCGGAACAGACTTCTGAAGGACATGGTGCGCGATGCGCACTGGTATGGCGCTCTCGAGGCGCGGATGGGTGCGTCGGGCGAGGCGATCCGCCTCTCGCGCCTGCAGACACTCGACCGGCTCGCCGCCGCGCAGGGGGATGCCGAAACCGCCTTCCCTGCCGCCGAACTGTCGCTGACCGCCCCCGAGGGGTCTGAGGCGCCGGAGGGCGCCCCGGCCCTGACCGACGCACTGGCCAGCAATCGGCAGGCCGACATGCGCGCGGGCCGCACGCTGATCGGGCCGCACCGGGCCGATCTGGCCGCAATCTACTCCACCAAAGGCGTGTCCGCCGGCCAGTGTTCGACCGGGGAGCAGAAAGCCCTTCTGATCTCTCTGATCCTCGCCAATGCCCGTGCCCTGGCGCAGGATTTCGGCGCCCCGCCCATCGTCCTTCTGGACGAGGTGGCCGCGCATCTTGATGCGGGGCGCCGTGCAGCGCTTTACGACGAGATCTGCGCATTGGGCGCGCAGGCCTGGATGACGGGCACGGGGCCGGAACTCTTCGACGATTTGGGCGACCGCGCACAGCATTTCGAAGTCACGGAACACGAGGGCCTGTCGGATATGCACGGCACAGTCTGAGGGGCGTTGCAGCCTTCCCGTCCCGAGCGTATGCGGAGGCGATGACGATCACGCCCGCACAGCTGGCCCTCTACGCCGGGGCCGTGCTGATCCTGTTCCTGACGCCCGGGCCGGTCTGGGTCGCGCTGACCGCGCGGGCCATGTCGGGGGGATTTCGCGCGGCCTGGCCGCTGGCCCTGGGTGTCGTCATCGGCGACACGATCTGGCCGCTTCTGGCGATCCTCGGCGTGACCTGGGTGGCGTCAAGCTTTGCCGCTTTCATGACCCTGCTGAAGTGGGTGGCCTCGGCGGTCTTTCTGGCAATGGGCTGGCTGATCCTGCGCAACGCCGACCGGACCATCGCCTCCGACAGCCGTCTGACGCGCCCCGGCATGTGGGCGGGCTTCGCCGCGGGACTTGCGGTGATCCTTGGCAACCCCAAGGCGATCCTGTTCTACATGGGTGTCCTGCCCGGGTTCTTCGACCTCACGCAGGTCACCCGGCCCGACATCGTCGCGATCGTTGCGATTTCCTTTACCGTGCCGCTTCTGGGCAACCTTGTTCTGGCGCTTTTCGTCGACCGGGCGCGCACGCTGCTGACATCGCCCAGGGCGCTGCGCCGGACGAACCTGACGGCCGGCTGGCTGCTGATCGGAGTCGGCCTTGTGATTCCCTTCACGTAACACCAAATATTGTGTCTCGGGCGTGACATTCCCGGCGCTGGGTACTATAAATTCCGCAATTGACCGAAGGACGTACCGCATGGCGGAAGCAGCCCGCGACGACACCGCCTATGGCGCGGATTCAATCAAGGTTCTCAAGGGGTTGGAGGCGGTTCGCAAACGCCCCGGCATGTATATCGGCGATACCGACGACGGATCCGGCCTGCATCACATGGTCTACGAGGTCGTCGACAACGGCATCGACGAGGCGCTGGCGGGCCATGCCGATGTCGTGACGGTCACGATCCATGCCGATCACAGTGTCTCGGTCAGCGACAACGGGCGCGGCATCCCGGTGGGCATCCACGAGGGCGAGGGCGTGTCGGCGGCCGAAGTCATCATGACCCAGCTGCACGCGGGCGGGAAGTTCGACCAGAACTCCTACAAGGTGTCGGGCGGCCTGCATGGTGTCGGCGTCTCGGTCGTGAACGCGCTTTCGGATTGGCTGGAACTGCGGATCTGGCGTGACGGCAAGGAACACTATGCCCGGTTCGAAGGCGGCGACACCGTCGAGCATCTGCGGGTGGTCGGCGACGCGAATGGCCGCCGCGGCACCGAGGTGCGGTTTCTCGCCGCGACCACGACCTTCTCGAACCTCGACTACAGCTTCAAGACGCTTGAAAACCGTCTGCGCGAGCTGGCGTTTCTGAACTCGGGCGTGAAGATCCGCCTGACCGACGAACGCGCCGCCGAACCGCAAAGCGTCGAGATGCACTATGATGGCGGTGTGCGGGAATTCGTTCGCTACCTCGACCGGCACAAGCACCCGCTGATCGAAGAACCGATCTTCATCACCGGGGAACGCGACGGCATTACCGTCGAGGTCGCGATGTGGTGGAACGACAGCTACAACGAGATGGTGCTGCCCTTCACCAACAACATCCCGCAACGCGACGGGGGCACCCATATCGCCGGCTTCCGCGGCGCGCTCACGCGCACGCTGAACCTCTATGCCGGGCAGTCCGGCATCGCCCGCCGGGAAAAGGTCAACTTCAGCGGCGATGACGCCCGCGAGGGGCTGACCTGTGTCCTGTCGGTCAAGGTGCCCGATCCGAAGTTCAGCTCCCAGACCAAGGACAAGCTTGTCTCGTCCGAGGTGCGACCGGCAGTCGAGAGCCTGATGAACGAGAAGCTGGCCGAGTGGTTCGAGGAGAACCCCGGCCCGGCCCGCGTCATCGTCGGCAAGATCGTCGAGGCCGCGCTCGCCCGCGAGGCCGCCCGCAAGGCGCGCGAGATGACACGGAAGAAGTCCGCGCTCGACATCGCGTCTCTGCCGGGCAAGCTGGCCGACTGCCAGGAGAAGAACCCCGAGTTTCGCGAACTCTTCCTCGTCGAGGGCGACAGCGCCGGCGGATCGGCCAAGCAGGGCCGGTCACGCCACAACCAGGCGGTGCTGCCCCTGCGCGGCAAGATCCTGAACGTCGAACGCGCGCGCTTCGACCGGATGCTGTCGAGCCAGGAGATCGGCACGCTGATCACGGCGCTTGGCACCGGGATCGGCCGTGACGAGTTCGACATCGCGAAGCTGCGCTACCACAAGATCATCATCATGACGGATGCCGACGTCGACGGCGCCCATATCCGCACCCTGCTTCTGACGTTCTTCTTCCGGCAGATGCCACAGGTCATCGAGCAAGGGCACCTCTTCATCGCCCAGCCGCCGCTCTACAAGGTCGCGCGCGGCAAGTCCGAGGTCTATCTGAAGGATCAGGCGGCGCTGGACGACTACCTCATCCAGCAGGGTGTCGAGGGCGCCGTGCTGAACCTTGGCACCGGGGAAGAAATCGTGGGCCAGGATCTGGCGCGCGTCGTGGACGAGGCCCGGCAGGTCCGCCGCGTCCTGCAGGCCTTTCCGACGCATTATCCCCAGACGATCCTTGAACAGGCCGCAATCGCGGGCGCTTTCGTCCCCGGCCGGATCGAAGCCGACATTCAGGCGGTGGCCGATGCGGTCGCCGAGCGCCTCGACCTCGTGTCGCTTGAATACGAGCGCGGCTGGCAGGGCCGCCCGACGCAGGACAAGGGTATCCGTCTGGCACGGGCGGTCCGCGGCGTGGAAGAGGTGCGCACCCTCGACGGTCCGGTGTTCCGCGCGCCCGAGGGTCGGCGCCTGGCCGGGCACACCGAGACCCTGCAAGAGGTCTACGGTCGTCCTGCCCGCCTGCAGCGCCGGGATCGTGCAACCGCGATCTACGGCCCGCTTGGCCTCCTCGATGCGATCCTCGAGGAAGGGGAGAAAGGGCTCAGCCTCCAGCGCTACAAGGGACTGGGCGAGATGAACCCGGGTCAGCTTTGGGAAACCACCCTCGACCCAGAGGCGCGGACACTTCTGCAGGTCAAGATCGACGACGTGGCCGAAGCCGACGACATCTTCACCAAGCTGATGGGTGATGTGGTCGAGCCGCGGCGGGAATTCATCCAGAACAACGCGCTGAATGTGGCGAACCTGGATTTCTAGGGTTTTGTAGGGGAAGCGCATATCTTTTCGCAGCGCGCATAAAGATTCGCCAGAACTGTGCGCTCTCGCGGCGAAAACCCCTGTTGTTTTAGTGGTTTAGGGGGAATCTTTGCCCGAAGACCATCTCCGAAGTTTCTGAGATGAGATCGATAGCAGTTGGCGATGGTAAGAGCAGGGGGCACTTCTTGATGGCCGTTCCATTTCCGCCCATTGCCCATGACGATCATAGTGCCGCTCAGTGGTCGTCAAATAACTCGTAGGTGGTCATCTCTCTGAGATCTCGTCGGGCTCAGTGTGGGTGAGTCCGGTCAGCATTTTCGCCGCCTTCATTTCTGATGGCGCAGGGTGGACCCGATCGAATTCATCTGCGATGGTTATCGAGTATCTGGAGGCGGTCATCGACCCGGGCTGCTCTATACGTCTCCCTTTACCGATACATTCGCCGATGGACCTCGATGGCCTTTTTGATGCCGCCGTCGTCGAGGACTGTGTTGGAAGGTTGCGCGCCATAAACCAGAGCGCCGTAGGGATACCCGGGGCCGAACGCTTCAGCAGAGGCGGGATAGGTCCGAGAGCAACTGCTTTCACCAGGGAGCCGGATAAGCCACCTGCGAGCCGAAGGGACTCGAGTTTGACGTCAGATCGATTTTCAACATCAAGGTTCTGCAGACTGTGCAGGATGCTTGAAGACTCCTCCACCGCGCGTACCTGACCTCTGCCGCCGCCTTTGTCTTCATCATCATGATCGGAAAACACGGCCAATCTGAGATCGTCGAACCTGAGATCCTGATGAGCTCGGCCATTTCGTCCACGGCTTCGCCCCAACTCTCGGGGACCACCAAAACCGCCGACGGATACTCGCGCGATAGGAGCGACGCCATAGCGATCGTCTCGACCAGGTAGCGACGATGCCGCTTCTGCCGTGGGGCCTTTACCTCCAAAGCCGCGACTCCCTTCCCGTCCCTCATGATCATCAAATCGTACGGGAGGCGGCTATCGTGCTGGCTCCGCGTGACCCTGATGTTCTTCCCCATCTTCAGGGCGAGGGGATGCTTGGCGAGGTAACGGTAGACCTCCTCTTCGAAGTCTGCCGTACGCCTGACCCTTTCCTGGCCCGGGACGACGCGCGCCCTTCTCGGCTTGGGCTGCTCTGAGAGCCTCCTGCAACTGGCTTCGTGTAACGTCACCGGAAAAAGAATTTGGTAGCCAGATCTGCGGCTAAGTCTTTAAAAACTCTGTGGATCTGAGACAGAACGAGGACGCCAGTCATCGGAAATCCGGATTTCCTGGAGCGCTTCCGGAGCATGCGCACTCATCCAACTTACGGCCAGCGAGATGATTGCGCAGGCTGGCCGGATCGACACTGCGCTCCTGCGCGACGTGGGAAGGCAGCGGCTATCTGTCGGTAAAAGCCGAAGTTCGACGGGCTCTCCATCGCGGCGGCCAGCGCCTTCGCGAAGGTTAGCCAGTTCGCCTCCGTGGCCAGCGCGCTGATGGGAGGATGTGCGGTCATTGCAGCAGAATAACAGAAACAGGCTTCGTGAAAGCCCCTGTTTGAAGTTTAGTATTACCAACGAACTCAGGTGGAAAACGATAGAGTTGATCGCAAGGCGGCGCCTGTCGCGCGCCGCGTTCACAAGCGTGGACAGAAGAAGAAGGCCCATCATCTCGCTTCAGCTTGCATGGGCAGCCTAGCCGTCGCCATGCAGCTCGAGAGCCGCCTGAGAGGTCGGTGCGAACGGTTGTCATGGGGCTCTTATCGCAAGGGTTCGTGCCATGCGGTGCAGCCGACGCCTTCGACATGATGCCGCCGGCGCGTACTTCTTGAAGGACGAGATCGAGACAGGCCACGCGAGGGGCATGGCGGTCGTCCGATCGAATATACGCCAGGACTTCAGGTCCGGCTCGACAGGCGCAGCGGTTCTGGCGGGAGGTTAAGCACTCGAGCTCATAAGGGCATTCTCCACAGATACTACACTATCCGAGCATCCTGGAACGCTACGAGACACAGCCTGATCATTGTGGATAAGTCGGCGCTGCCGGAAGAACGTACTACGCAACATGAGGTTGCTGAACATTGCCATGGAACAGTCACTGCCTGCGGGTACACTGAACGCCTTGCCCTCGAGGACTGGCGCCGAGGACAGACACGTTGGAAAAGTTGCTGCGCAGGGACATGCCGATTGAGCCATTTCTTGTAGGGATCGGAAAAGGCATCCTGAGCTGCGATCTCGCAGCGAGCGGGATCAGTCACGACACTTGTCATTATTGTGACGAGCCATGTCCTGCGCACCTGATGGAGCTTGCCCCTTATTAAACAAGACATCATCGCCGATCTCGGCATCTGCATGACGAATGGCTGCATTGCAATTGTTAGCGAGGGGCCAACGGGCACTGTTCTGCTTCGCGCGGGCGACGAGAAGATCGTCGAGGTTTCCGAGAAGGTCAAAAGTCGTCACCGAGGCGCCATCACTTCAAAGCCAGGTGCAACGCAAGAGCTTCGTTTCATCCCGGATACGGACTGCCGCATGACACAGGCCATGATCCTGCATGCAATCCGCCGTGATGAGGAACTTCGGCGTGACGGACATACCGCGAAGAAGGCTCGCGCAGTTCTGCACAACGAACTGAAGAAGGACCCGCACTTTCAGCCACTATGTGCCCAAAAAATTTACGCTGAGGACGATACAGAAATGGAAGAAGAAGAAATCCTCCTTGAGAAGCAGCAGGCGGCACTGTTTCCCCGCGCGCGTCGTCGCGGAGACCGAGGGAAGCCATGATGAACTCTTTGAGAATGTCGCATGGAGCATACTCGAACGCCTGTACCTGGCATCGGACAGGATCTCGGTCGGTCAGCTCGTCCCGCTCGTGCAGAAACGCTATCTGCGGGAATGTGCCGAAAAGCAACAAGAACAGGATGTCCGGGAAGCGCTGCCTGGAGGCAGTAATCGCGAACTTGCGCGTGGACGACATCATCAAGGCTCGCCATGATACCGAGACGGCTAAGAAGCTGCGTCTGCAGGCGCAGTTCTATCACAGGGTCAAGCTGCCCTTCGATTCGTGAAGATGAAGATCCGCTACCACGAGTAGTTTTTCATCGTGGACGCCGACGGGAGATGCGCTGGTCGTCCGACGATCTCCATGGCGATAGATGCCGCGACCGGATGGCTGCTGGCCATCGCTACCCTCAACCTGCAAGCGAGGCCCTGACGGTCCGTACGCTCGAGGATGTGTATGACTGAGAGAGGCAAGGCATTCTTCGATGCCTTCGACGTGCAGAACAGGGTTGAGGTTGTCGGCCGTTCCGCAGATCATAAGCGTTGATCAAGGCTCGGAGAATCGCGACCGCCTACTCCGGAATCGTCGCGAACGCGGGCATGAGAATCGGCTGACAACATCCCCACCTACCGGAAAGGAAGCCAGCATCGGCTCGCTTCATTCCGAGAACTCAACGGTTTGCTTCACACACTCTCGGGGCGAACGTGGCAGGGCAGCCAAAGGCTTCCACATGGCAGCGTATGAGAAGGGCATGCTTGAAGCAGTCCTGACCCTTCAGGAGCTTGAAGCCAAAGATGATGAGAGTGGGCATACGACGTGTATGCCATGAAGGTTCGGCGGCTGATACACTCGCCCCTTCGTGCTGCCGAAAGCCCGACTGGTAGTTGGAAAAGGTTGAGTGCCGGTGCGGTATTGCCCATGGCACCCCAAGAGATCGCGGAGATCTTCATGGTCCAGAAGACCGATAGGAAAGTTCACCGCTACGGCATCGAGGTTGAAGGTGTCCAGTTTCACTCCGACGAGCTCAAGGCATTGATCCAGACGATTGGCGCTGGTGCGACAGTCGACGTCCGTTATGATCCGGGCGATATCCGCGAGATCGCTGTCTGCCACGCGAAGCTCACGAAATCCGTCATCGTTCCCGCGAAATCCGCGGAGATCGCGGCCGTCAGCTTTGCTGAGGCGAGGCGAGCCAAGGAGGCCGCAGCGAGCAAGGCTGCTGACCGCGATGCCCGGGCAACTGCGGCGGAGCTTGCCCTGTCGGCCCAGAAGCTTGCTGAGGAGCGCGGTCGTGGCAAGGTGACGTCACTAAAGTCCGCGCGGGCCAGGAGCGCCTGCGTCAGAAGTTCGGCGACCCTCGAACAGGTCGAAGTTGCCGGTGGGTCAGCACGTTCCCGATGTGGTGTTAGAACAAACCTGCACCAAAGCTGCCCGTCCGGCGACCTGAGAGGCGAGCAGCTATAGAAACGATGGAGTAGACCATGACCAGCACCTCTCTCCCGCTTCTCTCGCAACTTGTCCTTCATGATGCCTTCAACGAGGCATACGAGACAGTCGAGAATATCCTCACCAGGATCCGCGTTCTGGCTGCGTTGTCCCAATGCACCTTCGGTCCGACGCGGGTCGGCAGAGTCCGGGATCGTCAACCGCCTGATCGAGAAGGCGGGGCAGGCGAACACGCTTTTCCCGCAAAAGAACGTGGTCAGGGCGAGCCTTCCGCCTCAAGAAACCAACGGAAAGGACATCTATGGATCGATCCTGCGTGCCTTGCACAAGGGAAGGGTCTCGAACGCAAAGACAGATGTGTGCCGGGATCGCCTGTACCGTGCGATCGAGACGCTCGAGTCGAAGTGATCATTCTCGACGAGGTGAACCACCTGATAGAGCGCGGGGCTGACCTCACGTACATATAGCCGCCGAGCCGCCTGAAGACCCTGGTGGATGAGACCGGGGTCAATCTTGTGCTCGACGGGCTGCCGCGCTTCCAGCGCATCCTCGACGAACGAGCAGTTGCGGGACCGCGCAGGCGCAACGGTTCTTTTCAGGGCTCTCACTGGCAGGACGCCGCGAACCGCGAGGCCTTTTGCCGTCAGCCATGAAATCACTTGTCCACCTTCAAAGCCGCCGGGTTCGTGGTCGACCTCAAATTCGAAGATATCGTCAGGCGGCTTTACGGAGCATCTGGCGGGCGCGTGCCGATGATGCTGATTATCCTCAAGCTATTGGTATTGATTGACAGATTCCCGTTCGCTGGGTCTCGCGGATTTCCTCCGGGCAGCAAAGGCACTCGGACGAGTCGGGCGTCCCGCCGCCCCATTCTTCGGCGATACAGAGCCGGATGATGAAGCTCATCAGTTCTTTGCGACCGTCATGAGCGAGGCCGGTCTCCAATTCAATGTCGAGCCTCGCGGCTATGGGCGTCGTCTGGGACACGCGCGTCGCCTGATGCAAGTCCGGCCAGTCCCTTCGCCGATGAGAGCCTCGATGGCTTCCTCTGCGCCGGCTCGCAGAGGCAGAGTTCTGGCCGGACGTCTCCGGATACCTGGGGAGCCTCGATCTCCAATATGGGCGTCAGCTGATCGAAGGCGCCGCCAGGCCGAGGAGCTCCTCATCTTCCCCGCCGGAACGTTGAAGTCGATCCTGCCGTCTTTGTTGGGAGAGCCTCGCCTGAAATGGCGCTTCGAGCGACACCGCAGCACCAGTCTGCCCGCGATGCATTTCCGAAGGGCAGCCACATCACCAGTGATCGCGGGCGCGCATTCGTCACATGCTGGTCAGCATGGCGTTGCTCTGATCGACACCTGCCCGATGTGCCTTGAGACCCTTCAGCCCGGACGGGGTGGCTACGACAGCTGCCATTCGGCTGTCCTCTGGACCGGCTCGAGCACATCGCCGCGCCGGATGATGAGATCGCGATATCTGCGCTCATCGGCGGGCAGATGCGTCCGACCGGGCCGCGCTTGCCCCAACCCTGGCGTTCCGGACGCCCGCGGGTCTGGGTGAATTCATCTACTTCCTGGCGAGTGGACACGTCGAAACCATCACCGGGAAGCAGGGCGAGGGCGGGCGCTTGCCGAGGAGAAGGCCGATGCGCCAGACGCGCGACTTCCTGCGCGAGGCCATGGCGACCCTTTCCGCATGGCCTGATGCGTTCCGGTCGGAAGTTGCGAGCCGCCTCGCGGACGGCTCCGACCGTGCGCCGTCCGCGCCCCGGCACGTCTCGGCCGCTGGTATCAGCGGCTTCATGGCTTTCAGGGCCATCGCCTACGACGACTTCCGAAAAGAGCTCGGCGAGATCGTCCGGCGCGAATTCGATGGCTCCTATGTCGGGGGTGCTCCGGTCGTCGCTTCCGAGCGCGAGTGGATCAGTGCCGCCGAGGCAGCAAGGAGGCTTCGCGTACGTTGCGACGCATCGTCGACGCGGTCGGTAACAAGGGCGTTCCAGGAAAGCGACCAAGTCGCGGGATTCGGCCACCGTCACGCAGGTCCTGAATGGTGCAACCGTCGGGGTTGCGATCGCGCAGAACCGCGCCCGCTTCGGCGAACAAGAAGACGGCCCGCGCATTCCTCGGGCTTTCGCGGAGAAACAGTTCGATTTCCTGGTTGCCGCGGGCTTTCTCTCCCCATGCGCTGCCGATGAGGTTACCGCCGCTCGTGGATGGTCAGTACGACCTCCGGGAGCATCGCGGACATCGTAAGGACGATTGCCGGCAGGGCACAGAAACACGACGGCACGACGGTGGCCTTCAAGGAGGCTTTCACCTCCGCTTCACCACCGATACTGCCGGCTTGACCGAGGTATTCCGCGACCGGATAGCCAATCTGTCCCTACGTCCCGATAACGAGAAGATCATCAGGAACCTTCCAGGCTTCCGATTTTTGCGTTCCGAGGTCGACGCGGTTTAGGCCGACGCCCGGCACTGGCATGACCATGCAGGAGGTGT
>CAVPWP010000006.1:0-134354 GCA_963709395.1 uncultured Alphaproteobacteria bacterium
ATAGGACGCTGGCGATCCCGGGAGGACTCGAACCCCCAACATCCTGATTAGAAGTCAGGTGCTCTATCCAGTTGAGCTACGGGACCGCTCGGGCGCCTTTGTGTGCGAAGCCCCGGTTTGCTTCAAGCGAAAGCTGGCGCGTCCCGGAAAATCGACCTTGCGCCGCCGCGTCGGGGCGTCAGTGCGTCCAGGCCCCGCGCCGGTCGGTGGCGAAATTCTCGCCATAGCCGCGCGGACGGATGTTGGGCTTGCGTGTCTTGGGTTCGAAGACCAGTGCGTCGATCCCATGCTCGCGCGCGTATTCAAGCGCCGCCTCTTTCGTCTCGAACCGAAGATGCACCTGCGACTCCATGTCCGAGGACGATGTCCAGCCCATCAGGGGGTCTACCTCGCGCGCGGATTCCGGCGCGAATTCGAGAACCCAGTGATGGGTTTTCGCATTGCCCGACGACATCGCCGTCCTTGCCGGTTGATAGATACGCGCTTGCATGGGTCGCCTCCGTGCAGATTCTGACCGATCTCTACGGGAGAAACCACGGCCGGGGCAAGATACGAGGTGTCGCAAGCGGCAGGTCTGGCCGCCAGACGGCAGTGACTGCCGGCCCGGAAACAGAGTGAGGGGTGGGGTGGAGCTGGATCCGGGCCGGCAGCCGGTACTGCTGCTTGCAATTCGAGATTAATCGGGCATTCCCGATCAATGCAAGAAAAACTATCCTCAAGGTTGTATTTTTCGGCAAATTCTCGCCTAGACGCGTCACCCTGCGGCAACAAACAGCCAAAGCGCCCTGTTGAACCGGAACAAAAAGCGATCAAATCATGGGGGTCCGAAGGGAATCACCCATGAACGAACCGATCCTCCACGCCCCCGCCCCCGATCTGCGCGTCCGCGACAAGCTTGAAGGCGGCCGCCGCTTCGTCATGCACACCGAATTCAAGCCCGCCGGCGACCAGCCCACGGCCATCGCCGAGCTTGCCGAGGGTGTCGCATCGGGCGAACGCAACCAGGTCCTTCTGGGCGCCACCGGCACCGGCAAGACCTTCACCATGGCCAAGGTGATCGAGGAAACCCAGCGCCCGGCGATCATCCTTGCCCCGAACAAGACGCTGGCCGCGCAGCTTTACGGCGAGTTCAAGGGCTTCTTTCCCGAGAACGCGGTCGAGTACTTCGTCAGCTACTACGACTACTACCAGCCCGAGGCCTATGTCGCGCGGTCGGACACCTATATCGAGAAGGAATCCCAGATCAACGAACAGATCGACCGGATGCGCCACTCGGCCACCCGGGCGCTTCTGGAACGCGACGACGTGATCATCGTGGCCTCGGTGTCCTGCATCTACGGCATCGGCACCGTCGAGACCTACGGCGCCATGACCCAGGACCTGCAGGTCGGCAACGACTACGACCAGCGCCAGGTCATCGCCGACCTCGTGGCCCAGCAATACCGCCGCAACGACGCGGGCTTCCAGCGCGGGTCGTTCCGGGTGCGCGGCGACAGCCTCGAGATCTGGCCCGCCCACCTCGACGACCGGGCCTGGAAGCTGTCCTTCTTCGGCGAGGAACTGGAATCGATCACCGAGTTCGATCCGCTGACCGGCGCCAAGACCGACAGTTTCGAGCGGATCCGCGTCTATGCCAACAGCCACTACGTCACGCCCAAGCCGACGATGAAGCAGGCGATCCAGGGCATCAAGAAAGAGCTGCGCCAGCGCCTCGACCAGCTGGTGAACGAAGGCAAGCTGCTGGAGGCGCAGCGGCTGGAACAGCGCACCAACTTCGACCTCGAGATGCTCGAGGCCACCGGCGTCTGCAACGGGATCGAGAACTACTCGCGCTATCTCACCGGCCGCGCGCCGGGCGAGCCGCCCCCCACCCTGTTCGAGTTCATCCCCGACAACGCCATCGTCTTCGCCGATGAATCCCACGTCTCGGTTCCGCAGATCGGCGGCATGTACAAGGGCGACTACCGGCGCAAGTTCACCCTGGCCGAACACGGCTTCCGCCTGCCGTCCTGCATGGACAACCGCCCGCTCAAGTTCGAGGAATGGGACGCCATGCGCCCGCAATCGGTCTTCGTCAGCGCCACCCCCGCGTCGTGGGAGCTGGAGCAGGCCGGCGGCGTCTTCACCGAACAGGTCATCCGCCCCACCGGCCTTCTCGACCCGATGGTCGAGATCCGCCCGGTCGAGATGCAGGTCGACGACCTGCTGGACGAGGTGCGCAAGGTGGCCGCCGCGGGCTTCCGCACGCTGGTCACCACGCTGACCAAGCGCATGGCCGAGGACCTGACCGAATACATGCACGAACAGGGCATCCGCGTGCGCTACATGCATTCGGACATCGACACGATCGAACGGATCGAGATCCTGCGCGACCTGCGGCTTGGCGCCTTCGACGTGCTGGTGGGCATCAACCTTCTGCGCGAGGGCCTCGACATTCCCGAATGCGGGCTGGTGGCGATCCTCGATGCCGACAAGGAGGGGTTCCTGCGCTCGGAAACCTCGCTGATCCAGACCATCGGCCGCGCCGCGCGGAACTCGGAAGGCCGGGTCATCATGTATGCCGACCGCATCACCGGCAGCATGGAACGCGCGCTGATGGAGACCGACCGCCGCCGCGCCAAGCAGATCGCCTATAACGAGGAACACGGCATCACGCCCGAGACGATCCGCAAGAACGTCGATGACGTGCTGTCGGGCCTCTACAAGGGCGACGTCGACATGAACCGGGTGACCGCCAAGATCGACAAGCCGCTGCACGGCGCCAACCTCGAGGCGGTGCTGGACGGGCTGCGCACCGACATGCGCAAGGCCGCCGAGAACCTGGAGTTCGAGGAAGCGGCACGGCTGCGCGACGAGATCAAGCGGCTGGAAACCGTGGACCTGGTGATCAGCGACGACCCGCTGGCGCGGCAGTATGCGGTGGAGAAGGCGGTGGAGGAGAGCGCCAAGGCGTCCGGGCGGAGCACGGCGGGCCGGGCCGGGCAGCGCGGTGGGAATGTGAAGCGGCGGGGGAGGTGAGCGTTTTCGCGGGGTATTCAGCCTCTCACGCCGCCTCGCCGCCCACCCCAGATCGGTCCCCTCGCCCGGCAAGTAGCCCCTCGACCGAGATATCCTCGTCCAGCCCCTCCCAGTGGATGCCAAAGGGGGTCAGTTCGAAGGCCGCACGTTCATCCGCGCTGGCCGCCTTGAGCCGGGGGAACCATGAAAGCGGCACGCCGATGACGCGACCGTCGGACAGACCCACCCACATCTGGTCACCCTCGAACCCTACGCTTTCAGCCGAAATGCTCATGCCACGCCGTCCTGATCTCGTCCTGCCGTTCCTCGACGATCCGCTTCAGCTGACGAAGCGTCCGCGCGTCAAACCCGGCGCTGCGCGCCAGTGCCGCCTTCGGCGTCACCCAGAACTTGGCTTCGGCCCCGTCCCGGACGACATGCACATGAACAGGCTCACGCGGATCACCTTCGTTCGAATAAAAGAAGAACCGAAAACCATCATATCGGAAAACCGTCGGCATGCCAAAGCGCATAACCCTAATGCGTTTCGCTTTGGTTGACAGATCATGCCTTAGAGGCTGGCGGACTTCCCCCTAAACCCGCTTCACCACCCGGATCAGCACCAGAAGGATCACCGCTCCGATCGTGGCGTGGATGATCGACCCGATCATCCCGCCCCCGGCGGCCCAGCCAAGGCGGGGCAGGATGAACCCGGCCAGAACCGCCCCCACGATGCCCACGACGATGTTGCCCACAAGTCCGAAGCCCGCACCCTTCACCATCTGCCCGGCCAGCCAGCCGGCCACGGCGCCGACGATCAGCATCGCCAGTATCGATCCCAGTCCCATGATGGTCCCTCCTGTTGCTGACCGAGACTACCAGCCAGGCAGGCTTTGGCAAACGTCCCATCCGCGGCATCCCACGGGGGACGAGGACGATCCTTCTTGATCGGTTTCCGACCTGTGGTACCTTCAATGACATTCTAGAAGACCCCCTTTTTCAGTTTCGAGGCATTTCATGACAAACCTTGCTTTCGGGCTTGGCTTTACACTGGTCACAGCCATCGTCATCATCCTTGCCGATCTCATCCTCAAGCTCGCCGCCGATCGCGATCACGCTGTCATTTCGGCCCTCGTGGTGGCGGCCTGCGTTCTTTACGCCGTGTCGGCGCTGCTGTGGTTCGGGGCGATGCGTCACGTCACGCTTGCGCAGGCCGGGGTCGCCTACTCGATGTTCTCGCTGATCGCGCTTGCCCTTCTCGGGGCCTTGTTGTTCGGCGAAACGCTCCGCGCCCGCGAATTCGCCGGACTTGGATGCGCGGTGGCGGCCATGGCCCTGATGACCCGGGTCAGCTGACGACGGCGACGGGCGGCAAGATCTGGCCATCAGGGGCGATCCGCCTATGTTCACACCATGCGTTGCGCCCTGACCCTTGCCCTTGCCCTCGCCGCCGCCCCCGCCGCGGCGTGGGAGTTCACGCCGGTCCCGGTCTGCACGCTCAGCCACGAAACGCCCGAGGCCAGCGTCGCCGTGACCTATGACCCGCGCCGGGACCAGCCCTATGCCATCGCCATCACGCTGGAGGGCCCCTGGCCCGAGGGGCCGCTCTTCGGCATCCGCTATGACGGCGGGCGGGCGCAGGCGATCACCACCGACCGTCACGTCCTGTCGGACGGCGGGCGCACCCTGACGGTCACCGACCGCGGCTTTGGAAACGTGCTCGACGGGCTTCAGTTCAACTCGACCGCGACCGCCGTGACCGGGGACCGCGCGGTGACCCTGCCCCTTGCAGGCGCGGCGCCCGAGGTCGAGGCCTTCCGCGCCTGCGCCACGGCGCCGCTCGCCTGAGGGCGAGCCCGCTCCGGTCAGGGCCGATCGCCCCCGTCCGGCGGGCGGCAGTCATAGATCGACCCGTCGGGCATCACGCAGAGCTCAACGTAGAAATCGCTGTCCAGCAGGTCATAGCTTGGCAGTCTGTGGGTCCTGTCGACCCGGTCGAGATAGTCCGAGCAGGTGGCGAGATAGTACCGGTCCCGCCGCCAGTCCGACTCGTACCACTGTGAAAAGGCCGCCCCCATCGCCCGCGCCGCCGACCCCGAGGCCGCCCTCTCGGTCGCATAGGCCGCCGGAATGTCGGCATAGTTCGGGAACTGCGCCAGCGCGTCCCAGAGCGCGCTGTCGCCCGCCTCCTTCGCCTCGAACGCGACATGGGCCGTGACAGCGCCCGCGTCGGCCTCCATCGCGAAGGTCGCCCGCGCGACCTCCTCCATGGCAAGGCTGTCAGAGGGGCACGCCCCGCGCCCCACCTGGTCGAGATGGCGCAACTCGTGGATCAGCACCGCCAACTGCTGGGCCTCGGTCAGCCCGTCGAGCAGCGCGACCCTGTTCGATTCGACATCGAAATAGCCCCGTGGGCCAGCCGAGCGGGCCTCGAGACAGATTTCCGGCGCGTAGAGGTCCAGCGCGCGTAGAAGCGATGGATAGGCGGTCGCATGGTCGCGAAACGTCCCGACCAGCGCGACAAGCGGCGCCTCGCCCGGGGTCTCGGCGGATACGTAGGGCGCCGCGACGCAGACCGCGCCTGGGTTCGTCTCGGCCAGCGCCGGAGCGGCCGGGTCGCCAAGCAAGAGGCTGCAAAGGACACACGCAGCCAGGCGGGCGGTATGCGCGCCCGGAGTCATCCGCCGGTTTGTCGTTCCATCCAGTCCCTGCGCCGGACAGAACATCCCAGATCGTGCAGCAGCCCGTCCTTCAACCGGTAGATCAGGCCGTGCACCACGACCTCCGCACCGGCGGACCACGCGCGGTGCAGGATCGGCGTTTCCGCCACGGCCGCCACGCCAGCGATCACGTTGAGTTCGGCGAGCCGGTCCTCGCGCTCCTGCCGGGTCAGGCCGGAGAGTTCGTGCTGGTGGCTGCGGCCCAGCTGGCGGATCGGTTCGAGCCAGTGGTCGGACAGCGTGTGGGTAAGGTCGGTCATCGCCGCCTTCACCCCGCCGCAGCCATAATGGCCCGTGACGATGATCTTGCGGATCTCGAGCGACTCCACCGCGAATTCAAGCGTGGTCAGGAAGTTCATGTCCGACGAATGGATCACGTTCGCCACGTTGCGGTGAACGAAGACTTCGCCCGGATCGAGACCCGCGATCACGTTGGCGGGCACCCGGCTGTCCGAGCAGCCGATCCAGAAGAACTCGGGCCTTTGCTGTTGGACCAAGCGGCCGAAATAGCCCGGCTCTTCGGTCTGCCGACCGGCCGCCCATTCGCGGTTGCGCCTGAGAAGATCCTGAACCATGCCTGCCCTCCGTGCCGCTGTCGCGATAGCACGGAGACCGGACGGTTGACGAGACCCCGGAACGCCTAGAAGTCGAACAGTTCCTCGAGGAACCCGCCCCGCTTCTTTCTGGGGTGGCCGCGATGATCCTGGCCCCGGTAATCCTGGCCCCGATAATCCTGGCCATGATCGTCGTAGCCCCGGGGCGCGGTTGCCTGAGGCGGGGGCGGCGGGGCGGCCGCCGGAACGCTGCGCTCGATGATCTTGTCGAGTTCGCCCCGGTCAAGCCAGACACCGCGGCACTGGGGGCAGTAATCGATCTCGACTCCCTGTCGGTCGGCCATGACAAGCTGGGTTCCGTCGATCGGGCAAAGCATCGGAAAATCCTTTCATTCGGGTCGAAACGCAGATGGCGTTCCACGCTCCCTGAATCAAGGTGGCGCGACACGTTCGCGCCCTATCCCGCGTCGATCTCACCCTTTTGTTATCCCGGCCCCTGACCCGACCGGGCCGGAGTGGCCGCGCTCACGCGTGATCGAACCCCGTCTTCAGGATCACCGGCACGATCAGATCCTCCTCGTCGGTCAGGTGCCGGTCTAGCATCCGGTGGAACCCGCCCAGAAGGGCGTGGAACTCACCCACCGCTTCGCGCGCGGCGGCCTCATCGGCCAGGCGCGACAGGACCGCATTCGCCCCTTGGGCGAAAGCGTCGAGGTGGCCGTGCAGGGCGTGGTGGTCGGCGTCAAGCATGCCGAACCCCGCCTCGATCCGCCGATCCAGCGTGACGAGCTGCGGGAAATAATGCGCATCCTCGATCTGGTGGTGGCCGTGAAGCTGGTTGAGGAAGAACCCGCCGAAGCGGGACAGGCGCGGCCCATATCCCCTGCAGATCGATCCTGCGGTCGATCGCCTCTTCCGCGTCTGACTGGAGCTGCCCGAGGACCTGCCGGAACATGAGATGCCGTTCGAGCCAGAACTGCACCATGCCGCCGAAATGCGGATGCGCCTCCCAGGTCTCGCGCGGGATCTCGTCCAGAAGGACGCGCAGCGCCTCGGGCAGCCCGTTTCGTGTCTCGAGGGTCAGATCGTCGATCATCCGCCGGGTTGCGTCACGGTCAGGCCAAGCACCCGCCAGCTTTGCATACCGCCGCGGTAGTAGGAAATCCGGTCGGCCGGATAGCCTTCCTCGATCATCCGGCGGATCGCGGTCGGCGACTGCCCGCACCAGAGGCCATTGCAGAACAGCGCCACGGGACGGGCGTTGGTACAATCCCATCCCTCGAAATCCAGTTCGCAGCCAAGCTCGCCCAGCCGGTCGGTCATCTCGGTATAGGGCATGTTGATGGCGCCCGGGATGGTGCCGCCCGCGTACCAGTCAGGGGTACGGCTGTCGACGACCGTCACGTCCGGGTCCTGCAGCGCGGCGATCAGTTCAAGCTCGCCGATCGTGGTCACACCCTCGGCCGGGGTCATCGGCTGGATGCAGAAATCGGGGCAGGGCCGCGAGGTGCGGGCCCATTCGCCGGTCACTACGTTCTCGGGGTCCTGAATGCGGCTGATGTCCACCGGCCCCGACAGTGTCTCGACCGTGACGCTGGGCATATCCGGGGCGATGTTCACCCCGTCCGCGAGGACGGGCCCCGCGGCAAATGCTGCGGTGATTGCGGCGGCAAGTGCGATGTTTCGCATGATGTCTTCCTCCTTCAGACGTGTTTCCCGACGCTCCAGCCGGTGGCACCGGCCAGCCGCGCCTCTCCCTTCGAGATCGGCAGATCCTCGAGAGCGGAGCCCATCGAGTCGTTCCAGCGGTTGAGATAGCCGAAAAGCGCCACGACCCCCATGATCTCGACGATGGCCTCGGCGCTCCAATGGGCGCGCAGCCTCTCGCCGATCTCGGGGGTTACGCCGTTGGGGACCTGCGTCGCGGCTTGGGCAAAGGCCAGCGCCGCCTTTTCGGCATCGGTGAAATGCGCGCTGCCTTCGAAATCGAAGACATCGTTCAGCCGATCCTCGGACGCGCCGAACCGTTCGGACGCAAGGATCATGTGGGCCTGGCAGTAGAGGCACCCCGACGCGAAGGACGACACATAGCCGACAAGTCGCTTGAACTCGGGCGTGACGGTGCCGGTGTCGCGCATCACCGCGATGTTGAGGTTGGTGAAGGCGCGCGCGATCTCGGGCCGGTGCGCCATGGTGCGCACCGAGTTGGGGATGACGCCCAGAGGCCCTTTGAAGAACTGCACTTCCTCGCGCAGCGCGGGCTCCATCTCGTCTTCGGTCAGCGGTTCGACCAGTGCCATCGCGGCTTCCTCCCCTTGCCCGGACCCGTGCATATGACCGCGACCGGGACCAAGGTGCAAGGCGGGGTGCCGACCCGATCGCGGCGCAAGACGCCAGAGAGCCTCAGTCGAAGACGGCGACGACCTCGATCATCACGGGCTCGAACGACCGGCACAGCGCGGTGATCCGTCGGTTGCGCACGCGCATCTCGTCGGTGCGCAGCATCGCCTGGAAATCCTCGCGCCTGCGCCATTGCGAGTAGTTGGCGATGCGCGTCTGCGCGTCGTTCACATGCAGCGCCGCCGAGACGAACCCCGGCTGTTTCGAGATGACCTTCGCATAGGCATCGCGAAGCTCATCCAGAACGTCATCACAAGTGCCCGGCGTCACCTCGAAGGTTGTCAGCACGGTCTGGAGATCGGCGGCCTCGGTGATCGTTGGCATGGGCAGCCCTCCTTCCTGAGGGCGATCCTATCACATCGCGTCGGCGTCGTCGCCTCAGCGCAGAACGTGCACCGCGCAAGAGGCATGCCGCACCACGCGGGCCGCCGTGCTGCCCAGGAAATAATCGGACAGTCCGGGCTTGTGCGAGGCGACCACGATACAATCGATCCCGTTTTCCGTGGCGAAGTCGACGATGGCCCGGCCCGGATGCCCGGTGATCACCACGGGCTTCACGTCCGCCGCATCCCGAAGTTCGTCCCGCAGAGCCGCCAGAACGTCGACGCGCGTCCGTTCGACCTGCCCCTCGGGCAACTCGTTGGCGATGAACATCGGAACCGGCTCGAGCACATTCAGGGCGGTGATGTCGCCGCCCTCGTCCAGAAGATGCCGCGCCACAGCCAGGGCGGCCTGCGTTCCTTCACCGTGGTCCAGTGCGATCGGCACCAGCACATGCTTGTACATGACGTATCCTCCATGATTTCGATCATGTCTGCCAGCACTTGCCCCCCGCCGCCTTGATTTGGGTCAGGTTGCACGGCTGTGCTTGGCAAGATGCCCTGCGCGTCCCATCTTCGTGCCATGGCCGACCCCTCTCCGATCCGACCCACCGACGACGAGGCGCGCGCCCTTGCCCGGGCGCTGCTCGACACGGCCGCGTTCGGCGCGCTTGGCGTGCGCGATCCCGAAACAGGTGCGCCCATGGTCACGCGCATCGCGGTGACGACCGCGCCCGATGGTGTGCCGCTGACCCTGATTTCGGACCTGTCGCAGCACACCCGCGCGCTGAGGTCAGACCCCGTCTGTTCACTGCTGGTCGGAGAGCCGGGGCCAAAGGGCGATCCGCTGACGCATCCGCGCCTGACCGTGCAGAGCCGGGCCGTCTTCATCGACCGGTCCGGCACCCTGCACGAGGGCCTGCGCGACCACTACCTCGCGCAGCAGCCCAAGGCGAAGCTCTACATCGACTTCGGGGATTTTTCGCTTGTCAGGCTGGAACCCACCGGCGCGTTCCTGAACGGGGGGTTCGGCAAGGCCTTCGTTCTGACGCCCGAAGACCTTGCCCCGACCGCCTGATCAGACCGGACGATCCACCCGCGCCGTGACGTGCACCCGCCCCGACACCGCCTGCGGCCAGGTCAGCCGCACGAGGTTCTGGTTGGGACCGTCATTCACCGTGACATAGGGCATGGAAAACACCGCCTGCCCGCTTGCGTTCAGGATCGGCCCGTCTGCGACGATTCCCGTCACCGTGCGCGACCTGCCGCCAAAGGGCAGATAGCCGCCCACGTCCAGCACCCAGTTCGTCGCCGCCCCCGACTGGATGAACTGAAGCGAGACCGGGTTGATCGTGTTCTGCCCGATGCCGTTGAAGGTGTTGCCGGAAAACTCGACATTGCGCGTGCGTCCGAAATCGAGGCCGGCGATGCTGTCATCGACCCGTTCGATCCGTTCCGTCGTGCCGTTGAGCGACTTGAAGGTATTGCCCGTCACCGACAGGCCCTGCAGGAAGTGCCCGGTCCCGAAGGGTTTGATCACGAACCACGAAAACCACGGGGCCGCGTCGTTCACCGTGAAGATGTTGCCGGTCACGGTCAGCCCCCCGAAAGAGAATTCCTCGCCCATATCCGGCGAGGCGTCATGCTCGTTCGTCCACTCGATGAAGCTGTTGTCGATGTAGTTCCCGGTCAGCACCGACTTCACGTTCGTCTCGGTAAGCACCAGCCCCGCCACGCGGGGGCCGTCGGTCACGTTGTCACCCTGGAACCAGTGATTGCCGACGATCAGATGGCCATTGCCGTGCAGGACCATCGTCGTGCCCATGCGCTGAAAGCGGTTGTCGCGGATCTTGGCGTCGTTGGCGTTGACGTTGAACCCCACGGTCACGCGTTCGGTCGCCGGGGTCTGCTGTTCGTCCGATGTGAAGTGGCATCGGTCGATCTGCAGATCCTGGCAGCCCAGCCCGATCGAGGTGATCCCCCGATGCCCCGGCTTGGTGATGAAGCAGTCGCGGATGTGGAAGGTGTTGCCCTCGGGCGCCAGCAGAATGCCCGAGGCTGCCCCCCGGCACTGGAACTCGATATCGGTCAGCGTGAACTTCGACAGCTTCGAGAACCCCGAGAAGTCGAGCACATACCTGAACCGCCGGAAGGTGTAGCTCTGGCTTGCCGCCGGCCCATAGAGCGGCTGGCTGAGGTCAAGCGTGCCGGCGCCGATGTTGCGCGCACGGACATAGACCTCGCGTCCCACGCCCGGTGCCTTCGACCAGTGCGCCGACCGGGATGTTCGCCACGTTGGCCACGTTCGACAGGCGCAACGGGTTGCCGGGTCGTAGCTGGCCGTGCTGACATGGACCTCGGGGTCCCAGGCCGGGCCGGGTTCGACATTGAACTGGCCGTTCCGGATCACGCGCCGGATCTCGTAGATGTCGGCGGTGGCCAGCGCCGCGGCCATGTCGATCGGCGCGGACAGCTCGATCCGCCGCCCGCCAAGATCGAGGCTTTCGTGATCGCTGAAGTTCAGGAGAGCCTGGAACGCCTTGCGGAAGGCCAGCACCTCGTCGCCGCCGAACGCGTCGATATAGGCGGGCAGGTGGAAATTCTGGCGCAGGATGAACAGGACCGTGTCGGGCATGGTGACCGACCCCTGGAACCGCACCGGGCTTTCGAACGTCACACGTCGAGCCAAGAAAGTGCACGCCCTCGGACACCAGCACCTCACGCCCCGCAGCGGCTGCGTCCGCGGCCCGGAACGCCGCGGCGTCGTCGGTGACGCCGTCACCCACCGCGCCGAAATCCTTGACGTCGACCCAGTCCATCATCTTGCGCAGAAAGACGCTGGTGATGTCCTCGATCACGATGTCGTCGATCCGGACAGCGCCCCCGGTCGGCCCGGTGAGGTCGATGCCGAAATGGCCATAGAGCGCTGCAGGCGTCCACTGCATGTCCACCCCGGTGCGCACGCCGGTTCCGACGATGGCACTGACCTCGACGATCCCGCCGTAGGAGGTCAGCGACACCGACGGTCCGGCCAGCGGCAGCCCGGTCACGGCCGCGCCGCCCGCGCCCCCCGCCCAGGCACCGATCCGTACGTTCGGCAGGTTTCCCGACAGGGCCTTCACCCGGGCACGAATGCGCAGGTAGCAGCCCGGCAGGATCGGCGTCTCGCCGGTCCAGCGCAGGCGCTGCGTGGCCTCGGTCTTGACGATCTCAAGGCAGCCACCGAAGTCCTGGTCGGCCGGCACGAAGGCTGCGTCGGGCGCGCCCACGTAGGTCGCCGTGCCCGGCGTGCCGTCCTCGCGCGACCAGACGCCCAGCCCGCCAGAGAAAGGCGGCGGCATCAGCACCAGCCCGTCGGTAATGGCCTTGTTCATCGAAATCCCTTCCTTCTCGCCGGCGCCGACGGACAGGCGCAGGGCGCAAAGGCCAGGCATGGCCTTCGCCGCGCGTGCGCGTCCTGTCGGTAAGCATGGGGGCGCGCCCATCGCGCCCGGCGGAAGGAGAGGTATCAACAGGCGGTTAACGACCCGCTTGTCCTGCGTACGCTGTCAGGCGCCGACCTGCGGCGCCTGCAACACCTGCACGCCGTTGATCTGCCAGCCCTCGGCGGTCTCGATCATCTGGTAGCCCAGGACGTGGACCGCCCCGGCGGCATCCGTGATCATCACTTTCTGCCAGAGCCGTCCGTCGATGGTCTCGAGGTCGAGATACCGGACGTCCGCAGGCCGCCAGACCATCGGATAGCCCTGCCGCACCATCATGCCGAAGCGGTCGGGCGTGCCGAAGAGCTGCTTGATGTTGGGCGAGGCATAGGTGAAGGCGGTGTCGAAATCGTCGCGCACAAAAGCGTCGATCTGGTTCTGGATCACGCCCTCGATCTCGGATCGCGGGGCCTCCTGCGCCATCGACGGCAGGGCAAGAAGGGCAGCGGCACTCAGGACGGCAGCGGTCAGGAAACGGCGCATCGGCAAATTCTCCCTGGCAAAGCCAAGAAACTAAACCGGGGAACGCCCGGGTCAAACCGGGCGATCCCGCGCCGATGCTCGGTCAGACCGAGAGGCAGACGTATTTCATCTCGAGGTAGTCCTCGATCCCGTGGCGTGATCCCTCGCGGCCAAGGCCCGACTGCTTCACCCCACCGAAGGGCGCCACCTCGGTCGAGATGATGCCGGTGTTGATGCCGACGATCCCGTATTCCAGTGCCTCGCTGACGCGGGTGATCCGCCCGATGTCGCGGGCATAGAAGTAGGACGCCAGCCCGAAGATCGTGTCGTTGGCCATGGCAATGGCCTCATCCTCGGTCGAAAACCGGAAGAGCGGCGCCAGCGGGCCGAAGGTCTCGTCCGTGGCGACCTGCATCTCCTGCGTCACCCCAGTGACGATGGTGGGCTGGAAGAAGGTCCCGCCCAGATCATGTGCCGATCCGCCGTAGAAGACCGTGGCGCCCTTCGACGTGGCGTCGGCGATATGTTCGCGCACCTTCTCGACCGCCGCATCGTCGATCAGCGGGCCAAGGTCCGCGCCGTCGAGGCCATCGCCGACCTTCATCTGACCAAGGCGCTTGGCCAGCTTTTCGGCGAAGGCGTCGTGGACGCCGTCCTGCACATAGATTCGGTTGGCGCAGACGCAGGTCTGGCCGTTGTTGCGGAACTTGCAGGCGATGGCCCCCTCGACCGCCGCATCCAGATCGGCGTCGTCGAAGACGATGAACGGCGCGTTGCCGCCCAACTCCATCGAGCATTTCATGACCTGATCGGCCGCTTGCCGCAGCAGGATGCGCCCGACCTCGGTCGAGCCGGTGAAGGTCAGCTTGCGGATGATCGGGTTCTCGCAGAATTCCTTGCCGATCTCGGACGAGGATTTCGAGGGCACGATCGACAGGACGCCTTTCGGGATCCCGGCGCGATCGGCCAGAACACCCAGCGCCAGCGCCGACAAGGGCGTCAGCGTCGCCGGACGAACGATCATCGCACAGCCCGCCGCCAGCGCCGGCGCCACCTTTCGGGTGATCATCGCGTTGGGAAAGTTCCACGGCGTGATCGCCGCGGCCACGCCGATGGGTTGGCGCAGAACCGTCAGTCGTTTATCGGCCATATGGCCGGGAATGGTCTCGCCATAGATACGCTTGGCCTCTTCGGCGAACCACTCGACGAAGGACGCGCCATAAAGGATCTCTCCGCGCGCCTCGGGCAGCGGCTTGCCCTGCTCGGCGGTCAGGATGGTGGCCAGATCGTCGGCATGCTCGACCATCAGGTTGAACCACTTGCGCAGGATGTTGGCGCGCTCTTTCGCGGTGCGCGCGGCCCAGTCCTTCTGCGCGGCCTCGGCCTGAGCGATCACAGGGCCAAGCTGCGCGCGCCCGATATCGGCCACCTCGGCGATCACGTCGCCACGGGCCGGGTTCGTCACGGCGAAGGTCTTGCCGTCGGCGGCCTCGGCCCAGTCGCCGCCCAGGTAGGCGCGGGTGGCCAGCAGCGCCGGGTCCTTCAGACGACCGGCAAGGTCGGTGATTGCATCGAGCATGGCGTATCCTCCCGGATGGTCTTTCCCTTGGCGCGAGGTATACAGAAGCGCCGCTGGAGCCGACACCATGAAAAACGACATCGCCTATACCAATGTGGACTTCATCCCCGACGGGGAAAGCTATCCCGACCGCTGGGCCGAGGCAGCGCGCGCATGGCGCGAGCTTGAATCTGCGCTGGGCCGCGCGCGCCTGAACGACCCCTACGGCCCCGGCGAGCGGCAGAAGATGGACATCTTCCATCCCGCCGGAAAACCCCAAGGCCTGATCCTCTTCGTCCACGGCGGCTACTGGCTGAAATTCGACCGCAGCTACTGGTCACATCTCTCGGCTGGAGCAACGGCGCGGGGCTGGGCGGTAGCGGTCCCGTCCTACACCCTGGCGCCTGAAGTCCGGATTTCCGCGATCACGCAGGAAATCGCACAGGCCCTGACCCATGCCGCCGGCCGCGTCGCCGGTCCGATCCGGTTGGTAGGGCATTCGGCGGGTGGTCACCTCGTGGCGCGGATGCTCTGTCCCGACGTCGGCCTTGCGCCCGGGATCCTCGACCGGATCGAACGGGTCATGCCGATCTCCCCTGTGGCCGACCTGCGCCCCCTGCTTGAAACCTCGATGAACGCGACCTTGGGCCTCGATCCGGACGAGGCCCAGCGCGAAAGCCCCGCCCTTTGCACGACCCCGCGCAAGGTTCCCGTGACCGTCTGGGTCGGTGCCGACGAACGCCCTGTCTTCGTCGATCAGGCCCGGCGGCTGGCAAAGGCCTGGCCGCAGGCCGATCTGGTGATCGAAAAGGGCCGCCACCACTTCGACGTGATCGAAGGCCTGGCCGATCCCGACAGCGAGATGACGGCGCGTCTTCTGTCCTAGCCGAACCGGTCTTTCCAGGTCGGCAGCGGGTCGCCATCAGACGGTGAGGCCTCGAAGACCGCGCGGGCGATGGCCCGCGCCAGGCACAGCGACGCAGCATGGCCGATCTCCAGCACACCCGCGGCGGGGTCCGTCAGCGCGCGCCGTCCTGTCGCCGCGGCGAAGACCAGATCACCGTCATGGGGCGTGTGCGCCGGCACGATGGCCCGTGCAAGTCCGTCATGGGCGGCCACGGCCACCCGCTTGGCCTGCGCCTTGGTCAGGATCGCGTCTGTGGCGACGATGGCGATCGTCGTGGCCTCCCCCGGCCCCATCCCTTTCAGGCGCATCGGCGGCGGCGGACCCTTTGGCGCGGGTCCAAGCCCGCCGAACTCCGCCCCGATCTCGAAGGGGGCCGCCCAGAAATGCGGCCCGTTTCCATGCGTGACCTCGCCGATAGGGTTCACCGCCACCAGCGCGCCCACCGTCGTGCCATCCGCAAGCAACACGGATGCCGATCCCAGCCCACCTTTCAGCGTCGCCGTCAAAGCCCCCGTTCCGGCGCCTTGCGAGCCAAGCGCGAACTCCGCTCCCGCTGCTGCAAACGCGGCCTCGCCGAGCGCCGGATAGGGCGAGGCGTCCCAGCCCTTGTCGCCCCCGTTCGCCAGATCGAACAGGATCGCCGCCGGCACGATCGGCACGGCCTGCCCGGCCGCCACGAACCCGCGCCCCTGTCGCCGCAACGCCGCCACGACTCCGCCCGCCGCATCGAGACCGAACGCCGATCCGCCCGACAGCACCAGCGCATCCACGGCCTCGACCGTGTTCTCGGGCGTCAGAAGATCAGTCTCGCGCGTGCCGGGGGCACCGCCCATCACATGCACCGCCGCCGTGAAGGGGCGGTCCGAGGTCAGCACCGTCACCCCCGATTTCAGCCGCTGCTCATCGGCGTTGCCCACCAGCACGCCCGCCACGTCGGTGATCAGGTTGCGCGGCCCGGCCTTCAGCATGGCCGCTCGGGCGTCGCGCGGACAAGGTGGCCCGAAAAGACGCCAAGCCAGCGCAGATGGTCGGTGTCTCGGGCGGGCAGGTCATCGGGCCGGGTCAGCAGCACAACCGTGTCGCACCCCGTCGCCATATCGAGAATCGACCGCGCAACATCGACGTCGAAATAGTGCCGCAGCCGCCGCTCCAGCCCGGGGCCCCGCAGAACGTCCACCATCTCCAGGTCCGGCGCGACCCCCGCGCGGTCGGCCACATCCAGAAGATGCGCGAAGGCAAGTTGCTGACTGGCCATGTTCCCTGCCATCACCGCGATCCGGGCGGGCCGTCTTTCCGGCGCGGTCATATGCACCGCCCCCCGTCCACTTCCATGGCAACGCCTGTCACCATGCTGGCCTCGTCGGAACAGAGATAAAGCGCGGCATTCCCGATATCTTCAGGAGTCGAGAATCGGCCAAGCGGGATCGTGGCCAGAAACTTCGCCCGGATCTCCGGCGTGTCCTCGCCCATGAAGCTTTTCAGAAGCGGGGTTTCGCCCGCCACCGGGTTCAGCGCGTTCACCCGAACGCCGAAGGGCGCCAGTTCGACCGCCATCGCCCGGGTCGCGGTGATCATCCAGCCCTTCGAGGCGTTGTACCAGTTGAGGCGCGGGCGCGGCGACACCCCGGCCGTGGACGCGATGTTGAGGATCGCCCCCCGCCGCGCCGCCTTCATCATCGGCACGATGTCCCGCGCGGTCAGATAGACCGACTTGGCGTTGACCGCAAAGACACGGTCGAACTCCTCTTCGGTCACCTCCTCCATCGGCTTGGGCAGATGCGTGATCCCGGCGTTGTTCACCAGGATGTCGATCCGGCCCCAGGCCTCCCGCGCCGCCGCCGCCATCGCCGAGACGGAACCGGCGTCCGACACGTCGACGCCTTGCGCGATCCCGCCGATCTCGGCCGCCAGCGCCTGCGCTGCCGCTGCATTGATGTCCGCCACCATGACGGTGGCCCCTTCGGCGGCAAAGCGCCGCGCGATCCCCGCACCAAAACCGGATGCAGACCCGGTTACGATCGCCGTTTTTTCCGCTAGTCTCATGGACGCAAGTTCTGGCACGAATGCCCGAACCCGAAAAGCGCCAAAGGACAGCCCCCAAATGCGTTATGTCAAATGGACCCTGATCACCCTGATCGTCGGGACCTTCGCCGCCTTCCTGCACTACACCCTACCCCGGCAGGATATCGTGCGAGTGACCGGGACGGAGATTCAGCGCATCAACGTGGGCTGGAACGGCATCTTCTACGCCAACCGGATGCGCGACGCACAAGGCAACCTGATTGGAACGGACGTGCGGCTGATCAACACCGTGGGTGCGAATGGCCGCACCCGCGTCTTCCGAAACGAAGACACGGGCTTCTGGCCGCCCTACTTCAAGTTCGACAGCGCCGATTTGCAGACCGAAGCGCAGGATTTCGTATCCTCGGCCGAAGACCCGCGCTGGGTCATCGTGCGCTACTATGGCTGGCGCAACCGCTTCTTGACGATCTACCAGAACGCGGTCTCGATGCGCCCCGTAGACAATCCCGAGGTGACCTTGATCCCCTGGTTCAACATCGTGTTCCTGACCCTTCTGGCCGGGTTCTTCTTCTGGGTCTGGCGCAAGTGGGTGAGCTTCCGGGAACGGCGGATCGAACCGGTTCTGGACGACGCCGCCGAAACCTGGGACCGGATCGACGAGCGCGCGGACGAGGCCCGCGGGCGCATCGGCCGCTGGTGGCGCGGCGACAAGTCGTGACGCCTATTCGCCGTAGGGGATCCAGATCGTCTTGACCTCGGTCGCTGCGGCCAGGAACGCGCGCCCTTCGCCGTCGGGGCCCGTCCAGTCGCGCGCGCGGCCGTTGTTGACCCAGGTCCGCTTGAGGTTGCCCGCCGCCTCGCGCTCGATCACCGCCGAGAGGTCCGACGACGAAAAGCTCCACACGGCGTCCAGCGCCATGTGCCCGGCCATCTGCGGTGCAAGCTCGGCATGGCTGCCGGTCAGGATGTTGACCACGCCCCCCGGCACGTCCGAGGTGTCGAGCACCTGGTAGAAATCGGTCGCGGCCAGCGGAAAGGGCTCAGAGGCCACCGCGACGACGCGGTTTCCCATCGCCATCGCAGGCGCGATGACCGAGATCAGGCCCAGCAGCGGCGCCTCGTCCGGGCAGAACGCCCCGATCAGGCCGACGGGTTCGTTCATCGCCAGCGCCACGCCCCGCAGCGGCACACCCTTGGCCGCACCGTCGTACTTGTCGGCCCAGGCGGCATAGGTGAAAAGCCGCTGGATCGATGCCTCGACCTCGGCCTTCGCCGCATGGGCGCTGGCATGGGTCAGGTCGCGGATGCGGGCGGCGAACTCGTCGGACCGGGCCGACAGGTTCTCGCCCAGGTAATAGAGGATCTGCGCGCGCGCATGTCCCGTGGTCTTTGCCCAGCCCGACGCCCCTGCCGCCGCCTCGACCGCGTTGCGAAGGTCCTTGCGGTTGGCAAGGCCCGCATGACCCAGCAGCGTGCCGGACTTCGACCAGACCGCCCTGGAATACCCGCCATCGGGCCGCGCCTGCTTGCCGCCGACATAGAGCTTCGCCGTCCGGTCCAGCGAATCGACATTCGCATCCTTGGGCGCGGGCACTGCCCGAACCGGGGACAGCGTCTTCGCCTTCCCGCGCGGCCGGGTATAGGCCAGAAGCCCCTCCCACCCGCCTTCGCGGCCGAACCCGCTTTCGCGCACGCCGCCAAATCCGGCCGCGGCGTCAAAAAGGTTCGTGGCGTTCACCCAGACGACCCCGGCCACCAGCTTGGGCGCCACGTCGAGCGCAAGGTTCACGTTCTCGGTCCAGACCGTCGCAGCCAGGCCGTAGCGCGTGTTGTTGGCCAGTTCGACCGCCTCCGCCGGCGTGCGGAAGGTGGTCGAGACCAGCACCGGGCCGAAGATCTCTTCCTGCATCAGCCGGTCCGCCGGCGCGAGGCCGGTGATCAGGGTCGGCGGATAAAAGCAGCCCTGCTCGGGCATCGGGATCGCCGCGTGGAACACCTCACCGCCCGACCCGGCCACCATGTCTGTGATCGTCTGCAACTGCACCGGGTCCACCACCGCGCCGACGTCGATGCACTTGTCCAGCGGGTCGCCCAGCCGCAGCCCGTTCATCCGGGCGCGCAGCCGGTCGTGGAAGGCCTCGGCGATCCCTTCCTGCACCAGAAGGCGCGAGCCCGCGCAGCAGACCTGGCCCTGGTTGAACCAGATCGCGTCCACCAGCCCCTCGATCGCGCTGTCGAGGTCGGCGTCCTCGAAGACGATGTAGGGCGACTTCCCGCCCAGCTCGAGTGTCAGCGCCTTGCCCGACCCCGCCGTGGCTTCGCGGATGCGGCGGCCCACGGCGGTCGATCCGGTGAAGGCGATCTTGTCGATGCCCGTGATGCCCCACGATCATCTCGCCCACCGCGCCGTCGCCGGTGACGATGTTGATCACCCCCTTCGGCACCCCCGCCTCGCGGCAGAGATCGGCGAAAAGAAGCGCCGTCAGCGAGGTGTATTCGGCCGGCTTCAGCACCACCGTGTTGCCCATCGCGATCGCCGGGGCGATCTTCCAGGCCAGCATCAGAAGCGGGAAGTTCCACGGGATGATCTGGCCGCAGACGCCCAGCGCCTCGCGGTCGGGCAACTCGCTGTCCTGCAACTGCGCCATGCCCGCGTGATAGTAGAAGTGCCGCGCGACCAGCGGGATGTCGATGTCGCGGCTTTCCCGGATCGGCTTGCCGTTGTCGAGCGTCTCGAGCACCGCGAAAAGCCGCGACTGCTTCTGGATCAGCCGCGCGAGGGCATAGAGCACCCGCGCCCGTCTCGTGCCCCGGCCGCGCTGCCCAGCCCTTCTGCGCCTTGCGCGCGGCGGCGACGGCGGCGTCCACGTCCTTCCCGGTGGCCTGGCTGACATGCGCCAGCACCTCGCCCGTCGCCGGGTTCGCGGCTGTCGAAGGTCTGTCGCCGGGCTTCGTCCAGCCGCCGCCGATGAACTGGCCGAAGCGCCGGTCGTGGCTGTCGAGCCAGGCCATCGCCTCGGCGGCGCTTTCGGGGGCCGGGCCGTAGTCCATCGTCTCGAAGATCTGCGGGATCGTCATCGCCCCTACCCCATCGCATGCCGCCAGCCGGCCGAGTAGCGGCCGGTGACGTGATGTTCCAGTTGCCGCTCGATATCGCCCAGAAGGCTCGACGCACCGAAGCGGAAGAGGTCGGGCTGCAGCCATCGGTCGCCCAGTTCGTCCTTGATCAGGCTGAGGTAGACAAGCGCATCCTTGGCCTTGGAGATCCCTCCCGCGGGCTTGTAGCCAACGCGGTAGCCTGTCCGCGTCTGATAGGCGCGGATCGCGCGGATCATCACGAGGCTGACGGGCAGCGTGGCGTTCACGCTTTCCTTGCCGGTCGAGGTCTTGATGAAATCCGCCCCCGCCATCATGCAGACAAGGCTGGCGCGGGCCACGTTGCGCAGCGTGCCAAGCTCGCCCGTGGCCAGGATCGCCTTGACATGCGCCTCTCCGCAGGCCGCGCGAAAGGCGCGCATCTCGTCGTAAAGCGCCTGCCAGTCGCCTTGCAGAACATGCCGGCGCGAAATCACGATATCGATCTCCCGCGCGCCCGCCTTCACGCTTTCGCCGATCTCGGCCACCCGCAGGTGGAACGGCGACAGCCCGGCCGGAAAGCCGGTCGAGACCGCCGCCACCGGAATGCCCGTGCCGCGCAGCGCATCGACCGCCGTCGGCACCATGTCGTGATAGACGCAGACCGCCCCCGTCGTGATCGGCCCCATCCCCAGCGCATCCAGAAGGTCCTGCCGCACCGGATGCGCCGCCTTGGCGCACAGCCGCCGCACGCGGCCCTCGGTATCGTCGCCCGCCAGCGTCGTCAGGTCGATCAGCGTGATCGCCTTGAGAAGCCAGGCCGCCTGGTAGTCCTTCTTCACCGTCCGCCGCCCCGGCAGGGTCGCCGCGCGGCGTTCGATGGCCGAGGTGTTGGCCTGCACCGCCCGCACCCAGTCCATGTCCAGTTCCATCCCCGGATTGCGGGCAAGGCCCACCTGCGGCAACTGGGTGGCAAGGGCGGTTTCAGTGGATGGGGAAACGGCGGTCACGGGCGGCTGTCCTGGCAGGCTGGATCAACGCAAAGCGTCGCATGCGCGCCCCCGCAACGCAAGCTTGACCATCTGGTCAAATTCTACCGGCGCGCGGGGGGCGTGACACCCGGCCCCCACCACGCTAGGACGCGGCAAAAGGGAGTGTCGCCCATGTCCTTCGACCGTTCGATCAAGATCGCCCCGTCGATCCTGTCCGCCGATTTCGCCAATCTCGGCGCCGAGATCCGCGCGGTCGAGGCCGAGGGCGCCGACTGGATCCATGTCGACCCGATGGACGGGCATTTCGTGCCGAACCTGACCATCGGGCCGAATGTCGTGGCCGCCATCCGCCCGCATGTGACGACCTTCATGGACGTCCACCTGATGATCGCCCCCGCCGATCCCTATATCGAGGCCTTCGCCAAGGCCGGGTCGGACATGATCACGGTCCACGCCGAGGCAGGCCCGCACCTTCACCGGACGCTCCAGACGATCCGGGGGCAGGGCAAGAAGGCGGGGGTCGCGCTCAACATGACGACACCGCTCAGCCATATCGAGCATATCCTCGACGACATCGACCTGATCCTCGTCATGACGATCAACCCCGGCTTCGGCGGGCAGAAATTCACGCCCTCGATGCTGCCCAAGATCGAAGCGGCGCGCGCGCTGGTGGGCGAGAGACCCATCCATATCGAAGTCGACGGCGGCATCGACCCGACGACCGCGCCGCTCGTGGCCAAGGCCGGCGCGAATGTCCTTGTCGCGGGATCGGCCGTCTTTCGCGGCGGATCGGTAGAGGCGCCGGGCGTCTACGGCGACAACATCCGCGCCATCCGAGCGGCAGCGCAGGGCTGACAGCCCGCAGTTTCACAAATCCGAAACGAAACTGTTACGCAGGCGTCACGGCCCGCAGGCACTCCCCAAGTCGTGAAACACTCTGGGGAGTCCACCAAATGACACGACTGCTGGGGCTGACCTCCGTACTTGCGCTTTGCGCGGGCGGGGCCATGGCCGAGATGAATTTCAACCGGATCGCAAGCTTCGCAACACCGGCCAACATGGCCGAGGGCGAGGATCTCATGCGCGAAAGCTCGGCCGAGATCATCAGCGCCACCGACGACGGCATGACGCTGGTCTACTCCGACAGCCCGCTGGGCGTGATCGGGATGATCGACATTTCCGATCCGGCGAACCCGCAGCCCATGGGCAACATCGCCCTCGACGGCGAACCGACCGCCGTTTCGGCCCTTGGCAACACCGTCTTCGTCGGGATCAACACCAGCGAGAGCTTCACCAATCCGTCTGGGCACCTCCTGCACATCGACCTCGCAACCGGCGAAGCGGTGGCCGATTGCGACCTCGGCGGCCAGCCCGACTCGACCGCCGTAGCGCCCGACGGGTCGTTCGTGACCGTCGCGGTCGAGAACGAGCGTGACGAGGATGCCGGCGACGGCCGCGTCGGACAGATGCCCCCGGGCCATGTCGCCATCGTGCCGATCGTGGATGGTGCGATGAACTGCGACGGCCTGATCAAGGTCGACCTGACCGGCCTTGCCGACATCGCCCCCGAAGACCCCGAGCCCGAATTCGTCGACGTCTCGCCCGCCGGCGAGATCGCGGTGACACTGCAGGAAAACAACCACATCGTGGTGCTGAACGCCGCGGGCGAGGTGCTGTCACATTTCAACGCGGGCGCCGTGACGCTTGAGGGCGTCGACACAATGGAAGACGGCCGCATCGCCTTCACCGAAACGCTCGAGAACGTGCGTGCGCGAACCCGACGCGCTCCAGTGGATCGACGCCGACCATTTCGTCGTCGCCAACGAAGGCGACATGGACGGCGGCAGCCGCGGCTTCACGGTGTTCCGCAAGGACGGCACGGTCGTCTACGACTCGGGCATGTCCTTCGAATACGCCGTTGCCGAGATCGGGCACTATCCCGAAGGCCGGTCGGACGCCAAGGGTGTCGAGCCCGAGGGCATGGAGGTCGCCACCTTCGACGGCGTACCGATGATGTTCCTCCTTTCCGAACGCGGCTCGGTCGTGGGTGTCTACGACATGTCCGATCCCGCGAACCCGGTGCTGGCGCAGATCCTGCCGTCGTCGATCGCGCCGGAGGGCGCAGTGGCCCTTCCCGAACGCAACCTTCTTGCCGTTGCCAACGAAGCCGACCTCGGCGAAGACGGTCTGGCCCGCGCCCATGTGACTGTCTACGAACGTCAGGACGCCCCGGCCACCTACCCGCAGCTGACCTCGGCCGGGCTGCTGGAAGACGGCCGTCCGGTCGGCTGGGTGGCCAATTCCGGCATGGTCGCCGACGGGGAGTTCGTGTGGTTCGTCAACGACAGCTTCCTCGGGCTGCAGCCGTCGATCTTCAAGGTCGATCCCTCGCAGACCCCGGCGCGCATCGTCGACGTGATCCGCGTCACGCGCGACGGGATGCCGGCGCAGAAGCTCGACCTCGAGGGGGTCGCGCTTGACGGAGAAGGCGGCTTCTGGCTTGCCTCGGAAGGACGGACCGACCGGCTGATCCCGCACGCGATCTACCACGTCGAGGCCGATGGCGCGATCGCGCAGGAGATTCCCTTCCCGCCCGAGCTTCTTGCCGTTGAAACCCGCTTCGGCTCGGAAGGCATCACCCGTGTCGGCGACACGCTCTGGATCGCGATCCAGCGCGAATGGGGGGACGACCCGGCCAACCACGTCAAGCTCGTGGCCTACAACACCGCCACCGAAGAATGGGGTGCGGTCCACTATCCAAAGGCCGAGGCCGCAACCGGTTGGGTCGGCCTGTCCGAGATCGTGGCGCATGGAGACTGGGTCTATGTGGTCGAGCGGGACAACCAGATCGGCGACAACGCCGTGACCAAGAAGATCTACCGCATCCCCGCCGCCGAAATGGTGCCGGCGCCGCTGGGCGGCACGCTGCCCGTGGTGTCGAAGGAGGAGGTTCGCGACCTGATCCCCGACCTCGCCTCCCCGAACGGCTACGTCCTCGACAAGGTCGAGGGCCTGGCGATCATGGAGGACGGCACGATGTGGGTGTCGACCGACAACGACGGGGTCGATGACCATTCGGGCGAGACCCTGTTCTTCCCGGTCCAGCTCGACAACATGTGATCCGGGGTCAAACCCCCGAAAAAGCGAACGCGCGGGGCAAACCCCGCGCGTTCTTCATTTGAGCAGTGTCGCGCCGATCACTCGGCGGCGTGTTCGACCACCTTCGCCTCGACCGTGTCGCCATTTGCGATCTCGATCCGGCGGGGTTTCAGCGCTTCGGGCACTTCGCGCACAAGGTCGATGTTCAGCATGCCGTCACGATGGCTGGCCCCGGTCACGCGCACGTGGTCGGCCAGGTGGAACCGGCGCTCGAAGGCGCGCGTGGCGATGCCGCGGTGCAGGAACTTGCGGTCGGTGTCGTCTTCCGCCTTGCGGGCGGACACGATCAGCGCGTTCTCGCGCACCTCGACCGACAGGTCGGCCTCGGCAAAACCGGCAACGGCGATCGAAATGCGCCAGCCGTCGTCGGCGGTCTTTTCGATATTGTAGGGCGGATAGGTATTGGTGCTGGCGGTTTCCGTCAGGACACGGTCCATCAGGTCCGCGATCTGGTCGAAACCGACCGTGGCACGGTAAAGCGGTGCAAGATCAAACGTTCGCATGGGTCATCCTCCATCGAGCGATAACAGATATGCCCTCCTCATCGGACGGGCGGTTCATAGTCGCGGACCCCGTTGGGCATCCGCATCATTCAGGTAGGCAGGCGATTTCGGCTGTTCAAGGGCTGTCGGTAACCTCGACCGGCGCGGTTTGCCCGGCAGGGGGTGCGGGCGGCGCTTCGGGCAGCAGCTCGAACACCGGACCGATGCGCGGCAGGACAGGCGGCGCAAATCCGATCGGCTGCTTGTCAAAGCGGCTCTGGCTCGACATCACCGCAGCGATCTCCAAGCCGTCCGGGCCGGTGCGGATCACCGGCGCACCCGATTCCCCGCCCTTCACCTCGCACCCCAGCGCGGCCAGGTCGGGCGGACCCGGAAAGACCTCGCAGCGGCGTTCGCGCGCCCTCTCGCCCAACCCGCCGCGATAGCTCGCCAGCAGCAGAAGCTCACCCGGCTGCGGCGCGGGACCAAGGCGCAGCGGCTCGATCCCCGGCACGTCGACCGGACGCGCCAGCCGGACCACCGCCAGATCGAACCGGATGCGCGTGGTCGCGGGCTTCAGGTTCAGGCTGTAGAGCGGATGAAAGGCGATGCCAGCCACCGGCGTCTCGACCCGGGGCACGCCCGGATAGGCACCGGTGCGGAACACGAGGTTGCGCCCGTCCTGCCGGTTCCCGTCGACGCAATGGGCCGCCGTCAGCACGATGTCGGGCTCGATCAGCGCGGCCGAACAGCCGCCCACTTCGCGCGAGCCCAGCACGCCCACGGCCGCCATCGGATAGGTCACGTCGGCCCGCCCTGCCACGGGCAGCAGGACAATCAGACAGGCCAGAAGTCGCAGGACCACTCGGCGCCCCATTTCAGGTTCCCCTCGCTACCCGGCGACAATAGCGGTTTGCGGCGCGCTTGTCCGCCCTGACGTGGGCCGCCCCCTCAGGGCCGCAGGAACCGCGCACCGCCGGTTTCGGCCTGCCCGGCCCCGCCGTCGCGGGCGGCCCCCACGCCAACCCGGCGGCTTTCGGTCGTATCGGCCGGCCAGACGCCGCGCCCGGACCGCAGCGCATCGTGCAGATCACTGTAGAGCCGCGGCAACTCCATCCCGAAAGATACCCGCCCCTCGGCGGTCTCGGCCACGGACGAGATCACCGAGACGATGCGCATCCGCCCGTCCCGCTCCTGGAAGACCGGGGCACCGGAGGCACCGAACGTCACGTCGCAGTCGAAGGCCAGAAGCCCGTCCTGCGCACCGATCACGCGGCACACCCCCTGCCGCGACAGCGCCTCTTCCCGCCCGCGCGCATAGGACACCACGCTGACCCGCGCCGCGCCCGTGCGCAGCGCATCTGTGCGGAACGGATCGGCCTCGCCGACCGAGATCGGCGCTTCGAGCTGCAGGAGGGCAAGGTCGTGCCGGATTCGCGAGGCGCTGTCCTCGGACAGGTAGTCATAGCCCGGATGCACCACCGCGCGCCGTCCGCGTCGCTCGGCGACCGCCGCACCATCGCTCAGCGCGGCGCGAAAGGTCATCACGCGGGGATCGAGCCGCGCACCCGTCCGTGAATCGTAAAGGCAATGTGCGGCCGTCAGGACCAGGTCGCCGGCCACCAGCGCGCCGGTGCAGAAGCCGCGCCGGCCGATGTCCAGCCGGCCGACCGCCTCCCAGCCCAGGACGTCGCCGCGCAGCGTCAGCCGCTTGAGGTCGGTGCCCTGCGCCGCGACAGGTGCGGCAAGGATCGTGGCGGCAAGAACCAGCAGGTTGCGGATGACACGACGCACCTCAGGGCCGCAGGAACTTCGCACCGCCGCCGGTCGGGACGGTCTCGATCGTCAGACGCCGCACCGCGGGGTCGCCCCCCGCTGTCGGCACAACACCGGAATCTCGGTCGAGGATCGCACGCAGTTCGGCCAGCGGTGTCTCGAGCCCGCTGCCAAGCGACACCGGACGCCCGCCCACATGCGCCTTGGCCGAGACCACCGAGACGATCCGCGGTTCGTCCCCGTCGAGGACGAACACGGGCGACCCCGAGGCGCCGAAATCGACGCTGCACGACAGCACGAGGCTGTCCGAGGGCCGCGCCAGGACATGGCAGACCTCCTGCAGGGACGGCCTTTCGGACCGGTCGCGCGCATAGGACACCACACCCACCGCATCGCCCTTTCGCGGCCGCGCGGCAGTGGCATAAGGCGCGACGCCGGTCTTTCGGATCGGGCTGTCGAGCTGCAGAAGCGCAAGGTCCCGGTCCACGGATTCAGGTCCCCGCGCCTCGCCGAAGCGATAGTCGGGGTGCGCGATCGCACGCCGGACGCCGCGATAGGCCGTCGCGCGCCCGTTGCGCCAGCCGGCAAGGAACTGGATATCGGCCGCGTCGACCACGGTGGCGCTGTCGGAATCGTAAAGGCAATGCGCGGCCGTCAGAACAAGATCCGGCGCGATCATGGCCCCGGTGCAGAAGCCCGTCCGCCCGATGTTGAGGCGCCCCACGGCCTCCCATCCCCGGCTGTCGTCGCCGGTGACAAGGGCCGTCAGCCCGGTTTCTTCCTGTGCCGCCGCACCCTGGCCCAGGGCCAGAAGCATCGCCAGACCGATCAGTGCCTTGCGCATCGAAGCTCCCGCCGTTTTACCCGACCGTGCTAGCACGGGCCTCGGGCGGAAATAAGGCGATCACTGCGCGGCGATGGTCGACTGTGTCCCGCGAAGCGCAGCCGGCACCGGCCCACCCGTGGCCCAGTCCAGAAGTTCGACCGTGTGCACCACCGGCACGCCCGTGCCGCTCCCGATCTGCATCATGCAGCCGATGTTGCCGGCCGCGATCACATCGGGCGCCTTCTCTTCCAGGGTCGCGACCTTGCGGCGCTTCAACTCCTTCGAGATCTCGGGCTGCATCAGGTTGTAGGTTCCTGCAGAGCCACAGCAGAGATGACTGTCGCGCGGCTCGACCACCTCGAAACCCGCGCGCTTCAGAAGGTCCTTGGGATAGGTCTTGATCTGCTGACCATGCTGAAGCGAACAGGCCGCGTGATAGGCCACCCGAAGTCCCTTCGGCGCGCCCTCGGGCAAGCCCAGCGTCTTCAGAACCTCGCTCACATCCATCGCCAGCGCGCTGACCGCCGCGGCGTCTTCGGCCAGCGGATCGTTGCGGAACATGTGGCCGTAGTCCTTCACGGTCGTCCCGCAGCCGCTCGTGTTGATGACGACCGCGTCCAGCCCGCCCGCGCGCTTCTCGTCCATCCAGGCGCGGATATTCCGCGCGGCCGCCGCGTGGCTTTCGTCCTCCTTGCCCATGTGATGGACCAGCGCGCCGCAGCAGCCCATGCCGCGGGCGATCACCACCTCGCAGCCCAGCCTGCGCAGAAGCCGGATCGTGGCGTCGTTGATGTCGGTGTTGAGCGCCCGCTGCGCGCAGCCCGTCATCAGCGCAACGCGCATCTTCCGCTCACCGATCGCCGGAAAGACCTGCGGATCGTCGTTGCGGCTGACCGGCGGAATCCTTTTCGGCGCCATCTCGAGCATCGCCCGCAACCGTGGGTCCGGCATCAGCGGCGCCAACGGCCGCCCGATCTTTGCAAGAAGCAGCGCCACCCGGAATCGCATCGGGTAGGGCAGGATCCGCGCCAGCGTCCAGCGCAGAGCCCGCTCCATCGGCGGGCGGGTATAGGTCTTCTCGATATGGGCGCGGGCATGGTCGACAAGGTGCATGTAATGCACCCCCGACGGGCAGGTCGTCATGCAGGCCAGGCACGACAGGCAGCGGTCGATGTGCTTGACCGTCTTGGCGTCCGCCGGCCGGTCGTTCTCGAGCATGTCCTTGATCAGGTAGATCCGCCCGCGCGGGCTGTCGAGTTCATCGCCCAGCACCTGGTAGGTCGGACAGGTCGCCGTGCAGAAACCGCAATGTACGCAGGTTCGCAGGATCTCGTTCGATCGCGCGACCGCAGGGTCCTTCAGCTGTTCGGGCGAAAAGGTCGTCTGCATCAGCCCATGATCCCCGGGTTGAGTATGCCGCGCGGGTCGAACTTGGCCCTGAGCCCCCGGCTCAGCGCCGCGACGGGCGCAGGCTCGGGTGGAAAGGCCCGAATGCCGCCATCAGTGCCACGCACCCTCGTCGCGTGGCCGGAGATGCCCTCAAGCCGGGTGCGCAGGTCCGTCCCCGCCGGCACCTCGGCCCAGATGAGCCCCCCGCCCCAGTCGAACAGCAGGTCCTCCTCCCCAAGGCGGGCCGCCACGTCGACGGCGTCACTCGGCTTGACCGAAACACGCCAGAGGTCGCCGCCCGTTCCGGCGAACCGTTCTGCATCCCCCACCCAGGACCAGAGCGACGCGATGCGGTCCGCGTCCCGCTCGATCGTCGTGTCTCCGCCGACCAGCGCCGCCAGCTTGCCTGCACGATAGGCGACCGACTCGGCAAAGCCCTCGACGCGCAAGAGCGTGGCGGGTCCATCCTCAAGCCCTCGAGGCGCATGCGCCGTCCCCGAGACCTCGTAGGGCGAGGTCAGGCCCTTCGTCATCGCCGCCACGGCCCCAGGCACATCCAGCCCGCGGATCACAATCGTCGCCGCCGTGTCGGCCACGGGCAGGACCTTGAACGCCACCTCGGTCAGCACGCCCAGCGTCCCCCAGGACCCCGCCATCAGCTTCACGAGGTCATAGCCGGTGACGTTCTTCATCACCCGGCCGCCGTTGCGGATCACGGTTCCGGTCCCATCGACGAACCGCACGCCGATCAGGCTGTCCCGGCAGGCGCCCGCCTGAACCCGGCGCGGCCCCGAGACATTGGCCGCCACCACGCCGCCGATGGTCGGCACGCCCTCGGTCCCCAGCACCTTGCGATGATCCATCGGCTCGAAAGGCAGGCGCTGTCCCTCGGCGGCCAGCGCGGCCTCGACCTCGGCCAGAGGCGTTCCGGCGCGCGCGACAATCGTCAGCGCTCCGGGTTCGTAAAGCGTGATGCCGGACACCTTCGCGACCGACAAAGGCTCGCAATCGTCCCCGACCACATCCCCGATCGGCCGCGTTCCGCCCCCCACGATCCGCAGCGGCCCCGCCGCCCCGGCGATGGCTTCGGCCAGTTCGCTCTCGTCACTCGGTGTCAGCACGGGCCCGGTCCTTCGGTTCTTCTGGCTGGAAATACCTTCGGGGGTGTGGGGGCGGACAGCCCCCACTAGGCCGCCTCCGCCGGGCGCTGTCGCCGTGCCTCGGTCGCTGCCAGCGGAAAGACCTTTGCCGGGTTGAGAAGCCAATCCGGGTCGAACACGTCCTTCACCCGCATCTGCGCCTCGAGATCCTCCGGGCCGAACTGCGTGGTCATCAGGTCGCGCTTTTCGATGCCGACGCCATGTTCGCCGGTCAGGCAGCCGCCCACCTCGACACAAAGCTTCAGGATCTCGGCCCCAAAGGCTTCGCAGCGCTCGAGATCGCCGGGCTTGTTGGCATCGAACAGGATCAGCGGATGCATGTTGCCGTCACCGGCGTGAAAGACGTTGCCGACATCCAGCCCGAACTCCTTCGACATCTCACCGATGCGGCGCAGCACATGGGGAAGCTCGGATACCGGGATGGTCCCGTCGAGGCACATGTAGTCGTTGATCTGCCCCATCGCGCCGAAGGCCGACTTGCGGCCCAGCCAGATGCGCTTGGCCTCGTCCTCGGTCTGCGCCTCGCGCAACTCGACCGGGTCGTGCCGCCGCGCGATCTGCAGGATCAGCCCCAGTTGTTCGTCGATCTCGGCCGGGCTGCCTTCCACCTCGACGATCAGCAGCGCCTCGCAATCGGGGTATCCGGCATGGGCGAAGGCCTCGGTCGCGCGGATGCAGGGGCGGTCCATGAACTCGATCGCCACGGGAAGGACGCCCGCCTTGATGATGTCGGCCACGCAGGCCCCCGCGACCTCGCTCGAATCGAAGCCCATCAGGACGGGCCGCGCGCCCTCGGGCTTGGGCAGGATGCGCAGCGTGGCTTCGGTCACGACGCCCAGCTGGCCCTCCGACCCGCAGATCACGCCCAGAAGGTCCAGCCCCGGCGCATCGAGATGCGCGCCACCGATGTCCATGACCGTGCCGTCCATCAGCACCATGCGCACGCCCAGGAGGTTGTTGGTCGTCACGCCGTACTTGAGGCAATGCGCCCCGCCCGAGTTCATCGCGATGTTGCCCGCGATGGCGCAGGCCAGTTGCGACGACGGGTCGGGGGCGTAGAAGAACCCGTCCTCTTCGACCTCGCCGGTCACGCTCAGGTTCGTCCGGCCCGACTGCACCCGGATGAAGCGGTTGTCGTGGTCGACCTCGAGCACATCGTTCAGCCGCGCCACGCCAAGGATCACGCTGTCGGCGGTCGGCAGCGCCCCGCCCGCCAGCGAGGTGCCCGATCCGCGCGGGACGACGGGCACGCCCTCTTCGTGGCAGATCCGCAGAACGGCCGCGACCTCGTCGGTCGAGGCCGGCAGCACGGCGCAGAGTGGCGGGCACCGATAGGCCGTCAGCGCGTCGCATTCATAGGCCCGCGTCTCGGCCTCGTCATGGATCACCGCCCCCTCGGGCAGGACGCCCCGCAGTCGGGCCACGATCCGGTTCTTCTTCGACAGGATCGTCGGGTTCGGCACTGGCATGTCCATGGTGGGCCTCCGATCTATTGGTAAATACTTATTACCAATAGCGCGTTCACGCAATTCCCAACTTTTCGTGGGCTGGCAAGACGCGCGCCTGTGGACCTGTTAGGAACGCCACATGAGAACACGCACCCTTGCCTTGCTCCCGCTCCTTGTTGTCCCGCTCACGGCCCAGGCCGACCCGGCCGTTGTCGAAGGCGCGATCGCCCGCGCCGTAGGGGCGGAATGGACTGTCGACGTCACGCTCTCTCACGGCGACACCGGATGGGACGACTACGCCGACGGCTGGCGGATCGAGGACGCCTCGGGCGCGGTGCTGGGCACACGCGAGTTGCTGCATCCGCATGTCACCGAACAGCCCTTCACCCGGTCGCTTGTCGGGTGTGATCGATTCCCGATGGCACGACCACGGTCTATATCCGCGCCCGGACCAATGTGGAAGGCTGGGGCGAGGCGGTGCTGCCCCTGACGCTCGACTAGGCGTCCAGCCGAAGCTCCATGTAGACAAGGTAGGGATCCATCGAGATGTCGTTTTCCGTTTCCGGATAGCGCAGGATATCGCGGAAACCCATCGACCGGTAGAGCGACTGCGACGTCGTCAGCCAGATGGGGGTGTCGAGCAGGACCGACCGCATCCCCATGGCGCGGGCTTCGTCGAGCGCCAACTCGGTCAGCCGACGGCCAAGCCCCGTGCCCCGCGCGGCGGGCCGCACGTAGAGACGCTTGATTTCGGCGGCGTCTGGCCGGATTCGCTTGAGGAAGATCACCCCGACCAGGGTCTGCGCGCCGTCCCTGGCCAGCAATAGCCGCCCGTCAGGGGGAAGATAGGCGCTGATATTGCCTATGGTGCCCCGCACCAATTCATCGGCGTCTGCCTCGATCCCGGCTTCCGAGCGGAAGCTCTCCAGAACCATCTCCAGGTATTCGCGCAGGATGCCCGATATCTCGTCGTGGTCTTCCACCCGGTCGACCGCGGTGATCGTGATTGCCATGATTGCCTCCCGTGCGGTCAGCCGCCCGATCAGCCCGCCGCGCGGCGGCCCCGCCGACCTTCCCACAACCAGGCCCCGACCGCCAGCAGCGCTGCGAGAACAAGGAACAGCCAGGACGGCAGGATCGGCGTGACCGAGACGTCGGTGGTCACGTAGGCCTCGCGCGGGGTGATCCCGATCCATCCGCGCCCGGCGGCGGGCCGTCCTTCGCGCACCAGCCGCACGTCGGGCACACCGTCCTCGATCCGCGGAAGGCCGCCGCGCGTCGCGCGCACCGCGGCATCGAGGATCTCGCCCGTGGCGATCGTCTGCTCGAATTCGCGCGGGGCCGCCGGCCCAAGGGCGATGACCGAATCCTCGTCCCCCTCGACCAGACGGTAAAGCCCGATCTCGGGCCCTTCGTAGGTCGCGGTGAAGCGCCCGGGCGCCTCTTCGGTCAGCTCGACGGTGACCGCGCTGCCATCCGGGCCGGTGATCTCGACCGGGCCGACCGCATCGCCAAGGGTGCGCCGGGTGATCGTCATGGTCTGGCCTTCCGCCGTGGCCGTCAGCGCCTCTTCCTCGAGCTCGGGCTCCTTCATCATCCAGTGCGCAAGCCGGCGCAGCAGTTCAAGCTGCGGCCCACCGCCCTCATAGCCGCGCGACCAGAGCCAGGCGTGATCCGACGCCATCAGCGCGACCCGCCCCTCGCCCACACGGTCAAGGATCAGAAGCGGCCGGTCGTCGACACCGCTCATCACGGTGTTCCCCGCTGTCTCGTCCACGTCGATGATCCGCATCCATCGGCCCCAGGGCTGCCCCTCGATCCCGGTCTCGGGCGAAAACGCCTCGAGGCCTTCGGTCACGGGATGCCGTTCGCCGACCTCGGTGATCGACGGAACGAATCCTTCCTCGACCACCCGGCCCGTCGGGCGGCCCGGGATGACCTCGGACAGGGGCGAGCGGAAGATCGAATCCGCCCCGGCGAAATCCGGCCCTGCCGCGATCAGCAGCGCGCCGCCCAATTCGACATACTGGCGGACGTTGTCGAGGTAGATCGCGGGCAGGATCCCGCGTCGCTTGTAGCGGTCGAAGATGATGAGGTCGAACTCCTCGATCTTTTCGAGGAACAGCTCACGCGTCGGAAAGGCGATGAGCGACAGTTCGGACACCGGCACACCGTCCTGTTTCTCGGGCGGGCGAAGGATCGTGAAATGCACGAGATCGACCGAGGCATCCGACTTCAGCAGGTTGCGCCAGGTGCGTTCGCCCGCATGCGGCTCGCCCGAGACCAAGAGGACCCGCAGGCGGTCACGCACCCCGTTGATCTGCACCACGGCGGCATTGTTCCGGTCGGTCAGTTCACCTTCGGCCGCAGGCACGGAAAACCGGATCACGTTGAGCCCGCCATGCGCCAGCGTCACCGGCAGGTCGAGAGGCTCGCCCACCGGGACCGTCACCGTCACCGGCGCATCGCCGTCGACCGAGATCTCGAGCTCGGCGCTCAGCGCCAGTTCGTCGGGCACCGCGCCCTGATCCTCGACCTCGAGGGTCAGGGTCACGGGTTCGCCCATGATCGCGAAGGCCGGGGCATTGCGCACGATCAGCCGCCGGTCCCAGTCTTCCTCGCGGCCGGTCAGAAGCGCGTGCAGCGGCGCGGGCATCTCGGGCAGGCGTTCGATGTCATGGAGCCGCCCGTCGGTCAGCAGGATTGCGCCGGCCAGACGGCCGCGCGGCTCGTCCGCCATCGCCTCGGCCAGACGGGTCATCACCAGCGACCCGGCATCGCCCTCGCCGTCGCCCAGGCTGACCACCCGAAGCTCGGTGTTGGGCAGGGCCGCGATCTCGCGCTCGATCCCGGCGATGGCCTCGGCGGTCTGGTCGACGCGGCCGGCAATCCGCTGGCTGGCGCTTTCGTCGACCACAAGGATCACGATGTCGGTCAGCGGGCTGCGATCCTCGAGCTGGAGCGACGGGTTGGCCAGCCCCGCCACCAGCACCGCAAGCGACAGCGCGCGCAGCCACCAGCCCGACAACCCCCGCCAGATCGCGAAGATCAGCATGACCAGAGCCACCGCCGCGCCGATCCAAAGCGCCATCACCGGCACGAGGGGGTCGAAGATGATCGTGGTCGCCATGCGCTATTGTCCCAGCCGGTCCAGAAGTGCGGGAACATGCACCTGGTCGGATTTGTAGTTGCCGGTCAGCACATGCATCACGAGGTTGACCCCGAACCGATAGGCGATCTCGCGCTGCCGCTCGCCGGCATAGCCGCGCCCCACGGGATAAAGCCGGTTGCCGGTGGCGTCCGTCGCCCAGGCTGCGGCCCAGTCGTTGCCACCGATCACCACGGGCGTGACGTTGTCGTTGAGGTTGCGGAACGGCATCCCGTCGATCAGCTCGGCATCCGCGGGGGCGGCCTCGACCCAGACGTCACGGCTGACGTGACGGCCGGGGAAGTCCTGCAGAAGATAGAAGGTGCGGGTCAGCACATGGTCGTTCGGAATCGGCTCGAGCGGCGGAATATCCAGCGGCGCGGCCAGTTGCTGAAGCTTGCGGCCATTGGCGCTTGCCCCGCCGAAGGCCGCCACATCCGCGTCCCGCGTGTCGAACAGGATCATCCCGCCGGTGCGCAGGTAGCGGTTGAGGCGCTGATAGGCCTCGGCCGACGGCATCGGCTGGTCAGGGGTGATCGGCCAGTAGAGGAAGGGAAAGAACGACAGCTCGTCGGTCTCGAGGTTCACCGCCATGGGTTCGGCCGGCTCGATCGAGGTGCGCTGGTAGAGCACGTTCGACAGGCCCCGCAGTCCGGCCTCGGCCATGCGGTCAAGCTCGGCGTTGCCGGTCACCACATGCGCGAGGATCACCTCGGAGGTGGCCGCAAGGGCGAAGGCCTCATCGGCCACGTCCTGCGCCTGACCCTGCGCGGGCAGAAGAAGAAACGCGCCGAGGAGTGCAGCCGCCATCCCTGCGCGCGGCCCCGTCAGCCGCCCGGCCAGCCAAAGCGACGCAAGGATATCGACCAGAAGCGCTCCCATCGCCAGCGACAGCAGCAGCCCCTTCAACGCCCGCTCGGGCACCACGGTCAGGCCCTCGACCGGAATTCTGTCCGGCCAGACCGCCGGAGAAAGCTCGGTTTCGGACCCGATCACGTTCAGCGCGATGCGCCGGTCCTCGCCCGCGTAAAGACCCGGCGGCAGGTCCCGGCCGATCCGCCCCTCGGCCAGCGCTTCGCCCGGAACGCCTGCCATCGTGCCGGCCTCGTCGACCTCGCCGAAGGCATCGAGAAGCTCGTCGGCCACCCAGGTCGTGCCCGCCAGATCCTCGGCCGTGGGGTCCGCGGGGCGCGTGGAGACGGCGAGCCGTTCGAGCATCTGCACGAAAAGCCCCGACAGCGGCAGCGTCGACCATTCGGCATTGGCGGTGACGTGGAACAGCACCACCTGCCCCGCGCCCTGCCGCTTGCGCGTGACAAGCGGGCGTGCCGTCGCTGAGCGAGGCGATGACCCGTTCGGCCAGCGTCGGGTCGGGCTGGGCCATCACCTGGGCCGAGACGCTGACCTCTTCGGGCACAGCCAGGCCGAAGAAAGGCGAGTTCGGGCCGAAGGTCCGCAGCGTCTTGGGCTCGCCCCAGCTCATCGCGCCGCCCACGCTGCGCCCGCCCGCCCGCAGACGAACCGGCATCAGCGGGTCCTCGTCGTCGCGGCTGAGGTCGCTTGCGGCCACCCGCGGCCCGGCAAAGCGCACCAGAAGCCCGCCCGCCTCGACCCAGTCGAGCATGGCGACCTCCTCGGCCCCGGTCAGGACCGCTACGTCGGCAAGGATGATCGCATCGGGGTTGGCCAGAAGGATATCGCCGATGGTCCCGTCGATCAGATCCGCCGTCGGCTCGAGCGCCTGTTCGAGGTAATGCGTGGGCGACAGAAGCTGCAGGCCTTCGCGGTCGTCAAGACCCGCGATCAGCGCGACCTCGCGCCGGCGCAGCGAATTGTCGGTCAGGGACACCGCGCCCGCCGAGCGCAGGCCGTCGATCTCGAACCGCGTGACGCGGTTGCGGAGTTCGGGCGGCAACGACAGGTCGACCACCGCGTCCCGCGCGCCCGGATCGAACGTCAACGGGGCCGACACCAGGGTCCTGGGCGTGCCCGCGGGATCAAGGCCATGGGCGTTCACCACGACTTCCGAGGCACCACCCGCCTGAGCGCGGATCGCCCGCAATGTCACGACGCCATCGGCGAAGACCGGGGGCGTCAGCGCGATCACCGGGCGCGGCGATTCGAATACCGTGACCGGGCCACGGTCTTCGAACGCCGCCAGCAGGTCGCCCCGCCAGGGATGATCGAGGCCGTCCGACATCCAGAACACCTGCGCACCGCCGTCGAGACCGCGCGCCCAGTCCGTCACCTCGGCACCATCCGGCACCCAGGCCGCGGGCTGCAGGCTGGGCAAGCGCTGCCGCACCGTCTCGGCGGCCTGAAAGCTCAGACCGTCGGCGGGCAGGTCGGTGAGGGTGACGACCGCCGCCGTGCGGCCCGCGCGCGAGGCTTCGGACAGAAGATCGTCCAGCCGTTCCAGCCGCCGCGGCCAGTCGCGCGCATCCGCCCATGTGCCGTCCATCACCACCAGAAGCGGCCCGGACCCTTCGCGTTCCACCTGCGGGTTAAGGACAGGTCCCGCGAAGCCCAGGATCAGCGCCGCGATGGCGATGGTGCGCAGCAGCAAAAGCCACCACGGCGTCTTGTCGCTTTCGTTGTCGTCGTCCCTGAGACCGAGAAGAAGGGCCACGCCGGGAAACCGCCGCCGGATCGGCGCGGGCGGAACCGCGCGCAGCAAGAGCCACAGGATCGGCAGCGCGACCAACCCCAGCAGAAGCCAGGGCGCCGTGAAACCTATGCCGCCGAGGGTGAACATCAGTGATCGCGCTCCATCGCGCCATAAAGCCACAGAAGGGCGGCGGTGGCCGAGGCATCGGTGTGGTGGCAGTGGTATTGCCAGCCCGTGACCCGGGCGAGGTCCGAGAGGGCCGCTTTGCGTTCGGCAAGGCGATCGAGGTAGCGCCCCCGCAGGTCGCCCGCCTTCATCGTCTCGTGCCGCATCCCGCCGCCCATGGATTCGAAGATCGTGCGCCCGTCGAAGGGGAACGCCTCTTCCTGCGGGTCGAGCACCTGGAGAATCGCACCCTTCACACCCTTGTCGGCGGCTTTGGTCAGCGCCGTCTCGACCTCGGCGATGTCGCCCAGGAAATCCGACACGAAGACCGCGCGCGACTGTGACGTCATCCCCCGAACCTCGGGCGCGCCGAAATCGGCCTCGGCGTGGTCACGGCTCAGTGCGTCGGCCAGGCGGATGATCTGCACCTGTCCCGACCGCGGCGGTGTCGACAGATCGGTCAGCCCCACACGCTCGCCCCCGCGGATCAGAAGCAACCCCAGCGCCAGCGCCAGCGTCGCCGCCCGATCCGCCTTGGAGGGCAGGTCCCTGGTCGAGGCAAAGCCCATCGACTGCGCCCGGTCGACCCACATCAGCACGCTTTGCGCCGCCTGCCATTCCTTTTCCCGCACGAAGAGGCCATCCGACCGGGCCGACCGGCGCCAGTCGATCGTCCGCGCCTCGTCCCCCGCATGAAGCGGGCGATACTGCCAGAACTCGTCACCCAGTCCCGACCGCCGCCGCCCGTGCGCCCCGAGGATAAGGTTGGCCGCCAGATGCTCGGCCGCCGCCAGAAGGGGCGGCAGCGGGGCAGCTAGGGTTTCGGCGCCGGATCGCAGGGCAAGGGGCTGGGCGATTTCGCTCACGCCGCCGCCTCGATCCGCGTCACGCGGTCGGTCACCTCGGCGATCACGTCCGAAAGGGCGATGCCCCGCGCCCGCGCGGCAAAGGTCAGGGCCATGCGGTGGCTCAGGACAGGGGCTGCCATGGCGGCCACATCCTCGACCGACGGGACAAGCCGTCCGTCCAGAAGCGCGCGCGCCCGCACCGTCAGCATCAGCGCCTGTGCCGCGCGCGGCCCCGGGCCCCAGCCCACGGCATCGTTCACAACCGCAGGCGCGGCCGCGTCGCCCGGACGGCAGGCCCGGACCAGATCGAGGATCATCTCGACGACCGCATCGCCCACAGGCATCCGCCGCACAAGCGTCTGCGCCGCCATCAACTCGGCGGCGGTGAAGACGTTGACTGCTTCGTCCTCGTCGACGCCGGTCGTGGCCAGCAGGATGTCGCGCTCGGTCGCGCGGTCGGGATAGGGCACGTCGATCTGGACAAGGAACCGGTCAAGCTGTGCCTCGGGCAGGGGATAGGTGCCTTCCTGCTCGATCGGGTTCTGCGTCGCCAGAACGTGAAACGGCTTGTCGAGAGGATGGGCCTTGCCCGCGATCGTCACCGATTTCTCCTGCATCGCCTGCAAGAGTGCTGACTGGGTGCGGGGCGAGGCGCGGTTGATCTCGTCGGCCAGCAGGAGCTGGCAGAAGACCGGGCCTTCGATAAAGCGGAACGACCGCGTGCCGTCGGCGGCGGTCTCGAGAACCTCGGAGCCCAGGATATCCGCCGGCATCAGGTCGGGCGTGAACTGTACCCGCGCGCCGTCCAGCCCCAGAACAGTCGCCAGCGTGTCCACCAACCGCGTCTTGCCCAGCCCCGGAAGGCCGATCAGAAGGCCATGTCCGCCACACAGGATCGCCGACAGCACGAGGTCGACCACCTGCTCCTGACCGATGAAGCGCCGCGTGATGCTGCCCTTGGCCTCGGCCAGCTTTCCGCCCAGCGCTTCGATCTCGGTCACAAGGTCCTGCGGGTTGGTCATGACAATTCCTCTCGGGGCGGTATGTTTGCCGGGGCGATACTAGCCTGAACTATGGCGCAGTGACCAAATGGCAAAAAGGGAAAGCGCACAAATGATCGTGAAACCTTCCGCAGAAAGCCTTGCCGCAAGCGCATCTGCCGCATCCAAGGGCGGATTGCCGCCGGTGCATCTGTGGAATCCGCCATTCTGCGGGGATATCGACATCCGCATCGCTCGCGACGGGACATGGTTCTACCTCGGGACGCCGATCGGCAGAAAGGAACTGGTCCGGCTCTTTTCGACGATTCTGCGCCGGGACGGAGAGGACTATGTCCTCGTGACACCGGTCGAGAAGGTGAGAATCGCTGTCGACGACGCCCCTTTCGTCGCCGTCGATTTCGAGGTCGACGGGCAGGGCCGCGACCAGGTCCTGACTTTCGTCACCAATGTCGGCGACCGCACGGTCGCGGGCCCGGAGGCCCCCATCCGCGTGGCGCATGACCCCGAAACCGGCGAACCGTCGCCCTATGTCCTTGTCCGCGCCAATCTCGAAGCGCTCATCGACCGCAAGAGCTTCTATCGCCTCGTCGAGCTTGGCTGCGACACCGAGGGCTGGTTTGGCCTCTGGTCAGGCGGCGCGTTCTTTCCCATAGAGCGGTCTTCCAGGCTGACAGAGGACCCCACCGAATGATCCCGCCCCGCTTTGCCCCCATCGTCATCGCCCTGATCCTGTCGGGCATCATGTCGTTTCTTGTGACCGCGATCGCGACCGCGAGGGCCCTTGGCACGGGCCCGGGCTTCGGCGCGGCATGGATGGGCGCATGGGTGCTCGCCTGGGCCGTGGCCTTCCCGATCCTCGTGATCTTCCGCCCGGTCGTGACGCGCCTTGTCGGACGGCTGGTCGCAAAGGGCTGACCCTTCAGCGCGCGGGATGGCCGATTCGCCTGGCGTTGCGGCAAGCGTCATCGGGTGATTCTGTCTCGATCGTCGCATGGCCGATGCCATAGCGGCTGGACAGGACATCGCGGATACGCCGCTTCACCTCGGCGGCCCCCTCGAAGCCGACGCGGTCGAGCACCACATGCACCTCGAGCGCCGGCACCCGTTCCTGCATCAGCCACAGATGCAGATGGTGCACCGACATCACGCCCGGCACCGCTTCGATCGCATCGCAGACCTCGTCCGCCTCAAGTCCTTCGGGGCTGCCCAGCATCAGGATGCGCGCCACCGGAACGATCCCCCTGACCGACAGCCACAGGATGTAGCCCGCGATCCCAAGCGTCACGATCGGGTCGATCAACCGCCAGTCGTACACGAGGATCAGCGTCCCTGCGAAGATCACCGCGACCGACCCCAGAGCATCCGAGACGTTGTGCAGGAAAGCCGCCCGGATGTTCACGCTTTCCTTCGACAGTCTCCAGGTCAGCAGGGCCGTGACGGTGTCGACCGCAAGGGCGACCACGGCGACGACTACGACGATCCAGCCCTCGACCCCGGGCGGATCGGCAAAGCGCATCGCCGCCTCGTAGATCAGGTAGAGCGCGATCACGATCAGCGTCGTGTAGTTGACCAGAGCGGCAACCACCTCGATCCGGCCATAGCCGAAAGTCATGTTCGCGTCCGACGGACGCCGCGCGATCCTGCGAGCCGCAAAGGCGATGATCAGCGACATGGCATCGGCAAGGTTGTGAACCGCATCCGCGATCAGCGCGAGCGATCCGGAAATGATCCCGGCCGCGACCTGCCCAACCGTCAGACCCAGGTTGACCAGGACTGCCCAGAGAACGCGGCGGTCCCCTGAATCGGGATCGATGTGATGAACATGCGGGTCGTGCGGCATGGTCCGGTCCTATGCCGGAAGCTTCGCAATGCCAACGCCCCAGACAGTAGAACGCCATAGTCCCGAATTGCCAGATGCAGGGGCCGTATGAGGACTCTGGCGCGACTGGCCAGACCGTGTAGAAGTGTTGGAAAGACGGACAAATTGATCTTGGGGGACGGCGATGGAAGCGGCGACGGCGGCGGCGCTCTATACCGAAATAACGCTGCCGGTGATCGGAATCTGGTGGGTCGCGCTTCTCTTGCTGATCCTGCTGCCCGCGGCGGTCGTACTGGGGCACAGGTCGGGGATCGCCCGCCGCCGCCGCTTCGAGGCGCAAGGGCGCGAAGACGAACTCATCGCTACCGACGCCGCGGTCGGCGCGATCCTTGCCCTTCTGGGACTGCTACTTGCGTTCAGCTTCGGCAACGCCCTCAGCACCAGCCAGGCCACGAGAGCCGCGATCACGAACGAGGCCGCCGCCCTCGGGACCGCTTTTCTGCGCGCCGACTATCTGCCTGATCCGGGTCGGACGTCGCTTCAAGTTGCGATTCTCGAGTACTCCAAGACTCGCGTCCCACCCCGCGGGCGCGCGTTGACCGACATCGCTGAAGTCGAGGCATTCCTCGACGTGAGCCTGCGGGCGCAGGCGAAGCTCTGGCCCCTGACACTCGCAGCAACGGCGGACCCGGTGCCTCCGCCCGTCCAGACCTTTGTGGCCGGCGCGATCAACGACGCGCTCGACGCGCATCTCTACCGGGTGGAGACGCTCGCCATTCCGGTCTCGGAGGTGTCGCAGGTCATGTTGCTGATCGCCGCGCTCTCCTCGCTCTTCGTGATCGGCAACCTGGCGGGCAGCGAGGGGCGCACGCTCAACTGGCGCAGCTTCGTCCTGTCGGCGATCTTGATCGTGGTGATGGTGACGATCCTCGACACCCAGCGCACGAACGAAGGCTTCATCCGCGTCGACCTTACGGCGCTTGTCGTGACGATCTTCGACATGGAGCAGGCCTTGAGCGGGCGGATCTAGCTCGCTCGGTCCGGTCCTGTAGATCCCACAGTATCCCGAATACGGCTCACAACGAACCTCTCCGGAACAGGGATCGTCGAAGCGTGGCTTGGGGGCACCCTCTCGGGTGACCCTCCCATCGCGGCGTCAACCCGCCTTGCTGGCCAGACCTTCCAGCGTGTCCAGCGCGCGCCCGGCCAGTGCTTCAGGGACGAAGACGTGATCATGGCGCAGGGCCGCGATCACGTTGCAGGGAATGCCCTGGTCGGTCAGGGCCCCGGCGACCGCGGACGTCAGTCCGACACCTTCAAGATCCGAGTTTACCTGAAGGGTGATCCGACGCATCGCCGGCTCGGTGGGCAATTCGAGCGCGGCGGCGGCGTGGATGGGAAGCAGAAGCGACAGCCCCTCGTCCTCGCGAAAGCTCGCAAGCGCCTCGGGCGGAACCTCGGACATCCCCGGCGGCGCGGCGCAAAAGACATAGGTGCCCGGCATCAGGACGGGACGCATGCCCGCGATCATCGCACGCGTGTCGCGAACCGGCCCCTCCGCCATGTCAATGCGCCTCGGCCCAGTTCGCGCCCTGCCCGGCATCGACCACAAGGGGCACGTCGAGATGCACCGCCGGCGTCGCCGCGCCCTCCATCACGTCGCGGGCGATGCCGATCAGGTCGCCCGCCGCACCCTTGTCCACCTCGAACAGCAATTCGTCGTGGACCTGCAGCAGCATCTTCGCGGGCAGCCCGTCGATCGCCTTGGGCATCCGGATCATCGCGCGCCGGATGATGTCGGCCGCGGTGCCCTGGATCGGCGCGTTGATCGCCGCGCGCCGCGCGAAGCCTGCGTGCGGGCCCTTGGCGTTGATCTCGGGCGTGTGGATCTTGCGCCCGAACATCGTGCGGACGAACCCGTGTTCCTTCGCGAAGGCCACGGTGTCGTCCATGTAGGTGCGAATGCCGGGGAACCGCTCGAAATAGCGGTCGATGAAGCCCTGCGCCTCGGCCCTCGGGATCCGCAGGTTGCGCGCCAGACCGAAGCCCGAGATCCCGTAGATCACGCCGAAGTTGATCGCCTTCGCCTGACGCCGCACATCGGGGGTCATCTCGTCCAGCGGCACGTTGAACATCTCGGACGCGGTCGCGGCATGGATGTCCTGCCCGTCCCGGAACGCCTGTTTCAGCGCCTCGATCCCGGCGACATGGGCAAGGATGCGCAGTTCGATCTGGCTGTAGTCCAGACTGACCAGCACCCGTCCCTCGGGCGCGACGAAGGCTTCGCGGATGCGCCGCCCCTCTTCGCTGCGGATCGGAATGTTCTGCAGGTTCGGGTCGGTCGAGGCCAGCCGCCCGGTCGCCGCCCCCGAGATCACGTAGGAGGTATGGACCCGGCCCGTGTCGCGGTGGATGTGATCCTGAAGCGCATCGGTATAGGTCGACTTTAGCTTTTGCAGTTGCCGCCAGTCGAGCACCCGCGCGGGAAGCTCGTGTTCGGTCGCAAGATCCTCGAGCACATCGGCGGGCGTCGAATACTTGCCCGTCTTGCCCTTTTCGCCGCCCGGCAGACCCATCCTGTCGAACAGGATCTCGCCCACCTGCGCGGGGCTGCCCACGTTGAATTTCTCGCCCGCAAGTTCGTGGATCTCGTCCTCGAGCTGCGCCATCTTCTGGGCAAAGGCGTTCGACATGCGGCTCAGCGTCTCGCGGTCGACCTTGATGCCCGCCATCTCCATCTCGGCCAGCACGGGCACCATGGGACGTTCAAGCGTCTCGTAGACGGTCGTGACCTGTTCGCGGTGCAGACGCGGCTTGAGCACCTGCCAAAGCCGCAGCGTGATATCGGCATCCTCGGCGGCATAGCGCACCGCATCGTCGATCGACACGCGGTCGAAGGTGATCGCGGATTTGCCCGAGCCCAGAAGCGGCTTGATCGGGATCGGCGTATGGTCGAGGTAGCGTTCGCTCAGCAGATCCATGCCATGCGTGTGCAGGCCCGAATACATGGCGTAGGACATCAGCATCGTGTCGTCGATGGGCGCGACGTCGATGCCGTGGCGGGCGAAGATCTTGGCGTCGTATTTCATGTTCTGGCCGATCTTCAGCACGGCCTCGTCCTCGAGCAGCGGCTTGAGAAGCGCCAGCGCCTCATCAAGCGGCATCTGCCCCTCGGCCAGCGCGTCCGAGCCGAAAAGATCATCCGCCGCCCCTGCCTTGTGCGTCAGCGGGACATAGCAGGCCTGCCCGGGGTCGATCGACAAGGACACGCCCACCAGATCGGCCACCATTTCGTCCAGAGCGGTCGTTTCGGTGTCGACGGCGACGTAGCCGCGGGCATAGGCGCGGTCGATCCAGGCCTTCAGCGCGGCAGCGTCCCCCACCCGCTCGTAGCTGTCCGGGTCGAAGGGCAGCGATGCGGCCGGGACCTCTTCCACCGCGGCCTCCGGCACGACCTCGGCGATCACCGGCGCCTCGACACCCAGCTTTTCGGCCACGCGCTTGGAGATCGTGCGGAACTCCATCTCGGCCAGAAACCCCAGAAGCGTGTCGGGGTCGGGCTCGGTCACCTCGAGACTGTCGAGATCGTAGTCGAGCTCCATGTCGCAATCGAGCTTCACCAGTTCCTTCGACAGCCGGATCTGGTCGGCATGCTCGATCAGCACCTGCCGGCGCTTGGGCTGCGGCACCTCTTCGGCGCGTTCCAGAAGGTCTTCGAGCGTGCCGAACTCGTTGATCAGAAGCGCGGCGGTCTTGATCCCGATCCCCGGCGCGCCGGGCACGTTGTCGACCGAATCCCCAGCCAGCGCCTGCACATCGACCACGCGGTCGGGCCCGACGCCGAACTTCTCTTCGACCTCCTCGACACCGATGCGCCTGTTCTTCATGGCGTCGAACATCTCGATCCCGCCGCCGACAAGCTGCATCAGGTCCTTGTCGGAACTGATGATCGTCACTCGCCCGCCCGCATCGCGCGCCTTGCAGGCCAGCGTGGCGATGATGTCGTCGGCCTCGAACCCCTCCTGTTCAAGGCAGGCGATGTTGAAGGCCCGCGTCGCCTCGCGCGTCAGCGGGATCTGCGGACGCAGATCCTCGGGCATCTCGTCGCGGTTCGCCTTGTAGAGATCGTACATGTCGTTGCGGAAGGTGTGGCTGCCCTTGTCGAACACCACCGCCACATGGGTCGGCGCGTCCGATCCCTTGGCCTCTTCCACCTGTTTCCACAGCATGTTGACGAACCCCGACACCGCCCCCACCGGCAGCCCGTCGGACTTGCGCGTCAGCGGCGGCAGCGCGTGAAAGGCGCGGAAGATGAACGCCGAGCCGTCGATCAGATGAAGGTGATGCCCTTTGCCGAATGCCATGTGGGACTCCTGTCGGATGCCCCACAGGGATGCGGCAGCACGGGCCCGAAGTCCAGACGCCTATCCCCCGAAGAGGCCGCCGTCGAAGATCGACCCGAGATTCTCGAGGATCGCCACGATCAGCAGAACCCCGGCGAACAGGATCGCGATCCACCACACGAAGTAGAAAACGATCGCAGCCACCCCAAGCCCGGTTCCGTAGAACGGATAGTGCCAGTTTTCCCGCCTGACGGCCGAAATCACCGAAAGCAGGATGGCGACGACGCCAAAGACCGGCGCGGCAAATCCCACGAGGACCCACATCGGAAATGCCGCCGGTTCGGGCTCTGGCACGTACTCGCCCCGGAACGACTGCCAGGCGCTTCGCGCAATATCCCCGGCGATTTCCCCGACCTGGTTGCCGACCGATGGTTGCGGTTCGAGCGTCGGGCCGATGATCTGAAGAAAGACCAGCATCACCCCCAGAGCACCCGCAAGCACGCCCCAGAAACCCCAGGCCTGGAATGGTCTGTGTTGCAAGGTTTCAAACATGCCGGCCTCCAAACTGCATCATTTGCGGTTTGCGGGACGTTTGTGGCGATTCTTTGAAGCCTCGTCGGCTGCCGGATCCAGGGTGCTGACCGGCGCGTCGGAACAGAAGGCGGCTATTCCTTCCCGGTTGCGAAGTCCTCGTGGATGAACCGCTTGTCGCAATAGCCGCATTCGACCCAGCCCCGGTCATGCGGGGATCGAAAGCCAGACGCGCGGGTGGCCCAGCGCCCCCTCGCCGCCATCACACGCGACGCGCCACTGGCTGACGATTTCGGTTTCCGGGGCGTCAATCGGCATCCGCTTAACCTTTGGTCCTGGCATGTGGAAAGGCAGTCGTGGGCATGATAGCGAAGCCCCCGTCGGGAACAAGGGGACGCGGGCAAGCCATGACCGAAAACGCCATCGAGATCGCCGGGCTTGAAAAGACCTATTCTGCGGGCGGCGGCGAGCCGGCCAAAGCATGCCCTCAAGGGCGTCGACCTTTCCATTCCGCAGGGGTCGATCTTCGGCCTGCTGGGCCCGAATGGCGCCGGCAAGTCGACGCTGATCAACATCCTTGCAGGGCTCGTGGTGAAGACCGCGGGAACGGTGCGCATCTGGGGCTTCGATCAGGACGTGAACCCGCGCCAGTCGCGTGCGTCCATCGGGGTGATGCCGCAAGAACTGAACATCGACCCCTTCTTCACGCCGCGTGCCGCGCTCGAAGTGCAGGCGGGGCTTTACGGCGTGCCCAAGCACGCCCGCCGCACCGACGAGATCCTGCGCATGATCGGGCTCGAGGACAAGGCCGGCGCCTATGCCCGGACCCTTTCGGGCGGGATGCGCCGCCGGCTTCTGCTGGGCAAGGCGCTGGTCCATCGCCCGCCGATCCTCGTGCTGGACGAGCCCACCGCGGGCGTGGATATCGAACTGCGCCAGATGCTGTGGGAAAACGTCCGCCGCCTCAACGCCGAAGGCATGACCGTGATCCTGACCACCCACTACCTCGAGGAAGCGCAGGAAATGTGCGACGAGGTCGCGATCATCGACCACGGGCAGGTCGTGGCACGCGACAGCACCGCGGCCTTGCTTGGACGGATGGACGCCAAGACGCTGGTGATCCACGCCGAGGACGGCCTGCCGGCCGACCTGCCTCTGCCGGAAGGCGCGCAGACCGATGCGCCGCCCCGATGGTGGGCTCGCGATCAGCTACCGGCGCAGCGACACCTCGGCGGGCGACGTGCTTGCCGCCCTCCACGCCGCCGGAGTGCGGTTGCGCGACGTGGCGACCGAGGAACCCGATCTCGAGGACGTGTTCCTTGACCTGACCCGGAGCAGTCCGTCCTAATCGGCCCGCGTCAGCATCGGTCCAAGCGGGTGCCCGGCGAGGATGTGCATGTGGAAATGCGGCACCTCCTGAAAAGCATGCTCGCCCGCGTTGGCGATGGACCGGAACCCGGCCCCGCCAGCACCGGGCCCGACCCCCATCATCTCGCAGACACGGCCGAAGGTCCGGTTGAAATCGACAATCTCGGCGTCCGAGGCCTCAAGGCAGAAATGATCGTGCGTGACATACTTCCCCTTGGGGATCACCAGCACATGGGACGGCGCCTGCGGGCGGATGTCGCGGAAGGCAAGCGTATGCTCGGTCTCGAGCACCGTGTCGTTCGGGATCTCGCCACGCAGGATCTTCGCGAAAATGTTCTGCTCGTCATAGCTGTAGGGCATATCGGTCCTCAATCGGCAAAAAGTGGGGAATGGGCGGCGATGCGCAGGGCGCTGTCGGGCGCGATGCCCAGGAACCCGGCGATCGCCTCGGCGTTGGTTTCGGGCGAGGCGGTTTCGCGGATGCGGTAGAAGCCGGGGAACCCGGCCGCGCGAAGCGCCTCGCTTTCGGCGTCGACCGCGTTGCGGACAGAGGGCAGCACGCGCCCGGCGACCGATCCGGCGGCGGAGGCGGCCAGAAGTCCGACGCGATGGGCGTGCCCGTGCAGATAGTCGTCCGTCATCGTGCAGTCGATCTGCAATGTCCGGGTCTCGCTCCGGTCGGCATGGACATCGTGCAGTAGCCCGATGTTCGCGGGATCGAGGCAGATCATCAGCCGGTCCGTGCCGTGATGTTCGAACAGCAGCCGCAGGAACGCCCGCCGGTGGCGCGTTCGCTTGGCAAGGGTCGCCCCGAGGCCGCCAAGATCGGGCAGGGCCACGTCCTCCTCGTCGAAGAGATAGCCAAGCGCGGGCAGGTTGGACGCCCGGCTCGCCTCGCCCGCAAAGCGCCGCGCGACGTGCCATTTCTTGCAGACGACGACCAGAAGCGTGCGGTCGGGCCCGAGCGACGCCTCGCGCTCCCAGATGCGCGGACCGAACCGTCGCCCGATCCGGCCCTGGCCGGTGACGAAATCGTAGACCCTTTGCCCTTCTCCGGAGATCTCGAACCGGCGCCCCGACTCCGAGTAGAGCCGCCCCAGCCGCGCCTTGAGATCGGACGCCTCGGGCGAGATCTTGCGCGCGAAGAAGTAGTCCTGCCCGACAAGAAAATCGTGGTGGTCGTTGTAGAAGGTCACCGGCATCCCATAATCCGAGAACAACAGGAAGGTCGGCGCGCGCGACCGGATTTCGGCCCGCGGCACGAGGTTGTGGACGAGGGTCTGGAAGTAGGTCTCGTCCGGGATCCAGGTATGCCGGAAAAAGCGCACCACATCGGGACGCGCGCGGCGGAAGGCAAGGACCGCATCGACCGTGTTCCGGCGCAGGCACCACCACTGGCTGCCGATGCGGATCTGCAACTCGCGCGGCAGCCTGCCGTTTCAGCCCCAGCCGCCGCTGCGCCTCGAAGGCGGCATAGTAGAGCCGCTTCTGCCGGCGTTCGTTGAAGACATGACGGTAGATCAGCCGTTCTTCACGGAACCCGGTCTTGATCCAGTCCGCCGAAAAGAAATCCACGCTTTCGATGAGGTCGGCGTCGTCGCGGTCCAGCGCCGCGTGAAGGTATTCCGCCGACTTGATCGGCCGGCAATCGCCCGAGATCAGGTAGAAATGCGTGGCTTCGGGAAACTCCTCGCGCGCGGCAGTCATCGCCTGAAGCGTCGCCTCGACAAGGCTCCATTCGCCCCATCCGCAGCGGATCCGGCGGCGCGCGAAGGTGACCGACGGGTTCCCCGAAAGGGCCTGCCGCAGCCGGTCATAGTCGGCCTTCGGAGCGCGCCCGTCATAGTGTATCGCCACAAGATCGCCCGGCGCGGTCAGCTCGGCCACCTGCTGCAGAACCCCGTCGGGGTCCTTGTGGCAGAGAAGAAGAAAGGCGATCCTGGCCATGGGTGACGGGCGGGCCTCGGGGAGCTTGTGGAATGGCTATCTGTTAGCGATGAACGGTCGTTGAAGAAACAGTAGTTTTTTGCTTGTCTCCTCTCCGACGCCCAGCCGGTCCGCCGGCCTTCATGAGGACCGACCATGGGATTTCCCGGCACATGGATGACCGAAAGCGAAAGCCTGGTCTATCGCGTCGTGCCCAAATGCGCCTGCTCGACCATCGGGCAGATCATGCATTACTCGGATCATGGCAGCTATTTCGACGGCGACATCCATGACGCCAAGACCGGCCTGCACAAATGGGCACAGGAGCACAGCCAGCCGCGGATCGAGGCCAATGTGCGCGGGCACCTGTCCTATACCTTTACCTGCGTGCGCAATCCCTACACGCGGATCCTGTCGTCCTTCTTCGACAAGATCTGCGGCATCCAGCGCAACGGCCAGCGCTATCGCGGTAACCTGGTGCCGCAACTGGCGCAGAAATACGGGATCGAGGTCGAGGGCGAATTCGACCAGATCGCGATGTTCCGGCGCTTTCTGCTGTTCGCCCGCGACACCATCCGCTTCCGCAAGCCGATGGACCCCGATATTCACTGGTCGCCCATGTCCGGGCATGTCGCCACCCTGATCGCGGGGGGCGGGCGCTATGACCACATCTTCTTCACCGAGCATTTCGATGACGGGATGAAGGTGGTGCTCGACGCCGTTGGAACACCCCATGCCGTCGATCTGGCCCGCGTGCCGCGCTTCAACGAATCCTCGGGACACGGGCCGGAACGCGCGCACCCGGTCGCCGATTTCTTCGACGACCTTGCCGATGCACCTGACCTACGAGATCTACAAGCGGGATTTCGAGCTGTTCCGCTACGACCCCTGGGACCCGGGGAACAAGATGCCCACGGGCGAGATCGACCTCGACGAGGTGCACAAGAAACTGGGCGACTGAACGCCGGGGGCCCTGCCCCCGGACCCCCGGGATATTTTCGGGTCGATGGAACGCAGAGAATGCCCGCTAGATCAGCCCGGCCTTGCGGAAGACGGCCTTGAGGTCGGTCTCGGGCCGGGCGCCGAAATGGCTGATGACCTCGGCGGCGGCGGCCACGCCCATACGCCCTGACACGTCCAGGCTCTGACCCGTCGCAAGCCCGTAGAGGAACCCCGCCGCGAACTGGTCGCCCGCCCCCGTCGCGTCCACCGGCACGACGCGGTGCACGGGAACCACGGCCTCTTCCTCGCCCCGCACGAGGATCACGTCGGCGCCCGACCGGGTGCAGACGACAAGCCCGCTGTCCGCGGCCGCCTGCTCGAGCGCCGCCGACAGATCGGTCTCGTAGAGCGCCTCCCATTCGTGTTCGTTGCCGATCACGAAGTCGAGGTCGCGGACGAGGCGGCGGAAATCGGGCCGGTGACGGTCGACGCAGAACGGGTCGGACAGCGCGATGCCCGCCTTGCCGCCGTTTTCGCGGCAAAGCTTCGCCGCGCGCTCGAACGCGGCCTTTCCCTTGTCCTTGTCGTAGAGATACCCTTCGAGGAACAGGATCTCGGCCTGCCCCGCGACCTCGTCGCTCACGTCCTCGGGACCCAGTTCGGCCGAGATGCCGAGGTAGGTGTTCATCGACCGCTCGCCGTCGGGCGACACGAAGATCATCGACCGTGAGGTCGGGAGTTCGCCCCCCGCGACCGGCGGGTTGGGAAAGTCCCCCCCGCCCGCCACCATCTCGCGCGCATAGAACCGGCCCAGCGCATCGTCATGGACCCGCCCGATGAAGGCGGTCGTGAGGCCCAGATTGCCCAGCCCGGCCAGCGTGTTCGCCACCGACCCGCCGGGCTGCTGCACACGGTCTTCCATCGCACCATAGAGCATCTCGCCCCGTTCGCGGCCGACAAGTTGCATGATGCCCTTCTGGATCCCCATCAGCTCGAGGAAACTGTCGTCGCCGTGGCTCAGCACATCGACGATGGCGTTGCCGATGCCGACAACCTGGTAGGTCTTCATTGGGTCTTGTCCTCGTATTGGCAGAGATCGCGGATCAGGCAGGCGCCGCATTTCGGCTTGCGCGCGACGCAGGTGTAGCGGCCGTGCAGGATCATCCAGTGATGGGCGTGCTGCTGGAATTCGACCGGCACGTTGTCCTCGATCGCGCGTTCCACGGCGACCACGTCCTTGCCCGGCGCGAGGCCGCTGCGGTTGCCCAGCCGGAAGATATGGGTGTCGACCGCCTGCGCGGGATAGCGGAACCACATGTTCAGCACCACGTTCGCGGTCTTGCGCCCGACGCCGGGCAGCCCCTGCAGGGCCGCGCGCGACGACGGGACCACGCCGCCATAGTCCTCGACCAGAATGCGCGACAGCTTGATGACGTTCTTGGCCTTGTTGCGGAAAAGGCCGATGGTCTTGATGTGCTCGATCAGGCGTTCCTCGCCGAGGTCGAGCATCTTCTGCGGCGTATCGGCCACCTGGAACAGCGCCCGCGTGGCCTTGTTCACGCCCGCGTCCGTCGCCTGCGCCGACAGCGCCACGGCGACGAGCAGCGTGTAGGCGTTCACATGCTCAAGCTCTCCCTTCGGCTCGGGCTCGGCGGCCTGGAACCTGAGGAAGATCTCCCGCATCGCGGCATAGGGAAGTTGCTGCGCCATCTGCGTCGAATGGCATGCAAAAAGGGCGCCCGCAACCCGATGGAAGCGGACGCCCTTCCCGGGGTGAACCGGTGTCAGGCCGCCTTGCGACGCCGCCGCGCGGCAAAGCCCAGCGCGCCAAGGCCCGCGATCAGCAGCGGAGCGGCTGCCGGCAGCGGAACGGGGGCCACGTCATAGGTGGTGACACGCAGGGTGAACGACGAGTTTTTGCTCGCGAACATGTCGTCCAGCGCAATCGCGAAGGTCAGGTTCAGGTTTGCCAGATCCTCGATGGCATCGACAAGCAGAAAGGGCTCAAACCCGTCAGTTCCCTCTGTAAAGCCAAGCGGATTGCCATCTGCGCCAATGAGGTTCGCCATGATGTATGCCATCATCTCGTCGGAGATCCCGTTCTCCGGATCGTCTTCGAAATTGTAGGCGAAGAACGACTCGGGGTCGGGACTAAGCGGCCCGACGTTAAGGTCAGCAGGAATTTGGAGAGGGGGAGCCACGCAAGGAATATCACCGTCTGAAGTTTCCGTGCATCGCAGGAACTCCCATCCAAGTTCGCTCGCCCACGCCATGACCAACGGATCTTTGCCATCCTCATAGTCATAGAGGAGGCCATTGGGCACTTGATCCTGCGACAGCCAGCTGCCGAAGAGATCGTCATAGGTGCCATACGGCCCGTCCGATTTGATCACGTCTTCCCCGAGCGACACGTTGAACCCCGCCCGTTCCTCGGTATCGAAGAACCCGGGAAGCACCAGGGGATTCGGATTCAGCGGATCGCCGCCGAACAGGCCGAACGGAAACTGGCTGAACGCGGCCACTTTGTCAGGGCCGAACTCGACGCCGTCAGCGGTGGTCGCGAAGCGCAGGCCGTCCGCTGGTGCCGATTCGGTGAAGTCCGACCCGACACCGACGCCAAGGCTGACCTCGAAGCCGCCCAGCATTTCGCCCGTCACGTTGATGAGGCGGTGAAAGACCTGGTAGATCGACTCGACGTTTTCGTCACCGGCAGTTGGACTGACGTCGAACACCAGATCGATCGTCCCGGGCGAAGTGACCTGCTGCTTGATGCGCTTGCCGCTCTGGAACGGGCTGGTGCAGGTGGCGTTGCTGGAGGCCATGATGCAGCCGTCGAAGACAGCCTCCATAGGTTTCCTCGAACGACCTTCAATCCCGGGTTCGTTCGACTCCGGGGCGATGTAGACGATCTTGCCGTTGGTTTCGGCAGCCGGTCGGAAACACCGCTCGTGACATCCCGGTCGTAGACGACACTCGCCCCCCCGACATCGTCGTTCGGGTCGGTGTCTTCCGGACCAACCACGACGTTGGCGGTATTCCAGTCCGTGATCGTCGCCGCAGACGCCACCCCCGGCAACACAAGCGCGCCTGCCATGAGCAGGCTTGATAAAATTGATGTACGCGACACGTCACGCCCCTCTTCTTGGTTACAACAACCCAGTCACAGTGGCGAAACCCTACAACCCGGCATTGATCTGCGTCAATGCATATAGCCGCATGTAAATATTTCTTCTTGGTCACCGGAAACAATCCCCGGGCTCCGTTTCCAGATTGAGCATGTTTCGGGTCGCACGGCCCGCCGCGCGCCCGTATCACCGTCCTGCACACATCACGAAGCGGCCGACATGACACTTCCGGACACTGAAGACAGCTACTACTACAAGCTCATGCGCCGCGCGATCGACCGGATCGACGCCGAGGGCGGGCGCGACCTCAGGCTCGAGGATCTGGCCGCCGAGATGAACCTCAGCCCCGCGCATTTCCAGCGCATCTTCAGCCGCTGGGCCGGGGTCAGCCCCAAGCGGTTCCAGCAGTGGCTGACGCTTGACCATGCCCGGCAGCTTCTGGCCGAACGGCACACCACGCTTGAGACCGCCGATGCGGTGGGGCTGTCAGGCACCGGGCGCCTGCATGACCTGTTCCTGCGGTGGGAGGCGATGAGCCCGGGCGACTATGCCCGCGGCGGGGCGGGGCTGACGATCCTGTGGGGCTGGTTCGACAGTCCCTTCGGACCGGCCCTGATCATGGGCACCGAACGGGGCATCTGCGGCATCGGCTTCGCCGCGGAAACCGGGGCCGAGGCCACCATGGCCGACATGCGGTCGCGCTGGCCGCAGGCGGAGTTCATCGAAGACCCGGGCGCGATGAGGCCGCTGGCCGACCGCGCCTTTCCCAGGGCCGGCGACGCGGCGACCGCGCCCCTTTTCCTGATCGGGGCGCCTTTCCAGATCAAGGTATGGGAGGCGCTGCTTCACATCCCCACGGGCCATGTCACCACCTATTCGGACATCGCCACGCGCGATCGGCCATCCCCAGGCCGTGCGGGCGGTCGGCACCGCCGTCGGGCGCAACCCGGTCAGCTGGCTCATCCCCTGCCACCGCGCGCTGCGGAAGTCCGGCGGGCTGGGCGGATACCACTGGGGGCTGCCGGTCAAACGCGCGATGCTGGCCTGGGAGTCGGCGGAAACCGCCTGATCGGCAACAATTCGCCGTCAACTCCGCAATTGTCGCTGTCGCCACCTGGGCAGAGCGCATATAAACTGAAGCGGAGATGCGTAACCGCACGACAGGAAATGTAAAATGTTGATGAAAAAATCCCTGGTATTGGCCTCGGTCGGCCTGATGGCCCTGGCGGCCTGTGATCCTCAGAACCCCACGACGGGTGGCGGTGCCGCTGTCGGCGCGGCGACGGGCGCCCTTCTCGGCCGGACCCTTGCGGGGTCGGGCAACCGGACCGAGGGCGCGCTTCTCGGCGCGGCGATCGGTGCGGGCGCAGGCGCGCTGATCGGGCAGGACCTTGCCCGGCAGAAGGCGGAACTCGACAACAGCTTCGGCAGCAATCAGATCGACGTGATCAATACCGGTTCGGAACTGATCGTCCGGATGCCGCAGGACATCCTGTTCCCGGTCAGCGGCTTTACAGTGACGCAATCGCTTCAGTCCGATCTGCTGATCCTTGCCGAGAACCTCAACCGCTATCCCAACAGCATCGTCACGGTGACCGGCCACACCGACAGCACGGGCTCGGCCGCCTACAACCAGACGCTGTCCGAACGCCGGGCGGAATCGGTCGCAGCCGTACTTCGGCAAGGGGGTGTGAACCCGCCGCGGATCCGCACCGTCGGCGCGGGCGAGAACCAGCCCATCGCGTCCAACCTGACGGACGAAGGACGCGCTCAGAACCGCCGGGTGGACATCACGATCACGCCGCTCAGCTGACCCTGTGACATAGGCATTGAAGCCCCCGCGCGTTCGGTCATATCTTCTGACCAATCCGCGGGGGTGCCATGCCGTTCGAGAAAGTCCAGCCCGGAAAGCTTGCGGATGCCGTGGTCCGGCAGATCGAGCTTCTGATCCTGCGCGGGATCCTTCGCCCGGGCGAGCGCCTTCCTTCGGAACGCGAACTAAGCGAGCGCATGGGTGTCTCGCGGCCCTCGCTGCGCGAAGCGGTGGCCGACCTGCACGAAAAGGGCCTCCTGAACGCGCGGCCGGGTGCCGGCATCTTCGTATCGGACGATCTGGCGGCGCAATTCTCGCCCGCGCTCACGGCGCTCTTCGCGCGCCACGAAGACGCGGTCTTCGACTTCATCGCCTTTCGCCGGGACATGGAGGGGCTGGCGATCGAGCGGGCCGCGCGCATGGGCTCGGACACCGATCTCAAGGTGGTCGACGCGATCTTTTCGCGTATGGAGGCCGCTCATGCCCGCCGCAACGCCGCCGAAGAGGCCGCACTCGACGCCGAATTCCACATGGCCATCGTCGAGGCGAGCCATAACGTGGTCATGCTGCACATGATGCGGTCGATGTTCGACCTTCTCCGGAAAGGCGTGTTCTTCAACCGCCAGGTCATGTTCCGCCAGCGCGCCACCCGCGACATGCTGCTCGACCAGCATCGGGCGATCAACGCCGGGCTTCAGGCACGCGACGCGGCGGCAGCGCGCGCGGCGGTCGAGGCGCATCTCGACTACGTCGCCGAGGCGCAGGAGAACCAGATCAAGGCCGACCGCAACGAAGCCGTGGCGAAGATGCGGTTCGAGCACGCACGCCAGCGCTGATGGGGCGCTGCCCCCGGCTCCGGCCAGGCGGGGCCTTCCCCCGAAGTATTTGCGAAAGACAAACGCCGGGGCTTGCGCTGCGCGGGCGGGGGCAGTGAAGTGGGCGATGTGCCTGACACCTTCGATCTGATCATCCGCAACGGCCTTCTCGTTACGCCCGATGCCGTGACACCCGGCGATCTGGGTGTGCGCGATGGTAGCATCGTCGCGGTCGGCGGCGCGTCCGGACCGCTTGGCGGAACGGCCGCGCGGGTGATCGACGCGGGCGGGCAACCGGTCCTTCCCGGCGGGGTCGATCCGCATTGCCACATCGAACAGATGTCCGGCATGGGGCTGATGAACGCCGACAGCTTCGAGACCGCGACCCGGTCGGCCGCCTTGGGCGGGACGACGACGGTGATCTCCTTCGCCGCGCAGGCCAAGGGCAGCCCCATTGCGCAAACCGTGGCGGACTATTCCGCGCGGGCCCGGCGCGGGGCGATGATCGACCACGCCTTCCACATCACCGCGACCGATCCCGGCGTTCCGGGTTTTGCCGCCGACCTCGCACAGGCGATCGGCGCGGGGCATCGGTCGATCAAGGTCTTCACCACCTACGATATCCGCCTCTCGGACCGGCAGATCCTCGACATCATGGCGCTGGCGAAACGCGCAGGCGCGCTGGTCTGCGTTCATGCCGAGAACGACGCGATGATCGGCTGGACGAAGGACGCGCTCCTGGCCGCCGGGCTTGACCGGCCCGAGCATCACGCCCTCTCCCACCCGCGCCTGGCCGAGATCGAGGCGGTCGAACGGATGATCCGCTTTGCCGAGTTCCTGGCGCAGCCGGTGATGATCTTCCACGTCTCGACGACCCAGGCGCTGGCCTCGATCCGCGCGGCGCGGGCGCGCGGCGTGCCGGTCTGGGCCGAAACCTGCCCGCACTATCTGCTGATGACCGACGCGGTGCTGCGGCGGGATGGGGTTGAGGGGGCGAAATGGATGTGTTCGCCGCCCCAGCGCACGGCCGCAGATTGTGCGGCCTTGTGGGACGGGCTGGCCGACGGAACGCTCGACCTCGTGTCATCGGACCACGCGCCCTACCGCTTCGACGCCACCGGCAAGCTGGCAGCCGGTCCGGCGCCCGGCTTCGACCGGATCGCGAACGGCCTGCCCGGCCTCGAGACGCGGCTGCCGCTTCTCTTCGACGCGATGGTGTCGGGCGGACGCGGCGGGCTATCGGCCTTCGCCCGGGTGACGGCCGAGGCGCCGGCGCGTCTCTACGGGCTTGCGACAAAGGGCCGGATCGCGCCGGGGATGGATGCCGACCTTGTTCTCTGGAACCCGTCCCGCAGGAAGACCTTCGGCGCGGATGACCTTCACGACAACGTCGGCTACAATCCGTGGGAGGGACGCCGCATCACCGGCTGGCCCGAGATCGTGATCCAACGCGGGAATGTCATCGTCGAAGGCGGGGAGTGCCTTGCAAGGCCGGGCGACGGCCGCTGGGTTGCACGGCCTACCATCGGAACGGTGCCGGCCATCGCGCCCGCGCCCGAGTTGCGCGGACTTCTGGAGGACTGACTATGCCGCCCCCGCCGATGACCACCGAACTTGCGATCACCTTCCTCTACTACCGCGACCTTGCCGCCGCGACGGACTTCTACGAAGAGGTGATGGGTTTTGTCCTTGCCATCGACCAGGGCTGGTCACGGATCTACCGCATCTGCGAGGGCGCACATCTTGGGCTGGTGGATGAGGCACGGGGCATGCACCGCGCCGCCGAGCATGAAGCCGGTGCAGCTGTGCCTGCGGGTCTCCGACGTGGATGCCTGGTACGCCTATGCCTATGACCGGGACCTGCCGAACCTGTCACCGCGGTTCGAGAACCACGACCTCGGTATCCGCGCCTTCGTCTTCGAGGATCCCGAGGGCTACCAGATCGAGATCCAGCAGGCGATGAGGCCCGGGGCATGACCGACCGCGCGCTGATCGTGATCAATCCGAACTCGTCGCAATCCGTGACCGACGGCATCGACGCCGCGGTCGATCCGCTGCGCCGCTTCGGGATCGCGATCCGCTGCCTGACGCTGGCCGAGGGTCCGCCGGGCATCGAATCCCAGGCGCAAGCGGACCTCACCATCGCGCCGATGCTGGCGCTCGCCGCCCGGGAAGAGGCAGATGCGGCGGGCTTCGTTGTCGCCTGTTTCGGCGATCCGGGGCTGCACGCGCTGCGCGACCGGACGGCGCTTCCGGTGCTCGGCATTCAGGAGAGCGCGGTCGCGACCGCCCTGACGCTGGGCCAGCGGCTGGGCATCATCGCGATCCTGCCCGCGTCGATCCCGCGCCACCTGCGCGCCCTCGGGGCGATGGGGGTGCTTGACCGGCTTGCCGGCGACCGGGCGCTGGGGCTTGGGGTGGCGGATCTGGCCGATCCGTCGCGCACCGTCGAGGCGATGATCGGCACGGGGCGACGTCTGCGCGACGAGGACGGGGCGGATGTGCTGATCATGGGCTGCGCCGGCATGGCCGCCCACCGCGCGACGCTCGAGGCCGAGACCGGCCTTCCGGTGGTCGAACCTTGCCAAGCGGCAGTGGCGATGGCGCTGGGGCGCATCGTGCTGGGTCAGTCGCACCGGGTCAGTCCCGGATCCTCGCGGTAGACCGTTACGGCCTCGGCCACCCGTCCACGGTCCCGCATGGGCCGGGTGTCGACCAACGGTGCGGCCGGCGCGAGCGGCGGCTCTGCCCCCCGGCTTCGCCTCCCCCGGGATGCTTTCGGGTCGATGGAGGCGCAGCCGATCCCTCAACGAAAACGGCCCGCCACCGGGGCGGGCCGTGTGTCCGGTCGGTCGGGCGGCCTAGTGCAGCCGGGCGTCCACCGTCTTGATCGAGGCGTCGATCATGCGGGCGGCGTCTTCGGGCGTCATCTGCTTGGCCAGCACATCGCCGGCAGCGGCGATCGCCACCTGCACCGCCTGGTCGCGCACGCCGCGCAGGGCCGCGGCCTCGGCCGAGGCGATCTTTTCCTCGGCGGCCTGAAGGCGACGGGCGATGGACCGCTCGAGTTCGCGCTTTGCTTCCACGGCGGCGAGTTCTGCCTCTTCCCTGGCCTGAGCCACGATACGGTCGGCCTGTTCAGCGGCTTCGCGCTGCTTGCGCTCGTAGCTGGCCAGCAGGGTCTGTGCTTCGTCCCGCAGGGCCCGGGCTTCGTCAATATCCGCGCGGATCTGTTCGGCACGCTTGTCCAGCATCCCCAACACGAGGCCCGGCACCTTGAAGTAGACCAGGATCCCCATGAACAGCAGGAACGCGATCAGGACGATGAAGTCCGTGTTCGAGAGCTTGTAGAACTCGGCGGAAAAGATGTTCTTCGTCGCGGCGGTCGCGGGCAGGGCCACGGCAGCGAACACGGCAGAGAGCAGAAGCCTCGTCATCGTCTCAACCTTTCATCCGGGCGTTGACCGCCGAGGTGACCGACCGCGCATCCGCCTTGCCGCCGAGCGCCAAGACGACCTCTTTCGCGGTGTCTCGGGCCACTTCCTTGACGGCATCCATCGCACCATCGCGGATTTCGGCGATCCGGGCCTCGGATTCAGAGGACCGCGCCGAGATTTCGGCATTGGCCTTGGCCACCGCGACATCGAGGTCGGCCTGGATTTCGGCCCGCGTCTCGGCCGAGATCTTCTGCGCCTCGGCCCGCGCCTCGGCGAGGGCCTTGTTGTAGGCCGCCTCGGCCTCCTTGGCCTTCTGCTTGAAGTCCTCGGCTGCAGCGATGTCGTTGGTGATCGTGCCCTGCCGCTCGGCCAGGACCGTCGCGATGCGCGGCAGCCCCAGACGGGTCAGGATCAGGTAGATCACGACAAGCGTGACCAACAGCCAGAAGATCTGGTTGGGAAAGGTCGAAAAGTCGAGCTGCGGAAGACCCGTCGCCGCCTCTTCTGCCCCCGTGGGGTTCGGTTGCCATCGTGCTGTCCTCGTGCGCCTTTGAGCCAGACACCGGATGCCCGTTCCCGGGCATCCGGCCGTAAGGATCGAAGAGAACGCCTTAGACGGCGAACATCAGCAGGAGCGCGACGAGGAACGAGAAGATCCCCAGGGCTTCCGCAAAGGCGATGCCGATGAAAAGCGTTGCGGTCTGGCCGGCAGCAGCCGACGGGTTGCGCAGCGCGCCGGCGAGGAAGTTCCCCGCCACGTTGCCCACACCGAGGGCTGCGAGGCCTGCGCCGAGGCCGGCAATGCCGGCGCCGATGAACTGACCCATGCTTGCGATATCGCCTTCCATGATCGTGTTCTCCTTGCTTGGAATGGCTGGAATTCTGTTCCGCGCCTCAGTGGTGCGGATGCAGCGCGTCCTTGAGATAGACGCAGGTGAGAATGGTGAAGACGTAGGCCTGGATTGCGGCCACGAGGAATTCGAGGGCGTAGATCGCGACCATCCCGCCGATCGCGATCGGGGCGATCAGGGCCGCGGCCGCGAAGGTCGCGAAGACTTTCATCACCGCATGTCCGGCGGTGATCGCCGCCGGCAAGTCGGACCGAGTGGCTGACCGGGCGCACGAAGAACGAGATCAACTCGATGATCGCCAGCACCGGCCGCAACGCCAGCGGCGCGGATGACACCCAGAACAGGCTCAGGAAGCTCGCCCCGTTCTTGACGAAGCCGATCGTGACCACGGTCAGGAACACGCCCAGCGCCATGAAGGCGGTCACCGCGATATGCGAGGTCGGGCTGAAACTGGTCGGGATCAGCGCCAGGAAATTCGCGAAGAGAATAAAGAGGAACAGCGTGAAGATGTAGGGAAAGAACTTGAGCGCGTCCTTGCCTGCCACATCCTCGACCATCTTGTGGACGAAGCCGTACAACAACTCGACCACCGACTGTCCCCGGGTCGGCACCATGGCACGTCCGCGCGTTCCGAACGACGAAAAGCGCCGTAATCGCGAGGACGGCAATGGCCATCCACAGGGTCGCGTTCGTGATCGTGTACCAGTGAACCTCGGTGCCGCCGAACAGCGGCTTGACCAGGAACTGGTCCATCGGCTTGAACGTAAACGCGCTGCCTGCCGCTTCTTCCGCCACGTCTCAGTCCCTCTTCGTCTCGGCCTCTTTGGCCAGATGCTTTTCCTGGATCTCGCGCGCGGAGCCGACCATCGTCTTCACCCCGGCCGCAAAGCCCAGCAACGTGAACAGCACCAGAAAGATCGGCCTGGTCCCGAACAGGGTATCAAGGCCGAACCCGATGCCGAAACCGATCAAAAGACCGGCAACAAGCTCCAGCACCATCCGCCAGGCCAGATGCGCCTGGGAATAGTCCTCGTCCGAATGCGCCTTCGGCGCGTCGGCCCCCTTGGCCTTGGCGATCCGCTCTTCGAGCACCTTCAGGCGTTCGGCGTCACGGTCGTCGGCCATGGGAAAACCCCTCGGACAGTCGCGGGATGTCTAGGGGGGTGCGCCAACCGAGTCAATGGGGCGAAAAGGTCGCGCGGACCTGACGCAACCATCTGATCTAAATGCGAAAAAAATCGTGCGCGATTGGCCCGTAGCGGCCTCTTGCGCGATCAGGCCGCCGTGACAACAGCCTCAAGCATATTCAACTGAGCGGTTGAATATGCTGCCGCGCCACTTGACCGTTCCCCGGCCGGGCCCTAGCCCGGAAGCGTGACACGCACCGTACCCCTCGACACAGTCTTCGCCGCGCTGGCCGATCCGACCCGGCGCGCGATCCTGACGATGCTGCTTGAAGACGACATGGCGGTCACCGATGTGGCCGAACCCTTCGAGATGTCTCTGGCGGCGATTTCCAAACATCTCGCCGTTCTGGCCGAAGCCGGACTCATCAGTCAGGACAAGCGAGGGCGGGTGAAGTGGTGCCGGCTCGAACCCGACGCGCTGCGTGGCGCCAGCGTCTGGATGCAGGGGTTCGGCCAGTTCGAGCCCGTCAACCTCGATGCCTTCGAGCGCTTTCTGGCGGCTGAACTGGGCGATGGAAGTTTCCCGCCCGACTGACGCCGGGCGGGACAGGGACCGCAACGCGGGCCCTCAGAAGCGGTAGGCGGCCTTTACCTGGATCGTGTTCACGTCGACGTCGCCGCCTGACGAACCGATCCCGTCGAAGGACTGGTACATGTACTCGCCACCGACGGACCAGTTGTCGCCGATCCGCCAGTCATAGCCGAGGCCAAGCACGTAATTGCTCGTGCTGCCATCGAAGAAGTCGCCGATGCCGTCCATGCTGGCATAGGCAAGACCGGCGCTGCCATAAAGCAGCCCGTTGCCGACCTCGTAGCCCGCGATCAGCTTGAGACGGGCGATCTCTTCGAACGATGCGGTGTCGCCGGTGTCCGGATCGGTAATCGTCATGTCGGCGAAGTCGTACTGGACTTCGGGGCCGAGATACCAGCCGTTGCCGAGGCTCCACAAATAGCCCGCAGTGAAACCGCCGATGACGCTGCTGTCGTCGAAGGTGTCGAGATCGAGCTCGAAGTCGCCGTTGGCATAGCCGATCTGGCCACCGACATAGAAACCTTCCCAGAACGGCGCGGGCGCTGCTGCGGGCTCCACGACGACAACGGGGTCGGCGGGAGCGGGGGCGGGGCCTGCCGCATGTGCCGCACCTGCGGAGGCGAGGGCGAGGATGGCGATTGGAAGTGTTCTGAACATTGCTGTCCTCCAGTCAAAATGAAAGTCGACCGCTCACTTTCGCGAAGAAGGTACGGCCAAGACGATCGTGAGTTCTGCATGTCCGTGTTCGGTGCGCATTGATCTATGTTAGCGAGAGCAGAATTGAGGCTTGTTCACGCGTTTCTGAGCGGGATCTTGCCGAGACCTCGCCCCGGTCGACCGATACGCCCGCTCTCCCGCAACCGGTCTTGCGGCATCGCGACGTCCCGTCACAAAACCTTCACATGGCAAGGCGCGGGAGTTACATTCCCGCAATGAACGTTGCCCAGCACCCCGACATCCGGCTTCTTGACCGCGCAGCCGCCACCACCCGGCGGATCGAACGTCTTGCGCACCAAGGCCAATTCGTCTGGGTCAAGCGCGAGGAACAGCTGTCGCTGCGCATGCGGCTCCAGAAGGGTCCCGGCGCATCGGCCTTCGAACGCGAGCGCCAGGCCCTGCATCGCCTGATGGATCTTGACGTGCCGGCCCCGCCCATCCTTGCCGAGGGGCCGGATTTCTTCGTTATCCCCGACAGCGGCATTCCGCTTCAGGAGATGGTGCGAAAGGACCTCGGCGCGGACGGCGAGCGCAGCACCGCCTTCGCCGAGGCCGCGCGGGCGCTGGCGGGGCTCCACGCACTGGGCGTGTCGCACGGGCATCCCCGCCTCAAGGACATCTGCTGGAAGGACGGGCGGATCACCTTCATCGACTTCGAACGGTTCAGCGACAAGCTGAACACTCCGTCCGGCCACGCCCGCGACGTCGCCACCTTCGTCTTCAGCGCCATCGCCGAAGCCGGACGCGCGACGCCCGAGCTTGACCGCGCCCGCGAGGCCTATCGCGCCGCGGACCCCGGCCGCATCTGGGAAGGGGCGCAGGATCTTGTGCGCCGTCTTCGGTTCATGGACTGGCTGACCTGGCCGCTGCAACACCGTCGCGAGGGCAAGGCGCGCGAGTTCAAGGCGATCCCCCTGACCCTGCGCTATTTCGAAATGTCGTGACGCCCGAAGGCATCGACGCCTCAGACGCCGATGTCCCAGTCCCCGGCCGCTTCCTTCAGATGCCGGAGATAGCTTTGCACCTTCGTCGTCCTGTGCAGATCGACGTGGGTTACAAGCCAAAGCGGCGCGACCCATTCGTCGCGCGGCGCAATGACCTGCGTCAGCCCTTCGAAGCGCCGCGCCTCCCATGTCGACAGGAACCCGATACCGGCCCCGGAAAGCACCGCGTCGCGAAGCGCGTCGGTTGCGGAGGCGCGATAGACGATCGACCTCGCCGGCACATGGGACCGAAGCCAGGCGTCGAACGGCGCACGCGAGGTGTCGTTGTCCTGCGCGACGAATTCGTGCCCGTCGAAATCCGCGTCGCTCTTCGGACAGCCCTTGCGTCGGACGTAGTCCGCACTGGCGTAAAGCGCCATCGTGATGCGGCCGAAGGGCTGCACGACGTTGTCGGGCTGTTCGGGGGGCGACCCGGCGCGGATCGCCACATGGGCCTCGCCATATTCCAGGCGGAAGACGCGGTCGCCGGTGAGATAGCGCACGCGCAATCCCGGATGCGCCTGCTGAAATGACACCAGCGTCGGCGTGATCAGCGGCGAGACGCTCGACAGCGAGGTGACGACAAGGTCGCCCGTCACACTGTCTCCCTGCCCGCGCACCCGGCTGACAAGCTGCGCAAACTGGTCTTCGGTCGCCTGCGCCACCTGAAGAAGGTCCATCCCCGCTTCGGTCGCGGTGTATCCGCGCGCGTGGCGCTGGAAAAGCTTCACGCCCAGTTGCGCCTCGAGCGCGTCGATATGGCGGATCACCGTGGCATGGTGGACGCCCAGCACCTCGGCCGCACCGCTGACCGTGCCTTGCCGGGCCACATGATACGCCGTGCGGATTTCATCCCAGGTGCTGATCGACATCGCGGACCGCCTTTCCATCGCGTGTCCGATGTCTGCGGTGCCGCAGGGCGCGATGCAAGGGTCAGCAGCGGGCCACGCCTTCACATTTTCGCACATCGCATTCGGAATTGGCGCGAGCCTCTGCGCTAGCGCGCGGCGGCAACCCGGACTTGTGGAGCCTCCGACCCATCCGCCCCGAGCATCGCCAGAAGCCGTTCCGCGTCCTGCCGCTCGGCACCATCTACACCGAGCGCCGCCCATTCCGCAGCCAGCGCGGCGCGTTCGAGCGCGACGACGTCGGCCAGAGTGCGCACCCGCGGCACCCCGATCCGGCGCAGATGGTCGAGAAACCGGTGCGAATGCAGGATCGTGGGGCGCGCATCCAGCGGCTCCCAGGCATCCAGAAGGGTGACGCGGCGCAGGTTGAATTCGGTCGGCAGGACGTAGAAGCGCAGATCCGACGACCACAGCAGGTCCTTCAGCGATACCTGGTCGCGCGCCCGCCCGGCCTCGCGATACCGACGTTCCCACAGGGCGAAGAAGTCGGCCATCGCGTCAGAGCGACGGTAGAGCACGACCCCGGAATTGAGCTGCGGAAAGGCATAGGGCGTCCGTTCCCGGTGGCCTTCCTGGACAAGGTCCGATCCCCGGCGCATGTCATGGGCCAGCGCCAGTTCGAACCGATCCAGAATGTCGAAGAGATCGCCGAAGGACGCCAGGATCAGCGTGTCGCAGTCCAGATAGAGCGTCCGCTCGAACCGCGACAGCGGCATGCAGTCGATCTTGGCGCGGGGGTGGATGCGCGGCACGGTGTGGACGGCATCGAAGATCTCGAGTCCCGGCGCCTCGGGCCTGTCGGTGAAGAGGTCGACCGGAAGGTCCGGATTGAACCGCTTGAGCGTGACCGCCGAGGTGCGCGCCAGGTCAAGATAGTCCGGCCCGGTGGCCACATAGATCACGCCGTCTCTCATCGCTTTCGTTCCGGTCATGGCCGCCGATGCGCATAGTCTAGCGCCCGGGGACAGTCCGGCAATGCGCAATGCGCCCCAGTCTTGACTCCGCGCCGCCCTGCGCCTATCCCGCGCCGGTCAGCCGGAAGCGTTCAGTCTTCCGGTCCCCGTCTCTACGGGGATCGCCCCCCACCAGCGAGTTTCGCCCGTGGGGGCGTTTGGGCATTGGGCGGCCCCTTCCTATGTCGGGGTCTGAATGGCAACCGCGGAAGGAGCGCGCGAGATATGTTCGAGAACCTGTCAGAACGCCTTTCCGGTGTCTTCGACCGGCTGACCAAGCAGGGCGCGCTGTCCGAGGACGACGTCAAGACCGCGCTGCGCGAGGTGCGGGTCGCCCTTCTGGAAGCCGACGTGTCGCTGCCGGTGGCCCGCGATTTCGTGACCGCGGTGCAGGAAAAGGCCACCGGGCAGGCGGTGACCAAGTCGGTCACGCCGGGCCAGCAGGTCGTCAAGATCGTCCATGACGAGCTTGTGCATGTCCTGGCCGGCGACGACGAGGATCCCGGCGACCTCAAGGTCGACAACCCGCCCGCGCCGATCCTGATGGTCGGCCTTCAGGGCGGCGGCAAGACGACGACCACCGCGAAGCTGGCCAAGCGCCTGAAGGAAAAGAACGGCAAGCGCGTGCTCATGGCCTCGCTCGACGTGAACCGCCCCGCGGCGATGGAGCAGCTTCAGATCCTCGGCACGCAGATCGGCGTGGACACCCTCCCGATCGTGAAGGGCGAGACGCCGGTGCAGATCGCCAAACGGGCGAAACAGCAGGCGACGCTGGGCGGCTACGACGTCTTCATGCTCGACACCGCCGGGCGCCTGTCGATCGACGAGACCCTGATGGCCGAGGTCGAGGCGGTGCGCGACATCGCCCACCCGCGCGAGACGCTTCTCGTCGTCGACGGCCTGACCGGACAGGACGCCGTCAACACGGCGCAGAACTTCGACGACCGCATCGGCATCTCGGGCGTGATCCTGACGCGGATGGACGGCGACGGGCGCGGCGGGGCCGCGCTGTCGATGCGCGCCGTCACCGGCAAGCCGATCAAGTTCGTCGGCCTGGGCGAGAAGATGGACGCGCTCGAGGAATTCCGGCCCCAGCAGATCGCGGGCCGTATCCTTGGCATGGGCGACATCGTGGCGCTTGTCGAAAAGGCGCAGGAAACGATCGAGGCCGCCGAAGCCGAGCGCATGATGAAGCGGTTCCAGAAGGGTCAGTTCAACATGAACGACCTCAAGGGCCAGCTTGAGCAGATGATGAAGATGGGCGGCATGGAAGGCATCATGGGAATGATGCCGGGCATGTCGAAGTACAAGGGCCAGATGGACGCCGCGGGCCTCGACGACAAGGTCCTGCGCCGCCAGATCGCCCTGATCAACTCGATGACGAAGAAGGAACGCGCCAATCCGCAGATCCTTCAGGCCAGCCGGAAAAAGCGGATCGCCGGCGGCGCGGGCCTCGAGGTCAGCGAACTCAACAAGCTTCTGAAGATGCACCGCCAGATGGCGGACGCCATGAAGAAGATGGGGAAAATGGGCAAGAAGGGCATGATGCGCAACCTCGGCGGCCTGTTCGGCGCCAAGGGCGGCATGCCGTCGGAGGCCGAGATCGAAGCCGCGCGCAAGCAGGCCGGCGCCCTGCCCGCCGGGGGCGGCTTTCCCGGCCTGGGCGGCGGTGCGGCCCTGCCCCCCGGCCTCTCGGGCTTCGGGAAGAAGAAATGACCCAGTCCTCCGCGATCCCGGTGATCGAGACCCTCCGTCTCAAGCTGCGCGGCCCCGTCGAAGCCGACCTGCCCGCGATGGTGGCCTTCGGCCTGTCGGACCGCATGGTCTACATTGGCGGCACGGTGACCGAGGAAGAGACGCGCGAAATCTTCGACGGTACTCTGAAGGGCTGGGCGGTCCGCGGCTACAGCCGGTGGAACATCGAACTTCGCGAAACCGGAGAGGTCATCGGGCGCTGTGGCATCAACCATCCCTTCGACTACCCCGACCCCGAAATCGGCTGGGTCCTGTTCGAAGGCTTCGAAGGGCAGGGCTATGCCTTTGAGGCGGCCGTTGCCGCCCTCGCCTATGGGCGGTCCACGCTGAATCTCAAGGGGATCGTATCGTTGATCCACCCCGAGAACATCCGCTCGAAACGCCTGGCCACACGGCTCGGCGGGCGGTTCGGCAAGATGGGCGAGATCGTGGGCCACACCGTGGAAGTCTGGTACTATCCGGACGCCGCCGCATGACCATGCACGGCACCCATATCCCTGCCGGGCGCTACGTTGAACCGGAGAACGGCGCACCGATCCCCCGGATCGAAACCGAGCGGCTTGTCCTGCGGGCCCACCTGGCCGGGGATTTCGAAGCCTATGCCGATTTCTTCGCCTCGGACCGGGCCAGCTACATGGGCCGGCTGACACGCCGCGAGGCGTGGTATTCGTTCTGCTCGGACGTGGCGCAATGGGCGCTTTTCGGATTTGGCGCCTGGGGCCTTCAGGACCGCGCAACAGGCGCATTCGTGGGCCAGGTCGCGGTCATGCGGCCCGACCATTTCCCCGAAACAGAGCTTGGCTGGTTCCTGCTGCCCGCGGCGGAAGGCAAAGGCTTCGCCTTCGAGGCCGCGCGCGCCGCGCGGGACTGGGCCTTCGGGGCGCGCGGCCTTGAGACGCTGGTCAGCTACATCGACCCGGCCAACGCCCGCTCGGTCGCGCTTGCCGAACGACTGGGCGCGGTGCGCGACGATTCCGCGAGGCGGCCCGAGGGCGAATCCGAGGAAGAAACCTGGGTCTGGCGCCACCCGGCGCCCGCGGATCGTGCGATGACCCCCGGCCCCGCCCATTCCCGCACCGCCGAAAGGAGCGCCGATGTCTGACGACGCCTCACGCGCGGCCGAGCTTCTGGCCGGCCACCGCGCCTCGATCGACCGGCTCGACGCGATCGTGGTCTACACCCTTGCCGAGCGTTTCAAGCACACGCAGGCCGTGGGGCGGCTGAAGGCCGAACACAACCTGCCGGCCAGCGACAAGGCGCGCGAGGCCCAGCAGATCGAACGGCTCGAATGGCTGGCCAAGGAGGCCGACCTCGACCCCGAATTCGCCAAGAAATTCCTGTCCTTCGTGATCCAGGAAGTGATCCAGCACCACAACCAGCACATCAACCAGACCTGACGGACGGCGGGGACACCCCGCCAGCCCGACGCCATTCAAAGGAGAAACGACATGGCAATGAAGATCCGACTGTCCCGCGGCGGCTCGAAGAAACGCCCGCATTACTCGATCGTCGCCGCCGACTCGCGGATGCCCCGCGACGGCCGCTTCATCGAGAAGCTGGGAACCTACAATCCGCTCCTGGCCAAGGACAGCGAGGACCGCGTCAAGATGAACGTCGAGCGCGTTCAGTACTGGATCGACCAGGGCGCCCAGCCGACCGACCGCATCAGCCGGATGCTCGAAGCCGCCGGCGTCACCGCCAAGAAAGAGCGCGCGAACCTCAAGAAGGGCGAGCCGGGCAAGAAAGCCAAGGCCCGCGCCGAAGAGAAGGCCGCGAAGGTCGCCGCTGCTGCCGAAGCCGCCGCTGCCCCCGTCGAGGAAGTTGCCGAGGAAGCTGTCGAGGAAGTGACGGCCACCGAGGACGCGGTGAGCGAAGAGGCCGCGACCGAGGAGTCGGCGCCCGAAGCGACGGAAGAAAAGGCGGCGGAGTGATCCGACGCCCCGCGATCTGACCTGGGCATGCGGCTTTTCGGCGTTCCCGGACTTGGCACGATGCGCCGTCTCGTGACGGCCGCGCTTTGCGGCGCGGCCTTCTGGGGCGGCGCGGAAGTGCAGCGGGCGCTGATGGTCGACCGCTGCGTCGACGCGGGCGGAGCGGTGGATGCGCGCGGCCTCTGCCGGGGTCTGGCGCGTTGACGTCGGAAAAGGACCCGCGGGTCTGCGTCGGCGCAATCGCCGGCGCTTTCGGCGTTCGGGGCGAGGTGCGGCTGAAAAGCTTCTGCGCCGATCCCGCCGCCATCGCCGCCTACGCGCCCTTGACCGACGAGGCCGGCACCCGGACGTTCGAAGTGACGATCACCGGGCAGATCAAGAACGGTCTCTCGGCCCGGCTTTCGGGAGTACGCACCAAGGAAGAGGCCGACGCCCTGCGCGGCGTGACCCTCTTCGCCCCCCGCGACCGCCTGCCCGAGCCGGACGAGGACGAATACTACCACGCCGACCTGATCGGGCTGCGCGTCCTCGACACCGGCGGGACCGAGCTTGGCACCGTGCGGGCGGTGCTGAACCACGGAGCGTCGGATCTTCTCGAGGTCCACGGGCCGGGGCTGAAGGCGACGGTCCTGCTGCCCTTCACCCGTGCCGCCGTTCCGACGGTCGACATAGCCGGGGGGCGGATCGTGGCCGACCCGCCCGAGGGTCTGTTCGACGACTAGGCCCGCCCGAATGTGCCGGACGGGCCTTATGCCTTCGGCTCAGCCGGCCAGCTTCGCCGTCATTTCCACAAGCCGTTTCGCCTGATGCGCCACGGCGGCCTTGCCCGTCTCGTCCAGCGCACCGGCCGTCATCGAAAAGCCGTAGGGGTTTCCGCCTGCGGCAAAGAGGCTCGGGTCGGTATAGCCCGGAGCCACGATGATCGCGCCCCAGTGCATCGCGGTGGTGTAAAGGCCCAGGATCGTCGCCTCCTGCCCGCCATGGGTGTTCTGCGCGCTGGTGGTGGCAGTGAAGGTCTTGTTGGCAAGCTTGCCTTCCATCCAGATCGGACCGAGCGTGTCGATGAAGGCGCGGACCTGGCTGGTCGCCGAACCATAGCGCGTGGGCGACGCCCAGAAGTAGCCATCGGCCCAGAGCATGTCGTCGTGGGTGATCACGGGGATGTCCGCGACCTTGTCGACCTGTGCCTTCCACGCGTCCTGTCCGGCGACGACCTCCTTCGGGGCGGTTTCGGCGAACCGCACAAGGCGCACGTCCGCCCCGGCGGCGCGGGCGGCCTCGGCGGCGGCCTCGGCGACCGCGTGATTGGTGCCGTAGGTGGAATAGAAAGCGATGAGGATCTTGGGGGTGGACATGGCGTAACTCCTTGAGGGATCTCGTACGGGAGGGCAGATAGCAACGCACACCGCCCCCCAAAAGCTGCGATCCCGCTGACGTGCTGTGCGCGGATGCGCAGGTCGGCCACCTGCCTGCCGTTCGGGTGAATTGCCCCGCGACGCGCGGCGGCCTAGACAGGGCGCGCAGCAGAATCCGGAGGGCCGATGCCTGATCCCGACGCCCCCACACCCGAGAAGTCCCACGGCCGCCTGTCGATCCGGCCGACCACCCGCCCGCGCGAGTTGATGACCGACGCGCCCGTCCTTGCCGGGGCCTGGGAAGCGCGCGTGATCACCCTCTTCCCCGAGGTGTTTCCCGGTGTCCTCGGCGCCTCGCTGACGGGGCGCGCGCTGAAGGACGGGCTCTGGCGGCTGGCCACGATCGACCTGCGCACCTTCGGCACCGGCAAGCACCGCGATGTCGACGACACGCCCGCGGGCGGCGGCGCCGGCATGGTGCTGCGCGCCGACGTGGTGGGCCGCGCCCTGCGCGTGGCGGCCGAGGGCACGCCCGACGACCGCGCCCGCTGGCCGGTTGTCGCGCTCTCGCCCCGCGGCACACCCTTCACCCAAGCCACGGCGCACCGCTTTGCCGAGGCCGACGGCATGACGCTTCTTTGCGGCCGGTTCGAGGGGATCGACCAGCGCGCGCTCGACCATTTCGGGGTCGAGGAGGTGTCGATCGGCGATTTCGTCCTGACCGGCGGCGAGATCGCCGCCCAGGCGCTGATCGACGCAACGGTCCGGCTGCGCCCGGGCGTCCTGGGCAACGCCGCCTCGACTGAAGAGGAGAGCTTTTCGAACGGGCTGCTTGAACATCCACAATATACCCGCCCGGCCGTCTGGGAAGGCCACGCCATCCCTGAGGTGCTGACCTCGGGCAACCACGCCGCCATCGCGGGCTGGCGGCAGGAGCAGGCCAAGGCTCTGACCCGCGACCGCCGCCCGGACCTCTGGCGCGCCTGGCGCGAGGGCGGCGAGGACAACTGATGGGCATGGGGGCTCTGCCCCCGGTCCCGCGGTGGCGGGACCTCCCCCGGGATATTTCAGGGTCGATGGAAACGGGGGCGGCGCGCACCGTGCCGCCCCCGTGCGTAAGCGACCCAAGCGAGCCGCCTCCACCGACCGCGGTCATCGGCGTCCCCGCCTGTACCGCCCGTGCAGGGTCGCGGCCCAAGGTGAAGAAAGCCCTAAGCCGTCTCCATCGACCTTGAAATATCCCGGGGGGAGGCGAAGCCGGGGGGCAGAGCCCCCCTCCTTTTCATCTTGATCGCACCGCCCCGGGGCCGTATAGCGCGCAGGTTCGCGGCTGAATCGGCCGGCGGACCCGATGTGTATTGGCCTGCCGCCCTCTTCGGCGGACCCGACGGCCCCGCACGCGGCAGCAAGGAAAGACGACCTGTACCTCCGGCGGGCGCCCCCAACACGGGACAGCGGCGGACCCGGCAGAAGACGCGGAGCTCTGAGGCGGCATCAACCTCTCCGGACCAACCGGGGGCGACATGAAGGAGTTGATCAGATGAACCTGATCGCACAGCTGGAAGCCGAGCAGGTGGCCTCGCTCGGGAAAGACCTTCCGGATTTCAAGGCGGGCGACATCGTGCGCGTCGGCTACAAGGTCACCGAAGGCACGCGGTCGCGTGTCCAGAACTACGAAGGCGTCTGCATCAGCCGCAAGAACGGCACGGGCATCGCCGGATCGTTCACCGTGCGCAAGATTTCCTTCGGCGAGGGCGTGGAGCGCGTGTTCCCGCTGCACTCGACGAATATCGATTCGATCACGGTGGTCCGCCGCGGCAAGGTGCGCCGCGCCAAGCTCTATTACCTCCGGTCGCGCCGCGGGAAATCCGCGCGGATCGCCGAGGACACAACCTACAAGCCCAAGCCGGGCGCCGAGGCGTAAGGAGGGGACGAGATGAAAAAAGACACCCATCCCGATTATCACATCATCGACGTGAAGATGACGAATGGCGACATCGTCCAGATGAAGTCGACCTGGGGCACCGAAGGCGCGACCCTGTCGCTCGACATCGACCCCAGCGTGCACCCGGCCTGGACCGGCGGAAGCTCGCGCCTTCTGGACACCGGCGGCCGCGTGTCGAAGTTCAAGAAGAAATACGAAGGCCTGGGCTTCTGAGCCCACTGCCCCTTCGGCAAGAAAGAACGCCGCCCCGGTTTCGGGGCGGCGTTTTCCGTTTCACCTGGCCGCGTACCAGGGCCGGGGCCTCAGTGCACGACGGCATCCTCAGGCCGGGACCGGTTCGACGACGACACCCGGTCGCCGACGATCAGCCCGTCCGATCCGGCACTGACATGCACCGTGGCGCTGTCCCCGACGTCACCGGCAAGGATCATCTCGGCCAGCGGGTCCTGCAGACTGCGCTGGATCACGCGCTTCAGCGGCCGTGCCCCGTAAACCGGGTCATAGCCCTCGTCGGCCAGCCACTTGCGCGCGCCCTCGTCGAGGTCGAGCGTGATCTTGAGCTGGGCAAGACGCTTCTCGAGCCGCCCAAGCTGGATCGCGACGATGCCGTCCATGTCGGCCCGCGACAGCCGGTCGAAGACGATCATGTCGTCCAGCCGGTTCAGGAACTCGGGCCGGAAATGCGCCCGCACCGCCTCCATCACCTGCCGCTTGGCCTCGCCGGCGTCGCTGCCCTCGGGCAGCTGGCTCAGCGCCTGTGACCCGAGGTTCGAGGTCAGCACGATCAGCGTCTGCTTGAAGTCGACGCGGTGGCCCTGACCATCGGTCAGCACACCGTCGTCGAGCACCTGCAGGAGCACGTTGAAGACCTCGGGGTGCGCCTTCTCGACCTCGTCGAACAGGACGACCTGGTAGGGCCGACGCCGCACCGCTTCGGTCAGCACGCCGCCTTCGTCATAACCGACATAACCCGGAGGCGCGCCGATCAGGCGGGCGACCGAATGCTTCTCCATGAACTCGGACATGTCGATGCGGACCATCGCGCTGTCATCGTCGAAGAGATAGTCGGCCAGCGTCTTGGTCAGCTCGGTCTTGCCGACGCCGGTGGGACCGAGGAACAGGAACGAGCCCAGGGGCCGGTTCTCGTCCTGAAGACCGGCGCGCGCCCGGCGCACCGCGTTCGACACGGCGACCACGGCCTGGTGCTGCCCGATCACGCGCTTGCCAAGCTCCTCTTCCATCTTGAGAAGCTTCTCGCGCTCGCCCTCGAGCATCTTCGAAGTCGGGATGCCGGTCCAGCGTTCGACGACCTGGGCGATCTGCTCGGGGCGCACGGCCTCTTCGACCATCACGTCCTCGTCCTGCTCCTCGGCCTCGGCCAGCTGCTTTTCAAGCTGCGGGATGACGCCGTAGGAGAGCTCCCCGGCCTTCGCCAGGTCGCCGGCCCGCTTGGCCGCATCCAGATCGGCGCGCGCCCGGTCGAGCTTTTCCTTGATGTCGCGCGCAGACTCGAGCTTGTCGCGCTCGGCCTGCCACTTGGCGGTCATCTCGGACGAACGCTCCTGCACCTCGGACAGTTCCTTCTCGATCTTCTCGAGCCGGTCCTTCGAGGCCTTGTCGTCCTCCTTCTTCAGCGCCTCGGCCTCGATCTGCATCTGCAGGATCTGCCGGTCGAGGGCGTCAAGCTCCTCGGGCTTGGAGTCGACTTCCATCCGCAGACGGCTTGCCGCCTCGTCCATCAGGTCGATCGCCTTGTCGGGCAGGAACCGGTCCGTGATGTAGCGGTGGCTCAGCGTCGCCGCGGCGACAAGGGCCGAGTCCGAGATCCGCACGCCGTGGTGCAGCTCGTACTTTTCCTTGATGCCGCGCAGGATCGAGATCGTGTCCTCGACCGACGGTTCCTCGACCAGCACGGGCTGGAAGCGCCGCGCAAGGGCCGCGTCCTTCTCGACATACTTGCGGTACTCATCCAGCGTCGTGGCGCCCACGCAATGCAGCTCACCCCGCGCCAGGGCGGGCTTGAGAAGGTTCGAGGCGTCCATTGCCCCGTCGGCCTTGCCGGCGCCGACAAGCGTGTGCATCTCGTCGATGAAGAGAATGATCTCCCCCGCCGCGGCCTCGATCTCCTTGAGGATGGCTTTCAGCCGCTCCTCGAACTCGCCGCGGTATTTCGCGCCGGCGATGAGCGACCCCATGTCGAGCGCCATCAGCTTCTTGTTGCGCAGCGACTCGGGCACGTCGCCGTCGATGATGCGCAGCGCCAGACCCTCGGCGATGGCGGTCTTGCCGACGCCGGGATCACCGATCAGCACGGGGTTGTTCTTGGTGCGCCGGCTGAGCACCTGCATGGTGCGGCGGATTTCCTCGTCGCGCCCGATGATCGGGTCGATCTTGCCCTCGGCCGCCGCGGCGGTCAGGTCGCGCGCATATTTCTTGAGCGCGTCATAGCCTTCCTCGGCCGACGCGGTATCGGCGGTGCGGCCCTTTCGAATGTCGTTGATCGCCGAGTTCAGCGCCATGGCGGTCACCGCCCCGGCATCCAGAGCGTCCTTCGCCTTGGACTTGACCACGGCCAGTGCCGTCAGGATGCGCTCGACGGGAACGAAACTGTCGCCCGCCTTGGTGGCGATCTTCTCGGCCTCGTCCAGCACCTTGGCGGTCTGCTGGTCCATGTAGGTCTGGCCGGCGTCGCCCGAGACCTTGGGCATCTTCGCCAGCGCCAGGTCGACGGTTTCGACCACGCGCTCGGGCGATCCGCCCGCCCGCTTGATCAGGTTCGAAGCCAGGCCCTGATCGTCGTCCAGCAGAGCCTTGAGAAGATGCTCGGGGCCAAGTTTCTGGTGGTTCTCGCGCATTGCGATGGTCTGGGCGGCTTGCAGGAACCCGCGGGACCGTTCTGTGAACTTCTCCAAGTTCATCACGTCTCTCCTTCCATAAAGCGCCCGGTGTCTTGAAAGCGCCCGCATGCGCGGCACGCCCCGGTCCGGGCCTCGGTTTGGATATGGGAGGCCGGAATGCGTTGCTCAAGTGTCACAGACATGGTTTCGCACCCCCGGCTTCTTCTGGCGTGAAAATACCTCCGCCGGAGGCATCGCCGCGACAGCGGCAATCTTGACGCGCCGTGTCGGAGCCCGCACACCCGGTTTCGGGAACCAGGAGGGATGCATGTCCGACGACAGACTGATTGTCGCGCTTGATGTCCCGGGCGCGCTTGAAGGGCTTGAGCTTGCCGGGCGTCTCGGAGACGCGGTGTCGTTTTACAAGATCGGCCTTGGCATGTTGACGGGCGGCGGGCTGGCGCTGGCAAACGAGCTCAAGCACGACCACGGCAAGCGCATCTTTCTCGACATGAAGCTCTTCGATATCGGTGCCACGGTCGAGGCGGCGGTGCGGGGGCTGGCGCAGTTCGATCTCGATTTCCTGACCGTCCACGGCGACCCCCATGTCGTGCGCGCCGCGAAAGAGGGCGCGGCGGGCAGCGATCTGAAGATCCTCGCCGTCACGATCCTGACCTCGCTCGACCGCGCCGACCTCGACGCCTGCCTGATCCGCGAGGGCGACCTTGCCGACCTGGTGCTGCAGCGCGCAACGGCTGCGTTCGAGGCCGGGGCCGACGGTGTCATCGCCTCGCCGCAAGAGGCCGCCGCGATCCGCGCCCTGCCCGGCGCGGCCGGCCGGCTGATCGTCACGCCCGGCGTGCGCCCGGAGGGCGCTGCCCTTGGCGACCAAAAGCGCGTGGCCACCCCGGCCGAGGCCATCGCCGCGGGAGCCGACCACATCGTGGTGGGCCGCCCGATCTGGGCCGCGCACGATCCTCTTGCAGCGGCGCGGGCCGTGCTGGACAGCCTGCCATGAACCTCCTCCTGGACGTCGGGCTGCCGCTTGGCCTTGCGTTCATGATGTTCTCCCTTGGCCTTGGCCTTGCCGCCGGGGATTTCCTGCGGGTCCTGCGCCGCCCCCGCGCGGTGCTGACCGGCGTCGCGGCCCAGATCGTCCTGCTGCCGCTGACGGCGCTTGCGCTGGTCACGCTGGCCGGGCTTGGGCCGGTGCTGTCGGTCGGGGTGATGATCCTTGCCTTTTCCCCGGGCGGGGTCACGACGAACATGATGACGCGGATCGCGCAGGGCGATGTCGCCCTGTCGGTCACCCTGACCGCGGTCGTCAGCATGGCCGCCGTGTTCACGGTGCCGCCGCTCGTGTCGCTCACCGCAGCGCATTTCATGGGGGACGCCCTGCCGCGGGTGGCCGTCGGGCCCTTTGCGGCGACCATGGCGCTGATCACCGCCGTTCCGGTCGCCGCCGCCATGGCGCTGCGCCGCGCGGCCCCGGCCTTCGTCGCCCGCATCGAGCCCCGCGCCTTCACGATCTCCGCGCTGGTTTTCGTGGCCATCGTCGCCGCGGCCCTGACCCAGAACTGGGCGCTTTTCGTGTCCGAGCTGGCCGTGCTCGGCCCGCTCATGGCGGCCATGATCGTCCTGCTTCTTGCGCTTGGCTACGGGCTGGCGCGCCTGACGGGGCTGGGCGGGGCTGAAGCCCGCGCGATCTCGATCGAGACCGGCGTTCAGAACGGCGCCCTGGGCGTCACCGTGGCCGGTCTTGCCGCGGGAAACGTGCCCGGCATGGACGCGCTTTTGCTGCCCTCGGCGGTCTACGGCGTGCTGATGTACATCATCACCGTGCCGTTGATCCTGTTTCTGCGCCGGCGCCCGGTGAGAACGGGGGGCTGAAACCGGGGAGCGCCCCTAATCCTCGTTGATGTCGCGGTCGATGATCTTGATCTGTCCCTTGCGGATGCCCAGTACCCGGCGCAGCCCGAGCCACGCCAGAAGCGACACCACGGCAAAGAAAAGTGCGAGCGCCGGCACCGATGCGGCCAGCGCACCGGCGACTGGCCCGCCGACCAGTAGCACGACACCGGTGATCGCCGCCCCCAGCGCGAAGCCCAGGAAGACGTAGCCCGGCACCGCGATCTCGATCAGCCCCAGAACAACCGCGCCGGACAGCCAGACCCACCACAGCCCCCACATCACCCGCGTCCCTTCAAGAGCTTGAACGCATCGCCGAACGCCTCGACCGCCGCGGCCGGCAGCACGATCGTCTGCTTGCCCTGCCCCGCGCCCAGCGCGTTCAGCGCCTCGACCTGCTTCAGCGCCACCTGGTACTGCGCGGCCTCGATCCCGTTTTCCTTTATCGCCTCGGCGATCACCGCCGTCGAATAGGCCTCGGCCTCGGCAAGGATGCGCTTGGCCTTGGCCTCCTGCTCGGCCGCGTAAAGGTCGCCGTCGGCCTGAAGCTCGACCGCGCGTTTGGTGCCCTCGGCCCGCGTCACCTGGGCCCGCCGCTCACGCTCGGCATTGAGCTGCTGGAGCATCGCGTCCCGCGTCGCCTGGTCGAGGTTCACGTCCAGGATTTCGGCCCGCGTGACCTCTATGCCCCAGTTGTCCACCGCGTCCGCCACGCTGAGCTTGATCGTGTCGATCAGCGCCGACCGGTTCGACTGCACCTGGTCGAGTTCCATCTTGCCGATCTCGGCGCGCACGATCCCCGCGACCGTCGTGGCGATCGCGGCATCGACGTCGCGGATCCGGTAAACCGTCCGTTCCGGCTCGAGGATGCGGTAGAAGACGCTGGTGTCGACCTTCACCAGCACGTTGTCGAGGGTGATGGCGTCCTGGCTTGCCGTGGGCAGCTGACGTTCGAGGATCGACACCTTGTGCGCCACCTTGTCGAGGAACGGGACGATGAAGTTTATTCCTGGCCCCAGGACCGACTTCAGCCGCCCGAAGCGTTCGACCACATGCTTTTCCGACTGCGGCACGATCCTGATCGCCAGGAACAGGCTGAGGATGATGAAACCCGCCAGAAGCAGCGTGAAGACGCTGCCGCCGCCGATACCCGTGACGATCTGATCCATGAAATCCCTTTCGGCCGAAAAGCTTGCGCGCGACACCCTACACCATGCCCACCGGGCGACAATAAGGCGAAAACGGGGTCATGCGCGGCGTCGCGGAAACAATTGGCCAGAAGTGAGGTTGCCGGTCCCCGAAGGTCCGATCAGGCGACGGTCGGGTCGTCGAGATACATCCGCCAGGAATGCGCGGGCCGGAACCCCAGCAGCCGTCTGGCCTTCGCGTTCGAATAGAAGGTCTCGGTCTCGCCCATCGACCGACGGACCGGCACACCGGCATAGAACCGCTGCGTCAGTTCGTCGGTGGTCAGGGCCACCGAATGGTCGTCGTTCGAAGCGTTGAAGACCTCGTATCCCAGCCCGTCGGTTCGCAGGCACCGGTCCACCATCTGCCCCAGATCGCGGGCATCGATATAGGCGAAGATGTTCCGCCGCCGCACCTCGGGCCGGGCGATGTAGCCGGGAAAGTCCTGCCGGTATTCATGCGGCTCGATCACGTTGTTGATCCGCAGCCCGTAGATATCCGCCCCGCTGCGCCGCTGGAACGACCGGGCCGTGACCTCGTTCACCACTTTCGACATGGCATAGCTGTCCTCGGGGACGGTCGGGTGGTCCTCATCGACCGGCAGGTAGTCGGGCTTGCGCTCGCCATCGGCGAAACAGACGCCATAGGTCGTTTCGGACGAGGCGAAGACGATCTTGCGCACCCCCGCCTTCACCGCCGCGTCGATGACGTTGTAGGTGCCCAGCGTGTTGACCCGGTAGCATTCGTTGTCGGCCTTCAGAAGGATGCGCGGCACGGCGGCGAAATGCACCACCGCATCGAAGGACGGAACCCCGGTGCCCGGCTCGAGCTCGTCGAAGCCGGCATAGCTTTGCATCACGTCGAAGACCTGCCCCGCGTCCGTGATATCGGCGATCCGGTTGTCGACGCCGGGATGGTCGAGCGGCACGAGGTCGAGGTTCAGCACCCGGTGCCCCTGCCCCAGAAGGTAGGGGATGACATGCCGCCCGGCCTTGCCGGCCCCGCCGGTGAAGAGAATGCGCATGGGGTCCTCCGCTGCGTGGTGTCCGACCAGAGTTGCGCGTCCGGGCGCGGTGGCGCAACCACCGATCGGCGCTTTCCGACAGGGCCCCGCCCGGCGTATGATCCCACCATGCCCGCTCTCTGCCGCGATTGCCTGACCACGTTCGACGCCGGCCGCCGCTGCCCCGCCTGCGGCCGGCCGCGGATCGTCTCGCACCCCGAGCTTTTCGACCTGTCCATCGCCCACATGGATTGCGACGCCTTCTATGCCTCGGTCGAGAAACGCGACGATCCGTCCCTGCGCGACAAGCCCGTCATCATCGGGGGCGGCCGCCGCGGCGTGGTCTCGACCGCCTGCTACATCGCCCGGATCCGAGGCGTGAAATCGGCCATGCCGATGTTCAAGGCCCTTGCCCTTTGCCCCGAGGCGGTGGTGGTGAAGGGACGGATGGACGTCTATGCGGCAGTCTCGCGCCAGGTCCGGGCGCTGATGGACGACCTCACGCCGGTGGTCGAACCCCTGTCGCTCGACGAGGCGTTCCTCGACCTCACCGGCACCGCCCGGCTGCACGGCGCGCCGCCCGCGGTGATGCTGGCGCGGCTGCTCAGGCGGATGGAGGAGGAGATCGGCATCACCGGCTCGATCGGGCTTTCGCACAACAAATTCCTGGCCAAGGTGGCCAGCGACCTTGAAAAGCCCCGCGGTTTTTCGGTCATCGGACAGGCCGAGACCGCCGATTTCCTGCGCGACAAGCCCGTGCGCCTGATCTGGGGCGTCGGACAGCAGACCCAGGACGCGCTCGACCGCGCCGGGATCCGCAGCTTCGCCGACCTCCTGCGCTGGGACCGCTCCGACCTCGAGGCGCGCTTCGGGCAGATGGGGGACCGGCTCTGGCACCTTGCCCGGGGCGAAGACCGACGCCGCGTCTCGGTCAACAGCCCGATGAAAAGCATCTCGAACGAGACGACCTTCGGCGAGGACACCGCCGACGCCGACATCCTTGACGGCCATATCTGGCGGCTGGCCGAACAGGTGTCGGACCGCGCCAAGGCCAAGGGGCGTGGCCGGACGGGTGGTCACGCTCAAGCTCAAGCGCGCCAATCACCAGATCCTCACCCGCCGGACCAGCCTGCCCGATCCGACGCAGATCGCCGACCGCATCTACCGCACGGCGCGCGGCCTTTTCGACCAGCGCGGCGACGACAGCCCCTACCGGCTGATCGGCGTCGGCCTGAGCGAGCTTTTCCCCGAAACGCAGGCCGACATCTCGGGCGACCTCCTTGACCCGCAGGCGATCCGCCGCGCCGGGGCCGAACGCGCCGCCGATGCCATCCGCGCCCGCTTCGGCACGGATGCGATCGTCAAGGGCCGGTCACTGCGCTGACCAACCCCGCCTTTTCTCTTGGAATTACTCCGGGTAGCGGCGCAGCCGGGGGCAGAGCCCTCTATTCAGCCGCCAGAGGCAGTTGCTTCTGTCCGATCATCACTATGTCCGAGACCACGCGCCGCATCAGCGCCCGGAACGCCCCGTAGTTGCCGTTCGGGCGAATCGCTGCCTCGTTCATGTAGAGCGAGCGGTCGATCTCGACCTGCACGACATGCTGGGCGCGCGACGGACGGCCGTAATGCTGGGTGACATAGGCACCGGCGAAAGGGGCGTTGCGCACGACCCTCAGCCCGGCCGACAGGAACGCCTGTTCGACCCGATCGACGATCTCGGGATGGGCGGCGGCGCCAAAGCGGTCGCCCAGAACGATGTCGGGCCGGCCCCCGGGATGCACGATGGATTCGAGCGCCTCGTGCGGCATCGAATGACAGTCGATCAGGATCGCCTCGTCATAGGCCTCCAGGTTGTCCTTCAGAAGCTGGCCAAGGGCGTCATGGTAGGGACGCCAGTAGAGGCGGATCCGGGCCTCGGCCTCCCTGAGCGGGATCTTTCCACGGTAGATCGCCCGACCGTTGGCGACCACACGCGGCACGACGCCGAGTCCGCTGGCCACGCGGGGATTGTGGGCGCTTTTCCGAATCCCGTCGATCAGGGCCGGATCAAGCTCGTCCGCGCTGCGATTGACGTCGATGAAAGCGCGCGGGGCGACCGCCGAAAGAAGTGGGGCGCCAAGCGCGGGCGCGTCCTCGAAAAGGAGATCGACGAAGGCGTCCTCGGACGACCGAATCGCCTGCTCGTCAAGGACCGATCGGCGCAGGAAGTTCCAGGAATAGTCGCGTCCGCTGTGCGGCGAGGCGAAGACAACGCTGGTGCTGCGTTGTTCTGGAAGCTCCAGGCGATAGGCGTGGCGTGTCATCGGCGCTCCGTCATGCTCGGGGACAACATAGCGCGTTCCCTGCGCCAGCCAAAACCCCTTGCAGTGTCCGAAGCTGTCTTTTATAGACCCCTCGACCGGCGCGGGGGCAACCTCGCGTCTTGTTCGTTTGGACACCGGTACCAGTACCGGCCTCCGACGGCCATACGGGGCGGTTAGCTCAGCGGTAGAGCACTACGTTGACATCGTAGGGGTCACTGGTTCGATCCCAGTACCGCCCACCACGGACCACCGCCACGCATTCTGCGCGGCACCTTATGAAACGCAGGCGCGCGAGCGCCGTGACCCGAGGAAGAGACCGATGAAAGTCAGGAACTCGCTCCGCTCGCTCAAGAACCGCCACCGCGACTGCCGCGTGGTGCGTCGCAAGGGCCGCGTCTACGTGATCAACAAGACCCAGCGGCGTTTCAAGGCCCGCCAGGGCTGAGCCGCGCCGGAAACGGCAGGTTTGGCAGGACCGCCCGCGGGGGTGTTGGTTCTGCACGCTTGAACCGCCGGGGCGGAATGCGTATCTCGCTCACGACGCCTTGAGAGGAACCATCGATGGCCACGACCAATCCGCTTCAATTCATCCAGCAGGTCCGGTCCGAGGTGTCGAAGGTCGTCTGGCCAGGGCGTCGCGAGGTGATGCTCACCTCGGCCATGGTCTTCGTGATGGCGATCCTCACGGCGATCTTCTTCTTTTTCGTCGACTGGATGATCCGGCTCGGGCTTCAGGGAATCCTCGGCTTCTTCGGCTGACGCATCCCGCCGACCACCCGTCCGCGGCAAAGAGACAAGCGACTCGAACTCCTCCGCGTGGTATCCATCGGACCATAGAGTGGAGGAAACGCAAGCATGTGCCAGATCTGCTATTCCGCCGAACCGCAGGGCGCGGGGATCAACCCCTGTCTCTGCGGCGCACCATCGACCCAGGCTGCCTTCAGCCGGATCGACGCTGATCTGCGGCGACGCGAAGTGCTGGGCGGGATGGCCTCAGTGGTCGGCATGTTCGCCGGCTTTGGCCTTGCACCCCGTCGCGCGTCCGCCCAGGGCGCATCCCGTCCCGTTGTCCTGACCAATTTCCGGCTTTTCAACGGCGTCGATCCTGTGCTGACCGACGGCGTCGACCTCGTGATCGACGGGGACCGCATCGTCGATCTGCCGCCTCGGGGCCAGGGTCCGGCAGAGGCCACCATCATCGATTGCCGGGGCATGACCGTCATTCCCGGCCTCATTGATTGCCATTGGCACGCCACGCTCGCCGGGGTCAGCCAGATCACGGCGCTGACCGCCGACATCGCCTATGTTCACCTTCGCGCCGCACAGGAAGCGGGGGAAACCCTGCGCCGGGGGTTCACGACGGTGCGCGACGTGGGCGGACCGGCCTTTGCGCTCAAGCGCGCGATCGACGAAGGCGTCGTGGATGGCCCGCGCATCTTTCCCGCGGGCGCGATGATCTCGCAGACCTCGGGACACGGCGATTTTCGGCAGCTTCATGAACTTCCGCGCCGGGCCGGAGAGGTGAGCTATACCGAAGAAGTAGGACTTGCCGCCATCGCCGACGGCGCGGACGCGGTCCTTCAGCGCGTCCGCGAACAGCTGATGCAGGGCGCAAGCCAGATCAAGATGATGGCGGGCGGCGGTGTGTCGTCGCTTTACGATCCGCTTCTGTCCACCCAGTACCTCGAGGAGGAGTTGCGGGCCGGGGTCCGTGCCGCCGCCGACTGGGACACCTATGTCTGCGTGCACGTCTACACGCCCGAGGGCATCAAGCGCGCGATCCGCGCCGGTGTGCGCTGCATCGAGCACGGCCAGCTCGCCGATCGTGAAGCGGTCGAGATGATGGCGGGCGAGGGCGTATGGTGGAGCCTTCAGCCCTTTCTCCTCGACGAGGACGCGAACCCGAAATCGGATCCCCGCCAGCGCGCGGATCAGGAGCGCGTGGCCGCCGGCACGATACAGGCCTATGAGTGGGCGCGCGAACTGGGCATCAACAGCGCCTTTGGAACGGATATCCTGATGAACCCGGCCGGCACGGCCAGCCAGGGCCGGCAACTGTCCAAGCTCGCCCGGTTCATGCCACCGCTCGAGGCCCTGAAGCGCGCGACCGGCGACGCCGGCCGGCTTCTGGCCGAATCCGGACGGGCCTCACCCTACGACGGCCCCCTGGGAAGGATCACGCCCGGCGCCTTCGCCGACCTCCTTGTCGTCGACGGCGACCCGTCGCAGTCGCTCGAGTTCCTCGGCACGCCCGAGACATCGCTGCAGCTCATCCTGAAAGGCGGGCAAAGGGTCGCCGGAGGTCTCTGACGCGGACCGCATCGCCAGGGCACTTGCAACCGCGATGGTGTCACTGTAATAGCGCGTCACTCTCACCCAAATTCAGAAAGCATCGCCCGGCGGCGGAACGGTTTCTTTGGGGGTTGACGAAAATCGGGGTTCTGCGCCCCGCCTTGAACGGGACGAGACGGAACATGGCGAAACGCTGGTATTCGGTAAGCGTGCTTTCGAACTTCGAAAAGAAGATCGCCGAGCAGATCCGCCAGGCCGCTGTCGACGCCGGTCTCGAGGACGAGATCGACGAAGTGCTTGTCCCGACCGAAGAGGTCATCGAGATTCGTCGCGGCAAGAAGGTCACGACCGAACGCCGCTTCATGCCGGGCTATGTTCTGGTGCACATGGACATGTCGGACGCAGGGTATCACCTGATCAACTCGATCAACCGCGTCACCGGCTTTCTGGGGCCTCAGGGCCGCCCGATGCCGATGCGCGACGGCGAGGTCGAGGCCATCCTCGGCCGCGTCGCCGAGGGCGAGGAAGCCCCGCGCACGCTGATCTCGTTCCAGATCGGCGAGAAGGTCAAGGTGAACGACGGCCCGTTCGAGGATTTCGAGGGCATGGTCGAGGATGTCGACGACGACAACCAGCGCCTCAAGGTGACGGTGTCGATCTTCGGCCGGGCCACCCCGGTCGAACTGGAATTCACGCAGGTCTCCAAGCAGTCCTGACGTGATGCGAAGCGTGGGAGGCGAGACGGGCGCGCCCGTCGGACCGGACCACGGCAACCAAAGCCGCACCGACGCGTCGGGACGGTGTTGATAGGAGACGGCCAATGGCCAAGAAAGTGATGGGGACTCTGAAGCTTCAGATCCCCGCCGGAAAAGCGAACCCCTCTCCGCCGGTCGGTCCGGCGCTGGGTCAGCGCGGCATCAACATCATGGAATTCTGCAAGGCGTTCAACGCCAAGACGCAGGAGATGGAGGAAGGCGCGCCCTGCCCCACCGTGATCACCTATTTTGCCGACAAGTCCTTCTCGATGGAGATCAAGACGCCGCCGGCGTCGTTCTACCTCAAGAAAGCGGCCGGGCTTAAGCCCGTGGGCAAGCGCAACCGCCCCAAGGGCTCGCCGAAGCCGGGCCGCGAGGTCGCGGGCACGGTGACCGTGGCACAGGTGCGCGAGATCGCCGAAGCGAAGATGAAGGATCTGAACGCCTCCGACGTCGAGGGCGCAATGCAGATCATCCTGGGCTCGGCCCGCTCCATGGGTATCGAGGTGAAGTGATGGCAAAGCTTGGAAAACGCACCCGCGCCGCGCGCGAGGCCTTCGCCGGCAAGGAAAACCTGTCGGTCGAAGACGCTGTTGCCCTGATCAAGGCAAATGCCAACGCCAAGTTCGACGAGACCGTCGAAGTCGCGCTGAACCTCGGGGTCGACCCGCGCCACGCCGACCAGATGGTCCGCGGTACGGTGACGCTGCCGAACGGAACCGGCAAGGACGTCCGCGTCGCCGTCTTCGCCCGCGGCCCGAAGGCCGACGAAGCGACAGCGGCCGGAGCCGACATCGTCGGCGCCGAAGACCTGATGGAGGCGATCCAGGGCGGCAAGATCGACTTCGACCGTTGCATCGCGACGCCGGACATGATGCCCGTGGTGGGTCGCCTGGGCAAGATCCTCGGCCCCCGCAACCTGATGCCGAACCCCAAGGTCGGCACGGTGACGATGGACGTGGCCGAAGCGGTTCAGGCCGCCAAGGGCGGTCAGGTCCAGTTCAAGACCGAAAAGGCAGGCGTGATCCACGCCGGTGTCGGCAAGGCGTCCTTCGACGAGGCGAAACTCGTCGAGAACGTGAAGGCCTTCGTCGATGCCGTGCAGAAGGCCCGGCCGTCGGGCGCCAAGGGCACCTACATGAAGAAGGTCTCGCTGACCTCGACCATGGGCCCGGGCGTCAGCGTCGACGTTGCGAGCGCCACTGGGAACGCCTGAGGCGGTTCACCGCATTTAATCCCATGAAAGGCGGGCCACTCGGCCCGCCTTTCTTGTTTCGCGGCCACGGCGCCGCCATTGCACAAACTCCCTGAGCACTTGCCTTGGCTGCTCAAAGCCCCTAAGCACCGCCCGGTCAGGCCACCCGACGATTCGGGAGGCACGACATTTCGTCCGAGACGGTGGGTGGGCCTTGTGTCCGTAAATCCTGCCCGAGACGGGAACAGACAATTTTCTTCGGGTCGCCCTCTGCGGCGTCCGGGGGCGAGATTGCGACGGACCCGTAAGGACTCGTTTGTCGGGCATCTGCCCGGCAGAAACTGAGCCGGAGGGTCGCACAGGCCCTCCATACTTGGAGTGAAACTGTGGATAGAGCCCAGAAAGAGAAAGTGGTCGAGGAACTCGGCCAGATCTTCGAAAGCTCTGGCGTTGTGGTCGTTGCCCATTACGCAGGTCTCACGGTTGCCGAGATGCAGGACCTCCGCGCGCGCATGCGTGACGCGGGCGGCTCCGTTCGGGTTGCCAAGAACAAGCTCGCCAAGATCGCTCTTCAGGACAAGCCCGGTGCGTCGATTGCCGGACTTCTGACGGGCATGACCGTCCTCGCCTATTCGGATGACCCTGTCGCAGCTGCGAAGGTCGCCGACAAGTTCGCCAAGGAGAACGACAAGTTCGTCGTCCTCGGCGGCGCAATGGGTGAGGTCGCTCTGGATCCGGCCGGTGTGAAAGCCGTGGCCTCCATGCCGTCGCGTGAAGAGCTCATCGCTCAGATCGTGTCGAGCATCGGTGCGCCCGCGTCGAACATCGCCGGGGCCATTGGCGCGCCTGCTTCGAACATCGCGAGCATCCTGTCGACCATCGAGGAGCGCGCCGAAGCGGCGTGATCCCCGTCGAGTCCTGCGTGGGGTCGCCCCCATGCGTTGGAACACATCTTAGGAAACGGAATACCTCAAATGGCTGATCTGAAGAAACTTGCCGAAGAGATCGTGGGTCTCACGCTTCTCGAAGCCCAGGAACTGAAAACCATCCTCAAGGATGAATACGGCATCGAGCCCGCCGCTGGCGGCGCCGTGATGATGGCCGGTCCGGCCGCCGGTGGCGAAGCCGCTGCCGCCGCCGAGGAAAAGACCGAGTTCGACGTCATCCTCAAGGCCGCAGGCGCCCAGAAGATCAACGTGATCAAGGAAGTGCGCGCGATCACCGGTCTTGGCCTGAAAGAAGCCAAGGACCTCGTGGAAGCCGGTGGCAAGGCCGTCAAGGAAGGCGTGTCGAAAGCCGAAGCCGACGACATCAAGGCCAAGCTGGAAGCAGCTGGTGCCGAAGTCGAGGTGAAGTAAGGCGTCGCGAACGCCTCTGGAACGGCCGGGGTTCGCCCCGGCCGTTTCAGGTCACAAGGGCGGTTTTCTGGATGCCGCGACACATTTATTTCGTTGCTCCTGAAAAGCCCTCCCCGACCGGCGGCATCAACGTGATGTATCAGTTTGCCGAGATCCTGCGCGATCACGGCCATCCGGTTTCGGTGCATTTTCACAGCCCGGATTTTGTCTACGAGTTCTTCGACAGCGACGTGGAGACCACCTACTCCCCGCTGAACCATGATCGTCACCCCGAGGGGCTTCGTGGCGTCCGATCCCGCTTCCGGGAATGGAAGGCAAACCGCCGCAAACCGCGACGATCCAATGCCAATCGGCTTTCGGTGCCGGGACGCGCAGGACGTGGTGATGATACCCAGAGTTCTGGTACGGATCTCAGATCAAGGCGGTTTCCTGACGCCTTCCACGTCGTCTTCCTCAAGCGTCGTTCGTCGAATCGGATTGCGGCATTCACTCTCGCAGCTTACGGAGCAAATTCGCAGAATTCGCGTCACGGCGACCGCGATCCTTGCTACTTCGAAGCTATGCGCCTCGGCAGGATCGCATCGGTTCTTCGCCGATCAAGCGGACACCACGTGCCTCTATTCCTCGATCGTGCCAACTACCGGTTTCATCGCGACCGAAGAGCAAGAACGATCGCCTATATGCCGAGAAAGCGCGGCGCGGAAGCAGAGTCCCTGGTCGCCGTACTGCAGAATGCCAACGAGCCGGCATGCAAGGGTTCGAATTCATGTGTGTCGAACGGCTTTCGCCTGCCAGGTTCGGGAGGTGCTTGCGGACTCGCCTGATCTTTCTCGTCGTTTTCGCAGGAACGAAGGCTTCGGTCTGCCGCCCGGCCGAAGCCATGGCGATGGGATGCATCACGATCGGCTACACCGGTGTCGGAGGGAACGAGTACTTCACACCCGACATTGCGTTCCCCGTTCCTGAGGACGACATCATCGTGTTCTACAGAGACGGTGGTCGACGTCATCGCCGAATATGATCGCGACCCGACCCGCCTGGATGCGATGCGCCGGAAGGCCTCCGACCACATCCTTTCGACCTACACAAAGGAAAAGACCACGCGCGCCCTGTTGAAAGCTTTCGAAGAGATTGTTAAGTGACCAACTCTTCGACAGTTGCTGATTCGGTGCGCGCGCGCTCATTTCGGACCAAAATCAAGCTTTGATCGCTCTCTCAAAGCTCAGCCGAGGCTGAGCTTTGACAGGGCAGTCAGTCGTTTCGGGCGAGGCGTCGTGGGAGACGCCTCTGGTATGGAAACGGCTGTGTCCGGATCTGGTGCAGCGTTCGGTCCCCCAGCCGCCCTGCGCCGATGAAAACGGAGATCCGCCACCCATGGCTTCGACCTTCCTCGGCCAGAAACGTATCCGCAAATATTATGGCAAGATCCGCGAAGTTCTGGAGATGCCGAACCTCATCGAGGTTCAGAAATCCAGCTACGACCTGTTCCTGAACTCGGGCGACGGCCCGGAGCCCGCCGATGGCGAGGGGATCAAGGGCGTCTTCCAGTCGGTCTTCCCGATCAAGGACTTCAACGAGACCGCTGTGCTCGAATTCGTGCGCTACGAACTCGAGAAGCCGAAGTACGACGTCGAAGAATGCCAGCAGCGCGACATGACCTATGCCGCCCCGCTGAAGGTCACCCTTCGCCTCATCGTGTTCGATGTCGACGAGGATACCGGCGCGCGGTCGGTGAAGGACATCAAGGAACAGGACGTGTTCATGGGCGACATGCCGCTCATGACGCCGAACGGCACGTTCATCGTGAACGGCACCGAACGGGTGATCGTTTCCCAGATGCACCGCAGCCCCGGCGTGTTCTTCGACCATGACAAGGGCAAGACCCATTCTTCGGGCAAGCTTCTCTTCGCCTGCCGGATCATTCCCTATCGTGGCTCATGGCTCGATTTCGAGTTCGACGCCAAGGACCTTGTGTTCGCGCGGATCGACCGCCGTCGGAAGCTGCCTGTCACCACGCTGCTCTACGCGCTGGGTCTCGACCAGGAAGGCATCATGGATGCCTATTACAACACGGTCGATTTCAAGCTGAAAAAGAACAAGGGCTGGGTCACGAAGTTCTTCCCCGAACGCGTGCGTGGCACCCGTCCGACCCATGACCTTGTCGATGCCAAGACCGGCGAAGTGATCGCCAAGGCCGGCGAGAAAGTCACCCCGCGGACCGTCAAGAAACTGATCGACGACGGCAAGGTGAGCGAGCTTCTGGTGCCGTTCGACAACATCGTCGGCCGTTATGTCGCGAAGGACATCATCGACGAGTCCACCGGCGCCATCTACGTCGAGGCCGGCGACGAACTGACCTGGGAAGTCGACAAGGAAGGCGCCGTCACAGGCGGCACTCTGAAGGACCTCATGGATGCCGGCATCACCGACATCCCGGTTCTCGACATCGACAACGTGTCGGTCGGACCGTACCTGCGCAACACCATGGCGTCGGACAAGAACATGGGCCGTGAAGGCGCGCTCATGGATATCTACCGCGTGATGCGCCCGGGTGAGCCGCCGACCGTCGACGCCGCCTCGGCGCTGTTCGACCAGCTGTTCTTCGATTCCGAACGCTACGATCTTTCTGCGGTCGGCCGCGTGAAGATGAACATGCGCCTCGACCTCGATGCGCCGGACACCCAGCGCACGCTGCGACGCGAGGACATCGTCGCCTGCATCAAGGCGCTGGTGGAACTGCGCGACGGCAAGGGCGAGATCGACGACATCGACCACCTCGGCAACCGCCGGGTGCGCTCGGTCGGCGAACTGATGGAGAACCAGTACCGCGTCGGCCTTCTGCGGATGGAGCGCGCGATCAAGGAGCGCATGTCGTCGGTCGAGATCGACACCGTCATGCCGCAGGACCTGATCAACGCGAAACCCGCCGCAGCCGCGGTGCGCGAATTCTTCGGCTCGTCGCAGCTTTCGCAGTTCATGGACCAGACCAACCCGCTGTCCGAAGTGACGCACAAGCGCCGTCTCTCGGCGCTTGGACCGGGCGGTCTGACCCGCGAGCGCGCCGGCTTCGAGGTGCGCGACGTGCACCCGACCCACTACGGCCGGATGTGCCCGATCGAAACGCCGGAAGGTCCGAACATCGGCCTGATCAACAGCCTCGCCACCTTCGCGCGCGTGAACAAGTACGGCTTCATCGAAACGCCCTACCGCAAGGTCGTCGAGGGTCAGGTGACCGACGACGTTCAGTACATGTCGGCGACCGAGGAAATGCGCCATGTCGTGGCGCAGGCCAACGCCCAGCTCGACGAGAAGGGCAAGTTCCGCAATGACCTCGTGTCGACCCGCCAGGCGGGCGAATACACGCTTGCACCGAACGAATCCGTCACGCTGATCGACGTTTCGCCGAAACAGCTGGTGTCGGTTGCGGCCTCGCTGATCCCGTTCCTGGAGAATGACGACGCCAACCGCGCCCTCATGGGCTCGAACATGCAGCGTCAGGCGGTGCCGCTTCTGCAGGCCGAGGCGCCGTTCGTGGGCACCGGCATCGAAGCCAAGGTCGCCATCGACTCGGGCGCCTCGATCACGGCGCGCCGCGCCGGGGTCATCGACCTTGTCGATGCCCAGCGGATCGTGGTGCGGGCAACGGCCGATCTCGAACCCGGCGATCCGGGTGTCGACATCTACCGCCTGCGCAAGTTCCAGCGGTCGAACCAGAACACCTGCATCAACCAGCGTCCGCTGGTGAAGGTGGGCGACACCGTGGGCAAGGGCGAGGTCATCGCCGACGGCCCGTCGACCGACATGGGCGAACTGGCCCTTGGCAAGAACGTGGTCGTCGCCTTCATGCCCTGGAACGGCTACAACTACGAGGACTCGATCCTGATCTCCGAGCGCATCGTGCGCGACGACGTCTTCACCTCGATCCATATCGAGGAATACGAAGTCGCCGCCCGTGACACCAAGCTCGGACCCGAGGAGATTACCCGCGACATCCCCAACGTCGGCGAGGAAGCCCTGCGCAACCTCGACGAAGCCGGGATCGTCTACATCGGCGCCGACGTCGGCCCGGGCGATATCCTTGTGGGCAAGATCACGCCCAAGGGCGAAAGCCCGATGACGCCGGAAGAAAAGCTTCTGCGCGCCATCTTCGGCGAAAAGGCCAGCGACGTGCGCGACACCTCGCTGCGTCTGCCGCCGGGCGACTTCGGCACGATCGTCGAGGTACGGGTCTTCAACCGGCACGGCGTCGAGAAGGACGAACGCGCGCTTCAGATCGAGCGCGAGGAAGTCGAACGTCTGGCCCGTGACCGGGACGACGAGCTGGCGATCCTCGAGCGCAACATCTACGCGCGCCTCAAGTCGATGATCCTTGGCAAGACCGCCGTGAAGGGGCCGAAAGGCGTCAAGGCGGGCTCTGAGATCACCGAGGACCTTCTGGAAACCCTGAGCCGTGGCCAGTGGTGGCAGCTTGCCCTGGGCGAGGAAGCCGAGGCCGGTCAGGTCGAAGCGCTCAACGCCCAGTACGAGGCCCAGAAGCGCGCGCTTGAAGCACGGTTCGAGGACAAGGTCGAAAAGGTCCGCCGTGGCGACGACCTGCCCCCGGGTGTCATGAAGATGGTCAAGGTCTTCGTCGCGGTGAAGCGCAAGCTGCAGCCGGGCGACAAGATGGCCGGACGTCATGGCAACAAGGGCGTCGTGTCGAAGGTGGTTCCGATCGAGGACATGCCGTTCCTCGGCGATGGCACCCCGGTCGACCTCGTTCTCAACCCGCTGGGCGTTCCCAGCCGGATGAACGTGGGCCAGATCCTCGAGACCCACATGGGCTGGGCCGCGCGCGGTCTTGGCATCAAGATCGACGATGCGCTGGGCGAATACCGGCGCTCGGGCGACCTGACGCCGGTGCGCGAGGCGATGAAGCTGGCTTACGGCGACGATGTCTACGACGAGGGCATCAAGGGCATGGACGAGGATACGCTGGTCGAAGCGGCCAGCAACGTCACGAACGGTGTCCCGATCGCCACGCCGGTCTTCGACGGTGCCAAGGAAGCCGATGTCAACGACGCGCTGGTGCGGGCCGGATTCTCGCAATCGGGCCAGTCCGACCTCTTCGACGGCCGTACGGGCGAACAGTTCGCCCGGAAGGTCACGGTCGGCATCAAGTACCTGCTGAAGCTGCACCACCTCGTGGACGACAAGATCCACGCGCGGTCGACCGGACCCTACAGCCTTGTCACCCAGCAGCCGCTGGGCGGGAAAGCCCAGTTCGGCGGCCAGCGTTTCGGGGAAATGGAAGTCTGGGCACTCGAAGCCTACGGCGCGGCCTACACCCTGCAGGAGATGCTCACCGTCAAGTCGGACGATGTCGCAGGCCGGACCAAGGTCTACGAGTCGATCGTCAAGGGCGAGGACAACTTCGAAGCCGGTGTGCCCGAGTCGTTCAATGTTCTGGTCAAGGAAGTCCGGGGCCTCGGCCTCAACATGGAACTCCTGGATGCGGAGGACGAGTGAGGGCGGAATCGCCCTCCTCCACCCCACTCAGATTTAAGGACGCAAGATGAACCAGGAACTGACCACCAACCCGTTCAACCCGCTTGCCGCGCCGAAGCAGTTCGACGAGATCAAGATCTCGCTGGCGTCGCCCGAGCGGATTCTCAGCTGGTCCTACGGCGAGATCAAGAAGCCCGAGACGATCAACTATCGCACGTTCAAGCCGGAACGTGACGGGCTGTTCTGTGCCCGTATCTTCGGGCCGATCAAGGACTACGAGTGCCTCTGCGGCAAGTACAAGCGCATGAAGTATCGCGGCGTCGTCTGCGAGAAGTGCGGCGTGGAAGTGACGCTCCAGAAGGTGCGGCGCGAGCGGATGGGCCATATCGAACTGGCCGCGCCCGTTGCCCACATCTGGTTCCTCAAGTCGCTGCCCAGCCGGATCGGCCTCATGCTCGACATGACGCTGCGCGATCTCGAGCGGATTCTCTACTTCGAGAACTACGTCGTGATCGAGCCGGGCCTGACCGACCTCACCTACGGCCAGCTGATGAGCGAAGAGGAATTCCTCGACGCGCAAGACCAGTACGGCACTGACGCCTTCACCGCCAACATCGGCGCCGAGGCGATCCGCGAGATGCTGGCGGCCATCGACCTTGAGGCCGAAGCCGCCCAGTTGCGCGAGGAGCTGAAGGTCGCCACCGGCGAGCTGAAGCCCAAGAAGATCATCAAGCGTCTGAAGATCGTCGAGAACTTCATCGAATCCGGCAACCGCCCGGAATGGATGGTTCTTACCGTGATTCCGGTCATTCCGCCGGAACTGCGCCCGCTTGTCCCGCTGGACGGCGGCCGGTTCGCCACGTCGGACCTCAACGATCTCTATCGCCGCGTGATCAACCGGAACAACCGTCTCAAGCGCCTGATCGAACTGCGCGCGCCCGACATCATCGTGCGCAACGAAAAGCGGATGCTGCAGGAATCGGTGGACGCGCTCTTTGACAACGGTCGTCGCGGCCGCGTCATCACGGGGGCCAACAAGCGCCCGCTGAAGTCGCTGTCGGACATGCTCAAGGGCAAGCAGGGCCGCTTCCGCCAGAACCTTCTGGGCAAGCGGGTCGACTTCTCGGGCCGGTCGGTCATCGTGACCGGACCGGAACTCAAGCTGCACCAGTGCGGCCTTCCCAAGAAGATGGCGCTCGAGCTTTTCAAGCCGTTCATCTACTCGCGGCTCGAGGCCAAGGGCCTGTCGTCGACGGTGAAACAGGCGAAGAAGCTTGTCGAGAAAGAGCGCCCGGAAGTCTGGGACATCCTCGACGAGGTGATCCGCGAACACCCGGTGATGCTGAACCGTGCGCCCACGCTGCACCGCCTCGGCATCCAGGCGTTCGAGCCGGTGCTGATCGAAGGCAAGGCGATCCAGCTTCACCCGCTGGTCTGCTCGGCCTTCAACGCCGACTTCGACGGCGACCAGATGGCCGTGCACGTCCCGCTGAGCCTCGAGGCCCAGCTGGAAGCGCGCGTCCTGATGATGTCGACCAACAACGTGCTGTCGCCCGCCAACGGCGCGCCGATCATCGTGCCGTCGCAGGACATGATCCTTGGCCTCTATTACATCTCGATGGAGCGCGAGGGCATGAAGGGCGAGGGGATGATCTTCTCGACCCCCGAAGAGGTCGAACATGCCGTGACCGCGGGTGAAGTGCACCTTCACGCCAAGATCACCGCACGCGTCCGTCAGATCGACGAGGAAGGCAACGAGGTCTGGCAGCGTTTCGCGACGACGCCGGGTCGGGTGCGCCTCGGCGCGCTTCTGCCCCTCAACGCCAAGGCCCCGTTCGAACTGGTCAACCGCCTTCTGCGCAAGAAGGAAGTCCAGCAGGTCATCGACACCGTCTACCGCTATTGCGGCCAGAAGGAGTCGGTCATCTTCTGTGACCAGATCATGGGCCTGGGCTTCCGCGAGGCGTTCAAGGCCGGCATCTCGTTCGGCAAGGACGACATGGTGATCCCCGATACCAAGTGGGACATCGTGAACACCACGCGCGATCAGGTGAAGGAGTTCGAACAGCAGTACATGGACGGCCTGATCACCCAGGGTGAGAAGTACAACAAGGTCGTCGATGCCTGGTCGAAGTGCTCGGACGAGGTTGCCGGGGCGATGATGTCCGACATCTCGGCCACGCGGAAGGACGATGCCGGCGCCGAGATGGAGCCGAACAGCGTCTACATGATGTCGCACTCGGGTGCCCGGGGTTCGCCGGCGCAGATGAAACAGCTGGGCGGGATGCGGGGCCTCATGGCCAAGCCGTCGGGCGAGATCATCGAAACGCCGATCATCTCGAACTTCAAGGAAGGCCTGACCGTGCTCGAGTACTTCAACTCGACCCACGGTGCCCGGAAGGGTCTGGCCGACACCGCGCTCAAGACGGCGAACTCGGGTTACCTGACCCGTCGCCTCGTCGACGTGGCGCAGGACTGCATCGTGCGGATGCGCGACTGCGGCACCGAGAAAGCGATCACGGCGCAGGCTGCGGTGAACGACGGCGAAGTCGTCTCGACCCTGGCCGAGCGTATCCTCGGCCGCGTGGCGGCCGACGACATCCTTGTTCCCGGCACCGACGAGGTGATCGTGGCCAAGGGCGAACTGATCGACGAACGCAAGGCCGACGCGGTCGATGCGGCCGGTGTCACGACGCTGCGCATGCGCAGCCCGCTGACCTGCGAGGCCGAGGAAGGCGTCTGCGCCACGTGCTATGGCCGCGATCTTGCACGCGGCACGATGGTGAACACCGGCGAAGCCGTGGGTATCATCGCGGCGCAGTCGATCGGCGAACCCGGCACGCAGCTGACGATGCGGACGTTCCACATCGGCGGCATCGCGCAGGGTGGCCAGCAGTCGTTCCTCGAGGCGAACCAGCCCGGCAAGGTCGAGTTCCGCAACGCCAACATCCTGGAAACCGACACGGGCGAGATGATCGTGATGGGCCGCAACATGCAGCTTGTCATTCTCGACGAGACGGGGACCGAGCGGGCCAGCCACAAGCTTGGCTACGGCACCAAGGTCTTCCCGAAGGACGGCGCCATGGTCAAGCGCGGCGACAAGCTGTTCGAATGGGACCCGTACACCCTGCCGATCATCGCCGAAAAACCCGGCACCGTGCGCTTCGTCGACCTCGTTTCGGGGATCTCGGTCCGCGAGGATACCGACGATGCCACCGGCATGACGCAGCGGATCGTGTCGGACTGGCGGGCCGCGCCGAAGGGCAGCGACCTCAAGCCCGAGGTCATCCTTGTCGGGGACGATGGCGAGCCTGTGCGCAACGAGCAGGGCAACCCCATCACCTACCCGATGTCGGTCGACGCGATCCTGTCGGTCGAGGATGGGGCCGAGGTGAAGGCCGGCGATGTTGTCGCGCGGATCCCGCGCGAAGGCGCGCGGACCAAGGACATCACCGGCGGTCTGCCGCGGGTGGCCGAGCTTTTCGAGGCACGGCGTCCGAAGGACCACGCGATCATCGCCGAAATCGACGGCAACGTGAAGTTCGGGCGCGACTACAAGAACAAGCGCCGGATCACGATCGAACCCATCGACGACACGCTTGAAGCGGTCGAATACATGGTGCCCAAGGGCAAGCACATCCCGGTGCAGGAAGGCGACTTCGTGCAGAAGGGCGACTACATCATGGACGGCAACCCGGCGCCGCATGACATCCTGTCGATCATGGGTGTCGAGGCGCTGGCCGATTACATGATCAACGAGGTGCAGGAGGTCTATCGTCTCCAGGGCGTGAAGATCAACGACAAGCACATCGAGGTCATCGTGCGCCAGATGCTGCAGAAGTGGGAAATCCTCGACAGTGGGGAAACCACGCTTCTGAAGGGCGAACATGTCGACAAGGCCGAGCTTGACGCGATGAACGAAAAGGCGCTGGCCAAGGGTGAGCGTCCGGCCTCGGGCGAGCCCATCCTTCTTGGGATCACCAAGGCCTCGCTCCAGACCCGGTCGTTCATCTCGGCGGCTTCGTTCCAGGAGACCACGCGCGTGCTGACCGAAGCCTCGGTGCAGGGCAAGCGCGACAAGCTTGTCGGCCTGAAGGAGAACGTGATCGTCGGACGCCTGATCCCCGCCGGTACCGGCGGCGCCACCAGCCGCGTTCGCCGCATCGCCGCCGAGCGCGACCTGAAGGTGATCGAGGAAGCCCGCAAGGCCGCCGAAGCCTCGGCCGCGCTGGCCGCCCCCGAGGCCGAGATGGCCGACGAGGTCGATCCCTTTGCCGAGGCCGATCTGGTCGAAACGCCCGAGTCGCGCGACTGATCGCGTCATACTCGGGACAGGAAAGTCATGGCCCCCGCTTCGGCGGGGGCCTTTTTCTTTCCCGGAGCGCGGGGACGTATCGCCGCAGGCCGGGGCCGATTGCGCAGAGGGCTGCGCGGAGATAGCGTGCGCCCGATGCAGCGCCCCTTCGACAGGTTCATCGCCCCGGCACGGGCCTATCCGCAGCTCTGGCGGACCGCGCTCGGGGCGGTTCTGATCGTGGTCTGCGCCATGATCGGAACCATCGTCCTCTTCGGTGCGGGATGGCGCGTCGCGGCGTATCGGGACGACGCGCTGAACTGGCTGCCGCGCATGCTCGAAGCGGATACGCCGGCTGGCGCGCTGCTCTTGCTGTTCTCCTTCTCCGGAATGGCCGTGGGGGCGATGCTGGCCGCGCGCTGGCTGCACCGCCGCCCTGCCGGTACCCTGTTCGGCCCGGCCGTTCGCGCGCTGCGTGATTTCGTCCGCGCTGCGCTTGTGGTCGGCGGCCTCATGCTGGTGTCGCTCGCGATCTGGTCCGTGGGCGAGGACGCCGTGCCGAACCTGCCGCCCGTGGCCTGGGCCACGCTGCTGCCGCTGACGCTTCTGGGCCTTGCCATCCAGACCGGCGCCGAGGAACTCGCCTTTCGCGGCTATCTTCAGCAACAACTGGGCGCGCGCTTCCGGTCGCCGCTGGCCTGGGCCGTGGTGCCCTCGGTGCTGTTCGGGCTGGTCCATCTCAACGGCGACCTTTCGCCGGGGACGGCTTGGGCAATCGTCGGCGCTGCGGCGATCTTCGGCCTGGCCGCCGCGGACCTGACCGCGCGCACCGGCAGCATCGGGGCGGCCTGGGGGTTCCATTTCGCCAACAACGTGCTAGCGGTGGCGATCCTGTCAACGGACGGCACCATTACGGGGCTGTCGCTTTTCCGCACGCCCTACGCGATCGAGGACACGATGGCGCTTGATGCGCTGATCCTCCTCGACCTGGGGTTCCTTGTGCTGGCCTGGTGGCTGGTGCGGCGGGTGGTGGCGCGTTGATTGCAATTCGGTTCCGCGCGGCTTATCTCACGCGAGGCCCGCACGGAACGAAAGCCAGCCACCGATGAACTGGATCACCAACTACGTCCGCCCGAGGATCAACTCGATCTTTTCGCGCCGCGACGTCCCAGACAACCTCTGGACGAAGTGCGACGAATGCGGAACCATGCTGTTCCACCGTGAACTCAAGGACAATCTGAACGTCTGCACGTCCTGCGGTCATCACATGGCGATCTCGCCGCGGGACCGTTTCACCGCCCTGTTCGACGGTGGGGTCTTCACCGACGTCGCCGTTCCGGACCCCGTGGTGGACCCCCTGCATTTCCGGGATCAGAAGAGATATCCCGAACGCCTCAAGGCCGCCCAGAAGGCCACGGGCGAGAAGGAGGCGATGCTGGTCGCCGAAGGCGAGATCGGCCGCACGCCCATCGTCGCGGCCGCCCAGGATTTCAGCTTCATGGCAGGGTCCATGGGCATGTATGTCGGCAATGCCATCATCGCGGCGGCCGAACGCGCGGTGGCCCTGAAGCGACCGCTGGTCCTGTTCTCGGCCGCCGGCGGCGCACGCATGCAGGAAGGCATCCTGAGCCTGATGCAGATGCCCCGCACCACCGTGGCGGTCGAGATGGTGAAGGAAGCGGGCCTTCCCTACATCGTTGTTCTGACCCACCCGACCACGGGGGGTGTCACGGCCTCGTATGCGATGCTGGGCGACGTGCAGATCTCCGAGCCCAACGCCCTGATCTGCTTTGCCGGGCCCCGTGTGATCGAGCAGACCATCCGCGAGAAGCTGCCCGAAGGCTTCCAGCGCGCCGAATACCTGCTTGACCACGGCATGCTGGACAGGGTGACGCCCCGCAAGGATCTCAAGGACGATCTGGTCACCATCCTTCGGATGATGATGCGCATGCCCCCGGCCGTGCGCGGTGATCTGCCCGCGCCCGAGGCCGAGGGCGACCGCCGATGCCTCCGAGGGCACGCCGGCTTCCGAGCCCAAGACTGCCAACGAAGCGGTGGACGGCAAGGCGTGAACCCGACAGGCTCCGACATCATCCTCGAACGGATGATGTCGCTTCACCCCAAGATGATCGACCTGACGCTGGGCCGTGTGCACCGGCTTCTGGAGCGTCTGGGTCATCCAGAAGCGGTGTTGCCGCCGGTGATCCATGTCGCCGGCACCAACGGCAAGGGATCGACGCTGGCGATGATCCGCGCCGGCCTGGAAGCCTCCGGCGACGTCTGCCATGCCTATACCTCGCCCCATCTGGCACGGTTTCACGAACGCATCCGCGTGGCGGGGGACCTGATATCGGAAGAGGCGCTGACCGAAATCCTCGACGAATGTCTCGAAAGAAACGCCGGCGCGCCGATCACCTTCTTCGAGATCACGACGGTGGCAGGGCTCTTGGCCTTCGCCCGGACGCCGGCCGACTGGACGCTGCTCGAGGTGGGGCTGGGCGGCCGCCTTGACGCGACGAACGTGATCGAAAGGCCCCGGCTTTGCGTCATCACGCCGATCGATTTCGACCACGAGCAGTATCTTGGTGACACGATCGCCAAGATCGCCTTCGAAAAGGCGGGCATCCTCAAGCCGGGCGTGACCTGCATCGTGGCCGATCAACGTCCCGAAGCGCGTGAGGTGATCGAGGCCCAGGCGGCGCGCGTGGGCGCCCCGCTTGTCATCCACGGGCAGGAGTTCGAGGCACGCGAGGAACGCGGGCGTCTGGTCTATCAGGACGATCGCGGGCTTCTCGACCTTCCGACGCCCGTCCTGCCCGGCCCGCATCAGATCACCAACGCCGGAACCGCGATTGCCGCGCTGCGCACCCTCGGCCGGGACGAGGCCGCCTGTGAAGCCGCCGTGACCCGCTCGGTCTGGCCCGCGCGCATGCAGCGGCTGCGGCAGGGGCCGCTGGTCGACGCCGCGGGAGCCGCCGAGCTTTGGCTCGACGGCGGGCATAATCCTGCGGCGGGGCGGGCGGTGGCCGCGGCACTTGCGCGGTTGCCCGCCAAGCGCACCCACCTGATCGTCGGGATGCTCAACACAAAGGACGTCACCGGCTTCCTGCGCCCCCTTGCGGAGGAGGCGGTCGACCTGCACGCCGTGTCGATCCCCGGCGCGTCCGCGACCCTGCCGGCGGCGGAGACCGCCGAAGCCGGACGGGCGGTTGGCCTGCCGACCACGGTGGCGGTGTCAGTCCTTGACGCGATTCGGGACATCGTTTCGGATGACGCCGCCGCGCGCATCCTGATCTGCGGGTCGCTTTATCTTGCGGGCGATGTTCTCAAGACGAACCAGTAAACCGCCGTCAGAACTTCCAGCGCAGGCCGGCCAGCACGGAACTGAGATCACGGTACGGCCCGGACGCGGGATCGGCGAAGGCGTATTCGCGATAGGCCACGTAGGCCTCGAGGCTCAGATGGTCGAAACCCTGCACGGCCATGATTCCGCGCGCAGTTGACGAGGTGCCCAGGGTCTCGAAGCCCTGCCCGCCGTAGTACTCCACCGCGACAGCTGTGGACCCGACGTCGAGCGGATCGCCAAGCCAGCCGGCCTTCACATAGCCGTAGCGCGCGCCGCCCGGTATCCCGCCGCTCGCGACGCTCAGGTTGAAACCGCTCGGCTTGTGAAGCAGCGCGACCGACCCGACATAGTTCTGATACCGGTCGCCATCCACGTCCTCCTGCCGGGCAAGCCCGAGGCTGGCGTTGACCGCGACATCCTGAAAGGTGCCGGCATAGTTCAGAGCCGCGTCGTAGTCGGTCTCGATCCCCGGGTTCGACACCTTCGGCCCGCTATAGGCTGCAGCAAGACTGAATCCGTTCCAGACGGGACTGTCGTAGCGTACCCGGACGCGCCGGTTCGCGTTGAACGCATTGAAGACGTCGCCGATCTGGATCTCCGACAGCGTGCCGTCCGCCTGGCGAAAGAAAAAGCCGCCTGCCGAATCTCTGATCTGCACATAGCCGGCGACCTTGGTCCCGGAGGCATCGTTGCTGGCCGCATCTTTCGTCGCCATGTCGCCCTGGCCGAAGGAAACGATTCCGTATTGCCCTGAAACCCGCGCCTCGAAGTAGCGCACATAGGCATCGCCCCAGGCCCTGTAGGACAGGTCCGACGTCTGACTGCTCTGATTGGTCTTTGGAACCCCCAGGCCGACCTCGGCACGCAAGCGCAGCGTCGACGCCCCGAGCGGCAAATCGGACAGCAAACCAATGCGCGACTGCGAGTTGGCGTTGTCCAGGAATTCGCTATAGCTGCCCACACCATCATCGACGAACTGCAAGGTGGGGCTGAACTGGCCATAGACAGAGACCTCTCCGCCCAGCGTCGCGATCCTGAAGACGCCCCGGAAGAGGTCGGCCCCGGCCTGCAGCACGGGAAACTCCCGCGTATTGGCGACAGCAGGGGCATTCGAAGAGGATGGGTCAAAGTCCAGTGCCTGCGCCAGGGCCAGTTCCGGCCAAGCGGCGGCAAGGAGACCTGCGACAATCCACGTCGCCTGGCGGTTGATTCGGGCAATCATGCCCGCATGGCTACCCTGCCCGTCGCCATCGGCCCAAGCGAAAAAAACCCGCGCAGGCAGCTTGTCCGGGCTCATCCACCCCATCCATCCGACTGCATCTCGCGCAGGCGGCTGGCCGTCCGTTCGAATTCGAACGTCCCCTCGCCTTCGATGTAGAGCTTCTCCGGCTCGTCCGCAGCGGTGGCGATCAGCCTGACCTTCGCCTCGTAGAGCGCGTCGATCAGCGTCACGAAGCGGCGCGCCTCGTTGTAGTTCTCGGACGACAGGCGGGGGATATCCTCGAGGATCAGGACCCGCACCGCCTCGGCCAGCGCAAGGTAGTCGGCAGGTCCCAGCGGCTGGGCGCAGAGGTCGTAGAACGTCGCCTTCGCGACACCGTTGGCGAAGGCCGGGATCACGACGTCCCGCCCCTTGACCTTCAGGACCAGCGTCTCGACCGCCGTCCCCGCCGTCATGTCGTGCCAGAGCGCGCGGATGGCCGCCCGCGCATCGGCGTCGGCGGGCGTGAAATAGGCGGGCGTTCCGGCCAGCTTGCCCTGGCGATAGTCGGTCGGCGACGCCAGTTCCCAGACCACCATGTGCCGCTTGAGAAGGGCGATGAACGGCAGGAAAAGCGCGCGGTTGAGCCCGTCCTTGTAAAGCGCGTCGGGTTCGCGGTTCGAGGTGGTGACGACCGTCACGCCGGCATCGAAAAGCTGCTCGAACAACCGCCCCACGATCATCGCATCGGCGATGTCGGTGATCTGCATCTCGTCAAAGCACAAAAGGCGCAGATCGGCGGCGATGTCCGCGGCGACCGGCAGGATCGCATCGTCGACCCCGGTCTTGCGCGCCTCGTGCAGGGCGGCCTGTACCTCCTGCATGAAGGCATGGAAATGGACGCGGCGCTTGGCGTCGATGTCGACCGCCGCGAAGAACAGGTCCATCAGCATCGACTTGCCGCGCCCGACCCCGCCCCAGAGATAGAGACCCTTGAACGCCTTGGCATCGCGCTGGAAGAGCCCACGCAATCCGCCCCGCTTCACGGGCTGCTCCTCCAGCGTCGTGCGGATGCGTTCGAGTTCGCTCAGCAGCGCCTGCTGCGCGGGGTCGGGCGTCAACCGCCCCTCGCCCGCCAGCCGCGTGTAGATCTCGGCCAGAGTCTCCGACATGGGCCCTTCAGCCTCTCCAGCGGTCGAGGATGAAGCGCGCCGTCATCAGGTCGAGATGCGCGCCGCCGCCGTTCTTGAACAGCGTGATGTCGTCCGGTCGCCGCGTGAAGCGGTCGAGGTCGTAGTAATCGGCGATGACCTGTTCACGGCGGATCACCCCGGCCTCGAGCGGGATCTTGAGTTCCCCGATGTGGCCAAGCGTGGTGTCGAAACTGTCGACGAAGATGCGGGCGCGCCCAAGGGCCGTATCGTCGGCCTCGCGCATGTCGGGACGGTAGGCGCCGATGAGGTCGATATGCTGGCCCGGGCGCAGCCAGTCGCCCTTGATCAGCGGTTCGGTCGCCATGGTCGCCGAAGTCACGATGTCGGCCGACCGGACAGCGGCCTCGAGGTCCGCGGACGGCCTCGGTCGCGTCGAAGTCGCCGGCGAAGGCCACAGCCTTTTCGGGGTTGCGGTTCCAGACGAGGAACCGGGCGTCGGGGAAGGCCGCGCCATAGGCCGCGCGCAGGCTGCGCCCTACGGTCCCGGCCCCGACGATCAGGATCGTGCGGCTGTCGGGCCGCGCCAGATGACGTGCGGCCAGCAGGCTGTCGCCCGCCGTTTTCCACTTGGTGACGAGGCGGAAATCGACGATCGCCTCGAGGCTGCCATCCTCGTCCGAAAAGACCGCGACCGCCCCGCCGATCATCGGCTTGCCCTTCGCGGGATTGCCGGGAAACACCGTCGCGGTCTTCACCGCCATGCCCAGCCCGTCGATCCAGGCCGCCCGGCTGAGCAGCGTGTCGGGATCGCGGTAAAGGAAAGTGTCCCCGATCTCGGCCTTCGGGAGACGGTGCCCAGCGGCAAGCGCGTCGGTCAGCCCGATCCAGTCGAGCCCCGCTTCGCCCTCGGCGAACCCGACGACCGGGATGCTCATGGCGTCTGTCCCGCGAGCAGGCCTTCGGCGACAAGCCGGTCGGCCCATCCGTCCGGCCCCTCGAAGAGATGCGTTTGCCAGCCCCTGGATGCGGCCATCCGGATGTTGTCCTGCCGGTCGTCGGCGAACAGCAAATGCCCGGGCGCGACGCCGCAATCCTCCTCGACCATCTCGTAGATGCGCGGGTCCGGCTTGATGACGCCCATATGCCCCGAGACATAGCGGCGATCGAACTCGGCCAGGAAGGGGTACTGCGTCTCGGCATAGGCGAAGCTGCCGATGCCGAAATTGGTCAGCGCGAAGACCGGCACATCCTGCGCCCGCAGCGCCCGCAAAAGCGTCACCGACGGCTGGATCACGGGGCTTGCAAGCTCGATCCAGTTGTCGTGCCACTGGCGGATCTCGGACGCGCCATTCGGGATAGGCCTCGGCTGTCTCATAGATCGTCGCGGTGAAATCCTCGCCCCGGTCGACGCGGTCGTTCATCGCGTGCAGGTCGACCTCGGCGAACATGCGCTTGCGCCGGTCTTCACCGATCACCCGGTCGTAGTAGCGTTCGGGGTTCCACTCGATCAGCACGTTGCCGATGTCGAAGATGACGGCCTCGATGGTCATGGAGTATCCTTTGCGGCGGCTCGAAGCGCCCGGTCGAGTGCGTCGAGAAAACGCGACCGGTCGGCGCGTGTAAAGCCCCGCCCACCGCCTTGGCGAAAGGGGTCGGCGGCGCGCAGATCGGTCATCAGGTCACGCGTCGCCAGCACGTTGCCGATGTTCGCGGCCGTCAGGGCTTCGCCGTTGTGCTTGAGCACCTTGGCGCCGGCCTCGACGCAGCGCGCGGCCAGCGGAATGTCGCCCGTCACGACAACGTCGCCGGGCAAGGCGCGGTCGGCGATCCACTTGTCGGCCTCGTCGGGGCCGGCGGCGACGAAGACCATCTCGACCAGCGGATTGGCCGACGGACGAAGCCCGCCGTTCGACACCATCTTCACCGGAACGCGGTGGCGGCTGGCCACCGTCTCGACCTCGGCCTTCACCGGGCAGGCATCGGCATCGACGTAGATCACGCGGTCAGCCGCTCTGCGTGAAAGGCCACATGGTCGGCCATGAAGGTCGAGACGAAGAAATAGCTGTGGTCGTATTCCGGCTGCATGCGGAAGACGCCCGGTTGCCGCCGGGCCGCCATCGCCTCGGCCAGCGCCTCGGGCATCAGAAGATCGAGGAACTGGTCGCTGGCCCCCTGGTCGATCAGCACCTCGCCCGGAAAGCCCCGGTCACGCATCAGAAGCGTGGCGTCATGGGCGGCCCAGGCGGCGGTGTCGTCGCCCAGATAGGCGTCAAGCTGCTTGCGGCCCCAGTCGCTTTCGGTCGGATGCGCGATCGGCGCGAAGGCCGAGAGGCTGCGGTAGCGGTCGGGATGGGTCATGGCGATGGTCAACGCCCCGTGCCCGCCCATGGAATGGCCGGTGATGCCCTGCCGTTCGGGGTCGAGAGGGAACGCCCCGAACAGCACTTCGGGAAGATCGGCGGTGATGAAGTCCCACATGCGGAAGTTGCGCGCCCAGGGGTCGCGCACGGCGTTCAGGTAGAACCCCGCCCCCTGCCCCAGGTCGTAGGCGTCGTCGTCGGCCACGCCGTCGCCACGCGGCGAAGTGTCGGGAAAGACCACCGCGATGCCGTGCCGGGCCGCATGGGCCTGCGCGCCTGCCTTCACCATCGCGTTCTCGTGCGTGCAGGTGAGGCCCGACAGATACCAGAGCACGGGCACCTTCCCCGCCCTTGCCTGCGGCGGCAGGAATAGGCCGAAGGTCATCTCGCAATCCGTCGTCGTGGCGCTGTAGGAATAGACCCCCTGCACACCCCCGAAACAGGCATTCTCGGATACGGTCTTCATGGGGGTCTCCTCTACAAGGCGGTGACAAGCGCGATCATCCCCGAGATGGTGAAGATCGACGCGGCGGTGGAAATCAGGATGGTCGCCGAAACGCGCTGCGGTGCGACCCGGTAGTGCTGGGCCAGGATATAGACGTTGCCGGCCACGGGAAGGGCTGCGGCGGCGATCATGACGCCGGCGGCATAGGGATCGACCTCGAAGATCAGGAGCGCCGCAACCGACACGGCGGCCGGGTGCAGCAGAAGCTTGATCGCCGAAAGCTCGACCGCCGTGGTCAGCCGTTCGGCCGATTTCGAGGCAAGCGACGCCCCGATCGCGAAAAGCGCCCCCGGCGTGGCGGCGGCGCCCAGGATCTGGAGGAACTCCGCCATGGGCGCGGGCACCGGCAGCGCGAACGCCGACCACAGAAGGCCCAGCGTGATCGAGACGATCATCGGGTTCTTCAGAAGCCCGATGCCCACGGTGCGGAAGATACCCCACGAGAAGGTCCCGCGCGAGGCGCTGACGATGATGACGATCAGGCTGCCGAAGACAATCAGGTCCACCGCCAGAACCATCACCACCGGCCCGACCGCCTCGGGCCCCAGAAGCAGGACCAGCATCGGGATGCCCAGAAACCCCACGTTCCCGATCACCCCGCACTGCGCCTCGAACGCCGCCTCTTCGGCCGGGCGGCCACGCAGCAGCGAGACGGCGGTCACGAAGAGATAGACCACCATGGTGGCCGACAGGTAGGCCAGCAGAAACGGCCAGTTGACCAGTTCCTCGAAGCGCAGGTTCGACGTAAATCCGAACAGCATCGCCGACAGCGCGAAGTAGAAGACGAACTTGGTGAGATAGGCCGTCGCCTCCTCGGTAAAGAACCGCGTCCGCCCGGCCCAGTAGCCCAGGCCGATCAGCAGGAAGAAGGGCAGCGTCTTGAAGAATATCTCGACCATGCGCGCCGGGGTAGCCCGTGCGCGTGGGCGGCGCAACTCCTGCAGGATGTGTCGCGCTTGCTGGAACTGAACCGTCCGGTCTACTATCTATACGGGGATGAGGAGACAATCATGAACGCACCGGTGACGGCCATCAAGAAAGGCCGGAAATTCGACCAGGTTCTCGCCGGCGCGCGTGACGTGTTTCTGCGCGACGGGTACGAAGGGGCCAGCGTCGACGAGATTGCGCGGACGGCCGGCGTCTCGAAGGCGACGCTTTACAGCTATTTCCCGGACAAGCGGATCCTCTTCCTCGAAGTCGCCAAGACCGAGTGCCGCCGTCAGGCCGACGACGCGACGGCGGAAATGGACATGGACGCCCCTCCGCGCGAGGTTCTGACGCGCACGGCACGGCACATGCTGTGCTTCTTCCTGTCGGACTTCGGCCAGCAGGTCTATCGCATCGTGGTGGCCGAATCGGGACGGTTTCCCTCGCTTGGCCGCGAGTTCTACGAAGCGGTGCCGATGGCGGTGCGCGGGACGATGATGGCCTATTTCCGTGCGGCGATGTCGCGTGGTGAGCTGGCGATCGACGATCTGGAACTGGCCGCTGACCAGTTTCCCGAACTGTGCAAGGCATCGCTTCACGGGCAACTGATGCTGGGCGTGCGCACGACCTTCACCGAGGACGAGATCGGGCGCGTGATCAACGGCGCGGTCGAGATGTTCCTCGCGCGCTACGGCACCGTCCGCCCCTAGTCGACGCGCCGGATCTCGACCTGGTTGGCGACCTTGCGCGTCTCGAACCGCTTGAGGTCGCGGACAAGATCGCTGAGTTTGCGCTTGCCGTAGGTCCGGGTATCGAAGTCGGGATGCTCGGCCGTGATGTTCTGGCCGATGGCGCCCAGCGAATACCATTCGTCGTCTTCGGCAATCCGGTCCATGGCCGCCAGGATAAGCGGCACCGCCGCCTGCGGTTTCTGCTTGGTTGCCGTCGTGTCGACCCCAGGTGCTGCGGGTTCGTCCACGATATTCTCGATCAGCACGAAGCGGTTGCAGACGTTGCGCAGCGATTCTGGCGCCTTCGATTCCCCGATGCCGATGACGTCGAGACCCTGTTCGCGGATCCGGTTCGCCAGCGCGGTGAAATCGCTGTCCGACGACACCAGGACGAAGCCGTCGAACCGCCCCGTGTGGAGGATGTCCATCGCGTCGATCACCAGACCGATGTCGCTGGCGTTCTTGCCGACGGTATTCGCCGATTCCTGATGCGCCACCAGCCCCAGTTCGCGCACCTTCGACGTCCAGGCCGACAGCCGTCCGCTCGACCAGTCGCCATAGACCCGGCGCAGCGCGGGCTCGCCGTAGGAGGTGATCTCCTTCAGGATCGCCATCGCGTATTTCGCGGGGATGTTGTCGGCGTCGATCAGGACGGCGTAAAGCGGGCGATCGCGCTCGGCCATCAGTAGACCACCACCGAGCGAATGCTCTCGCCCGCGTGCATCAGGTCGAAGCCCGTGTTGATCTCGTCGAGCGTCAGGGTGTGCGTGATCATCGGGTCGATCTCGATCTTGCCGTCCATGTACCAGTCGACGATCTTCGGCACGTCCGTCCGGCCCCGCGCCCCGCCGAAGGCGGTGCCCTTCCAGACCCGGCCGGTGACAAGCTGGAACGGCCGGGTCGAGATCTCGGCCCCCGCCGGCGCCACGCCGATGATGATCGACTGGCCCCAGCCGCGATGGGTGCATTCCAGCGCGTCGCGCATGACCTTGACGTTGCCCGTGCAATCGAACGAGTAGTCGGCCCCGCCGATCTGGTCGAACGGGGTCTTGGTGAGATTCACGATCTCCTGCACGACATTCTCGACCTCGGTGGGATTGACGAAATGGGTCATCCCGAAATGCTCGGCCATCGGCTTTTTCGCGGGGTTCAGGTCGACCCCGATGATCATGTCCGCGCCGGCCAGCCGCAGGCCCTGGATCACGTTCAGCCCGATACCGCCCAGCCCGAAGACGACGGCCTTCGCGCCGATCTCGACCTTGGCGGTGTTGATCACCGCGCCGATGCCGGTGGTCACGCCGCAGCCGATGTAGCAGATCTTGTCGAAGGGCGCGTCCTCGCGCACCTTCGCCACCGCGATCTCGGGCAGGACCGTGTAGTTCGAAAAGGTCGAGCAGCCCATGTAATGCAGGATCGGATCGCCATCGAGCGTGGTGAAACGCGAGGTTCCGTCGGGCATGACACCCTGTCCCTGCGTCGCGCGGATCGACGTGCAGAGGTTCGTTTTCTGGGACAGGCAGCTTGGGCAGGCGCGGCATTCGGGCGTGTAAAGCGGAATGACATGGTCGCCGGGCTTCACGCTCGTGACGCCCGCGCCCACCTCGACCACAACGCCAGCGCCCTCGTGGCCCAGGATCGCGGGGAAAAGGCCCTCGGGGTCGGCGCCCGACAGGGTGAATTCGTCGGTATGGCAGATGCCGGTCGCCTTGATCTCGACCATGACCTCGCCGGGCTTCGGCCCGTCGAGATTCACATCCATGATTTCAAGCGGTTTTCCGGCCTCGACGGCCACGGCGGCACGGGTGCGCATGATCTTTCCTCCCTCGGTCGCGTTTGCGGCACACTGGGCCAATCGCAGGGGGCATGCAATGGCCCGGGCGCGGCCGGACCAGGCGGGTCAGCCCAGTTCCGACAGGACCGCGCTGTAGGTGGCGCGCTTGAAGGGAACGATCGCGTCGAGCAGCGCCTCGGGCGTCATCCATTGCCAGCGCGCGAACTCGCGCGGCGGGCGGGTAATGTCGATGGCGTTGTCGGGGGCCGTCAGCACCATCCGGAACCACTTCTGCCGCTGCCCCCGGTATCGCCCCTTCCAGACCTTTCCCAGAAGCTCGGGCGGCAGGTCGTAGGTCAGCCAGTCGGCGGTCTCGGCCTCGACCAGCACCTTGTCGGGTGTCACCCCGGTCTCTTCCCAGAGCTCGCGCAGGGCGGCGTCACGCGGGTCCTCGCCTTTGTCGATGCCGCCCTGGGGCATCTGCCAAGCACCCGGCGTGTCGATGCGCTCGCCCGCGAAAATGGCGCCGTCGGCGTTGGTCAGGACAACGCCGACGCAGGGACGGTAGGGCAGATCGGACGCCATCGTGGGGAACGCTGCGTCGCCCCTACTCTCCGTTGCCGAGACGCGACAGGCCGGTGAGGATATCGATGGCATAGGCCAGCTGGTAGTCCTCTTCGCGCAGTTCCGCGGCGGCTTCGACCTTGGCACGATCGGCTTCGATCTGCTCACGCTGATCCTCGGTGAGGCTGTCGTTGTCGAGGCTGCCGCGCAGATCGGCCTCGGAGCGGCGGAACCGGTCCGCGGCGCTTGTGTCTTCCTCATCGGCCTCGGCGACCTCGCGCGCGGGCGGCTGCTGTACGACGATGTCGGGCGAAATCCCAAGCGCCTGGATCGACCGGCCGGACGGCGTGTAATAGCGCGCCGTGGTCAGGCGCATCGCGCCATCTCCGCGCAGCGGCATGACCGTCTGCACCGAGCCCTTGCCGAAGCTCTTGGTGCCGATCACCACGGCCCGGTGGTGATCCTGAAGCGCGCCCGCCACGATTTCCGAGGCCGAGGCCGAGCCGCCGTTGATGAGCACGACCACCGGCTTGCCTTCGGCCAGATCGCCGGCCGACGCATTGTAGCGGTCGCCGTCCTGCGGATCGCGGCCACGTGTCGACACGATCTCGCCCGAGTCGAGGAAGGCGTCGGACACGCGGATCGCCTGGCTCAGAAGTCCGCCGGGGTTGTTGCGCAGATCGATGACCACGCCGTTGATGTTCTCCATCCCGCCGGCCTCTTCGGCGACATCGCGCAGCCCGGCCTCGAGGTTGGGATAGGTCTGGTCATTGAAGGTCGTGATGCGCACAACCGCCGTGTCGCCCTCAAGGCGCGCGCGCACCGCCGTCAGCGTGATCGTGTCACGGATGATGGACACGTCGAACGGCTGATCGACGCCTTCGCGGGCGACCGTGATGATGATCTCCGACCCAACCGGGCCGCGCATCATGTCCACGGCTTCGTCCAGCGTCAGGCCAAGAACGCTTTCGCCATCGACGTGCGTGATGAAATCGCCCGCCTGGATACCAGCGTTCGCCGCCGGGGTGTCGTCCATGGGGGCCACGACTTTCACCCAGCCCTCTTCCTGCGTCACCTCGATTCCGAGGCCACCGAATTCCCCGCGGGTCTGGACCCGCATGTCGTCGGCGTCACTGGCCGAGAGATACGAGGAATGCGGGTCGAGCGAGGTCAGCATGCCGTTGATCGCGGCTTCGATCAGTTCGCCCGGTTCCACGTCTTCAACGTACTGGGCGCGCACACGCTCGAAAATGTCACCGAACAGATCGAGTTGCTCGTAGACCGAGCTCTGTCGCTCGGCCTCCTGCGCCACAAGCGGTCCGGCCACCTGCGTGGTCAGGAGCACACCGGCCACGGTTCCGCCGATCGCAGCCATCACGAACTTCTTCATTGCGTTCTTCCCATCTCTGCATCCGCGACGAACCACGTTGCCGGGTCCTGCGGGTCCTGATCAATTCTAAGTTCCATATAGAGCGTTTCGGTCCGGCGTTGACCCCCTCCGGACACAGTCTCTGCAATTACCGCCTCGCCTTGGGGCTCCTGCCCCCCCATCAACCCCACCGGCGCCCCGGCATCGACGACATCGCCGGCACGACCATACGCCTCGTCGAGGCCCGCGAGAACAAGAAGATAGCCGTTCTGGGGTTCAAGAATGATCACGTTTCCGTAGTCGAGAAGAGGGCCGGAGTAGCGGATCGTCGCAGGCCAGGGGCTGGTGACAAGCGCCCTCGGCCGCGTGGCGACCAGAAGACCGGGCCGGCGGATGCCCGCGGCGTCCGCCTCGTCGAAGCCGCGGATCACCACCCCCGCGACCGGCAGGGGCAGCACGCCTTGCGCCGCGGCGAAGGTCAGTTCGCCCTCGTCGGCAGGCGCCATGGAGTTGTCGGCAAGGCCGGCAGCGAAGGCGTCCATCGTCTCGGCGCTGTTGATGAGCGCCTGGATCGCCTGCGGATCCTCGGCCACGCGGGGCGGCAGCGTCGTGCGGTCGGCCATCGCCTGGCTGAGCGCCGTCCGCGCCGCCTGAATGCCCGCCAGCCCGGCTTCCAGCGTGTCGGCGGCCCCCGCCTGCAACGCCTGCAACTGCTGCAGTTCCTCAAGCCGGAGGCGCAGCATTTCGACCTCGCCGCGCAGGGTCGGTGTGAGGTCGGCGACCAGCATGCCCGCGCGAACGGTCTGGGTCGCGCCGTCCGGATGCAGCAGAAGCAGCGCCTCGGGCGAAGTCCGCATCGCCATCAGCACCCCGAAGAGGCGTGACAGCCGGTCGGCCTCGGCCTCGAATTCGGCGCGGATCGCCCGTTCGCGCAGGGCGCCGCGCCGCAACCCCTCGCGCAGGGCCGACAGCCCCGTCTCGTAGGCGCGCACGGTTTCGGTCAGGGCCGCGACCCGGTCGCGGGACCCCTCGGCCTCATCGAGGGCCACGGCCGCCCTGGCAAGGCTTGCCGCGGCTTCCGCCGCCACATCCGTGGGGCTTTGCTCCTGCGCCTGCACGGGAAGGCCAAGCGCCATGGCCAGAACAAGGACGATCCGTCTCATCGGTCGATCAGCGAGGTGCCCGTCATTTCGGGCGGCGCCTCGAGGCCCATGAGATCGAGAAGCGTGGGCGCCAGATCGGCAAGCCGCCCGTCATGCAACCGCGCGCCCTCCGGCCCGCCGAACAGGATCACAGGCACCGGGTTCGTGGTGTGCGACGTGTGCGGCCCGCCGGTCCTCGGATCGACCATCGTCTCGCAGTTTCCGTGATCCGCGGTCACGATCATCGCTCCGCCAGCCGATTCAAGCGCCGCCATCACCTGCCCAAGACCCTGGTCCACCGTCTCGCAGGCCTTGATGGCCGCGTCCAGGTCGCCGGTGTGCCCCACCATGTCCGGGTTGGCGTAGTTGACCACGATCAGGTCGTACCCCTTGCCGATCGCCTCGACGAATTGCTTGGTGACCTCGGGCGCGCTCATCTCGGGCTGCATGTCGTAGGTCGCGACCTTGGGCGAGGGCGCCATGTAGCGGTCTTCGCCGACTTCGGGCGTTTCCCTGCCGCCGTTCAGGAAGAAGGTCACATGCGGATACTTCTCGGTCTCGGCAAGGCGGAACTGCCGCAACCCGTGCTGCGCCACCCAGGCGCCCAGGGTGTTGACGATGTCCTGCTTGGGGAAGGCGGCGGTCATGTACTTGTCGTGCTCGGTCGAATAATCGACCATCCCGAGGCGGGCGGCCAGATCCGGCCGGTGTCCCACGTCGAATTCGTCGAAGCCCGGCTCGGCGATGGCGCGCAGGATCTCGCGTGCGCGGTCGGCGCGGAAGTTCAGAAAGAAGATCCCGTCCCCGTCCCGCATCCCCGCATAGCCGCCAAGAACGCGCGGAGTGATGAACTCGTCGGTCTCGCCTGCCTCATAGGCCGCATCGACGGCGGCCAGCGCGTCGGACGCGGCCGTGCCTTCGCCGTGCACCACGGCCTCATAGGCCCGGGCGACGCGTTCCCAGCGATTGTCGCGGTCCATCTCGTAGTAGCGGCCAACCAGGGTCGCGATCGTCACTCCCTCAGGCAGCTTCGACAAGAGCTCCTCGACATAGCCGCGCGCCGATTTCGGCGGAACGTCCCGCCCGTCGGTGATGAGATGCAGGATTACCGGCACGTCCAGATCGGTGAGCATCCGTGCCGCCGCAACCATGTGATCAAGATGCCCGTGCACGCCGCCGTCCGACACCACGCCGAAAAGATGGGCACTGCCTCCGCTGTCCTTCAGGGCCGATGCGAAATCGAGGATCGCGGGGTTGCGGAAGAAGCTCCCGTCCTCGATCGCAAGGCCGATCTGACCAAGGTCCATCGCGACCACGCGTCCCGCGCCGATGTTGGTGTGGCCGACTTCGGAGTTGCCCATCTGGCCCGTGGGCAGACCGACATCGGGGCCGTGGGTCACAAGCTGGCCATGCGGGCAGGTCGCCATCATCGCATCGAAGTTGGGCGTGTCGGCCAGCTTCGGCGCGTTCGCAGTCGGATCGTCGCGCAGCCCCCAGCCGTCGAGAATGCATAGAACGACAGGTCTCGGTACGGTCATGGATCGGGCCTCATGGCTTTTGCCTGTGTTCTATCCCGCGCCGGGTCCGAAGGGAACCGTTCCGCGCACAGGACCATCACGCGCGGTGATAGGGCGTGCCGGCCAGGATTCCCGTGGCGCGGTAAAGCTGTTCGGCCAGCATCACCCGCGCCAGCATGTGCGGCCAGACCATCGCGCCGAAGGACAGCGTCAGGTCCGCGCGATCAAGAACTGCGGGGTCAAGCCCGTCCGCCCCGCCGATCAGGAAGGCGGCGCTCTGCGCGCCCTCGTCCCGCCACCGCTCCAGACGCGCCGCGAAGTCGGGCGAGGCCATCGTCACCCCGCGCTCATCGAGGGCACAGACCATGGCGCCTTCGGGCACCGCGCGCAAGAGCGCCTCGCCCTCGGCGGGCTTTCCGGCCGCCTTGCGGTCATCGATTTCGGTGACGGTCGCCGGGCCCAGACCCAGCGCGCGCCCGGTGCGCCCGCACCGGGTCAGGTAGTCGTCGACAAGCGCCTTCTCGGGGCCGCTGCGCAGCCGCCCCACGGCGCAGATGTGAAGCCGCATCAGGCTTTGGCGGCGGCGCTCTCGGCCGGGCTGAGCCACATCTTCTCGAGCTGGTAGAAGTCGCGCACCTCGGGCCGGAAGACATGGACGATCACATCGCCCGCGTCGATCAGCACCCAGTCCCCGGTGTCCTTGCCCTCGACCTTGCAGATGAGGCCGGTGTCCTGCTTGAGCCGGTCGACCAGGTTGTCGGCAATGGACGCCACCTGGCGCGACGAGCGGCCCGAGCAGATGACCATGTAGTCGGCCATCTCGGACTTGCCGCGGAGGTCGATTTCAACCACCTCTTCGGCCTTGTCGTCATCGAGAGAACTGAGAATGCGGGCAAGCGTGTCGCGGCTTGCGGCCTGGGACGGGTCGTGAGTCATCACGGACCCGGACGCGGTCGGGTCACGGACCGCTTCGTGAAGTTGAGACAGGACATAGTCCTCCTTGGTTGTGCGCCGGTCAGGCCCCGGCGCGGGCCATGATATGAATGTAGCATTGGACCTGCCCAATCTCAACGGCATCGCGGAAACCTGGCGCGAGCGGCCATTTTCGCGGGGCGCTCGCCGCCGCTGGAGCTACTTGCTTTCCGCCCGGCCGACGAAGCGGATGACCGACTGATCCGAGTTCAGCCGAATGACACCGCCTTGCGAGCGCCACGACGAGCAGGTCCCGCGCCAGAACATGTCCTTATCGCAACCTACGGCAGTCTCACCTGTCAGCCAACGACAGGCGTCCTCACCGGTTCGGCAACACCATAGAATACTACGATCGTGTTGGCCCCGAAGTCGGTCGAGTGCGCCTCGTCGGGAACTTCGCTGAAGCCGGTTTCAGTATTGTCCCAGCCGTTGCCGACCCAGACGTTGCCTGCCGGGTCCATGCCGATCGGCGCAACGATCTTCAGCCCGCCGACATATCCTTCCGATGGCGTGATCGGGTCTCCCGTGGTCAGACCGGGCGGACAGGTCTCGGGACGAAAGCCGCAGAGTTGCGTGACCGACCGGCTGGTCGAGCTTGCGACCCATACGTTGTCGTTCCCGTCGATGGCGATACCCCAGGGTCCCGTGATCGCGCCGTCGGCATTGAAGGGACCGAGGACGGTCCCGTCGGGCTGGATGACCGACACATCGCCCCCGGGGAACTCACTGATTATCTCCCAGAGATTGACCCACATGTGTGCCGCGATGTCGTCGGCCGATTGCGAGCCTTCTCGCGCCGCCAGCTTGCTTTCGATCGTCTGGCGGACGAGGTCGAGCTTTTCCCGCGTGTCCGGGTGCCCGACGAGGTTGCCGACCCAGGCATTGCCGAGACTGTCGATGGCGATGGCATGCGGGCTGAAACCAACCTTTATCTCCTCGGCATTGGCGGGGTCGTTTGCAGGGAAGCGCGTCACGGTGTCAGACCCGCTGTTGGTGATCAGGATGCGATCCTGGAGGTCGATGGCGATGCCGAACGGGCTTTTGACCTGAAGTGTGCCTTCTTCGGGTTTGCCATCCACGGTGCGGCCGAGAATCCGGCCCTGCGAGATATCGCCCTCGGGTATGTGGACGATCTGGCTGTTCCCGTTGTCCACCGTCCAGATGTCGCCATCCGGTGTGACAATCACGCCCTGCATCTGTCCCAGTTTGCCGTCGAAGTCGTATCCGCCCTCAGGGGACAGTGGTGCTCCGGTCCTGCGGTCAAGCACCGAGATCGTCTTGCCGATCAGGTTGGTGACCCAGACCTTGTCATCGGGCGCGAAGGCGATGCCCCAGCCGGGACTGTCGAGCCCGCCACCACGATATCCGGTGATCGCGGGAGATAGGGCAACACCGTTGGTGTCGAAGCGGCCGACGCCGGCACCGAACTGCTGAAAGATCGTGGTCTGCGACCCGATCAGCCAGTTGTTGTTCGTCCAGAAGTTTCCGTCCTGGTCGAGCGCGGCGCCGCCAACTGCGTAGAAGCCGCCGCCGCCGTAAACCAGAGAAAGGGTCCAGGCGCTGGGGGGAAAGAACAGGTAGGGGATGAGGGCCACGTCGCGGTACCGTTCGCCCTCGGGGATCGGGTAGAATGCGTCGAGCAGGCCGAAGAGGATGTCCGCGTTGTGCCACGGGTGGCGTGCGATGTTCTGTGCAGCCTGCAACGTGTCGGTCGGCGCTGCGCCGCCCGGGGGCGTGGCGGCATCGAAAAGCTTGTCGCAGGCGTCCGGGATCGCGGTGGCACAACCCGAGAGCAGCAGGCCGAGCGTGTTGAACTTGGCGAGCGTCGTCGTCCGCGCCGCGTTCAGCGTATCCGAGATCACCGGGCCGAGGTCGCCGGTCTCGAGGTTCACGAAGTTGGGCACATTGCGCGCGGCGATGCGGAGCGCGGTGGCGCTGCCCCTCAGATCGCTGCCATCCAGCAACTGTGCGGCGGTCCAGGCGGAAGCGACGGTGGTCAGCTCGTTGATCGTCACTGTCGCTGGCGGTTCTTCTCCGACCAGGGTCATCAGGCTGGTTGCCGGGTTGGACCCTCTTCCGGAAGCCGAAGCGGCTTCGCCGCCGCGGGCGACGAGGTACAGCGCCCCGCCTTCGCCTCCTCCGGTTTCGAGGCCCAATGTGAACGCACCCTGACTGTCGGTCACTGACGAGACCAGCATTTGCGGAGCCTCGGTTCCGGCCTGCCAGGCGGTTACTTCGGCCCCGACGATGGGCGCCCCGCCAATCGCGACTCGTCCCGTGGATCTGCTCCTGTGCGCTGGCTGCGGCACCGGTGAAAGCGGCAGCGACCACTGTGGCGAGGAAAACGCGCCTTGCTGCAGGACCTCTCATGAAAGACCCCAATACATAAAGCGGTTTGCAATGCGTCTCATTCGATCGAATGGAAGCTCACGTGCTGCAACCCTCACATGGAAAGGCCGCTCTGTCATCCGCAACGTCGGCCTCCTCGAGTGCGTCAGAGTGACTTCAGTGGTCAACTCGCGAAGGGCCGTCGAGTGAAGGGGCACATCGAGGACGGCTTCGCCAGTCGTACGCACGACCCGGAAGGGGCCAACTGCAGATGCGCCTTCGACAGTTCCGAACTCCAAGCCGCCCTGCTACCGCCGGGAAGAGTGTGCGTAGCGGGCCCCGGCCCTAGTAATCGCGCCGGAAGAAGATGCCGACGCTTGATTCACCGACGTTGTTGGTCGATCCGGTCACGGTCACCGACTGCGTGAGGTCGAGGTTGAGGTTGATCTCGGTCTCGCCGTCGCTGCGGGTCGTGACATCGGCATAGAGATTCTCGGTCAGATACGTGCCGGCCGTGACGGCGGTGCGACCCTGTTCATCGGTGCGCACGTCCAGATCGTCGATCCCCAGGCCGGAGCGGATGCCTCCCACGACACCCGGACCGCCGCGCGCGAGCGTCGCCGCCGCACTGGCAAGCTGCGCGGCCTGAAGCGCCGAGATGTTCGCAAGATCGGTTCCGAAGAGGATGCGCGCCAGCACCTCGTCCTCGGGCAGGGGCGGTTCGGACTCGAACCGAATCTGCGGATCGTTCACCGGCCCGTCCATTGCCACGAAAGCCTGCACATCGTCTTCGGACCGCACTTCGCTGACCGCGCGCAACCTCAGCACCGGGACCAGCGATCCTTCGAGCACGATCTCGCCCTCGGTGACGCGCAGGCGCGCGCCCAGCAGGCTCAGCCGCCCGCGCACAAGCTCGATCGCCCCGACCGGCACCACGTTGGTCGTTGTCCCGGTCAGCCGCACCTGCCCGGCCAGTTCCGTATCAAGGCCGCGACCGCGCACGAAGACGCGCGGCGCACGCACCAGCACGTCGAGCGAATAGGGGCGCAGCTCGGTTTCCTCGCGGTCTTCCGTGCGCACGAGGCCGGCGAATACGCGGGTCTGGAGCACGTTTGCAGGCTCGTTAACATGGATGATGTCGGGAATCGGACCCGATGCACCGGCTGCCGTTCCCGCGATCGAGATCTCGGTCTCGCCCACGGCGATGTTCCCGGTGATCGCAGCACCCCCGGCCAACGGACCATCGACCCGGAGATTGCCGCTGAGACTTGTCCGATAGAGCGTGGGATCGACCAGAACCATGTTGTTGAGCGCAACGGCAAGTGTGCCGTTGAACGGGGCGGTCAGCTGCACCGGCCCGCTGACCGAAATCGCCCCCCCGCCCTGCACACCCGCCGTCACCGACAGGTCGGCCCGTCCGCCATTGAGGCCCATGTTCACGGCGACCTCCTCAAGACTGATGCCCGCCCCAGGCAGAACGACGCGCGTGTCGCTTGTCGTCACGGTGCCTGACACCGACGACAGGGCCGGGGGGCCATTGACCGAGAGGTCGAACCCCAAAATCCCATCCACCGAATTGGGTACGATGAAGCGATTTGCCGCGGCAAGCGGGGCGCGGCCCGTCGCGCGCAGGGCCAGCTGATCGAAGGATGTGTTGGTGTCCCCGGTCACCTGGGCCGTGATCCCGCCCGGGCCTGTCGCTGCAAGATCGACCGTCGCGGTCCCTGCCCCATCCAGACGGGCGGTCCCGTCCACCGTGACCGCCCCCGGAAACTGGGGAACGAAGATCCCCAGATCGCTGAGCGCCGCCGACAGCGCCAGTGTGCCGGCACCATCGACGACATCCCCGTCGACCGAGGCCGAGAGCCGGGGTGCGGAAAAATCCAAGGTCCGGATCGTCAGGTTCTCGGCATCGCGCGACAGGTCGGCCACCAGCGTCGCCTGTCCGGCCAGAAGCTGGTCGACCTCGGCGATCCCGATGGCGACATCCTGTGTCCGCAGCTCGAGATCGAGGTCCACCGTCTCGAGATCGGAGGTTGCAGAGACCTGTCCTGCGACCTGCGCCGACCCCGCAAGCTGACGTCCTGCCAGCCCGGAGGCCAGGGAAAGATCGGGGACAGACAGCGTGACATCCGCGTCGATCGCCTGGGGCGTATCGAAAGGCCGAAGCTCGCCCGAGGCGTCGGCATCGGCCAGCGGCGAGGCGGCGGCAAGATCGAAGGTCCAGACCTGTTCCAGACCTTCGTCGGCCGTCAGACGCAGGGTCGACCTGCCTTCGGTGCCTGGCAGCACGACAGAGGTGTCGACTATGGTCACGTCCGCCTGAAGGGCGCCCGCACCCGGTTGAAGACTGCCGGAGGCCTCAAGATCAATCGCCGTGTTCGACAGGGTCAGCGTCTCGATTGTCGGCACCTCGCCCTCGGCCGAGCCTGCGACACGGAAAGTCGTCTCTCCCGACAGCAACGCGTCCGCCTGCTGCTGCCCGACGACAAGATCGTCCGTGGAGCCCGCAAGATCGACACGGACGCTCGACAGATCTGCCAGACCGCCGATCCGGCCCGAAACCGAAACCTCGCCCGAGAGCGGCCGCCCCGCCAGTTCTGCGAATGCCGCAAGCTCGGCGACCGACAGATTGATGCCAGCGTCCACGCGCGGGGTCTCGCCACGCGTATCGGCTGTTCCGTCGACTCTCAGGTCGACCCCGAGCCCGTCCGCCGATGCCCTGTAGGTCCAGTCGTCGCCCGTCATCTCGGCATCCGCCGTCAGGGACACCGCCCCGGAGAGTTCCGGCAGGATCAGCCCCGCGTCCACCAGACGCGCCGAAACCGACGCGGTGCTGCGTGCAGAGGTCAGGTTCGCCGCCCCGTCAACGGTGGCATTCGGGGACACAAGGCGAAAAGTCTCGACCCGGGTACCCGTTTCGTCACGAACAGCCCGCAGCCCAAGTTGGGCGTCGCCGGCGAGCAGGGCGTCGGCCTGCGGCTGGTCGACGACAAGATCGCGCGACGTGGCGTCTAGCGTCACGTCGAACTGCCCGGTCAGGGCTTCGTAAGCCAGGGTGAGGTCGGCGCTGACAGCACCCCCCAGATCGCGCCCCGCAAGGCCCGAAAACGCCGAGAGGTTCTGCGCCTCGGCCACGAGGTCGGCGGTGATACCCAGCCCCTCGCCCAAACCGGTGACGCTGCCCGAGCCGGCAAGACCGTAGTCCCGCCCCTCGATCCTGAGGGCAGGGATCTCAAGCGCTTCGCCTTCAGACCAGTTTAGCAAGGCCGATCCGGTCAGGTCACTGCCGAGCGCGGTATCGACCGCGTCGTCCCCCGCGTCGACGCCCGTGGCTGAGATGTCGAGGTCAGCGGTAAACCGCCGGTCCGGGGCGGTCGGGTTCAACGTGCCCGTTGCATCGAGGGCGATCGTTTCGGCGCCTAGGCCATCCACGTCCAGCCCATCGACCACCACGCGGGCCTCCCAGTCGTCGCCGCTTTGCGCATCGAACGCGGCGGTAAGATCGACCGCCGTCACACGCACAGGCGTGCCCGAAAGCGGAAGCAACACGGGCTCTCGATCCCGCGCGGCGATCTGTCCGGACACCTCAAGCTCGGTCGGCAGATTGTCCGGCCCCAGTTCGCCGCGGATCGACAGGAGCAGCGACTCGCCCTGCACATCAAGATCATGAATGCGCAACGCCCCGTCGCCTCCCCGCGTTGCGTCAAGGCCAAGGAGGACACTCGATCCGAAGAAGTCGCGATATGCAGGCAGGAACAGCGACGAGATGTCCCCCCCGATGTTCACGGAGAAATCACGTTCGGGCGCGTCAGGGGTGCCGCCGACGCGGGTCGCGACACGGCCGGCAAGCCGGTCGGTGCCCGACGTCGCCAGAACGATCTCGGCGGCGAAGTCGGTCAGCGGGCCGCGCCCGTCCACCACAAGGCGCAGCGACGGGCTTTCGGGGATGTCGAGAAGGTTGACGACGATACCATCCGCCGCCTCGTCGACCACCAGCGAGAGGTCGAGGAGATCGGTCTCGTTGGCAAAGGATCCCGCCAGCCGGAATGTCCCCTCACCGTCAAGTCGTTCGAGGGAAACGTCGACCTCGCCGGCGCCGCCGTCCAGAACGCCGGACCCCGAGATCGAGAGGTCGGCCTGCCGTCCGAACAGGGGCTCTCCAAGGCTGAGCCGATCGACCGCGATCTCGCCGATGCGGATGGCAAGCGGCAATTCAGGCAGGGCGAAGCCCCCCGAAGCTTCGGGCGCAGGCGCGGTTTGCGACGGGACCGGAAGGCGGGCGAAGTCGATGGACTCGGCCGACAGGCGATTGACTTCAAGTCTGCGCCGCAGAAGCGCGAGCCTGCTCCAGTCGAGTTCGGCGCCGGTGATGGTCAGCCAGACGCCTTCGCTGTCGGAAATCGTCATGCGCGTGAAGGTGGCCTGACCGCTGATCAGGCCCTCGAACCCTTCGATCACCACATCCCGGTCATCGCCCGACAGTGCGCTTTCGATCTGCCGCTCAAGAAAACTGGCGTCCTCCCGGCTGCCGTCCTCTTGCGCCGAAAGCTGGCCTGGCGTCGCAAGAAGAAGCCCGGCCAGAAGCACGCCCGCCAGTTGGTGCCCACGCCGGTGCAAGGTCCGGAGGTTCGCGGCCCAGCTTCTCAAAACGCCTGTCCGATCCCGATATAGAGCAGCAGCTTGTCGTTGCTTGGAGGATTGCCGACAGGTGTGCCGATGTCGACCCGCAAGGGCCCGATCGGCGTGAAGTAGCGCACCCCGAAACCCGCGCCGGCCTGCGTGCCGCCCGATCCGTCCGGGAAGGACTCGGCGCCGATGTAGCCCCAGTCGTAGAAACCGACCACCTCGATGCTCTCGCTGACCCGCGCGCGCAACTCGGCCGATGTGCCCAGAAAACTGCGCCCACCGGTTTGAAGACCGCCGCCCAGATCGACCCCCAGCGACTGGTAGGCGCGGCCGCGCACCGTCCCGCCGCCACCCGAATAGAAGAGGAAGTAATCCGCGGTCTCCTCCAGCGCCGATCCGACGATGGACCCAAGCTGAAGCCGGCCTGCCAGGACATACCGGTCGTCACCGCCAATGCTGTAGTAGATGCGGCCATCGCCATAAAGGCGCGCGCCCGACTGCGTCCCGTTCAGCCCGATATAGGGGGTGACGCTGGCGTCGAGGAAGTAACCTTTGGTGGGATTGAGGATGTCATTCCGATTGTCGAAGGTCAGGCCGCCGGGAAAGACAAGCAGCGCATAGTCGCGTTGGCCGAAGGCATCGTCGATCCGGGCAAGGTTGAAGCCGGCGGCGATCTGCCCGGTGAGCCGATCCGAGAACCGCCGCAGGTACCCTGCCGTCGCATCGAGCAGATAGCCCGAATAGTCGCGCTCCTCGAGTTGGCTGAGGTTCCCCTGGATGTAGAAGTCGGTGTCGGAACGTGGGGTCGCCGGACGGGTGAACGCGGCCCCGAACGTCAGACCGGGCCGGTCGGCAACCCCGGCGATGCCAGAGATCACGAAGTTGAGCTCGAGCCGCTCCGCGCCGCCCAGAAGATTGCGATGCAGCCAGAATGCCGACAGATCGATCCCGTCGGAGTTGGAGTATTCCCCCCCGAACCCGAACCGGCGCGGCAGACCTTCCGAAACGACAAGCTCCATATCCATCGTGCCGTCGGGGGCGACCACGTCGGCCTCGGTCAGCACGACGGACCGGAATGTGCCGGTCCGGCGCAGGTTTTCCGCCACGTCGGAAACCGTCGCAGGCGAAAAGACTTCGCCCTCGGGCAGACCCGCGATCTGGCGGATCCGCTCGGGCCGGACGTCGCGGTTGCCCGAAACCTCGAGCGTGCCGAACCGCACGCGCGGGCCCGCGACAACCTCGATCGTGGCATCGACCTCGCGCGCGGAATGATCGGCAACGATGCGCTGGTCGCTGATATCGGCCTTTGCGAAACCGACATCACGCCAGCTGCGGATCGCGGTGCGCCCGGCGCTGGCGATGACAGGCGTGCGCGCGATGGCTCCGGTGGCGAAGCCTTCGGGAAGCTCGGTGCCTTGAGGAAGCGGGGCGATCGACGCCTGATCAAGGCGGTAGATCGGCCCGGCGGTGATGCTGACCACGACGCGGTCGATCCTCTGCGGCGCCTCGAGGGGCGGGATCGTCGCAGCCTCGCGCCCGTCGACCCGAATGCTGATCACTGGGCCGAAATACCCGTTCTCGTAGAGAACGCCGATGAACCGCGCATAATCGGACCGAGCCGCGGCCAGGATTTCCTGCGCATCCTCGGTCTCGGATCGCCGCGCGCCGACCAGCAGGGACGCATCGATCAGGCTGTCGCGCAATTCGTCGCCGCCGCCGGTCACGCCAAAGACGATGGGTTCAAGCGCGTTCGCCGGATTGGCAAGAACCGCCAATACGCCCGCCGCCAGTGACCTGCGAAGGATGGCTGCCGCGCGTCTGATTGTTGCGGTCGCCACGTTGTCCGGCACCCTTTTCCTGCCCCCCTGACGGCGAAAACAGACCGTCGTCCCAAGCAAAGCGGCCCCACGGCCTGCTCGTCGAAGCCTAGGGCGGCGGTGGGCCGCGTTCAACAGCCGTTTCCGCCGAATCCGTGCTGGCTTCGGCGGGATTCGGCCCGAGAAGACGCACTTCCTGCTGCGGAAAGGGAATGGTGATGCCGTTCGCCTGGAAGGCGTCCCATAGCGCGAGAAAGACGTTGCCCCGGATATTGGTCAGCCCGTGGCTCGGGTCGGTGATCCAGAACCGCAGCACGTAGTCGACCGAACTCGAACCGAAGGCCGTGATGTGGCACACGGGCGGCCGGGAAGACAACACGCGGTCCACGGCGCGGGCGGCATCAATCGCGATCCGGCGCACCTTGTGGGGGTCGTCCTTGTAGGCGCAGCCGAAATGCACGTCGAGCCGCACGAACTGGTCCGAATGCGACCAGTTCAGCACCTGCCCGGTGATGAAATCCTCGTTCGGGATCAGGAATTCACGGCCGTCGCGGGTGGTAATCGACACGTATCGCGCGCTCAGCTTGTTGATCCAGCCGAAGTTCTCGCCGATCGAGATGACGTCGCCCGGCTTGATCGACTTGTCGAGCAGGATGATGATCCCGGACACGAGGTTCGACACCACCTTCTGCAGTCCGAACCCGATGCCGACACCGATCGCCCCCGAAAGAACGGCAAGCCCGGTAAGATCGAAGCCGATCGCCCGCACCAGAATGAAGAAACCTGTAACGTACAGCGCCGCCTGGGCGGCCTTGATGGCAAGGACCTGCATCGACGGCGACAGGTCCTTGTTTTCCGCGATGCGCTCGGAGACAAGGCGCGATGCAAGCCGGATGGCAAGCAGCAACACCGTCGCCATCGCCAGTCCCTGGATAACCATCAGGGCCGAGAGGCGCAGTGCTCCGAATTCGATGGCAAGGCTGTCCAGCGCGGCTGCCGCGTCTTCGACGAGGCCCAGATAGTAAAGCGTGACATAGATCCACGCGCCCCAGGTGACGGTGCGCCGCAGCAGACGGTTCTGGATCAGCCGACCGGCGACCGAGACCAGCAGCCACGCGGTTGCAAGGCTGGCCGCCAACTCGAGCAGGAAGCGCCGCGACGGGAAGGGCGAAACCTGCGCCATGGCCCAGACGGAAAGCCACAGCAGGACGACAAAGATTCCAAGCTGAAGGTTCCGGTGCACCACGACGAGAAGCCGAAGACGCCAGCGCGGCCAGCCTTCGCGGGTCCGCATCCACTCGCGCAGGCGGGGCGCATAGCGCCGGCGCAGCAACCAGGCCAAAGCAAACGCGCCGATGATGATCGCGAACTGCATAAGCCTTGACGGCAGCAGAAGCAGCCGGCCCTGCAGCGCGGCGGCATCCAGGGCCTGCGCCCCCTGTTCGGCCAGCATCTGAAGTGTCTGATCCATCTGTCTGCACGATGGCACCCCGGCGATGCTGCGACAAGCGATCGGTTCCGGCCCCTTGCAGCGCGGGCCGCGGAACAGTAGATCAGCCCGGATGATACGGATCTTCGATATCGGCGACCGCGCCCGCCTGCGCGAACGGTTTTTCGGCGCGGCGCGCACGGCACAGGCCTGCGGCTGAGGGCACCGCCGCCCACAGCATGAATATCAATTCCCCGGGGAAGAACCGATGACCGGCAAGACACTCTACGACAAGATCTGGGACGCCCACCTCGTCGACGAAGCCGAGGACGGCACCAGCCTGCTTTATATCGACCGCCACCTCGTGCACGAAGTCACCAGCCCGCAGGCGTTCGAGGGCCTGCGCATGACGGGCCGCACGGTGCGGGCGCCCGAGCGCACGATCGCGGTTCCGGACCACAACGTTCCGACGACCGAAGGCCGCGACACCTACATCGAGAACGAAGACAGCCGCATCCAGGTCGACGCTCTCGACAAGAACGCGCGCGACTTCGGCATCCACTACTACCCGGTCTCGGACATCCGGCAGGGCATCGTCCATATCGTGGGGCCCGAACAGGGCTGGACCCTGCCCGGCATGACCGTGGTCTGCGGCGACAGCCACACCGCGACCCACGGCGCCTTCGGCGCGCTGGCGCATGGCATCGGCACGTCGGAGGTCGAGCATGTGCTGGCCACGCAGACGCTGATCCAGCAGAAATCGAAGAACATGAAGGTCGAGATCACCGGCACGCTTCCGCCGGGTGTCACCGCCAAGGACATCACCCTGTCGGTCATCGGCCGCACCGGCACCGCCGGCGGCACCGGCCACGTCATCGAGTATATGGGCGAGGCGATCCGGGCCCTGTCGATGGAAGGCCGGATGACCGTCTGCAACATGGCGATCGAGGGCGGCGCGCGCGCGGGCCTGATCGCCCCGGACGAAAAGACCTTCGAATACGTGAAGGGCCGTCCCCACGCGCCCAAGGGCGCCCAGTGGGAGGCCGCGCTTGCGTGGTGGAAGACGCTGCAGTCCGATCCCGATGCGCATTGGGACAAGGAAATCGTGATCCGCGGCGAGGATATCGCCCCCGTCGTGACCTGGGGCACCAGCCCCGAGGATGTCCTGCCGATCACCGGGGTCGTGCCGCAGCCCGAGGATTTCAAGGGCGGCAAGGTCGACGCCGCGCGCCGTTCGCTCGAGTACATGGGCCTGACGCCCGGGACGAAGCTTGAGGACATCGCGATCGACACGGTCTTCATCGGGTCCTGCACCAACGGCCGCATCGAGGATCTGCGCGCCGCTGCTGCGATCCTGAAGGGCAAGAAGATCAAGGACGGCATCCGGGCCATGGTGGTGCCGGGTTCCGGGCTGGTCCGGGCGCAGGCCGAGGAAGAGGGCCTGGCCGAGATCTTCCGTGAGGCGGGGTTCGAATGGCGCCTTGCGGGCTGTTCGATGTGTCTGGCGATGAACCCCGATCAGCTCGCGCCCGGCGAACGCTGCGCCGCCACGTCGAACCGCAACTTCGAGGGTCGTCAGGGCCGTGGCGGGCGCACCCACCTGATGAGCCCCGCCATGGCGGCCGCGGCCGCCGTGACGGGACACCTGACCGACGTGCGCCAGATGATGTGATTCGCCGCGGCCTTCGGGCCGTGGTCCGCCGGCGCCTCGGGTGGCATCCGGTGCCGTTTGTTTCCGGTGGGGGCGTGTTCGCGGCGGCGAATGGCCGTTGTGCCTTCTGACGCGACGTTTCGGCGCGAAATCTTGCGGAACGGAGTCAGAACGCTTAATATGATGGCTTAGTAAGGGTTGTTACCGTGGAGTTTGCGCGGATCGGGCCGGTTGCGATGCTTCCGCGCCTTGGGATGGGGCAAGTCAGCGGCGCGGACAGACGTCCGCGAAACGCACGTCGCGGACGTTCTTGAACGTCTCGTGAATCATGACAACCCAGAGGAGAGCAATCCGGTCCGTCGGACCGGCGGATGTTGCGGTGCCGACTGAACCTTTTCGGTTCCGCGTCCGACTACAGGCAGGGGCGCACGTTGCGCCGGGTGTGGGGAAGTATAGGTATGTTGGGTTTTGGGTGGGGTTCGCGGGCCATTCCCGCGATTTTCGTGGCCGTCATGGCCGCGTCGTCGGCTAGTGCGGCGACAGTGGAATTGACCAGTGTGACGGGGTACGTTCCAGAATCCGTTGTGGAACGTCGATTTCTACGGCAATGTCGGACAAGACTTACGAGGCAGCTTGCGCGGGCAACCGCGGCGAGCGTATCCATTCGCGACGACGGACGCGGGAGCGAGTTGTGGTGGGGCAATCCGCGACCTGTAGGCAGCCAGACCGCAGCCGTGGAACAACTTCAGCGCACTCGCCGTCGGTGACGATCTGCTCGCCATGCAAAGCGGTTACGTCTTCAGTTCGACGGTATCGGACCGTTCGACATTCCCTCGTCGACCGACTTGTCCTTCGTCTTCGGTGAATTCACGCATTACAACGGCGCAGTCTGGGACAACTCTGCGACGCTGGCATCGGTCGATTTCTGGGTCGACATCAAGGGCAAGGTCGTAGACGGCGACAAGAGCGAGACCTTCACGCTTTCGACTATGTTCCGTCTCCTTCACAACGAAACGCTCAACCCGGCCACACACGTGCGCCGCCGGAGGCAACCAGCCGTGCCGGGACAGCGTGACGGTCGAGCGGCAGTACTCGACGAAATCCCGTTCCTTTCGTCGTCGGGAATGTCGAATACACCTTCGTCCTCGAAGGGTTCGTCGAGCTCGATCGACGGACCGGTCGTCACGAGCTTCTTCACGGACGAATACCGAACAGAACTCCGCGATGCTTCGGGCCCGCATCACCTCGACCCCGCTTCCGCCGCCGGTGGTCCCGCTGCCGGCCACCGCCTGGCTGATGATCGCCGGCATCGGCGGGCTTGCCGCGGTCGCGCGCAAGAGACGCCGCGCCGCCTGATCGCGTATTTTGCTTCTGAAGGGCCCGGCAGATTGGCGGGCCCTTCGGCATTTTCCCCTTCCTGCCATGCTGGCCTTGTCCGCGCAGATCGACTAATCACGGCCCGTCACGCCCCCTTTGCGCAGAGGACCCGCACGATGGACCCATTCACCACGCTCACCGGCATCGCCGCGCCCATGCCGCTGATCAATGTCGATACCGACATGATCATCCCCAAGCAGTTCCTGAAGACCATCAAGCGCTCGGGCCTTGGCAAGAACCTGTTCGATGAGATGCGCTTCGACGATGCGGGGAACGAGATCCCCGATTTCGTTCTGAACCGCCCGGCCTACCGTGATGCGCAGATCCTGATCTCGGGCGAGAATTTCGGCTGCGGATCAAGCCGCGAGCATGCGCCCTGGGCGCTTCTCGATTTCGGCATCCGCTGCGTCATCGCGCCGTCTTTCGCCGACATCTTCTTCAACAACTGCTTCAAGAACGGAATCCTGCCGATCGCCCTGCCGCAGGAAGAGGTCGACCTTCTGATGGCCGATGCCGAGAACGGGGCCAACGCCCGGATGACCGTCGATCTTGAAAGCCAGACCATCACCCGGCCCGACGGTTCGGTGATTTCCTTCGAGGTCGACGCCTTCAAGCGTCACTGCCTTCTCAACGGGCTCGATGACATCGGACTGACGATGGAGAAGGCCGCCGCAATCGATGCCTTCGAAACGGCCGCCGCCACGCAACGCCCTTGGGTCTGAAAACCCCTGATCCACAAGATGTGGGGCCGTCCTTCGGGGCGGCCTTTTTTTGCTCGCAAAATGATGCAATGCGGCACCAGTTTGTTCATGAAAATGCCCCATAAATTCGCGACGGTTAAGGCAATCTTGCTGGACGTCGGGAAAGAAGGCAGAAATTGGGCAACAATAAGGCAGATCGCCACAATTGGCCTTTCGGCGTCACGCGGACGGAGACAAGCGTCTCCCGGCGGCGAAACAAAGGCACATGGCAGGTCGAGGGTATGGGGCAGTGATTTCTCGTCTGGCTGGTGCGGTCGTCCGCGCCTTCCTTGTCATCGTTCTTGTGGCGCTTCCGTCGCTGTTGCTTCCGGGCACAAGCACGGACTCTGCGCAGATCGTGGCGCTTGTCGCCATTTTCGGCGCGGCGCTGACGATCGTGGAATATGCCAGCGACTATCCCGGGCTTGTCGAGTTCCGCGATGCGCCGCCCTTCAACCGCATCCGCTTCCTGTCGCTGTTCATCACCGTCCTTCTCCTGACCATCATCGCGCGGGGTGAAGTCGCCCCGACCACGACGACGCTTTTCGTGGAAGCCGTTGGCAGCCTGATCGGACAGGCGATCGATTTTCCCTACAGCCCGGTGCGCCTGGTCGTGCTGATGCTGCCGCCCGATGCCGGCGTCGAGCAGATCAACCTGTTGCGGACCTCGGCGGGGCTTGCCTATCTGATCTCGCTTCTCACGCTGGCGATCTTCCTCATTGTCCAGCGGCTGCGGGGCTGGCCGTTGCGCACCGGCAGCTTCAATGTCTGGGTCAACCTGCCCACCTTCGATCCGACCGCGGGCGGCGACGTGGTCGAACGGCTCGAGCGCGATGCGCGCGTTAACATCGCGTTAGGCTTTATCCTGCCATTCCTGATGCCGGCGGTGATCAAGGCGGCCACCTCCCTCTTCGGGTCGGTGTCGCTCGAGAACCCGCAGACACTGATCTGGACGGTAGCGGCATGGTCCTTTCTTCCCGCATCGCTTTTCATGCGCGGAATCGCGATGGGCCGCATCGCGGGCATGATCAAGGACAAGCGGCGCCGGACCAGCGCCGCCGAACAGGGCGACCTGCTGCCCGTCTGATCCACGCATTTCTGATCGCGGCAGGCCTGTTCCTTGCCCCCGGCGCACGTGCCGAGACGCTGCGCATCGCCACCCTGAACGCAGAGCTCGCCCGCGCAGGGCCGGGCCTTCTGTTGCGCGACATCCTGTCGGGCGACGACCCGCAGGTCGCCGCCGCAGCCCGCCTGATCGGCGAGGGCTCCCCCGATATTCTGGTGCTGACCGGCGTCGACTTCGACCTGGGCGGACATGCGCTCGCCGCTCTGGCCAGTGTGATCGCCGCTGCGGGGGCCGCGTATCCCCACCGCTTTGCCCGCCCGCCCAATACCGGCATGGCGACCGGGCGCGACCTTGACCGCGACGGGCGCACCGGCGGGCCGCGCGACGCGCAGGGGTTCGGAGACTTCGCCGGGCAGGGTGGTATGGCGATCCTGTCGCGCCACGCCATCGACGCGGCCGGGCATGCGCGATTTCTCGGCCCTGCTCTGGGCCGACCTGCCCGGTGCGCTGATCGGCCCGGATCCCGCCGCCGACATCCAGCGCCTGTCCACCACAGCGCATTGGGACGTGCCTGTCAGCCTTCCGGGTGGCGGGCGTGTCCACATCCTTGCCTGGCACGCGACGCCGCCGGTCTTCGACGGGCCGGACGACCGCAACGGCCGCCGCAACCATGACGAGACCGCGTTCTGGTCGGCCTATCTTGACGGCCGGCTCGCATCACCGCCGCCCGACGCGCCCTTCGTGATTGCGGGCGACGCCAATCTCGACCCACTGGATGGCGACGGGCGCGGTGCGGCGATGCGGGCGCTTCTGATCCACCCGCGCCTGACCGATCCGCGCCCCGCCAGTCCCGAGGGGGCAAAGCGCGCCGCACGCGACGGCGGGGTCAACGCCCTCCATGAAGGCGACCCCGAGTTCGACACCGCCGACTGGCCCGATGACCCGGGAGGGCCCGGGAACCTGCGGGTGGACTATGTCCTGCCATCGGTGGACTGGCGGGTGGTGGATGCCGGGGTTCTCTGGCCGCCACCGGACAGCGGGCTTCGTCATGGCCTTGTCTGGGTCGATATCGTGCCGAGGGGCGCGGAGGCCCGCCTGCTTGATGGAGGTCTGCCCTAGGGCATGGCGCCGACACTGCGCCGACAGGCGGCCCGGTCAAGGCGTGCCGCCTTGCACATTCCCCCACCTCGGGCTACCCCGCGCAGCGACACCGACCAAGGAGCACGCCCATGTCCACGCCTTCCCTTCTGATCCTTCCCGGCGACGGTATCGGCCCCGAAGTGATGGCCGAGGTCCGGAAGGTCATCGGCTGGTTTTCGGAGAAACGCGGGCTTGCCTTCGACATCTCGGAAGACCTTGTGGGCGGGGCCGCCTATGATGCGTATGGCACGCCGCTGACCGACGCGACGATGGCCAAGGCGCAAGAGGTCGACGCGGTCCTTCTGGGCGCAGTCGGCGGGCCGAAATACGACAAGCTCGACTTCAGCGTGAAGCCTGAGCGCGGCCTTCTGAGGCTGCGCAAGGAGATGGACCTTTACGCCAACCTGCGCCCGGCGCAGTGCTTCGACGCGCTGGCCGATTTCTCGTCGCTGAAGAAGGACGTGGTCGCGGGCCTCGACATCATGATCATCCGCGAGCTCACGTCGGGCGTCTATTTCGGCGAACCCCGCGGGATCTTCAAGGAAGGCAACGAGCGTGTGGGCATCAACACCCAGCGCTACACCGAAAGCGAGATCGCCCGCGTCGCGCGGTCGGCGTTCGAACTGGCGCGCAAGCGCGGCAACAAGGTCTGCTCGATGGAGAAGGCCAACGTGATGGAATCGGGCGTGCTCTGGCGCGACGTGGTGCAGGAAGTGCATGACGCCGAATACCCCGATGTCGAGCTGTCGCACATGTATGCCGACGCCGGCGCGATGCAGCTGACCCGCTGGCCCAAGCAGTTCGACGTGATCGTGACCGACAACCTCTTCGGCGATCTTCTGTCCGACCTGGCCGCGATGCTGACCGGATCGCTGGGCATGCTGCCCTCGGCCAGCCTTGGCGCGCCGATGGCCAACGGCCGGCCCAAGGCGCTTTACGAACCGGTCCACGGCTCGGCCCCCGACATCGCCGGTCAGGGCAAGGCCAACCCCATCGCCTGCATCCTGAGCTTTGCGATGGCGCTGCGCTATTCCTTCGCAGAGGGCGACGAGGCCGACCGGCTGGAGGCCGCCGTGAACACCGTGCTGGCCCAGGGCCTGCGCACCGCAGACCTGATCGGCGAAGAGGGCCGCGAGCCGGTGTCGACCTCCCAGATGGGTGACGCGATCGTCGCGGCGCTTGACCAGAGCCTGTGAATTCAGCACCTGCGGCGCGCCGGGCATGATCGGCGCACCGCAGTCTTGACCTTTGGATCATGCCCGCGCTTCGGTGCGAAGTGACCCAAGGGAAGGCGGACGATGCACGACGCTTCCAAGTCGAACCTGCGTGGCGCGCTCTTTTCCCTGGGGGCGTTCGGTCTTTTCGCGACCCATGACGTCATCATCAAGTACCTGGGCGCGCATTACGCGACCTTCCAGATCGTCTTCTTCAGTGTCCTGCTGTCCTTCCCGCTGGTGATGCTGATGCTGATGCGCGACACCACGCGCGCCACACTGATCCCGGTCCATCCCTGGTGGACGGCAGCGCGCACACTGGCCGCGATCATCACCGGCAGCACGGCATTCTATGCCTTTTCGGTGCTGCCGCTGACGCAGACCTATGCGATCCTCTTCGCAACGCCGCTTCTGATCACGGTCCTGTCGATCCCGATCCTGGGCGAAACCGTGCGCTGGCATCGCTGGGCGGCGGTGATCGTGGGTCTGATCGGGGTTCTTGTCGTGCTGAGGCCGGGGTCTGAGCCTCTCAGCCTTGGGCATATCGCGGCGATGGTGGCGGCGATCTGCGGTGCGCTGTCTTCGGTCATCGTCCGCAAGATCGGGCGCGACGAACGAAGTGCCGTGCTGCTGCTCTATCCGCTGATGGCGAACTTCGTGATCATGGGCGCGATCCTGCCCTTCGTCTACATTCCCCTGCCGATCGAGGACCTGGGTGCGCTCGCCGTGGTGTCGGTCCTTGCCTTTTCGGGGGGGCTGATGGTGATTGCGGCCTACAAGGCCGGAGACGCGGCCGTAGTGGCCCCGATGCAGTATTCCCAGATCGTCTGGGCCACGGGGTTCGGCTTCCTGTTCTTCGACGAAACGCCGGACGGCGCCACCCTGCTCGGCGCCGGGATCGTGATTCTCAGCGGCCTCTACATCGTGCTGCGCGAAAGCATCGCGGGAATCTCGCGCAACCGCCCGATGAGCAGCACCCGCCTGCGGCCCGAAACCGGCACCTCGCCGCGGTCGACCTTCGAGGCGTCTCTGCCGTCACCCGGCGAATGACCCCTTGCAAAGACACGCCGCCCGCGCTACCCCCCGCGCCACGGTCGGAGTGTAGCTCAGCCTGGTAGAGCACTGTCTTCGGGAGGCAGGGGCCGGAGGTTCGAATCCTCTCACTCCGACCAGATTTCCCACTTTGGCATCTCCGCTCCAAGCGTCCCTCTCTTGTCACACCGCGCTCGTTGTAGCTGGCGGTTTGGGCCGAGAGGTCGGAGGCGGACACCCGATTGGATTGCGTCGAACCGACGTTGCGAGTCCCGATCGACTTTCAAGCGGTCTTATAGAACCGCTCAGGATCGCCCTCATCAAGTCCGCTCAGTTCACCACAGTATCGCCACCCTGCTTTGTCGAGCAAATTCCGCATCGGGTTGTTTGACCTATTGGTGGATGTCCAGGCGACTGGGTGTGCGCTTGAGCAATGCGAAAGCAAGCCTGTCCCCAAGCCAAGTCTCCTTGCATCAGGCGAAACGATGAGAAGAGAAATGAAGGGTTTCCCGAAGAAGAAAGCGTGATCAAGACAGCAGAAGGCTTGGATTTCACTACCCAGCATGGCCAAGCTCAGTCCACCGTTTCGAGCCACGAACGTGATGTATCGAGCCCTATCATTCGAACCGATGAGGTTTTCATCAAGTCGAACTGCATGGCTGATTTCATCTGGGGTCGTCGCTTTCCTGATCTCCAAGACATCCTCCAAATGACCGGCAACTCATCGAGGATACCGTGGGTCGCTCTCAGTGTCAGCTTCGTCCGCAGTCCGACATCCCCCCGCCACCCGGTAACTTCCGGCATTCGGGGAGAGTATTCTGGGAGAATGGATACTCCGGCGCCCACGCGCCGTCCCAGGCAATTGATGTTTCGGAAGGGTCCTGTGGCGCCGCCCCCTAGACCCTCTTTCGCGCGGCTATGGCCTGTCCGGCGGCGACACCTGACGACCAGGCCCACTGGAAGTTGTAGCCGCCCAGCCAGCCGGTGACGTCGACCGCCTCGCCGATAGCGTAAAGC
>CAVPWP010000007.1:0-6063 GCA_963709395.1 uncultured Alphaproteobacteria bacterium
GTTGACGTGCACTGGCTCTACAAGCTGCACATCTTCCTCGGCCTGATCATCACGGCGCTGTTTCCCTTCACGCGGCTGGTGCACATCTGGTCGGGCTTTGCCGCTCCGTTCCGCTACCTGCTGACGCGGCCCGGCTACCAGATCGTGCGCTCGCGTCGGCATCGCCCGCTCGAAGACCGCCGCCGCGCCTATGACAAGGTGCAAGCCAAGCGCGGTCCCACCTCCACGACGCCAGCGGAGTGAGCCAGATGAACGTGGCCCTGTTTCCCGATGTCGTCGTGAACAATGAGACCATCCCCTCGGCGGCAATCGCCGCCGAGGCCCAGAACCACACTGGCCCGAAGGACAAGCCGGGCATCGCCTGGCGCAAGGCGGCGCAGGCGCTGGCCATCCGCGCACTGCTGTTGCAAGAGGCGAAGCGCCGGGGGTTGACGCCCGACCCGCTGGAACTGGCGCCAAGCCGCTTCGAGACCGAAGACGAAGCCCTGATCCGTGCCCTTCTGGATGAAGCGCTGGAAATCGAGCCGATTGCCGAGGACGCGGTCCGTGCGGAATGGCAAAAGGACCCCGACCGTTACCGATCCGCGCCGCTCTGGGATGTCTCGCATATCCTGTGTGCCTGCGATCCGCGCGACGACGCCGAACGCGCCATGGCCGAGGCGCGGGCCCTTGCCCTGCTGGCGCGGCTTGATGGCGACGCCAAAGGGTTCGCCGCCGCTGCCCGTGAAAGCGACTGCGGCTCCAAGGCTTCGGCTGGGCATCTGGGCCAGCTTGGCCCGGGCGACACCGTGCCCGAGTTCGAAGCGGCGTTGCGCACCCTGGCCGAGGGCGGCATCAGCCCCACACCCGTTCTCTCTCGGCACGGCTGGCACATCATCCGCCTGAACGCCACAGCACCAGGTCAGGTTCTGCCCTATGAGACCGTCCGCCCCAGAATCGCGCAGGCGCTGGAAAAGGCGGCCTGGGCGCGGGCATCACGGGACTTCGTCGAATCTCTGGCCCAAGGCGCACAGATCACCGGCGCAAGCCTTGCGCCGATCTGAACCACGCGAAAGGACGTGTCATGCAACCGTCAGAGCCATTGCTGCGTGGGAGCGGTGATAAACCGACAAGCCCGAGCCTGCTTGCAAATCCTCTGGATTTCATCAGTGAAGACCACCTGCGCGAACGTCAGATTTGCGCAGTGATCGACAGGCTGGCATCGGCGGACGCTCTCGATCGCCAGGCAGCGACAACGGTGCTGCGCTTTCTGAACGAGGAATTGAACGTCCACCTGCGCGACGAGATGGAAGATCTGTTCCCGCTTCTTGCCCGGCGCTGCACGGAGGAGGATGCGATCGAGGGTGCGATCGACCGGATTAGGGCTGATCAGGATGAGGCGATGCGTCTGTTGCCTGACGTGCGTGCGATGCTGGCTGGTTGCCTCGACAGGGGGGCCGATCTGACCGCCAAGGAGCGCGCCGTGTTGTCCAGGTTTGCGGGGCACGTGCGCCGCCACCTCGTTGCCGAAAACGCGATCCTCCTGCCGATTGCCCGCGCCCGGCTGACTCGGGCCGATCTGCAGACCCTGTCGAAACACATGCGAACGCGGCGCGGGCTGCCAGATTCCCCGGAGACGACCGATGCTGAATGATCTTCTGGCGCGCAACGTGGCTTGGTCGCAACAACGTCACGCCGAGGAACCCGACTATTTCACCCGCCTTGCCGCGCTTCAGGCGCCCGAGTTCTTCTGGATCGGCTGTTCGGACAGTCGGGTTCCGGCCAACGTGGTCGCGGGGCTCGATCCGGGCGAGGTCTTCGTCCATCGCAACGTCGCCAACATCGTTCATTCCTCGGACATGAACCTGCTCTCGGCGCTGGAGTTCGCGGTCGATGCGTTGCATGTGCGCGAGATCATCGTTTGCGGCCACTATGGCTGCGGCGGGGTCAAGGCCGCGACCGAGGATCTGCCCCATGGTCTGGCCGATCACTGGCTCGAGCCGATTCGGCGTCTGGCCCGCGCTTACGCGGTCGATCTGGGGCGCGAACCCGATCTCGAAGGACAACGTGACCGACTGGCCGAACTGAACGTCGTCGAAGGGGTTCGGCGTGTCTGCGAAACGCCGATCCTTCAGAGGGCATGGCGTCGCGGAGCCGATGTCCGCGTGCACGGCCTGATCTACGGGCTCAAGGACGGGCGCCTGCGAGATCTCGATTGCAGCATTGGGCCCGGGCACTTCCAGGCTGCCCAATCCACACAGGAGGCAGCACAATGACCATCCATCAAGCCATCGCGTCACCGGGCTGCGGCTGTGACAGTCAGGACATGCTTCACGCGCTGATCAGCATCGACGAGGCGCTTACCCGGATTGCGGCGCACACTGCACCGGTCGGTCGGACCGAGGCCGTGTCGCTCGACCGCGCCTTTGGCCGCATTCTCGCCCAGCCGGTCCGGTCCCGATCCATGGCACCGGCTTTCGATAATGCGGCGATGGATGGCTATGCGATCGCGACATCGGCCCTGACTGGCCCCGGACCCTGGGTGCTGCCGGTCGTTGCGCGCGTGCCTGCCGGACAGGCGGTGACGACACCGGTTGCCGGAGCCGTGGCGGCCCGGATCTTCACGGGCGCGCCAATCCCAAGTGGCGCGGACGCTGTCGTGATGCAGGAGGATGTACAGCGTGACGGGGACGTCATTCATCTGTCGCGCCGACCTGAACCGGGTTTGAACATTCGCCGTGCGGGCAGTGACATGGCCAGCGGCGCAACCGTCCTCGACAAGGGGCAGAGGCTCGGCCCGAGGGAGATCGCCGCCTGCGCTGCCGCCGGCGCGGGCATCCTGCGCGTTCGGCGCAGGATGCGCGTGGCACTGCTGGTCACCGGTGACGAGGTTCGGCGCGCCGGAAGCGCCCGCGAGGCCGCCCAGATCTGGGACGTCAACACGCCGATGCTGACGGCAAGCCTTGCCTGTGCGGGCGTTGAAATCGTGGCCTCTGCCCATGGTGCTGACAGTCTTGCAGGTCTTGTCCGTCAATTGGGCGACATGGCGTCGCAGGCCGATCTGGTCATCACCACGGGCGGTATCTCGGTGGGCGAGGAAGACCATGTGAAGCCGGCCGTCATGGCATTGGGCGGCGAAACTCTGTTCAGCGGCGTCGCGATCAAACCCGGCAAGCCGGTGTCGGTCGGGCGCATCGGCAAGGCGCACTGGCTTGGATTGCCTGGCAACCCGGTATCGGCCTTCGTCACATGGCAGGTCTTCGGACTGGCGCTGATCCGTGCCCTGAGCGGCGAGGGACCCATCCCAACCCGGCGCCATGTCGTGACCGCAAGCCCAATCCGCCGCAAGCCCGGGCGCTGCGAACTCCGACCTGCCACGCTGGCCGGTTTCGATGCCCATGGTCGCGAAATCGTCTGTTTCGAGGATGCCACACATTCGGCCCGTGTCGGGCTGCTCTCACGAGCAGACGGGCTGATGCTTCTGCCCGCCGATGCCGAATGTCTGCCAGCCGGTGCGCTGGTCGAATTCCAGCCGTTCTGCCAATCCTGAGGAGTCCAGATATGAAACTTGCCTACACGATGGCGCCGGGCCGCGGCGATACCGACCTGGTTCTTGAACGGCTGGCAACCGACCTCGCGGCTCGCGGTCTCAGATGTTGCGGCACTGTCCAGATCAACAGCGAGCGCTGTGATGCCGGCCCCTGCGACATGGACGTGCGAGTGTTGCCCGATGGTGCCATTCTGCGCATCAGTCAGGACCTCGGCCCGCAGGCGCGGGGGTGTCGCCTCGACCCAACCGCGCTGGAAACGGCGGTCGGGTTGGTCGCGGCCGATCTCTCATCCGGGGCGGACCTCCTGATCGTCAACAAGTTCGGCAAACACGAGGCCGAGGGACGAGGGTTCCGCAACGTGATCGCCGAGGCGATCGCGATGGACGTTCCCGTTCTGGTTGGTCTCAATGCGCTCAACCGACCGGCTTTCGAGACCTTCGCGGAAGGGCTGGCAATCCAGCTGCCGCCCGAACCCGAAGCACTGATGGCGTGGGTAGATGAGGTGACCGCGCCGGCCCACGAACTGGTCTGATTTTGGCTGATCGTCGGGATCTTTTATTCGTCTTTCTGAGGTGAAAAGGCCTCCGTCTACACCGGACAATCAGGCATAACCATGGAGGTTTAGGCATATGCCCAAGCACGTGCTTATGTCTGACTATGAGATCATCACTGATGGCGGCCGTCGGCGCCGCTGGAAGGCTCCGGAGAAGCTGCTGATCGTCGAGGAAACCTTGGAGGATTGGGCCGAAGCGGCCGCGATTTAAAGCGGTTGAGCAGGTTGCATGTACGGATCGTGTGCACAGGATGTCTCGACTTCTCGTTTTGTCGTCGCCAAGCTTGAAACAGCACGGTTGGCCCCATTACACGACGTGGCGGCCGCTTCTACGCCACAAGCCGCGGGACCACGCTCTCGACCAAGCGCAGAAATCGTGAGTTGCAAGCCCCCGCAACCAACGGTGGTTGCGCTGTGTTCGGTTTCCTTTGCGCAGTATCAACGACCCGAGTCACGATACTCTAGCAGCCTTGGCTTTGGCGCCGGCCTCGACTCGATCAGCATGTACTCGATCGCGGACCGTCGTGACTCTCGATCAAGCGTGTAGGTGTTTCGTCTGAACTCGACACCTTCCAGCAAGGCTTTCAGATACCCTGCGACCGTATCCGCCGCCATGATCAGCGTCGAATTCGAGCGTGTGCACGTAACGGCTTGTGACGGAACCTTTTGCGTGGCCGATCAGGGCAGCGATCGTGATCTCGGTGAAGCCGAGGTCATTGGCGATGCTGGCAAAGCTGTGTCGCAGGACATGCGGGGTCACATCCCAAAGCGGCGTGTCGGTCAGGAGCTTCTTCCAGCTTTGAGGGAAGTTGCCCACGGCATTGTCGATGCCCTGCCCGGGAAAGACGTAGGTGCCCGTTCGCATTGATCGCTTGCTTTCCAGGTACTCGATCACCGGAAGCCCGATCGGACGCACCGACGCGCCTTCCTTGCTGTCGATCAGGCGCAGGCAACTCCCTTCGATGTCGACCTCGCTCCATCTGAGATTGATGATCTCGCCGCGTCGGCAGCCGGTTGCGGCGAGGATCCAGAGGATCTCGGCATGTAGGCGATAGTGGTCGCTCTTCTGCGCCTGTCGCAGAAGGCCGCCCAGGATCCGGTATTCCGCCTCGCTCAGCCGACGATCCCGCACCTGGTACTTCGGCTTGCGCAAGCCGTGGGTCGGGTTGTGGTCGATCACACCGGCTTCCACCGCGTAGGAGAATATCCCGCCAAGAAGTCCCATCGTCCGAATGGCCGTTCCGCGCCCCCCGCGGACGATAGCCTTGCCGCGCAGCTTCTCGGTTTTCATCACGACGCGGGTCTTGCCCGCAATGATGTCCTTCATCAGGTTGTTCATGTCCGGCTTGGTGATGTCGCGGACGCGGCGGGTGCCGAGCAGGGGGATGATGTGCCGACGGATGCGGCCCACATCGATCTCGATCGTTGAGGCTCTCTTGGGGCGGCCACCTTTGCCCATGATCAGGCCGGCCTCCATATCCTCGATGTACTGCTCGCAGAGCTGCTTGACCGTCAGCGCCCTCCGGTCCTCCTCGCGTTCCTCGGCCGGATCGTTGCCTCGGGCGACGTTCCCGAGCAGGGCCTTCGCCTCCCGCCGCGCCATCTCGGGCGTCCAGATTCCGTGCCGGCCGATCGTATAGCGGCGGCATCGTCCCCGCGCGCGGTACTGGACGATGTAGCTGCGCTTGCCGGAGGGGTAGACGCGGAGTCCGAAGCCGGTCACCTCGTCATCCCAGACCGCCGTACCTTTGGGTCCCGGCTTGACCGCTTCGACAAATCGCTTCGTGAGCTTCGGCATGCTCAAGACCCTCGTTTTTGCGTCCGGATTCACGCAAGCACCACGCAACCACGCGGCCGGAAACCAAGGCGTATACTCGGATAGAGTTTTCGGCGCGGCGCTTGGCCGTGTCTATAATTTTTCAATGATTATAGTGCTCTAGCGGGCTCTATCGTGCGTTTAGGAAAGCCCATTAGACCCGC
>CAVPWP010000008.1:0-589706 GCA_963709395.1 uncultured Alphaproteobacteria bacterium
ATCTGGCGCGCCGGTGGCGACGCCGCAGCAGCATCAGCCACACGCCGGCGTGCAGGCAGCCTGTGCTGATCAGGAGCAGGTAGCCGAGAATCCAGCCGGGATCAGGCAGATAGAGCCCGAAGCGAGGGCAACCGCGCTCAGTAGCAGATAAAGAAATGGCAGTGCTGCGGTACCCCGGTTCCGGCAGCCAGATGCGCCGCGAGAAGGCGGCGCATGCGCCCTTTGGAAACTGACTGCCGGGGGGGGGCGCCGGTTTGTTGAACATGCCGCCGCCTGATAAGGGGCAGTGTCGCCGACAGGCTGACGCCTGTCTGTGTGCAGACTCACAAGGCGGAATTTTCAGTCGAAGCCGGGTACAGCAGTGGGGGCAAGCGAGCGGGGGTATCTGCCCGGTAAGTTGCTGCACCCTGCTGCGCAGGCTCTGCAGTTCCGCGACATGTCCGCCGGACACCATATCCCTTACCAGGCCGGCCAGATTGGTCCGGCTTCCCGTTTTCCCTGGCGCAGTTCAGCGTCGAGTTCATGGAAAACGGTTACGGGACGTGCGCTGACCGGGCCGGTGGAGGAGGCTGTGCGCATGCTGCGTACCTTGCCTCCCCAATTCTGCAGGCTGGCGATGGTTTGTACATAACGCGCCGTGAGATCGTGCCGGAATCCTTGAGCGCACGCAGCGACAGGAATTCGGCGAGACCCTCATCGATCCAGTCCTGGTCGCGCGGTGTCTTGAGGTCCATCAGCAGGACGTGAACGATTTCGTGCACGATGGTGCTGGTGCCGTTCTCGCTGATCAGCGGCCGGCTGGCATGTACGAATATGGAGTTGGGTGCGGACAAGGCGCCCAGCCACATCGGGTCCCCTGCCGCCACGATGTTGATGTAGGGGAGGGCTCGCCGATCGCGGGTACCAGCTGCGGGATCGTCCAGCGCAGGAGGCCCAGCATGGCGATCCGCTCCATCCGCAGTCCGCGCGGCGCGGTCACGGTGATTTCGATGCTGTCGATGAAGTCCCGGCGGGTGCCGAGGTCGCCGGCAGTGATCCAGCCAATGGGCCGGGCGAGGCGGTCACCGGGATTGTGGATCGGCAGCGGCCCAGTCCGTCGGGCAGGTAGGGGGTAATCAGCGACCAGTTCTTCGGCAGGCCGACCGACAGGTCGCCCTTGAGCGTGCTGCCCTTGGTGCGGCGCGAGCAGGGGATAGGGAAGGCATTTTCGCCACGAAAGAGCGCGAAATGGCCGCCGACCCACGCATCGTGGCCGGATGCATGCCCTCGCGACGGTGACTGAGCCAACCCGGTAGCGAAGTGTTCCGCCGGCAGCCGGCGGGACCAGACCAGCTTCCGTCTACGTTGAGTGCCGTCGCCCTGCTGCTTTGCACGTGCTGGTGTCCAGCACGACTTCGCGCAGTGCGCCGTCGCCCTGCCGTACGATGATGCGGGCTGCAGTGACGTTCCGGTGTCGACTTCCAGCTGCAGCTGGCAATGCAGGCTTTCGGCCGCGAGTGCCGGCGCCTGGCCACGGCCAGGCCAGTACAGGGCAGCGCGAAGCGAGACCGGCACTTGTGCGGGAGCAGGGCCGGTCAGGACGGCCCCTCCTGCACGATGAACTGCCGCAGTTCACGCGCGAGTCCCTTGCAGGCGGCGGTCTGGGTGCGGGCGATGAATGGTAGCGGCAGGATCAGCGCCGGCACCATCGATGTGCCGTGGACATCGGTACTGACCTCGCCGGCCGAGCTGCGGCTTCTTGAGGTCCCAGACCGTGGCTTCGTACGAACCGTCGTTCTCCCACCAGACCAGACCGAAGCAGGCGCCGCCAGTCGGGCCGGCCGCGCAGCTCATGCCGCCACCGTCGGAGGTTTCTCCGTGCTGCCCTTGACGACCAGGTACCGTACGCCGCGCATTGATGCGCTCGGTCACACCCGGCCGCGCGAGCAGTTCGGGCAGCGCCTCGATCTCTGGGGCATCGTGCGTGGCTCGAACCATGGAAACAGTTCGTCGCGGAATTGCTCAGACGGGTAGACATTGAGCGCCTCCGCCCGTCGTCCAGTTCGTCATTGACGCAATTCAGGAAGCCGGACTCGGTCTTGTTGCCGCTGTGATAGCTGGTGGCAAGGACGACGACTGACTCATCGTCGGCGATGCCGGTGGCGAGTTCTTGGATTCCTCGACTCGGGACGTCACACATCCGGTACAGGTACTGAGCAGCAGGGGCACGGGCACCAGCCAGTGATGTTCGCAAGTTGTCTGTTGGGTGCCGGCATCGGATTTCTCCTGCAGCACGCGATCCCGGCTTGCGGCGAACCCGAGGGTGATCGTCGTGGCCGCATCCCGCAGGGCCAGGATGGTGGCCTGCTCCATCGAGCGTGCCGGCTGCGGTGTGGTTTCGGCGGCTTCGCCATAGGCACTGACATTCCAGGCGGTCAGCAGTTCGCCGTCGGGCCGGAACACGCTGACAGTGTAGCGTATCCAGACGGAATACTTGTTCGTTGCCGACTGGCTGGGCAAGGAGAATTCGAAGGCGTCGATCGACGGTTCGATGATGACGTCGAAGCCCGCGGATACCCGCTGCCGGTAGGCCGCCCGCGTGTGCGCGTCGCGAAACAGCCGCCGCGAGGCATCGAAGAGCGCGACATTGGCTTGCCGAGGGCAATATCCCACCTGAGTCTCCTCCCCGTTTTCGGTATAGTGGAAGCCAGAGAATCTGGTGTGAAGTAGAGGCCACGCATCGGTGGCAGGGGCTCCACCAGAGGCTCCGGGACGCGGTCGGGAACGGTCAGTGCCTGGTCGCAGCCGGCCGGCAGCAGCAAACTCAGGGTGGTCGCAAGGACACGACCGGTGCGCATGCCTTCGCAAGCCGCCCGAGCCCGCCAGAATGGCTGCTGGCTTCTCGAAGTCGTCACGCCGCTCGGCAAAGCCGAGCGGGTCCGGGTGAATGATGATTTCGCAGCCCGGATAGGCGTCGTCGATCCGTCCTCCACTTCGTCGAGGATCCGGTGGGTATCGATCAGGGAGGTGCGGGGCTCCAGTTCGAGGTGAAACTGCACGATGTAGCCGGCACCGCTGCCGGGTGCGCAGGTCGTGAAAGCCCAGCACCTTGGCGTGCGCCGTGGCCAGGTCGCGAATGCGCTCGCGGTCGTCGTCCGGAATTTCCCGGTCCAGCAGGATGTCGAGAGACTTCGTCGCGATGACGCCAGGCGCCGTCGAACCAGAAATGCGGCCACGCCCAGGCCGACGATCGGGTCCAGCCCGCGCCAGGCCGGTGTAGGTGGCGATGGCCACGCCGACAACCACGCCGAGGTTGAGGACCAGACGTCGGTCTTGTAGTGCATGGCATCGGCGGCGATCGCCACCGAGCCGGTCTCGCGGCTGACGTAGCGCTGCCAGCTGACCAGTCGCGAGCGTGATGATCGTGGAGGCAAGATGACGCCATGCCGGTCACCGGTTGCTCGATCGGTGCCGGGCGCATGAGGCGGTTTACCGCCTCCTGCCCACAAAGATGCCGGAGCCACTGATGATCAGCGCCTGGAGGAGGGCGGCGAGGCCTTCGGCCTTGCCGTGTCCGAAGCGATGTTCGAGGTCCGGGGGGCGCAGCGAATAGCGCACGGCCCAGAAGGTCAGCAGCGAGGCCAGTACGTCGAGAAGAGATCGGCGAGGGAGCTCAGTATCGAGACCGAGTCGGTGGCCTGCCAGGCCCAGGTTTTGACCAGCACCAGGCTGCACGGCGACGGGGACCGACGCGTAGGTGGCCGACTTGAGCAGTCTGACGCGTCGGCTTTGCTGAGGCGAGGTGTATTTTTTTCAACAGCTTTGCTGGTACGGGCCACTATAGATCATCCGGGGTATACAAACCGTGCCGCCAAATCCATGTTGGCGACAATCAGCCGCATTATGCCATGTATCACCAGATGCATCATGGCCTGCCTGCCGCCAACCGGCTAATATTCCCGCGCCTCCACATTGGCCACGCGCCGCATGTCGCCGACTGAATTCCTGCAGATCATTCTGATGGCGGCCGCCTGGGTGGATCGTTTCTGTTCCTGCGTATGACGGTCGGAGAGTTCGGTGTGGTACCGCTGATCGCCGTGCGGGTCACCATCGCCGGTCTGGTGCTGCTACCCGGGATTCTGCTCAACCCGATATGGCGGGAGCAGTTCCGCCAGAACTTTTTTCGGCTGCTGCTGCTGGGCGCATTCAATGCAGCCGTACCGTTCTCGTTGTTTGCCTATGTGACCCTGTATGTCACGGCCGGTTTTGCTTCGATCATCAATGCGACGGCACCGTTATTTACGGCGTTTCTGGCCTGGTTGTGGCTTCGGGAGCGCCCCACGCTGATCCGCGTCGCCGGTCTGGCTATCGGGTTTACAGGCGTTGTGCTGCTGGTGGGTGGGTGCCGTTGGTGCAGGGGGGCACCTTGCTGGCGATCGCCGGGGCCTTTCTGGCCAGTTTTTTCTACGGTGTGGCGGCGAACTATGTGAAAACCCAGCTTGCCAGCGTGCACGCGTGGGTAACGACGGGTGGCAGTCTGGTATTCGCTGCGTTGCTGCTGCTACCACTCGCATTCTGGCAGCGGCCCGACCAGAGCCCTTCGACACAAGCATGGCTGGTGGTCGTGCTGCTTGCCGTCTTGTGTACCAGCATCCCGAACATCTATTACTTCCGCCTGGTCATCAGCGCAGGCCCGACCCGGGCCATGGCCGTTGCCTTCCTGATTCCGGTGTTTGGCATGTTGTGGGGCGCGCTTGTCCTGGACGAGGTGGGTTACGCTTGCGATGCTGGCGGGCTGCAGTGTGATCCTTCTAGGTACGGCATTGGTGGGTGGATTGACCAGCCGGCGTCTCCGCTAGGCTTCTGGCCCGTGTGCGCGCGCCAATTCCCGGGGCCACGGCCTGTATGCCTTTTGTGGCAGCAGAGTGCCCCTGGATTCAGGGCAGACTGCTGCCACACCAGCTGCTTGTGGTTGACGGCCATTTACGGGTAGTCAGGCCTAGTCGTACTTGAACTCCATGTCCAGGAAGAGGGTGTCGTAGTCATATGGCACGCCACGGTTTTCCAGACCGTTGCTGTCTTGCCGCTCGCCCATTGAATAGCTGAACCTGGCCTTGACCTTGTCGGTGAGTGCATAGGCCACCTTGACTACATGCCCCTTGGCGTCGGTACCACCACCTGCGAAGTCAGAGTCAGCGAGCAGGCCGAGTACGGCGTCGGCTTCCAGATCCTGGTATGCATAGGCCAGTTCCCAGCTGCCGGTGGCTTTCTTTGCCTTGCCCAGTTTCAGGCCGGCGGAGATGCCGGTATCAAACTGGCCGGCATCGCGGTTGTTTGCGTAGTCCACAAACAGGCTGACCGGCAGATTGGCGACCTCGGTGCTGGCTTCGGCGAAGCCCTCGACGATGGAGTAGTCATACAGATAGGTACCATCCGGCGCTACTGAGTTGCCGAAGCACTCGCCTGTCTCGTAATAGCAGTCAACACTGGCTGCATCGATATTGTAGTAGCCGAGGCCACCCGAAAAGCTGACCCGGCCCAGAGCGCCGCGTGCGCCGGCCTGCAGCCCATAGGCAAACTCCTGGTCGGTATTGCTGTCGCTTTCCAGCCAGGTTCCCAGAGCCGTGCCAAAGAAAGAGCCGTTGTCGAAGGTCAGCTGTACGCCCTCCGGCCGCCAGTCGCCATCCCAGAGCATGCTGTGATCGCCGACCCGTACCAGCTTGTTCTCAAACTTGCCGCCGATATGAACGCTGTTGCTGGCGCCCCAGTCAAAATAGGCCAGGTCCAGGTAAATATCCTTGCTTGACGTCACCGCCGAGCGTCTGGTTGGCCGATACCGGGCTGTCGCTGCCGGTGGCCAGACCAAAGCCGATTTCCACGTCATTGGGCAGTTCAGCCACAAGCACCGGCCGCGCACGAATACGTTGCCGGTTACGTGCATCATCCTTGGACTGGTCGTCGTCGTTCGAATACCGGTACCTGAAGTCGCCCTTGATGCTGATTCGATCCGTCCAGTCCGGCGCTGCATTGGCTGCACTGACGGCCTCTACCTGTGCTGCGACCTGCGCGACCTGCTGGTTGGCCTGCTCGGCAGTCTGCTGGCTGCGTGCCGCGGCCTCCGTGGCCGCACTGCTGGACTGCTCCAGTTCAGTGACCCGCTGGCTCAATTGGGCGATGGTTGCCCGCAGTTCCGCAATGACCTCATCGTTGCTTGCGCCAAAGGCCGTATTGCAGGCCAGGAGCAGCCCCATACATATAGTCAGGAGATACTGTTTCATGTCTGACACTCTTTTCCTTAACCAGAAACCAAAATGGTATTTCCGCAGTTCTCCCTGCGGATGGACGCATTGTGTATGGCTGGTGTTACAGATTCATGAAAGCGGGGGAGGAGGGTTCCCCGGGAGCGCGATTCTTCGGGCCGTCAGCAGCGTGCTTCGCGTTCCAGCAATGCGCGCTTTCGCGCCACGCCCAGCGGTAACCGGACAGACCACCATCGCTGCGTACCACACGATGACACGGGACAGCGATGGCCAGCGCGTTGGCGGCACAGGCAGCTGCTACCGCTCGCGCAGCTCTCGTCGCGTTATCCGCCTTGCGATATCGGCATAGCTGGCCGTTTCTCGGCTGGAATCCTGCGTAGTGCTTGCCAGACGCGTTGCTGGAATTGGGTGCCCCGCAGATCAAGCGTTGGCCTGAAGCCGGTTGCAGGGAAGTCCACACAGCGTGCCGCTTGCTCCAGCAGTTTCCTGAGCCCGGTCGTCGGCAATCAGCGTAGCGCCGGGAAACCGGGTCTGAAGGTCGCGGGTCAGCGTGCCCGGCTTGTCACCGAGGAAGATGGCGCAGATGCCATGCGCGCTGGTTGCCACCAGTATCTGCCCGAGTGAGCACTGGCCAATCGTGAAGCATATTGCGGTGTCGCAGTGTCTCAATTGCAGTCCCCGGGAGCAGCCCCCCAACCGGAACGGGTCGGGGGGCTTGTCTTGGTGGAGGCGGCGGGAATCGAACCCGCGTCCGCAAGTCCGCTGCCATGGGATCTACATGCTTATTCCGCCTTTTGTCTTACTGGCAGCTACCCGACGGACAGGGACAACTGACAGCCAGTCCAGTAATAGGCAGTTAACCGTCGGGTCCCGGACATACCCTCGGGCGAGCTTGTGTTAAATGACTCCTGGCTCCGGACCGCACAAGCACGGACCCGGTCAGAAGGCTCTAGCGCTGGTTTTTAAGCAGCGAGAGCGTAGTTGTCGTCGTTGGCAACTATAAGGTTTGCAGATGGATTTACGAGGTAACCTGCACCTCGGCATGCACCCAGGGGTTTGTAACCCACGTCGAAACCATGTCGCCCCCGGTAGATCGATTATTGGGGTCAGGGTCCGGGAAGGCAAGGGAGGGGTCGGCGCTGAGGCGGTTCCGGTGGGAGGATCGCGCCTGAAGGCGCTCCTACGGGGGCTCTTACCCGCGGCGCAGAAGGCGGCTTTTCTGCCGTTGCCAGTCCCGGTCCTTGATGGTGTCGCGCTTGTCCTGGCTCTTCTTGCCCTTGGCGAGGCCCAGCGTGACCTTGACCTTGCCCTTGTCCCAGCGCATGGCCAGCGGCACCAGCGTGTAGCCGTCGCGCTCCACGTTGCTGCGCAGCCGGTCGATTTCGCGGCGGTGGAGCAGGAGTTTGCGCAGCCGCACCGGATCAGGGATCACGTGGGTCGAGGCGGATGGCAGGGGGGCGATATTAGCGCCGAGCAGCCAGACTTCACCCTCGCGGAAGATCGCATAGGCTTCCTTGAGGTTGCCGCGCGCCGCGCGCAGGCTCTTGACTTCCCAGCCAGTGAGCGCAATTCCGGCTTCGATCTGATCCTCGATGAAATAGTCGAAGCGCGCCTTGCGATTTTCGACGGATAAGGCTCGATCCGGCACCTTTGGCCGGCTTGCTGGATTTGGCAGAGCTCATGGGTGAATTGTCGGCGCGACGCAGTTCGGCAACAATCCTGCCAAGTTTGTGCGGATAGCGAAACCGATCGTTCCACATGCGTGAAGTTCACCGTAGTGCCATCGTGCCGTATCCGGCACCGGCCATGTATGCCCTGGTCGCTGACCTCGAGGCCTATCCGGAGTTTCTGCCCGGTTGCACCGGTAGTGCGGTGCTGGAGCGGGAGGCGGATTCCCTGCTGGCGAGCCTGTCCCTGTCGAAAGGGCCGTTTCAGGCATCCTTCACCACGCGCAACGTGCTGGAGCCGCCACGCAGGATGATCATGGACCTGGTTGATGGGCCATTCAGCAGTCTGCACGGGGAGTGGACGCTGGTGCCGCTCGGCGAGAATGGCTGTCGTATTGAACTGCGGGTGCGCTTTGAATTCGCCAGCACAACACGTGATTTGCTGCTTGGGCCCGCCTTCGAGCTGACCTGCGGCGGCCTCGTGGATGCGTTTGTCAGCCGGGCGAAGAAACTTTATGGCTGAGCTGATCGAGGTGCAGGTGGCCTATGCGCGGCCCGATGTGCAGGTAGTCAGGGCGATCAGCGTACCGGCAGGTACCCGGGCGCGCGCAGTGCTCATGTTATCGGGGCTCGCTGCACAGTTTGCAGAAATTGACCTTGACCACTGCCCGCTCGGTATCTTCGGGCGAGAGATCAGCGGGGAGCGCGAACTGCAGGCGGGCGATCGTCTGGAGGTATACAGACCGCTGATCAGGGACCCGCGTACCGCGAGATGGGAGGCGGTCGCGCAGGGCACCGTGCTGGGCCGAAGCGGCAGGTAGCGGTTGCCTCAGGATGGCTTGTCGATCGGCACGTCCTGATCGATCTTTATCACAACATCGTCCTTGAACCAGACAATCACCCAGTGCTGCAGAGGCGTATCGGTCTTGCCCGGTTTCAGGTAGTACATGTAATCCCAGCGATCCTTGCGCAAACCGGTACCTGCCACCGGTGTGCCGAGCAGAAAGCGCACCTGGTTGCGGGTCATGCCGATCTGTACGGCATCGATATCAGTCTGGTCGAGCAGATTGCCCTGCTGCACATCGACGCGATACACGCAGGCCGTCAGGCCGCAGAGCAATAACGGAATGAGGAGTCTGGTCAGCAGGCTGCGCATCAGGGTCCGCCCCATGTTTCGGTGCTGGTAGCTGTGGTGAAGCTGGTGGATAATCCGGGCGGACGATAGCCGATCGAAGCTGCTGATGGAGATCAACGACCTACGCAAGGCGGGGCTCAAGGCCACCACTGCCAGGTTGCGGATTCTGGAAGTCCTGCAGCAGGGGGGTACCCAGCACCTCAGCGCGGAAGAGATCTATCGTCGGCTCGTTGAGTCTGGTGAGGAGGTCGGTCTGGCCACCGTGTATCGGGTGCTGACGCAGTTCGAGAATGCCGGGCTGGTCACGCGCCACAATTTCTCGGGCGACCATTCGGTTTTCGAAATTGGTTCCCGCAAGCATCACGACCACATGGTGTGCGGTGAGACTGGCCGGGTTATCGAGTTCTCCAGTGAGGAGATTGAGCGCTTGCAGCGCGAGATCGCCCGCAAACATGGCTACGAGCTGGTCGACCACAGTCTGGTGCTGTACGTACGGCCGCTGAAGGAAGAGTGACTCAGGCTGGCGCGCGCCGCCGACCGGCTGCTTTCCGCGGCTTGCTCCCGGCGGGCTCAGTTGCCGCCGCCAGCATTTCCTGTGCGTGGGCCCGCGTTTGTGTGGTGATATCCAGGCCACCCAGCATCCTCGCGGTTTCCTCTATGCGCTCTGCTGCATCGAGCTTTTGCACCGAGGTGCGGGTCTGCCCGCGTGTGGCCTGTTTGCGCACCGTGAAGTGCTGGCTGGCCTGCACTGCTACCTGCGGCAGGTGCGTGACGCACAGTACCTGACGCTGACCGCTGAGTTCGCGCAACTTGCGGCCGACGATTTCTGCGACTGCACCGCCTACGCCGGCGTCGACCTCGTCGAAGATCAGTGTGGGCGCGCCGTGCGCTGCTGTGGCAACTACCTGAATGGCCAGGTTGAGGCGCGACAGTTCGCCACCTGAGGCAACGCGGCTCATCGGTGCCGGGGGCTGGCCGGGATTGGCACTGACCAGAAACTCTACATCGTCAGCACCCTCAGGTCCGATCGCTGAGTCCGCCAGCGGCCGGATGCGAATCTCAAACTGGCCGCCGGGCATGCCGAGTGTCGCCATGTTTGCGGTGATGGCCTGCGCGAGCTTTGCTGCTGCCTTGCTGCGCTGTGTGGTGAGTTGTGCGGCGAGCTTTTCCAGCGCGCTGCGTCTTTCAGCAGCGATGCTTTCGAGGCGGGTGCAGCTCTCGGCGTAGTTGCCCAGTTGTTCCAGTTCATCGCCGAGTCGGTTTGCAGGGCTGGCAGTTCATCCGGTGTGGTGCGGTGCTTGCGTGCCGCCTCCTGCAGGGCTGCCAGCCGGTCATCGAGTTCGCTCTCACGGGCCGGGTCCTGGTCAAGCGTATCGATGCGCTGCCGGATCAGGTCTGCAGCCTCGTGAATCTGGATATCGGCCTCTGTGAGCATCTGCAGGGCAGTCTCCAGTCCCGGGTCGAAGCTCAGGACCTCGTTCAATGCCTGGCGCAGCGGCGACCGCAGACTGTGCAGAGCCGCTCTCGTCGTCATAGGTGCGGCCCAGTGCCGTATGCAATGCGCTGGCGATCTGTGTGCGGTGCTGCAGGGTGAGATGCTCGCGCCCGACTTCAGCGTATTCGCCCACGTGCGGGTTGAGGGCCTGTAATTCCCTGAGCTGGAAGGCGAGCAGTTCGCGCCGGCTGTCCCGGTCACGCTCGTGAGCTTGAAGCTCGTGGTATGCCTCTCGGCAGCCTGCCAGCTGCGCCAGGTTTCACGTAGCGTGGCGCACAGGTTGAGGGTGTCACCGGTGCTGTCGAGGATCTCGCGCTGGCTGTTCTTGTGGCGCAAGGACTGGTAGTCCTGCTGCCCGCAGATGTCCACCAGCAGTCTGCCGAGTTCACGCAGCGTCTGTACTGGTACGGGCCGTCCGTTGATCCAGGCGCGCGAGCGGCCGTCGTTGCCGAACTATGCGACGCAGTACGCAATCAGCGGGTTCCTCGCCCCGGTCGTTCTCTGTCAGCCAGGCAGCAGCTGCAACGCTGTCGCTTGTGTCGAAGCTTGCAGTGACTTCGAGGCGTTCCGCACCGCTGCGAATGGCCAGCGCGTCGCTGCGTTGGCGTTCGCCAAGCGCCAGCGCCAGTGCGTCTATGAGTATGGATTTGCCGGCACCGGTCTCGCCAGTCAGCGTCGTAAAGCCGGGGCCGATCTCGATTCGCGACCGATTCGATGACGGCCAGGTCGCGGATGTGCAATTCGCGCAGCACTAGCCACCAGCAGCTTCAGGAGGGAGGTGAGCGGGTGTGCTGTCCCGCGCATCACGCCCCCAGAGGAGCTTGCTGCGCAGGATTCCAAAGTAGTCATAGCCGACCGGATGGATGAGTTCGATCCGTTCTTTGGCGGCACGCACCTGGATGCTCCATCCGGGCCGAGCTGTCCGACCGGTTCGCCGTCGCAGCTGACATCTGCGCGCTCGGACTGTGCGGCCCGCAGCCTGACTTCCGCGACGCGCGTGGCCGGAATCACCAGCGGCCGGTCACTGAGCGTATGTGGACAGATCGGGATCAGGAGCAGCGCTTCCAGGCTGGGTTCGACGATGGGCCGTCACGGCCAGTTGCACATCGGTCAGCGTGTCGAACCCGCGTTCGGCCAGAGCTTCTGAAAGGGTCGGGATCATGAGGAAAACATCCGTGGGATCGTGCGAGGGCGCTATGCGCCGAAGAGCGCACCGCTATGGTATCGGGCGCGGCATGTCTAGGCACATGCGCTGTCGGGGCGATGTCTTGTCCCGAACGGAGAGGCCCATCGTGACCACCGGCGATGTCACAGCACCCATCCGACCGGAAGCCACGAGACAACTCTGGCCGCGGCCCGCTTGAGGGCGGTTGTTGCCGGGTCCATGTCGTAGGTCAGGCTGGTCCCGTCCGACAACGTCTCGGTCCAGATCAGGCCACCGTCCCTGACCCTCAGGTCGGGACGCTGCAGGAGAGAGATGCAGCCATCGCGCAGCCGGGACATCGCGCTTGACCCTTCATGACCCTTGAAATATGCCTCCCTGCGTTAAGCGGGCGTTGTGTAATGGTAAGACCTCAGCCTTCCAAGCTGATGATGCGGGTTCGATTCCCGCCGCCCGCTCCAGCGATCAATCTGACGCACTGAACCGGCTTGTGAGGCGACGGTCTAGCCGTTATCCAACCTCCACTCGAAGGGGGACGCATGGCAGACCCGGGCATCCAGTCCGAAGCGGAACGCGAGAAATCGCGCAACCTGAAGGCGCTGAGCGCCCTCTGGCCATTCGTGCTGCCCTATCGCAGGCTGATGGCGGCGGCGATCGCGGCGCTGGTGCTGACGGCCTGCGTCTCGCTCATCCTGCCGCTTGCCGTGCGCCGGGTCGTCGACGGGTTCGAGACCTCGGCCGCGGCGCTGCTCGACAGCTATTTCCTCGCGGCGCTTGGCGTGGCGGGCCTGCTCGCCGTGGGAACCGGTCTGCGCTACTACCTCGTCACGCTTCTGGGCGAGCGGGTCGTGGCCGATATCCGCAAGGCGCTCTTCGACCGCATGATCGGGATGAGCCCGGCCTATTTCGAGAAGATCATGACCGGAGAGGTGCTGAGCCGGATCACCACCGACACCACGCTGATCCTCAGCGTGATCGGGTCGTCCGTGTCGATCGCCCTGCGCAACGCGCTGATCCTGACGGGCGGGCTTGTGATGCTCTTCGTCACCGCGCCGAAGCTTGCCGCGCTGGTGCTGCTGATCGTTCCCGCGGTCATCGTGCCGATCATACTGCTGGGCCGGCGCCTGCGCGTGCTGAGCCGGCAGAACCAGGACTGGATCGCGGCTTCGTCGGGCAATGCCTCCGAGGCGCTGTTGTCGGTCCAGACCGTGCAGGCCTTCACCCATGAGGGCGAAAGCCGCGGCACATTCGCCCGCGTGACGGACCAGTCCTTCCAGTCGGCGCGAACCCGGGTGCGGGTGCGCGCGCTCATGACCGTGATCGTGATCACGCTGGTCTTTGCGGGCATCGTCGGGGTGCTCTGGATCGGGGCGCGCGACGTGCGGGCCGATGTCATGACGGTGGGCGAACTGGTGCAGTTCGTCATCTACGCGGTGATGGTGGCCGGCGGCGCCGCAGCACTGTCCGAGATCTGGGGCGAGCTTCAGCGCGCCGCCGGCGCCAGCGAACGCCTGGCCGAGCTTCTGGAGGCCGCCGACACAGTGAACGACCCAGAGGTGCCGGTGCCCGCCCCGGTCCCGGTGCGTGGACGGATCACCTTCGAGGACGTGGTCTTCCATTATCCCTCACGCCCCGAGCAGTCCGCACTGGACAACGTGCGCTTCACGATCGAGCCGGGTGAGACGGTGGCCCTTGTCGGTCCCTCGGGGGCTGGCAAGACAACCGTGATCCAGCTGATCCAGCGGTTCTACGATCCGGCGTCGGGGGCCATACTACTTGACGGGGTCGATCTTCGGCAGATGGCGCGCGCCGACTTCCGGCAGTCGATCGCGCTGGTTCCGCAGGACCCGGTGATCTTCGCGGCCTCGGCGCGCGAGAACATCCGCTTCGGCCGCCCCGATGCTACCGATACCGAAGTCGAGGCCGCCGCTCGGGCCGCGGCCGCGCATGACTTTCTGATGGCCTTGCCGCAGGGCTACGACACCTATGTAGGCGAGCGCGGCGTGATGCTGTCGGGCGGGCAGAAGCAGCGGGTGGCCATTGCCCGCGCGATCCTGCGTGATGCGCCTGTCCTGCTTCTGGACGAGGCGACCTCGGCGCTCGATGCCGAAAGCGAGCGCGCGGTGCAGCAGGCCGTCGACATGCTGGCGCGCGACCGGACCACGGTGATCGTCGCCCACCGGCTTGCCACCGTGAAGAAGGCCGACCGGATCCTGGTGTTCGAGCAGGGCCGTATCGTGGCCGAGGGCACGCACGCCGATCTTGTGGCCGAGGGCGGTCTTTACGCCCGGCTCGCGCGGCTGCAGTTCACCGAAGGGCTGGCCGCCGAATAGCCCGCCCAAGCGGGCCGGTTCGCAGTGGCGATCCTGACCATCGTCTGTGACGTGGCGTTCAATGCGCAGCGGACGCTTGATCCGGGACGGGCAATTCCCCATTTTCACGGGAAAACTTTTATATGCGCGAATGCGCGTGGGAGGACTTCCGATGAGTAGATGGGCGGCGCTTGCCGATTCACGGGCGATCGAGGCGGAAACGCCCTGGCAGGAACGGGGCCTTCCCGCCACGCTACATGGCCTTCTGAGCCGGACAGCCGAACGGTTTCCCGACCACAAGGCGGTTTCATACCAGCTTCTGTCCGGCGCGACCGACAAGGCCGAGACGCTGACCTGGCGCGAACTGCAGGGTCGGGTCTGTCAGGCGGCCAACCTCTTCCGCAGCCTCGGCGTCGGAGAGACGGACGTGGTCGCCTATGTTCTGCCGAACGCGAACGAAACCGTGGTCACGCTTCTTGGCGGCTGCATCGCGGGGATCGCCAACCCGATCAACCCGCTGCTCGACCCCGAACAGATCGCCGCCATCCTGCGCGAGACGAAGGCGAAGGTCGTCGTGACGCTCAAGGCCTTCCCGAAGACGGACGTGCCGCAAAAGGTGGCCGAGGCGCTGAAACACGCCCCCGGCGTCGAAACCGTTCTCGAGGTCGACCTCGTGCGCTATCTGACGCCGCCGAAGTCGTGGATCGTGCCGCTGATCCGGCCGAAGAACGCGACGGCGCACGGCAAGCGGGTGCTCGACTTCAACGCCGAATGCGCCCGGCAAAGCCGCACGCTGACCTTCCCCGACAGCACGGGCGACCGGGTGGCCGCCTATTTCCACACCGGCGGCACGACCGGGATGCCCAAGGTCGCACAGCACACCTATGGCGGCATGATCTACAATGGCTGGCTGGGCGACACGCTCTTGTTCAGCGAGACCGACAACATCATCTGTCCGCTGCCCTTGTTTCACGTCTTTGCCTGCCATGTGATCCTGATGGCGGCGCTGAGTTCGGGCGCGCATGTGGTCTTTCCGACACCTGCGGGCTATCGGGGCGAAGGGGTCTTCGACAATTTCTGGAAGCTGATCGAACGCTGGCAGATCACCTTCGTCATCACCGTTCCGACCGCGATCTCGGCCCTCATGCAGCGCCCGGTCAATGCCGATGTCTCGTCGGTGAAGACCGCGTTCTCGGGGTCGTCGCCGCTTCCGGTCGAGCTTTACAAGCGGTTCGAGAAAGCCACCGGGGTCAAGATCATCGAAGGCTACGGTCTGACCGAGGCGACCTGTCTCGTCTCGTGCAATCCCATCGACGGCGAGAAGAAGATCGGGTCGGTCGGAATCCCGTTTCCCTATACCGACGTGAAGATCCTCGTTCACACCTCCGATGACGGGGTGGCCGAGATGCCCGTCGACGACGTCGGCGAGATCTGCGTCGCCAATCCCGGCGTCCTGCCGGGAGCGACCTACACCGAATCCGACAAGAACCTGCATCTTTTCCACTACGACCAGTATCTGCGCACCGGCGATCTGGGGCGCATCGACAAGGACGGCTATCTCTGGATCACGGGTCGCGCCAAGGACCTGATCATCCGGGGCGGCCACAACATCGACCCGGCCGAGATCGAAGAGGCGCTGGCCGGTCATGATGCCGTCGCCATGGTCGGCGCCATCGGTCAGCCCGACGCCCATTCCGGCGAACTGCCCTGCGCCTATGTCGAGCTTGTCGCCGGAGCGCAGGTGACGACGGACGAACTGATGGACTATGCCCGCGCGCATATCAAGGAGCGCGCGGCTCATCCCAAGCATGTCGAGATCCTGGACGAACTGCCCAAGACCGCCGTGGGAAAGGTGTTCAAGCCCGATCTGCGCCGCCACGCCATCACGCGCATCTACAACGGCGCGCTGAAGGACGCGGGTCTTTCGGTCGAGGTGGTCGAGGTGATCGAGGACAAGAAACGCGGCCTCGTCGCCCGCCTGCACCGCAAGGGCGACGTGGACGAGGCCAGGGTCTCGGAGGCACTGGGCTCCTTCACCCGGCCCTGGGAATGGGCGGCCTGATCGCATCCACCTCCTCGCCAAACCCGTCCGATCGCGCTACGAGCGGTGCATGACAGGCGACGGCGACACCGACGAAGACACAGACGAAGACCGGGTTCTGGCGATGCTGCGCCCCTCGGGGCCGCGGGCGACCGTCGGCATGGGGTCGCTCGCTGTGCTGGGGGCGTTCCTGCTCTGGACGGCGATCGCGACGCCGCCGGCGGACGCGGGATGGATGGCCGTGATGATCGGCATATCCGCGCTCTCGTTCTGGGGCGCGTTCGAGATGTACCGTGCCGCTCGGCAAACCCTCGTCCTGACCCGCACGGCCCTGCGCAGTTCGACGGGGGTCGAGCTTTTCCGGGTCGCGGATGTGCGCAGCGTCGAGCGCGGTGCGCTTGCGTTCAAGCCGTCGGGTGGCTTCGTGGTCTGGCTTGACGGTCGGCAGCCGGCCGGTTGGTCGCCGGGTGTCTGGTGGCGCTATCGGCGCATGGTCGGGGTCGGCGGTATCACCCGCGCCACCGAGGCGCGGGCGATGGCCGAGATCCTTCAGCTGGTCATTGCCGAACGGGTCAGGTGATCGGCGCGGGGTTCAGGCAATTCACCACGGTCGTGCCGTCATCGAAGCCGACCTGGCCGCGATTGAAGCGCGGGCGAGTCGGAATGAAGTTGGTGAACGTCCGCTCGTCGAGGCCATAGGGCCGACGCAGAAGCGGAATGTAATCCATCTCGGTCTCGACGACGATGACTTCGCTGCCCGCCGCCATCACGGGGATGCGGTCTTCGATGTCCGAGATCGCCGTGTGCCGCTCCATCCCGGCGCCGCGCGCCTGGGACCAGCAAAGCACGAAGTCGATGTCGCCCGTGACCGGGTCGGTCTGCGCTCCCACCACCGAAACCCGCAGGCGGGTGACATAGCGGTCGCGGTTGAGGAAGTTGTGCATCGCCGCCATGCCGTCGATGTATTCCGGCGTGATGTTCACGATCTCGCGCGAAAGCATGTCCGCGATCGTATAGGCCGACTTCACGTTGATGTTCTGCATCTTGAAGGCGTCCCAGAAGACGTACATCCCGCCATAGGCCCACAGCATGATCGGCAGGATGATCACCGCTTCGACCGAAAGGGTGGCGTCCTCGTCCTTGAGGAACTCGCTGACAAGGGACTTGAGCATCTTCATGTACATCACCGGCTGGGTTCGTTGACGAAGGCGCTGACCGCGACGATGCCATACCCGTTGGGCTCGGAAATCCTCGTCGCCTTCTTCGCCCTCGCTTGGGATCCGGTCGAGGATCGCGCCCAGGCCGAAACCCGGCAGGATCGGGTCGACGTTGGCACAAAGCCGAACCAGCATGAAATCGTTGTTGCCGCCTTCGTTGTAGTCGGGATTGTCGAACGGGTTCACCTCCGAGTTGCGGTCGACGCAGCGGGGCCGGTTGTCGAGCGGCTGCCAGGTGTCCGAGCTGACGATCTGCAATTCCACCTGCAGGTTCTGCATGCAGTTCGGAACAAGCGTCGACACGTCGCAGATCTGCTGGCGGAATTCCTCGAAGGTCGGCGGCACCGGTGTTCCGATGCGGATGTCGCGCACCGCGATGTCGAGCCCGCGTTCAAGCTGGACGTTGCGGATCATCATCAGCCCGGCCTCGACCGACGAGGCGAAGAGCAGGAAGAATGGCGGAAAGAGCAGCGCGAATTCCACCGTGGCCGTTGCCGACTCGTCGCGCAGGAAACGGCGCAGGGCGCTGCGTATGGCGAAAACCGGTCCCATCAGAATGTCAGCCTCAGCTGGGTGATCTGACCGGCGATCGACCGGAACGCGTCCGAAATGCCGGTGCCGTCGGTTTCGTAGTAAAAACCGCCATCCGCGCCGCCGGTGGCGCAGTATTTCATCACTTCCTTCGCGCCCTCCGGGGCCTCGAAGGCCAGCGTGAAGATCAGCACGCCAGGCTGCTCGGCCTTCACCGCATCGCAGATGTCCTTCATGCGCAAGTCGGCATCGGCGTAGCCCGTAAAGTTGTCAAGTGCGTTGCGGTGACGGTTCCGCTCGGTATTGTCGGCCCCGTTGAAGAAGAAGTTGGCGATGTCGTCCTCGGCGAACCAGTTGTGCAGGGTGATGTAGTCGATCTGCCGCGCGTCCGGGTACGCGTCGAGGAAATCCTCAGGCTCAAACCGGTTGTCGTTCGACGTGTTCCAGTGGCCGGGACGGAACCAGCGCTGGTTGACCCCTCTGTTCGGCATCTCGACGAAGAAGCCATCGCGCCATGTCAGGTTGCGCCCGAGCTCCGGAGTCGTCGATGGCCACGCGGCACGAGGTGCCCGAGGGACGCGTGGTCGGTTCCCAGCTGGTGAAGCAGGTTTCCGCCGTGCTCCAGGCATCGTGGGAATACCAGATACGGCTGGGGCCGTTCTTGTACTTGCTGCTTGAGGTCACGCTGAACGGTGTTCTCGCCGTCGGTCATGACCACGAGCACCTTCATCGTTTCGGTCGGCTCGAAATCGTTCGGACGGTTCTCGGCCCGATCCGCGATCAGGCCGTCGTCGATCATCTCGGCCACGACCGGGCGCAGGGCGGGGTCGAGAAGGGCCGCGCCCCACTTGATGCCAAGATCGACGGCGGTCCAGCCACTGGCGTTCCAGGAGTCGATGTGGTTCTTGAGCGGCTGGACGCGCGTTTCGTGGACGAGGATGCCGGCGCGTTCCTCGTCGCACCAGCGCTCGAAATCCTCAGGCTGATTGTACCCGTCGCCACCTTCATGGAAATGACCGATCCGCTCGAGCGGCGTGTTCTCGTCGAGCGCGGTCGTCTCGAAATCCTCGTCATCGAAGCGGACGCAGGTCGAGAAGTCGTGCGTGGTGTTGTAGGCCGTGATCGCCCCGGGATGCGAGGGCGGGTTCGCCACAGTGATCACTTCGCCATCGGCATTCAGGTAGTCGATCATGGGACCGGTGCGGACGACCGCGTGGTAGGGGATGATCGACATCGAGGTGATGCCTTCGGTCCGGGTTTCGTCGACGACGGTGTCGATGAATTCATTGGCGGCGGTCTTGAGGTTGCGCAGACGCCGGTTCGACCCCATCGAGCCCGAGACGTCCACGACAAGCGAGATCTCGACGTTCTGGATGCGTTCCAGCGCCGATGTCGCAGCCATCGTCCGGAAGCCTTCGACCTCGGAGGCGCGGCCTCGGCCACTTTCGTCGAAATCGTCTCCGAACAGGTTGTTGATGCTGACCCAGTTGGTGAAATAGTTCGGTGAGTAAACGGCCGACGAGATCTGGACCCGGCGCGACACCAGTTCGCCCTCCTGCCCGGGCAGCGGATTGCCGTCCGCGTCGAACACGCCGCCGACGTAGCTTTCCTCGACCTCGATGTCGGAACGGTCCGGCGGCGGCTTGCCAGCCTTGGTGTAGTAGTCGATGACCACGTCGCGCGGATCGAGCCTCTGGTCGAGTCCCGCGGCGGCAAGGGCCGCGCGGTCCATCGTCGCCTGGTTGATCACGCGGGAGGTTTCGAAGCGCATGAGGTCCACGGCAAGGCCACTGACCATCACCATGGCGAGGAAGAAGAACAGGGCAAGAATGATGAGACCGCCTTCGTCGTCGCGGCGGAACCTGCGTGCCCGTCCGGCGATCCTGGCCCTCAGCGCAAGGCGGTTCGCGCAGGGCTTTTCATCTGCGAATACGAATGTCTTGCCGTTCATATCTCACCTACCTCGGGGTCCCGAAACGCGGACCCATACCTCTTCGCCGAAAACAACTTGTATCTAGGCCAATGTTATGTGGCGAAAATTGGGCGGCGGAAGTGCGATTGCGGAACTAACCCCGGAAGAAAGACAATCCTCTCGTTTGCCCCGGGACTGGACACGCTTGCTGTTCGCGAAGTCGAAACAAACGCGCGAGAATCAAAGCTTCGTTCGGTTACCGGCGGCACAGGCGAATTCGAAATGGTGATGGGTTACCCTGCCCCAAGCGAAGGGAAGCGCCGATTCGCAACGCAAGGACAGGGAGACCCGCATGAACACCCACACCCGCACCGCCGAGCCGAGCTTTCGCGACAGTGTCGATCTGATGTTCAACCGCGCCGTGGCGCTGATGGATCTCAGCCCCGGACTCGAGGAGAAGATCAGGGTCTGCAATTCGACCTACACGGTGCGGTTCGGGGTGCGCCTGCGCGGGCAGATCCAGACCTTCACCGGCTATCGCTCGGTCCACTCGGAACATATGGAGCCGGTCAAGGGCGGTATCCGATACGCGATGACGGTCAACCAGGACGAGGTCGAGGCCCTGGCCGCGCTGATGACCTACAAATGCGCGCTTGTCGAAGTGCCCTTCGGCGGGTCGAAGGGCGGACTATGCATCGATCCCCGCCAGTACGAAGAGCGCGAGCTCGAGCTTGTGACCCGCCGTTTCGCCTATGAACTGATCAAGCGCGACCTGATCGACCCCGCCCAGAACGTGCCGGCCCCCGACATGGGCACCGGGGAACGCGAAATGGCGTGGATCGCCGATCAATACGCGCGGATGAACACGTCCGACATCAATTCGCGCGCCTGCGTCACCGGCAAGCCGCCCCATGCGGGTGGCATCCAGGGCCGGGTCGAGGCGACGGGGCGCGGTGTGCAATACGCCTTGCGCGAATTCTTCCGCCACCCCGAGGATGTGGCGAAGGCGGGCCTGTCGGGCAAGCTCGACGGCAAGCGGATCGTCGTGCAGGGGTTGGGCAACGTGGGCTACCATGCCGCCAAGTTCCTCAGCCAGGAGGACGGCAGCCGGATCGTCGGCATCATCGAGCATGACGGCGCACTGACCTCGGACACCGGCCTCGATGTCGAGGCGGTGCGCGACTGGATCGTGCGGCACGGCGGGGTGAAGGGTTTTGCCGACGCCACCTATGTCGAGGACGGGTCGAAGGTGCTCGAGGTCGAGTGCGACATCCTCGTGCCCGCGGCCCTCGAAGGGGTCATCAACCTCGGCAACGCCGACCGCATCCGCGCGCCCCTGGTGATCGAGGCCGCGAACGGCCCGGTCACCGCGGGCGCCGACGAGGTGCTGCGCGCGAAGGGCACGGTCATCATCCCCGACATGTACGCCAACGCGGGCGGCGTGACGGTCAGCTATTTCGAGTGGGTCAAGAACCTCAGCCACATCCGGTTCGGCCGGATGCAACGCCGGCAAGAGGAGTTGCGCCACCAGCTTCTGGTGGACGAACTTGAACGCCTGTCGGCCGACACCGGCGTCGGCTGGACCCTGTCGCCCGGGTTCAAGGACAAGTACCTGCGCGGCGCCGATGAACTGGAACTCGTGCGCTCGGGACTCGATGACACGATGCGCGTCGCCTACCAGTCGATGCGCGAGGTCTGGCACGGGCATGACGAGGTTCACGACCTGCGTGTGGCGGCCTATATCGTGGCCATCGACCGCGTCGCGAAAAGCTACAGGGCCAAGGGGCTCTAGGCGCCGCCCGGCGCGAGTACGGCTTGCGGGCGCGGGCGGGCGGCCCATCTTGTCCTTCGTGGTATTGGCACCAGACAGGGAGATCTTCGGCATGGTTCATCGGAAGCTGGTGGCGCCTGCGGCGCTGGCCGTCGTCCTCGGGGGTGCGGGCATGGCATCGGCGCAGATGCCCGACCGTCCCGTCCTTTTCGCCATCGACGGGCTCGCGGCGGGGCAGGGCAAGGCGAACCTGGACGGCGGCGGCAGCTTCACGGCCAGCCGGGTCTTCGGACGGGTGGGCGGGCTCTACCGCTTCGACGGGGGCACGGCCGGCCTTTTCGTCGGAACCGGGCAGATCGACTATGACTTCGACGGCACGACTGCCCCCTGGGGCACCGTGCGCGACGAATCGTTCAACATCCCCATCAGCCTGTCGCTGGGACAGGCCGAGGTCTTCGTGGCGCCGGGGCTGCGCTACGACTACGAGGACGGTGCCGACCGCGACGACGGCCGGACCTGGGGCGCGTTCGCGGGCTTCGGCTGGCGGTTCTCGGACACGCTGACGCTTGGACCGGCCTTCGGCGCCTATACCGAGATCGGAAGCGACGATCTTGATGTCTTTCCCGCGATCATCGTCGACTGGCAGATCACCGATCGCGCGCGCCTGACCACAGGGCCGACGCTCGGCGCCACCCAGGGCCCCGGCCTTGCCTTCGACTACGCCGTCACCGACGATCTTCGGCTCGGCGTCGCGGGGCGGTACGAGAACATCCGCTTTCGTCTGAACGACGATGGCCCGGCCCCCGGCGGGATCGGGCAGGACCGCAGCTTTCCGCTTGTCCTGACGCTCGACTACGCGCCGTTCCCGGGCAGCCGGCTGGCCGCCTTCGCGGGCGCCGAGTTCGGCGGCGAGCTTCGGCTCGAGGATGCCTCGGGCGCGGTGGTCGAGACGCGCGACTACGACCCGGCACCGATCCTCGGCGTAGCCTTCCGCATCGGATTCTAGCGGCGCGGCGCGCGTCGAGCCCCTCGAACTCCGCGCCCTCGGGCACCGATATAATGGGGCATGAGTTTGCCCCCCGGTTTCCTTGACGAACTTCGCAGCCGCACCTCGCTTTCGCAGGTCGTCGGGCGCAAGGTCATGTGGGACGCGCGCAAGTCGAACCAGGGCAAGGGCGACATGTGGGCGCCGTGCCCGTTCCACCAGGAAAAGACGGCCAGCTTCCACGTCGACGACCGCAAGGGCTTCTACTACTGCTTCGGCTGCCATGCGAAGGGCGACGCCCTGTCGTTCGTGCGCGAGACAGAGAATGTGGGCTTCATGGAGGCGGTCGAGATCCTGGCCCGTGAGGCCGGGATGCAGGTGCCCGCCCGCGATCCCAAGGCGCAGGAACAGGCCGACCGCCGGACCGAACTGGCCGAGGTCATGGAACAGGCGGTGCGCTTTTTCCGCCTGCAGTTGAAGACTGGCGCCGCGTCGCAGGCGCGCGACTACCTTGCCCGCCGTGGCCTCAGCGAGGCCGCGCTCGACCGCTGGGAAATCGGCTTTGCCCCCGACGCCTGGGAGGCCCTTCGGGACCACCTGACCGGCAAGGGGGTGCGCGAAGAGCTTCTGCTGGGCGCCGGGCTTGTGCGCGAATCCGACAAGGGCCGCAAACCCTACGACGTCTTCCGCAACCGGATCATGTTCCCGATCCGGGATGCCCGCGGCCGCGCCATCGCCTTTGGCGGCCGCGCGATGGACCCCGACGACCAGGCGAAATACCTCAACTCGCCCGAGACCGAGCTTTTCGACAAGGGCCGAAGCCTCTTCAACCACGGCCCTGCGCGCGAAGCCGCCGGCAAGGGCCAGCCGCTGATCGTCGCCGAAGGCTACATGGACGTGATCGCGCTGGCCGAGGCCGGGTTCCGGTCGGCCGTGGCCCCGCTCGGCACCGCCGTCACCGAGGATCAGCTGCGGCTCCTCTGGCGCATCCATCCCGAACCGGTCGTGGCCCTTGATGGCGACAAGGCGGGGCTTGCCGCGGCGATGCGGCTGATGGATCTTGCGCTGCCGCTGCTCGAGGCGGGCCAGTCGCTGCGCTTCGTGCTCATGCCCGAAGGGCAGGACCCGGACGATGTGATCCGGTCGGGCGGGGCTGCGGCCATGCAGCGGCACCTCGACGCCGCGGTGCCGATGGTGACGCTGCTCTGGCGGCGCGAGACCGAGGGCCGGGTCTTCGACAGCCCCGAGCGGCGCGCCACGCTCGACAAGTCGCTGCGCGAGGCGCTTCGGCGCATCGGCGATCAGTCGATCCGGTCGCACTATGGCGCCGAGGTCAACCGCCTGAGGCAGGAGCTCTTCGGCGCCCGGCGCCCAATCGGCGGCGGCCGGCCGTTCCGGGGCAAATGGCGCGACGCCCCGCGCGCCGCCACGCCTTCGGCGAAAGCGTCGCCGCTGGCCATGGGCGACGACGCCTGGGAGGATCGTCTGCGCGAGGCGGTGATCCTTGCCATGCTGGTGACCCACCCAACGCTCGTGCCGCAGGTTGTGGGCGAGCTTGAGCGCATGGAACCGCTGACGCCCGAACATGCCAGCGTCCTCGCCGCCCTTCTGTCCGCCGAGGCGCCGACACGCGCCGAAATCGAACGGCTCGCCGGGCCGAACGCCCTTGAAAAGCTCTTCACCCTGCGCCATGTGCAAATTTCGCCTGGTGTGCGGAATGCCGAAGACAGTGCATTGGCGCTGACCTGCGTCCGCGAGGAACTGGCAAAGCTTGCGGCGCGGCGCGGGGCTGAACGGGAAATCGCGGAAGCCGCGCACGATCTCGAGGCACTTGCCGACGAAGGCGTGACATGGCGTCTGAGTCAGGCGGCCGAGGCGCGCAACGGCGGCGGACGCAGGGAGGTCGAGGACGAAACGGAATTCGAAAGGGCGCCCAATGGCTTGCGCCTGAGCAAGGAAGATCGTGCACGGGCCGAGGCCGTGTTCGGAAAGATCGACTTTGCCCGGGGCGGACGCAAACGAACGTAGCAACCGTGTCGCAACGCGGGTCCTGTATACGCAGGCGGGTTGCGAATCAGTGAGTCGCCCTAAATGATTCGTGTGAAAGCGAATCACCCTACATCAGGAGTGCCGCATGGCCGCCAAAGACACCTCCGAAGAGCGCAAGACGGACGATCAGGACGGCGAGATGATGCTCGACATGAGCCAGTCGGCCGTCAAGAAGATGATCGCCGAGGCGCGTGAACGCGGCTACATCACCTACGACCAGCTCAATCAGGTCCTCCCGCCCGAACAGGTGTCCTCGGAACAGATCGAGGACGTGATGTCGATGCTGTCGGAGATGGGCATCAACGTGATCGAGGACGACGAACTCGAGGATGACGAGCAGAAGGGCTCGACCGAGATGGTCGAGGCTTCGACATCGCGCGAGGTCGCCGTTGCCGCGACCGAGACAGAAAAGCTTGATCGTACCGACGACCCCGTCCGCATGTACCTGCGCGAAATGGGATCGGTCGAACTGCTGAGCCGCGAGGGCGAGATAGCCATCGCCAAGCGGATCGAGGCCGGCCGCAACACGATGATCGCGGGACTGTGCGAAAGCCCGCTGACCTTTCAGGCCATCACCATCTGGCGGGACGAACTTCTCAGCGAAGACATCCTGCTGCGCGATGTGATCGACCTCGAGACCACCTTCGGCCGGTCGCTGGGCGAAGACGGGGACGATGATGAACCCGTGGTCAACAACCTCGAGACCGTCTCGTCGGACTCGCAGAAGAAGTCCGATGAGCCCGAGCTTGACGCGGACGGCAACCCGATCCGCACCGATGACGACGATGATGACGACGAGCAGGCGAACATGTCGCTGGCCGCGATGGAGGCCGCGCTCAAGCCGCGTGTTCTCGAGATCCTCGAACGCATCGCGCGCGACTATACCAACCTCAGCGAGATGCAGGATCTCCGCATGTCGGCCACGCTGAACGAGGACGGGTCGTTCAGTTCGGGCGACGAGGACAAGTACCAGGCGCTGCGGTCAGAAATCGTCGAGATGGTGAACGAGCTTCACCTTCACAACAACCGGATCGAGGCGCTGATCGACCAGCTTTACGGCATCAACCGCCGGATCATGTCGATCGACAGCTCGATGGTGAAGCTTGCCGACCAGGCCCGCATCAACCGCCGCGAGTTCATCGACGAATACCGCGGCTACGAGCTTGACCCCGCCTGGCTTGACCGGATGGCGCAGAAATCGGGCCGCGGCTGGCAGGCGCTGGTCGAGCGGTCATCGGACAAGGTCGACGAGTTGCGTGCCGAGATGGCGCAGGTCGGTCAGTATGTCGGCGTCGATATCCAGGAATTCCGCCGCATCGTCCAGCAGGTCCAGAAGGGCGAGAAGGAAGCGCGCCAGGCCAAGAAGGAAATGGTCGAGGCCAACCTGCGGCTGGTGATCTCGATCGCCAAGAAATACACCAACCGCGGGCTGCAATTCCTGGACCTGATCCAGGAAGGCAACATCGGCCTGATGAAGGCCGTGGACAAGTTCGAATACCGCCGCGGCTACAAGTTCTCGACCTACGCGACCTGGTGGATCCGGCAGGCGATCACGCGGAGTATCGCGGATCAGGCGCGGACAATCCGTATCCCCGTGCACATGATCGAGACGATCAACAAGCTGGTGCGGACGGGCCGCCAGATGCTGCACGAGATCGGCCGCGAGCCCACGCCGGAAGAACTGGCCGAAAAGCTGCAGATGCCGCTCGAGAAGGTGCGCAAGGTGATGAAGATCGCCAAGGAACCGATCAGCCTCGAGACCCCGATCGGCGACGAGGAAGACAGCCAGCTGGGCGATTTCATCGAGGACAAGAACGCCGTCCTGCCGCTGGATTCCGCAATTCAGGAGAACCTGAAGGAGACCACGACCCGGGTTCTGGCCAGCCTCACCCCGCGCGAGGAACGTGTGCTGCGCATGCGCTTTGGCATCGGCATGAACACCGACCACACGCTCGAAGAGGTGGGCCAGCAGTTCAGCGTCACCCGCGAACGGATCCGCCAGATCGAAGCCAAGGCGCTGCGGAAGCTGAAGCATCCGAGCCGGAGCCGGAAGCTGCGGAGTTTCCTGGATCAGTGAGTGGGGGGCTGGCCGCTCTCGCAGGGACCTGGCGACTGATCGAATGGGTGGCTGAAGACGACAACGGTGTGGTCAACTATCCCTTGGGGCCGGATGCCATCGGCGTGATTTGCTACACCGAAGACGGGTTTGTGCATGTCCACATCATGGCGGCGGAGCGCGTCCCTCACGCGTCTCCCGATACCATGGGCGGAACCGTCGAAGAGGACAGCCGCTCGGCCAAATCGCACATTTCCTATTCAGGACGCTGGCACATCGAGGATGGAAAGGTGATCCATGAGGTCGCGATTTCGTCCTTCCCCAACTGGGCTCCCAGCCGTCAGCTGCGCCACATGCGGTTTGTCGATGAGGACCTCGAACTCAGCGCCGACCCGATGGTCTGGGGTGACAGGCACATCCGTCATCGGCTGCGCTGGGCGCGGGCCGCCTGATCCCGGCTTTTGGTCGATGGCGCGGCTGATCCTGCAGCAAGTGGGCATTGGGCAGACTGCCCACCGATCCTGCGGGCTTCTCGACACGGCCCGCGTCCGCTAGTCTGTGGGACGACACGTCAAGCAACAGGAAGCGACCCGATGTCCCTATTGTCACGCCTTTTCGGCGGCGGATCCACGCCGCAAGCCGGGGCAGAAGCCCCTTGACCACAACGGCTATACCATCACCCCCGCGCCGATCCGAGAAGGCAACAGCTACCGGATAAGCGCCCGGATCGAAAAGGAGATCGGCGGCGAGACGAAGACCCACACCCTGATCCGCGCCGACACGATCGACAATCTCGATACGGCGGTGACCGCCTCGACGGCCAAGGCCAAGATGCTGATCGACGAGCAGGGCGACCGCCTTTTCGACTGACCCCGATGGTCAAGCGCGCGCCTCGCGGGTCGCATTGCTGCCCCTCGCTGGTGCGCTGGGACCGGCGCGTTGCGACCAAGCCCGCAGAATTCGGTTGGGATGCCTGAGGGCAAAGTCCGCCCGAAGCGGCCTAGACAGCCCCGGCGCTGTCTTGGCCCTTCGCCCTGCGCCGCCAGAGCGCGACCCCGATCCAGAGGAGGCCGCCAAGGACCAGCGGGCCGATCAGCGCATGCTCGATCCGTTCAAGGTCGCCGAAGATCCGTTCGATCGTCTGGCCGAGAAGGTAGCCAAGGCCGACCCAGATCGTCGCCCAGACAATCGCCGAAATCGCCGCGCAGGCGGCAAAGAGCCCCGGCTTCATCCCCAGTGTCGCCAGAGACATGGCCCCGGCCGTCTTCATGCCCGGCAGAAAACGGAAGGTCAGGGCGAAGAAGACGAGGTTCTTCGAAAGGCGGGCGACGACCCCGGCCACCTTTTCGTGGTCGAGGGCGCGGCGGACATACCGGCTGTCGCGGTAGGTCCGGCCGACCCAGAAGAGCGTAATGTCCGACAGGTAGCCCCCCGCCGCGGCGGCGACAATCGTGGGCAGAAGGTGCATATGTCCCTGGTGGGACATGATCCCCCCGGTCATCGCCACGGCCTCGCCCTCGATCGCGGTGCCGGCGAAAACGGCCAGCGTCCCGTAATTCTCGACAAAGGCCTCAAGCCAACCCGACATTGCAATTCCACCATTCCGGAAGGGCGTTCGGCAATGCTTCTTCCGGCGATGCCCTTTCGTCAAGTCCAACGTCGGGACAGACTGTCGCCTTGAATTCTGCGGTGAGAGGCTGGATGATGAAAGTCAGCCTTTGTCCCGGCATCTGCGCCCGGACCCGAATGGAGACTCCAATGATCCGTCACTCTGCCCTCGTGGCGACCCTTCTCGTCCTGTCCGCTTGCGCGACCACGGATTCCTCCGGGCGCGAGACCTTAATCACCCGTGAGTCGGCGGTCGTGTTGCACAACGGCGTCAACGATCCCTTCGAGGTGAAGTTCAAGGCCGGATACGGCGCCCCGGACTTCTGGTGCGCCGCCGGACGTTTTGCCGAAAACCAGAACCTCCCTGTCGGCGCCCGGATCTACCGTCTGACGCCGTCGCCGCGTCCTCAGGGCTCGGGCATGGCCTTCAGCTTCGCCCAGCCGCCGGGCGGGGGGCAGCCGACTGGTCTGAACCGCATCAGTTCGGATCCCGACAGCCTGTCGGTTTCGAACGCGCGCGACCAGTGCCGGATCGTCCAGTTGCGCACCCGCAGGCGCGACTAGGACCCCTGCGGCAAGATCACGGAACCGGCTGTGCCAAGACGGCGCAGCCGGTGCGCACGCGGCAAACGGACTGGTTGCGTGCCGCAGGGGCCTCTGCCCCCGAGCCTTCGGGGTGGGCGACGATCTAATCGAAAATCCCGGTCACGCGGCCCAGGAGCATGAAGGCCCGCGCCGTCCGCGTCTCGGTCAAGGCCGCGATTTCGGAATCCGTGGCGGACTTTTCGAACTCCTGGAAATTCGCGTCGAAGGTGCGCAGGAAATGGTGCGCCGCGTCGCGGAAGATCGTATCCTGGCGCATCCGTGCCGTGGCCAGCGCCAGCGAGGACCGGTCGCGGATGCCCCCCAATGCGGCGATCGCGCGCCCGCGTTCGCCCTGCGCGAAGCGCCGCCAAAGCTCGGGGCGCGACCGGTCGGGCGTCAGGTCGTCCATGTAGATGCCGTCCTGACTCAGCAGCGTCAGGATGTCCTGGCTGGCCTGGATCATCCGCGCCGCGCGGCGGTCCTGCAAGGCGCGCCTTAGCGCCCGGAACCCCTCGCGGTCCTCGGCCGTCTCGGGAAAGTTCAGCGCCATGATGTAATCGGCCACCGGCAGCGGCTGCACGGGGGCGTCGCCCGCGGTGCCCAACGCAAGGCTGGGTTGCGCCTCGCCCGGCATTCCCGTGGCCGGGGCGGGAGCCTCCATCACGCGGTCGGTGTGGGCCTGCCGGATCGAGGTGAAGGTTGCCAGAGCGGTTTCGGTCTTGCGCTGCACGCGCACGATCTCGTCGAGCTTCTTTTCGAACGACGGCTGTATCATCGTGCCCGCGTTCTGCGCCTGCGTGACCGAGATCTTGCGCATCGCCTCGATCGAGGCCTGCAGGCGCTGGGCCTCGTCACGCATCACGCGCGCGCTGTTGGCCGCGGTCGCCGCGACCCAGATCATCGCCACCGGCATGAAGACGGCCAGCACCACCATGACAAAGCGCATCGGGTCGAAGGACGGGTTTTCCGAATTACCGAGGATCAGGAAGAACAGGGCCGATCCCAGAAGCCAGAGCAGCGACAACGCGACCGCGATGATCTCGACCGTTCCCAGCCCCTTGCCGCCCGGACCGCTGGAGTAGATGCCAAGGTCGATGGGCGCGTCTTTGCGGTGTTCGGTCATTGGCGCTGTTTCGACCTTCAGAGGTAGGACACGCTCAGGATCTCGTAGCTCTTGTCGCCGCCGGGTGTTCGGACCTCGACGCTGTCGCCCTCTTCCTTGCCGATCAGGGCACGGGCCAGCGGCGATCGGATGTTCAGCTTGCCGGCCTCGATATCCGCCTCGGGTTCGCCGACGATCTGGTAGGTGCGCTCTTCGTCGGTGTCCTCGTCGACCAGCTTGACCGTCGCGCCGAACTTGATCGCACCGTTCAGCTTCGCGGTGTCGATGACCTCGGCCAGCGACAGGATGCTCTCAAGCTCCTTCACCCGGCCCTCGATGAAGCTCTGCTTCTCGCGGGCGGCGTGATACTCGGCGTTCTCGCTCAGATCGCCATGCTCGCGGGCTTCGGCGATGGCGCGGATCACCGCGGGGCGTTCCACGGACTTGAGCTGTTTCAATTCGTCGCTGAGCGCAGAGTGGCCTGCGCGGGTCAGTGGTATCTTTTCCATCGGTCTTCTCGGTTTCTTGCCGCCGGGCGCGCGCAAGCGGCCCTCTGCGGCCGCGATGAGGCTCGGGCTTCGCTCACCTGACCCAAACGCCTGCCCGATTGCAAGAGGAACCTTGGCGATCCGCAAGGCCCCGCCGGCCCGGTGCGGCGCGGTGTAACGCGGTGTCGCAATTGACCGGCCGGACCTGTCCCGATACCAAACCCTGACGTGCGCCAGTGACAGGCGCCAGCCAGGCGAAGGGACCGAAATGTCGGACATTGAACGGGAATCGATGGAATACGACGTCGTGATCGTGGGCGCAGGGCCGGCTGGCCTGTCCGCGGCGATCCGGCTCAAGCAGATCGATCCGGACCTGTCGGTGGTCGTGCTCGAAAAGGGATCCGAGGTCGGCGCGCACATCCTGTCGGGTGCGGTCCTCGACCCCTCGGGCCTCGACGCGCTGTTGCCGGACTGGCGCGAGAAGGGCGCCCCCGTCAACGTGCCGGTGCGCGACGACAATTTCTATTTCCTGGGCGAAGCCGGCCAGATCCGCATTCCCAACTGGGTCATGCCGCCATTGATGTCGAACCATGGCAACTACATCGTCTCGATGGGCAACGTCTGCCGATGGATGGCCGAACAGGCCGAGGCGCTGGGTGTCGAGATCTTCCCCGGCATGTCCTGTTCACAGATCGTCTGGGGCGGGGACGGCAGCGTGCGCGGCGTGGTCGCGGGCGAATTCGGCCGCAACCCCGACGGCACGCCGGGCGACGCCTACGAGCCCGGGATGGAGCTTCTGGGGAAGTACGTCCTGCTTGGCGAAGGCGTCCGTGGGTCGCTGTCGAAGGAAGTCATCGCGCGCCATGCCCTCGATGCCGACGCCGAGCCGCAGAAATACGGCCTCGGGATGAAGGAGATCTGGGAGATCGACCCCGAGAAGCATCGCGAGGGCAGCGTGACCCACACGATGGGCTGGCCGCTTGGGTCGAACGCAGGCGGCGGGTCGTTCATCTACCACCTCGACAACAACCAGGTCTATGTGGGCTTCGTGGTGCATCTGAACTACGAAAACCCCTACCTTTACCCCTACATGGAATTCCAGCGCTTCAAGCACCATCCGATGGTCGCGAAGCTGCTCGAAGGCGGCAAGCGCATCGCCTATGGCGCGCGCGCGATCACGGAAGGCGGCTGGCAGTCGATGCCGAAGGCGGTGTTCCCCGGCGGGGCGCTTCTGGGCTGTTCGGTCGGCCTTGTGAACGTGCCGCGCATCAAGGGCAACCACAACGCGATGCTGTCGGGCATCGCCGCGGCCGAGGCCGCCGCCCGCGCCATCGCTGCGGGACGGTCGGGCGATACGCTGGACGATTACGATGCGGAACTTCGCAACGGCCCGGTCGGCCGCGACCTCAAACGCGTGCGCAACGTCAAGCCGCTCTGGTCATCCAAGGGGTTGCTCGCGTCGTTGTCGCTTGGGGGCGCCGACATGTGGGCGAACCAGGTCGGCCTGACCATTCTGGGCACGCTCAAGCACGGCAAGTCCGACGCCGCCGCCACCGGCGAGGCGCGCAAGTTCGATCCCATCGACTATCCAAAGCCGGACGGCGTGCTGTCCTTCGACCGGCTGACCAACGTCAGCTTCTCGATGACCAACCACGAGGAACATCAGCCCAGCCACCTGCGGCTGACCGATCCGGCGATCCCGATCTCGGTCAACCTGCCGAAGTACGCCGAGCCTGCGCAGCGGTATTGCCCCGCGGGCGTCTACGAGGTGGTGGAAGAGGCCGGGAAGGACCCGCGCTTCGTGATCAACTTCCAGAACTGCGTCCACTGCAAGACCTGCGACATCAAGGATCCAAGCCAGAATATCGTCTGGACGGTCCCGCAGGGCGGTGACGGGCCGAACTATCCCAACATGTAACGCGAGCGTGACCGGCTTTCCGCGCTCTGGCCGCGCGGATTCGTCGCTTGGCGTTGCCACACCGGCGCCCCGAAGCTACGTTTTGCCAAAGGGCAAAGCGGTGCAGGAGGCACAGGCATGCAGATCGGGCGTTTGGTACGGGTTCTGGCGGTGGCCAGTGCAGCATGGGTGCCGATGGTGCCGGCACAGGCCGATGGCAACGCCGGAGCCTACCTCGCGGCCCGGCAGGCCAGTTTCGCCAGCGATTTCGAGGCAGCGGCCGATTACTACACCCGCGCGCTCCTGCGCGACCCAGCCAACCTTTCGCTTCTTGAGAATGCGCTGACCGCCCATGTGGCGCTGGGACAGGCGGACCGGGCCGTGCCCATCGCGCGCCGCATCCTGCAGACCGGCGCGGCCAGCCAGATCGCCAACCTCGTGATGATCTCCGACGCCGCCGGGCGCGGGGAATGGGACCAGATCCTGACCGATCTCGACGCCGGGCAGTCGGTAGGTCCGCTCTACGATGGGCTTGCCCGCGCCTGGTCCTATGTCGGGCTTGGCCAGATGGGCGAGGCGCTCGAGGCGTTCGACGCCGTCGCCGATACCCAGGGGGTGCAGGCCTTCGGGTTGTATCACAAGGCGCTGGCCCTTGCTGCGGTGGGCGATTTCGAGGGCGCAGACCGGATCCTGTCGGGAGACGATGGCGCGGCCCCGATCCGGCTGACACGTCGCGGGGTCATGACCCACGCCAGCATCCTTGCCCAGCTCGACCGCCGGGACGACGCGATCGCCCTGATCGACGGGACGTTCAGCGCGCTCGACGCCGAGCTCGAAGCCTTCCGCGACGGCCTTGCCGAAGGCGAGCCGGCCCCTTTCGACGCGGTCACGTCGGCGACGGACGGCATGGCCGAAATCGCCTACAGCATCGCAGGCGCGCTCAGCGGCGAGGCCTCGGACGGCTATACCCTGATCTATGCCCGCGTGGCGCAGACCCTGCGCCCGGACCATTTCGACGCGCTCATGCTCGTGGCCGCGACCCTGGAGAACCTCGGGCGATACGAGCTGGCGACAGAAGCCTATTCTGCCGTGCCGCCCGATCATCCGGCCTTTTACGTGGCCGAGCTTGGGCGGGCCGAAGCACTCAAGCAGTCCGGCGACACCGACGCCGCGGTCGAGGTTCTTCAAGGCCTGGTGCAGACGCATGGCGACATCGCTGTTATACATGTGACACTGGGCGATACGCTGCGCCGGCTTGAACGCTTCGCCGAGGCGACCGAAGCCTACGACACCGCCGTCGCGCTGATCGACGCGCCGCAGGAAAGCCACTGGCCGGTGTTCTTCGCCCGCGGCATCACGCACGAGCGCGAAGATCGCTGGACCGAGGCCGAGGCCGATTTCCGCCGTGCGCTGGAGCTGCGCCCGGACCAGCCGCAGGTGCTGAACTATCTTGGCTATTCGCTGGTCGAAAAGCAGATCAGCCTTGAAGAGGCGCTCGACATGATCGAGCGCGCGGTCGCCGCCGAACCCCAGTCGGGCTATATCGTCGACAGTCTTGGCTGGGTGCTCTACCGCCTTGGCCGCTATGACGAGGCCCTTGTGCACATGGAACGCGCGGTCGAACTGATGCCCATCGACCCGGTCATCAACGACCATCTGGGCGATGTCTTCTGGGCCGTCGGTCGCCAGCGCGAGGCGGAATTCCAGTGGCACCGGGCCCTGTCGTTCATCGACCCCGACGAAATCGACCGACGCCGACCCCGACCGCATCCGGCGCAAGCTCGAGGTCGGCCTCGACGTCGTGCTGGCCGAGGAAGGCGCCCCGCCGCTGCGCATGGCGAATGACGGCGGTTGAGGTTTTCGCCCCGGCGAAAATCAACCTGACGCTTCACGTCACCGGGCAGCGAGCCGGACGGATATCACCTTCTCGACAGCCTTGTGGCCTTCGCCGGGATCGGCGACAGGCTGACGCTGGCCGAGGCCGACTCGCCCTCCTTCACCGTGACCGGGCCATTTGCCGGGGCCGTGCCCGCGGGCGAGGACAACCTCGTCCTGCGGGCCGCCCGGCTGGTGCCGCATCGCCGCCCCGTGGCGATCACGCTGGACAAGAGATTGCCGCCCGCGTCCGGCATCGGCGGCGGGTCGGCGGATGCCGCCGCCGCGTTTCGTGGGATGGTGGCGTTGTCGCTTGGGCAGGGGGCGGCGTCTGACGACCTCGCCAGCGACGAAGGGCTCCGGTCCCATGGCAAGGCACTTCTCGCCCTTGGGGCGGATATTCCGATGTGCCTGGTGTCGCGTCCGTTGCGCGCAACCGGGGTCGGAGAGGCCATCGAACTGCTGGAAGGCATTCCGTCCCTGCCCGCGGTTCTGGTCAACCCCAAGCGCGCCCTGCCGACGCCGGAGGTCTTCAAGGCGCTTGAGCGACGGGACAACCCGCCGATGCCGGAGCGGATACCGACCTTCCCCGATGCGGCCGGACTTGCCGACTGGCTGGCCGGTCAGCGCAACGATCTTGAGGGCGCCGCGGAACGGATCGTGCCGCAGATCGCCGATGTGACAAGGGCCCTTTCTGCCTGCGAGGGCGCGCTTCTGGCGCGGATGTCGGGCTCGGGCGCGACTTGTTTCGGCGTCTTCCGCGACAGGGAGGCCGCAATGGCTGCGGCAAAAGCCCTTTCGGCGGATCACCCCGACTGGTGGATCAAGTCGGCCATAATTGGCGGTCAGGGCGAGCAGGCGCTTCCCGTGGGCGTCTGACCGGTCCTGTCAGTCGCCTGCGCCTCAGGCGATCCGCGCGACCACGTAATCCGACAGTTCGGCCAGCATGTCCTTGATCGGATGCTCGGGCAGGGGGCGCAGCGCACCCTTCGCGGTCGCGGCCCAGTCCAGTGCCTCGGCCCGGGTTTCGTCGATCGCCCCGCTTCGGGCCAGCAGGTCGAGCGCCGTCTCGAGGTCGCCCTCGCGTCTGGTCGCCTTTCTCGATGGTCCGCACCCAGAAGGCCCGGTCCTCGGCATCGGCCTTCGCCACCGCCTTGATGAACGGCAGCGTCAGCTTGCCCTCGCGGAAGTCGTCGCCAAGGTTCTTGCCCGTGGCCGCCGGGTCGCCCGCCACATCGAGAAGATCGTCGACGATCTGGAACGCGATCCCCAGCGCATCGCCATAGACGCGCAGCGCGGTCACCTCGCCCTCGGGCCGGTCCGCGATCACCCCACCCACTTCGGTCGCCGCCGCGAAGAGCGCGGCGGTCTTTCCCCGCACGACCTTCAGATAGGTGGCGGGGGAGGTGGCCAGGTTCTGTGCCGTGGTCAGTTGCAGCACTTCGCCTTCAGCGATCGTGGCTGCGGCGTTCGACAGGATGTCGAGCACGGTCAGCGACCCTGTCTCGACCATGAGCTGGAAGGAGCGCGCGAAAAGATAGTCGCCGACCAGCACGCTCGACTTGTTGTCCCACAGAAGGTTCGCTGTCGGCCGGCCGCGCCGCTGGCCCGAGTTCGTCGACCACGTCGTCGTGCAAGAGCGTGGCGGTGTGGATGAACTCGACCGTCGCGGCCAGCTTGACGTGATCCTCGCCCTCGTAGCCGCACATCTTCGCGGTCGCCAGCGTCAGGAGCGGCCGCAGACGCTTGCCGCCCGCCTCGACCAGATGGGCCGTGACCTCGGGGATGCGCGGCGCGTGCTCGGACGCCATGCGCGCGCGGATGACGCGGCTCACGGCCTCCATCTCGGGGCCAAGGGCACGGGCCAGCCGCTCGTGCGGTTTTGCGGAAACCTCGTCCAGTCCCATCACTCGCTCGTCTGAATGCTCGACATCCGCACCGGTCTGCCCTTATCTCGGCCGGGATGAAAGAGCTTTTGCGCACCAATGACCCTACGGTCATCGCCTATGCCTCGGCCCTGCTTGAGGGCGAGGATATAGAATGCTTCCAGATGGACGTCCACATGAGCGTCCTTGAAGGGTCGATCGGGATTCTGCCCCGCCGCCTGATGGTCGCCGACCGCGACCTACTTCCGCGCGCAGGCGATCCTGCGAGACCTCGACATTCTGCCGAATGACGGATGACGATGCGATCACCGCCGACGCCTTCCTGGGTGGACGACTGAAGATCCTTCAGCCCAGGCGGGGATACCGCGCCGGGCCCGACGCCGTGTTCCTTGCCGCAGCCGTCCCCGCCCGTTCCGGCGACCGGGTGCTCGAGCTGGGCTGCGGCGTGGGGGCGGCGGCCCTGTGCCTGGCAGCACGCGTGCCTGGGATCACCGTCACCGGGGTCGAGCGCGAGGCACAGGCCGCAGCCCTGGCCCGCCGGAACGCCACGGCGACCGGCCTGCCGTTCGAGGTTGTCGAGGCCGATATCGGCCAGTTGCCGCCCGGCCTGCGCGGGATGGGTTTCGATCACGTCATGATGAACCCGCCCTATTTCACGTCCGGTCCTTTGGCCGGGGACGCCGCCCGCGCCGGTGCGCGGCACGAGGACACCCCTCTGACCGTCTGGATCGACACCGCCATTCGCCGGCTGCGGCCCGGTGGCCGGATGACCCTGATACAGGCGGTGGACCGGGTTCCGGAAATCCTTCGGGCCTGTGACGCGCGGCTGGGCAGCTTGACGCTGCGCCCGCTTGCGCCGCGCGAGGGACGGCCCGCGGGACGGGTCATCGTCACCGGACGAAAAGGCGGGCGGGCGGCCTTCTCGCTTCTGCCGCCCTTCGTGCTGCACGCAGGCCCCGCTCATGTTGCCGACGCGGACAGCTACACTCCCCGGGCGCAGGCGATCCTTCGCGACGGGGCCGGCTTCGATTAATCATTGATCAAGGGTTCGGCGCCACGCTGCCGACATCCGCGCCACTGTTCGCGGTGGATGACACGACTCGTTTTTTGTGATGCAGTAAAACTGTTACATCATCGAGAGGAGACACCGAATGAGCCTGACGTCGCATCTTCAGGAACTGCGCAAGAAGCACCGGCAACTCTCGGAAGAAGTCGAACAGGCGCAACGCAGCCCCGCTGTCGACGATCTTCAGATCACGCAGTTGAAGAAGGAAAAGCTTCGTCTCAAGGAAGAGATCACGCGTCTGGGCACCGCCTGATCAGACGGACTCTGACCGGCCGTAGACCCTGAAACACCCGGCGCACGGGATGCGCCGGGGCTTTGAACAAGGCTTCGCAGCCGTCAGACGAAGAACTGCCCACCGTTGGCCGACACGGTCGACCCGGTGATGAAGCCGGCGTCGTCGGACGCAAGGAAGACGACGATCCGCGCAATTTCCTCGGGTTCGCCCAGGCGTCCCACCGGGATCTGCGGAATGATGCGCTCGTTCAGCACCTTTTCGTCGATCGCCTTGACCATTTCGGTCGCGATGTAGCCCGGGCAGATCGCGTTCACGGTGATGCCAGCGCGCGCGCCTTCTTGCGCCAGCGCCTTGGTGAAGCCGATGTCGCCCGCCTTGGCGGCGGAATAGTTCGCCTGGCCCGCCTGGCCTTTCTGGCCGTTGATCGACGAGATGTTCACGACGCGCCCGAACTTGCGGTCGCGCATGCCGCCCCAGACCTGGTGTGTCATGTTGAACAGGCCGGTGAGGTTCGTGTCGATCACCTCTTTCCACATCTGCGGTGTCATCTTGTGGAACATCGCGTCCCGCGTGATGCCGGCGTTGTTCACCAGCACGTCGACCGGGCCGAGGTCGGCTTCGATCTTGGCGATGCCGGCGCCGCAGGCTTCGTAATCGGCGACATCGAACTTGTAGGTCCGGATGCCGGTCTCGGCGGTGAATTTCGCCGCCGCCTCGTCATTTCCGGCGTAGGTGGCGGCCACGGCATAGCCGGCCTCGCTCAACGCCACCGAAATCGCCGCGCCGATGCCGCGCGATCCCCCCGTGACCAATGCAACACGTCCCATCGTTCTCCTCCGAAGTTCGTTTCTTGTGCAATTATGTTAGCCGTGTGAATTTCCTTGCGCAACTTTATTGCGCAGGAGAAATCGTCACGGACGCTCGACGCAAAGGGCGACGCCCATGCCGCCGCCGATGCACAGCGTGGCAAGGCCGCGCTTGGCGTTGCGGCGCTGCATCTCGAACAGAAGCGTGTTGAGCACCCGGCAGCCCGACGCGCCGATCGGGTGGCCGATGGCGATGGCGCCGCCATTCACGTTCACGATCGACGGATCCCAGCCCATGTCCTTGTTGACCGCGCAGGCCTGCGCCGCGAAGGCTTCGTTCGCCTCGACGAGGTCGAGGTCCGACACCTTCCATCCGGCTTTCTCGAGCGCCTTGCGGCTGGCATGGATCGGGCCGACACCCATGATCGCGGGATCAAGACCCGCCGTGGCGTAGGAGGCGATCCGGGCCAGCGGGGTGATCCCGCGCTTCTCGGCCTCGTCCGCGCTCATCAGGAGAACGGCCGCCGCGCCGTCGTTCAGCCCGCTTGCATTGCCCGCGGTGACCGATCCGTCCTTGGTGAAGGCCGGGCGCAGCTTCTGCATCGCCTCGAGCGTGGCGCCGTGGCGGATGTATTCGTCATCCTCGACCAGGATCTCGCCCTTGCGGGTCTGCACGGCGAAGGGAACGATCTCGTCCTTGAACTTGCCGGCCTTCTGGGCGGCTTCGGCCTTGTTCTGGCTGGCGACGGCGAATTCGTCCTGCTGTTCGCGGGAAATCTGCCATTTCTCTGCGACGTTCTCGGCGGTCTGGCCCATGTGGTAGTTGTTGAAGGCGTCCCAAAGACCGTCGCGGATCATCGAATCGATGAATTTCATGTCGCCCATCTTGTGGCCGGCGCGCAGGTTCGCGACGTGGGGCGACATGCTCATGTTCTCCTGTCCGCCAGCGGCGACGATCGAGGCGTCGCCCAGCATGATGTGCTGCGCGCCAAGCGCGACCGCCCGCAGGCCCGATCCGCAGACCTGGTTGATGCCCCAGGCGGCACTTTCCTGCGGCAGGCCCGCGTTGATATGCGCCTGCCGGGCGGGATTCTGTCCCTCGCCGGCTGTCAGCACCTGGCCGAGGATCGTCTCGCTCACCTCGCCCTTGTCGATGCCGGCGCGTTCGACCACGGCCGAGAGGACGGCGGCGCCCAGCTCGTGGGCCGGTGTGGTGGCGAAGGCCCCGGTGAAGCTGCCGACCGGGGTTCGTGCGGCCGAGGCGATTACGACATTGGTCATGGGAAAGCTCCTTACCCGAAAAGTCCCGCAGTGTGGTCGGGCACAATGGCAGGCGCACCGTGGTGCACGGACCCGACCGGGCTAGGGGGTTTCTAGGCATGAAGGTCCGTATCCGCAACAGATTCCGCGACCGGGACCGTGCTGGCGGCCGACCGGGCCCCGACCTTGGAACGACCTGGGAACGATCTGGGCGGGCGTCAAACCGCCTGCCGGCGCGGGGCGCAGGCGTGGAACTCCGGGCTGCGGGTGGGGGCGCCGAAATGATAGCCCTGAAGGCAGTCGATCCCCGCGTCGGCAAGCCAGGCCGCGTCTTCGCCGGTTTCCACCAATTCGGCGACCGTGAGCATCCCGAAATGGCGGGCAATCGACGAAAGCGCCTCGGTCAGGACCTGGTTGTCGGCATTGGTGGCGACGTCGCGGATGAATTGCCCGTCGATCTTGAGGATGTCGAAATCCATGTCCCTGAGATGCCGGAACGAGGTGAACCCGGCCCCGAAATCGTCGATTGCGAAGGAAATGCCGCGCCTCTGCAGATCGGCCATGAAGACCTGGACGATGTCGGGCATCACCATTGCCGAGGCTTCGCTGATCTCGAGGATCAGGCGTTCGCCCACGGTCGGATCGGCGCGCAGCCCGTCGTCGAGCGACCGTTGCCAGCGCGCGAACCCGATCGACCGCGCCGACATGTTGATGGCAAGCCGCAGCGAGGGTGTCGTCCTGAGCGCGGCGATCCCCATCTCGAGGGCAAGGCAATCGATCATCCGGCCGACCGGATGCAGTTCGACCGCCCCGATGAACTCGCGCGCGGGGATGACGCGACCGGTGGCGTCGAGGATGCGGATCAGCCCTTCGTAGAAGGCCGGGCGGTCGGGGCGCGCGGCCAGAACCACGGGCTGATAGGCCAGCATGGCATTGCGCCCGGCAACCGCCGCCTCGACCATGCGGAGGATGTCGCGGTCGCGGGCGCCGACGGCGGCGGCAAGCGGGCTTTCCGCGCCCTCGGCGATCAGAACGTCGGTGGTCATGCTCAGGCCCTTGCGGCAAGCGGGATCAACGTGGACTGTGGCGCGACAATCGTTTCGACGGCGTTAAGCCGGGAGAGGGACCGACATGGGCGACCGCTGCGGCTGGTGCGGGACCGATCCGCTGTACGTCGCCTATCACGACACCGAATGGGGCGTGCCCGAGCACGACGCCCGCGCGCTGTGGGAAAAGCTCGTGCTCGACGGGTTTCAGGCCGGGCTGTCGTGGATCACCATCCTGCGCAAACGCGAGAATTTCCGCGCGGCCTTCGCGGGGTTCGATCCTGCGGTGATCGCGGGCTGGGGCGAGGGCGACATCGCACGGCTTCTGGCCGACCCGGGGATCGTGCGCCACCGCGGCAAGATCGAGGCCACGATCGGCAACGCCCGCGCCTTCCTCGACCTCGAGGCGCGGGAGGGCTTCGCGTCCTTCCTCTGGAAGCACGTCGACGGCGCCCCGGTCCGGAACCGCTTTGCCACCCTCGCCGAGGTGCCGGCCGAGACGCCGGTGTCGCGCGCCCTGTCGAAGGACCTCAAGGCGGCGGGCTTTCGGTTTTGCGGGCCGACCATCGTCTATGCCGTCATGCAGGCCACGGGGATGGTGAACGACCATCTCGTCACCTGTCCGCGCCACGACGCGGTGGCGCGGCTGGGCTGAGTCTGCCTGCGTACCGACGGAGTTCCGCCGATTCCGGCGCGGCTGTCGGGCGTGTTATTGCCTAGCAGCCCCTTGCGTGCGACGGCTTCGTCAACCGGGTGACCGGCGGATCTCATGAAAGGGACAATTGAATGATTCGGACTTCTGTAGTCGTCGCGGCAGCGGCGTTGATGGCCCTCGCGGCCTGTGAACCCACGAACGAACGTCAGGCGAATGCCAACTGCATCGTCGGCACGGCCGGCGGCGCCGTGGTCGGCGGGCTTGTCGGCAACCAGATCGGCGGTGGCACCGGACAGGACCTTGCGACGGCGGCGGGTGCTGCGGCGGGCGGTCTTGCGGGCGCCAGCACGCTCTGCCGCTGATGCTTGGTCGGCGCCCCCTCGGGGGCGCCTGACCCCTGCCTGTTTCAGGTCCCGCCGGTCAGGGCGGCCACGATGGCCCGGGCACTGTCGCTGTCCCACTCGGCATCGCCGCGCAGACGCGCGATCTCGCGCCCCTCGGGGTCGAGCAATACGGTGATCGGCAGGCCCAGCACCGCCATGTCGCGCGCAAGGTCGGATCCGGGGTCCAGAAGGATCGGCAGGTTGGTGACCCCCGTCTCCTCGAAGAACTTGCGGATGCCGGTCAGCGAATTGCGACCCGTCGCGATGGTGACGACCTCGAAGTCCTCGCCCCCGAATTCGGCCTGAAGCCGGTCGAGCCCCGGCATTTCCTTGCGGCAGGGCGCGCACCAGGTGGCCCAGAAGTTCACCACGACATGCTTGCCTTCCCAATCGGCAAGGCTGCGTTCCACGCCTTCGGGATCGGTGAAGGGGATCTGCGACACCGGCTGCGGTTCGGAATGGAACATGAGCTTTTGCATGTCGCCATCGCGCAACGCCTCGATCGTGGCGGTGTCCACAGTGGCCTGCGCCACCGCCGCATTTGCACCGAGCACGAGGGCCGTATAAAGGGCCGTGGTGGCGAAAGCCGACTTCAATACACGCATGTACCCCTCCGGGATGACGGACCAGACCATGACCAAGACCTCGAATGCCATGTGGGGCGGACGCTTCGCCGATGGACCGGACGCGATCATGGAGGCGATCAACGCCTCGATCGGGTTCGACCGTCGGCTCGCCCGGCAGGACATCGAAGGCAGCCGTGCCCATGCCGCGATGCTTGCGGCGCAGGGCATCCTCACCACTAAAGACGCCGAGGCGATCCGGGAAGGCCTCCTCACGGTGTTGTCAGAGATCGAGGGCGGATCGTTCCGGTTTTCGACCGCGCTCGAGGACATCCACATGAATGTCGAGGCGCGGCTGAAGGAGATCATCGGCGAACCCGCCGGGCGGCTGCACACCGCGCGGTCGCGCAACGACCAGGTGGCGACCGACTTTCGCCTCTGGGTCCGCGACCAGTGCGATGCCGCCGTCGAAGGGCTGGCGTCGCTGCAGCGCGCGCTTCTGGCGCAGGCCGAGGCCGGCGCGGACTGGGTGATGCCGGGCTTCACCCATCTGCAGACCGCGCAGCCGGTGACCTGGGGCCACCACATGATGGCCTATGTCGAGATGCTGGACCGCGACAAGGGCCGGTTCGCCGACGCCCGCGCGCGGATGAACGAATGCCCGCTGGGCGCCGCCGCACTGGCCGGCACGTCCTTTCCCATCGACCGACACGCCACGGCGGCGGCACTGGGCTTCGACCGGCCGATGGCCAATTCGCTCGATGCGGTCAGCGACCGCGACTTCGCGCTGGAGTACCTTTCGGCGGCCACGATCTGCGCCATGCACCTGTCGCGCTTCGCCGAAGAACTGGTGATCTGGTCCTCGGCGCAGTTCCGCTTCGTGCGCCTGTCCGACCGCTTCACCACCGGCTCGTCGATCATGCCGCAGAAGAAGAACCCCGATGCGGCCGAACTGATCCGCGCCAAGATCGGGCGGATCCTCGGCGCGACGGTCGGCCTCTTCACGGTGATGAAGGGACTGCCGCTGGCCTATTCCAAGGACATGCAGGAAGACAAGGAACAGGTCTTCGACGCGTCCGATTCGCTGATGCTGGCGCTGGCGGCGATGGACGGAATGGTGCGCGACATGACCGCCAACCGCGAGGCCCTGCGCGCCGCCGCCGTCGTCGGGGTTTTCCACCGCGACCGACCTTGCCGACTGGCTGGTGCGCGAGCTGGGCCTGCCGTTCCGCGACGCGCATCACGTCACCGGCAGCCTCGTGGCGCTGGCCGAAGGCAAGGGCTGCGACCTGCCCGACCTCACGCTTGACGACATGCAGGGGGTCCATCCGGGGATCACGGCGGCGGTGTTCGATGTGCTGGGGGTGGACAATTCGGTCGCAAGCCGCACCTCCTTCGGGGGGACTGCACCCGTCCAGGTGCGCGCCCAGATCGCCCGCTGGAAGGAGACGTTGGCATGAAACGCGTCGCAGCCGTCCTGATCGTGATGCTGGCCGGGCTCGTGTCGGCCTGCTCGCCCGTGTCACCCACCGCCGGGGCAAGCTTCGGCCCGGGCGGCGCCACCGGTGCTGTCGGCCTTGAAAGCGACCGCGTGGCGGTTGGCGTGACCACCGGCGGAGATGCCGTCGTCGCCGCCGATGTCATCCGCACCGACAACGCCTCTGTCACCGTCAGCAACACCGGGGCGTCGGTCACGGTCGGCAGCGGTCCCGTCCGGATCGGCTTTGGCACCGGCGGCTGGGGGCTTCGGATATGATGCGCGCGGCCATCGCTCTTGTGGTGCTGACCGCTCTGGCGGCGTGCGGGGCGGACGGAGCGCCGACTGCGCCCGCGTCGAGCGGAACAGAGACCGGCGTCACCATCGGCGGCGATGCCCGCATCGGCGTGGTGGGAGGGTTCTGATGTCGCCCCTGCGGATGCTCTTTCTCGCCCTCGCCATCTGGGGCGCGATCCACCCGATGTGGTATTTCGTGACCTGGTTCAACGAGAACGGCTGGTCGATCATGGCCATGGTCGATGCCTGGCACGTCAACGCGGCCACCAGTGGCCTTGTCTGGGACCTGACCATCGCAGCGGTCACGCTGACGATCTGGATCCTCGCCGAGGTCTGGGTGCGCAAGAACTGGGTCGCCCTCGTGGCGATCCCGGCGACGTTCTGCATCGGGGTCAGCTGTGGCCTGCCGCTCTATCTCTTCCTGCGCTCCGCACCCGTGAAGTAATGGACCACTTCCTTTATCGCGACGGCATCCTGCACGCCGAGGACGTGCCCCTGCCCGACATCGCGGCCGAGGTGGGCACGCCGTTCTACTGCTATTCGGTGGCCACGCTGACCCGGCACTATCGCCTCTTCGACGAGGCGCTTGCCGGGATGGATCACCTTGTCTGCTACGCGATGAAGGCCAATTCCAATCTCGCCGTGGTGCGGCTGATGGCCGATCTGGGGGCGGGGGTCGACGTGGTGTCGGTGGGCGAATACCACAAGGCCCGCGCCGCCGGCATGCCGTCCGGAGCGCATCGTGTTTTCCGGCGTCGGCAAGACGCGCGAGGAAATGCGCGTGGCCCTCGAAGGCGGCATCCGGCAGTTCAACGTCGAAAGCGAGCCGGAACTCCACGCGCTCTCGGAGGTCGCCACCGCCCTTGGCCGAACCGCCCCGATCACCATCCGGGTGAACCCCGACGTCGATGCGAAGACCCACGAGAAGATCGCGACCGGCAAGGCCGAGAACAAGTTCGGCATCCCGATTTCGCGTGCGCGGGACGTCTATGCGCTGGCCGCGTCGCTACCGGGCATCGAGGTGGTGGGGATCGACGTCCATATCGGCAGCCAGCTGACCGATCTCGAACCCTTCGAGATCGCCTACGGCAAGGTGGCCGAGCTGACACGCGCGCTGCGCGCCGATGGGCACGACATCCGCCGTCTCGACCTTGGCGGCGGGCTTGGCATTCCCTACGAGCGCACGAATGTCGCGCCGCCCCTGCCGGTCGAATACGGCGACATGGTGCGGCGTGTCCTGGGCGACCTCGGCTGCGAGATCGAGATCGAACCGGGACGGCTGATCGCCGGCAACGCGGGCGTACTGGTCAGCGAGGTGATCTACGTCAAGCAGGGCGAGGATCGGCAGTTCCTGATCGTCGACGCGGCGATGAACGACCTTGTCCGCCCGTCGATGTATGCGGCGCATCACGACATCGTTCCGGTGGTCCAGCCTGAACCGGGCGTCGAGACCGTGCCCTACGATGTCGTCGGCCCGGTCTGCGAAAGCGGCGATACCTTCGCCAAGGGCCGCCAGATCGCGCCGCTCGGGCCGGGAGAACTTGTCGCGTTCCGCTCGGCCGGGGCCTACGGTGCGGTGATGGCCTCGGAATACAATTCCCGCCCGCTCGTTCCGGAGGTTCTGGTGAGTGGGCATCAATTCGCCGTCATTCGCCGGCGCCCGACCTTTGACGAACTCGTGAATCGGGATACCATTCCGCCATGGCTCTAAGCGCGGCATCCTTCGCGACGGGCTCAGGCGCGGACGCATGACCGACGATTTGCCCCTTCCCCAAGAGGCGGAACGCCGCCTCAGATGGCCGTTGAGGCTGACCCACGCCGGCCTCGTCGCCGAGCGGGCTCTGCGCGCGTTCTGGCCCTTCATCACCATCGTTCTTGCCGTGCTCGCGGCTCTCATGCTCGGCGTACAGGATATCGCCGCGCTGGAAATCGCATGGGCCGGGGCGGTCGCAAGCGTGGTCGGCGGGATCGTGGCCCTTGTGCTCGGCCTTCGCGCCTTCAGGTGGCCGGGGCGGGCCGAGGCGCTGGCGCGGCTTGACGCCAGCCTGCCGGGCCGTCCGATCACCGCCCTTGCCGATACCCAGGCCATCGGGGCGGGCGATGCCGCCTCCGAAGCCGTCTGGCAGGCGCATGTCGCGCGCATGGCCGACAAGGTGAAAGCCGCCAAGGCGGTCGAACCCGATCTGCGCCTGGCCGACCGCGACCCCTATGCGCTGCGCTACGTGGCGCTGGCCGCCTTTGTCATGGCGCTTCTCTTCGGGTCCGTCTGGCGCATTGCCAGCGTTGGCGAGATGGCGCCGGGCGGCGGACAGGCGCTGGCCACCGGCCCCGCCTGGGAAGGCTGGATCGAGCCGCCGGCCCATACCGGCCGGCCCAGCATCTATCTCAACGACATCGACGGGCGCACCCTCGAGATCGCCGAGGGCAGCCGCGTCACGATCCGGCTTTACGGCGAAATCGGCGCCCTGACCCTGTCCGAAACCGTGTCGGGCCGCACGGGCGAGGTTCCCCCGGCCTCCGAGTCGTCGCAGAGTTTCGAGATCACGCAGGACGGCACCATCGGAATCGACGGTCCCGGCGGGCGCAACTGGACCATCCGCGTGACCCCCGATGCCACCCCCGAAGTGCGGCTTGATGGCCCGGTCGAACGCGCGGCCACCGGCGAGATGCGCCAGCCGTTTGCGGTGTCCGACGACTACGGTGTCGTCGCAGGCCGCGCGACCATCGTGCTGGACCTGCCCGCGGTCGACCGGCGCTACGGCCTGACGGTGGACCCCGAACCGCGCGATCCGGTCGTCCTCGACCTGCCGATGACGATCACCGGCGACCGCACGGAGTTCGTCGAGACCCTGATCGAGGACCTGTCGCAGCATCCCTGGGCCGGACTGCCGGTCACCCTGACGCTCGAGGTCGAGGACGCGGTGGGCCAGACCGGCGCCACCCCGGCCGAGGCGATCGTGCTTCCCGGCCGCCGGTTCTTCGAACCGCTCGCGGCGGCGGTGGTCGAACAGCGGCGTGACCTGCTGTGGTCGCGGTCGAATGCGCCGCGCATCGCGCAGGTGCTGCGCGCCGTGAGCCACCGCCCGGACGACATCTTCCGCGACGAAAGCGCCTACCTGATGCTGCGCACCGCGATCCGACGCCTTGAAGGCGGCGTTGCCGATGGCGGGATTTCCGACGCGTTGCGCGACGAGATCGCGGAAGCCCTCTGGACCGTGGCGCTGAAGATCGAGGAGGGAGACCTGTCGGACGCGCTCGAGCGTCTGCGCCGGGCGCAGGACCAGCTTGCCGAGGCCATTCGCAACGGCGCCAGCGAAGAGGAAATCGCCGAACTGATGCAGGAACTGCGCGAGGCGATGCAGGACTACATGCGCCAGCTGGCCCAGCAGGGGCAGCAGGACGGGCAGGACATGGCCCAGAACCAGCAGGACATGCAGGAAATCACGGGCGACCAGCTGGAACAGATGCTCCAGCGCCTGCAGGAACTCATGGAGCAGGGCCGCATGGCCGAGGCGCAGGAGCTTCTCGACCAGCTGCGCCAGATGATGGAGAACATGCAGGTCGCACAGGGCCAGCAGGGTCAGGGCCAGCCCAGCCCCGGCCAGCAGGCGATGGAAGGCCTGGCCGAGACGCTGCGCCAGCAGCAGGGCCTGTCGGACGAGACCTTCGGTGACCTGCAGGAGCAGTTCAATCCCGGCCAGCAGGGGCAACAGGGCCAGCAAGGGCAACAGGGTCAGCAGGGCCAGCAACCCGGCCAGCAGCAGGGTCAGGGCCAGGGCGAGGGGCTTGGACAGGGCCAGGGTCAGGGCGAACAGTTCGGCGACCAGACGGGTCCCGGACAGGGACAGGGCAACGGTCAGGATCCCGGCGGCAACCTTGCCGACCGCCAGCAGGCGCTGCGTGACGAGCTTCAGCGCCAGCAGCAGGGCTTGCCCGGCGCCGGCACCCCCGAAGGCGACGCCGCGCGTGAGGCGCTCGACCGCGCGGGCCGTGCGATGGACAACGCCGAAGAGTCGCTGAGGCAGGACGATTTCGCCGGCGCCCTCGATGACCAGTCCGAGGCCCTCGAGGCCTTGCGGGAAGGCATGCGCGAGCTTGGCGAGATGATGGCGCAACAACAGCAGGAAGGTCAGCCCGGCGGTCAGGCGATGGGGCAGGGCGACCCGCTGGGCCAGCGCGACCCCCTGGGGCGCGAAGCCGGTCAGAACGGCCGCATGGGCACCGATCAGCAGCTCTTGCAGGGTGAAGACGTCTATCGCCGCGCCGAGGAGCTTCTTGACGAGATCCGCAAGCGGTCGGGCGAACAGCAGCGCCCCGAGGCCGAGCGGGACTATCTCAAGCGTCTGCTCGAACGGTTCTAGGCGGCGTCACTCGCCGTCGCCATCTCCGCCGGTGACGTTCGAAATGCTTTCGGTGGTCCGGGTCAGAAGGCCTTCGAGACCGTCGCGCACCGAATTCACCGAGTCCACATATCCCACGACCGCAGGCTCGAGAGCCGGCGCCTGCTGCGCGATCTGCGGCGCGAAGACGTAGCCGATCGCCAGAAGCGCCGCGATTACGATCATCAGCGTAAAGCCCCAGCGGAACCCCCGGCGATGCTGGGCCTCGACCACGACAGGGTCCGCGACCTCGACCGCTTCGGCGTGTTCCGAGGCCGGCCTGAGCGTCGAGTTGAGTTTGTCGATGTCGGGCAGAAGATCGCCGCGCGATCCGGGCAGGGCGTCCTCGTCGCGATCGATGTCCTCGCCGCGCATCCGCGCGACATGGGCGCGCACGCCGCGCCGGTCCGGGGTGTCCTCGCCCTCGGTCAGGCCAAGCTCGGGCTGTGTCTCGAGCGCCTGCGCCTGTTCGGCGCGGCGCGCCTCGGATTCGCGCTCGGCCTCCTCGCGCAGAACGGTCAGGACCGTTTCGTCCAGCCGTTGCGACGGAGGCACGGGGGTGGCGGCAGGTGCGGGGGCGGCGGCAGGCGCTGGGGTGGCGTCGGCGTCTGCCGATCCTCTCGACTGCTTCCTCCTGCGTGCCGCGCTCATCTTCGTCGAACTCGTCATCGAACGCGTCATCATCTTCTTCGGCCCAGTTGTCGTCTCCGGCTTGGGCGAATTCATCGCGGGGGGCTGCCTCCGCTTCGTCCGGTGTCTCCTCCGCTGCGGCGTGGTCGTCACCAAACGCTTCGACCTCTTCGGTCGGCTCGTCGAAGGCGGCTTCGGGTTCGGAGTAGGCCTCGGGTTCAGACCCGGGTTCCGTCTCGGTTTCAGACGCGGGTTCCGGGGACGCGGCGGGGCTTTCGGCCTCGGGCATCTCCGCCCCTTCGGGCAACTGGAACCACGTCTGGCCGCAGGCCGAGCATTGCACGTCCCGTCCGTCGTCCGGGATCATGCTGCCATCGACTTCGTATTGCGCGCCGCAGTTCGGGCATGTCAGCCGCATTCCTGCCCCCTCTCATCCCGGTGGTCGGCCCACCGTTTTTGTGCCTGAATGCCATATGTTGTATCAAAGGTGGAAAAAAACTCAAAGCCATGCCGAAGGTGCCGTTGAAACCCCCCTCGCGCTGAGGCAAAACTGTCGCGCTGGGCGGCAGGCGGGCAAACCGGAGACGGAAGGCACGCCGGACAACCCGGGCAAGGAGGCAGGCGTGATCGAGCTGGCAGGCGTGGGGATGAGCTATGGTGGCGACCCGCTTCTGTCGGATGTCACGCTGTCGCTGCGGCCGGGGTCGTTCCATTTCCTCACCGGGCCGTCGGGCGCGGGAAAGACGACCTTCCTCAAGCTCTGCTATCTGGGGCTTTTGCCCACCCAGGGGCATGTCCGGATCTTCGACAAGGACGCCGCGACCATGGACCGCGACGCCGTGGCCCGCGCCCGCCAGCGCATCGGTGTGGTGCACCAGGACTGCCGCTTCCTCGACCATCTGCCGATCGCCGCGAACATCGCCCTTCCGCTGAAGGTCGCGGGCCGGGGCGAGGATGGCGTGTCCGGCAATCTCGAAGAGCTTCTGGCCTGGGTCGGGCTGACCGCGCAGGCCGATGCGCTTCCGCCGACGCTGTCGGGCGGGGAGCGTCAGCGCGCCGCCCTGGCGCGCGCCGTCATCATGTCGCCCGATGTCATTCTCGCGGATGAGCCCACGGGCAATGTCGACTGGGAAATGTCGGTGAGGCTCTTGTCGCTTCTGGTCGAACTGAACCGCATGGGAAAGACGGTCCTCATCGCGACCCATGACCTCAACCTGATCCGACAGGCGAAAAGCCAGGTGCCGGTGCGCGTGCTGCGTATCCGCGACCGTCAGGTGCAGCTTGCCGGGGCCGACCTGTGACGCTGACCGACACCCTGCGCGCGGCGACCCTCGGTGATGCCCGCGCCGACGACATCGTGCCGCCCACAGGGTTTACCGCATGGCTGACCGTCTTCACCTCGGCCGCGATGGCGCTTCTGGCGGTGTTCGCGCTGGCGCTGTCATTTGCCACCGGACGGCTTGCCGACCGGTGGGAGGGCGAGTTGGCCCAAAGCTCGACCATCCGCATCTCGGCACCCGCGGGGCAGGTGGCCGCGCAGACGCAGGCCGCGCTGCGGGTTCTCGACCAGACGCCGGGCGTGCAGTCCGCCCGCGCGCTGACGCCCGAGGAACAGGCGGCCCTGCTCGAGCCGTGGTTCGGCCCCGACCTGCCGCTGGCGGGGCTGCCGGTGCCGCAACTGATCGAGGTGCGCGAAACGCTTGAGGGGTTCGACGCGCAAGGTTTGCGTCTGCGCCTCGGCGCCGAGGCGCCGGGGGCCGTGCTTGACGACCATACCCGCTGGCGCCGGCCGCTTGTCGCCGCGGCCGAGCGGATGCGGACGCTGGGCTATGTCTCGATCGCGCTGATCGCGGCGGCCACGGCGGCGATGATCACGCTGGCGGCGGGCGCGTCGCTGGCCGCCAATGCGCAGGTCATCGGCGTGCTGCGCCTGATCGGTGCGCGCGACGTCTTCATCGCCCGGGCCTTCGTGCGCCGCTTCACTCTGCGCGCGCTGGTCGGCGCCGCCATCGGCACCGCTTTCGCCATGGCCGCGATCGCCGTGCTGCCGTCCGCCGGCCCCGAGGCGAGCTTTCTGACCGGGCTCGGCTTTCGCGGCGCGGAATGGTTCTGGCCGCTGTCGGTGCCGCCGCTTGCCGCCATCGTCGCCTTCTGGGCCACGCGCACCGCCGCGCTGCGCCGTCTCAAGGACATCGCCTGATGCAATGGATCCGGTCGCTGGTCTTCAACATCTCGATGTATGTGGCGATGCTGGTGCTCGCGGTCGCGTTCTTTCCCTTCGCGGTGTTCAGCCGGAACGCGGCCTTCGCGGCCTGCCACACCTATTGCCGCTATGTGATCTGGACGGCGGGGTGGATGATCGGCCTGCGGTCCGAGGTGCGCGGCACACCGCCCAAGGGCGAAGTGATGATCGCGGCCAAGCACCAGTCGTTCCTCGACATCCTGCTGATCTTCCACGCGGTTCCGCGCGGCAAGTTCATCATGAAGCGCGAGCTGCTGTTCGCGCCGCTCATCGGCCAGTATGGCTGGCGCATCGGCTGCGTGCCAGTCAACCGTGGCAAGCGCGGACAGGCCATCGCCAAGATGCTGCGCGACGTTTCCGAGGGGCTGCAAAGCCCCGGACAGCTGATCATCTATCCGCAGGGCACCCGCGTTCCGCCGGGCGACGTGCGGCCCTACAAGATCGGCACCGGCCTTCTCTACCAGGACCTCGGCCAGCCCTGCCACCCGGTGGCGACAAACGTGGGCGTGTTCTGGCCGAAGCGCGCCGTGCTGCGCAAACCCGGACTTGCGGTGGTCGAGTTCCTTGACCCGATCCCGCCGGGGCTGCCCAAGGACGCGTTCATGAGCCGTCTGGCGGATGCGGTCGAGACCCGGTCGAACGCGCTGATGGCCGAGGCGGGGTTCGATGCCGGAGGGGCGAATGCGGACGATTGAGACCGTGGCGGCGCTCGAGGCGCTCTATGACAGGCCGTCGGGCGGATCGCTCGACAAGGTGACGCCGCACCTGACCCCGGCCTATCGCCGCTGGATCGACGACGTCGCGCTTCGCCGTCCTGTCGACTGTCGGCCCCCACGGCACCGACGCCAGCCCGCGCGGCGACGACGGCCCGGTGGTGCGGATCCTCGACGAACGAACCCTCGCGCTGCCCGACTGGCGCGGCAACAACCGGCTCGACAGCCTGCGCAACATCGTGGCGGACGGGCGGGTGTCGCTGATGTTCCTCGTGCCGGGCTCGACCAATGTGGTCCGGATCAACGGCGCCGCGAAGATCACCGCCGATCCCGACATGCTGGCACCCTTCGCGCGCGACGGGGCGCTGCCGCGCACGGTGATCGTGATCGGCGTGGACGAGGTCTATTTCCAGTGTGCCCGCGCGATCCTGAGGTCGCGTCTCTGGTCGGGCGCGGACGAGACCGCGGCCCTTCCGACGGCGGGCGAGATGCTGCGCGACGCGACCGATGGCGCGGTGGATGCTTCGGCCTACGACGCCGACTGGCCCGGCCGCGCGGCGGCGTCGATGTGGTGAGGTTGGGCTACGTGGCGCCCGTGACAGTCCCAAGGGCCGCGACCGACAGGTCCGCCTTGTAATCGCGGCCATAGGCCACCACCGCGATCGACCGCACCAGTTCGGGGTTGATCGACCGGGGCATCATCCCGCCCGAAGACCGGAAGTCGGTCAGCGGGATCGTCACCTCGGCCCAGTCGGGCCCGGTCTCGAACGCCGCCTGGTAGTATTGCCAGGGCAGGACCGTGAGAACCGTCCTGAGATGGACGAAATAGCCTTCGCCATTGCCGCGCACCCTCAGCCGCAGGCCGGTCACGTTTTCGGCCAGGCCCTGCTGCACATAGGTTCGCGCCTGGATGAAGCCGCCCGAGTTCGCGGTCGAGACGGTACCGGTCAGCCGAAGCGCGCCGTCCTCCATCCCGGCGCTGCCCTGGGATTCGCCGCCCATCACGGTATCGGCCAGGTAGATCCATTCGAGATCGCCGGCGGGGGTCATTTCACCACCTCCCAAGTCCTGTGCCGCCCCGGACCGGGGGGCCAGCGCCAGCGTGGCGAGGCCCGCGAGGACGCCACGGCGCGCGACCCTCATGCCGCGAGGCCCTTGGCGCCCATCTGAAGGAATTTCGCGCGCCGGTCGCGGACCAGCTTTTCGCGGCTCTTTTCGCCCAGACCGCCCATCATCTCTTCGACAGCCTTGCCCACCGCCGCGATGGCGGCCCGCGGATCGCGCTGTGCGCCGCCCTCGGGTTCGGGAATGATCCGGTCGATCACGCCAAGCTGCTTGAGGTCCTTCGCCGTGAGCCGAAGCGCCTCGGCGGCCTCGCGCATCTTTTCGGCGTCCTTCCACAGGATCGACGCGCAGCCCTCGGGCGAGATCACCGAATAGACCGAGTGTTCAAGCATTGCGACGCGGTCGGCCGTGGCGAAGGCCACCGCCCCGCCCGATCCGCCCTCGCCGATGATCACCGACACCAGCGGTACGCCGATCGCCAGGCATTTCTGCGTCGACCGGGCGATCGCCTCGGACTGGCCGCGTTCTTCGGCGCCCTTGCCGGGATAGGCGCCGGGCGTGTCGACCAGGGTGATGACCGGAAGGCCGAAGCGGTCGGCCATGTCCATCAGCCGGATCGCCTTGCGGTATCCTTCCGGGCGCGCCATGCCGAAGTTGCGCTCGATCCGGGATTGCGTGTCGTTGCCCTTCTCGTGGCCGATCACCATCACCGGGCGGTCGTTGAACCGGGCAAGCCCGCCCATCACCGCGTGATCGTCGGCGAAGTTCCGGTCGCCGGCCAGCGGCGTGAACTCGGAAAAAAGCGCCTCGATGTAGTCCTTGCAATGGGGCCGGTCGGGGTGCCGCGCCACCTGTGTCTTCCGCCAGGGCGACAGGTCCTTGTAGAGGTCGCGCAGCATCGCCGCGGCCTTCTTGTCGAGCGCGGCGGCCTCTTTCTCGACGTCCATCTTCTCGTTGGCGCGCGCCATCGCGCGCAGTTCTTCCGCCTTGCCTTCGATCTCGGCCAGCGGTTTTTCGAATTCGAGATAGGTGGTCATCAAGACAATCCAGTGGCTGCTGTTCTTTCCGTATATGACCTCGCGCGCGGTGACATGCAACGCCGCGGGAGTTCGGCAAGCCTCTCAATTTCAGTTGTTTGCGTCTCGATTCGCCGAGTATGAAAAGGAACCATCCGCTTGGGGAAGAGCGATATGATCAAGAAACTACTGGCCGAGTTCGTCGGCACATTCTGGTTGGTGTTCGGCGGCTGCGGCGCCGCGATCCTTGCCACCGGCAACCCCGACGTCGGGATCGGCTGGCTGGGCGTGGGACTGGCCTTCGGCCTGACCGTCCTGACGATGGCCTATGCGGTGGGCGGCATCTCGGGCGGACATTTCAATCCCGCCGTCTCTCTCGGTCTGATGATCGGCGGCCGCTTCGACGCCAAGGAATTGATCCCCTATTGGGTGGCCCAGGTCGCGGGCGGCATCGTCGCGGCCGTGGTCCTTTATGTCATCGCATCGGGGCAGGCGGATTTCGCGGGGCCGGGCGGCTTTGCGTCCAACGGCTACGGGGTGGCCTCGCCCGGCGGGTTCTCGCTGACCGCGGCCTTCGTGACCGAGATCGTGGCGACGGCGATGTTCCTCGTGATCATCCTGGGCGCCACGTCGAAGGGCGTACCCGCGGGCTTCGCCCCTATCGCCATCGGTCTGGGCCTGACGCTGATCCACCTCTTCACGATCCCGGTCACGAACGCCTCGGTGAACCCGGCGCGCTCCACCGGGGTCGCGTTCTTTGCCGATGGCCCGGCCCTGTCGCAACTCTGGCTGTTCTGGGTGGCCCCGCTGATCGGCGCGGCGGTCGGGGCGCTTGTCTGGAAGGCGCTGGCCCCTCAGCATGACGAGGTCATGGCGCCGTCGCAGGAATGACCTTCGCGAACGCGGGTCGGACGTGTGTCCGGCCGGCTCCGCCCTTTCTTTCGAAACGCTTCGGGGCATTTCCCGAACCTGGGCGGCCCGCCGATAGGTGTCCTCAGTCGGCGATCATCTCGGCCTGGCGCACGATCACCTCGGCCTGTCGGATCGAGGCGAGATCGACCAGCCGCCCCTTGTAGACCGCGGCCCCCTGTCCGGTGCGCGTGGCCTCGTCCATCGCCGCCAGGATCTCGCGCGCCTCGGTCACGGCCGCCTCGGACGGGGTGAAGACCTCGTTCGCCATCGCCACCTGGCGGGGGTGGATTGCCCATTTTCCGACCATGCCCAGTGTTGCCGAGCGCAGCGCCTGGGCGCGGAAGCCCTCGTCGTCCGAGAAGTCGCCGAACGGCCCGTCGACCGGCAACACCCCATGCGTGCGGCAGGCCGCGACGATCGCCGCCTGCGCCCAGTGCCAGGGATCGGACCAGTATTTCTGGCCCTCGCGGTGCATGTAGTAGTTTTCCTGCGTGCCGCCGATCCCGGTGGTCTGCATCCCCATGGACGCCGCGAAATCCGCCGCCCCCAGGCTCATCGCCTGCAGCCGGGGCGAGGAGGCCGCGATCTCCTCGACATGGGCGATGCCCGCCGCCGTCTCGATGATGACCTCGAGCCCGATGCGCTTGCCGCGCCCCTTCGAGGCCTCGACCGCCGAAACGACCGCATCGACGGCATAGACATCGGCCGCGCAGCCCACCTTGGGGATCATGATCTGGTCAAGCCGCTCGGAGGCGTTCTCGAGCAGGTCGACCACGTCGCGCACCCAGTAGGGGGTATCGAGCCCGTTGATCCGGACGCTGAGGTGCTTCGTCCCCCAGTCCACGTCGCCGATCGCTTGAATCACGTTGCGCCGCGCCACGGCCTTGTCGTCGGGCGCCACCGAATCCTCGAGGTCGAGGTTCACGACATCCGCCGCACTCGCCGCCATCTTCGCGAAGATCGCGGGGCGCGAACCGGGGCCGAACAGCTGGCAGCGGTTGGGGCGGGCGACAGGGCTGGGCTGGACGCGGAAGCTCATGGATGCTCTCCGAAAGGATATTTCGTTTTCTGGGCTGCCCCCGACTAGAAAATTGCTGCACTGCATGCAAGACGATTTCGCGGTCGCAGCATGACCTGGCGCGGCCCTTGTGCGTCGCGGGAGAATCGTGCGCAAATCGACGTCGCTGCGAGGCTTCTTGCTGTACGTCCGGCGCCTGGCCGCAGAATTCGCGATGACATTTCCCAAAATCCGGGGATACATCGCACGACATCCCGACGGAGCACCTCGATGATCGAGACCCCCTACCTCCTCTTTCTTGGCGACGCCCCCGACCAGCTTGCCGCGAAGGTCGCCCAGGGCATCCGCGACTGGCGTCCCGAGTTCGCGGTCGGCCAGTTGCGCCTGCCCGGCTGCAAGGCCGACATGCGCCTGCCCGACATGACCCTGGCCGAGGCCCGCGAGGCCGGGGCGAAGACCCTGGTCATCGGGGTCGCGAACCGGGGCGGGGTCATCTCGGAGCTGTGGAAAAACGAGCTGCACACCGCCCTCGAGCAGGGGTTCGACCTTGCCAGTGGCCTGCACAACCTCCTGCGTGACGAGGCCGACCTGGTCGAGACCGCCCGCCGCCACGGCCGCAAGCTGCACGACGTGCGCGTGCCGTCGGTGAAGTATCCCATTGCCAACGGCGTCAAGCGCAGCGGCAAGCGCTGCCTTGCGGTGGGCACGGATTGCTCGGTCGGCAAGATGTATACCGCGCTGGCCATGGACGCCGAGATGGCCCGGCGCGGCCTTGCCGCCACGTTCCGCGCCACCGGCCAGACCGGCATCCTGATCACCGGCGATGGCGTGCCGCTGGATGCGGTGATCGCCGATTTCATGGCGGGGTCGATCGAATACCTCACCCCCGACAACGACCCCGACCACTGGGACCTGATCGAGGGGCAGGGGAGCCTCTTTCACGTCTCCTATTCCGGTGTGACGCTGGCGCTGATCCACGGTGGCCAGCCCGACGCGCTGATCCTGTGCCACGAGCCCACGCGCGAACATATGCGCGGCCTGCCGGGATATGCGCTGCCGACGCTGGAAACCCTGCGCGACACCGCCCTGCCGCTGGCGCGTGTCGCCAACCCCGCCTGCCAGGTCGTCGGCATCTCGGTCAACACCCAGCACATGAGCGAAGAGGACGCCCTCGACTACCTGAGCGGGATCGAGAAAAGCATGGGCCTTCCCGCGGTCGATCCGTTCCGCCACGGCGCGGGTCGTCTGGTCGACGCGCTCGCCGGGGTCTGAGGCGCGCCATGACGGTCACCGTCACGCCCGAGAGTTTCCGCCTGGCCGAGGTCTTCACCATCTCGCGCGGGTCGCGGACCGAGGCGAAGGTGCTGACGGTCCGGGTGACGCGGGATGGTGTGACGGGGTGGGGCGAATGCGTGCCCTATGCCACGCTATGGCGAGAGCCTCGGAGTCGGTGACCGACGAAATCCTTGGCCTGCCCGAGGATATCACCCGCGAGGCGCTTCAAGCGGCCCTGCCACCTGGTGCAGCGCGCAATGCTGTCGACTGCGCCCTTTGGGACTGGGAGGCCAAGCGCGCGGGCAAACGCGTGTGGGAGCTTGCGGGCCTGCCCGCGCCGGGGCCCGAGATCACCGCCTTCACCCTGTCGCTCGACACGCCCGACAAGATGCGCGCGGCGGCCGCCCGGCACGCCCACCGGCCACTGCTGAAGATCAAGCTCGGCACGCCCGACGACATGCCGCGGCTCGAAGCCGTGCGTGCGGGCGCGCCCGGACGCGCGCATCATCGTCGACGCGAACGAGGGCTGGACGGCCGAGGTCTATGCCGAGCTCGCCCCGCACCTGGTGCGGCTGGGCGTGGCGCTTGTCGAACAGCCGCTTCCGGCAGGCGAAGACGGGATGCTGGCCGAGATCGACCGCCCTCTGCCGGTCTGCGCCGACGAGTTCTGCCACGACCGCGCATCGCTGCCCGATCTGCGGGGCAAGTACGACATGGTCAACATCAAGCTCGACAAGACCGGCGGGCTGACCGAGGCACTGGCCCTGCGCGACGCCGCACGCGACGCGGGTTACGGCATCATGGTGGGCTGCATGATCGGGTCCAGCCTTGCCATGGCGCCCGCCGTCCTCGTGGCGCAGGGCGCGGCGGTCACGGACCTTGACGGCCCGCTCCTTCTGGCCGAAGACCGCGACCACCCCCTGCGCTTCGACGACGCCGGGGTGCATCCGCCCGACCGGGCGCTCTGGGGTTGAGGAGGACCGGCATGTCCCGCATCGTCTACGTCAACGGCAGCTATCTGCCCGAGGAAGAGGCCACCGTGTCGGTCTTCGACCGGGGCTTCCTCTTCGCCGACGGCGTCTACGAGGTGACGAGCGTGCTGGGCGGCAAGCTTCTCGATTTCGCGGGTCACGCCAAACGGCTCCAGCGGTCGCTCGACGAGCTCGAGATGACGAACCCGGTGACCGAGGACGCGCTTCTCGACATCCATCGCGAACTGGTGGCGCGCAACGGGATCGAGGATGGTCTCATCTACCTTCAGATCACGCGCGGGGCGGCGGATCGCGACTTCGCCTATCCCAAGGACGCGGCGCCGACGATCGTGCTTTTCACCCAGTCGAAGCCCGGCCTGGCCGACAGCCCGGTGGCGAAGACCGGTCTCAAGGTCATCTCGATCCCCGACATCCGCTGGGGGCGGCGCGACATCAAGACGGTGCAGCTTCTCTACCCCTCGATGGGCAAGATGGCGGCGAAGAAGGCCGGCGCCGACGACGCCTGGATGATCGAGGACGGCTTCGTCACCGAAGGCACGTCGAACAACGCCTATATCGTGACCGGCAACCGCATCGTCACCCGCCACCTCGGCAACGAGATCCTGCACGGCATCACCCGCGCCGCCGTCCTGCGTTTCGCCCGCGAGGCGCAGATGGAGGTCGAGGAACGCCCCTTCACCCTCGACGAGGCGAAGGCGGCGGACGAGGCCTTCATCACCTCGGCCTCGATGTTCGTCATGCCGGTGGTCGAGATCGACGGCGTGAAGCTGGGCGACGGCGCGCCCGGTCCGGTGGCGACGCGCCTGCGCGAGATCTACCTCGACGAAAGCCGCAAGGCGGCGGTCTGAGACTCCGCCGCAACGGTTTGGCTGCGCCGGGTCGCGGCGGCACAATCATCGGTTGAAATTTGGGGCGCTTTGGTGCTCTGCTCGGCGCATGACGACGCGCAGGCTTTGGCTTATCTTCTGGTTCTTCCTGATCGTAGCCGTTGTGCTTCGCGTATACCCCTACCTCCTCTCCGACCCACAGGCTCACGCTCACGGTGAGGGAGAACGACGCGGCCTCCGAGTGCCGGAGCAAGTCGTCGCTCCTGTCGGGGTTCGGGCGGTACCGCTCGTCGACGCCGGAGCGTTCCTTTACTCGGCTACTGCGGCGCGATCCTGACCGACAGCGGTTACTACGCGCTGCCCGACGCCGGGAAGTTCGACTGGCTGGATCAGGACCGGGCGGACCTCGACGCGAAGCTCCAGCCGGGGTGCCGCTTCGAGGTGACGATCGTGGGGCCTGGAGGATTGCAGAACCCCGATCAACCAAGGGCGCCCATCGTCCAGAAGATCTCGCGCATCCATCAAGAGCTTGGGTGCGAGGTCCCGATGGACTAGGCGGAGCTTCGGAGGCCGTATCCCAATGGACAACGACGATCGGATCCACCCATGACGATGCGTAGACGTGTGAGGATCCTGATAGGTGTCTGGATCGTTGCGATCTTCCTTCTAGTATACCCCTACCTCCTCCAGACCCACAGGCTCACGCTCACGGTGAGGGAGAACGACGCGGCCTCCGAGTGCCGGAGCAAGTCGTCGCTCCTGTCGGGGTTCGGGCGGTACCGCTCGTCGACGCCGGAGCGTTCCTTTCTCGGCTACTGCGGCGCGATCCTGACCGACAGCGGTTACTACGCGCTGCCCGACGCCGGGAAGTTCGACTGGCTGGATCAGGACCGGGCGGACCTCGACGCGAAGCTCCAGCCGGGGTGCCGCTTCGAGGTCACGATCGTGGGGCCTGGAGGATTGCAGAACCCCGATCAACCGAGTGCTGCTTTGGTTCAGAAGATCTCGCGCATCCATCAAGAGCTTGGATGCGGGGTCCCGGTGGACTAGGCGGCGGACCGGCCCCGGCCCGTTCCGTCACGTCTTGCCCACGTTCTCGGCAAAGGCCTTGTCGAAGGCGGCCTTCTTCGTCTCGTCCGCCTCGGTCTGGTGCCGCGCCTTCCAGTCGTCGTAGGGCATGCCGTAGAAGGCCTCGCGGCCCTCGTCCTTCGTCATGGCGATGCCGCGGTCGTTCGCGGCTTCCTGATACCAGCGGCTCAGGCAGTTGCGGCAGAAGCCGGCCATGTTCATCAGGTCGATGTTCTGCACGTCCGGCCGGTCGTCCATCAGGTGCTGGCGCAGGCGGCGGAAGGCGGCGGCTTCAAGCTCGATGCGGGTCTGGTCGTCCATCACGCGGTCCTCCGTTTCTTCAAACCTTGGTGTCGGCCAGCGCCGCGTCAAGGATCGGGGCAAGCCTTTCGGCCCAGGCGACCTGCTCGGCCTCGGTGCCGATCAGGTCGTTGCGGATCTCGACCAGCGCGTTCAGGCGGCCGGGCTGGATCGCGTGGCGGTCGATCGTGTCGCCGTCGAGATGCCCGCCGTAGGGTTCGTTCGCGCCGGTGACGAGGTCGGGTTCGGCGTGCAGACGGGCCAGAATCGGATCCGTCAGCCGCCGGTCCGCGCCGAAGAGGACGCCGACGTGCCAGGGCCGCGGATCGCGCCCCCTGAGTTGCGGCGTGAACGAGTGGATCGACAGGATGACGGTGTCGGGACGGCGGCCCGCCAGCGTGGCCAGCGCGGTGTGGTAGGGGCGGTGATAGGCGTCGAGCCGGCGTTCGACCTCGGCCATATCGACGTGCCGGTTCGCGGGGATGATGGTGCCGTCGTAAAGCCGCATGACCAGCGTCGGGTCGTCCTCGCCCCGGTTGGGGTCGATGACGAGGCGCGAGAAATCCGACATCACGCAGGGCGCGTCGAGCCGCTCGGCCAGGGCCAGTGCCACGCCGGCCGCGCCCACGTCATAGGCGATGTGGCGCGCCATGTCCTCGGGCGCGATGCCGAGGCTGCCGCCCATGTCCGGGGGGACGCGGTTCGTCGCGTGGTCGCAGGTCACAAGCCAGCGGGACGGGCGATGCTCGCCGAAGATATGATAGGGTCTGTAGGTCATGAAGTTGTCACGGGACACCGCCATGCCCGTCTATCGAAGCCGGCGCCAAAGCGCCAGTTGTCACCTGACGGGATTTGCGCCATAGACGGGCTGCCTGCCTGAGAGCGCTAACGGAAGACAGGGGTAAGGGACCTATGAGACGCCTACGCAACGTCAAGATCGTCGCAACGCTTGGCCCATCCTCTTCGGATTACGACACGATCCGTGCCCTGTTCGAGGCGGGGGCCGACGTGTTCCGCCTGAACATGAGCCACGGCACCCATGCCGACATCGCCAAACGGCACGAGATCATCCGCGGCGTCGAGGCCGAGTTCGATCGCCCGATCGCGATCCTCGCCGATCTGCAGGGGCCCAAGCTGCGCGTCGGCGTGTTCGAGAACAAGGCGCTCGATCTCGAGGAGGGGCAGGTCTTCCGCCTCGATCTCGACGAGGCGCCGGGCGACGCACCAGCGCGTGCAATTGCCCCATCCCGAGATCTTCGCAGCCCTGGAGCCTGGCTCGCACCTGCTGGTGAACGACGGCAAGATCCGTCTGAAGGTCGACGATTGCGGCAAGGACTTCGCCAATTGCACGGTCACCGTGGGCGGCACCATCTCCGACCGCAAGGGCGTGAACGTGCCCGATGTGGTCCTGCCCGTGGCGGCGCTCAGCGAAAAGGACCGGGCCGACCTTGAGTTCGTCTGCGAACTGGGCGTCGACTGGCTTGCGCTTTCGTTCGTGCAGCGCGCCGAGGACGTGACCGAGGCGCGCCAGCTTGCGAAGGGCCGGGCCGCGATCCTGTCGAAGATCGAAAAGCCCGCCGCCGTGAAGGCGTTCAACGAGATCCTGGCCGTGTCCGACGGCATCATGGTGGCGCGCGGCGACCTCGGCGTCGAACTGCCCGTGCAGAACGTGCCGCCGATCCAGAAGCGCCTGGTGCGCAAGTGCCGCGCGGCGGCCAAGCCCGTGATCGTGGCCACGCAGATGCTCGAATCCATGATCGAAAGCCCGATGCCGACGCGCGCCGAGGTGTCGGACGTGGCCGCCGCGATCTACGAGGGCGCGGATGCCGTGATGCTGTCGGCGGAAAGTGCGGCCGGCAACTATCCGGTCGAGGCGGTGTCGATGATGAACGACATCGCCATCGAGGTGGAAAGCGACCCGACCTACCGCCAGGTGATCGAGGCCAGCCGCGGCGGGATGAAGGAATCGATCGCCGACGGTATCGTGTCGGCGGCACGCGAAATCGCCGAGACGACCGAGATCAAGGCCATCTGCTGTTTCACGCAGTCTGGCCGCACCGCGAATCTTGTCGCCCGTGAACGCCCCCGCGTGCCGATCATCGCGATGAGCGCGGTGCAGGGTCCGGCGCGCCGCCTGGTGCTGACATGGGGACTTCACTGCATCATCTCGGGCGAGCTTCAGCGCTTCAAGCAGGCGGTGGTCAAGTCGGTCCGCGCCGCGCGCGAGGCGGGCTTCGCCGAGGCGACCGACCAGATTGTCGTGACCGCCGGTGTGCCCTTCAACATTCCGGGCACGACCAACATCCTGCGCGTCGCCCCCTGCGAGGAAAGATTGATCTACTCGACCGATCCGGACTAAGGACAGAAAACGTCTAGCGAAGGTCGCGTATGGATCCGGATCTTGCACTTGTCCTTGGCGTGATCGCCATCGCGCTTGCACTCTGGCAAGTCGTCGCCACGTTTTCGAGCGGCGACACCCCGCGGGCCGGGTTCATCCTTGCCGTTCTCGCCGGCTGCCTGATCGTCTATGCCTCGTTTCAAAAGCCCGGCGGCTACACGGCGGCCGAGATCCCCGGTGTCTTCGCCTCGGTGATCGGCGGGTTGTTCAACTAGGCCTCACTGCGCCCTGTCCCGGGGCTTGCGGTGCGGGGCGAAGCGCCGTATACGGCGCGCTCTGATCTGCGCGGCCGGCCGATGTGGCATGCCGAGTCGCGCATGCACCGTAGACGACGAGGAGACGGAAATGCCCAAGATGAAGACCAAATCGAGCGCCAAGAAGCGCTTCAAGGTGACGGGGACCGGCAAGGTCTTGGCGGCGCAGGCCGGCAAGCGTCACGGCATGATCAAGCGGTCGAACAAGTTCATCCGCGACGCGCGTGGAACGGCGGTGCTTTCCGAGCCCGACCAGAAGCTCGCGAAACTTTACATGCCCTACGACCGCTAAGGAGATCCCCAGATGTCGAGAGTCACCAGCGGCAAGGTCACCCACGCCCGCCACAAGAAGGTCATCAAGGCCGCCAAAGGCTATTATGGCCGCCGCAAGAACACCTTCCGCACCGCCACGCAGGCGGTCGACAAGGCCAACCAGTACGCCACGCGCGACCGCAAGAACCGCAAGCGCAACTTCCGCGCCCTGTGGATCCAGCGGATCAACGCCGCCGTGCGCGGCCATGACGAGGCGCTGACCTATTCGCGCTTCGTGAACGGTCTGGCGCTGGCCGGGATCGAGGTCGACCGCAAGGTCCTCGCCGATCTCGCCGTGAACGAGCCCGACGCCTTCGGCGCCATCGTCGAAAAGGCGAAGGCCGCGCTGGCCTGAGACCGCACAAAATCGAATGCGACAAGGCCGGCCCTGTGCCGGCCTTTTCATTTCTTGACGCGCCGGTGATCAAATCGCGTTAGTCTGCCCCCGATACCCCGGAGGTCGCGATGCCGATCATCAGCGAGATGCATTATTCGAACGCCTATGCGGCCAGTTCGGGCGTCTCGGAGTTTCTCGAGGTGACATTGCTGCCGGGCGAGGATCCGGCGGACTACACCGTGGCCTTCTACGAGGCCAACGGCACCGTGGGTCTGGTGGTCCCGCTGACCGATCCCGATGTGCAGGTCACGACCGATCCCGTGACGGGGCGCAGCTACTACGTCATCAGCGCCGACGACTTCTCGCCGCTCGCGCTGACGGATCCCGATGGCGGCGGGGCCGGCAACTACGAGGCCTATGCGCTGGTCGACACCTCCGGCCCCACGAATACGGTCGTCGAGTTCTACGATATCGGGGGCGGCACGCAGAACATCACCGCCGTCAACGGCCCGGCGGCGGGGGCGACCTCGGTCAACGTGCCTGTGCCCACCGGTCCCAATGCCGCGACCTATTCGATCCAGTTCCTGCCCGGCGCCCCGGGTGTGCCGATCTATGACGCGGTGTCCGAGGGCGCGCCGGTGATCTGCTTTCGCGCCGATACCCGGATCGCGACGCCGGCGGGTCCGCGCCCGGTGGCCGAACTCCGGCCCGGTGACCGGGTGCTGATCCATGGCGGCGGGCTGGACATCGTGCGCTGGGTCGGGCGCCGCAGCCTTGACGCGCGGGCGCTGCGCCGCAACCCGCGCCTGCGCCCGGTGCGCATCGCTCCGGACGCGCTTGGCCCCGGCCAGCCCGCGACCGAGCTTCGCGTCTCCCAGCAGCACCGCTTCCTGGTCAGCGGTCCGGTCGCCGGCCGGGTCTTTGGCGCGCCGGCGGTCCTGCTGCCGGCCAAGGACATGACCGAGCTGCCCGGCGTCGCGATCGACACGACGGACGGGCCGGTCGATTACGTTCACTTCGCGCTGTCGTCCCATGCCTGCGTCTTCGCCAACGGCGCGCTGGCCGAGACGCTGCTGCCCGGGCCGCTGGCGCTGGCGGCCCTCGACCCCGACGCCCGGGCCGAACTGACCGCGATCTTCGGGCCCGCGCTCGAGGACCTGGCCGCGCCCGCCTTTCCGGCCGTGTCCGGCCGCCGCGCGCGCCGCCTGATCGCGCGTCACGCCGCCAATCGCAAACCCCTGGTCGCGCCGATCTGAACCGCCCGCCCGCCTTGCATTCCCGCCCCGCTCTGGCTAGCAGGGCGGGGCCAGTGGGGAGCCTTCCGATGGACGACCTGAAGACCAAGTATCTCAGCGCGATTTCCGCCGCCGCCGATGAAGCGGCGCTCGAGGACCTGCGCGTGCAGGCCGTGGGCAAGAAGGGCGAAATCAGCCTGAAGATGCGCGAACTGGGCGGCATGTCGCCCGAGGAACGCCAGACCGCCGGGCCGAAGCTGAACGCCCTGAAGGACGAGATCACCTCGGCGCTGGCCGCGCGCAAGGCAGCGCTGGCGGATGCAGCGCTGGATGAGCGGCTGCAAGTCCGAGTGGCTGGACGTGACGCTGCCCGGCCGCCCCCGGCGCGAGGGCACGATCCACCCGGTCAGCCAGGTGATGGAAGAGATCACCGCGATCTTCGCCGACATGGGCTTTTCGGTCGCCGAGGGCCCGCAGATCGAAAGCGACTGGTACAACTTCGACGCGCTCAACATCCCGCGCCGAGCATCCGACCCGGACCGAGATGGACACGTTCTACATGGCGCGGGCCGAGGGCGACGACCGCCCGCCGCATGTGCTGCGCACCCATACCTCGCCGGTGCAGATCCGCGCGATGCAGCACCAGGGCGCGCCCCTGCGGGTGATCGCGCCGGGCCGGGTCTATCGCAGCGACTACGACCAGACGCACACGCCGATGTTCCACCAGCTCGAAGGGCTGGCGGTCGACCGGGACCTGTCGATGGCGAACCTCAAGTGGTGCCTCGAGGAATTCGTGCGCGCCTTCTTCGAGGTGGAAAAGGCCGAACTGCGGTTCCGCGCCTCGCACTTCCCGTTCACCGAACCCTCGGCCGAGGTCGACCTGCGCTGTTCGTGGAAGGACGGCCAGCTGAAGGTGGGCGAGGGGGATTCGTGGATGGAGATCCTGGGGTCCGGCATGGTCCACCCGCATGTCCTGCGGGCCGGCAACATCGACCCGACCGAATACCAGGGCTTCGCCTTCGGCATCGGCATCGACCGGATCGCCATGCTGAAATACGGCATCCCCGACCTGCGGGCGTTCTTCGACAGCGACCTGCGGTGGCTGCGGCACTACGGCTTCGCCGCGCTCGACGTGCCGACGCTGCATCGGGGGTTGAGTAGGTGAGCCATGATCTCAGCTGCGATGATAGATCTGATGGATCTCTCGCATGGCTGTCATCGGAGCTGATTGCTCGGCAATGCTCAGATCTGGTGCCAATTGGTCTTCGCGAATATCGGCAGATCGATGCTCACTGGAACGAGTGTCGGCGTGCGTATTGCTAATCGCTGATATGAGCGGCGAAGATGCGAATCTGAGTTGTCGACGGCAGATGTCATCTGCCATGCGATCGGCGGCGATCTCTCGAGGCCGAATTATGCTCGACATCTTGGATTGACTAGTGATCTCGACAGATCATGCTTTGTGTCCAACGAGAGCATTCGCAGCGTTCACTGACTTCGGATGAAACGGCTTAAGTGCAGTATGCAATGCGTGCAGATGCTGCGACGAAACGGCTTGCAGCGCATCGATGCGCAGAGATCATGCTGTTGCGAGCTTCTTCGATGCATCTATGACGTGTGACGCAGGCGATCTGCAGAAGAGCTGGAGCAACGGAACAATGAAATTCACCCTCTCCTGGCTGAAAGAGCATCTCGACACCCACGCCACCGTGGACGAGATCGCCGAGGCGCTCACCGATCTCGGGATGGAGGTCGAAGGGGTCGAGAACCCCGCCGACCGGCTGTCGGATTTCACCATCGGGCGCGTGCTCAAGGCCGACCCGCATCCCGACGCCGACCGCCTGCGCGTCTGCGCGGTCGAGACCGACCAGGGCGTGAAGCAGATCATCTGCGGCGCGCCGAACGCGCGCGAAGGCATCACCGTCGTCGTGGCGCATCCGGGCACCTATGTCCCCGGCATCGACACCACGATCCAGGTCGGCAAGATCCGGGGCGTCGAGAGCCACGGCATGATGTGTTCCGAACGCGAGATGGAGCTGTCCGACGAACACGACGGCATCATCGAACTGCCCTCGGGCGAGGTCGGCCAGCGCTTCACCGACTGGCTGGCGGACCATGATCCGGCCAAGGTCGACCCCGTCTTCGACATCGCGATCACCCCCAACCGGCAGGACGCGCTGGGGGTCGAGGGCATCGCCCGCGATCTGGCCGCGCGCGGGCTGGGCACCTTCGTGACCGAAACCCCCGAACCGGTGCCCGGCGGCTTCCCGTGCCCCATCGGCGTGACCATCGACGACGACGCGCTGGACGGCGCGCCGCATTTCACCGGGCGGATCATCCGGGGCGTGACCAACGGCCCCTCGCCGCAGTGGCTTCAGGACCGGCTGAAGGCCATCGGGCTGCGCCCGATCTCGGCGCTGGTCGACATCACCAACTTCTTCACCTTCGACCGCAACCGCCCGCTGCACGTCTTCGACGCCGACAAGGTCAAGGGCAACCTGCGCGTCCACCGCGCGGCGGGGGGCGAAAGCCTTCTGGCGCTGGATGAGCGGACCTACCGGTTCCAGCCCGGCATGATCGTGATCTCGGACGCCGACGGCCCCGAAAGCATCGCCGGCGTCATGGGCGGCGAGGAAACGGGTGTGACGCCCGAGACCGTCAACGTCTTCGTCGAAAGCGCCTGGTGGGACCCGCGCACCATCGCCGCCACCGCCCGCGCGCTGAAGATCAATTCCGACGCCAAGTACCGCTTCGAGCGCGGCGTCGACCCGGCCTTCACCCGGCCGGGGCTGGAACTGGCGACCGCCATGATCCTCGATCTGTGCGGCGGCGAGGCGTCCGAGGTCGTGGAGGCCGGCGCGCCCATCGGCTGGGACCGCGCCTACAAGCTCGACACCGACCACGTCGCGCGGCTGGTCGGCATGGACCTGCCCGGCGACTGGCAGCGCAAGACGCTGGAATCGCTGGGCTTCACGCTCAAGGGCGACATGGCGCATCCGCCAAGCTGGCGGCTGGACGTGAAGGGCGAGGCGGATCTCGTGGAAGAGGTCGCGCGCATCGCGTCGCTGACGAAGCTGGAAGCCCGGCCCATGCCGCGCGCCCAGACCGGCGTGCCGCGCCCCGTGCTGACCGTGAACCAGAAGCGCGAACAGGCCGCGCGGCGCACGATGGCGGCGCTGGGTTACAACGAATGCGTCACCTACAGCTTCATCGACCGCGACGCGGCGCTTCTCTTCGGCGGATCGGACGCGGTGCGGCTGGAAAACCCGATCTCGTCCGAGATGAGCCACATGCGCCCGGCGCTGCTGCCCGGCCTTCTGCAGGCGGCCGCGCGCAACCAGGCGCGCGGGATTCATGGACGTGGCGCTGTTCGAGGTCGGCACCGCCTTCCACGGCGCCGAACCCGAGGAACAGCATCTCCAGGTCTCGGGCGTGCTGGTCGGCCAGAGCGGCCCGCGCAGCCCCCATGGCGCGCGCCGCCCGGTCGATGTCTTCGACGTCAAGGCCGATGCCGAGGCGGTGCTGGCCGCGATGGGCGCGCCCGCGAAGGTGCAGATCCTGCGCGGCGGCCCCGGCTGGTGGCATCCCGGACGCCACGGCCTGATCTGCCTTGGCCCGAAGAAGGTGCTGGGCGTCTTCGGCGAGCTGCACCCCAAGGTGCTGGCCGCGATGGACGTGAAGGGCCCGGCGATGGCGATCACGCTTTTCCCCGACGAGATCCCGCTGGCGCGCAAGTCGGGATCGACGCGCCCCGCGCTGGACCTCGCGGATCTTCAGGCCGTCGAACGCGACTTCGCCTTCGTGCTCGACGCCGATGTCGAGGCGATCAACGTCGTCAACGCCGCCACCGGCGCCGACAAGGCGCTGATCGAGGACGTGCGCGTCTTCGACGAGTTCACCGGCGGATCGCTCGGCGCGGGCAAGAAGTCGCTTGCCATCACCGTGCGGATGCAGCCGCGCGACAAGACCCTGACCGAGGACGAGATCGAGGCCGTGGCCGCGAAGATCGTCGAGAAGGTCGGCAAGGCCACCGGCGGCGTGTTGCGCGGCTGAGGCGGGGCAGGGGGCGACGTGTCCCCTGCCGTTTGTCCCCAGGCCCGGCCCGGGCTAGGTTCAGGGCAAAGGAGGACCAAGCCATGACCCTTTCCGTCTATCTCTCGGGCGAGATCCACACCGACTGGCGCGAACAGATCGTCGAGGGCGCACGCGACCTCGATGTCGTCTTCAGCGGCCCGGTCACCGATCACGAGGCGTCCGACGACTGCGGTGTCGCGATCCTCGGGGCCGAGCCCGACAAGTTCTGGCACGACCACAAGGGCGCGAAGCTGAACGCGATCCGTACCCGCCGCGGGATCGAGGAGGCGGATGTCGTCGTCGTGCGCTTCGGCGAGAAGTACAAGCAGTGGAACGCCGCCTTCGACGCGGGCTATGCCGCGGCGCTGGGCAAGTCGATCATCGTGCTGAACCCGCCTGAGCATCAGCACGCGCTGAAGGAAGTCCACGCCGCCGCGCTTGCCGTGGCCGAAGAGCCCCGGCAGGTCGTCGAGATCCTGCGCTACGTCCTGACCGGCAGCCTGCCACACACCGCGGCCGCCGCCGCCGAGTAGCGGTCAAAAAACCGCTGTCCGCCGGCCCTCGTCGTGCTATCGAGGCCGTGGGGCTGGGAGCACACCCGGCCGATGGGAACGCGACAAACTGGGATTGCGGATATGCTCAAGGAATTCAGGGACTTCATTGCGCGCGGCAACGTCATCGACCTTGCCGTCGGGATCATCATTGGCGCGGCTTTCACCGCGATCGTCACCTCGGTGGTCGAGGATCTGGTGAACCCGCTCATCGGCCTGATCATCGGCGGGGTCGACTTCAGTTCGGTCAGCTTCGGCGTGGGCGACGCGCAGTTCATGGTCGGCAACTTCATCAACGCCGTGATCAAGTTCCTGATCATCGCCTGGGTCGTCTTCCTGATCGTGAAGGCGGTCAACCGGGTGACGGCGATGGCGAAGAAAGAGGAAGAACCCGCGCCGGAGGAACCGAAAGGTCCGACGCAGGAAGAGCTTCTTGTCGAGATCCGCGACCTTCTGAAGGCGCGCTGACGTCTCAGACCTTCAGGGCCAGCTGGGGCGCGAGCACGTCGATCCCCAGCGCCTTGCCCACGGCGTAGTAGGTCAGGCGCCCGGCATGGACGTTGAGGCCCGCCAGAAGGTGCGGGTCGTCCTCGCAGGCCTGTCTTCCAGCCCTTGTCGGCCAGCGCCAGCAGGAACGGCATGGTCGCGTTCCCCAGTGCGATGGTCGAGGTGCGGGCGACCGCGCCCGGCATGTTCGCCACGCAATAGTGCATGATGCCGTCGACCTCGTAGATCGGGTCTTCGTGGGTGGTGGGCTTCGAGGTCTCGAAGCACCCGCCCTGGTCGATCGCCACGTCCACGATCGCAGCCCCCGGCTTCATCGTCGACAGCTGCTCGCGGGTGACGAGTTTCGGTGCTGCGGCCCCGGGAACGAGCACCGCCCCGATCACGAGGTCGGCCGCGGCCACGAGGTCGGCGGTGTTGCCCGCCGAGGCATAGCTGGTGCGGAAGAGGCCGCCGAACGTGTCGTCGAGATAGCGCAGCCGCGGCAGCGACCGGTCAAGGACGGTGACATCCGATCCCATCCCGGCGGCGATGCGCGCGGCATGCGTGCCGACGACGCCGCCGCCGATGACCACGGTGCGCGCCGGCCCCACGCCCGGCACACCGCCCATCAGCACGCCGCGCCCGCCATTGGCCTTCTGCAGGGTCCAGGCCCCGACCTGCGGCGCAAGCCGCCCCGCCACCTCGGACATCGGCGCCAGAAGCGGAAGGCCGCCGGCGGGGTCGGTCACGGTCTCATAGGCGATGGCGGTGACGCCGGATTTCAGGAGATCCTGCGTCTGCTCGGGGTCGGGGGCGAGGTGAAGATAGGTGAAGAGGATCTGACCGTCACGCAGCATCGCGCGTTCGCGGGCCTGCGGTTCCTTCACCTTCACGATCAGGTCCGCCTGGGCGAAGACCTCGGCGGCACTGCCCACCATGTGTGCGCCCGCGGCTTCGTAGTCGGCATCGGTGAACCCCGATCCCGCGCCGGCGCCGGCCTCGACGATCACCTCGTGGCCGTGGCGGACGACTTCGCGGGCCGCGTTGGGCGTGAGGCCGACGCGGAATTCCTGTGGCTTGATCTCGGTGGGGCAGCCGATCTTCATGATGTCCTCCCTGAACGACAGGTTCGACACTAGAGCGTGCCGGATGAAATGTGTTTGAGTTATCCTGCGCGATGACGGCAGAATGTGGGAGAATTCCCTGAAATTCTGCATTGCAGTGAAAGAAACCGGCGAGATGGATGACTTCGACACAATCGACCGGCGGATCCTGCAGATCCTGCAGAAGCGCGGGCGCATCTCGAACGCGGAACTCTCCGAGGTCGCGAACCTGTCGCCCTCGGCCTGTCACCGGCGGGTTCAGCGGCTCGAGAAGCTGGGGGTGATCCGCGACTACGTGGCGCTTCTGGACCCGCGCAAGCTGGGACGGCCGACGACCGTCTTCGTCGAGATCACGCTGTCGGGACAGGCCGACGAGGTGCTCGACGCCTTCGAAAAGGCCGTGGCGCAGATTCCCGACGTGCTGGAATGCCACCTGATGGCGGGGGCGGCGGACTACCTGCTGAAGGTGGTCGCCGCCGATACCGAGGATTTCGCCCGCATCCACCGTCGGTTCCTGGCGCGCCTTCCGGGCGTGGCGCAGATGCATTCGAGCTTTGCGCTGCGCACCGTGCGCCAGACCACGGCCCTGCCGGTGTAAACGCGTAAGTGCAGCCGATGATTCGGCGCCCCTGAAAACGACAAACCCCCGGGCGATGCCGGGGGTCGTCTGACATGCGGGTTTCCCCGCCACAGTGCTGTCAGGCGTCAGAGAAGCCCTTCGCGCTGGGCCTTCTTCCGTGCGAGCTTGCGCGCGCGCCGGATCGCTTCGGCCTTTTCGCGCGCCCGCTTCTCGGACGGTTTCTCGAAATGTTGCTTGAGCTTCATTTCCCGAAACACGCCCTCGCGCTGAAGTTTCTTCTTCAACGCGCGCAGCGCCTGATCGACATTGTTGTCGCGAACACTGACCTGCATCGTGGTGTCACCACCTTCCTAAGTTAGAGTTGCATCATCTGCAGGAGGTGGCCCTATAGCAAAGCCGCCATAGATTGTCTACTGGCCGGGACGCGGACCGACCCAAAGACCCGAAACAGCATGCGGAGACCGACATGACCGACGCCTCGACCGACCTCAAGACCCGGCTGCTCGACGCCGCGCTGTCCCATGTGGCCTTCGACGGCTGGTCCGAAGCCACTTTCCGCGCTGCGATCCGCGATGCCGGCGCCGAGGTGCCGATGGCCCGTCTGGCCTGCCCGCGCGGGGCGCTTGATCTGGCCGTGGCCTTCCACCGGCGCGGCGACGCCGAGATGGTGCGCCGGCTGAAGGCCGCCGACCTCGCGCAGATGCGGTATCGCGACCGGATCGCCACCGCCATTCGCTTTCGCCTCGAGGCTGCGGGCGACAACGAGGCCGTGCGCCGCGGGGTCACCCTGTTCGCGCTGCCGATGCACGCGGCCGAAGGCGCGCGGCTGATCTGGGGCACCGCCGATGCGATCTGGGGCGCACTCGGCGACACCTCGGAAGACATCAACTGGTACACCAAGCGGGCCACCCTCAGCGGGGTCTACAGTGCCTCGGTGCTGTTCTGGCTGGGCGACGAAAGCCCCGGCCACAAGGACACGCAGGATTTCATCGACCGCCGGATCGAGGATGTGATGCAGATCGAGAAGCTCAAGGGGCAGGCCCGCGCCAACCCGGTCCTGTCGCGTCTGATGGCCGGGCCGACCTGGGTCGCCGGCAAGGTCAGGAAGCCCACGCGGATGCCGCAGGTCGATCTGCCCGGTCACTTCCCCGGGACGGGGCCGCGATGACGGCGCCCCTGCCGGCAACGATGACCGCCGTCGAGATCGCCGAACCCGGTGGTCCCGATGTGCTTCGCACCTGCACGCGGCCGCTGCCCGAACCGGGCCACGGGCAGGTCCTGATCCGCGTGGCCTTCGCCGGGGTGAACCGGCCCGACGCGCTTCAGCGCGCCGGCTCCTACGCTCCGCCGCCCGGGGCATCCGACCTGCCGGGCCTTGAGGTCGCGGGGCATGTCGCGGCCCTTGGGCCCGGTGTCACGGGCTGGGCCGTCGGGCGATGCGGTCTGTGCCCTGACACCCGGGGGCGGCTATGCCGAATATGTCGCGACCCCCGCCGCCCATTGCCTGCCGGTGCCCGAGGGGATGGGCCTGAAAGAGGCCGCCTGCCTGCCCGAGACCTTCTTTACCGTCTGGTCCAACGTCTTCATGCGCGGCGGCCTTTCGGCGGGCGAGACGCTTCCTTGTCCACGGCGGATCGTCCGGCATCGGCACGACGGCGATCCAGCTGGCCCATCACTTCGGCGCGCGGGTTTTCGCCACCGCGGGGTCTGACGAGAAATGCGCCGCTTGCACGGCACTGGGGGCCGACCGCGCGATCAACTACCGCGACGAGGATTTCGTCGAGGTGCTACGGGCGGACGGCGGGGCCGACCTGATCCTCGACATGGTCGGCGGCGACTATCTGCCGCGCAACGTCCGCGCACTGAAGGACGACGGGCGGCTTGTCCAGATCGCCTTTCTGCGCGGGCCGAAGGTCGAATTGAACTTCGCGCAGGTGATGATGCGGCGGCTGACGATCACCGGCTCGACCCTGCGCCCGCAATCCGACCTGGCCAAGGCGCGCATCGCCGAGGCTCTGCGAGACACCGTCTGGCCGGTTCTCGGAACCGGCCGCATCGCGCCTGTGATGGACAGCACCTTCCCGATGGAAGACGCCGCCGCAGCCCATGCCCGCATGGAAAGCTCGGCCCATATCGGCAAGATCGTCCTCGAGGTGGCGTAGACGTTGTGGAAACAGACTATCTGTTAACGCGCGATTAACGGCACGGCGCGCTTCTGGTATTCACGATCAACGCCGGTGGTAGAAGTCCGGTCCTGTGTTGTTAGCGATTGCGAGGTTTCCATGCGTCTGTTGCGTTCTGCCGCCGTTCTGGCCCTGATGACCGGGCTTGCCCTTCCTGCTTCTGCCGGAACAGTTCTCTACAAGGCCGACAAGTTCGATGGCGACGCCGACACGTCCGACATCTTCAACGGCAACGGAAACACCATCGTCACCCTGAAGGGTGGCCCCAGGATTGTAACGGCACACGCGGGCGGCTTCGCCCTGACCGACAAGATCACCGACTTCGTGGCCTGGTGCCTCGACATCGGCAATACGCTGAGCATTCCGGGTAGCGGCACGCCTTATCATGAGACCAGCGATCCGTTCACCCAGACCACCGGTGCGATCGACGGTGACAGGCTGGGCCGGATCGAGAACCTCTTCGAAACCAGCTACGCGGGTCTCGACCTGACGAACGACGCCCAGTCCGCTGGTTTCCAGCTGGCCCTCTGGGAGTTGCTCTACGAGACCGCTGACACGTCTCGATCTGACCGACGGGCACTTCTACCAGAACTACGGCTCGAGCGCGGCGAATGATGCGAACTCGGCGGCCAACGGATTTCTTGCTGCCCTTGGTGGTGCGATCACGCAGGACTACCGCCTGACCTTCTTCGAATCGGGCAAGGACGCGCACGGGAACCAGATCAGCCAGAACCTTGTCACCGTCTCGGCGGTTCCGCTGCCGGCTGCCGCGGGCTTCCTGCTTGCCGGGCTGGGCGCGCTTGGAGCCCTGCGCCGGCGCCAGAAGGGCTGAGTCGCCCCCACGCCTGACCTTGTTTCAATGCGGCCCCCGGCATCCCGGGGGCCGCAATCGCTTTGGCGGGTCAGCGCGGCGGGTCCATCACGGCCCGGCCGGCGGTGCAGTCGCGCCGCACATCCCGGCCGCACCGGCGCGGTTCGAGATCGCGGGTCAGGCAAAGCCGCAACTCGGCGATCATGTCGCCCGTGCAGGTGACCGTCATCATGTCGTCCGTCAGGCCCGGATTGCCGGCCATGAACGCGTCCTCGACCACCTGCGCGGGAAGGCGGATGGTCTCGTCCAGACGGTCGAAGGCAGGGGGGCGGGCGATGCGCCCGTAAGCCTCGCGCGAGAGAGCGAAATACTGCGCCGCCGACAACCCGGTGCAGCGCCCGTGCTTCTTCCACTGGTGCCACGCCAGGCCCGATGTGCCCATGATGTCGGCCATCGCCGCGGTGTCGCGCCGCGACGGGTCGCGTTCGCCCGTCCGGCAATAGCTGGGCCATCCCGCCTCGTATTGCGGCCAGAGGCCATGCAGGATCCAGCCGAGGCCCCGGCCCGGATCGCACTGGTCGGACCCCTGGGCATCGCCTTCGCGGGCGCACCAGTTTGGGGACCAGGACAGCGCCATAACGTAATAATCAAACTCGCCGGCCTCTTCGCCCTCGGCGCGCGCGGGACCGGGGACAAGCGTTGCGGCAAGCAGCAGAAGCGCGGTCCAGCGCATTTTCTCTTTTCTCCGTCCGGCGCGGCGACTATATACCCAACCAACTTCCCCGAAATCGAGGATGTGGTCCACCCGGACCGGCCGATTTCCCGGCGCGGGAAAGACTTGTCAGGAGACACCCGATGAACAAACCGATCATGGCAAAGGCGACCGCCGTCTGGCTGGTCGACAACACCACGCTCAGCTTCACCCAGATCGCCGAATTCTGCGGCCTGCACGAGCTTGAGGTTCAGGGCATCGCCGACGGCGACGTGGCCGCGGGCGTGCGTGGCTTCGACCCGATCGCGAACAACCAGCTCGAGCAGTCCGAGATCGACAAGGCCGAGAAGGACCCGGCCTATCGGCTCAAGCTCAAGTTCTACGCCGCCGCCGAGGGCGAGGAAAAGCGCCGTGGGCCGCGCTATACGCCGCTGTCCAAGCGTCAGGACCGCCCCGCCGCGATCCTCTGGCTGGTGAAGTTCCACCCCGAACTGACCGACGGCCAGATCGGCAAGCTGGTCGGCACCACCAAGCCCACGATCCAGTCGATCCGCGACCGGTCGCATTGGAACATCTCGAACATCCAGCCGATCGACCCGGTGGCCCTTGGTCTTTGCAAGCAGTCCGAACTCGACGCCGTGGTCCAGAAGGCCGCCCGCAAGAAGGCGGCCGAAGGCGGCCTGATGAGCGATGACGAACGCCGCAAGCTGGTGTCGACCGAGCAGAGCCTTGGCATGGAGGCCGAGCCCAAGATGCCGTCGGCCATTGCCGGTCTCGAAACCTTCTCGCTGTCCGGGAAGACCGATGAGGATGAGGACAATCGCGCAGTGCCGGACGCCGAGACCTTCTTCAACCTGCCCAACGACGACGATGACGAGGATGACGACGACCGCTGATCGTCGCACCGTTCGTGAAAATTCAGGCCCCCGGACCGCAATGTCCGGGGGTTTTCGTTTTCGGGGGTGCGATGCGACCTGAAAGCGCCGGCGCCTATGAAGTCTGGCGAAAGACCATGGCCAGCGGCGTTCAGAACGCCTTGCGCGCCTTCATCGCCGCGCTGATCGTCCCGTCGTCGAGATAGTCGAGTTCACCCCCGATCGGGACCCCCTGCGCCAGCGAGGTGGCGGAAACCGCGTCGCCCAACTGGTCGGCGATGTAATGCGCCGTGGTCTGGCCGTCGATCGTCGCGTTCAGGGCCAGGATCACCTCCTCGATGCCCTCGGATCGCACGCGGTCGAGCAAGCGTGGAATGCGCAGGTCCTCGGGACCCACACCATCCAGCGCCGACAGCGTCCCGCCAAGGACGTGATACCGCCCCTTGAAGACGCCCGACCGTTCCATCGCCCAAAGATCGGCCACGTCCTCGACCACGCAGATCTGGCCGGTCGCGCGCTTCTCGTCACGGCAGATGTCGCAGGTGTCGGCGGTGCCGATGTTGCCGCAACTCACGCATTCGCGCGCGGTCGCGGCCACAAGGTGCATCGTGTCCGCCAGCGGCGTCATCACCAGCGCGCGTTTCTTGATCAGGTGCAGCACCGCACGCCGGGCCGAGCGCGGCCCAAGCCCCGGCAGCTTGGCCATGAGCTCGATCAGGGTCTCGATGTCGCGGGTGGCGTCGGACACCGCCAGGCTCAGAACGGCAGCTTCATGTCCGCAGGCAGGCCCAGGTCCGCGGTCAGCTTCTGCATCTCGTCCTGACTGCGGTCAGAGGCCTTCATCTGCGCGTCCTTGATCGCGGCCAGGATCAGATCCTCGACCACTTCCTTGTCGTCGGCATTGAAGATGGACGGGTCGATGTCGAGGCCGATCAGTTCGCCCTTCGCGGTCGAGGTCGCCTTGACAAGGCCCGCGCCGCTTTCGCCGATGACGGTGATCGTGTGCAGCTGGTCCTGCAGCTCCGCCATGCGGGTCTGCATTTCCTGTGCCTTCTTCATCATCCCGGCCATGTCGCCGAGGTTGCCCAGTCCTTTGAACATTGCCGTCTCCGTCGGTTGCGCCCTGCCTTCGAGATACGCGCGCCCGTCCCCCGGTGCAAGGCGGGCGGGGAAAGTCTGGCGGGGAAAGCCGGCGGGGAAAGCCGGGCGCGTCAGCTTTCCTCGAACGGGTCCCATTCCTCGTCGACCTCGGGCAGCGCGGCCTGCGCCGCTTCGGCCGCCGCGGCTTCGGCGGTGCGGATCGACGTGATCTTCGCCTCGGGGAAGGCCGCAAGCACCGCCTGCGTCAGGGGATGCTGCATCGCCTCGGCCTTCAGGGCCTCGGACTCGGCCTCACGCGTCTCGGCGATGGTGGCCCCGCCGCCGTCACTGACCACCGACACGCCCCAGCGGGTGCCTGTCCACATCTGAAGCCGGCTTCCCAGCCGCTGGGCAAGGTCCGGGGCCGCCCGGTCCGAGGGCTGGAACTCGATCCGGCCGGGGGCGTAACTCACAAGGCGCACGCCCTGCTCGACCTCGACCAGCAGCTTCACGTCGCGGTTCGCGCGGATCAGATCGAGCACGCTGTCGAACCGGGGATAGCGGGCCAGCGCGATGTCCGGTGCGCGGGCCGGTGCGGTCGCGGCCCCCGAGGACATGACGGGTCCTGTCGGCGCAGGCCCAGGCTCCATGCGCGCGTGATCCGCATGGGCCTGCGCGGCAGGCCCCGCCGATTCCCGCCGCGCGGTGGGGCCGTTCCCGCCACCGGGCGGCGGTGCCGATGGCGGCGGGGCATCGCGCAGCTTGCGCACAAGGTCCTCGGGCGTCGGCAGGTCGGCCACATGGGTCAGCCGGATGATCGCCATTTCCGCCGCCATCATCGTGTTCGGTGCAGACGAGAGTTCCTCCAGCGCCTTGAGCAGCATCTGCCACATCCGCGTCAGGACACGCATCTGGAGGGCCTCGGCCAGCGCGGCCCCACGCATCCGCTCGTCGGGCGACGCGGTCGGGTCCTCGACCGCTTCGGGCGTGATCTTGATGATGCTGACCCAATGGGTGACCTCGGCCAGATCGCGCAGGATCGCCAGCGGATCGCCGCCCGCCGCATATTGCGACGACAGCTCCGACAGCGCGCCCGACGCATCGCCTTTCAGGACCATCTCGAAGAGGTCGAACACCCGGCCCCGGTCGGCCAGACCCAGCATCGCGCGCACCTGCTCGGCGCCCGTCTCACCCGCACCATGCGAGATCGCCTGGTCGAGCAGGCTGACGGCATCGCGCACCGATCCTTCGGCGGCGCGGGTGATCAGCGCCAATGCCTCGTCCTCGATCGCGGCGCCTTCCTTTTCGGCGATGCCGCGCAGGTGGGCGATCATCACCTCGGGCTCGATCCGGCGCAGATCGAACCGCTGGCAGCGCGACAGGACCGTGACGGGAACCTTGCGGATCTCGGTGGTGGCAAAGATGAACTTCACATGGGCGGGCGGTTCCTCGAGCGTCTTCAGAAGCGCGTTGAACGCGTTCCGCGACAGCATGTGAACCTCGTCGATGATGTAGATCTTGTAGCGGGCCGAGGCCGCGCGATAGGCCACGCTGTCGATGATCTCGCGGATGTCGTCGATGCCGGTGCGGCTGGCCGCGTCCATCTCGAGCACGTCGAGATGCCGACCCTCGGCGATGGCCACGCAATGCTCGCAGACGCCGCAGGGTTCGGTCGTGGGCCCGCCCGTGCCGTCGGCCCCGATGCAGTTGATCCCCTTGGCGATGATCCGCGCGGTCGAGGTCTTTCCCGTGCCCCGGATCCCCGTCATGATGAAGGCCTGCGCGATGCGGTCCGCGGCGAAGGCGTTCCTGAGCGTCCGCACCACCGCGTCCTGGCCGATCAGGTCGGTGAAGGTCGCGGGGCGGTACTTGCGGGCAAGGACCTGGTAGGCGGTGTCGGGTGCGTCGGCCATGTCTCTCCGGGGGAGTCGCTGCCCGCAGACGTTAGGACGCACGCCGCGCCGCGACAACCCGAAGGCTGCGGGGCGACGGATCGGAAAGGGGCCGGATGAACGGCGACACCAAGCGACTGATCCTGATGGGGTGCCTGGCACTCTGGGCCATTGCCTGGGGCTGGTCCTTCGCCGCCTTCGGGATGACCGAACCGACCGGCGACGGCTTTACCCGCGGCATGAACCGCGTGACCACCTTTCTCGGCTGGCAGATGGCTGCGGCCCTGCCGGGATTCGCGGCCTGGGTGCTGGGCCGGGACTGGCCGAAGGGCAGCGGTGTGCGGCGGCTCAGCCGCGTGCCGGTGCAACTTGCGCTGGGCCTTGCGGCCGTGCTGGGCGGGCTCGTCCTCTGGGCCTCCCTGGCGGGGTAGGGCGCTACCCTTTTCCCCGGCCCTTCCAGTCAACCGCTTCGCGCACCACGCGGCCGAAGTCGCGTTCCCGCGCCCGGCGTTCGTGCACGGTTTCCGTGTTCAGCGCGTCCTCGCGGCGCAGCTTCTGCCACCGGGCAAGGCGGTCCGGGTCGACCCGGCCGTCCGCGACCGCCGCCTGCACCGCGCAGCCCGGCTCGGTCTCATGCGCGCAGTCGCGAAAGCGGCATTCGGTCGTCAGCGTCACGATATCGTCGAACAGATCGTCGATGCCCTCGGCCATGTCGTGCATCGCGATCTCGCGCATGCCCGGCATGTCGATCACCATCGCGCCGGACGCGGTGCGCCGCAAGCGCGCGCGCGGTGGTCGTGTGGCGGCCCTTGGCATCGTCCTCGCGGATGCCCTGCGTCGCGATCTCGGCCCCGGTCAATCCGGCGATCAGCGTCGACTTGCCCACGCCCGAGGAGCCGAGGAACGCGACCGTCTGCCCGCGCGTCAGCCAGGGCGACAGGGGCGCCAGGGTGCCCTGGTCCTTCGCGTTCAGCGCGATCACGTCGGCGATCCGGGGGGAGATGGCGCGCGTCCGCGCCACGAAGTCTTCGGGGTCCTCGGCGAGGTCGGCCTTGGTCAGCACCACGACCGGCACGCAACCCGCATCGAGCGCCAGCGCAAGGTAGCGCTCGATCCGCGCGACATTGAAGTCGGCGTTGCAGGACGTGACGATGAAGAGCGTGTCGACGTTCGCCGCGATCAGCTGCCGCCGGTTTTCGGGACCTGCGGCCCGTCGGCCAAGTTCACCCTGCCGGTCGAGGACGCGAACGATGCGGTGCGTCTCGGGATCGGCCAGCACCCAGTCGCCGACCGCCGTTTCGCCGGACAGAAGGTCCGGGGGGTAACTCAGGGTGACCGGCCCGTCGGGGCCAAGGCCGGTTGCGCGGTTGCGCGCGACGGAAATCAGGCGGAGGGGCTGAAGCGTCTCGATCTCGTCGAGCGACAGTTGCCCCAGAAAGAATGCCGACCAGCCAAGGTCGGACAGGGTCAGTTGTTCGGATATCATTGTTCTGCCTTGCACATGAAGGGACGTCGCCCGGCCAATCGGCCAGCACACGTCATGACGGGCAATGCAAGGTCACTGGCGCTTCAAGGCGCGTCAGGCCACCCATGCCCGGCGGATCGAAACGACAATCATCAACATCCTCCGGACTCGCGTGGCGCAGGGTGAGAGGCTGGACAACGACCCAAGCGGGGCTCGTTACGGCTGCTTCCTTCCGGACCTGACCGGGTTGGCGAGGTGCCTGCCCGCGCCAACCTCTCACGAACACAATTAATTGCTCCCGCGCGGATTCGCAAGGTCGTGGGAAATGTCGGGCAGTGCGGCGCGGGGCGCTCAGAACTCGTGCTGGACGGCGGCCAGCCGGGCGACCATTCGCTTGGCGAAGGATTCGACATATTCCGCATGCATGGGGCTGGCGATGTAGCGCCGGAAGGACGCCATGTCGTCGAAGTCGATCACAACCGCGAAGTCGTGGTGATTGGGGCCGCTGCCCACGTTTTCGCCCAGGGTCAGGGCGCGAACTTCGGGATTGTCGCGAAACGCATCGACTGCCGCGCGATAGGCCGCACGATCCTCGGGCGTCACATCGTCCTTGAAGCTCAGCAACACGATATGCCGCAGCATGACCTGATCCCTTCGTTCAGCCCGGGTTGCGTTCCGCCCAGCCCGCGAAGATCTTCTCGAGGGCGACGACGATGTAGTAGAGGACGATCCCCAGGAAGGCCAAGGCGATGAGCACCGCGAACATCAGCGGGTAGTCCGAGTTCGTCTTGGCCGAATCGAACAGTGCGCCAAGCCCGCGGCCATGGGGCGACACGATCTCCATCAGGTTGGTGCCGATGAAGGCCAGCGTGACCGACACCTTCAGCGCCCCGAAGAATTCGGGCAGCGTCTTCGGCAGCGCGATCTTCCAGAAGATCGTGGCCTGGTTTGCGCCCAGCGACCGCAGGATGTCGCGGTATTCGGGCTCAAGCGTCGACAGCCCGATCGAGACCGACACCGCGATCGGGAAGAACGAGATCATGAAGGCGATGAGGATGGTGTTGAAATCGTGCGCGCCGACGAAAAGCAGGGCGACGATGGGCACCACCGTTGCCTTCGGGATCGCGTTGAAGCCCACGAGCAAGGGATAGAGCGCATCGCGCATCGTCTTCGAGAAGCCCATCACCATGCCGATGCCGACACCGACGATCACGGCAAGCAGAAGCCCCACGACCGTCCGCCACAGCGTCTGCCAGCCCATGATGAAGAAGAGTTCCCAGAACCGCGCGTAGGCCGCGGGCAGGTCCGAGGGCGAGGCCATGACGTAGTTCGGCCAGCCGTTCACCCAGACCAGCGCCTCCCACAGGATCAGGAAGACGACGACGGCGGCGATCGGGGCCATGACCGCCCGGCTGAAGACATGCCCCGCAATCCCCTTGCCCGCAGGTGCGATCTCGTCGTTGGCCTTCGGGGGGGTAAGCGACTCGGGGACATAGGTCATGGGGCGCTCCTCAGGCCGCGGCGTGGCGTTTGCGGGCACCCGGCCCTGCGCGATCTCGATCTGGTGGCGCAGCACGTTCAGCATCTCGGCCGCCTCGGGCGTGTAGAGATGGTCGATGTCGCGCGCGCCCTTGAGGTTCACGTCGAGAACGTATTGCGTCCTTGCCGGCCGCCCGGACAGCACGATCACCTCGTCGGCAAGGAAGATCGATTCGCGCAGGTCATGGGTGATGAGGACACCGGTGAAGGGTTCTTCGGCCTTCAGCGCGTGCATGGTCTGCCACAGATCCTCGCGCGTGAAGGCGTCAAGCGCACCGAAGGGCTCGTCGAGGATCAGCACCTCGGGCTTGTGAATGAGGCTTCGGCACAGCGAGGCGCGCTGGCGCATGCCGCCGGACAGCTCTGACGGCCGCTTCTGCTCGAACCCTTCAAGGCCGACCAGCGACGAGAGCCGGTGCGCCCGGTCTTCCTGTTCGGACTTCGACATCTTCGTCGGCACGATCTCGAGCGGCAGCATCACGTTCTTCAGGATCGTGCGCCATTCGAGCAGGACGGGGTTCTGGAACGCCATGCCCACGGTCGACCGCGGCCCCTTCACCGGTTCGCCATGCAGCCAGACCTCGCCCTCGTCGGGGATCATCAGCCCGGCGATCAGGCGCGTCAGCGTCGACTTCCCGCAGCCGGAGGGGCCGACGACCGCGACGAAGCCGCCTTCGGGGACGGAAACGTCAAGACCGTCGAGCACCGGCAAGGGCCCGGACTGCGTCTTGTAGGCGTGCTTCACACCCTTGATGTCGATGAGATTTCCGCTCATGCCGCCCCCGCCGTGGTGTCGGGGCCGCGCCCTGGCGCGACCCCTGTGGTCAGATCATTCGACCTTGAAACCGCCCTCGGGCAGATACTCGTCGGTGAAAAGAACCGCCGCGTCGGGCGGGGTCTGGAAGGTATAGACCGTCCCGATCTGGGCCAGCGCGCTGTCCATCCTCGCCGGGTCCACGTTCCCCATGCCGTTCGCCTTCACCCAGTCGGTCATCACGTTCTGGTCCACCGACATCATCAGGCGCTCTTTCTCGAGCTCCTTGTCGATGGCGGGGTTGCGCTCGGCCAGGCTTTCGATCGCGGCATCGGGATCGGCGACCGCGTCGACCCAGCCCTGCGCCACGGCGGCGAGGAAGGCCCGGAGTGTATCGGGGTTCGCCTCGGCCCAGTCGGTGTTGACGAGGATGGCGTTGCCGTAAAGGTCGACGCCGTAGTCGGCCATCAGGATGTTCGAGATGTCCTCGGCCGGCACGCCAAGCCGCTTGGTGCTGATCACCGACGAGAACGAGAAGCCGGTCACGGCATCCACGTTGCCCTCGGCCAGCATCGGCTCGCGCGTCGGGAAGCCCACGGGCTCGATGGTGATCGTGCTGATGTCGAGGTCGTTCTCGGCGGCGAAGATCGGGAACTGCGCCCAGGCGCCGTCGGGGGGCGGTGCGCCCAGCACCTTGCCCTCGAGGTCCTTGGGTTCCGACACGCCCAGCGACTTGCGGCCGACGATGGCGAAGGCGGGCTTGTCGTAGATCATCATCACGGCAGTCACCGGCGCGCCGGGGTTCTGGTCGAGGAACCGGACGACCGTGTTGAAATCGCCGAAGCCCACGGGGAAGGCGCCGGTCGCGATCTTCGGGATGGTGTTGACCGATCCGTCACCGGCTTCGATCGTGACGTTCAGCCCGGCGTCGGCGAAGTGGCCATTGTCGATGGCCACGAAATAGGGGGCGGCGGGGCCTTCGAATCTCCAGTCGAGGGCGAAGGGCAGGTCGGTCTGGGCCGCTGCGGCGGTGGCCGCGAGCATGGCCCCGGTGGCCAGGATGGCACGTTGGAACACGGGGGTTACCTCCTCTGTCAGGTGCGACGTTGTCCGGCGCATATCCTTGAAGCGGCGCAGGGGGGATGCCAGAGCCCGCCCCGACGCACTGCCCGACAAACTAGCATTGCCCGGATTTTGAGCAAGCGTTTCCCGGTCTGCCCGAATCCTGACGCCCGTGACAGGCCGGCCGGTCGCGGCTAGGCTTGCGCCACTCCCGGATGCGAGGTGCGGCATGCCCGTGACGACGATCGACCGCGACTGGCCCGATTCCGGTGCCCCGAAGGTGCCGGCGCCGGTGGGGCGGGGCGAACTGGCCGCGCGGCTCGCGCTGATCCGCGATGCGATGGATGATGCGGGCCTCGCGGCGCTGGCCATCTATGGCGACCGGGAACATGCGGCCAATCTTCTCTGGGCCAGCGGGTTCGATCCGCGCTTCGAAGAGGCGCTGATGCTGATCCTGCCGGATGGCGCGCCGCTGCTCTTGGCGGGAAACGAATGCCTGCCCTACACACAGGCCTCGCCCGGCGGTGGCGGCGGGCGATATCGAGGTGGCGCATTGCGCGTCGTTCTCGCTTCTGTCGCAACCGCGCGACAGCGACCGGATCGAGGTGCTGCTTGACCGCGCGCTGCCGCGCGGCGGGAAGATCGGCACGGTCGGCTGGAAATACTGGTCCGCCGAAGAAGTCGGCAATCCAGAGCACGCGCTCGAGATTCCGTCGCTTCTGGCCGATCTGCTGCGCGCCCGCTCGGACGAGGTGGTGAACGCGACGGCGCTCTTCATGCACCCCGGCACCGGGTTGCGCAGCGTCGTGACGGTGGACGACATTGCGCGGCTCGAGTTCGCGAACCACATGGCGGCGGCGGCGATGCGGCGCATGACCTTCGCTCTGCGCGAGGGACGGACCGACTTCGACGTGGTCGAAGCCGCCGGCATCGGCGGGCTGCCGCTGGGCTGCCACGTGACCTTCGCCACCGGCGCGCGCCCCTTTGGCCTGTCCGGTCCCACGGGCGAGCGGATCGAACGCGGGCGGATGCTGTCGTTCAACCTCTGCCATTGGGGGGCCAACATCTGCCGCGCGGGCTGGCTGGCCGAAGGCCCCGAGGACCTGCCCGAGGATGCGCGCGACTATCTCGACGCTTTCGTCGGTCCTTACCTCGAGGCGATGAACCTCTGGTGCGGCCTGATGCGCCCCGGCGTGCCGGGCGGCGCGGTGCAGGCGGCGATGGACGCGGCCTTGCCGGGCTTCGGCGTCACGCTGAACCCCGGCCACCTGATCGGGACGGACGAATGGATTTCGTCCCCCATCTATCCGGGCTCGGACCTTCCCGATCCGGTCGGGCATGGCGATGCAGATGGACGTGATCCCCGACCATCCCGTCTATGGCTCGACCCGGATGGAGGACGGCTATGTCATCGCCGACGATGCCCTGCGCGCCGCGATCGAGGCGCGCCATCCGGCCGTCGCCGCGCGGATCGAACTTCGGCGCGGCTTCCTGCGCGACGTGTCGGGCTTCGAGCTGCCCGAGACGCTTCTGCCGCTGGCCGATACCTGCGGGGTCGTCGCACCCTACCTTCTGGCGCCGCGGAAGCTGGCCGTGCTCAGAGGCTGATTCAGAGGCTGATCCGGAACCGCGCGAAGCCGTCCGGCCCGTCGCCCGCGGGTTCGATCGTCACGCCCGGAACGCTGTCGGCATAGGCCGCGGCGGCGGGGCCGGTGTCGAACAGCACGGTCGTGCCCGGCATCGGTGCGAAGGTCCAGTTGCCGTCGGCCTTGGGGTCGATCGTGCCCTGCTCGACGATGAACCGCACGATCACGTCGCGGTTGGTGTCCGGCCCCTCGAAGATGATCGTGTCGCCCAGCGCGCCGGGGAAGCTGCCGCCGCCCGAGGCGCGGTAGTTGTTGGTGGCGACCACGAACTCCATGTCGTCGGTCACCGGCTGACCCTGATACATCAGGTTCACGATCCGGCGGGTGTCGGGGTTCACCACGGCGCCGTCGCGGTCGAACATCGCGGGCTGGCTCAGGTCGATCTGGTAGGTCACCCCGTCGATCACGTCGAAGTTGTAGCTGGGGAAATCGGGGTTCAGCAGCACCTGGTCGGGCTGTCCCGGCGCGATCTGGTTGAACATGCCGGCCGACCGCTCCAGCCAGCCCTTCAGTTCGGCCCCGCTCACCTTCACCGCCCGGACGGTGTTGGGATAAAGGTAGAGGTCGGCCACGTTCTTGATCGCCACGTCGCCCACAGGCACGTCGGTGTAATACTCCGGCCCACCCCGTCCGCCGGCCTTGAAGGGGGCCGCCGCCGAGAGGATCGGCAGGCCCTCGTAGGCCGTGCCCTTCATCATCTCGGCGATGTACCATTCCTGCGCCTGGCTCACGATCTGGACGGACGGATCGTCGGCCACCAGCGCGAAATAGGAATGCAACGGCGCCGCCGTCCTGCCCACCGCGCGCCGGACATAGGCCAGCGTTTCCTCGTGTTCCTGCGCGACCGAGGCCAGAACCTCCTGGTCGTCCTCGACCAGGGCCGTGACCGAGCGGTCTTCCTCGCGCTGGTAGATCGGCCGGGTCTCAGAGCCGTGGCCGACCACGCGCCAGGAGTTTCCGTCCCGCTCCAGCATCAGGTCGACGACGCCGAGATGCGAGCCCCAGAACCCCGCCATCACGGCGGGCTTGCCGTGCAGCGTGCCCGCCTCGGGGTCGACGGCGGCCGAGGCTTCGTAGTTCGGGCCGGGGAAGACGAGGTGATGGTGCCCGGTCAGGACCGCGTCGATCCCGACGATGGCGGCAAGGGGAACGCTCGCGTTCTCCATCCCGTCCTCGGCCGCGTCCGCGCCGATGCCCGAATGGCTGAGCGCCACGATGATGTCCGCGCCGTCTTCCTTCATCTGCGGCACCCAGGCCGCCGCGGCCAGCACGATGTCGCGCGCGGTGACATTGCCTTCCAGGTGCTTGCGGTCCCAGTTCATGATCTGCGGCGGGACGAAGCCGATCACGCCGATGCGGATCGGGTGGGTCTCCCCCGCGCCGTCGGTCAGCATGCGGTCGAGGATCACGTAGGGCGGCACCAGCGTCGCGTCGCCCGTGGGCGAGGCCCCGGCCGCGGTCACCACGTTCGCGCTGACGATCGGGAAGGCCGCGCCGGCCACCGAGTTCATCAGGAAATCGAGGCCGTAGTTGAATTCGTGATTGCCCAGCGTCGAGGCGTCGAAGCCCAACGTGTTCATCGCCGCGATCACCGGGTGCATGTCGCCCTCGGCCATCCCGCGCTCATAGGCGATGTAGTCGCCCATCGGGTTGCCCTGCAGGAAATCGCCGTTGTCGAGCAGAAGCGAATTGGTCGCCTCGGCGCGGATATCGGCCACATGCGCCGCCGTCCGCGACAGCCCCACGGTGTCGATCGGTCGGTCGGAGTAATAGTCGTAGGGGTAGACATGGACGTGGAGGTCCGTCGTCTCCATCAGCCGCAGATGCGCCTGCCCGGCCGTGGCATGGGCCGAGAACGGGTGCAGCATCGTGACCGTTGCGCCGGCCGTGCCGGTCAGAAGGAAGGTGCGCCGGCTCATCGGCGCGCGACGGGAGACGGGGGGCAGACTGGCCATGGGAGGGCCTTTCGGAAAGTGCGGGACGACTCGGACCTTACCATGACTCTTATCCTAGTGCGTGAAGTTCCGGCGACACGACCCTTCGTAAGAAGTGAACATGACAAGGCGGCTACAATTCAAGGTTGAAAGGCGCCCCATGATTGCCTTTGACACGTGTGCGTGGCATGGCGGTCGCAAGAAACGGGGCTGGAATTCGGGACGGGGACCAGGAACGGCCATGCGGCTTGCGGAGACGGTGACCTTCGGCGGATCGGGCCTTGATCGCGCCGGCGAAATGCGCGCCGACGCGGGCGTTCTCGCGCGTCTGCTCGAGGCCCCCGGCACCCGGGTCCTGCCGATCTGGCGCGGCAAGCCCCTGGTGATCGGCGAAGACCGCCGGCTTGGACTTCTGCCATTTGCCGAGGCCGTGTTTCATGAGCACGCCGGGACGACCGCCTATCTCGGCCGGGACGGTGAGACGGCCTATTTCGCGGTCGACCTGTCGGCCTGGGACCCCGAAGAGCTGCCCGATACGCTGGGCGCCTTTCTCGACCCCTCCGAACAGCGCCATCCCGCGCTGCCGGCAAGCCATGTCTTTGCCGAGTTGCGCGCCGTCATGACCCGTCTTACCCCGCGCGAGGCGGAACTGGCCGCCACCGCCAAGGCGATCCTGGGCTGGCACACGACCCACGGCTTCTGCGCCCGGTGCGGCGCGCCGACCGAGATCGCCCAGGGTGGCTGGCAGCGCGACTGCCCGGCCTGCGGGGCGCATCACTTCCCGCGCACCGATCCGGTGGTCATCATGCTGATCACCCAAGGCAACGACGTTCTTCTGGGCCGCTCGCCGGGCTGGCCCGAGGGGATGTTCTCGCTTCTGGCGGGCTTCGTCGAACCCGGCGAGTCGATCGAGGCCGCCGTGCGCCGCGAGGTGTTCGAGGAAGCGGGCGTGCGCGTGGGACAGGTCGACTACCTCGCGTCGCAGCCCTGGCCCTTCCCGTCGTCGCTGATGATCGGATGCCGGGGGGCCGCCCTGGGGCGCGACATCACCATCGACCCGGTCGAGATCGAGGCCGCGTGCTGGGTCAGCCGCGAGGAGGTCGCCGCGGCCCTTGCCGGACAGCACCCGACGATCCTGCCCGCGCGCAAGGGCGCCATCGCCCAGTTCCTTCTGGCCAACTGGGTGGCCGACAGGCTCGACTGACCAAAGGGGGGAGGCCATGAAACTCAGCGCACGCGAAGAAATCGACGCCCCGGCGGATCAGGTCTTTGCCGCCATCAGCGATTTCCCCCGCATCGCCCGTCTGGCCGAAGCGCGCGGCGTGCCCTTGCGCCGCACCGACGCGCTTGCCGAACCCGGTGTCGGGATGGCCTGGGTGGCCGAGGCGATGATCCGCGGGCAACGCCGCGAGATCCGGTCCGACGTCACCGACTTCGCGCCGGGCGACCGCATCGCGATCACGTCGCGCAGCGGAGGGATCGAAGGCCTCACAGAGGTCGAGGTGACGCTGCTTGGCCCGGAAAAGACCCGCCTGCGCCTCACGGTCGAATTGCGCCCGGTCTCGCTTGCGGGCCGCATCCTGATCCAGCCTCTGCGCCTTGCGAAGGGCTCGCTCCAGGAACGGCTGCGCATCCGCGTCGCGGGCTTCGCCCGGTCGCTGGAAGCTCCGGGAACGGACGGGTAAGGGCGCTCTCCTCCGCGAAGTCGCGTCTAGGCGACAAGCTTTTTCTGTGCGGCGAAGGGGCTCAGACCAAGCCACGTCTGGATCGTCGACGCCAAGTCACGTGATCCAGTGAACTCGAACTTATCGAGTTCCGAGGCAACATCGGTAATGCCCATCCAGATCGCCGTCATCGTGCGCAGGTCCGTCGAAACATAGAGATCGACCTCGAATCCCGGATCCGCCCAGCACAGATCGACCTCGCCATCGGGTTCGATGACCAGCCACCAATCGCGCTTGGTCGAAGGCAGATCGTGATACAGAAACTGGATCACGGTGCGGCGCTCCGGTAGCGGCGCCGGATTGAAGTTTCGCCGCATGTCCCACATCAGCAGCGACGGGTCGAGATTCCTCAGAGAAAGGGACGATTCGACCCACTTCTGTCCCCAGGTTCCCATTGCAATCACCACCTCGCGCAGGTCCCGCCCGGAGTCCGTCAGATGATACTCCATCACGCCACGCTCTGACGGCACCGCCTTTCTTTCGACAATTCCAAACTGCTCCAGCTCCTTGAGCCTTTGCGACAGCAGGGTGGGCGACATTCTGGGCACGCCTCGGCGCAGATCGTTGAACCGGGTAGACCCTGCGATAAGCTCGCGCAGCAAAACCATGGTCCAGCGTGTGCAAAGCACCTCCGCGGCCATGGCAAGCGGACAGAACTGCTTGTATCCCGCCTGTGGCATTTCACTCTCCTCGCGCTGTGTCCTCCCAATTCTAGAGGCCAGGGCGCGGGTGCCTAGTCCAGAAACTGTATCGGCCGCTACAGTTCCATGACTGGAGACGATTCTCGTTTCCCTTCAGCCTCCACACTCATTGCGCGGCCATTCCGGCGCGCACAACGGGAGGAGCAGAAAATGAGTATCTATCTCATCGCCGACATCAAGGTCACCGACGACAGCTGGGTCGCCGACTATGCGGGCAACGTTCACAGGCTGGTCGAGAAACATGGCGGCCGCTACCTGTCGCGCAGCGGGAACATCGAAACGGTCGAGGGAGCCGAGACGGACAGCACCCTGATTGCGATCCTTGAATTCCCGAGCCGGGCCGCCCTCGACGCATTCGTTGCCGACCCTGAGTATCTGCCCTACGGCGAGGCCCGTCAAAAGGGCAGCGTCTCGAACTTTCACGTGATCGACGACACCGACATCGCCGGCGCAATTCCCTACCTCAGAGCAGGCTAGCCGCGAGAGAAGCGGGGGGAGTCCAGACGATCGGGAAACGCTCCGTGCGAGGCGGTCGTGACGATCAGGTGTGCGGCCACCAGATCACCCCGCCAGCGACAACGAACCTCTCGGCTACGTCGCTGGCGCGGACGGGGACCTAGTGCCGCTCGATATCGGCGGGATAGACGCCGAGGATCTTCACCTCAGAGGTGAAGTACTCCAACTCCTCGAGCGCAAGCTGGACGTTGCGGTCCTCGGGGTGGCCCTCGATATCGGCGTAGAACTGCGTGGCGGTGAACTGCCCGCCGACCATGTAGCTTTCCAGCTTGGTCATGTTCACGCCATTGGTCGCGAAGCCGCCCATCGCCTTGTAAAGCGCGGCCGGAATGTTGCGGACGCGAAAGACGAACGAGGTGATCATCCCGTGATGGCCCCGGCGCGAATGGTCCGGCGTCTTGGACATGACCAGGAACCGCGTGGTGTTGTGATCCTCGTCCTCGATCTTCGCGGCGAGGACCTTCAGGCCATAGACCTGGGCCGCCATCTCGGAGGCCAGCGCCCCGATCGTCGGGTCGCGCGCCTCGGCCACGTCGCGGGCGGCGCGGGCGTTGTCGGTGCTCACCCGCCCCTCGATCCCGTGTTCCTTCAGAAAGCTCGCGCATTGCGGCAGGAGCACAAGGTGCGAATAGGCGGCGCGAATGTCCGAAAGCTCGGCCCCCGGCACGCCCAGCAGGTTGATATGAACCCGCACGAAAGCTTCGCCGATGATGTGAAGGTCGCTTCCGGGCAGCAGGCGGTGAATGTCGGCAACCCGCCCGTAGGTCGTGTTCTCGACCGGCAGCATCGCCAGATCGGCGACCCCGGTCTGCACGGCCTCGATCACATCCTCGAAGGTCCGGCAGGGCATCACCTCCATCCGCGGATGGGTCTGGTGGCAGGCCTGGTGCGAATAGGCCCCCGGTTCCCCCTGGAATGCGATGCGTCCGGTCATTGGAAATGGTCTTTTCTGTCTGGAAACTGGTCGATACGTCGCGCCTGTTATCCCTTGAACGTACCCGAGTGAAGCGGATACATAACCGCGAAACTGGAACGGGACGGGACGCGACATGTTCGACACGATGACCATCACCAAGGCAGCAGCATCGCTTTTCGGCGCCATGCTGGTGTTTTTGCTGACCGCCTGGCTGTCGGCAAGCCTCTTCCACACGGGCGGTGACGGTGAACAGGCCTTCATCATTCCCACCGGCGCGGAAGACGTCGCCGAGGAAGAGATCGTGGCGGAGGTGCCGTTCGACGAAGTCTATGCCCAGGCCGATGCCTCGGCTGGCGAACGCCTGTTCCGCGCCTGCGCCGCCTGCCATCGCCTCGAAGACGGCGCCAACGGCACCGGGCCGCATCTTTTCGGCGTCGTCGACCGGCCCAAGCACGCAGTCGGCGACTTCAGCTATTCGTCGGCCATGCTCGAGCAAGAAGGTGCGTGGACGCCCGAGAACCTCAATGCCTTCCTCGAAAACCCGCGCGGCTATGTGTCGGGCACCTCGATGAGCTACAACGGCATGCGCGACATTGGCGACCGCGCCGATCTGATCGCCTATCTTGCGACCTTCGGCGGCTGAGCCCGGACCGCGAGCGCACCCTTTGACGGCCGTTCGCGTTGCGGGCGGCCGTCTTGCATTGCTGCGCGTGCGTCCTCACGGCCGATCACGCATAATCGACTTGAATGTTCGTCTTTGGCGAAAATAACCTAGATGCCTATGTGACACCTTGCGACCCGCCACCTGACACGACGGAGTTGACGACACATGCCGCACCGGCTTCCCCGCACCATCGCCTTCAGCCGCCAGATCCCGGACCGGCAGCGCCGCAAGTCCTTCATGCTTTCGCTTGGGTCGCTGATCCTCGTGATGGCCACCGCCGGGGCCGCCTTCGCGGACAGTCATGAGGAGGTGATCGTCAGCCACGGCTATTCCAACTTCGGAGAGCTGAAATACGGCCCGGATGAGCCGTTTTCCTACGTGAATGTCGATGCGCCCAAGGGCGGCGAAGTCAGCCTCTGGTCGCAGGGCGGCTTTGACAGTTTCAACATCTATACCCGCCGGGGCGTTCCCGCCGCCAGCACCGATCTTCTTTACGAAAACCTCATGATCCGTGCGGCCGACGATCCCTATGGCATCTACTGCCAGCTCTGCACCACGATCGAATACCCTGAAAGTCTGGACTGGGTCGTGGTGAACCTGCGCGACGACGTGACCTTCTCGGACGGCACCCCGATGACCGCCGAGGATCTGAAGTTCACCATCGACCTCTTTCTCGAACAGGGCATCGCCGAGTTCCGCAACGTGATCGAAGGTTATTTCGACCTGATCGAGGTTACCGGCCCGCACCAGATCCGGTTCGAGTTCAATGCAGATGCCCCCAAGCGCGACCGCATGGGGCTTGTCGGGCTCTGGAACCCCTTCTCGAAGGCCTGGTTCGAGGAGACCGGCGCGCGGCTGGACGAAGGCTCGTCGGTTCCGTTCATGGGCACCGGTCCCTACGTCCTCGAGTCGGCGGATTTCGGGCGCAGCGTTGTCTATGCCAAGAACCCGGACTGGTGGGGCGCCGATCTGCCGATCAACGCCGGGCGATACAATTTCGATCGCGTGCGGATCGAGTATTTCTCGGATGCCGCTGCCGCGCTCGAGGCGTTCAAGGCCGGCGAATACACGATGCGGATCGAGAACAGCTCGAAGGAATGGGCGACCTCCTACACCTTTCCGGCTGTCACCGACGGCTACGTGACGGTCGAGACGCTTCCCGACGGCAACATCGGGTCGGGCCAGGGCTTCGTGTTCAACCTGCGCCGGGAACAGTGGCAGGACCCGCGCGTGCGCGATGCCGTGCGGATGCTCTTCAACTTCGAATGGGCCAATGAGACCCTGTTCTACGGGCTCTACGACCGCTCCTTTTCCTTCTGGGGCGGGTCGGACCTTGCCGCCGAAGGTGTGCCCGAGGGCGCGGAGCGCGCGACGCTCGAACCGCTGGTGGCCGAGGGGCTGCTGCCCGAGAGCATCCTGACCGAGGCCGCCGTGCTGCCCCCGGTCAGCGACGCCGGCCAGAACCTGCCGCCCCGCAGCGTCCTGCGCCAAGCCATCGGCCTGCTGGCAGAGGCCGGCTGGACACCCGGCGCGGACGGGCTCTTGCGCAACGCCGACGGGCAGACGCTCGACGCGGTGTTCCTGCAGTTCAGCCCCTCTTTCGACCGGATCGTGAACCCCTATGTCGAGAACCTGCGCCAGGTGGGCATCAACGCCAAGCTCGAGCGTGTCGACAACGCGCAATATGTCGAACGCCGCCGCTCAGGCGACTGGGACCTCGTGAACCATTCCCCAGGGCAGGACTTCGAACCCAGCATCGGCCTGCGCCAGTGGTTCGGCAGCGAGACTGCCGAGGACAGTTCGCGCAACATCATGGCCCTGCAGGACCCCGCGGTAGACCGCCTGATCGCCGAGGTGATCGACGCCCAGACGCTGGACGACCTCAAGCCGCGCGTGCGCGCCCTTGACCGCGTGCTGCGGGCGCAGGGCTTCTGGGTTCCGCAATGGGAAAAGGCCGAGCACTGGGTCGCCTATTGGGACATGTACGGCCGCCCCGAGACGCTGCCGCCGCTTGCCCTTGGCACGCTCGATTTCTGGTGGTTCGACGCCGAGGGCGCCGAGCGGCTCCGCGCGGCCGGCGCGCTGCGATAGGGGCAGGGGAACGTGGGCGCCTATATCCTTCGACGCCTGCTTCTGGTGATCCCGACGCTGTTCGGGATCATGGTGATCAACTTCACGCTCACGCAGTTCGTGCCCGGCGGTCCGATCGAGCAGATCCTCGCCCGGATGGACGGCGGCGGGGACGTGTTCCAGGGCATCTCCGGCGGCACGAACGAGACGCTGCAGTCCGCAGGTGACGACCGCTATGTCGGGGCGCGCGGCCTGCCGCCCGAATTCATCGCCGAGCTCGAGCGGGAATTCGGCTTCGACAAGCCGCCGCTCGAACGGTTCTTCACGATGATGTGGAACTACATGCGCTTCGATTTCGGCGAGAGTTACTTCCGGTCGATCAGCGTGGTGGACCTTGTCCTTGAAAAGATGCCCGTGTCGATCACCCTGGGCCTCTGGTCCACGCTCATCGCCTATCTCGTTTCGATCCCGCTGGGCATCCGCAAGGCGGTGAGGGACGGCACCACCTTCGATACCTGGACCTCTGGGCTGATCATCGTGGCCTATGCGATTCCGGGGTTCCTGTTCGCGATCCTGCTGCTGGTGCTCTTCGCCGGCGGGTCCTACCTCCAGTGGTTCCCGCTGCGCGGCCTGACCTCCGACAACTGGTCGGAACTGTCCTTCTTCGGCAAGATCGGCGACTACTTCTGGCACATCACCCTGCCGGTTCTGGCCTCGACGATTTCCGCCTTCGCGACGCTGACGCTGCTGACGAAGAACTCGTTTCTCGACGAGATCAAGAAGCAGTATGTCGTGACCGCCAAGGCCAAGGGCCTGTCGGAGTCCCGCGTTCTTTACGGCCACGTCTTCCGCAACGCGATGCTGATCGTGATCGCCGGGTTCCCGGCGGTGTTCATCGGCGTCTTCTTCGGCGGATCGCTGATCATCGAGACGATCTTCTCGCTCGACGGGCTTGGCCGGCTTGGCTTCGAGGCCGCGGTCGCGCGCGACTATCCGGTGATTTTCGGCACGCTCTTCTTCTTCGGTCTGATCGGCCTCGTGGTCGGCATCCTGTCGGACCTGATGTATGTCTTCATCGACCCGCGCATCGACTTCGAGACGCGGGAGAACTGACATGGTGGAAGCCCGCGTCGATCCATCGAAGCCGCACCGCCAGGAGCCCCTCGAGCCCGGCAACTTCCCGCCGCCGCCCGATCCCGGCCCCGGCGGCGGCGGGCACCGCCCGGTCGCCCCGCCGAAGCGCCGGCGGATGTGGCTGTCGCCGCTCAACCAGCGGCGCTGGGCGAATTTCAAGCGCAACCGCCGCGCGCTCTGGTCGCTGTGGATCTTCGGGATCCTGTTCGGCCTGTCGCTCTGCGCCGAGTTCATCGCCAACGACAAGCCGATCCTCGTCAGCTATCAGGGCCAGCTTCACATGCCGATCCTGCGCTTCTATCCGGAGACCGCCTTCGGCGGCGATTTCCGGACCGAGGCGGTCTACAAGGACATCGAGGTGCAATGCCTCATCGTTTCGGGCGGGCTGGAGGATTGTTTCGACGACCCCGAGGGCATTCTGGCCGAGGCCAGGACCGGCGTGGTGAATGGCGAGACGATCCAGAAGGGCTGGATGCTCTGGCCCCCCATCCCGTTCAGCTACAACACGATCAACGATATCGGACGCGCGGCACCCAGCCCGCCCGACGGGACCCATCTTCTTGGCACCGACGATACCGCGCGGGACGTGGCCGCGCGGGTGATCTACGGCTTCCGGCTGTCGATCCTCTTCACGATCATCGTCACCGTCATCGCCTCGACCATCGGGATCATCGCGGGCGCGGTGCAGGGCTTTTTCGGCGGCTGGACCGACCTGATCTTCCAGCGCATCATCGAGATCTGGGTGTCGACCCCGTCGCTTTACATCATCATCATCATGTTCGCGATCCTGGGCCGAAGTTTCTGGATGCTGGTGTTCCTGACCGCCCTCTTCGGATGGCCGGCCCTGGTCGGTGTGGTGCGTGCCGAGTTCCTGCGCGCGCGCAACTTCGAATACGTCCGCGCCGCCCGCGCGCTGGGCGTGTCGAACTGGACGATCATGTTCCGCCACATGCTGCCCAACGCCATGGTCGCCACCGTGACCATGCTGCCGTTCATCATCACCGGCACCATCGCGACGCTGGCCAGCCTCGACTTCCTGGGCTTCGGGTTGCCGTCCTCGGCGCCGTCCCTGGGCGAGCTGACGCTTCAGGCCAAGCAGAACCTCCAGGCGCCCTGGCTGGCCTTCACCGCCTTCTTCACCTTCGCGATCATGCTGTCGCTGCTGGTCTTCATCTTCGAGGGCGTGCGCGACGCCTTCGACCCCCGGAAGACCTTCCAGTGACCGGGGCCGTTCTAAAGGTCGACGGGCTGTCGGTCAGCTTCCGGCAGGACGGGGTCGAGGTGCCGGCGGTGCGCGGCGTCTCCTTCGAGGTGGGCAAGGGCGAGACGGTGGCGCTTGTCGGCGAATCGGGGTCCGGCAAGTCGGTGACCGCGCTTTCGACCGTGGGGCTTCTGCCCGACAGTGCCCGGGTCCGCGGGTCGGTCACCTATGCCGGCGAAGAGATGGTGGGCGCCACCGAGGCGCGGCTGCGCGCCATTCGCGGCAACCAGATCAGCTTCATCTTCCAGGAGCCGATGACCTCGCTCAACCCGCTGCACACGCTGGAAAAGCAGATCGGCGAGGTCCTGTCGATCCACCAGCACATGGGCGCCGACGCTGTCCGCGCCCGCACGATCGAGCTTTTGCAGAAGGTCGGCATCCCCGACCCCGAGTTGCGGTTGAAAAGCTATCCCCACCAGCTGTCCGGCGGGCAGCGACAGCGCGTGATGATCGCGATGGCCCTGGCGAACGACCCGGATGTGCTGATCGCCGACGAACCGACGACGGCGCTCGACGTCACCATCCAGGCGCAGATCCTCGAGCTTCTGGCCAGCCTCAAGCGCGACACCGGTCTCTCGATGCTGTTCATCACCCACGACCTCGGCATCGTGCGCCGTTTCGCCGACCGGGTCTGCGTCATGAAGGACGGCGAGATCGTCGAGCATGGCACGGTGTCCGACATCTTCGGTGCGCCGCAGCATCCCTATACCCAGATGCTCTTGTCGGCCGAATCCACGGGCAGCCCCGACCGGGTGCCCGACGGCGCGCCAGTCATCGCCGAAACGCGCGATCTTCGCATCTGGTTTCCGATCCATCGCGGCCTCCTGCGCAGGACGGTCGGCCATATCAAGGCGGTGAACGCCGCAACCCTGAGCGTACGCGCGGGCGAGACCTTGGGGATCGTCGGCGAAAGCGGCTCGGGCAAGACCACTCTGGCGCTGGCCGTGATGCGGCTGATCTCGTCCGACGGGCCGGTGATCTTCCTGGGCGACGATATCCAGGGCTGGCGGTCGCGCCAGCTTCGCCCGCTGCGCCGCGACATGCAGATCGTCTTCCAGGACCCCTACGGCAGCCTCAGCCCCCGCATGACGGTCGAGGAGATCATCGCCGAGGGGCTGACCGTCCACGGCAGCGAACCCGGCCGCGACCGGCGCGAACTGGTGGCCGAGATCATGGCCGAGGTCGGGCTCGACCCCGCGACCATGCACCGCTATCCGCACGAGTTCTCGGGCGGTCAGCGCCAGCGCATCGCGATTGCGCGCGCCATGATCCTGCGCCCGAAGCTGGTCGTTCTGGACGAACCCACCTCGGCCCTCGACATGACGGTGCAGGTGCAGATCGTCGAGCTTCTGCGCGCGCTTCAGCGCAAGTACGGCCTGGCCTATCTGTTCATCAGCCACGACCTCAGGGTCGTGCGGGCGCTCGCCCACCGGGTGATGGTGATGAAGGACGGCGACGTGGTCGAGGAAGGTCCCGTGGCCGAGATCTTCGACACGCCGCAAACCGACTACACCCGCGCGCTGATGGCGGCGGCCTTCGACGTGAAGGCAATCGCAGGCTGAGGCTTGCCGCGCGGGCTGACGGTCAGCTCGGTCCCAGCGTCTCGCAGGCCATGTTGCGCGCGGCGAGGCGGCGGCAGGCCAGCGCGGCCTGTTCCTCGCTCATGCCGACGAAATTCGCGTCGAAGCCGCCACCGCTGGGCACGACCTTGCGCAGGGCCTGGTCAAGCGTAGAAAGCTCCACCAGCGCGGTCTGAAGCAGGGTCCGCTCGGCCTGATGCCGGCTTCCGAAGCGGCCGACATTGATCCCCCAGTGACGCCCGCCCGACGTGGACATGCGCGTCACGATCTCGGGACCATCCGTCACCGGCCCCGTCGGAACGGCAAGGACCAGTTCGGTCGGACGCGGACGCGGAAGCGGAAAGGCCGAGGCCGCGACAAGGCGCGTCACACCGACCTCGGGCACGGTCTCGTCGTCTTCTGCCGTCTGCGCGAGCGCGAGATCGGCCACGGGCTCGCCGTCGTCCGCGGCAGGAAGGTCCACCACCTCAGCGGTCTCGACAGTGTCAGCGGTCTCGGCCAGCGCGGTCGCGATCTCTTCGGGCCTTGCCGGGGGTGTCACGGCAGGCGCGACCGCCTCAGCCGCCACTTCTGCCAGGATCGCTTCGTCAAGCGCGGCCGTGTCGACGGCTGTTGCCTGACCGGCCGTCGCCGCCTCGGCCACGGTGACGTCGGCGAGCGTCCGCTCGACCTCGGTCTGCATCGCCAGAAGGAGTCTCGTCCGCCGGTGCCGGCCGCGCCGGGCGGGGTACCGGGCGCAGGCTGCGGCTGACCGCCCCGGCGACCCGCACGGTCTTTTCGGTTGTGGTGTCGCCCGGCAGGTAGGCCGCCGGCGCGGGTTTGCGCACCGCCACGCGCGACGGCGCGCGCTGGAAGCCGAGGTCCAGAAGCTCGGCCACCTTTGCGTTGCGGTTCGCGGTCGAGGTGCCGCCGAAGACGGTGGCGATGATCCGCTCGCCCCCGCGTTCGGCCGACGCGACAAGGTTGAAGCCCGCCGCGCGGGTGTATCCCGTCTTGATCCCGTCCGCGCCGCGATAGGCGCCCAGGAACCGGCGGTTGGTGTTGGCGACCTGGGTGCCGCCCGCGTTGGTCGTGATGCGCGAGAAGAGGTTGTAGTAGGCGGGATAGTCGTAAAACAGGTGGCGGCCCATCGTCGTCATGTCCCGCGCGGTCGACAGGTGCCCCGATTCCGTCAGGCCGTGCGCGTTCTTGAAGGTGGTGCTTGTCATCCCCATCGAATGCGCGGTGCGCGTCATCCGCCGGGCAAAGGCTTCCTCGGAGCCCGAGATCGCCTCGCCGATGGCGGTGGCGGCATCGTTGGCCGACTTGATCGCCGCGGCCCGGATCAGGTAGCGCAGCTGGATCTTCTGACCCGCGCGCAGGCCCAGCTTGGACGGCGGCTCGGAGGCGGCGTGTTTCGAGACCGTGACCATCGTATCAAGGCTGATTTCCCCGTTCTCGACCGCCTGGAAGGCGAGATAGAGGGTCATCATCTTGGTCAGCGAGGCAGGGTGAAGCCGGGTATCGGCGTTGCGGGCATGCAACACCTCGCCGGACCGGGCGTCGATGACCATGGCGGCATAGGGTGCCGCGACGCTGGACAGCGGCGCCATCCACAAAACGAAGAAAACTGCGGGAAACAGCCCAATTCGGGCCCATTGCCGTAGGGTTGCCACGATGCCTGCCTTTCACTGCCTCACGCGGCCGGATCTGTCGCCCGGTCCGCTTGATTTGAGAAAGACTAACACGAAGACGTCTGTGGGAAAACACCCTTGTTTCAATACCTTCCCCGGCCACCTTGAACCCGATTTCAAGATGTAGTGGGCTTTGCGCGCCTTGCCGCAAGATGCAGGTTCAGCCGATTTCGTCGATCAGGGGCGACAAATCGCCCAGACGCGGGATTTCGCGGTAGCGCGCATGGCCCTCGGGGGCGGCCTCGTGCTCGAGTTCCCAGGTCAGGCCGTGGGGAACATAGACCCCCCAGCTGCCGGCCGCGATCGCCGGCACCACGTCGGACTTCATCGAATTTCCGACCATCATCGCCCGCTCGGCGCCGTCGGCCTGGCGCGCGAAGATCTCGGAATAGACCGCGGGCGTCTTCTGCGACACGATCTCGACCCCCGCGAACAACTCGCCCAGCCCCGATTGCGCCAGCTTGCGTTCCTGGTCGAGAAGATCGCCCTTGGTGATCAGGATCAGCCTGTGGCTGTCGGCCAGCGCCTCGACCGTGACTTGCACATCTGGCAGAAGCTCGATCGGGTGGGCCAGCATCTCCTGCCCGGCGGCGATCAGTTCACCGATCACCCGCGCGGGCACCCGCTCGTCGGTGACCTCGATGGCGGTTTCGATCATCGACAGAACGAATCCCTTGATCCCGAAGCCGTAATGGCCAAGGTTGCGGCGTTCGGCAGCAAGAAGGCGCTCGGACAGATGATCGGGTTCGGTGAAATCGGACAGAAGGGCGGCGAACCTCTCCTGTGTCAGTCGGAAAAACCGCTCGTTCTGCCACAGCGTATCGTCGGCATCGAAACCGATTGTCGTCAGCCGGCGTGCCGCCATTTCGTCCGCGCCCCCTTTTCACGAAAGACGCACCCATTATATTGTCGCGACAGACCCCTCAACCGCGAATGTCGAACGGACCCGCCGTGCGAGACTGCCAGCCCATGACCATGTCCGGCAAGGACGAGCCAAACGACCCCGGCAACGGTCTGCTGACCGAGACCAAGACGCGTACCCAACGCCCGCCGCTTTACAAGGTGATGCTGCTGAACGACGACTACACGCCGATGGAGTTCGTCGTGCACGTTCTCGAACGCTTTTTCGGGATGAGCCACGCACAGGCGTTCGAGCTCATGATCACCGTGCACAAGAAGGGCCTGGCCGTGGTCGGCGTCTTTTCCTACGAGGTGGCGGAAACCAAGGTCGGACAGGTGATGGACTTCGCCCGCCGGCACCAGCACCCGCTGCAATGCACCATGGAAAAGGAATAGGCGCGCCCTGCGCCGCTTCCTGACATGGCCCCGCGTCTTTCCCTCGCGCTCGACTCCGGGTTGGTACACCTGCCCGAGACAGGTCGGATCGTGGCCTTCGGCGCCGAGTTCGACGACACCCTTGCGGCCCTGCCGAAAGACCGCACCGATGTCATCCAGACGGACTTTCCGCGCCACCGCGCGCTCGATGCGGCTGGCTGGCGCACCCTGACCGCTCCGGACACGGTACCCTATGCGGCCGCCATCGTCATCGTGCCCCGCTCGAAAGAGGCCGCACAGGCCCGCATCGCGGCCGCCCGCGCGGTGACCGAGGGCCCCATCATCGTGGATGGGCAGAAGACCGATGGAGTCGAGACGCTGCTGCGCGCCCTGCGCCCCCGCGCTACGGTGTCCGAGCCGTTCTCAAAGGCCCACGGCAAGATCTATGTCGTCACCGGTGGGGAGTTTTCCGACTGGGCAGCGTCGCCCCGTCATGTCGACGGTTTCGTCACCCTTCCGGGGGTTTTCTCAGCTGACCGGATCGACCCGGGGTCGGCCGCCCTTGCCGCCGTTCTGCCGCGCGACCTCAAGGGACGGGTGGCCGATCTGGGCGCCGGCTGGGGTTTCCTGTCACGCTCGGTTCTCGAGTCGCCCGATGTGACGGAACTTCACCTTGTCGAAGCCGATGCCACGGCGCTCGATTGTGCGCGGCGCAACGTCTCCGACCCCCGAGCCCGGTTCCACTGGGACGATGCGACCACGCATGTCGCCGACGTGCCCTACGGCACCGTCGTGACGAACCCGCCCTTTCATGATGGCCGCCGAGGAGCCCCCGAGCTTGGCCGCGCCTTCATCCGGTCGGCCGCGCGGCTCCTGTCACGTCAGGGGACGCTCTGGCTTGTCGCCAACCGGCATCTGCCCTACGAACAGACCCTCTCGGAAGCCTTCATCGAGGTTCACGAGATCGGCGCCGACGCGCGCTACAAACTCTTCCGCGCCGCGCGCCCGCGCGGCCAAAGACGAGGCTGAGGAATGTCCTTTTCCATTGAAGGAAAGACCGCCGTGGTCACCGGCGCCGGCAACGGCGTGGGCCTTGCGATCGCCCGCCACTTCCTGTCGCGCGGCGCCAACGTGATGTTCGCCGACATCGACGAGGATGCGCTGGACCGCGAGTTCTCGGCCCTGGGCAGCGATGCCGAACGGGCCCGCACCTTCGCCGGCGACCTGCGCGAGAAGCTGGCCATCGCGAACCTGCTCTCGGCCACGCTCGACGCCTTCGACCGGGTCGACATCCTGGTGAACGCCAGCCGGCAGATGGTGCCCTCCGACCCGCTGAATTCCGACGACGACGCCGTGGCGCGGCTTCTCGAGCAGAACCTGATGACCGCGCTGCGGATCACGCAGGCCTTTGGTCGCCGCATGATCAAGCAGGGCGAAGAGGCCAGTGACGAAGGGACCCCGGCGGGATCCATCATCAACCTGTCGTCGATCGCCGCGCGCCGGACCCAACCCGAGCTTCTGGCCTATTCGGTGTCCTGCGCGGCGCTGGACCAGATGACCCGGTCGATGGCCGTGGCGCTGGCGCCGCACCATATCCGGGTGAACGCCATCGCCCTTGGCTCGGTGATGAGCGCGTCGCTTCAGGGCGCGCTGAAGGACCATGACGAGTTCCGCGACGAGATCCTGGATTCCACCCCTCTTGCCCGGATCGCCAATGCCGACGAACTGGCCGAGGTCGCCCAGTTCCTGGCCTCGGAAGGATCGGCCTTCATGACAGGCCAGATCCTGACGGTCGACGGCGGGCGCACGCTTGTCGAACTCGGTGCACGTCCCCGCGCACTAGAGGTCTGCGGGCCGGGTCGCTCGACCGGGGACGCCTTCAGCGCGTGTTGGAGGCGCGTCGCCACTCTACTTCGGCTTCGCGCCCGGCGTCACACCAGCAGCAGGTCCGCGTCTTCTTCCCACTCCTCCGCCTCCTCGGGCACCTCGCCAAATGGAACTTCGGGCAGGAAAGCAAGAACGTCCGCTGCCTCGGCCTCCGATGCCGGCATGGGCGCGGGGCTGGCGGCAGACATCGTTCGGGGCCCGTCGTCGAACACGTCCAGCTTCACGTTCCTGTTGCCGATGGCCACCGTGGCTTCATACGGGGTATCGAGATCGCCGCCCTCAAAGAGAACCGTGTAGGTGCCCGGTGGCAGGGCCAGCGAGTAGCCCCCCGAATCCCACGTTGCGGTGGTGTAGAGCGTGGTTCCGTCATCGGCCGTCACCCAGACGCCGCCCTGACCCTCGCCGAGGTCGTAGAACTCGTCGCCGTCCTCGTCCTCGATCACGACGCCGGTCAGGTAGGTCATGTCGCGGTCGCCGAACATCTCGGTCACGAAGGTCGAACCGGAATAGCCCTGATGACTGCCGTAGTCGTAGCCGACGCCGATTTCCGACCAGGTGCCGTCCATCATGTTGCGCTGATGGCCGTCGGATTCCCACAGGTTGTCGTGGTGCGTCTCGACGCGGGACTGGAGGTCCTGCGGGCTCCGGGTCGAGCCGACCCATCCGATGTTCTCGCTGACAAAGCGCGAGCCGTGGCCTTCCTCGATAGCCCGGTCCGACGGGCTTTGACCACTTGGGTTGCTATGGGAAAAGAAGTTCCGGTCGTCCATGTCCTGCGAATGCGCGCGCGCCGCGGCGCTGAGTTCCGGGGTCACGGCCAAAGGTGCCGCGCCGCCGGAGGCGATGCCCGGGGCAAGCCCCTCGTCAAGGCGGTCGACTTCTGCCTGAGGGTCCATCCGTGCCCGGTTGATCAGTTCGACCATCAACTGCTCTTCCGGCGTCAATCCGGACCAGCCGATGTCATAGGCGTCACCGGGCGGATCGCCTGCCCGGCCTGACGATATGGGAGCGGCGGGCGGCGGCGGATCGACCGGATCCGCACCGGGAGGAGGTGGGGCGTCCGTGCCCGTGGGACCGGACGATGGGGCATCCACGGGATCTGCAGACCCACCGGACATGCCGCGACCGAGAACCAGCGCGAAGGCGCCGAAGAACAGGGGAAGGAATCCAGCAAACATCGCTACCCTCTTTCTCACCCCCGGACGTCATTGTCCTGAATGAGACACGGCAGGCAAGGCGCGTTTGCATCGCGTCTCGCAAGTCGCAAGAAGTTGCCGATGGCCTCAGGCCAAGGTTCGGGAAAGACCCGCGCGCGCGCCGGCCCACACTGATCCCGCAAAGCGCACTGGAAAGCCCGGAAGCCGCCGGGTCACCCCCCAAACTGCGCCTCGCAGGCGGCAAGCGCGCGCTGGCTTCGGGCGGCGACGTCGACCCGCCGTGCCTCGAGCTCGGCCAGCTTGCGCCGCTCGGTCTCGGTGTCGATGGCGACGGGGCGGTTGCGGACCTGGGTGGAGTTGTTCGAACAGAAGGACACCCCGGCGTTCGACCACGCGTTGCCGAAGCAATAGGTGAAGCCCACGCGCGGCACGACCTCCTGCTCGATCGCGAATCCGCGTTCGAGATTCTGCCGCGTTTCGAGGATCAGAAGGTCCAGAACCTCGAGATCGCGAGTCGCGTTGTCGATGCATTGCTGTTGCGGCGTGGCGCAGGCAACAAGCGGAAGCAGAACCAGAAGGACCAGATACTTGCGTCTCATGACAGGCACGATAAACCCGGGGCTGCAGGGTGCAAGTGGCAGATGCGCGACGGGCGCGCAGGCCAGAGCGAAAGGGCAAGACGACCGATGACCGAGATGTTCGACGACCGCAAGGCCCGCGCCGCGTCCTGGTTTCGCGAATTGCGCGACGACATCGTCGCATCCTTCGAGGCGCTCGAGGACGCGCAGGAGACCGGTCCCTTCGCCGGCAATGCCCCCGGCCGGTTCGAAGTGACCGAAACGAAACGCGCAAGCGACGACGGATCGGATGCCGGCGGCGGGTTGATGAGCGTGATGCGCGGCGGACGGGTGTTCGAGAAGGTCGGCGTCAACGTCTCGACCGTCCACGGCCAGCTTGGGGAACGCGCACAAAAGGCGATGGCCGCGCGCGGCGTTCCGGGCATGGCCGACGATCCGCGCTTCTGGGCCTCGGGCATCAGCCTTGTGGCCCATATGCAGAACCCGCACACGCCTGCGGTCCACATGAACACCCGGATGTTCTGGACGCCGCATGCCTGGTGGTTCGGCGGCGGGTCCGACCTCAACCCCTGCATCGAATATGCCGAGGACACCGCCCATTTCCACGCCGTGCAGAAAGAGCATTGCGACCCGCACGACCCCGGCTACTACCCGCGCTACAAGGCCTGGGCCGACGAGTATTTCTTCGTCCCGCACCGGGGCCGGGCGCGGGGCGTGGGCGGCATCTTCTACGACGACCACAACACCGGCGACTGGGAGGCCGATTTCGCCTTCACCCAGGACGTGGGCCGCGCGTTCCTCAAGGCCTTCGTTCCGGTCACCGAGCGCCGCCGCGACACGCCCTGGACCGAGGCCGACAAGGATGCGCAGCTGGTCCACCGCGGGCTCTACGCGGAATACAACCTCGTCTACGACCGCGGCACCAAGTTCGGGCTGGAAACCGGCCACGACGCCAATGCCGTGCTGATGAGCCTGCCGCCGCTGGCCAAGTGGGTCTGACGCCACATCAGGACGGCAGCACGGTGCGCGACACAGTCCGGAGGGACCATCGACGGGATCGTCGCCGTCCAATGGCGTGTCAGGTCACATCTTCGCCCGCGACATGCCGGACCAGAGCGTCCATCGCGTTGCAGGTATAGTCGTGGAAATACCAGCTGTCCGATTCCGGCTGGCTTGATTGCTTGATGACCGCAACTTCTCGATTTCGATCTATGTAGATCCATTGGCCATTTACACCCATCGCGATGATCGCCTCTGACCCCGGGGTGTTTCTGATCCACCATTGTGCGCAGTAGCTCCAATGGCCACTTGCCATGTCTTCTTCCGCGCTCGGGCCCCTCAGGAAGGCTTCGGTGGACCCGCCTTGTGAAAGCGTGTCGATCACCGCTTTGGGGATGATCTGTTCACCGCCCACACGACCATTCCGGAGCATCGCCGAGGCGAAGCGCGCCATGTCCTCGGCCGTGGCGTTCAGCCCACCCCCGGCGACGAGGTTGCCCGTGGCATCCAGAAGGACATAGGCCTCGCCGGTCATGCCGAGTCTTGACCACAGGCGGGTTTCCAGCAGGGTCACAAAATTCTGACCGAACAGTCGACTGACCGCCCAGTTCAGGACATCGGCCTGCGGCGTCTGGTACTCGAACACCGACCCATGCGCGCGCCCCTCGAGCTTGGTCAGTGTGGTGGCATAGTCATAGAGGCTCTTTGGTCCGTCCCAATCGACCGCCTTGATGCCGGCCCCTAGAACCGCGACGTAATCGTGGAACTCTGCGTCGGGGTCGTCATAGTACTCACTGAATTTCAGCGATGCCGTCATGTCGAGGACCTGACCGAAGGTAGCATCGGAAAAACCCGATCCGTTGTCGAGTTCCGGTATGATGTCCACGATCGGGGTGTCCCGCGTGACCAGCCCCTCTTCGATCGCCATCAATGCGAAGAGGCCGACGAAGGACTTGGTGCAGCTGAACATGATGTGTGGCGTGTCCGGCGTCATGCCGTTGAGGTAACGTTCGTAGACGATCCTGTCCTTGTGAACCACGATCAGGCTGTCGGTGAATGTCTGCCGCAGGAAGCACTCGAAATCAGCGAGAGAGCCATCCTTGCGTCGAACCGACAGGCTGCCGATGTCAGCGTCGATCTCGCGCCTCAGCGCGGTACCGGCATCGCTGGGCCGCACAGGTGCTGTCGGCCAGATCCGCCGCATATTCTGGTAGGCCCACCGATTGAATGGCGGCTCCCACATACCATTGAAGCGATCCACCCGTTTCCCGGCGGGTGGTGGAAACCCCTGCATCAGGGCAAGTTCCTCGTGGGTGGCGGTATCGAAGGGTTCCGGGATCGTCATCGCAAGAGGCACCTTTCCAATGCTGAACACGCCGTGACACGCGCCGGGGACTTCCGGGTGGGTCGCCGCGTGCTTGACCGGCTGCAAGACTAGCACCGAAGAAGTGCTGCGTCCTAGCGCGATAGCCTGGGCGGTCTCTTGGGCGACGTCATGATATTCGGCGCGACCATCCTCCCATCCGCCGGAAATCCGAGCCGCCGCACGACCGGGAACCGCGTCCCTACGTCAGCCCCAGCCGCCCCGGCAGCTCGTCCAGCACCTTCGCCTTGGCCAGTTCCGCGGCCTCGAGAATCTCTTCCCAGCGCTGGAAGTCGAGGGACCGGAAGCCGCGCGTATCGGGTTCGACCACGAAGACCTCGTCGCGGCCGTTGACCGCTTCGGTCAGCAGCGCCCGCATCATGATCCGCAGCGATCCGACCAGAAGCTCGGCCGGCCCGGGCACCTCCGTGCTGTCGGAGGGCGGTTCGCTGGCCACGTCGACGGCAAGGCAGACGTTGGCCCTGGGCAGGCAGCGGATCGGCAGGTTATCGGTCACGCCGCCGTCGATGAGCACCCGGCCTTTCCACCGGACCGGATGGAAGAGCACCGGAAACGCCATCGACGCGGCCAGCGCCTGACGCAGGTCGCCGGCGTCGAAATAGACGGTCTCGCGCGCGTGGTAGTCGGTCGCCGCCACCGTCAGGGGGATTTCCAGATCCTCGAACCGCTCGGGCACGGCCTCGGGCAGCACGGTGCGGATCGTCGTCAGGGAGTTGATGGCCATCGACGGCATGCCCAGCCGGAAGCTCGCGTTGTCCCAGAACCGCCGCGCGGTCGCCAGCGGGTCTTCGAGAAGCGTCTCAACATGCGCCCGGATCTCCGCTCCGGTCATGCCCCCGGCATAGCAGGCCCCCACCACCGCGCCGATCGACGTGCCCGCGATCGCTTCGGGCCGCACGCCGATCTCGTCCAGCGCCTCGAGAACCGGCACATGGCCGATGCCCGCGGCCCCGCCGCCACCAAGTGCAAGGGTCAGTGTGGGCATGGGTCGCTCCTGCCGTCCTTTTCCCCGGATTAGGCCCGAAGAGGCCGGGGGCGCACAAGAGACAAACCCGGCGCCCGCTGATGCCGCCGCCGCTTTACGACCGCAAGGCCGCGCCCTATAAGCCGCCCCATGCCTCGCTTCGCCGCGATCATCATTCGAATTACCCGCCCGGCCCTGTAGGATCGCAGGCGCCGGGACAAAGGCGCTTGAGCCATCGCGCCGCCCCTCACACACCCCGCCGGAAAAGAACACCAAGGACCGCCGTCCATGTGCGCCGACACGCCCGACTACAAAGACACGCTGAACCTTCCCGAAACCGACTTCCCGATGCGCGCGGGCCTGCCTCAGCGCGAACCCGCCTGGCTGGAGCGCTGGCAGACGATCGGCGTCTACGACCGCCTGCGCGAGAAGACGGGGCGCGAGCCCTTCACGCTGCATGACGGCCCGCCCTATGCCAACGGCAATCTTCACATCGGCCATGCGCTGAACAAGGTCCTGAAGGACATGGTGGTGCGCTCCCAGCAGATGATGGGCAAGGACGCGCGCTATGTCCCCGGCTGGGACTGCCACGGCCTGCCGATCGAGTGGAAGATCGAGGAACAGTACCGCGCGAAAGGGCTCGACAAGGACGATGTCGATGTCGTGGCCTTCCGGCAGGAATGCCGCAAGTTCGCGGAAGGCTGGATCGACATCCAGCGCGAGGAATTCAAGCGTCTCGGCGTCACCGGCAACTGGGCCGATCCCTACCTCACGATGGACTTCCACGCCGAACGCGTGATCGCCGAGGAATTCCAGAAGTTCCTGATGAACGGCACGCTCTACCAGGGCTCGAAGCCGGTGATGTGGTCGCCGGTCGAGAAGACCGCGCTGGCCGAGGCCGAGGTCGAGTATCACGACCGGCAGACCGATGCGGTGTGGGTGCCGTTCAGGTTGTCGACGTTCGATCGACTGGGCCGTCGGTGATGGAGCAGCCGCAGGTCCGGACAGCGCGCTGACGAGATTGATCGCAGTCGCAAGGTCATCATCTGGACCACCACCCCCTGGACGCTTCCGCAGAACCGCGCGATCTGCTTCGGCCCGGAGATCTCCTACGGCCTCTACGAGATCACCGGCCGCCCCGAGGAATGCTGGGCGCGGATCGGCGACCGTTACCTGCTCGCCGACAAGTTGGCCGAGGACGCGCTCTCGGCCATGCGGCTCGAGCCGTCGATGTATCGCCGCCTGCGCGACGTGACGCCCGAGGAACTCGGCGCGCTGACCTGTGCCCACCCCCTGCGCGGGGCCGAGGGCGCCGGCGGCGAATGGGACTATGACGTCCCCCTCTTCCCCGGCGACCACGTCACCGACGACGCGGGCACGGGCTTTGTCCACACCGCGCCCAGCCATGGCGACGACGACTTCCAGATCGGGGTGAAGCATGGCCTGACCATGACCTTCAACATCCTCGACGACAGCGCGTTCCGCCCCGATCTGCCCTTCTTCGCGGGCCAGCGGATCATCCAGGAAAACGGCAAGCCCGGCGGCGCGAACAAGGCGGTGATCGACAAGCTGGTCGAGGTGGGCGCGCTTCTGGCCCGCCGCCGCATCACCATCTCGGACGCCCATTCCTGGCGGTCGAAGGCCCCGGTGATCCGGCTCAACCGCCCGCAATGGTTCGCGGCCATCGACAAGCCGGTGGGCGACGGGCAGGACACCTATGGCACGACGATCCGCGAGCGGGCGCTGACCTCGATCGACAGCCTTGTCACCTGGACGCCGAAGACCGGGCGCAACCGCCTTCATTCGATGATCGAGGCGCGGCCCGACTGGGTGCTGTCGCGCCAACGCGCCTGGGGCGTGCCGCTGACCTGCTTCGTCAAGAAGGGAGCGAAACCCGGCGACGCCGACTTCCTGCTGCGCGATCCCAAGGTCAACGCCCGCATCCTCGACGCATTCGAGGCCGAAGGGGCCGACGCCTGGTACAAGCCGGGCGCCAAGGAACGGTTCCTTGGAAACGACTACGACCCGGGCGAATACGAACAGGTCTTCGACATCCTCGACGTCTGGTTCGATTCAGGGCTCGACCCACGCCTTCGTGCTGCGCGACCGGCCCGACGGCACGGCCGACGGCATCGCCGACCTCTACCTCGAAGGCACCGACCAGCACCGGGGGTGGTTCCATTCCTCGATGCTGCAGGCCTGCGGCACGATCGGCCGCGCGCCCTACAGGGGTGTGCTGACCCATGGATTCACGCTCGACGAGAAGGGCATGAAGATGTCCAAGTCGCTGGGCAACACCGTGGCTCCGCAATCGGTGATCGACCAGTATGGTGCGGACATCCTGCGCCTCTGGGTGGCGCAGTCGGACTACACCGCCGACCTGCGTATCGGCCCCGAGATCCTGAAGGGCACCGCCGACAGCTATCGCCGTCTGCGCAACACGCTGCGCTTCATGCTGGGCAACCTCAAGGATTTCTCCGAGGAAGAACGGGTCGCACCGGAGGACATGCCCGAGCTTGAACGCTGGGTCCTTCACCGTCTGGCCGAACTCGACCACAAGGTGCGCAGCGGCTACGCGACCTACGACTTTCCAAGCGTCTTCCGGGCGCTGTTCGACTTCTGCACCATCGACCTGTCGGCGGTCTATTTCGACATCCGCAAGGACGCGCTTTACTGCGACGGGCCGACCCCGCGCCGGAACGCCGCGCGCACGGTGCTTGACCTTCTGTTCCACCGGCTGACGACCTGGCTGGCCCCGATCCTCGTCTTCACGATGGAAGAGGTCTGGCTCGAACGGTTCCCCGGCGACGAAAGCTCGGTTCACCTTGTCGACATGCCCGACACCCCCGCCGACTGGCTGGACGAACCGCTGGCGGCGAAATGGGCCGCGATCCGCCGGGTTCGCCGCGTGGTCACCGCCGCGCTCGAGATCCAGCGTCAGGACAAGGTGATCGGCGCCAGCCTTGAAGCCGCGCCGGTGGTGCATGTCGAGGACAAGGAGACGCTTGCCGCGCTGCGCAGCGTCGACTTCGCCGACATCTGCATCACCTCCGACATCACCCTGACCGCCGACCCCAGCCCGCAGGAGGCCTTCCGCCTGCCCGAGGTCGAAGGCGTGGGCGTGGTGTTCGAAAAGGCCACGGGCGAGAAATGCCAGCGCTGCTGGAAGATCCTGCCCGACGTCGGCCAGCACAGCCACCGCGGCGTCTGCGCCCGCTGCGACGCCGCGCTGGGCTAGGCGCATAGGGCCTGTGCACCTGCACACAGGCGTCGCGCATTGGGATTCGCGCGCCGCTGTCCTATGTACGGACCTGCAGACAGACGAGGTAACCCGATGAGCGATCTCAAACCCTACACGCCGCCGAAGGTCTGGACCTGGGATGTTCCGAACGGTGGCGAGTTCGAATCCACCAACCGCCCCATCGCAGGCGCGACCCACGAGAAGCAGCTGCCGCTGGGCAAGCACCCGTTCCAGCTTTATTCGCAGGGCACTCCGAACGGTGTGAAGGTCACGGTCATGTTCGAAGAGCTTCTCGCGGCCGGCCATGACGCCGAATACGACGCCTGGCTGATCCGCATCGGCAAGGGCGACCAGTTCGGGTCGGGCTTCGTCGAGATCAACCCGAACTCCAAGATCCCCGCCCTTGTGGACCGCTCTGGGCCCAAGCCGGTCCGGGTCTTCGAAAGCGGCGCGATCCTTCTGCACCTCGCCGAGAAGTTCGGCGCCTTCCTCGGCCGTCCCGAAGACCGGCCCGAGCTTCTGTCCTGGCTCTTCTGGCAGATGGGCAGCGCGCCCTACCTCGGCGGCGGCTTCGGCCACTTCTATTACTACGCGCCCGAGAAGTGGCAGTATCCGATCGACCGCTACGCCATGGAAACCAAGCGCCAACTCGATGTGCTGAACCGCCATCTCGCCGACCGCGACTGGATGGTGGGCGACGGGCCGACGATCGCCGACTTCGCGATCTGGCCGTGGTATGGCAACCTCGTCCTCGGCCGGCAGTATGACGCGGCCGAATTTCTCGACGTGATGTCCTACACGCATGTCGTGGAATGGGCCGAACGCATCGAGGCCCGCCCGGCCGTAAAGCGTGGGCGCATGGTCAACCGCACCTCGGGCCAGCCGCACGAGCAGCTTCTGGAGCGCCACGACGCGTCCGACTTCGAGACGCGGACGCAGGACAAGATCGCGGCAGAGTAGCGACAGGGCGAGATCAGGCGTCTGTCAGCCGTCGGGGCCATACAGGAGTTGCTGTAGCCCCCCGGCGGCGACAAGATAGACGCTTGTCGCCATCAGCCCCCACAGCGCCCAGCTTTGCGGGTCGAAATCCACCCAGGCCGCCCAACCGGCAAACAAGGTCCAGGCCAGCGCCGTCGGCAATGTCAGGTTGCGCCAGCGCTCGGTCCGGACCGGGTGAACGAACTTCACCGGCACGAACATCAGCACTGCCAGGATCGTGACAAGGCCGAGGCTGACCCAGAAATCGGGTTTGATCGCGAACAGGACCAGCACGACCATGTTCCAGCAGCCCGGAAAGCCCGAGAACGAATTGTCCCGCGTCTTCATCCGTGTATCGGCGAAATAGAGCGCGCTTGCGAAGGTGATGACGATAATCGCCACCCACCCGGTCCAGCCCGGCAGGAGCCCGGACTTGAACAGCGCATAGGCCGGGATGAACACATAGGTCAGGTAGTCGATGATCAGGTCCAAAAGCACGCCGTCGATCTGCGGTGCCTGGGTCTTGACCTCGTAGCGGCGGGCAAGCGGACCATCGACCCCGTCGACCGCAAAGGCCACGACGAGCCACAGGAACATCAGGCTCCACTGCTGGTCAACGGCGGCCAGCATCGCCAGCATCGCGAATACGGCACCTGTCGCCGTGAGAAGGTGAACGCCAAGGGCTTTCGCGAACGGGGTCATCGGGGCCTCATGGCGCAGATTGACCGGATTCGCAAACGGTTCGGCGGGTGAAGATCAGCAGGACGCCGCGGAACATGGACCTCCGTCAACGTTCAGCATCGCCCGGCAGGGAGGGATGGGCCTTGCGGCATGTCATCGCCCCGCCTGCGCCCTCGGGTGCGCCTGCGCGTAGACCTCCATCAGACGTGCGGTGTCCACCGCCGTGTAGGCCTGCGTTGTCGACAGCGACGCATGGCCCAGAAGTTCCTGGATCGCGCGCAGGTCGCCGCCCGCGCTCAGCAGGTGAGTGGCGAAGCTGTGGCGCATCGCGTGGGGCGTGGCGGTGGCCGGAAGGCCAAGCTGTGCCCGCGCCCGTTCCATCGCCTTCTGGACGAGACGGGGGTTCAGCGGACCACCCCGCGCGCCGCGAAAGAGCGGGGCCCCGGCCTCGGGCGGGTAGGGGCAGGCCGCCACGTAGTCGGCCACCGCCGTGCGCGCGGGGCCGATCACCGGCACGATCCGTTCCTTGCCGCCCTTGCCGCGCATCCGCAGCGTCTCGGGCAGCGGGATAGTCGCCCCCGGTCAGTGACAGCGCCTCGGAAATCCGCAGCCCGCAGCCATAGAGCATCGTGACCACGGCCACGTCCCGCGCCGCGATCCAGCCTGTTGCCTCCTGCGTCTCCAGCGTGTCGAGCATCGCCACCGCCGCGTCCTCGGCCAGCGGGCGGGGCAGGGACTTGCGGTATTTCGGCGCGCGGGTGGCAAGCACCGCCGTTGCGTCGAACCCTTCACGCTCGGCCAGCCAGGCGATGAACCCCTTCACCGCCGAAAGCGACCGCGCCAGCGACCGGGCCGAGACCCCGCGTCCGCGTTCCGACGCCATCCAGGCGCGCATGTCCGAAAGCCGCACCCGCGTCAGCGGGCCAAGTCCCCATCGGCCCGCCTTGGTGCGTCTGCTGGAAGGCCACGAAGCCAAGGACATCGGTGCGATAGGCCAAGAGAGTGTTCGCGCTTGCGTTCTTCAGTGCGGACAACTCGCCAAGCCATCCGTCGATCGCGGAAAGGGCGGCGGGCGCGATCACGCCAGCCAGCGCCGCATGGCCCGCTCGAACGCCCCCCCGAAGAACTCGAGAAGATCGGTGCCCTGGTTCGGGGCGAACTGCTGCGCCTCGGTGGCCCCAAGTGCCAGAAGTCCAGGCAGCCGGTTCTGCCCGAGGTCAAGCCGGATCACCGCCTCGGACCCGATGCGCTCGGCGTCGCGGCCATAGAGCCCGGCTTCCTCGAGGCGCAATTCACGCAGCACGACCCGGCGCGCGGTACCGCCGCGCCCCTGTGTGACATAGTCGTCGACGAAGCCGGGTTCGGCCACCTGCAGGACCCCGCCAAGGCGGCGGATCAGCGGGCCGAAGTCGTCGCGGTGGCTTTCCAGCACAAGCCGGATCCGCTCGACCCGCAGGATGTCGCCCACGTCGCGGCCAAGACAGCGCAGAAAGGCGTCGAATTCCGTGGGTTCCAGCAGGCGCAGGACCGCGCGATGCACCTGCGTCATGCCGACGAGGTTCTCGTAGGCCGCCGCGATGACGCCGCGATGGGTGTCTTCAAGCCGGCCAAGCCGCGCCTCGAGCCGCTGGATGGCGATGCCGCGGATATCGACCACGTTCTGCCCCAGCGCCGCGTCATCGGCGTCGATGAGAGCGTTCATCACGTCGCGGTCGGCAAGCACTGCCTCGGGCCGCGCGAGGATGCGTGCGCGCAGCGCCTCGTCGATGCCGGGCACAGGGGCGTCCGATGATGTGGGGCCGGTCTTGCCGGTCATTGGACGTTTCGGGTCATGATGGCGTTCCGATCTTTCGGGACGAGGGGTGTGTGGGTCTTGTGCTTTGCCCCGCGTTCTAGCCAGAGCGGACGTGCGCCGCTCAACCCGCTGATTGCCGCGGGCGGCATTCGGGCCGCCGCGGCGTGGCGGCGGGGTCACGGTCGCGGCGGTGCCCCGAGGCCGGCAGGGGCACGCCGTCGCGCCCGGTTACCGGCCTTGCGACAGCGTGCAATCTTCCCGGCGGACGGGCGTCAGAGAATCTTCTGACCGGTTTTCGCCCAGTCCTTGAGGAAGCCTTCGAGGCCCTTGTCGGTCAGGACATGCTGGGCCATTTTCCGGATCACGTCCGGCGGCGCGGTCGCGACGTCGGCCCCGATCTTGGCGGCCTCGGTCATGTGGTTGACCGTGCGGATCGAGGCCGCCAGTATCTGCGTCTCGAACCCGTAATTGTCGTAGATCTCGCGGATGTCCGCGATCAGGTCCATCCCGTCGAGATTGATGTCGTCAAGCCGCCCGATGAAGGGAGAAATGAAGGTCGCCCCCGCCTTGGCCGCCAGCAGCGCCTGGTTGGCCGAGAAGCAGAGCGTCACGTTCACCATGCGCCCCTCGCCCGACAGAACCTTGCAGGCCTTGAGCCCTTCCCAGGTCAGCGGCACCTTGATCGCGATGTTGTCGGCGATCTTGGCAAGCTCGCGCCCTTCGTCGATCATGCCCTCGGCATCGAGCGCCACGGTCTCGGCCGAGACCGGGCCGGCGACCATGTCGCAGATCTCCTTGGTGACCTCGCGGATATCGCGGCCCGACTTCATGATGAGCGAGGGGTTGGTGGTCACGCCATCGACCATGCCAAGCTCGTTGAGTTCGGCGATGGCGGCGGTATCGGCTGTGTCGACGAAGAATTTCATGGGGCCCCTCCTGCGGTCCGTTCAAGCGGTCGGGGGCGTTCTATCGCAAGGGCGGGCCTGCCGAAAGCCCGAAGCGGGCCCCGGCTGTGACTGACCCGGCGATCCCTCCCGCTTCCGAGGCCGATGTCTTCGAGGAGGGCGCGCTGGTCGGCGTGCTGACGACCCAGCCGCTCGACCGGCTTCTGGACTACCGCGCGCCCCAGGGCGGCTGCGTCACGGGCGCCTTCGTCGAGGTCCCGCTTGGCCCCCGCCGCGTTCTCGGCGTGGTCTGGGGCCCGGGTGAGGGGCGGTTCGATCCCGCAAAGATCCGCCCGGTCGGCCGCGTCCTCGACGCCGCCCCAATGCTGCCGGTGATGCGCGACTTCCTCAGCCGCGCCGCCGACTACACGCTGACGCCGATGTCGGCGATGCTGCGGCTGGCCACGCGGTCACCCGGCCTTGGCGATCCGCCGTCGATGCGCACCGTCTATCGCAGAGGCGGGGCCGATCCCGACCGGATGACCGACGCGCGCGCCCGCGTCCTCGACGCGCTCGACGCCTTCGGCGGCGGGGCGGTGACGCTGGCCGAACTGTCGCAGGCCGCGGGCGTCACCCCATCGGTGGTCAAGGGCCTCGTCAAGCAGGGCGCCATCGTCGAGGAGGACAGCCCCCGCGATCTGCCCTATCCCCGGCTCGACCCGGGCCCGAGCGCCTATACCCTGACCGACGAACAAAGGGCCGCCGCCGAGACGATCCGGGTCGGCGTCGAGGCCGAGGTTTATGGCACGACCCTGCTCAAGGGTGTCACCGGATCGGGCAAGACCGAGGTCTACCTCGAGGCCATCGCCGCCTGTCTGTCTCAGGGGCGGCAAGCCCTTGTTCTTCTGCCCGAAATCGCGCTGACCGCCGAGTTCCTGTCGCGGGTGGAAGCCCGCTTCGGTGCACGGCCCGCCGAGTGGCATTCGGGGGTCACGATGACCGAACGGCGCCGCGCCTGGCGCATGGTCGGAGAGGGCGGTGCGCAGCTTGTCGTCGGCGCCCGGTCGGCCCTGTTCCTGCCGTTCCGCGACCTGGGTCTCATCGTCGTCGATGAGGAACACGACACCTCCTACAAGCAGGAGGATGGCGTGCTTTACAACGCCCGCGACATGGCGGTTCTGCGCGCCTCGCTCTGTTCGGCGCAGGTGGTGCTGGCCTCCGCCACGCCGTCGCTCGAGACCTGGGTGAATGCCGAGGCGGGCAAATATGCCCGCGTGACGCTGACGGGCCGGTTCGGCACGGCGGAACTGCCCCGGATGCAGGCCATCGACATGCGCAGCAGAAAAGCTGCCATCGAACCGCTGGCTGTCCGTCGGTCCTCGTGGCCGAGACGAAAAAGCGGCTCGAGGCGGGCGAGCAGGCGCTCTTCTTCCTCAACCGCCGCGGCTATGCCCCGGTCACGATCTGCCGCGCCTGCGGCCACCAGATCGGCTGCGAGCAGTGCGACGCGCGCATGGTCGAGCACCGCTTCCTCAAGCGTCTTGTCTGCCATCAGTGCGGAGAGACGACGCCCATCCCGCAAAGCCTGCCCGTCCTGCGGCGTCGAGGACCGGCTTGCCCCGGTCGGGCCCGGTGTCGAGCGGCTTCAGGAAGAGGCCGCGGCGCTTTTCCCGGAGGCGCGGGTCGCGGTGCTGTCGTCGGACCTTTACGGCTCGGCCCGGGCGCTGAAGGCGCAGGTCGAGGCGATCGCGCAGGGCGAGGCCGACATCATCATCGGCACCCAGCTTGTCGCCAAGGGCCACAACTTCCCGCTCTTGACGCTGGTGGGCGTGGTCGATGCCGACCTCGGGTTGCAGGGATCGGATCTGCGCGCGGCGGAGCGGACCTTTCAGCTGGTCCGCCAGGTGTCGGGCCGGGCAGGGCGGGCGGATCGTCCGGGGCTGGCACTGATCCAGACCCACCAGCCCGAGCATCCGGTGATCCGCGCCATCCTGGGCGGCGACGAGGAAGCCTTCTGGCGCGCGCAGGCCGACGAGCGGCTTGCCGCGGGCGTGCCGCCCTTCGGGCGCATGGCGGGGATCATCCTGTCCTCCCCCGATGTGCAGGAGGTTTTCGATATCGGCAACCGGCTGGCGCGCAACGCAGGCCCTCTCACCCGCATCGGCGCGCAGGTCTTCGGCCCCGCACCCGCGCCCATCGCCCGCGTCCGGGGGCGGCACCGGGTGCGGCTTCTGGTCAAGGCCGACAAAGGCGCGGCGCTGCAGCCTGCGCTTGCCCAGTGGGTGGCACAGGTGAAGCTGCCGGCGAACCTGCGGCTTGCGATCGATATCGATCCGCAGAGTTTTCTTTGAGGCCGGAAGAGGGGGCGCTGCCCCCGTCCCCGCTTGCGCGGGGCCTCCCCCGGGATATTTTCGGGTCGATGGAGGCGCCGGGCGGTGGTCGGGTGAGGCGCGCGCCCCTATATTGACAGGGGAAACGGAAACGAGGTTCCCCATGTTCTCGCTCTTGCGGAAGAAGTCCGAAATGATCGCGCCGGATGCGGCGCTGCCGGGTCGTCCCGACCCGATCCCCACCGCGCCCACGCACCATGTCTTCGGGCGGCCGCTGACCGCCGATGTCCCCGAAGGCTTCGAGGTCGCGATGTTCGGCATGGGCTGTTTCTGGGGTGTGGAGCGGATGTTCTGGAAGCTCGACGGTGTCTGGCTGACGATGGTCGGCTATGCCGGCGGCTTCACGCCGAACCCGACCTACCAGGAGGTCTGCTCGGGGCGCACCGGCCACAACGAGGTGGTGCGCGTGGTCTATGATCCCGCGGTCGTCACCTATGCCGACCTGCTGCGCGTGTTCTGGGAAGGCCACGACCCGACGCAGGGCATGCGGCAGGGCAACGACGTGGGCACGCAGTACCGGTCGGGCATCTATGCGTTCGACGCCGGCCAGACGGCCGCGGCCGAGGACAGCCGAAAGATGTTCGAAGCGCGTCTGAAAGACGCGGGCTTCGGCGGCATCACGACCGAGATCCTGCCCGCGCCCGCCTTCTACTTCGCCGAGGACTACCATCAGCAGTACCTGTCGAAGACCCCGGGCGGCTATTGCGGGATCGGCGGAACCGGGGTGACCTGCCCCATCGGAACGGGCGTGGCGCCGGTGTGACAGGGCGGCTTGTCAGCCGGCGTGCGATGGCGTAGCGGGACCGGATGACGACCTATACCGCGCTGACCACTCTTGCCGGACGGGACCGCGCCGAGGCGCTGGCCGAGGCGGTCGAACGTCTTGATCCCGAACCCATCGGCGTCGGATCCTTCGAGGTCGAGGATGGGTCGGGCCTGTGGGAGGTTGCGGCCTATTTCGACCGACCCGCCGGATGCGACCGGGCTTGCCCTTCTCGAGGCCGCGTTTTCCGCCGGACCGTTCCTTGTCTCCGAACTCCCCGAGGTCGACTGGGTCGCCAAGGTGCGCCGTGACCTCGCCCCGGTCGAGGCCGGGCGGTATCTTCGTACACGGCAGCCACGATGCCGACCGGGTGCCCGAGGGGCGGATCGCGCTCTTGATCGAGGCGGCGATGGCGTTCGGCACGGGGCATCACGGCACGACGCTGGGATGTCTGCGCGCGCTCGACCGTCTGGTCGAGGCGGGCGTCCGGCCCTCGGGCGTGGCCGACATCGGCTGTGGCACCGCCGTTCTGGCGATGGCGGCGGCGCGCAGCTGGGACTGTCCGGTCGATGGCCTCCGATATCGACCCCGTGGCGGTCGAGGTGGCCGCGGCGAATGTCGAGGCGAACGGGTTGAGCGGGCGGGTCGACTGCGTCGAGGCGTCGGGGTTCGACCACCCGGAACTCGCGGCCCGGGCACCGTTCGGCCTTGTCTTCGCGAACATCCTCATGGGACCGTTGATTGAACTTGCCCCGGCCATGGCGCGACATACCCAAGCGGGGGGATTCGTGATCCTCAGCGGGGTCTTGAACGAGCAGGCCGACGAGGTGGCCGAGGTTTATTCCCGTTCTGGCTTCAATCCCGTGTCGCGAGATGAGATTGTCGACTGGACCACGCTGACTTTAAGGCGAAGTGTCTGAAACTTGTGGAAAACCCGGCGTCTTTGCCGCAGTTGCCATATTCTCGCCATATTTCCGGAACACCTTCTGAAGGTCATTTAGGGGGTACTATGGAGACCGTTATGCGAGAGCCGCAGCTCCAGGAATTCGATACGCGCCTCGAGAAGATCGACAAGCGCCACCGCAAACTCGCCCGCGGATATGTCATGTCCGTGAATCACGACGGCCTGATCATCGCCGAACCCAAGGTCCAGCGCCGCGGCTTTCCATGGCGCGGCACGCTTCTGATCCTGGTCGGCGCTGATGATCTTCAAGGGCTTCCTCCATTACCAGATCGGCGCGACCGCTTATGACGAACGTGTGGCCCGCCTGTCTGCGGGCACGGTCGTCGAACAAGCCGGCGCCTATGCCATGACGGCCGATCCGGTCACGCTCTGGATTTCCGAACAATTCGCATCCCTCGCTCGGTGAAAGTCCGGGGCCGCGCATCGTCCTGACGCGTCCCTGGCACCGGCACTCGAGAAACGGCCGCGCCCATGAGGTGCGGCCGTCCTCGTTCGGGCGGTCCCTGTTTCGGGCCGGCGATTGATCCGGCCAAGGCCATTGGCAGGTGTTCCCCTTTCGTGCTAACCCTCCGCCAACGATAAGAAGAGCAGGTGTCGGATGCGCGTCTTGGGGATCGACCCCGGTCTGCAGGCCTTGGGCTGGGGCGTGATCGACGTCGACGGCTCGCGCCTGCGCCATGTGGCCAACGGCGTCTGCCGCAGCGGAACCGGTGCGCTGGCCGAGCGTCTGCTGCTTCTGTTTCACGATCTCACGGAAATCGTCACCCGCTTCGCGCCCGATTGCGCGGCGGTCGAGGCGACCTTCGTCAACAAGAACGGCGCGGCGACACTGAAGCTGGGGCAGGCGCGGGGTATCGCCCTTCTGGTGCCTGCGCGGGCGGGGCTTCCGGTGGGGGAATATGCCCCGAATGCCGTCAAGAAGGCCGTCGTGGGCGTGGGTCATGCCGACAAGCGGCAGGTCGACCACATGGTGCGGATGCAGCTTCCGGGGGTCGAGATCGCCGGGCCGGACGCCGCCGACGCGCTGGCCGTGGCGATCTGCCATGCCCATCACGGGGCGACCGCCCTGCGCCTGGCGCAGGCCGTTGCCGGGGGTCGGACGTGATCGGGCGACTGTCGGGACGGCTCGCGCACCGGGGCGCGGACCATGTCCTGATCGACGTGGCCGGGGTCGGCTATGTCGTCCATGTCTCGGACCGGACACTGGCCGCACTGCCGGGGCTGGGCGAGGCCGTGGCGCTCCACACCGAGCTTCTGGTGCGCGAGGATCTTCTGCAGCTGTTCGGGTTCCTGTCGCCGGCGGAAAAGGAATGGCACCGGCTTCTGATGAGCGTTCAGGGCATTGGGGCGAAGGCCTCAATGGCGATTCTGGGGGCGCTTGGCGCCGAAGGCGTCAGCCGGGCGATCGCGCTGGGCGACTGGAACGCGGTGAAGGCGGCACCCGGCGTGGGTCCGAAGATCGCGCAGCGGGTGGTGAACGAGTTGAAGGACAAGGCGCCGGCGGTGATGGCGCTGGCGGGCGTGCCGGTCGAGGCGGCGCTGTCGTCGTCTGGCGGGGTGGTCGAACCCGTGCCGGCCGTGCCGGTCCGGGCGGCGGCCTCGTCGGCACAGGCCGATGCGCTGTCGGCGCTGTCGAACCTGGGCTATGCCCCGGGCGAGGCGGCGGCGGCGGTGGCGACGGCGGCAGGCGATCTGCCGGGAGCCACGCCCGAGGCGCTGATCCGTGCCGCCCTGCGCCTGCTGGCGCCGAAAGGATAGGGCGATGAGCGACCCCGATCCCGTGCTGCGCCCCGATCCGCAGGTCGACGACGCCGATGTCGCGCTGCGTCCCCAGACGCTTGACGCCTTCATCGGCCAGGCCGAGGCGCGGGCGAACCTGCGGGTCTTCATCGAAAGCGCGCGCCGGCGCGGCAAGGCGATGGACCATGCGCTGTTTCACGGCCCGCCCGGCCTTGGCAAGACGACGCTGGCGCAGATCATGGCGCGCGAGCTTGGGGTCAGCTTCCGCATGACCTCGGGCCCGGTGCTGGCCAAGCCCGGCGACCTGGCGGCGATCCTGACCAACCTCGAAGCCCGCGACGTCCTCTTCATCGACGAGATCCACCGCCTCAACCCGGTGGTCGAGGAAGTGCTCTACCCCGCGCTCGAGGATTTCGAGCTTGACCTCGTCATCGGCGAGGGGCCGGCGGCGCGCACCGTTCGGATCGAGCTTCAGCCCTTCACGCTGGTCGGGGCCACGACCCGGATGGGGCTTCTGACGACGCCGCTGCGCGATCGGTTCGGCATCCCGGTGCGGCTGCAGTATTACACCGAGGACGAGCTGGACGAGATCGTGCACCGGGGCGCACGCCTCATGGGGATCGAGGTCGAGGCCGCGGGCGCGCGCGAGATCGCGCGGCGGTCGCGGGGCACGCCGCGGATCGCCGGTCGGCTTCTGCGGCGCGTCGTGGACTTCGCGCTGGTCGAAGGGGACGGGCGGCTTGACCGGGCCATCGCCGATCGGGCGCTGACCCGGCTGGGGGTCGATCACCTGGGCCTTGACGGCGCGGACCGGCGGTACCTGGCCCTTGTCGCCGAGAATTACGGCGGCGGGCCGGTGGGGGTCGAGACGCTGGCGGCGGCGCTTTCGGAGGCGCGGGATTCGCTTGAAGAGGTGATCGAGCCCTTCCTGCTTCAGCAGGGGCTGATCCAGCGGACCCCGCGCGGGCGGATGCTGGCGGCCAAGGCCTGGGCGCATCTTGGGCTGGAACCTCCTGCGGCCCCCGGCCAGGCCGAACTGTTCTGAGACCTGCCAACCCGGACCGCCCCCCGATGACCCCAGACGAGATCGCAGCCCTCTTCACCCGGTCGGACGGGTCCTACCTTGCCGCCCGCTGGGGCCGGCCCATCGCGCCCGTGGTCTTCGGCGTCGACGAGGCGACGCTGGCGACGGTCAAGGGCGCGTTCGAGGCGGTGGTGGCGCTGGCCGGGCACCGCATGGCCGAGATCGACCCCGAACTGGGCGCGAACCTGATGCTGTTCTTCCTGCGCGACTGGGACGAGGTGCGGCAGGTCCCGCATCTCGACCGCCTGATCCCCGAACTGCCCGCGCTTCTGGACCGGCTGGCGGCGGCGCAGGCGAACCAGTACCGCATCTTCCGCTTCGATGCGCAGGGCGCGATCCGCGCCTGTTTCGCCTTCGTCCGGATGGATGAGGAGATGTCCCGCGTCCCGGCCGAAGTGCTGGCGCTGAACCAGGCGGTGCAGGCCATCCTGCTGTGGTCCGACCGGGCCTTCACCGACCGGTCGGCGCTTGCGCGGACCGAGGGAGGGGCGACGATCCTGCGCCCCGAGATCGCCGGCGTGATCCGCGCGGCCTATGACCCGCTGCTGCCGGCCGTGGCGACCGATGCGTCCCACGCCTTGCGGCTATCGGCGCGGATGGGGGGACTGCAGTAGGCGGATGACCGCTGGTAAGGCCCTAGACCTCGAACCGGATCGTGACGCTGCGGGCGCCGCGGAAGTGGCGGATGCGCACGCCTTCGGGGACCTGGTAGTCCCCCGCCCCTGAGTCCGTCGACAGGAAGGTGAGGACCGCAAGATCGGCCTTGCGCGTATCCTCGAGCAGGGCGGTCGGAAGGGCCACCCGGTTGCGACCGCGCGCCAGAGGGGTCTGCACGATATAGGTCAAATGGCGTCCATGACGCAGCACGCGGTGGGGCACGTGATCGGCGGCCACCGAAAGCTGGGTCTCGGCATCGCCGTTCGAGGAGTCAAGAAGGGCCCGGCACCGGTCCATCGTCTCGTGTGCGAGCGCGTCGGTGCGGGTCGTGATCGACGGCCGGCTGGACGGGCGGATGCCCGCGCGGCGCGGGCGCTCGGCCGACTGGTGTCCGCCGTGCTGTCCCGATGCCTCGGAGAATCCCAAAGACCCCCCGGCCTCTGCGCGCAGGAAATCATATGCGGCCTTGGCGCGGGCGAATTCGCCGTGGGCCTCGGCGTTGCGGTCGGGATGGGTGCGGAAGACGATCTGGCGCCAGGCCTCGCGGATATCCTCGGCTTCGGCGTAGTGGCTCAGGCCGAGATCCTGGAGGGCGGTTGCCTTGGCGCGGGTTCGTTCGATGGGAGTCATGATCAAAACACTCGACTGGGACACTGTGAACGCGCGAGCGGCAAAACATGACAGACCACCCACTTCTCCCTTTTGTACGGTCTTTCGACGCCTGTCCATGATTGCCGTGTCTGCGTTCGCCGGGCGGCGACAATCCCGGCAAGCGCGCGTGACTGGTTCCGGTCCGGGTCCGAAATGCGGCGCTGACGCGGCAGGTTGCCGAAATATGGCCATTGGATGGCAACGTCTTTGGCTTGCGCCGCGCCCTGTCCGCGGCTAGCGAGGACCCGCCCGCCCGTTGCCGAATACCGTCGCGAGAGGCCGATGCCCCACCGCTTTCCGATCCGCGTCTACTACGAGGACACCGACCTCGCCGGGATCGTCTATTACGCCAACTACCTGAAGTTCATCGAACGCGCCCGGACCGAGTTCGTCCGCGAACTGGGGATCGACCAGGGGCGTTTGCGCGATGAGACCGGGATCGTCTTTGCCGTGCGGCGGATCGAGGCCGACTACCTCAGCCCTGCGCGCTTCGACGATGTGCTGGTGGCCGAGACGGTGGTCGAGGCGCTGAGCCCGGCGCGGATCGTGCTGGTCCAGCGCGTGTCGCGGGATGGGGCGCTTCTGTTCGATGCGCGCGTGACGCTGGTGGCGCTGGGGCCGGACGGTCGGGCGGCCCGTCTGCCGGCGGAAGTTCGCGCGGCGCTGACCGGAATGTGATCTGGCCCCTGCATCGCTGCGGTTCTGTTGGCTTTCCATTTGAGGATCGGATATACCAATTCGCAAACGGATGCCGCACAGACAATAACACGCGGCCGAATTGAGCAGAGCAGGCGTATGGAAACCGAAACCCTTGCGATGGCGCAGGAGATCGACTTCTCGTTCTTCGCGCTTTTCGCGCGCGCGACCTTCACCAACAAACTTGTGCTTCTGATCCTGATCGCGGCCTCGATCTGGGCCTGGGCGATCATCATCCAGAAGCTGATCGACTACCGCCGTGCCCGCGCCGAGGCGCGCGCCTTCGAAGAAGCGTTCTGGTCCGGTCAGCCGCTGGACGAGCTTTACGACCGCATCGGCGACATGCCCGCGGGCGCGTCCGAGCGGGTTTTCGCCAGCGGCATGATCGAATGGCGCCGGTCGCACCGCGACGACGGCGGCCTGATCCCGGGCGCGCAGGCGCGGATCGACCGGTCGATGGATGTGGCGATCGCGAAGGAAAGCGAGGGGCTGACCAAGGGGCTGTCGCTTCTGGCCACGGTGGGGGCGACGGCGCCGTTCATCGGGCTTTTCGGCACGGTCTGGGGGATCATGCACGCCTTCATGGAAATCGCGAAGGCGCAGAACACCAACCTTGCGGTCGTGGCCCCCGGCATCGCCGAGGCGCTGCTGGCCACCGGTCTGGGGCTTCTCGCGGCGATCCCTGCGGTGATCTTCTACAACAAGCTTTCGGCGGACAGCGACCGGATCGTTGCGGGCTACGAAAGCTTCGCCGACGAATTCGCCACCATCCTGTCGCGCCAGCTGGACAGCTGAGATGGGCGCAGGGGTCATCCAGAAGGACGGTGGCGGATCGCGCCGCAGGCGGCAGCGCGGCGGCGCGCGGCCGATGTCCGAGATCAACATCACGCCTTTCGTGGACGTCATGCTGGTGCTTCTGATCATCTTCATGATCGCGGCGCCGCTGCTGACCGTGGGGGTGCCGGTCGAACTGCCCAAGACCGCGGCCAACGCCATGCCGACCGAGCAGGAAGAGCCGCTGACCGTGACGATCACCGCCGACGGAGGTCTGGCGATCCAGACCACGCCCACCCCCGACGACGAGCTGATCTCAAAGCTGCGCGCCATCGCCGTCGAACGATCCGACGACAAGATCTTCCTGCGCGCGGACGGCGCGATCCCCTACGAGCGCGTGATGCAGGTGATGGGCGCGCTCAATGCGGGGGGCTTTTCGTCGATCGGCCTTGTGACCGACCCCGACGGGCCGCGTTTCGACGGTCGGGACGGGTGAGGCCGCCCGGTGAACACCGGCTTTCATATCTCGATCGTGGCGCATTCGGTCCTGATCGCGTTCCTGCTGTTCGGCGGGCTCTTTACCCGTGACCGGTTGCCACCCGTCTCCGTGGCCGACGTGACCGTGATCTCGGCCGAAGAGTTCGCGGCCCTGTCGGCGCCGACGGCTGCCGCGGCCCCGGATCTCGCGACCGAGGCCGTTCAGCCTGTGCCGCCGGCGACCCAGCCGCCGCCGCCGCGCCCGCAGCCGGAAACCCCGCCCGAACGGGCTGATCCGCCCGAGGCCGAGACCCCGCAGGAGCCCGAGGCCGCCCCCGACGTGCCCGAGCTTCAGCCGCTTGCCGCCAGCCGAGGTCACCGACACCGCGCCGTCGATCACCCCGCCGGGCGACGGGCTTGACGCCGCCGCCCTGCCCGAGGACTCCGCGCCCGCCGCCGGCCGATCGCGTGGCGCCCGAGGTCGCGCCGCCGCCCCCGCTCGAGGCCGAGACGGCGCCGGACGCCACACCCGAGGTCGCGACCGACGCGCCCGGAGAGATCGTCGAGGAACGCACCACCGCCACAGCCCCCGAAGAGGCGACCACCGAGATCGTGACCGAGGCCGAAGAAGAGCGCGACCTTGCGCCCACGTCCTCGCCCCGGCCAACGGCGCGGCCCGCGCGTCCGGTGCAGACCGCCGCGGTCGAGACCCCGCCGACGCCCGCTCCCGCCGCCGAACCGGCAACCGACCCCACCCCCGCGCCGGTGCCCGACGACGACCTGATCGCCGCCGCGGTTGCCGATGCCGTGTCGCAGGCGCAGGGCGAGAGCGCGCCGTCCGGTCCGCCCATGACCGGGTCCGAGCGCGACGCCTTCCGCCTGTCGGTCCAGCGCTGCTGGGTGGTCGACGTCGGGTCCGAGGCGGCAAACGTGACCGTCGTGGTGGGCATGTCACTGAACCGCGACGGCACGGTCTCCGACGGCTCGCTTCGCCTGCTGGAGGGATCCGGCGGCAGCGATTCTGCGGTGCAGACCGCGTTTCAGGTCGCGCGCCGGGCGATCCTTCGCTGCGGCGCCTCCGGTTTTGACCTGCCGGTTGAGAAATACGATCAATGGCGCAATATCGAAATGACATTCAATCCCGAGGGAATGAGGCTCAGATGACCTTTCTGCCACTGCTGACGACTGTCCGGGCTGCGGCCTGTGGCCTGGCCTGCATGCTTGCCGCCGCCATCGGACTTGCCCAGCCCGCGCTTGCACAGGGGCCCCTGCGCATCGAGATCACCGAGGGCGTGATCGAGCCCTTGCCCTTCGCGGTGCCCCAGTTCCTTGCCGAGACGCCGGCGGCGGCGCAGCTTGCCCAGCAGATCACCCAGGTGGTCGCGGCCGATCTGACCGGCACCGGGCCTTTTCCGCGAGATCCCGGCCAGCGCGCATATCTCGGCGATCACCAATTTCGACGCGCCGGTGCAGTACGCCGACTGGAAGGCGATCAACGCGCAGGCGCTGATCACCGGGTCGGTCGGGCTGGCCTCGAACGGGCGGCTGACGGTGAAGTTCCGCGTCTTCGACGTGTTCTCCGACCAGCCGCTGGGCGAGGGTCTGCAATTCGTGGGCACCCAGGACGGCTGGCGGCGCATGGCGCACAAGGTGGCCGACCAGGTCTACAGCCGGATCACCGGCGAGGGCGGCTATTTCGACAGCCGGGTGGTGTTCGTTTCGGAAAGCGGTCCGAAGAACGCGCGCCAGAAGCGGCTGGCGATCATGGATTACGATGGCGCCAACGTGCAGTTCCTGACGGATGCCAGTTCGATCGTGCTGGCCCCGCGCATCAGCCCGCAGGGCGACCGGGTGCTCTACACGAGCTACGCCACCGGATTTCCGCAGATCTATGAGCTCAACGTCGGCAGCATGCAGGTGCGCCCGCTGTCGGTCTCGACCGAGTCGATGACCTTCGCGCCGCGCTATTCCCCCGATGGCCGCAGCATCGTCTATTCGCTCAGCCAGGGCGGCAACACCGATATCTTCCGCCAGGATCTCGGCGGCGGCGGACCGACCCGGCTGACCAACTCCCCGGCGATCGACACCGCGCCGTCCTATTCGCCGGACGGATCGCAGATCGTCTTCGAAAGCGACCGGTCGGGAACCCAGCAGATCTATGTGATGCCCGCGGGCGGGGGCGAGCCGCGGCGGATCAGCTTCGGGCAGGGGCGCTATGGCACGCCGGTCTGGTCGCCGCGCGGCGACCTCATCGCCTTCACCAAGCAGAACCAGGGCCGGTTCCATATCGGCGTGATGCGCACCGACGGCAGCGAAGAGCGGCTGTTGACGGCGTCGTTCCTCGACGAGGGGCCGACCTGGGCGCCCAACGGGCGGGTTCTGATGTTCACCCGCGAAACCTCGGGTGCGGAGGGGGCGGCCGCACTTTTCTCGGTGGACGTGTCGGGGCGGAACCTTCGCAGGGTGCCGACACCGGGGCCGGCGTCGGATGCGGCCTGGTCGCCGCTTTTGCCGTGATTGCGCGCGTTTCCAAAGGCGGTCGGGGATGATATGCTGTCGATCAAGAACGGTGACGAACAAACCATGAGCAGGAAGATTTCAATGAGACTGGCAAGACAGGCGGTCCTTCTGACCGCGATCCTCGGCCTCGCGGCCTGTACGAGCCCCGACCGTTTCGGGGCAGGTTCGGGCGGCGCAGGCGGGTCTGGCGGCTTTGGTGACGGTATCGTGACGGGAAGCGTGAACGACCCGCGCTCGCCGGCGTATTTCCAGCAGACGGTCGGCGACCGGGTGCTCTTCACGGTCGACCAGTTCACCCTGACGGATCAGGCGCGCGCCACGCTTGTGGGCCAGGCGCGCTGGCTGAACGAGAATACCGATTTCAACGCCATCATCGAAGGCCATGCCGACGAACGCGGCACGCGGGAATACAACCTCGCACTCGGCTCGCGGCGCGCGGCCGCTGTGCAGAACTTCCTGATCGAGCAGGGCGTGCGTCCGGGCCGTCTGCAGACGATCACCTACGGCAAGGAACGCCCGCTTGAGATCTGTTCGGAAGAGTCCTGCTATGCCCAGAACCGCCGTGCGGTAACCGTGCTGACCGCCGGCACCGGCAGCTAGGGGACGCGCGATGCGGTTTGCGGCAATCCTTGCGGTGACGCTTGCCTTCACCGGCCCTGCGATTGCGCAGGACCGGGCACAGACGCTGGCCGATATCCGGCAGGACCTGACCTTCCTGAATGCCGAGATCCAGCAGCTTCGGCGTGAACTCAGCACCACCGGCACGTCGTCGATGGCGTTGAGCGGCGGCGGCGTGACAGAGCGTCTGGATTCCATCGAGTTCGAGCTGTCGCGTCTGACAAGCCGCACCGAGGATCTGCAGAACCGCATCGACAGCATCGTCACCGACGGCACAAACCGCATCGGCGATCTCGAGTTCCGGCTGGTCGAGCTGGAAGGCGGCGATCTGGGCGCGCTGGGCGAGACCTCGACGCTGGGCGGGGGGCAGCTTCCCGCCGTCGCGGCGCCTCCGCCGGCGTCGGGCGGGGCCGAACTGGCCGTGGGCGAGGAAGACGATTTCCGCCGCGCCAAGGAAGCCTATGACGCGGGCGATTATCAGCGCGCGGCCGAGATGTTCCAGACCTTCACCGACACCTATCTCGGCGGGCCGCTGACCGGAGTGGCGCATTTCCTGCGCGGCGAGTCTCTGACGCGGCTTGGCCTCGATACCGGGGCGGCGCGGGCCTATCTCGAAAGCTTCTCGGGCTCGCCCGACGGCGACGTGGCGCCCGCCGCGTTGCTCCAGCTGGGTCTGTCGCTGAGCCGCCTTGGCCAGGCGGACGAGGCCTGCGTGACCCTGGGCGAGGTGACCGCACGGTTCCCCGCGTCCCCCGCCTCGATCGAGGCGCAGGCGGCACGGGCCAGCATGGGCTGCGTGTGAGGTCCGAAGGCGGGCTGATCGAGCGTCTGCGCTCGCATTACGACACTCTCAAGCCGGACAGGATCGGCGTCGCCGTCTCGGGCGGGTCGGACAGCCTTGCGCTGCTGCACGCCGCTGTCGCATGGAACGCCTCCGGCGACGGGCCAGAGGTGGAGGCCGTCACCGTCGATCATGGTCTGCGACCCGAGGCCGCCGAAGAGGCCGCCCACGTGGGCGGCCTCTGTGACGGGCTTGCGGTGCGCCACACCGTCCTGCGCTGGGAAGGTTGGGACGGCAAGGGCAACCTGCAGGACCAGGCGCGGCAGAACCGCTACGCGCTGATCGCGGGCTGGGCGCGGGCGCGGGGGCTCGAGTCGGTGGCGCTGGGCCACACCGCCGACGACCAGGCCGAGACCCTGCTGATGCGCCTTGCGCGCGAGGCCGGGGTCGAGGGGCTGGCGTCGATGCGCATCGTCTTCGACCGCGCCGACATGCGCTTTGACCGGCCGCTTCTCTTCGATCGTCGCGCGGACCTGCGCGCCTATCTCCAGTCACTGGGCGTGCACTGGATCGAGGATCCGTCGAACGAGGATGAAAGCTTCGGCCGGGTCCGGGCGCGGCGCGCGCTCGAACTGCTCGAGCCGCTGGGGATCGGGGTGGACGAGCTCTTCCGCGTCTCCCTCAACCTGCGCGACGCAAGCGAGGCGCTGGGCGAGGTGGCGATGCGCTTTGCGCTCGACAAGGTGAAGTCCGCGGGGGGCGACCTCATCTTCGACCGCACGGCGCTGCGGCGCCAGCCCGACGAGATCATGCGGCGGCTCTTGGGCCATGCGCTGATGTTCGTCGGATCGGCCGAGTATCCGCCGCGCCGCGCCCCGCTTCAGGCCGTGCTCGAGCAGGTGCATTCGGGCGGCAATACGACCCTGCACGGCTGTCTTGTCATGGTCAGCGACATGACCGTGCGGGTCACGCGCGAACATGCCGCGGTCGCGGGGCTGACGGGGCCCACGGATGCCGTCTGGGACAGGCGCTGGCGGCTGGAGGGGCCGCATGCGCCCGATCTCGGGCTGCGGGCGCTGGGCGAGGCGGTCATGGAGTGTCCCGAGTGGCGCGCCACCGGGCTGCCGCGGGCCACGCTACTGGCGTCGCCCGCGGTCTGGCGCGGGGCCGAGCTGGTCGCCGCGCCGGTCGCCGGGATGACGCATGGCTGGAGCGCCCATGCCCCGGGTGCGGCGGATTTCGCCGCCACGTTGATCTCGCATTGAACATCCAACCCGGATGGCTATCTTAGAGGAAATGCTGCGTGTGCCCGGCTGGTATGCGCACCGAGGACCATTAATGGGAGATCCCCTTGGGTAACGCACGCAATATCGCCTTCTGGGTCGTGCTTTTTCTGCTGATCCTGGCGCTTTTCAATCTCTTCAGCGGTGGCCAGTCCACCATGACATCGCGCTCGATCAGCTATTCCGAATTCGTGGCGGCGGTCGACTCTGGCGAGGTTTCGTCGGTCACGCTCGACGGTGAGCGGATCACCTTCCGTGGCGGAGACGGCAACGATTACACTACGATCCGCCCTGAAGGCGCGGACATAACCGACCGTCTGATCGAACAGAACGTGACGGTGAACGCGCGCCCGCAGGAGCAGTCGGGCTTCACCACGGTGCTGATGACCTTCCTGCCGTTCCTGATCCTGATCGGTGTCTGGATCTACTTCATGAACCGGATGCAGGGCGGCGGAAAAGGCGGGGCCATGGGCTTTGGCAAGTCGAAGGCCAAGCTTCTGACCGAGAAGCACGGGCGCGTGACCTTCGACGACGTCGCCGGCATCGACGAGGCCAAGGAAGAGCTCGAAGAGATCGTGGAATTCCTGCGCAACCCGCAGAAGTTCAGCCGCCTGGGCGGCAAGATCCCCAAGGGCGCGCTTCTGGTCGGCCCTCCGGGCACCGGTAAGACGCTGCTGGCGCGCGCCATCGCGGGCGAGGCGGGTGTGCCGTTCTTCACCATTTCGGGGTCCGACTTCGTCGAGATGTTCGTGGGCGTGGGCGCATCGCGTGTGCGCGACATGTTCGAGCAGGCCAAGAAGAACGCGCCCTTGCATCGTCTTCATCGACGAGATCGACGCCGTGGGCCGAAGCCGTGGCGTGGGCTATGGCGGCGGCAATGACGAGCGCGAGCAGACGCTGAACCAGCTTCTGGTCGAGATGGACGGGTTCGAGGCGAACGAAGGCATCATCATCATCGCCGCGACCAACCGTCCCGACGTGCTTGATCCCGCGCTTCTGCGCCCCGGCCGGTTCGACCGGCAGGTGCAGGTGCCGAACCCCGACATCAAGGGCCGCGAGAAGATCCTCAGCGTGCATGCCCGCAAGGTGCCGCTGGGCCCCGACGTGGACCTGCGCATCATCGCGCGCGGCTGCCCCGGCTTCTCGGGTGCCGATCTGGCCAACCTCGTGAACGAGGCGGCGCTGATGGCCGCCCGCGTGGGTCGGCGGTTCGTCGTGATGGAGGATTTCGAGAACGCCAAGGACAAGGTCATGATGGGCGCCGAGCGTCGCAGCATGGTCATGTCCGAGGACGAGAAGAAGCTGACCGCCTATCACGAGGCGGGCCATGCTGTCGTCGGGCTGAACGTTCCGCAGCACGACCCGATCCACAAGGCCACGATCATCCCGCGCGGCCGTGCGCTTGGCCTTGTGCTGTCGTTGCCCGAGCGTGACCAGCTTTCGGTGACCTACACCAAGTACAAGTCCAAGATCGCCATGGCGATGGGCGGCAAGGTGGCCGAAGAGCTCGTCTTCGGGAAGGAAAACGTGACCTCGGGGGCCGCCTCGGACATCCAGCAGGTCACGCGGATCGCGCGGGCCATGGTGACGCAGTTCGGCTTTGCCGAGGAACTGGGCCACGTGGACTATGCCAACGAACAGCAAAGCTTCCTCGGGTCCTACCAGGGTCAGTCGAACGTGTCGCCTGACACCCAGCGGCTGATCGACCAGAAGGTGCGCGAGATCGTCGACGAAGGCTACGAGACGGCCAAGCGCATCCTGACCGAGAAGCGCGACGACCTCGAGCGTCTGGCGCAGGGGCTTCTGGAATACGAGACCCTGACCGGCAACGAGATCACCAAGGTGATCGCGGGGGAGCCGCTGAACCGGGGCGACGACAACGACACGCCGCCGGCACCAGGCGACAAGCCGTCCCTGACGGCGATCCCGAAGACGAAGCCAAAGGCGAAACCCGGAGCTGACGGCGGGCTGGAGCCTGAACCCACCGCCTGACGGCATCGCATTGGCTGCAAGACAAGAGACCCCCGGTCGGACCACCGCCCGGGGGTTTTCGTATCTTGAGGCTTGCGCCGAAGTGGCCTTGGGCCGTATCCGCAGGTGCAGAAGGAGACCGCCATGCCCGCCCTGATGCCCACGGACTTCACCGCGACGATCACCTGGCTGGGCCGCGTGGGCGACCGGGCCGCGACCCTTCGGTCGGCGCCCCTGGACGAGGTCTTCGCAGGGTTCGCCGGTGTCGAGGGCGAAGAGCACGCAGGCCTCACGCGGCCGTCCTGCAGTCGGGTGACGGCCCAGCATCCGCGTGGCACCATGATCCGCAACGTGCGGCAATTCTCGGTCGTGTCGGCCGAAGACCTTGCGGCGGTGGCCGCGAAGATGGGGCTGGCGGCGATCGACCCCGCCTGGATCGGGGCCTCTGTCGTGATCGACGGGATTCCCGACTTCACCCGCGTGCCGCCGTCCTCGCGCCTGCAGGGCCCGGACGGGGTCACGCTGGTGATCGACATGGAGAACCGGCCCTGCCACCTGCCCGCGAAGGTCATCGACGAGGACGCCCCGGGCCATGGGCGCGCGTTCAAGACGGCGGCGAAAGGCCGGCGCGGCGTCACGGCCTGGGTCGAGCGCGAAGGCTGGCTGCGGCTGGGCGAAACCCTGCGCCTGCATATCCCCGACCAGCCGCTCTGGCCGCATCTTGACCGGGCGCGGGGCGCTGCCTGAACCCTGCCGGTGGCGGTGGTTTCCGATCGGCGCGGCCACGGGGCGCATTTTCGCCCGCAAGTGTCGGAAAACAGGATGTGCCCGCGCCAGCCGCGCTTTACACCCGACGTGATGGGATCACCGCCCGCAAGGGGCGGTCAGTGGAGGGATGCAGACCATGGGCGTGAAGTCCGATATCGAGATCGCGCGCGAGGCGAAGAAGAAACCGATCCAGGAAATCGGCGCGAAGCTGGGCATCCCGTCCGAGCATCTGCTGCCCTATGGCCACGACAAGGCCAAGGTCGGTCAGGACTTCATCGCGGGGCTTTCCGACCGGCCCATGGGCAAGCTGATCCTTGTCACGGCGATCAACCCGACCCCCGCCGGCGAGGGCAAGACCACGACCACGGTGGGTCTGGGCGACGGTCTGAACCGCATCGGCAAGAAGGCCGCGATCTGCATCCGCGAAGCCTCGCTTGGTCCGAACTTCGGGATGAAGGGCGGGGCGGCAGGCGGTGGCTATGCGCAGGTCGTGCCGATGGAGGAGATGAACCTTCACTTCACCGGCGATTTTCACGCCATCACCAGCGCCCACAACCTGCTGAGCGCGATGATCGACAACCACATCTACTGGGGCAACGCGCTCGACATCGACGCGCGCAGGGTGGTCTGGCGGCGCGTGCTCGACATGAACGACCGGGCGCTGCGCGACGTGGTGACCTCGCTGGGCGGGGTGGCGAACGGCTTTCCGCGCCAGACCGGGTTCGACATCACCGTGGCCTCCGAGGTCATGGCGATCCTCTGCCTGTCGAAGGACCTGGCCGATCTGCAAAAGCGGCTGGGCGACATCGTCGTCGCCTACCGCCGCGACAAGACGCCGGTCTATTGCCGCGACATCAAGGCCGACGGGGCGATGACGGTGCTGCTGAAGGACGCGATGCAGCCGAACCTTGTCCAGACGCTGGAAAACAACCCGGCCTTCGTGCATGGCGGGCCCTTCGCCAATATCGCGCATGGCTGCAACTCGGTCATCGCGACCACGACGGCGCTGCGGCTGGCCGATTACGTGGTGACGGAAGCGGGGTTCGGCGCGGACCTGGGTGCCGAGAAGTTCTTCGACATCAAGTGCCGCAAGGCAGGCTTGCGGCCCGACGCCGCGGTGATCGTCGCCACGGTCCGGGCGATGAAGATGAACGGCGGCGTGGCCAAGGCCGATCTCGGGGCCGAGAACGTGGCCGCCGTGCAGGAGGGCTGCGCCAACCTTGGCCGGCACGTCGAGAACGTGAAGGGCTTCGGCGTGCCGGTCGTCGTGGCGATCAACCATTTCTCGGGCGACACCGAGGCCGAGATCGCGGCGGTGAAGGACTATGTCGCCGGGCTGGGGGTCGAGGCGATCCTGTGCAAGCACTGGGCGAAAGGCTCCGAAGGGATCGAGGACCTGGCGCGCAAGGTCGTCGCCCTGGCCGAAGGCGGAACGGCGGATTTCGCGCCGATCTATCCCGACGCGATGCCGCTTTTCGAGAAGATCGAGACCATCGCCAGCCGCATCTACCGCGCCGGGGCGGTGACGGCCGACAAGGCGGTCCGCGACCAGCTGAAAGCCTGGGAGGACGCGGGCTACGGCGACCTTCCGGTCTGCATGGCCAAGACCCAGTATTCGCTTCTCGACCGACCCCAACCTGCGCGGCGCGCCCGAGGGGCACACGATCCCGGTGCGCGAGGTGCGGCTCTCGGCGGGCGCGGGTTTCGTCGTGGCGATCTGCGGCGAGATCATGACCATGCCGGGCCTGCCACGGGTTCCGTCGGCCGAGGTGATCCGGCTGGACGACGACGGGCGGATCGAGGGGCTCTTCTGATCCCTTTGCCGCGTTGCGGTGGCCGACTGGGCGCGCTAGGACGGCCCCGACATCGAACCCGGAGGCCCCGATGAAGCGACCCGAGGAGTGCGCGAGCATGGCCGACATCCGCGCCGAGATCGACCGGATCGACGAGGCGCTGGTGCGGCTTTTCGCCGAACGCGCCACCTATATCGACCGCGCCGCCGAGGTGAAGGCCGAGGTCGACCTGCCCGCGCGCATTGGTTCGCGCGTCGAGGAGGTGGTGCAGAACGTCCGCCGCCATGCCGAGGCGCAGGGGCTGCCGCCCGATCTGGTGGAAAAGCTCTGGCGGCGGCTGATCGACTGGTCGATCGCGCGCGAAGAGAACCGGCTTGGCCCGGACAGCTTGCGACGGGACGGCGAATGACCGCACGGGTGATCGACGGCAAGGCCTTCGCGGCCACGATCCGTGGGAAGGTCGCGGGGCACGTCGCGCGGCTGAACGCCGATCACGGGATCACGCCGGGGCTGGCCGTGGTGCTTGTCGGCGAGGACCCCGCAAGCCAGGTCTATGTGCGCAACAAGGGCAAACAGACCGTCGAGGCCGGGATGGCGTCGTTCGAGCACAGGCTCGATGCCGCAACCTCCGAGGCCGATCTCCTGTCGCTGATCGCGCGGCTGAACGCAGACCCGGCGGTGCATGGCATCCTTGTGCAACTGCCGCTGCCCGGGCACCTCGATTCCGACCTTGTGATCAACGCGATCGATCCCGCCAAGGACGTGGACGGTTTCCACATCTCGAACGTCGGCCTTCTGGGGACGGGACAGAAGGCGATGGTGCCCTGCACGCCGCTCGGCTGCCTGATGCTGCTGCGCGACCTGCACGGCGACCTCTCGGGCATGGAGGCCGTCGTGATCGGCCGGTCGAACATCGTCGGCAAGCCGATGGCGCAGCTGCTGCTGGGCGACAGCTGCACGGTGACGATCGCGCACAGCCGGACGAAGGATCTGCCCGGCGTGGTGCGCCGCGCCGATATCGTCGTGGCCGCCGTGGGGCGGCCCGGGATGGTGACGGGCGACTGGATCAGGCCGGGGGCCACGGTGATCGATGTGGGCATCAACCGGGTGCCGGCTGGTGACAAGACCCGTCTGGTGGGCGACGTCGATTTCGACAGCGCGTCACAGGTTGCGGGCGCGATCACCCCAGTGCCGGGCGGGGTGGGTCCGATGACCATCGCCTGCCTTCTGGCCAACACGGTCACCGCCTGCTGCCGCGCCAACGGGCTGGACGAGCCCGAGGGGCTGACGGCGTAAGGCTTGACCCCGCCGCCGCCCGCGCTTCTTCTTGGGAAAGACAGGCAAACGGGAGAGGCCGATGGGCAAGCGCCGCAGCTACGCCGGACAGGATATCGAGATCAGCTTCGACATGGGGCGCTGCATCCATGCGCGGAACTGTTTCTTGAAGCTGCCGCAGGTCTTTGACCCCGCGCGCAAGCCCTGGGTCGATCCGGATGCCGCCCCGGCCGAAGAGATCGCCGCGATGATCCGCACCTGCCCGTCGGGCGCACTCGCGTTCCGGCGTCTGGACAGCGGGCGGGACGAGACACCGCCGCCGATCAACCGCGTCGCCGTGCTGGAAAACGGCCCGCTGGCCTTCGCGGGAGACCTTCTGGTCGATGGCGAGGCGATGACGCGCGCCACGATCTGCCGCTGTGGGGCATCCGGGTCGAAGCCGTTCTGCGACTACGCCCATGTCGCGGCAGGGTTCGCCGCCACGGGCGAGCCCCCGGCCAAGGAGGGCGAGGCCGGGACCGAGGACCGTGGCGGGGTGCTGGAGATCATCCCGCTCGAGAACGGGCCGTTGCAGGTGAAGGGCGCGGTCGAGATCACCTCTGGCACGGGGCATCGTCTCAACATGACGAAGACGGCTTATCTGTGCCGTTGCGGGCAATCGGCGAACAAGCCCTATTGCGACGGCAGCCACAAGCGGATGGGATTCGAGGCCCCGGGGACGTGATCGACGAGGCGTTTCCCGGCGCAGTTGCAATGGGACGGGCGTAGCCGCCTGCGACGCACCTGATCTGCCCGGGCCGGACCCGGGTCCCTGTCGTCACCGGGCTCTCTCCGCCCGGGGCATCGGCAGGCAGGTGATGCTTGGTCCGGTCAGAAAGGCCTGCGCACCGGGGCCGAAGATGCGCGACAGAACCGGGTCGGTCCAGCCAAGGCCGCCGGTATAGGTGCCGTAGGCAGGCAGCATCACGCGGCGCGCATCGACCAGAAAGCAGGGCCGCGAGATCATCCGGCCTTTCACGATCACACGCGCCTTCGGGTGGTAGTGGCCCGAGATTTCCGCCGTGCCGCTGGGCAGGGCGGAATGGCGGAAGGTCAGCGGGCCAATCCTCAGCTGCGCCCGGTGGGTGCCGCCAAGGTCGATGGGCCCCGGGTCGTGGTTGCCTTCGATCCAGATCCAGTCGCGTCCGGCCTGAAGGCGGGCGAGCCAAAGCCGCTCATCCTCGTCCAGCGCCTCGACCGACAGAAGGTCGTCGAAGCTGTCGCCCAGGCAGACGACGGTCCGCGCGCCCGTTGCTGCGATGTCGGCGTCGAGGCGCGAGAGGGTGTCGCGGGTTTCGTAGGGCGGCAGCATCGTGCCGCCGCGCCGGGCGATGCGGTCGGATTTGCCCAGGTGAAGGTCCGACACGCAAAGCAATCCTTCGGCGTCCCACCAGAGCGCGCCCGAGGGCAGGGCGGTCAGCGTCGTGCCGGCGAAGGGGAAGGCGTGGCCGTTCATGCTTCGGTCGTGACGCAGGCGCAGGCCTTTGTCCAGCGTCAGTAGGGCACCCGCCAGGTGGGTTTCGCGGGCTCCACGATGCCCGCGACCTCGAGAACCCGCGCGGCTTCCTCGGCCAGCAGGCGGTCGTTCGCCAGCCCCTGGATCGGCACGCGGCCGGGTTCGAGGAAAAGCGGTGCCGCCAGCGGCGTGACACGGGGCAGGGTGACGTGGTCGATCCGGCCTTTCGTGCGCTCCAGCATCTCTTCGATCCTTCCGAAATCGACGAGACCTTTCAGCGCCTCTTCCCGGGTGATCTGAAGCATCAGATGGTCGGGGTCGTACTTGTGGAGCGTGTCGTAGAGGATGTCGGACGAGAACGTCGCCTGCCGCCCGGATTTGCGGGCCTGCGGGAGGTTGCGTTCAAGCAGCATGGCAATGGTGGCCGATGCCCGGAACGTGCGCTTCATCACCGCGTTCCCGGACAGCCAGGTCTCGAACGCTGCGCGCAGGTTCGCGGCTTCGAACAGCGGTGCGGGATCGGTCAGCCGGTCGAGGCCCCAGATCAGCACGGCATAGTCGGTCGAGACAAAGCCCATCGGCGCCAGCCCCATCTCTTCCATCCGCGCGGTCAGCAGCAGGCCCAGCGTCTGCATCGCGTTGCGGCCGGCAAAGCCATAGACCACGGTCTGTTCGCGCCCGTCATGGGGAAAGCTCTCGATCAGCAGCCGGTCCGCGCGCGGCAGGCGCGAGACGCTGCGCTGAAGGCGCAGCCAGTCGCGGGTGTGGGGCGGCAGGTCGGGCCAGTCCTCGTGAAGAAACATGCGCAGGATGCGGGCCGACAACTGGGTCGAGGTGGCGAATTTCGTGCCCATGAATGTCGCGATCTTCGGCGCCTTGTCGGCGCGGCGGGTGACCTCGACCGTCATCTCGCGCAGGCCTTCATAGCGCACGACCTGCCCGCCGATCAGGAAAGTGTCGCCGGGGGTCAGCGTGGCCGCAAAGCCTTCCTCGACCTCGCCCAGGGGCTTGCCGCCCATCCGGTTCTTCAGCCGTACCTTCAGGGTGTCGGTGTCCTGGATCGTGCCCGCGTTCATCCGGATGCGGGCGGCAGCGCGCGGGTCGCGCAGTTGCCAGAGCCCGTCGGGGCGGCGCATCAGCCGCTGCCAGCGGTCATAGGCCCGCAGCGCGTAGCCCCCGGTGGCGACCATGTCGAGGCAGGCGTCGAAGGCGGCGCGGGAAAGGCCGGTATAGGCGCCCGCGCTTGTGACCTCGGCATAAAGCGCGTCGGCGTCGACGGGGCCGGCACAGGCGCAGAGCAGGATGTGCTGGCAAAGGACATCGCGCGGCCCCGGTCCGCGCGGGTCGCCGTCAAGGTCATGCGCGCGCGCGGCCTCGAGGGCCGCCACGCATTCGACAATCTCGAACCGGTTGGCGGGCACCAGCAGCGCCTTCGAGGGTGCATTGTAGCGGTGGTTCGCCCGCCCGATCCGCTGGACCAGGCGCTTGACGTTCTTGGGCGCGCCGACCTGGATCACCAGGTCCACGTCGCCCCAGTCGATCCCCAGATCCAGCGATCCGGTGCAGACGATGGCGCGCAACTGCCCCGCCACCATCGCCGCCTCGACCTTTTCGCGCTGCTCACGCGCGAGGCTGCCGTGATGGATGCCGATCGGCAGGCTGTCGTCATTGGCCAGCCAGAGCTTGTGAAAGAAGATCTCGGCCTGCGCGCGGGTGTTGTGGAAAATGAGCGTCGTGCGGTGCCGTTTCACTTCGCGCAGAACCGCCGGGATAGCATAGGCAGCGCCCCCGCCCGACCAGGGCGGGGCCTCGTCGGTCTCAAGCATGCGGATGTCCGGCTCGGGGCCCGGGTCCGCCAGCAGGATCTCGCAGGGGTCGGGGTGGCGGGCCAGCAGACGAGCGATGGCGGCGGGGTCTTCGACGGTCGCCGAGAGGCCCACGCGCCGCAACCCGGGCCGCAGCGCCTGCAGGCGGCTCAGCGCCAGCATCAGCTGGTCGCCGCGTTTCGAGTTGGCCAGGGCGTGGATCTCGTCCACCACGACGCGGGACAGGCCTGCAAAGATGCGCGGCGCATCCTCGTAGCTGATCAGCAAGGCCAGGCTTTCGGGTGTGGTCAGCAGGATCTGGGGCGGGTCGGCGCGCTGGCGGCGCTTTTGGGTGTAGCTCGTGTCGCCGGTGCGGTCCTCGACCCGGATCGGCAGGCCCATCTCGGTGATCGGCGTCGTCAGGTTCCGCCGGATGTCTGCCGCCAGCGCCTTGAGCGGCGAGACATAGAGCGTGTGCAACCCCTCGTGCCTTCCCTCCGCCAGTTCGGCCAGCGTGGGCAGGAACCCCGCCAGCGTCTTGCCGCCCGCCCGTGGGCGCGATCAGCAGAAGCGCCGGATCGGCCGCGCGGTCCAGCATGGCCTGCTGGTGCGGGTGGATCGACCAGCCACGGGTGGCGAACCAGTCGTGAAAGGCGGGGGGGAGGGCGACAGGGGACTTCGGGGCGGGCATGAGGCATACTTAATCCTGCCGCGGCGAGCCCGCCAGTTCTTCCCCGATCCCCCGCGTTCCCTTGACTTCCCGGCCCAACCCTTGTGTATCGGCGCGACGGAAATCCGGCCCCGAAGGAGCCCCTGATGCACGCCTATCGCAGCCATACCTGCGCCGAGCTCGACACTTCGCATGTCGGACAGGAAGTCCGCCTGTCGGGCTGGGTCCACCGGGTGCGGGACCATGGCGGGGTCCTTTTCATCGACCTGCGCGACCATTTCGGCATCACGCAGGTGCTGGCCGATCCCGACAGCCCGGCGTTCGCCGCCGTGGAAGCGGTCCGCAGCGAGTGGTGCATCCGCATCGACGGCGAGGTCAAGGCGCGCGATGCGGGCCTTGTGAACCCCAAGATCCCCACCGGCGAGATCGAGGTCTTCGTTCGCGACATCGAGGTTCTGGGCGCGGCCGAGGAATTGCCGCTCATGGTCTTCGGCGATCAGGACTACCCCGAGGAGACGCGTCTGCGCTATCGCTACCTCGACCTGCGACGGGAAAAGCTGCAGCGCAACATGGCGCTGCGGTCGGACGTTGTGGCGTCGATCCGCAAGCGGATGTGGAACTCGGGATTCCGCGAATACCAGACGCCGATCATCACAGCCTCGTCGCCCGAGGGCGCGCGCGACTTCCTCGTGCCGTCGCGGCTGCATCCGGGCAAGTTCTACGCGCTGCCGCAGGCGCCGCAGCTCTTCAAGCAGTTGATCATGGTGTCGGGCTTCGACCGCTACTTCCAGATCGCGCCCTGTTTCCGCGACGAGGACCCGCGCGCCGACCGGAGCCCGACAGATTTCTACCAGCTCGACATGGAGATGTCCTTCGTCACGCAGGACGACGTCTTTCACACCATCCAGCCGGTGATCCAGGGCGTGTTCGAGGACTTCGGCGGTGGCCGCCCGGTCGACAAGGTCTGGCCGCACATCGCCTATGCCGACGCATTGAAATGGTACGGCACCGACAAGCCCGACCTGCGCAACCCGATCAAGATGCAGGACGTGTCCGAGCATTTTCGCGGATCGGGCTTCGCGATCTTCGCCAACTTGCTGGAACACGCGGGCAACGAGATCCGCGCGATCCCCGCGCCCGGCGGCGGCAGCCGCAAGTTCTGCGACCGGATGAACGCCTTCGCCCAGCAGCAGGGACTGCCCGGCATGGGCTATATCTTCTGGCGCGACGGCGAGAACGGGATGGAGGCGGCCGGGCCGCTGGCCAAGAACATCGGCCCCGAACGGACCGAGGCGATCCGTCACCAGCTCAAGCTCGGCAAGGGCGACGCGGCCTTCTTCCTGGGTGGCAAGCCCGAGGATTTCGAGGGCGTGGCGGGACGCGCGCGGACGGTCATCGGCGAGGAACTGAACCTCACCGACCACAACCGCTTCGCCTTCTGCTGGATCGTCGATTTCCCGATGTACGAGAAGGACGCGGAAACCGGGAAGGTCGACTTCAGCCACAACCCGTTCTCGATGCCGCAGGGCGGGGCCGAGGCGCTTCAGGGCGATCCGCTGAAGGTGCTGGGCTTCCAGTACGACCTGGCCTGCAACGGCTACGAGCTTGTCTCGGGCGCGATCCGGAACCACAAGCCCGAGATCATGTTCAAGGCCTTCGCTCTGGCCGGCTACACCGAGGACGAGGTGCGCCGCCGCTTCCCCGGCCTGATCAACGCCTTCCGCTTCGGCGCCCCGCCCCATGGCGGTTGCGCGGCGGGCATTGACCGGATGGTGATGCTGCTGGCCGACGAGGCGAACATCCGCGAGGTCATCATGTTCCCGATGAACCAGCGCGCGGAAGACCTGATGATGGGCGCGCCGTCGGTGCCCACCGCCGATCAGCTGATGGACCTGAGCCTGCGGGTGGTCGAACGGGAATGACGGCGGGGCAGGACGCGCGGCTGGGTCGCCCGGTTCCGGGCTGGACCCCACCTGCGCGTCCCGGCCGCAGCCCGATGGACGGGCGCTATGTCCGGCTCGAACCGCTGACGCCTGGATCACGCCGCCGATCTCCACCGCGCCAATGCCGCCAGCGATGCGATCTGGGACTTCCTGCCCTATGGGCCGTTTCCGGATCCGGAGGCCTATCGCGGCTGGGTCGAAGCGATGGCCGGGCAGGACGATCCCCTGTTTTTCGCCATCCGCGATCTTGAAACGGGCCACTGGGCCGGGGTCGCAAGCTACCTGCGGATCACGCCCGAGGCCGGCACGATCGAGGTCGGCCATATCAACCTCGCGCCCGAACTGCAGCGCACCCGTGCCGCGACCGAAGCGATGGCGCTGATGATGGGCCACGCCTTCGGGCTGGGCTACCGGCGCTATGAATGGAAGTGCAACGCGCTCAACCTCGGGTCCCGCCGGGCGGCGCAGCGCCTTGGCTTCAGCTACGAAGGGGTGTTCCGGCAGGCGGCCGTGGTGAAGGGCCGCAATCGCGACACTGCGTGGTTCGCCGCGATCGACGAGGACTGGCCACAGCTTTCGGCGGCGTTTCAAACCTGGCTCGACCCCGCGAATTTCGACGTGGACGGACGGCAGCGCGTGGCCCTTTCCAGCCTGACCGCGCGGGCCCTTGTCGCGCGGGATCCCGCACTTTAGGCGCTCAGACGACCTCGCGCAGGCGCAGCCGGTCCGCCACCAGCCCCGTGATCCGGTCGATACCGCGCCCGGCCTCCATGCCTTCGGCCGCAGCTTCGAGTTCGCGGTCGCCCGCCGACCGGGCGAGCCCGGCAAGAAAGCGCGACACATAGGCCAGCCGCCCGGCATCCGGCGCATCCGCCAGAAGCGCGCGGGCAAGTTCCAGATCGTCGCGCAGCGCCAGACGGTCGGGCGTCACCCGCTCATCGGGCAGCGCGCGCGGCCCCTGCGGGACGCGCCGTGGGGGGCAGCCGCGACAGAACGGCCTGCTGGAAGACGCCCAGAGAGGAGACGGGCTTTTCAATGAACCCGTCGGCCCCGGCGTCCATCGCCGCCGGTCCCTGCGTTCCGTCCCCCGAGGTGGCGAGGATCACCGCGACACGGGCCGGCGCCGTCGCAAGCTCGGCGATGAGATCAAGGCCCGATCCGTCGGGCAGGCCCAGGTCGATCACGGCCACCGACGGGCAATAGGACCGCAGGTGGCGCGCGGCCGAGGCCAGGCTGTCGGCGCGGCGGATCCGCGCGCCCGATCGCAGGCTGAGAAGCCGTACGGCCTCGGACGCGAAGCGGCTGTCCTCGACCAGGAGAACGGTGTGGCCCAGAAGCGGCCGGTCCGCCGTGGGTCTGCAGCCGTGCAGGAAATCGGAAATCGTTTCGGGTCTGTGGGCTGACGTCTGATCAGGCATCGGGAACCTCCGGGCAGCGATGGCGCGATTAGGGCATCGATTACCTAATGGCGCGTAAACGAAGGCCCCTGTCGGCGGCCGCAAATGCGGCTAAGCTGCACGCGAGCGCACCAACCATGAGGGACCGCCATGCCACCCGCCCGCTTCTGGCGCGAAATGCCGTCATCCGCCTTCGGCGATCATGCGGCGGACTGGATCGCCGTGCTGCCCGTTGCCGCCATCGAACAGCACGGGCCGCACCTGCCCGTGGGTGTCGACGCGATCATCGCCGAGGGCATGGTCGCGCGGGTGGCAAAGGCGCTGCCCGACGACCTTCCGGTGACCTTCCTGCCGGTCGAGGAGATCTGCAAGTCGAACGAGCATATCGCCTTTCCGGGCACGCTGACGCTCGACTGGGACGTGGTGATCCGGACCTGGGTGCAGATCGGTGAAGGCGTCGCGCGGGCCGGGGTGAAGACGCTGGTGATCGTCACCAGCCACGGCGGCAACGTGGCGCCGATGGAGATCGTCGCGCGCGAGTTGCGCCAGCGGCTGGGTCTGCGCGTCGTCACCACCGCCTGGGGACGGCTGGGAAGTGCGGCGCCGAAGCCCGAGGGCGTGGTCATCGACATCCACGCCGGGCAGGCCGAGACCTCGTGGATGCTGGCGATGCGGCCCGATCTGGTCGACATGGCGAAGGCCGAGGATTTCCGCAGCGCGCAGGAAGAAGTCGTCGATGCCTCGGGCCGGCTGGGCTATCACATGATGGCGGCGAACATGGCGTGGCTGTCGCAGGACCTGAACCCCAAGGGCGCCGTGGGCAACGCCGCCGCCGCCACGGCCGAGGCGGGCGAGGCCGACATCGCGGCGATGGTCGCGGGCTTCGTCGCGCTGATGGGTGACCTTGCGCGCCTGCCGCCGCCCTAGGCGGGCGCCGCGCTGCGGTCGGGCACGCGTCCGATCAGCTTGTCCATCTTCCGCGCGACCTTCGACAGGTGCCTGGCCCGGCTTTCGTCGGTCGAACTGTCCATCAGGTAATGCGCCGCGAAGGCCGTCCGCTTGCCCTTGGCACAGAGGATGCCGACCCCGCGCAGCAGCGTTCGCCGCCCCGGCGCCCCCACGAACCGCGTGAGCCACCAGCTTGCCCCGCAGGTGGTGAAGACGCCCAGCCGGGTGATGTGGGTCAGCCCGGGGCCGATCGTCTCGCCCGGGCCTGAGGGCATCAGGAAGGCCACCCCCGGCACCATGACCCGGTCAAGCCAGCCCTTCAGCATCGCGGGCAGGCCATACCACCAGGTGGGATAGACGAAGATCAGCGTGTCGCACCAGGCAAGGTCGTCGCAGTCGCCCTGCACCGGTGCCTGGTTCGCGGCGGTGTCCTCGTAGCTCTCGAGCTCGTGCGCGGTCAGCGACGGATCGAAGCCGCGCGCGTAAAGATCGGTCAGCCGCACTTCGGCACCGGCCGAGTCGAGCTTGGCCAGCACCGTGTCGCGCACCGCAGAGGTGAAGCTGCCCTCGCGCGGGTGGCAATAGACGACAAGCGCGCGCATCAGAACACCTCCATCTCGCGGCCCACGCGGTCGAGGAAGGCCGCGCGGTTCGCGTCGGTGGCGCGGTTCATGTCGTAAAGCGCCAGGTACTTCAGCCGGTCAGGACGGCAGACGTGCCAGACCGCGCGGGTCACCGACCGGCGCGGCGGGTCGCCCGCCAGCATCGCCCGCACCCGCGTCCCGCCATAGGTCGTGACCGCCGCCAGCTTGCGGATATGGGTCAGGTTCGGCACCACCTTGCCGTCCTCGAGCCGGAACGACACGCCGGGCAGGAACACCCGGTCGAGAAATCCCTTCAGGATCGCCGGGTAGCCGAAGTTCCAGACCGGAAACACCAGGATCAGCGCCTCGGCCGCGCGCAGCCGTTCGACGTAGCCGGCGACCGGGGCGATGTTGCCGTCCGACGCTCGTGATAGCCGCGCCGTTCTTCGGCCGTCAGCACGGGCGAAAAGCCCTCGGCATTGAGATCGCAGTCGTCCACGTCCCATCCACGGGCCTCGAGCGTGTCCACGACCTGGCCGTGCAGTGCCGCCGAGAAGCTTTCGGGGCAGGGATGGGCGAAGAGGACAAGCGCGCGGGTCATCGTGGCCGTGCCGGGCGGGACGCCCCCGTCATTCCGCCGCCTTCAGTCCGGGCCAGGCATACATCCGGTCATAGCCCCAGTCCGGCGTATCCCAGGCGATCATCTTGCCGGGGTTCAGCAGGCCCTTGGGATCGGCCTCGCGCTTGAAGGCAAGCTGCCGGTCGTCGACGGACTGCCGGCCGCCCTCTTCCAGCGTGTAGCGGTGCGGGTTGAAGACCATCGCGCCGGCCTCCTCGTGAAGGCGGATGATCTCGTCGAGGCGCGCTTCGGTGGTGAACTTCACCAGCGACAGTCCCGCGAACATCACCTTGCCGTTCTCGCGCATCACCTCGAGATGCTGGAGCACCTCGGGCTGAAGGCATCGCGCATCTTCTCGATCAGTTCGAGATGCCGCGGGAAGGCATAGCGCGACCTGAAGATAGGTGATCGACGGGTCGACCTTCAGCGCACGCAGGGTGGTGTGGTTCCAGCCATATTCGAAGACCGGGCCAGGCCCGCGCTCCCAGTCGCTGGCGTCCGAGCGATAGACCATGCGCGCTGCGGGGCGGCGGCCCAGGAAGGTCAGGAACCCGTCCATCGACTGCGGGGCGACCATGAGGCCCACAAGATGCGTGCCGTCCGTCACATGCGGCTTCACGCGCTGGAAATAGGCATGCGCCGTCGGGCGCCTCGATAGACCGAGGCCAGCTTGATCAGGATGCCGTCCTCGTTCGCCAGCTCTTCGGCGAACCGGACGGCGTCCATGAAGTCGTCGAAGCCCACGAACATCTCGACCCAGTCATAGGCCGGGGCCAGCGGCATCTCGACCTCGGTGATGATGCCGTTGGTGCCGTAGGCGTGGCTGACGCGTGCCAGTTCCTCGCCCCGGAACTCGAGGACGCGGGGTTCGGCCTCCATCGTCACGACGCGCAGGCGGATGATGTTGCCGAGGTCGCGCAGCGCGCCCCAGGTGCAGGACCCGACCCCGCCCGAGCCGCCGGCGATGAAGCCGCCGATGGTCGCGGTGGCCCAGGTCGACGAGAACATCCGGAGTTCCTGCCCCGAATGCGCCTTGCAGGCCGCGTCGAGGTCTTTCAGCAGCACGCCCGGTTCGCAGATCACCCGGCCGGGGTGGATCTCCTTCACCTTGTCGAGGTGCTTGAGGTGCATCACGCAGCCGCCCGCAAGCGGCATGGCCTGCCCGTAGTTGCCGGTGCCCGCGCCGCGCGTCGTGACCGGCACGTCATGGGCGTAGCAGACCTTCAGCACCTCGATCACCTCGGCCTCCGCTCGCGGGGCGGACGACGAAATCGGCCGACGACGTGGTCCAGGCGGTCCTTCAGCACCGGCGAGTACCAGAAGAAATCGCGGCGAACTGGCGCGGATCGCGGCGTCGTTGCCTTCGATCTCGAGGTGGGAAAGCGCGGCTTTCGCCGCGGCGACGTTGTCGGTCATCAGATCCTCATCAGGTCGTCGAGTTCTGCATAGTCGGGAAGCGTGCGGTCGATCGCGTGGCCGCCGCGCAGCACGATCCGGTCGGCCTGCGGGCGGGCGAAAAGCTCGGTCCATCCGCGCGCCTTGCAGATCACGAGATCGGCGGGCGCTCCGGGGGCCAGCGAGGGGGCGTCAAAGCCGCAGGCGGCAGCGGGGCTGGTCAGGAACGCCCGCGCCCAGTCGCTGTCGGAATGGTCGAGATGTCCGATGCGGGTGGCCTCGCGCATCACCTCGATCATGTCCATGTCGCCGTAGGCGTAGAATGGATCGCGCGTGTTGTCCGAGGCGAAGGACACGGGGATGCCGCGCGCCTTCATCTCGTGCACGAGCGTGAGGCCGCGCCGGCGGGGCGTGCGGCCGGCGCTGCGGTCCTGCAGGTAGAGGTTGCACATCGGCAGGCTGACCACGTTGATCCGCGCCTTCGCCACCAGATCGAGGGTGTCCATCGCCCGCGCCTCGTCCTGGGTGGAGAGCGAACAGCAATGGCCGACCGTCACGCGGGCCTTGAAACCGGTCTCGAGCACGATCTCGGCGATCAGGCGCAGGGTCTCCACCGCGGGGTCCATCGTTTCGTCGACGTGAAAGTCGGCCTGAAGACCGCGCGCCTCGGCCATTCGGAAGAAGGCGCGCAGGCGGTCGGCGAGATCGGCCATGGGATAGGTCACCATGCCCAGAACGCCGCCCGGCGTCTCTGCCACCAGATCGGCAGTGGCGATGAAATCCCCCTCGGGGTCGAAGCGGTCGCAGCCGATCAGGCAGGCGGCCTGAAGTGCGATGCGACCTTTCCAGTCCTCGGCCAGTTCGCGGAACACCGGGAAGCTGATGCCGTCCTGCGGCGGGATCGCGTCGAGATGGGTGCGGATCGCGCGGGTGCCGTGGGCGAAGGCGCAGCGCAGGCCGAACTCCATCCGGCGGCGCACGTCCTCGGCCGACCAGTTGGCCTCGCGGTCGGCGGTCACGGTATTCAGCGCGCCCATGAAGGTGCCGTCGGGGTTCGGGCGCGCGGCCCCAGATGTGCCCCTTGTCGAGATGGGTGTGCATGTCGACGAAGCAGGGGAACACCAGCGCGCCTTCCATGTCGACCTCGACTCCGGCCGGGGCGGCGAGCGTGCCGTCGACGATGCCGATGTCGGTGCGCATGAGGTCGGCGTCCTCGCCCAGAAGGAAGCCGGGGACGGTGACGTTGGCCAGGGTGAACGGCGCGGCGGGCAGGGTACGGAAATCGGATGTCATTCGCGTTTGATTGCGCTTTCGTGCCATTTGTGAAGCAGGATCCAGGAGAGCCAGGACAGCACCAGGTAGATGGCGACACCTGTCAGGATGACGAGCAGGAGGGCCGCGAACATGCGCGGCACGTTCAGCCGGTAGCTCGAACTCGAGGATCCGGAACGCCAGCCCCGCCGCCTGCCCGCCCGAGCCCATGGTGAACTCGGCGACCACTGCCCCGATCAGCGACAGCCCGCCCGCGATGCGCAGGCCGCCGAGGAAATAGGGCAGCGACGAGGGCAGTTGCAGGAACCGCAGCCGCTGCCAGCGGCTTGCGCGGTAGATCGACATGAGATCGCGCAGATTGTGGTCGGACGACTTCAGCCCCAGCGCCGTGTTCGACAGCACCGGGAAGAACGCGACGATCCAGGCGATGAAGAGCACCCGCGCGATATGGCTGTCGATGTAGATGAAGATCAGCGGCGCGATGGCGATGATCGGCGTCACCTGAAGGACGACCATGTAGGGAAAAAGGCTCATCTCCACCAGCCGGGACTGGGTGAAGAGGATGGCCAGCCCGCCGCCGCCGATGATGGCGAGGATCAGCGCCAGCACCGTGACCCGCACCGTCGTCCACCAGCTGACGGCCAGCGACGAGAAGTCGGCGATCAGCGTCTCGATCACCAGGAACGGACCCGGCAGGCGGTAGTGCGGGATCTCGTAGGCGGTCACATACCACTGCCAGGTGGCGATCAGCGTGACGAAGACGACAAGCGGCAAGGCCCAGCGGCCGATCCGGTCGAGCCGGGCCGCGCGCAGCCGTGCGGCCTCTTCGGCGTCGATCACCGGGGCAGAGGTGTCCTGGGTGGCGGATCGCGCCGGAGTGTCTGTCACGGCCATCTGGTCATCCTTCGTGGGCGACGCCCTCCATCGCCTGCGCAAGCGCCTCGGACGCTTCGCGGCAATGGGCGACATATTCGGTCGAGGTGCGGAAATCCTCGGTCCGGGGATAGGGCTCGTCAACGTCAAGCTCGCGGATGACGCGGCCGGGACGGGCCGCCATGACGACGATCCGGTCCGACAGGAAGACGCTTTCGAACACCGAGTGGGTGACGAAGATCACCGTGCAGTCGAGCTTTTCGCGCATCGCCAGAAGGTCGTTGTTCAGCTTGAAGCGCGTGATCTCGTCGAGCGCGGCGAAGGGTTCGTCCATCAGGATCAGGCGCGGATGGGTGACAAGCGCGCGGGCGATCGACACGCGCATCTTCATGCCGCCAGACAGCTCGCGCGGATAGGCGTCCTCAAAGCCCGTCAGGCCCACGGTCGCCAGTGCCTCTTCGATGTCGGGCATGACATCCTTGCGCGACTTGCCCTTCAGACGCAGCGGCAGCCAGACGTTGTCGGCCACCGTCGACCAGGGCATCAGCGTCGGTTCCTGAAAGACCACGCCCAGCGTCTCGCGCGCGCTCGGCGTCTTCCCAGCGGACGCGGCCCCGCGTGGGCTGCATCAGCCCCGCGATCAGGCGCAGCACCGTCGACTTGCCGCAGCCGGACGGCCCCAGGAGCGAGATGAAATCGCCCTGCCGCACCTTCAGCGTCATGTCGCGCAGCGCGACGATGTTCTGGCCGAACACCTTGTCGACATGGTCGAGCGACAGCAGCAGCGGCCGGGCGTCCCGCGATGCCCCCACGGCGGAAACCGCCGCGGGGTTGGGTCCGCCGTCCGCCATCACTGGCCGAGCGCCGACTTCACTTCAAGCGAGACGCCGCTGTTGGCGTAGTCGAGCGTGTAGGCCGCCGTGTAGTCCAGGTCGGCCGGAAGGACGCCCACATCGACCATCTTGTCGAAGAAGTCCTTCATCCGCGCGTCCGTCATGGCGCCGATGCCCATGGTCAGCGCATCGCCCGAGTCGACGATGCCGTATTTCTTCATGGTCTCGATCGAGAAGGCCAGCTTGTCGTCGGGCATGTCCGGGTTGTCTTCCTTGATCTTGGCGAGTGCCGCCGCGTTGTCGCCGTAGAGGAAGTTGGCCCATCCGATGGCCGAGCCCTCGACGAAGCATTTCACGACGTCGGGGTTCGCCTCGACGTAGTCGCGCATTCCGACGATGGTCGTGGAGTAGGCGGTGTAGCCGTTGTCGGCAAGCACCCAGATGTCCGGCTCGAACCCGGCTTCCTGCTCGACCGAGAAGGGTTCAGACGTCACATAGCCCTGCTGGGCGGACGCCGGGTTTGCGATGAATGGGGCGGGGTTGAACGTGTAGGGCACGCGCTTCGCCGGATCCCAGCCGTTCGCCTTCTCGAAGTACTTGAAGTAGGTGACGAAGCCTTCGTCGCCGATGATCAGCTGGTCGAGCGTCGAGATCTCGTCGAAGGACGAGATGGCGCCGGGATGCGTCATCAGGATCTGCGGTTCCTTCTGGAAGCTCGCCGCGAGGATGAGCATCGGCACGCCTTCGTTGACGGCCGAGAACTGGCCAAGCGTGCCGCCCATGTAGAACTGGATCCGACCGGCGATGAGCTGGGCCGAGTTGTTCACCTGCGGGCCGCCCGGCAGGATCGTCACGTCGAGGCCGCAGGCCTCGTAGGTGCCGTCGACGACGGCCTGGTAGTAGCCGCCATGTTCGGCCTGGGCGACCCAGTTGGTGCCGAAGGTGACTTCGGTGAGGTCCTGCGCGGATGCGCCTCCCGCCAGGGCCATCGTGGCCGCCGTCGAGAGCATCAGAATTCTGGAAGACATGCTTACCTCCTTTGGTGTTCTGGCCCTAACATTCGTCAGCCGCTGGCGAAGGGAAGGGCTCACCGTTCCGTGCCGCATGACGAGGCATTCTTAGCCCATTCTTTAACCGGCTGCGCCCAATTCGCACATCTTTTGGTCGATGGCCATTCCCATGTCGGCTTGCGGGTTGCGTGGTTTGCGGTTCTGCATGTGGACCGGGCGCAGCCCGAGTTGATTGACCGGGAAGGGGCGATGGGTCCTGATGCCCCCGTCCGCGAGGAGGAGACCATGGAAGAGCTGACGCCCGACACCATCGCCCCGCCGTTTGCGCGCTATGCCCATGGGGTGATCGTGCCGGAAGGCTACAGGCTGATCTATACCTCGGGCCAGCTTGGTCTTGCCGCGGACGGAACGGTGCCCGAGGATGCCGCGGCGCAGACCCGGATCTGCCTTGGCAACATCGACGCGATCCTCGCTTCGGGTGGCGCGGGGCGCGGCGATGTCGTGCGGCTGAACGCCTTCGTCACCGACCGCGCGCACATGCCCGGCTACATGGCCGAACGGGACGCCTGGCTGGCCGGGGTCGACCGGCTTCCCGCCTCGACCCTGGTGATCGTGTCGGGCTTCACCCGGCCCGAGTTCAAGGTCGAGATCGAGGTGGTGGCGGCCGTCCGCGCGGGTTGAACGCGGTTCGTGCAGCGGCTCCCTTGTGCAGGAGGGGCGCGACCGCTATGCTGCGGTGCAGAAAAATGCCGGGGGAAGCGATGCCGGGACATGTCATCACCGTCGCCCAGCAAAAGGGCGGGTCGGGCAAGACGACGATCGCCGCGAACCTGGCTGTGGCGCTTGCGCGTGCCGGGCACAGCGTGGCCCTACTCGACACCGATCCGCAGGGGTCGCTGGGCCGCTGGTTCATGGCGCGGCGCGATCTGGGCGACCCCGGCCTCGACTTCGCCACCGCCAGCGCCTGGGGCGTCAGCTACGAATGCGACAAGCTGCGCAAACTGCACGATTTCATCATCGTCGACACGCCGCCCAAGGTGGATGCCGACCTGCGCCCGGCGCTGCGCGAAAGCGACCTGGTCCTGGTCCCGGTCGCGGCCAGCCAGGTGGATGTCTGGGCGACCGAATCGGTGCTCGACCTCGCCCGGCGCGAGGGGCGCAGCGCGATGGTCGTCGTGAACCGCGCCAAGGCCGGCACCCGCGTGCTTGAGGAGGTGATCGCCGCCGTCGCCGCGATAGAGGTGCGGCAGGCGCAGACCGTTCTGGGCAACCGCGTCGCCTATGCCGAGACGCTGGGGCAGGGGCGCGGCGTGCTGGAGCGTGGAAAAGGCGCCTGGACCGCCGAAATCGAGGCGCTGACCGCCGAGATCGTGGCGACGCTGAGGGCCTGACCGCGTCACCCGACCCCTTGGCGTGGGGCGGCGCAGGGCTTACATTCACACCGTGATATATACGGAGGGCGGGCGATGGCCGCGCTGAAAGTGACCTGCCTCGACTGCGGTCAGGTGAACCGGGTGCCCGAGGAAAAGCTCTCCTCGGGTCCGAAATGCGGAACCTGCGGAGCGCGCCTGATCGACGGAAAACCGCACGAGGTCGATCTTCGCACGCTCGAGAAGGCGGCGAAGACGGACGATCTTCCACTGGTGGTGGATTTCTGGGCGCCGTGGTGCGGACCCTGCCGGAGCATGGCGCCGCAATACGCCATGGCAGCGGGCCAGCTCGAGGGCCGTGCGCGTCTGGTCAAGCTGAATACCGAAGATCATCCGCAGGCCGGGGCGCGCTATGGCATCCGGGGCATCCCGATGCTGGCGGCCTTCAAGGGCGGGCGGGAGGCGGCCCGGCAGGCAGGTGCGATGCCGGCGCCGCAGATCGTGGACTGGGTCACCCGGGCGGTCTGATCCGCCCGGACCCCTGTCGTTCGAACCGCTTACGCGAGTTCGAGGTTCGTCGCGCTTTCGCGGCCGTCACGGCCGGCTTCGATGTCGAAGGTCACGGCCTGGCCGTCCTTCAGTTCGCGAAGACCCGCACGCTCGAGCGCGGTGATGTGGACGAATACGTCACGGCTTCCACCCTCGGGTGCAATGAAACCGAAACCTTTGGTGGTGTTGAACCACTTCACGGTGCCTTTGGCCATCCGTGTATCTCCTCTAGTATCGCTGCCCGCGTCTTGCGGCAGCCCGGCTTGTCAGTCTGTGATCGATGGTCTGAAGCCGTGTTAGGGAGACAGTGGTCGATAGAGAGTAACGTAGCGCAAGTTGTATGAAGCATTTCCCCGCCCGAGTCAAAGGTATTCGCCGGAGAGGGGGCGGGGCCACACCTGGGGCGCACGGGGTTTAATCCGGTCGCATCCCTTCCTAGATTCCTGGTCTAGGTGATGACGCGACCAATCCACGGAAAGGAGCTCAGATGACCGAGAAACAGCAATATATCGACAAGGCCAAGGCGCGGCTCGAGCAATGGGACGCCGAGATCGACAAGCTGAAAGCCAGGATGGACGAGGCCGGGGCCGACGCCCGGATCAAATACCGCGAAGAGCTCGACGACCTTCGCAAGCGCCGGACCGAGGCGAAGGAGAAACTGTCGAAGCTGGCCGAGGCGGGCGACGATGCCTGGGATGACATCAGGCATGGTCTTGAGGAGGCCTGGGACAAGGCCGAGGCGTCCTTCAAGAAGGCCATGTCGCGGCTGGGCTGACGCGGTTCCCCGACGGGCGGGCCTCAGCCGCCGCGCTGTGGCCCGTGCTCGCGGCTGAGCCGGGGAAACCCGCCGCTCGGCCCGGTCGATGACACCGGCGACAGGGGTGACGATCACCGTCAGCGCGCCACTTCGCGCTCGATCGCCTCGCGGATCAGGCGCTGGTAGGGGATGCCCTGGCGGCGGGCCTTTTCCTTGATCGCGTCCATGAGGCCTTCGGGCAGACGCATGTTGACGCGGGCGGTCTTGGGACGGGCCTCCCAGTTGATCTGCCGGAATTGCGCGAAGTCGAGATCGGACAGGTCCTGGTCGAGGAAGGCCTCGGCCTCTGCGTCAGTCTTCAGGGTCGGAACTGTCTTCATAGCGGCGAACCTCGCGGGCATGCATGTAGCGGGCGCTGATCGGGCGGATCCTGTGACCGCGCCAGCAAAAGGCGACGAAGGCCGCGCGGCCTTCGGAAGTACGACCGACGGCGATGAAGCGCTGTTCGGCCTGCGAATGCTTCGGGTCCGGGGCGACACGCGGGCGGGCGCGGAAGAAGCCCTCGATCCCCTCGCGGGTCAGCCCGTGCTTGCGGCACTTCCCGAGGTTTCCATCGTCCCAGTCGAAGTCCATGAAATTGTATGTACATAAGTGTGGACAGTCAAGCGCGCAGGGGTGCGGCTTGGGGGAGAGGATGACGGGGAATGGTTAGGGAAGGGTTGAGGCGGAAGTATGGTGCGTGCGAGCACGCACCTCTACGCTTGCTGGTATGGGATGCCTTGCCGGCCGCCTTTTCCTTGATCGCGTTCATCTGCTGTTCTGTGAGGCCAGTCCCAAATCGATGGTTCGTGACTCTCGTTCCAGTCGAAAACTTAGCGCAGACAATGGAAGGGCGGTCACCGCAACTATCCATTATGTTGCGCTCCTGTGGGCGCGATGTCGACGTCAACAAAAAAGCCGAGGATCGATCACCAGGAGCTGCGATTGAGCCGACTACTCGGCGTATCGCACTCGCTCTTCCACTTTGATCAAGAAACGTATGGTTTCTAGCCCTGAGCGGCTGCCCTCGGACTCGGTCGAAAGCGATTAAACTCGCTCAGTATTTGTATCAGCGCCCTAACGAGGCGCTCCGGCGCACCCTTATGTACACTCGGGCAGACCTTCGACGGATGCCCGACGTGGCATCGCCAAGCCGGATCGCCTTAGCAAGCCCGGCTAAGCGACTCCACACAGCGCCGCTGAAGCGTTCGCTTTTCGTAGGCGAGGCTCGCGATCGGTCACAGGACGCCCTCACTTCCCTGCGACCGGCTTGGCCAATCTCCTCAGAGCGTGAACAATTTAGGAACAAGAAATCGATTCGGCAAGTGCATACAGTGGACGGAGAGCCTGCATCTCCGTGCGCCGTTTTCGTCGCGAACAAGATCCAGTGGAACGCCGCTAATGCCCGGCAAAGCCGGGGCCGCGCCTCACCTCACAAACTTCTTGTACTTGATCCGCTTCGGCTCCACCGCATCCGGTCCCAGCCGGCGCTTCTTGTCTTCCTCGTAATCCTCGAAGTTGCCCTCGAACCACTCGACATGCGCCTCGCCCTCGAAGGCGAGGATGTGGGTGCAGATGCGGTCGAGGAAGAAGCGGTCGTGGGAGATCACCACCGCGCAGCCGGCGAAGTCGACCAGCGCGTCTTCCAGCGCGCGCAGCGTCTCGACGTCGAGGTCGTTGGTCGGTTCGTCGAGCAGCAGCACGTTGCCGCCCGACTTCAGCAGCTTGGCCATGTGGACGCGGTTGCGCTCGCCGCCCGAGAGAAGCCCCACGGTCTTCTGCTGGTCGCCGCCCTTGAAGTTGAACGCCCCGCAATAGGCGCGGGAGTTGATCTCGGCATCGCCCAGCTTGATCAGTTCGGCGCCGCCCGAGATTTCCTCCCACACGGTCTTCTTGGGGTCGAGCGCGTCGCGCGACTGGTCGACATACGAAAGCTTCACCGTGTCGCCGTATTCGATGGTGCCGGCATCGGGCTTTTCCTGCCCGGTCAGCATCCGGAAAAGCGTGGTCTTGCCCGCGCCGTTCGGGCCGATGACGCCGACGATGCCGCCCGGCGGCAGGGAAAACGACAGATCCTCGACCAGAAGCTTGTCGCCCATGGCCTTTTTCAGGCCCTCGACCTCGATCACCTTGGACCCAAGGCGCGGGCCGTTCGGGATGACGATCTGCGCGCGGCCGACCTTTTCCCGCTCGGACGTGTTCGGCCAGTTCGTTGTAGCGGTCGATCCGGGCCTTCTGCTTGGACTGGCGGGCCTTGGCGCCCTGTCGGATCCACTCGAGCTCGCGCTCCAGCGTCTTCTGCTTGGCCTTGTCCTCGCGCGCTTCCTGCGACAGCCGCTTGGCCTTCTGTTCCAGCCAGCTTGAGTAGTTGCCCTCGTAGGGCATGCCCCGGCCCCGGTCGAGTTCCAGGATCCAGCCGGTGATGTCGTCGAGGAAATAGCGGTCGTGGGTGACGATCAGGATCGTGCCCTTGTAGTCGATCAGGTGCTGTTGCAGCCAGGCGATGGTTTCGGCGTCGAGGTGGTTGGTCGGTTCGTCCAGCAGCAGCATCTCGGGCGCTTCGAGCAGCAGCTTGCACAGCGCCACCCGGCGCTTCTCGCCGCCCGACAGGCTGTCGACCGAGGCATCGTCCGGCGGGCAGCGCAGCGCCTCCATCGCGACATCGACCTGGCTGTCGAGATCCCAGAGGTTCGCGGCGTCGATCTGGTCCTGGAGCTGGGCCATCTCGTCGGCGGTCTCGTCCGAGTAGTTCATCGCCAGTTCGTTGTAGCGCTCGAGGATGGCGCGCTTGGCGGCCACGCCCTCCATGACGTTGCCGCGCACGTCGAGCGCGGGGTCGAGGTCGGGTTCCTGCGGCAGGTAGCCCACGCGCGCGCCTTCGGCGGCCCAGGCCTCGCCGCTGAAATCCTTGTCGATCCCGGCCATGATGCGCAGAAGCGTCGACTTGCCCGCGCCGTTCACGCCGACCACGCCGATCTTCACGCCGGGCAGGAAGCTCAGGCGGATGTTCTCGAAACACTTCTTGCCGCCCGGGTAGGTCTTCGAGACGCCGTCCATGTGATAGACGTACTGGTAGCTGGCCATGCTCTTGCTCCTGGGGTCGAGGTTGACCACGTTCCTAGTGCGCGGGCGGGCCGGGTTCAATCGGGGTTTCGATGACGGAAGGCTGGAAAGAGAAGGGCAGACGCACCTACCGGGAGTGGATGCGCTGGATCCGGACGAATGTCCGGCCGGGGCTGCGCAGCCTGCTGGGCGTTCTGCTGATCATCGGCGGGATCCTGGGTTTCCTGCCCGTGCTGGGCTTCTGGATGGTGCCGCTGGGTGTGGCGGTGATCCTGCTCGACGTGGCGGTGATCCGACGGTGGAGGCGCATCCGCGCGCGGCGGAAATGAAAACGGCGCCCGCATGGGGCGCCGTCCTTGAATCGTTTGTAGCGGCCTGTCAGCCCTTGCGGCGCCGCGCGGCGACCGCCAGAGCGCCCATCCCGGCAAGCAGGAAGGGCAGCGCGGCAGGCAGGGGGACGACGGCGGGACGGTCGATGAAGGTGCCGTTCAGCGTCGCCCGGTTCGATTGCTCTTCCTCGGTCACAAAGAAGTCGCCGATCCCCTCGAACCCCGAGATGCCGAAGACGTATTCGCGTTCCCCGAACAGGATGGCGCCTGCCGTCCCCGGATTCGCGACCGGTGTCACGATGTCGGGGCAGATCGTTTCGCCTGCATGGGCGCAGACCTCGTAGTTCGGCGTTTCGAAATGACCGAAGTCGAAGCCGCTGGAGACCGAGAACCGTTCCGACGTGCTGCCGTCACCGATCGTGCCGCCGAGCGTCACGGTCAGCGTGGCGGCGGTGATGGCGGGCAGGTAGATGATGAAGTTGTTGTGCGTGAACTCGCCAAGCGCGAAGACCTCGCCGCTGTGCACGTCAAACGACGTGCCGGCGGGGCTGAATGAATAGGAGCTCAGCGGCTTGTCCATATAGGCATCGCCGAACGCGAGCGTATCGGTGCCAAGCGAACTTTCCTCGAAATTCCCGCTGGCCGATGTCCAGAGGGCCGAGATGCTGTCGATGGTGATGCTGACTGGAGAGGCCGATGCCGAAACGGGAAAGGCAAGCGCCGCCAGAATGGCAGCCGTACGAAGGCAAGACATTTCTTCCACACCTACTGTCTTTGCCCCCACGTCTTTTTGCCCCGAGCGGCCCGGTGAGTCAATCAGCAACCCGAACGCGGGCACGGTTTGGCGGCTTGTGATGGTGGGCGTTGTCGGTGGGCAACAGCAGGTCAGTCCGCCGTGTTCGGCGGGCACCGCGACAGCATCCAGATGGCGGCCCAGTCGAAGCCGGGCCGGATGCCGCGTTCGGCCAGCCACTTGTCCTGCAGCCAGTAGGCTTCGAATTCCGGTGCGCCGATGCAGTCCCAGCCGCGGTTGGCAAGTTGCACGTCGTGGATGAGTTCATGCAGCAGCACCGACACGTCGAAGGTGTTCTCGGGCGACCACGGGGCGACAAGATGAATGCGGCGGGCGCGCAGGTCATAGGCCGCGCGCAAGGCGGGATCCACGATCAGGTCCGCCCCTTCGTAGATGATGGTGGCGCCGGCTTCGCACAGGCTGATCGCCGGGGGCGAGCGATAGGTCAGCGACACGTCGTAGTCGGTGTTGCGCGCAATCCATCCGACAAGATCGTCCAGCAGGGTTTCCGGTATGCTCACAGAAATGGTCGTGTCCGCCCCGGTGTCGCACTGGTCACCAAGAGCCTCGTCGGCCAGTGCGGGGACCGGATGCGCGGCAAGGCTGCACAGCATGGCGAAGGCCGGAAGAAACCGGACCGTCATGGTCCGCCGGGGCAGCGCCAGGCCGTCACCGGAGGGCGCCTGCCGCCTGAAGCGCCTCGTACTTCGGCTGGTCCCACCACCAGTAGTCGGTTCCACGGTCGTAGAGGGGTTTCTCGGCAGGGCGGCCGAACACGTCCCAATAGGCGATCCAGTGCGTTCCCTTGTACCAGTTCGGCACCCAGATGCGGCGGTCGCGCAGCACCCGGTCAAGCGCCCGGACACGGGTTTCCAGCGTGGCGCGGTCCTCTGCGGCCAGCACCTCTTCGATGATCTCGTCGACCACCGGGTCGGCCAGCCCGGCAAGGTTGAACGTGCCCGGCCCCGCAGCACTCTCCGACCCGAAAAGCTCGCGCATCTCGATCGAGGGCGACAGCGGCAGCACGAAACGGCCCGAGACGGTGTCGTAGTCGAAGGTCTTCTGCCGCTCTTCGTATTGCGCGAAGTCGATCAGGGTATGCGTGGCGTCGATGCCGATGCCGCGCAGGTTGTCGACGAAGGGCAGGATGATCCGCTCGAACGCGGGGCTGTTGTTCAGGAACTCGATCCGCAGTGTCTGGCCCTCCGCATTGCGGCGCAGCCCGTCGTCGCCGACGGGCCATCCCGCGTCGTCCAGAAGCGCGCCCGCCCGCCGGGCCGTCGCGCGGTCAAAGACATTGGGGCCGCTTGTGGGGGGGCTGTAGGCCGGTTCGGTGAAGACCGTGTCCGGCAACTGCCCCCGCCAGCGTTCGAGAAAGGCAAGCTCGTCGCCCTCGGCCATGCCTTCGGCCTGCAGCACCGAGTTTTCCCAGAAACTGTCGGTGCGCTCGTAAAGCCCGCCGAAGAGCGTCTCGTTCGACCATTCGAAGTTGAACATCATGCCGATCGCCTCGCGCACGCGGCGGTCCTCGAACTGCGGACGGCGCAGGTTGAGCCAGAAGCCCTGCGCACCGGACGGCCGGTCGTCGGGGATCGTCTCGCGCACGACCCAGCCGCGGGTCAGCGCGGGAAAGTCGTAGCCGGTGGCCCACTGGGCCGAGAAGTTCTCTTCGTGGAAAAGATAGGTGCCGGCCTTCAGCGCCTCGAAAGACGCGGTGTTGTCGGCGAAATACTCATAGCGCACGCAGTCGAAGTTGTTCTTGCCCACGTTCACCGGCAACTCGGCCCCCCAGTAGTTGGGGTTCCGGCAGTAGTTGATCGACCGCCCTGCTGTCAGGTCTCGCACAAGATAGGGACCTGATCCGAGCGGCGGGACAAGTGTCGAGCGGTCGAATTCCGTGGTCTCGTAGTAATGCGCGGGCAGGATCTCGAGCTGCCCCACGTCGGCGATGAGGTCGCGCGTGGCCACGCCCTCGGCAAAGTCGATCCGCACCTCGCGGTCCGACAGCGCGGTCGCCCCGGCGATGTCCTTCAGGCGCAGCTGGAAACGTGGCGCGCCTTCGGCCTTCAGTGTCTCGATCGTGAAAACCACGTCCTCGGGCTTGACCGGTTCGCCATCGGCAAAGGTCGCGCCCTCGCGCAGGGTGAAGATCACCCAGGACCGGTCCTCGGGGTATTCGATGCGTTCGGCCAGGAGGCCATAGACGGCGTCGGGCTCGTCGAAGGCGCGCACCAGAAGCGTGTCGTAAAGCCGCTCCAGCCCCTGCGCGGGTTCGCCCCGCAGGATGAAGGCGTTGAGGCTGTCGAAGGTCTGCGAGGCGCCAGTGCCGCGAAAGCTCATCGTGCCGCCCTTGGGCGCCTCGGGATTCACATAGTCGAAATGGGGAAAATCGGCTGGGTATTTCAGTTCGCCGAAAGTCGAGATGCCGTGGCTGACGATGGTCGGCGCGTCTTCCTGCGCAGTGACGGCATGCGCGCCAAGCATCATCAGGGCGGCGGCAAGGCTGTGCGTCAGGCGGGCGGCTCGGGTCATCGGCATCTCCGTTGCAGGCAGGTTGCGAGGAAGGTAGCACAGGTGCAGCGCCGGGGAAGGCGCCATACAGTGACCAAGGGAAGGAGTGTGCCATGACCTATCGCCCTGCCGAAGACCGCTATGACCGCATGACCTACCGCCGCTGCGGCCGGTCGGGCCTGCGGCTGCCGGCGGTCAGCCTTGGCCTCTGGCACAACTTCGGCCACGATACGCCACATGACACCAAGCGCGCGATCTGCCGAACGGCCTTCGACCACGGCATCACGCATTTCGACCTGGCCAACAACTACGGCCCGCCCCCCGGCAGCGCCGAAGAGGCATTCGGGGAGATCCTGCGCACCGATTTCGCCCAGCATCGCGACGAGCTGATCATCTCGTCCAAGGCGGGCTACCTGATGTGGGAGGGACCCTATGGCGAATGGGGCAGCCGCAAGTCGCTGATCGCGTCCTGCGACCAGTCGCTCAGGCGGATGGGCCTCGACTATGTCGACATCTTCTATTCGCACCGCTTCGACCCAGAGACGCCGCTGGAAGAGACGATGGGCGCGCTCGACCAGATCGTGCGGTCGGGGCGGGCGCTTTACGCAGGCGTTTCGTCCTACAACGCCGCCCGCACGCGCGAGGCGGCGGCGATCCTGACCGAGCTTGGCACGCCCTGCCTGATCCATCAGCCCTCCTACAACATGTTCAACCGCTGGATCGAACACGACGGGCTTCTCGACGCGCTGGACGATCTTGGCATCGGCTCGATCGCGTTCACGCCGCTGGCGCAGGGGCTTCTGACCCGGAAGTACCTGGGCGGCATCCCGGAAGGCAGCCGCGCGGCGCAGGGCAAGTCGCTGGACCCGGGGCTGATCGACGACGGGGTGATCGCCAAGGTCCGCGCACTGAACGCCATCGCCGATGGGCGCGGGCAGACGCTGGCGCAGATGGCGATTGCGTGGGTGCTGCGTGGCGGCCGTGTGACCTCGGCGCTGATCGGCGCGTCACGCCCCGAACAGGTGATCGACTGCGCCGGCGTCGTGGCCAACATGGACTTCACCGATGATGAACTGGCCGAGATCGACCGCCACGCCACGGACGAGGCGATCAACCTCTGGCTGCAGTCGGCCGAGCTTGGGTAGGTCCCACGCCCAATTGACAACCTGGGCCCCGCTGCCCCACAAGCCCCTGACAAGACAGGGAGGATGCCCATGACGGCGGGATTTCCGCTGGCGCGGCCGGGCATGTGCATCGGGCTTCTGGGCGGCTCCTTCGATCCGCCCCACGCGGGCCATGTCCACATCACGCGCGAGGCCCTCAGGCGGTTCGGTCTGGACGCCGTGTGGTGGCTTGTCAGTCCCGGCAACCCGCTCAAGGCGCGCGGACCTGCCCCGCTGGACCGTCGGCTGGCAAGCGCGCGCGCGCTCATGCGGCATCCGCGCGTCGAGGTTACGGGGATCGAGGCCGACCTGGGCACCCGCTACACCGCACAGACCCTGCGGGCGCTCTTCGCGCACTATCCGGGGGTGCGGTTCGTCTGGCTCATGGGGGCCGACAACATGGCCACGTTCCACCGCTGGGAAGACTGGCAGTGGATCATGGAGAACGTGCCGATCGGCGTCCTCGCGCGGCCCGATCAGCGCATTTCGGCGCGGATGTCGCGGGCGGCGGCGCGCTATGAGCGCTTTCGCCTGCGCGGCCGCGAGGCGCGGCGCCTTTGCAGCGCCGATCCGCCGGCCTGGTGCTTCGTCAATGTCCCGATGGTCGACATTTCCTCGACCGAAATCCGCGCGCGCGGCGACTGGAGCTGACGGTCGGGCACCGAGCCGCCGCTGGTGGGCGACAGGCCCCGAGGCATCGCGGCGACACATCCGCGTGAACGCGGCCTTTGCCGGCAACCTGTGCTTGCAGCAGGGGCAAGGCCATGGCTTTACTTCGCCCCATGAACCGCAGCCTTTCGAGACGGGCCGTCCTTGGCGGGCTTCTGACCGGGATTGCATCCGGGCCGGCGCTGGCGTCGGCCCCCCTGACCTCGCTGCGCCCCTTGCCGCGCGGCACCCTTCCCGCGCCCCCGCCGCCGCCCGCCGCCGAAAGTCTGATTTCCGCCGCGCGGCTTGGCGGAGAGGTGAGCTATGCCGTGGTCGATCTTGCGGATGGAACAGTGGTGGAAGCCCGTGCGCCCGGCCTTGCCCAGCCGCCCGCAAGCGTCACAAAGGCGGTGACGGCGCTTTACGCGCTCGACATTCTCGGTCCCGACCATCGCTTCGCCACGCGGCTGATCGCGACCGGCCCGATCCGGGGCGGGCGGATCGACGGCGATCTGGTGTTGGCCGGCAGCGGCGATCCCACGCTCGACACCGACAGGCTTGGCGTGCTTGCCGCGGCGTTGAAAGAGGCCGGCGTGCACGAGGTCGCCGGCAGTTTCCGGACCTGGGGCGGGGCGCTTCCCGCACTTGCCGGGATCGACGCCGACCAGCCGCCGCATGTCGGCTACAACCCCGCGATCGGCGGGCTGAACCTGAACTACAACCGCGTCCACTTCGAATGGAAACGCGCCGGGTCGGACTACGAGGTGACGATGGAGGCGCGGGCCGAACGGTTCAGCCCCCGCGTCGGTATCGCGCGGATGGCGATCTCGGGCGACCAGCGCCCGGTCTACACCTATTCGGACGAGGGTGGGATCGACCGCTGGTCGGTGGCGCGCAGGGCGCTGGGCGACGGCGGCTCGCGCTGGCTGCCGGTGCGCCGCCCCGAGGCCTACGCGGCCGAGGTCTTCGTCAGCCTTGCGCGGTCCTACGGCATCGCACTGACGCCGGGCGCGCCGCTGACCGCGCCCCCGGTCGGCACCGTGGTCGCCGAGGTGCAAAGCGACGACCTGCTCCGCCTGATGCGCGACATGCTGCGCTGGTCGACCAACCTGACGGCAGAGGTCGCCGGGCTCACGGCCTCCTCGGCCATCGGCCTGCCGCCCCAGACGCTTGCGGCGTCGGCGGCGCGGATGAACGCCTGGGCCGGGGCGCGATACGGTGCGGGCGGTCTTGCCCTCGTCGATCACTCGGGCCTTGGCTACGGGTCGGCTGTCACCGCGGACGGCATGGTGCGCCTTCTGGTCGAGGCCGGGCGCGACCCGCATCTGCGACCGATCCTGCGCGCCTATCCGGTCAGCGAGCGCGGCGAACGCACACCTGTCCCAGACCTGTCGGTCGCGGCCAAGACCGGGACGCTCAACTTCGTGAGCGCACTGGCGGGCTATGCCAGCACGGCGGGCGGCGGGGACATGGCCTTCGCGATCTTCACCTCGGACACCGCCCGGCGCGACGCGGTTCCGATCGATCAGCGCGAACGTCCCGATGGCGCGCGCGACTGGGCCGGCCGGTCGCGGCGGCTGCAGCAGGATCTTCTCTTGCGGTGGTCGGCGGTCCGGCGGGCGTGACGCGCGCCCGATCTCACAGCCTGAGGTGACGCGCCCGCGCCCCGCGTTCGATCGCGGCGGCATGAAGCCGGTCGATGTTCAGCTCATAGCGCATTTCTTCGAGAAGCCTAAGCTCGGCCTCCCGCAGGGTGCCGTCGGCAGCCGCCACGTCGCAGGCCATGGCATAGGCGGTTTCCCAGAGCCGTTCGGGCAGGTTCTCGCGCACAAGGCCGAAGAGGGCGTCCAGCCCCTCCTCCTCGGCGAAGAGGTCGGTCACGGTCCGGGCGATCACGGGGATGCGGTCCGCGTCATAGGTGGCGAAGACCGGCAGGTGGTTCACCGTCGCGCTCGATCGCGACAAGCTCGGATGTGCGGATCTGCTCGTCCGAGAACGAGACGGCGATCATGATCGCGACAAGACAGTCCTCGGGGGTGAGGGCGTGGGGTAGATCGGGCACGGGGCGTTCCTTTCGATGTTGCGGCGCAGAATATTGACGCGCATCGCCCCGTTCAATAGGAAGCGGGGTCTGCCGCCACCCCCCTACAGGAAAGCGACCCCAAATGTCCGATCTGCGCGATGCCGCGATGAGTTCGAAAGCCTGGCCCTTCGAGGAAGCGCGCCGGGTTCTCAAACGCTACGAGGCCGCGCCGCCGGAAAAGGGATATGTGCTGTTCGAGACGGGCTATGGCCCCTCGGGCCTGCCGCACATCGGCACCTTCGGCGAGGTGCTGCGCACCACGATGGTCCGCCGCGCCTTCGAGACGATCAGCGACATCCCGACACGGCTGATCTGCTTTTCCGACGACATGGACGGGATGCGCAAGGTCCCCGAGAACGTGCCGAACCCCGAGATGCTGCGCGACTATCTGCAGATGCCGCTGACAAGCGTGCCCGACCCGTTCGGGAAATTCGAAAGCTTCGGGCATCACAACAACGCGATGCTGCGCCGCTTCCTCGACACCTTCGGGTTCGAGTACGAGTTCTATTCGGCGACCGATTTCTACAAGTCCGGCCAGTTCGACGAGACGCTGCTGCTGGCCGCCGAACGCTATGACGCGCTGATGGAGGTGATGCTGGCGTCCCTGCGCGAGGAGCGCCAGCAGACCTATTCGATCTTCCTGCCGATCCATCCCGAGACGGGCCGGGTGCTCTACGTGCCGATCAAGCATGTCGACGCGAAGGAGGGCACCGTCACCTTCGACGACGAGACGGGGCGCGAATGGACGCTGCCGGTCACGGGCGGTCAGTGCAAGCTGCAGTGGAAGCCCGATTTCGGCGCGCGCTGGGCGGCGCTGGGCGTCGACTTCGAGATGTACGGCAAGGACCATTCGACCAACACGCCGATCTACGACCGCATCTGCGAGATCCTGGGCCAGCCCGCGCCCGAGCATTTCACCTACGAGCTGTTCCTCGACGAAGAGCGGCGAGAAGATCTCGAAGTCGAAGGGCAACGGTCTGTCGATCGACGAATGGCTGACCTATGCGTCCACCGAAAGCCTGTCGTATTTCATGTATCTCAAGCCCAAGACGGCCAAGCGGCTCTGGTGGGACGTGATCCCCAAGGCGGTGGACGAATACCACCAGCAATTGCGCGCCTATCCCGACCAGACGGTCGAGCAGCAGCTGGCGAACCCCGTCTGGCACATCCACGGCGGCACCCCGCCCGCGTCGAACATGGTCGTGTCCTTCGCCATGCTTCTGAATCTGGCCAGCGTCAGCCATGCCGAGGACAAGGACAAGCTCTGGGGCTTCATCCGCCGTTATGCGCCCGAGGCCTCGCCCGAAACCCACGCCGACCTCGACGCGGCGGCGGGATTTGCGGTGCGCTATTTCAACGACTTCGTGAAGCCGACCAAGGTCTTCCGCGCGCCCGACGAAAAGGAGCGCGCAGCACTTGAGGATCTTCGGGACCGGCTCGGGGCCTGGGAGGGCGGCACCGACCCCGAAGAGCTTCAGTCGATGGTCTTCGCCGTGGGCAAGGAGCACGGGTTCGATCCGCTCCGCGACTGGTTCAAGGCGCTTTACGAGGTGCTTCTCGGCGCCAGCCAGGGCCCGCGTTTCGGCGGCTTCATCGCGCTTTACGGCATCGACGAAACGAAGGCGCTGATCGAGTTGGGTCTGGCCGGGCGTCTGACCTGAACGACATGCGGGATGGGCGAGGGGCGTTGCCGGATGACCCGCCGCATGGCAGGTTCGTCGTGTTGGCCCGGTCGTCAGCCGCCGGGAAAGGGGGGCCGTCCGTGCGCGCAGTCAGTCAGCTTGTCCTTGTGCTCGCGCTTCTTGCGCCGGCAGAAGGCGCAGACGCGCAGACCGCCGAGGAACTGGCCTTCGCCCGGGGGTACCTTGCCGCATTGCAGGAACGGTCTTTCCGCAGCGGGCGGGAATACTGCGGCTTCTTCGGCTATGACCGGAAAGGCCGCATGGTGGCGGTAAAACCGCGCCCCGGCGGGGCGTCGACATGCACCGCCTACTGGCCGCACGAACGCATCCGCGTCTTCGCCTCGTACCACACGCACGGCGTCTGGGACGCGTACTCGGATGGCGAGGTGCCCTCGGTCGAGGACCTCGAGAGCGATATGGAAGATGCCATCCACGGCTATGTCTCGACGCCCGGCGGGCGGTTCTGGTTCATCGACGGCCCGCTTGGCATGGCCCGTCAGATCTGCGGACCGGGCTGCCTGCCCACCGATCCGGACTTCGTGCCCGAACCCGAAGGATCGGTGCCGGCCACTCTGACGCTCGACGCGCTGAAAGCGCGGCAAGGGGATTAGGACGCAGGTGATCGGGCGGTCTTCATCCATGATCGCGGCCCGTCGAAGTCCGGCGCGCGGACTGGCTTCGACCTCCCGGGCGACCGGCTGCACGATGCCCCGGACCCGTAGGCTCGGTTGACCCATGTCCGACGGGCTTGCCTACAGCCTTATCCAGATCGTCCCGATCCTCTACCTTGTGCTTCAGATCGGTGCGCTGATCGTCATGCGCGGACGGCTGCGCCTTGTCGCCAGGATTTGTGCCTGGACCATGGGCGGCGTGGTGCTGTTCGTGATTTACGGGACGTTCGTCGCGCAGTCGAACCTTGCGCCGATCTGGATCGTCTTTGCCTCACCCGCTCTTCTGCTGGTCCTGATCGTGTTGTGGGTGCTGCATTTCGCCTCCGGCCGGCCGTCGGACCGGCCCTGACCCCCAAGGTTGCACCCTGACGCACCCGCCGTTAGCCTTCCCATGAAACCGGCGGAGGTGGTGCGTTTCGCCTTTGCCCTGCGTGGAGACCAGGCGGGCGTCCTGCACGCAGAGCCTTCAGGTCGCCCGCCGGAGGACGACCATGCCTGTCCGCCTGTGCAAGATCGTCATGCTGCTTGGCCTGTCTCTTTTCGCCTTTCTTGTCACGTTCAACAATGTCACCGACTACTCCTCGAACTTCGAATTCGTGAAACACGTCCTGAGCATGGACACCACGTTCGAGGGCAACGCCGCGATGTATCGCGCGATCACCACGCCGTGGATGTGGCACGCGGGGTACTGGGGCATCATCCTGGGCGAGGGGCTGACCTGCGTCTTCCTGCTGTGGGGCGCCTTGCGCCTTTTCTCGGTGCGCTCCGCGCCCGAAGCCGTCTTTCAGGCCCGGAAGGATGTGGCGGTCGTGGGCGCCACTCTGGGTTTTCTGGTCTGGTTCGTGGGGTTCATGGCGGTCGGCGGCGAATGGTTCCTGATGTGGCAGTCCGATATCTGGAATGGCCAGCAGGCGGCCTTCCGGTTCTACATGTCGATTCTTGCGGTGCTTGTCTTCGTGATGATGCCCGACCCGACGCCCGACGGGGCCTGAGCGACGGGCCAGAACACGGGACGCCGTGCTTCAGGGCACGAGGTAATATGTGTCGAAGCCGCTTTGCACCCCAAGCGGCACGATGGTCCGCGCCGACAGCGTGGTGTCGGCGTCGACCGGGCATCCGACCAGGTCCGGACTGGCGTCGTCAGGCGCGTTCGTGAAGAACGTGCCGATGCCGCGGCAGGGATCGTCGGGGCCGCGGTAGCCGTTGGCGAGGATCAGATCCCCCTCGGCCGAGGTGCAGCCCGCAAGCGCGGCCCCCTGCAAGACCAACAGCACGGCAAGCCATGGCAGGCGTGTCACTGCGCCACGCGCCAGGCGAAGCGTTCGCCCCGGCCCCGGTCGCGGGTGATGATCAGCCGGTCGCCATCCACGACCCAAAGCTGGCAATCCTCGGTGAAGGCATCCCCCAGCACGATGCGGCGGCACCAGAAGCCATCCTCGAAGGCCCAGGTGCCGGTCGCGGCCTCGCCGTTCACATCGCCGGTGATGGTGTTGTCGGCGTTCACGGTGAACACCACCCCGTCGTCAAGCCGGATCGGCCGGCCCACGACCACGGCGCGGAACTGATCCTCGGTGACGATGCGTCCTGCGTCGGGACCCGGTCCGACTGGGGCGCAGGCGGCGAGGAGAAGCGGAAGAAGAGCAAGCTTTTTCATGGCGCCATGAAGGGCCGCCCGCGCCGGCGAAGTCAAGCGCCGCCGGTCCGATGGGCCGCATCAGCGGCGCGGCACCGAAAAGAGTATTCAGCCATCGATCGGTCCAACCTCGCGTCCGCCTGTCTCGAATGCGAAAGGGGCCGCCAGCATCGAAGGGCGCATGGGTTTTTTTCTGATCGGGGCTTGCATCTGCCCCCTGGCAAAGACGTGTCCCTTCGAAAGCCCGGTCAGACTTCCTGCAGCGACCGAACGCTCAGTTCGCCCTCGCTTGCCGCCTTCATCGCCAGCGCTGCAGCATGGCTTGCGGCAGCGGTGGTGAAGTAGGGGATCTTGTCCATCAGCGCGACGTTGCGCATCGACCGCGAATCCTCGACCGCCTGCGTGCCTTCGGTCGTGTTCATCACCAGCGCGATTTCGCCGTTCTTCATCACGTCGACGATGTTCGGGCGGCCCTCGTAGACCTTGTTCACCACGTCGCTTTCGACACCGTTCTCGGTCAGGAAACTGGCGGTGCCGCGGGTGGCGGCGATGGTGAAGCCAAGGTCGATCAGCACCTTCGCGGTTTCGATCAGCTGGGGCGTCTTGTCCTCGTCCTTGATCGAAAAGAACACCTTGCCCGACACCGGCAGGATCGTCCCGGCGCCAAGCTGCGCCTTGAGGAAGGCGCGGTAGAAGTTCGGATCGGACCCCATCACCTCGCCGGTCGAGCGCATCTCGGGGCCCAGAAGCGTGTCGACACCGGGAAAGCGCGCGAAGGGCAGAACGGCCTCTTTCACGGCGAAGGTGTCGATCAGGGGATCGATCAGGGTGAAGTTCGACAGCGGCTCACCCGCCATCAGCCGTGCGGCGATCGACGCGATCGGGCTGCCAACGGCCTTGGCCACGAAGGGCACCGTGCGCGAGGCGCGGGGGTTCACCTCGATCAGGTAGATCTCGCCATCCTTCACCGCGAACTGCACGTTCATCAGGCCCACGACGTTCAGCGCCAGCGCCAGCGCCTCGGTCTGGACCTTCAGCGCGTCGATGATGCCCTTCGGCAGGGAATAGGGCGGCAGGGAACAGGCGCTGTCGCCGGAGTGGACGCCCGCTTCTTCGATGTGCTGCATGATGCCGGCGACATGCACCGCCTTGCCGTCACAAAGCGCGTCGACATCGACCTCGACCGCGCCCGACAGGTAGCTGTCGAGAAGGACGGGGGACTTGCCCGACACCACCACGGCCTCGGCGATGTAGCGTTCAAGCTGGGCCATGTCGCGCACGATTTCCATGGCGCGGCCGCCCAGCACGTAGGACGGGCGGATCACCAGCGGAAAGCCGATCCTCTCGGCGGCAAGGAAGGCCTGCGCGTCGGTCGAGGCGATGGCGTTCTCGGGCTGTTTCAGGCCCGAGGTCGTTCACCAGCTTCTGGAACCGCTCGCGGTCCTCCGCGAGGTCGATGGCGTCGGGCGTGGTGCCAAGGATCGGGATGCCCGCCTCTTCCAGCGCGTTGGCCAGCTTGAGCGGGGTCTGGCCCGCCGAACTGCACGATCACACCGTGCAAGCGTGCCGTTCTGCTGTTCGACCCGCAGGATCTCCATCACATGTTCGAAGGTCAGCGGCTCGAAATAGAGGCGGTCCGAGGTGTCGTAGTCGGTCGACACGGTCTCGGGGTTGCAGTTGATCATGATCGTCTCGTAGCCCGCGCCGGTCAGCGCGAAGCAGGCGTGGCAGCAGCAATAGTCGAACTCGATCCCCTGTCCGATCCGGTTCGGCCCGCCACCCAGGATCACGACCTTCTTCGCGGCCGAGGGCCGCGCCTCGCATTCCACGTCGCCCATGACGGGGGATTCGTAGGTGGAATACATGTAGGGCGTCTGCGCCTCGAATTCGGCGGCACAGGTGTCGATGCGCTTGAAGACGGCGGTGACGCCCAGGTTCAGTCGGGCGCGGCGCACGTTGTCCTCGTCGCGGCCCGTCAGAATGGCCAGCCGCGCGTCGGTGAAGCCCATCATCTTGAGCCTGCGCAGCCCGTCCTCGGTCATCGGCAGGCCTTCGCGGCGCACCTCGTCCTCGGTCGCGACGATCTCGCGGATGCGGGCCAGGAACCAGGGATCGAAGCTGGTGATCTGCCCGATCTCGTCATCGGTCAGCCCGTGGCGCATCGCCTGCGCGATGATGCGCAGCCGGTCCGGTGTCTGGCGCGACAGGGCCATGCGGATCTGCGCGGGATCGGGCGCGCCGGGTATGGCGATCTCGTCGAAGCCGGTGAGGCCGGTCTCCATCGACGCCAGCGCCTTCTGAATGGACTCGTGGAAGGTCCGGCCGATGGCCATGGCCTCTCCCACCGATTTCATCGCGGTGGTCAGGTCGGGCTTCGCGCCGGGAAACTTCTCGAAGGCGAAGCGCGGGATCTTCGTGACGACATAGTCGATCGTCGGCTCGAAGCTTGCCGGTGTGACCTTGGTGATGTCGTTGTCGAGCTCGTCGAGCGTGTAGCCCACGGCCAGCTTCGCGGCGATCTTGGCGATGGGAAAGCCCGTGGCCTTTGACGCGAGCGCCGAGGACCGCGACACGCGCGGGTTCATCTCGATCACCACCATCCGGCCGTCGGCGGGGTTCACCGCCCATTGCACGTTCGATCCGCCGGTCTCGACGCCGATCTCGCGCAGCACGGCGATCGTGCCGTTGCGCATGATCTGGTATTCCTTGTCGGTCAGCGTCAGCGCCGGGGCGACGGTGATGGAATCCCCGGTGTGCACCCCCATCGGGTCGACATTCTCGATGGCGCAGACGATGATCGCGTTGTCGGCGCGGTCGCGCACGACCTCCATCTCGAATTCCTTCCAGCCCAGCAGCGACTCGTCGATCAGGATCTGCGCCATCGGACTGGCCTCGAGGCCGCGCCGGCAGGTCTCGAAATAGTCGTCGCGGTTGTAGGCCACGCCGCCGCCGGTGCCGCCCAGGGTGAAGGCCGGGCGGATGATCGCGGGCAGGCCGACCTCGTCGAGCGCGTCCATCGCCTGTTCAAGCCCCTTGGCGATGTCGTAGCGGCCGTTCTCGCCCTTGGGCGCGGCAACGATCGTGGCCTTGGGGTTTTCCAGCCCGATCCGGTCCATCGCCTCGCGGAAGAGCTTGCGGTCCTCGGCCATCTCGATGGCCTCGCGCTTGGCGCCGATCATCTCGACCCCGAACTTCGCCAGCACGCCCATCTCCTCGAGCGCGAGCGAGGTGTTGAGGCCGGTCTGCCCGCCCATCGTGGGCAAAAGCGCGTCGGGGCGTTCCTTCTCGATGATCTTGGCCACGATCTCGGGGGTGATCGGCTCGATATAGGTGGCATCGGCCATGTCCGGGTCGGTCATGATCGTCGCCGGGTTCGAATTCACCAGGATGACGCGGTAGCCTTCCTCGCGCAGCGCCTTGCACGCCTGGGCCCCGGAATAGTCGAACTCGCAGGCTTGTCCGATGACGATGGGGCCCGCTCCGATGATCATGATCGACTGGATATCGGTGCGTTTCGGCATTGTGTCCCCGGGCTGGCAAATTGTCGTGGGTTATAGACATGGGGTCGGGGGGCGCAAGCCCGAAGGGCGCCACGGTGCAGCTTGTCTGCCGCGCTGCAGCGGATAGGGTGCGCGGGCCGGCACGATGGCGTTTGCGGCGGCGTTCATGGAGACAGGTCTATGCAGTGGCTTTTGCTCGCGATCGCGATCACCGGCGAGGTCATCGCCACCTCGGCCCTGAAGGCCAGCGAGGGCTTCACCCGGATAGGCCCGTCGGCGATTGTCGCGGTCGGATACACGGTGTCGTTCTACTTCCTCGCGTTGGTGCTGCGCACGATCCCGGTGGGTGTGGCCTACGCTATCTGGGCGGGCGCGGGCGTGGCCGCGATCACGGTGATCGGCTGGGTGGTCTTCGGTCAGAAGCTCGACGCCGCCGCACTGGTGGGCATCGGGCTGATCGTGGCAGGGGTCGTGGTGCTCAACACCCTGTCGAACACCACCGGGCATTAGCGCGATGGCCAGCCGGGCGTGGCTTCGGGCAGAGTTCGCGCTGTTCTACGGGGCAGCCCCCGTGGCGCTGGCGGTTCTGTTGCCGCCTTCGGCGATGTTTCCGGCGCTGTTCGCCGTCACCGCGCTGGGGCTGGTGCTCTTGCATTTGACGCCCGGCTTCCACTGGGGCGACCTGACCCACGGGCTGACCCGGGTCAGTCCCGGGTACGTCGCGGTGTTCGCGCTGGCGACCGGGCTGGTGGGCTATGCCGTCGTGCAGGCGACCGCGCCGCAGTCCTTCCTGCGCCTGCCGCGCACGCAGCCGCAACTGATGCTGACCATCGCGCTTCTATACCCTGTGTTGTCGGCCCTGCCGCAGGAGATCGTGTTCCGCCCGCTGTTCTTTCGCCGCTACGGCGCGGTCCTGCCTGGGTCGGTCGGCCTGAAGATCGCGCTGAACGCCGCGGTCTTTTCCTTCGCCCACCTGATGTACTGGAGCTGGATCGTCGCCGCGATGACCTTTGCGGGCGGTCTGGTCTTTGCCGCTTCCTATGCCCTGCGCCGCAACTTCCCCGAGGCGGTGATCGCCCACAGCGTGGCGGGCGTCATCCTCTTCGCACTGGGGCTCGGGGTGTTCTTCTATTCCGGCAACGTCGACAGGCCGTTCTGACTGAACCCGTCTGATCCGGTTACCTCGGATCGGCATGACGGGGCCGGACCCGGCACCGGGCCTATTCGGCGGCGTGGCGCAGTTCGGTGGCGTCGTCCTGGTACAGGTAGTCGCGCGTCAGCGGCACCGCGTCCTGGCGGTGGGCAAGCTGCACCTGGAAGACGCATTGCCGCCCGTGCCGGAACGTCTGTTCGCAGGCGACAAGGTAGTATTTCCACATCCGGCAGAACCGGTCGTCGTAGAGCGCTGCCGCCTTGTCGATATTGGCCACGAAGCGGTCGTACCAATGGCGCAGCGTATCCGCGTAATGCAGTCGCAGGATCTCGATATCGGTGGGGTAGAGGTCTTCCTTCTCGATCGCGCGTGTCATCTCGGACAGCGACGGGACATAGCCGCCGGGGAAGATGTATTTCTCGATCCAGGGGCTGGTATAGCATGGCGGCGCCGGCCGTCCGATCGTGTGGATCAGCGCCACCCCGTCCGGTGCCAGCCGGTCGTGCACATTGCGGAAATAGTTCCGGTAGTGCGGTACGCCCACATGTTCGAACATGCCGACCGATACGATCCGGTCGAAGGTTTCGGACACCTTGCGGTAATCCGTCAGCCGGAACTCCACCCGGTCCGACAGACCCGCAGCACGCGCCCGTTCGGTGGCCAGCTTGTGCTGCTCTTCGCTCAGCGTGACGCCCACGACCCGCGCGCCATAGTCCTGCGCCAGCGTCAGGGCCATCCCGCCCCAGCCGCAGCCGATGTCGAGCACGCGCATGCCCGGCTGCGACCTTCAGCTTCGCCGCGATATGCGCCTTCTTCGCGGCCTGCGCATCCTCAAGCGACATGGCGGGATCGGTGAAATAGGCGCAGGAATACTGTTTGTCGGCATCGAGGAAGAGGTCGTAGAGCTCGGCCGAGAGGTCATAGTGATGGGCGACGTTGCGCCGCGCGCGGCTTGCCGGGTTGAACTGGCGCAGGCGCCGCATCATGAGGCGCACGCCATGCGCCGGAACCAGCCAGGCGGGCGGGTCGGTTCGTGCCGCGTTCGAGATCGCCAGCCGGAAGAACCCATGCAGGTCGTCATCGTCGATCGTGATCGTGCCGTCGGTATAGCCTTCGCCCAGGGCCAGTTCGGTGTTGGTGACCAGCCGTCTGATCATGGCCTCGTCAGTGATGCGCAGGATCACGGGCGTTCCCGTGCCGTCACCGGCCTGCAGGATTTCTCCCCCCGGCAAGTGCACGGTCAGGGTGCCGTTTCGCACCACGGCATCAAGCATTCTGGCAAACAACGACCGCCACATGGTTCACCCCCTTCGGCGCCCCCGCGCCGGTTCTGGCGTACATGTCTGCGGCATCGGGCATCGCTGCACCGACACCTACGGTCAGTTATCTTGTTCCTGAATCGTTATTTTGTAAAGATTTCGCGACGATCCGGGTCCCGCCATTGATCCATGTCAATTTGAATTGTCACCTCAGGTGTCATTCTAGATTGACAGTCAGGGAGTCCCACCATGCGCATTCTTTTCGTTCATCCCAATTATCACTCGGGCGGAGCCGAGATCGCGGGGAACTGGCCGCCGGCCTGGGTGGCCTATCTTTCGGGGTCGCTGAAGAACGCCGGTTTCGACGATATCCACTTCATCGACGCGATGACGAATGACCTCGGCGACGACGTGCTCCGCGAACGCATCGCGGCGTTGAAGCCCGATGTCATCGGGGTCACCGCGATCACCCCGTCGATTTACGTGGCCGAACGCGTGCTCGAGATCGCGAAAGAGGTGGCGCCCGACGCGCTGCGGGTTCTGGGCGGCATCCATGCCACCTTCATGTTCAAGCAGGTCCTGTCCGAGGCGCCCTGGATCGACGTGATCGTCCGCGGCGAGGGCGAAGAGATCATGACCGAGCTGATGCTGGCCGTCGAGGACGGGCGCTGGCCCGCCGACCGCCGCAAGATCCACGGCCTCGCCTTTCTGGATGGCGAAGAGATCGTGGCGACGCCCGCGGCCTCGACCGTCAAGAACCTCGACGGGCTCGAGGCCGACTGGTCGCTGCTGGAGTGGGAGAAATACATCTACATCCCGCTTGGCGTGAAGGTCGCGATCCCCAACATGGCGCGCGGCTGTCCCTTCACCTGTTCGTTCTGCTCGCAATGGAAGTTCTGGCGCGACTACCGGGTGCGCGACCCCAAGAAGGTCGTGGACGAGATCGAGAAGCTGGTGAACGACCACGGGGTGGGCTTCTTCATCCTCGCCGACGAGGAACCGACCATCAACAAGAAGAAGTTCGTCCAGTTCTGCGAGGAGCTGATCGCGCGCGGCCTGCCCGACAAGATCCAGTGGGGCATCAACACCCGCGTGACCGATATCTACCGCGACCGCGACCTGCTGAAGTTTTACCGCAAGGCGGGTCTGGTGCATGTCTCGCTTGGCACCGAGGCGGCAGCGCAGCTCAAGCTCGACCAGTTCAACAAGGAAACCAAGGTCGAAGAGAACAAGGAAGCGATCCGCCTGCTGCGCGAGGCCGACATCTTCGTCGAGGCGCAGTTCATCGTCGGGCTGGACAACGAGACCGAGGAGACGCTCGAAGAGACCTACCGCATGGCCTGGGACTGGCAGCCGGACCTGGCCAACTGGGCGATGTATACCCCCTGGCCCTTCACGCCGCTCTTCCAGGAGCTGAAGGACAAGGTCGAGGTCTTCGACTACTCCAAATACAACTTCGTCACACCGATCATGGCGCCGGCCGCGATGACCCGGGGCGAGTTGCTGAACGGGGTGATGAAGAACTACCGCCGCTTCTACATGCGAAAGGCGCTGTTCCACTACCCCTGGCGCGGGACGGGCTACCGCCGACGCTATCTTCTGGGCTGTCTCAAGGCCTTCCTGAAGGCGGGGGTCGGGCGGACCTTCTATGACCTTGGCAAGGCGGGATACTGGGGCCCGCAGTCGAAGGACAAGGTGCATTTCGACTTCGACGAGACCCGCACCATCGCCGAGGCGCAGATGGAGGATTGGGAGGCCTCGGCCGACAAGGCCGCCCGCGCCGCCGAGCGCCGCGAAGCCGTGCGCGCGCAAATGAAGGATCGCGCAGCCGAGCGCAGCCAGTCCTTCAAGATGCCCAACGGTGCCGAGGTGCGCGTCTGCGGCGGCGGGACCGAGCAGATGAGCGATGCCTGACGGCAGCCTCCGGCCTGCGGGGGCGTCCTCGGGCCGAATCGGTCCGAACGCCCTGACCCAGCTTCTGCCGCTGCTCGAGAAAGCGGGCGGGCCGGCCCTGCGGGACGGTCTTCTGGCCGAGGCGGGTATCTTCGCTCTGCCGGACATGACCGGGCTGATCGAGGAAGGCCCCGTCGCGCGGCTGCATCAGGCGCTGCGGGCGCGGCATCCCGATCTTGCCCCCTCGCTCGCGTGGGAGGCCGGTTTGCGTACCGCTGATTACATCATCGCCAACCGCATCCCGCGCCCGGTCGTCGGGTTGTTGCGCATCCTGCCTGCCCCCCTGGCAGCCCCGCTTCTGCTGGGCGCCATCGAAAAGCACGCCTGGACCTTCGCGGGATCGGGCCGCTTCGAGGTGCTCTCTCGCCGGCCCGTCCGGGTCGCGATCCACGACAATCCCGTGGTGCGCGGCGAGCTGTCGGACCATCCGCTCTGCCACTGGCACGCGGCGGTGTTCGAACGGCTGTTCTCGCGCCTGGTCCATCCGCGCTGGTGCGCGACGGAGGCGCAATGCGGCGCGATGGGGCACGCCGCATGCGTCTTTGAAATCGGGCCCCGCGTCGTGGCCGGAGGAACTCCTGTCCCGGCTTAGTGGATGATCATCTCGTCCTTGACGAACATGTTCGCCCAGGCCCGTTCGATCAACGCAGGGGACATCTGATAGGGGATGCCCTCGAACTCGCAGATCGCGATCATCTGGTCGATCAGGAACACCGGCTGGTAGTTCGCATAGATGTTGTCGATGGTCGGGTACTTGTGCCGCATGAGGTAGACAAGCGTCTCTTCGTCAAGCGGCATCTTCCGCTTCTTGGCGACCATTGCGAAGATCTTGAGGAAGTCCTCCTGGCTCGGGCCGTCGATCTTGATCTTGAAGAAGATCCGCCGCAGCGCCGCCTTGTCGAAGATCTCGTTCGGATGGAAGTTGGTCGAGAAGATCACCAGCGTGTCGAACGGCACTTCGAACTTTTCGCCCGACTGCAGCGCAAGGATGTCCTTGCCCTCCTCAAGAGGGACGATCCAGCGGTTGATCAGCGCCTGCGGCGGTTCTTCCTGGCGGCCAAGGTCGTCGACGATGAAGACGCCGCCGGTTGACTTGAGCTGCAGCGGTGCCTGGTAGGTCCGCGCCGTCGGGTTGTAGACGAGGTCGAGCATCGACAGGCTGAGTTCGCCGCCGGTGACGACCGTGGGGCGGTCGCACAGCACATAGCGCGTGTCATAGCGGTTGCCGCTGCGGCGCAGGCTGTTGGGGTCGTCGACCTGGTCTTCGGCGGCCGAATGCACGATCGGGTCGTAGACCGTGATCACCTGGCCCGCGTATTCCACCGCGCGCGGCACATAGATCTTGTCGCCCAGGGCGTCGCGGATCCCGTTCGAGATCGAGGATTTGCCGTTGCCCGGCGGTCCGTACATCAGGATCGACCGACCCGCGCTGACCGCGGGGCCAAGGTGATCAAGGAGTTCGCTGGGCAGGATCAGGTGGCCCATCGCGCCGGTCAGCTGGTCGCGGGTGATCTGGATGTTGCGGATCGACTGGCGCTTGACCTGCTCGGAATAGACATCCATCGGGACCGGCATCGCGCCGTAGTATTCCGACTGCGACAGCGCATCGAGCGCGCGCGCCTTGCCCGCATCGGTCAGCTGATAGCCCATCTCGTTGCCCGAGTTGGCGTGCAGCGTGCCCGTGGCCTGGACCAGCTTCTGGCCGCGGGCCAGATCGACAAGTTCCTGCGTGACCGGCACCGGAAGGCAAATCGCGCGCGACAGTTCCGTCACCATCTCGAGGTTCATGCGGAACATGGTCTTGAGCAGGATGTCCCGCATCATCACCGTGGACAACTGCATTTCGGCAAGGGTGCGCGGGGCCGGGGGGGCCATCACGCCGGTGGGCTGCATGTTCATGACAAGACGCTCCGCAACTGCTCTGACCACGTCCGGGCCATGTCGGGGGCGGTTCTGCTGCGCCTCCGGACCCGTTTGTTCGGCTGTGAGTCATGCCGGGTCATTGTGGCCAAATGATGAAGTGGGAACGCAAGGAGCGCCCGAAAACCGTCGCATTTGTTGAAGGCTGCGGCCGTCTGTCAGGCGGGGAGGGGGGTCCGCAGAGCCAGCGCGAAATACGCCAGAAGCGTGCCCGCCAGCGCCAGACCCATGGGGAAATCCTTGCGCGTCCAGCTTTCCCAGGCGGGGAAGGCCCGGCGCACCGCGGGAATGCGCCGCACGCCGCGATGGGTCACAAAGGCTGCAAGCAGCACCGCCGCGAAGAGAATGAGCACGAAAAGCCAGTCGGCCCGCGCGAAGAACGGTGCCATTGCGGCGGCGAACTTGGCGTCGCCCGCCCCGAATGACCCGGTCAGGTAGAGAAGGAACCCGGCGGCGAGCACCACGACCAGATGGGTCCACCGCCAGAGGTATTCCGGCAGAGGCAGGACGAAAAAGCCCACGACGGCATAGACCAACACAAGGGCCACGACCGCCTTGTTGGGGATCTTCATCGTGGCCATGTCGCTCCACGCCACCCACAAAGCCACGGGCAGCGTGAAGATCAGGAACCAGAGGGCAGCTTCGGGGTAGGCCATGCCGACGCGGTCAGCCGCGCACGTTGCCTTCCAGCGCTTCGAGGCTGCGGACAGCCGCGTCGAAATGCTGGGGGTGGGTTTCGATCGCGTCGTTCAGAAGGGCCTTGCCGGTCGACACATCGCCCTGCTTGATCGCCGACAGCGCCAGCGTGTGCAGAAGCTGTGCCCGCTCGGTCTGCGACATCGGCAGGATCGGAAGGTCGTATTTTCGCTGCGCCCCGCGCGCCAGGACCAGGTTGTTCTTGGCGGTGAAGAGGTTCGGGTCGTAGGTCAGCGCCTCGCCGAAGAGCTGCTCGGCCTCGCCGAATTCGCCGCGCGACAGCTTCGAGTAGCCCCAGTTGTTCAGGACGTTCGCGGGCCGGGTCGTGAGGCCCACGGCGATCTCGTAGAAGCTGTCGGCCTTTTGCCATTCCTGGTTGCTGTCGGCCACCATCGCCTCAAGCCGGTACCGGCTGAAGGTCTCGTAGGTGGGCGGGATCTTGTCGAGCTGCGCCTCGGCCTTGTCCCAGTCACCGTTGCGGATCAACGCGTCGGCATAGCCGATGCGGTCTTCCGGCGTCGAATCGGGCATGCTCACCAGACGCTCCCACGCCTGTGCGGCCTCGCGCGGGCGCTTGGCCCGGACCAGCGACAGCGCAAGCCCGCGCTGCAGATCGACACGGTCCGGTTGCTCGGTCGTGGCGCGCACGAAATAGTTGACCGCCTCCTCGGGGTCGGCGGATTGAAGCATCACGTCGTTGAGGTTCGATTCGTCGATGACGTTGACCGCGTCGATCGCGCGTTCGACTTCGGCATCCGTGGTTTCCTGGCTGCATGCCGACAGCACCAGTGCGCTGCCAAGGCAGAGAGAAACGAATATCCTGTGGCGCATGTGCCTGCGTCCTTTTTCCTGCTCGATCCCTTCGCTTATGGCGTGGACAGAAGGAGGAACTCTCCCGGTCCGCGACGCACCAGTGCGAAGTTTGTATCGTCGACAGAATAGGCAGGATTTTCGATTTTTGCGAGGGCAAGTCTCAGATTGTCGCGGATGTCGGCACTTTCGCCACTATCGAGCGCGAAGGCGGTCTGGAACACCCGGCTGGCTTCGCCGTATTGGCCCGTTTCCATCAGCACCACGCCCAGGTTGTTCCAGGCCGGTGCGAAGGTCTCGTCTGCGTCGATGGCCTGCCGCAGGATGTCCTCGGCCTGGCCCAGACGGCCAAGTTTGAGATTCGCGGACCCCACCGCCGACAGCACGTCCACCGTCATGCCCTGGTCGACGGCGGCACGGGCGTAGGCCTTGAGCGCAAGGTCGTATTCTCCCGCGGCCATCAAACGGTGGCCGACGATCAGGCCGTCGACGCTTTGCCCGCGCGGGTCCACGCCCGTGGGCGCGAAGGGCGTGCCCTCGGATTGCTCAAAGCCGCCTGCGGTGTCGCAGGCGGCCAGCGCGAGGATCGCGATGAGTGGCCAAAGCCCCGGTCTTGCCATTTGCCCCTAGAAGTCTGCCCGGCTCAGCGTCTGCATGATTTCGTACACCGACGGCCCGATCAGAATGATCAGAAGCGGTGGAACTGTGAGCATCATAGTGGCAAGGGTCATCTTCGTGGGCAAGGTGTTTGCCTTCTCTTCGGCCCGCATGACGCGTTTGTCGCGCATTTCCGACGCATAGACGCGCAGCGCCTCGGCGATCGAGGTACCGAAGGCCGCAGACTGGATCATCACGGTCACGAAGCTCGACACGTCGGGTACGCCGGCGCGCTCGGCCATGTCGCGCAGCACCTGGGTCTTGTCCTTGCCGGCCTTCAATTCGTTGCTGACGGTCTCGAACTCGTCGGCGAGGGCGGGAAAGCCCGCGCGGATTTCCTTCGAGACCCGGATGATCGACTGGTCGAGCGACTGGCCCGCCTCGACGCAGACCAGCATCATGTCGAGCGCGTCGGGAAAGCCGTTGACGATTGCCTGCTGCCGTTCGGCCTGGCGGCGCGTCACCCAGTACTTCGGCGCCATGTAGCCGATCACGCCGGGCAGAAGCGCGGTCATGATCAGCGAGCTCGTCGACGGATCGCCGGTTGCGCTTTTCAGGACGACAAGGACGAGGCCGAAGATCATGAAGCCGATGCCAAGCGCGAACTGCAGGAAGTGATAGGTCCGCACCGCGTCCTTCGAGCGGTAGCCGGCCTGCAGGAGCTTCAGCTTGACGGCCGAGTATTCCTTTTCGTCCTGCGGTTCGAGGAAGGTCGAGTACTTCTCGAGCTTTGCGTTCTTCGATCCGCCGGAGCGCAGCGCCTTCTTGCCGCCGGCCTTGCCGCCGGCCGGCCCGATACCCCGCGCGGTATCGCGCAGCTTGTCGAGAGGATCGGACCTCTTGCGCAGAAGCACGGGCAGGGTCAGCAGGATCAGCACGATCCCCAGAACGCCCACGGCGATGAGCGGGCCGAAGGGGCCGAGGCTGTCGGTCAGGAACGAGTTTGCGGATTCAAGCATGACGACCCCTCAGACCTTGATGTTCACGAGCGACCGCATCACGAAGATGTTCGCGACGAGGAAGGCGGCGACGACAAGGCAGGCCGGGATGAAAAGGGCGGTCTCCTTGACGTCGTCGTAGTAGTTGGGCTGGATCACGTTGATCGCGACCAGCGCGACGAGTCGGGAAAACCGACAGGAACATGCCCGACCACTTCGCTTCGGCAGTGATGGCCTTCACGCGGCGGAAGAGCTTGAAGCGCGACCGGATCACCTTGGCCAGACCGTCGAGGATTTCGGCCAGGTTGCCGCCCGACGTCTGCTGGATCGTCACCGCGACCGCGAGAAAGCGCAGATCCTGCATGTCGAGCCGTTCGGCCATGGCCTTGAGCGCATCGCCCACGTCGCGGCCATAGGCGGCTTCATCCGAAATCACGCCCATCTCGGTCGCCAGCGGGTCGGGCACTTCCTTCGCCACGATCGACAGCGCCGACGAGAACGGGTGCCCCACGCGCAGGCTGCGCACCATCAGCTCCACCGCGTCGGGAAGCTGTTCCTCGATCATGCCCAGACGCTTCTTGGCGGTGTTGTTGACCCAGACGAACACCGCGCCCACGCCCATCGCGACGGCGACGATCAAGCGCACCACGAGGCCCGCGCCGGTGCCGAACGTGAGGCCCACGAAGGCCACCACCGTCAGCACCACCATCACCAGCACGAGCTGCGTGGGTGAGAAGGCGATGTTGGCCTTCTGCGCCTTGTCGGCGAGCATCGCGTAAAGCGGGATCGACCGCGACTTCATGTGCTGGCTCATCTCCTTGCGGAGCTGTTCCAGAACCTGTTCGCGGCCCACGCCCTTCTCGAGCATCTCGAGGCGGCGATTGACCCGGCTGTTGAGGCTGATCGATTTTCCGAAGACAGTCAGATAGATGCCCTGCACAAGGGCAAGCACGCCAACGAAGATGAGGCCGTAGATAATCGGTTCGGCACTGATGACCATTTGGGCTTACTCCGCGGCGAAGGGTTCGAAGATGGTGGCGGGCAGGTCGTAGCCCCACATCCGGAACCGTTCGGAGAAGTGGCTGCGCACGCCGGTCGCCGTGAAGTGACCGATGATCTTGTTGTCTGGGGTCAGGCCGACGCGCTGGTAGCGGAAGATCTCCTGCATCGAGATGACTTCGCCTTCCATGCCGGTGACCTCGGTGATCGACACCATCCGGCGCGAGCCGTCCTGCAGGCGGCTGGCCTGCACGATCAGGTTGACGGCGCTGGAGATCTGGCTGCGCACGGCCTTGAGGGGCATTTCGATCCCGGCCATGGCGACCATGTTTTCCAGTCGACTGACGCCGTCGCGGGCGCTGTTGGCGTGGATCGTGGTCATCGACCCGTCATGGCCGGTGTTCATGGCCTGAAGCATGTCGATGACTTCCTCGCCGCGCGTTTCGCCGACGATGATCCGGTCCGGGCGCATCCGCAGCGCGTTGCGCAGACAGTCGCGCTGACTGACCGCACCCTTGCCTTCGACGTTGGCCGGCCGGCTTTCCATTCGGCCCACATGTGTCTGCTGAAGCTGAAGTTCGGCCGTATCCTCGATCGTCAGGATGCGTTCGGAGTTGTCGATGAAGGACGACAACGCGTTGAGCGTCGTCGTCTTACCCGAACCCGTTCCGCCCGAGACGATGATGTTGAGGCGCGTGGCCACGGCGGCCTGAAGATAGGCGGCCATTTCCTCGGTGAAGGCGCCAAAGTTGACAAGGTCGTCGACCGCCAGCTTCTCCTTCTTGAATTTCCGGATCGACACCAGGCTGCCGTCAACCGCGATCGGCGGCACCATGGCGTTGAAACGCGACCCGTCGGCAAGGCGGGCGTCGACATAGGGGTTCGATTCGTCGACGCGCCGGCCCACGGCGGACACGATCTTGTCGATGATCCGAAGAAGGTGGCGTTCGTCCTTGAAGGTGATGTCGGTCAGTTCCAGCTTGCCCGACCGTTCGACGAAGATCTGCTGCGGGCCGTTCACCAGAATGTCGTTGACGCTGTCGTCCTTCAGAAGCGGCTCAAGCGGGCCAAGTCCCATCACCTCGTCGAAGAGGTCCTGGTTCAGTGTCGCGCGTTCGTCGCGGTTGAGCACGACGCCCATCTCTTCAAGACGCTCGCCCGAAATTGCGATGATCTCGGCGCGCAGTTCCTGCTCGGTCGCGGTTTCAAGCGCGCTGAGGTTCAGGTTGTCGAGAAGCGTCTTGTGCAGCTCGACCTTGATTTCGCTCAGCCGTTCCTTGCGCTTTCGTTCCTTGTCGGCCGGCGCGGGCTGCGCCGATACGGGCGCGGCCTTGCGCTGCACCGCGTTCTGCGGTGCGGGCTTTGCGCCGGCGGGCTTTGCACCGCCCTCGATCGACGTCAATTCGGGTGTCTGGGGCTTTCCCCCGGCAGGCTTGCGATACTTCGAGAACACGTCTTTGACCCCTCAGGACTGTGTCAGCTACCCGCCGCCACCGACTGGTTCAGTTCGTGGACGGAGGTTGCGAGTTTCAGGATTTCCTTGCGCAGCGGGTTCTTCGCGGCGACTTCCGACAGCGGCAGGCCGTGGTCGTTGCCCTGCACGACCTGCTTGCCGCCGTCCGGCATCTGCAGCTCGATCTGTATGTCGAGGCTTTCGGCCAGTCGCTTGGCGCGGCTCTTGCCGCCCAGATCGGTGAATTTCGGCGCGCGGTTCAGCACGAAGCGCAGCTTCTGATAGGGCAGTTCCTCGCCCTTGAGTGCGCGGATCATCCGCAGGGTGTTCTGGGCCGAGCGCAGGTCGAGCTCGAGCATGGCGAAATAGACATGCGCGCTGTGCAGCACCGTTTCGGTCCAGTTGGTCACCGTTCTCGGCATGTCGATCACGACATAGTCGAAGTTCGCAGCGGCCGTTTCGATCAGGCGCTGAACGTCGTCCTGCCCGATGAAGTCGAGCGGCAGGAGTTCGGCCGGAGACGTCAGGACGTGCAGCCTTTCGTTGAAGGTCAGCAGCGCCTGCATGAACGCCTCGCTGTCCATCGACGAGGTGTCCTGCAGAAGTTCGAGCACCGCGTCGCGCCGCGGCAGGTCGAGATAGGTCGACGCCGTGCCGAACTGCAGGTCGAGGTCAAGCAGGCAGACCCGAGGCGGGTTGGTCTTGTCGATATTGGCCAGCTCCCAGGCAAGGTTGACCGCGAAGGTCGTGGCCCCGACACCGCCGGCAAGCCCGTGCACCGGCAGGACGACCCCGTCCTTGTCGCCCGTGGCCTTCAGCTTGGTCTTCATCTGCTTCGGGAATATCGGCTTCGGGCGGGCGCTTGGCGGCCTCGCGCATGCGCTCGATCGCATCGTGCAGCGCGCCATCGGGAAGCGGGTAGGGCACGAATTCCTGCGCCCCGAGCCGCAAGAGCTGGTGCAACGCGATCGGACTGACGTCCTCGGCGATGAGCAGCACCTTGATGCTGCGCTGGATCGCCGTCTTGATCACCTCGGCGATCGTTTCGATCTGGTCTTCGTCCTCGGCGTCCATGGCCACCGCCACGAACTCCAGCGTGTCGGCCTCGGACTGCCGCAGGAAGACGCCGGCGTCCTGAAAGGTCAGATCGCCCCAGCTTTCGCCGCATTCGGTTTCCATGTCCTCGATCAGAAGATCGAAGTTCTGAACATCCCGGCTGATCGTGCAGGCCACGATGGGCGCCGGTTCTGGCTGCAGTGCCGCTGTTCTCGTCATAGTGCCTCTCGTCCTTACGCGGGTGCCACCAGCGGTGCGTTCTGCGACCGCCTCCTCACCACGGGGAACAAGTGTCCTGCGCAGAGATTCGCACGCACCATTCCCACCCGGATGAAGGTGGTCGGCAATGTTGGCGACATTGAGGCTAAAAAAACGTAATTATTCGGAATCTCCGAACGATTTGGGCGGCCGCGTTGCCCGCGACCGCCCATTCTGTTTTCTGATCTGGATCAGTTGGTTAGTTGAGGCCTTCGCCGATCGCGATTTCCACTGCGGGCGGCAGCTGAACCGCGCTGGCGACATACTCGCGATAGATGACCTCCGCGTATTTCCCATCCATCACAAGCGGGTGGTTCCGTACAAACCCGCTGACCTCGGTCACCGTGCGGCGGTTGCGCCGTTCGGGATCCGGGGTGACGATGAGCGGCTGGGTCAGGCCCTCCGAAACCACGGCCTCGAGCCTGGACCGGCTGACGCCCTGGCTGACGAGGTAATTCACCACCACCTCAGCCCGGCGTTTTCCAAGCGCCTGGTTGTAGGCAGGCGAGCCGACCAGGTCGGTGTGACCATAGACCCGGAACCGGACCTCAGGGAACTGGTTGATCCAGTCCGCCTGGCGGCGAAGGATGCCGCGCGCCGTTTCGTCCAGCGCCGTGCTGTCGAATGCGAAGTTCACCATCGTCGGGACCTGCTCGGCGAACCGCGCGTTCAGGTCGATGACCATCTGCCCGGTCTGGACCATGGTGTTGTTCATCGTCGGGTTGCCGAAGGCGCCCTCGTCGATGGACGACCCGGCTTCGGTGCCCCATTCATCGCCGCAGGCTGCCAGGGCAAGGGCCATTGTCGCGGCCAGGACGATCTTGAGATGAGTTTTCATGGCTCTCACTCCATCACATAGCCGAAGGACCCCGAGAAGTCCTGCCGGGCGACTTCGCCGGCCGCACCAGACGGAGTGCCTGTCTGCGCGATCCGGCCATTGAGGAACAGCTCGGCCTCGGTCGGCGGGCGGACCCGGTCGGTCGGCAGCGCAAGCGCCTCGCCGCGCGTCGGCGTCACGAGATGCGGGGTCACGATGATCACCAGCTCCGTTTGCTGGCGCTCGTACTCGGCCGACCGGAAGAGCGCTCCAAGGACCGGGATGTCGCCCAGCCAAGGCACCTGCGTCGCCAGATCTGCGAAGTCGTCCTCCAGTAGGCCGGCGATGGCGAAGCTTTCTCCGTCGCGCATCTCGACCGTGGTCGAGGTTTGGCGGGTGCGGAAGGCGTTCACGCTGAAGCCCTCGTTCTGAACGGTCACGGTGTTGTCGATGCCCGAGACCGCGGCGATGAGTTCGAGGTTGATCGTGTCGTTGTTGACGACCCGCGGGGTAAAGGAAAGCTGGACGCCGAAGGGCTTGTATTCAATGCCGATTCCGCCGTCGCCATCGATCACCGGGATGGGGTATTCGCCACCCGCAAGGAACGTCGCCTGCTGGCCCGACAGGGCGGTCAGGTTCGGTTCGGCCAGCGCGCGCGCCAGCCCCTTGGTCTCGAGCGCTTCGAGAAGGATGCTCAGCTGCAGATCGCCTACCGGAAGGGTAAAGGCCATCTGGCCCGCCGCCTCGGGGTTCGGGATCAGTCTCGAGGACCCGGGCGTGCCGATGCCCGTTCCGGGGACAAGGCTGCCGGATCCTGTGCCGATCGAGATGCCGCCATCGCTGCCCAGGCCGGTGATGCTCAGGCCCGAAGACAGCGCCTTGCGCACCGATCGCGCCATTTCGGCGAAGCGGACCTTCAGCATCACCTGATGGGTGCCGCCCACGACCATGAGGTTCGAGACCCGGTCGGGCGCGTAGCGATTGGCAAGGTCGAGTGCCCGGTCAAGCGACTGGATCGACGACGCCGTGCCCGACAGCACGATGCCGTCGTTTGCGGTGCGCACTTCGATCGCCTCGCCCGGGAGGATCTGCTGGAGACGCTCCTTGAACTCGGCCACGTCGGGGGCGACCTGCACCTCGACGTTGGTGATCAGCCGGCCGTCAGGGCCCAGAAGCGTCAGGGTCGTGCGACCCGGCGCCTTGCCCAGCACGTAGATCGTACGGTCCGACAAAGTGGAAATGTCCGCGATCGCGGCGTTCGCGATCGAGATCTCTGCAAAGGGAATGTCCGATTCGACCACGACGGCGCGGTTCATCGGAACATTCAGACTGCTGGATGCTTCGCCCGTCATGACCTGGAGCGTCTGGGACGAAGCGGGGGATACGCCAGTCATCGTTACGGCAAGCCCAACAAGGGCCGCCTTAAGGAATATGTCGATTTTCATGTGACCTGCCTCTCCGATCACGCCTCAAGGGACGGGTCTTTTGATGCCCGCATTGCAATGGACCATGAGGCACTTCGCGATTTTTTTCAACAATCAAGCGGTTGGCCGTTTCAGTTTATGTGGATAACCCGCAACAGTCGGGCAACTGTTGCGGGTTCTGGCAGGGCGGACTCTACATGATGTGCCGCATCGGCCCCAAAGCCCGGGGCCTGCCGGCTTGCACAGGTCAGTTCGTGCAGGGGATCGGGATTTCGACCACTTCCGCGCCGCGGCGGGTGCGTACGGTACAGACCCGTTCGGCCTGTCGCTCGATGACCTGGGCGCGTTCGATGCCCAGCAGATCGGACTGGTCGATTGCCACGCCCTCCGACGTGCCGTCGTCGAAGGTGCCGACCAGTGCCAGAGACAGGCTGCCGGTCGCCTGGGCCTGCGCCAGGGCCGCGACCTGCTGCGGTGTCGCTTCGACCGTGACGGTCCGTGCGACGGTGGGGCCGTCACGCTCGGAATCGACCGACTGGTCGATCGCCAGAAGGCGAATGCTCGGCTGGATGAGCTGGGTGATTTCCTGGCTTTCGCCGTCCGCCATCTCGGCCCGTCCGGTCCAGTAGACGTCGACCCGGTCACCGGGCGACAGGAAGCCCGACACGCCCGAGGCGACGTCGACCCGCAGCGCGAAGGCCCGCATGCCCATGGCAAGACGCGACGATACGCCGGCATCCTCGCCCGGTTCGGTGACCTTGACGGCAAGCACCGCCTCGTCCTTTTCCATCGCGCGCAGGACCGACCGCAGCTGCGTCTCGCCCTCGGGATAGAGGGCTTCGATGCTGGCGAAGCTGCCTTCGGGAATCGCGTCCTGCGGCCATTTGACGGTCCGGACATCTTCCTTGGCCAGCTTGTCGCCATAGCGCAGCGCCTTGTTCAGGACGACGACATCGACCGTCGGCACGATCGCGGCGCGGGCCGCGCGTTCGCGGTCGAGCTGTTGTTGATAGGTGCTGATATAGCCCTGGGCCATGTAGACCGCGAAACCGGCAAGGCCGATGCCAAGCAGAAGGACCAATCCGAAAACCATACGCATGATAACATCCTTTTCACGTCACGCGTTCACCAGGACTGAACAGTTGTCCCACCCTCACGTCATCTAACCACCGTGACCCGGAATTGTGGCGACAGAAAGGACAGAAGACGGACAGAGAAAGGAATGTTGCTGATTTTGGAATGGCGGCGACAGCCCTATTGATCCGTCTCGCAGAGGCTTTCAAAGGATGAAGCTGTGCAAACGAAGACAGGGACGTCGAAACGTCCCTTCTTCGCATCGCGCATTGCCGTCGTTTCGACTAACCGTCACTGGTTGACGGCGTCGGCCACCTGACCTGCAAACGTACTTGCCTGCTGAAGATCGGCATCCATAGCCTCGGTCACATTCCCGATGCTGCTGGCAACGGTCGTCAACACTGCGATGCCAAGACCGACGATGGCGGCCGTCAGGACAACCCAATCGACCGTTACGGCGCCGGAGTCGTCGGCAAGGAATCTCTGTACACGCTTCATTTTGGATACCACGCTATTTTCGACTTTCCCAAGAAACAACTCAAATAGAGCCGGCAAATGAGGCGTAAATATGCTTTCCTGATGCCATTCGGGGGACATTTTACCCGCGGGTGGAAACGCTGCGTTCTGGCTTGGACATCGCCGTTGCCAGGGTAAAGCAGAAAGGCACGCCGTCTGGCGTGCCTCCCTGTGCTCGGTGAAACGTGCAGCCGCCGTGGCGCACCGCACAACACTCTATCAGTCGGAGCCGATCGTGATGTTGCTGAACTCGCTAGCGCCGCTCAGGTCGGACGCGATCGCGTCGGTCACGTTGCCGATCGAACCAGCGACTGCGGTCAGAACCGCGATGCCGAGGCCCACGATGGCTGCGGTCAGCACGACCCAGTCAACGGTGACTGCGCCGGATTCGTCGTTCGTGAAAGTCTTCATCAGGTTGAACAGTTTCATAGTTCCCTCCGTTCATATTACACTCGGTTACACTCACCTCGTCGGGTCTTCCCGGATCGTCCTTTAAGTCCCGGTCGCCGCCTTGGCATGGGCTGATATAGCCCCCTGATTGGGGCAAGAGTTTGGCTTGGATCGTACGTTTTTGGAGATGACCGAAAAATCGCGTTGGAGCGACTTAAGTATTTGTTTTTGAATATTAACTTTTTTCAAACAAGTGAGAATAGCGCAGGAATCGCCCCTTCAGGCGCGGTGTTTTGGCCGCAGTTGGGCAACAATCACCAGTCGGGGAGGTGGTTTTTGCACCGGTTTGCTGGCAGCTTTCCTGAAAACGAACCGAGGCAGGACAACATGAAACCGGCAGCACGCGCGAACGCGCTCCTTGCCCTGTGCGCATTCATCACGGCGTCACTCGTCGCCGGTGGCGCGCCGCGGGCCGTTTCCGCCACCGAAGCCACAGAGACGCCAGCAGCGCCCGTGTCGGCCGAGGCCCCGGCGCCCGAACCCTTTTCGGAAGTTGTCTCGAAGCGACTGAAGCCGCCGGCGCCGGGCACGTCCAAGCGCATCACGGTGCAACTGACCGAGGTGCCGGACTTCCGGACCACGCGCGGGCCGATGACCATCCCGCCCGGCCCCCGCGGCCCCTGGCAGGAGGAGGCCGGACCGCGCATGCCCGGTGCCTTCGACTGGTACTGGTCCGCGGTCTCGCCCGCGCTCGAGGCCAGCGGTCCGGCCCGCGTCACCCGCGCCATCGACATGCTGACGAAAGCGCCCGCCGGCGACGCACCCTACATGCCGCGCCTTCAGTCGCTCCAGCAGATCGCCGACCGCCACGGGGTCGAGATCCTGTCCGCGACGATCGGCACCCGCGTGTCGCCCGCCCTCGTGCTGGCCATGATCGCGGTCGAAAGCTCGGGCCGCACCGAGGCGGTCAGCAGCGCGGGCGCGGTGGGGCTGATGCAGCTCATGCCGGCCACTGCCGAGCGTTTCGGCGTGACCGACCGGACCCGGCCCGACCAGAGCATCCGCGGCGGCGTGGCCTATATGGACTGGTTGCTGAACGAGTTCGGCGGCGATGCGGTGATGGCGCTTGCCGGCTACAACGCGGGCGAGAACGCGGTGAAACGGCACGCGGGCGTGCCGCCCTACAATGAAACCCGCGCCTATGTGCCCAAGGTTCTGGCCGCCTGGACCGTGGCGCGCGGACTGTGCCTGACCCAGCCCCAACTTCTGTCGGACCCTTGCGTCTTCGTGGGCCGACAGGCCGTCCGCTCGAACTGAGCGCGCCTCAGGACCGACAGAGGACCAAAAGAAAGCGCCGCCGGCGGCGCCCCTGAGGGGCGGCCAACCGGCGGCAGGAGGGATCGAGGTGTAAGAACTGCTCTCGCCACTGTTTCGATATTGGCGAAAGAATGCGTCGGAATTATGGTCTGTTTCCCTTTGTGGAGCTTGCGCCTGCGTGCGTCTCAGACAGAAAACACGTCCGCCCAGTCGGGATGGCGCGCGCGCCAGCGGTTCACGATACGGGCAGAGCGGCACGATCTTCACGCCCTCGGCCCGTGCATCCGCGACCAGACGTTCGACCATCGCCGCCCCGACACCCTGTCCGCGCCAGACATCCGGAACCCCGGTATGGTCGGCGACGATGAGGGTCGGCGAGGCGATGGAATAGGTCAGTTCCGCCTCGTGCCCGTCGCGCGCCACGACATAGCGGCCGCGCGTGCCCTCGACCTCACGGGCGACGTCCTCAGACAATGGTGGCCTCGGTCGAGGCGATCATCTCGTCGCGGGTCACGCCGGGGGCAAGCTCGACGATGTGCAGCCCCTTGTGCGTCACGTCGAGCACGCCGAGGTTGGTGATGATCCGGTCCACCACGCCCTTGCCGGTCAGGGGCAGGGTGCATTCGCGCAGAACCTTCGATTCGCCGGCCTTGTTGGTGTGGTCCATCACCACCACCACGCGGCCTACGCCGGCCACGAGGTCCATCGCCCCGCCCATGCCCTTCACCAGCTTGCCGGGGATCATCCAGTTCGCAAGGTCGCCCTTCTCGCTGACTTCCATCGCTCCCAGGATCGCCGCGGCGATCTTGCCGCCGCGGATCATCCCGAACGAGGTCGCGCTGTCGAAATAGGCGGTGTTGGGCAGTTCGGTGATCGTCTGCTTGCCCGCGTTGATGAGATCGGGGTCTTCCTCGCCCTCGATCGGGAAGGGGCCCATGCCCAGCATCCCGTTCTCGGACTGAAGCGTCACGTTCACCCCCTCGGGGATGTAGTTCGGCACAAGCGTCGGAATGCCGATGCCGAGGTTGACGTATGTCCCGTCCTCGAGCTCCTTCGCGGCGCGCGCCGCCATCTGGTTGCGGTCCCAGGGCATCAGGCTTCCTCCCGCTTGCGCACCGTGCGCTGTTCGATGCGCTTCTCGTGCTCGCCCTGGATCAGGCGGTGCACGTAGATGCCGGGCAGGTGGATGTTGTCGGGGTCGAGGCTGCCCACCGGCACGATCTCTTCGACTTCCATCACGCAGACGCGGCCGCACATCGCGGCGGGCGGATTGAAGTTGCGCGCGGTCTTGCGGAAGATCGCGTTGCCCGTCTCGTCGGCCTTCCAGGCCTTGACGATCGACAGGTCGGCGAAGATCCCTGTCTCGAGGATATAGGTCTCGCCGCCGAACTCCTTGTGCTCCTTGCCCTCGGCGATGACCGTGCCCACACCCGTCTTGGTGTAGAAGCCCGGAATGCCGCAGCCGCCCGCCCGCATCCGTTCGGCCAGCGTGCCCTGCGGGTTGAACTCGAGCTCGAGCTCGCCCGACAGGTACTGGCGCATGAACTCGGCGTTTTCGCCCACGTAGGAGGACAGCATCTTCTTCACCTGCCGGGTCTGAAGAAGCTGACCCAGCCCGAAATCGTCGACGCCGGCGTTGTTGGAGGCAACCGTCAGATCCTTGACGCCCGACTCCCGTGATCGCCGCGATCAGGAGCTCGGGGATGCCGCAGAGGCCAAAGCCGCCCGCCGCGATCAGCATGCCGTCGTGCAGAACGCCGTGCAGCGCCTCGGCGGCAGAGCCATAGACTTTCTTCATGAGGTTCCTCCGGATCGGTCGGGACTGTTTTCACGTCCTCCACGACGGCTGTCAATGACGCGCCGCGCTGCAGCAGGCCGGACGGACGCGACGCGAAGGGTTTGGACCTGCCCGGACGGAGTGAACCCGCGCCTGCAGGCCGCTCCCTTAGGACGCCTTGGGTGCCGGGGCCTTTTTCTTCGCTGCGGGCTTCTTGGCGGCCGGTTTCTTCGCCGCCTTCTTCGGGGCGGCCTTCTTCGCCGCCGTCTTCTTGCCGCCCTTCGCGGCCTTCGCGTCGATCAGTTCGACCGCCATGTCCATCGTCACCTCCGCCGGGTCGGTGCCCTTGGGCAGGGTCGCGTTGACCTTGTCCCATTTGACGTAAGGCCCGTAGCTTGCCCTCCATCACCGCGACGGCGCCGCCCTTGGCGGGATGCTCGCCCAGGTCCTTGAGCGGCTTGGCGGCGGCGCGCCCGCGCCCGCCGCGTCCCGCGGCCTTCTGCGCCAGAACCTCGACCGCGCGGTTCATGCCGATGGTGAAGACCTCTTCGACCTCGGGCAGGTTGGCGTAGAGCCGCCCGTGCTTGACATAAGGGCCGTAGCGCCCGATCCCGGCTTCGACCATCTCGCCGTCCTCGGGGTGCGGGCCGATCTCGCGCGGCAGGCTGAGAAGCGTGAGCGCCTTTTCCAGCGTCATGTCCTCGGGCGTCCAGCCCTTGGGCAGGCTGGCGCGCGGGGGCTTGGGCGCCTCCTCGGTCGGCTCGCCGCGCTGGACGTAAGGCCCGAAGCGGCCGTTCATCAGGCGGATCTCGTCGCCCGCGTCCTCGCCCAGAAGCTTGCCGTCCGGGCCGATCGCGTCGCCGTCGTCCATGCCCGGCGGGCCGAAGGGGCGGGTGTAGCGGCATTCGGGATAGTTCGAGCAGCCGATGAAGGCCCCGCCCGACCGCGCCGTGCGCATCGAGAGCCGCCCCTGCCCGCAGTTGGGGCAGAGCCGCGGGTCCGACCCGTCCTCGGTCGGCGGGAAGAGGTGCGGCTCGAGCACCTCGTTGATCTTTTCGAGCACTTCGCCGATCCGCAGGTCCGAGGTTTCGGCGAGGGCGGCCGAGAAATCGCGCCAGAACCGCGCCAGCACATCCTGCCAGTCGCGCGTGCCGTTGGTGATATCGTCGAGTTCCTCCTCGAGGTTCGCGGTGAACTCGTAGCCGACGTACTTGCGGAAGTAGTTCTCAAGGAAGGCCGTCACCAGCCGCCCCTTGTCCTCGGGGATCAGACGGCCCTTGTCCTTGAGCACATAGCCCCGGTCCTGGATCGTCGTGACGATCGAGGCATAGGTCGACGGCCGCCCGATGCCCAGCTCTTCCATGCGCTTGACCAGCGTCGCCTCGGTGTAGCGCGGCGGCGGCTGGGTGAAATGCTGCTCGGGCGTGATGCCGCGCTTCTCGGCCGTCTCGCCCTCCATGATCTGGGGCAGGCGGGCATCGTCGTCGTCCTCGGACTTCGACAACGCCGCATGTCGTCGCGGCCTTCCTCGTAGACCTTGATGAATCCGTCGAAGAGCACGACCTGGCCCGTCGCCCGCAGCTCGACCTGGCCATCGCGCGAGGCGATGTCGACCGTCGTGCGCTCCAGCCGCGCCGCCGCCATCTGGCTGGCCAGCGTGCGCTTCCAGATCAGGTCGTAGAGCTTGCGCTGGTCGGCGTCGGTCAGCTTGAGCTGGCCCGCGTCCCGGCGCATGTCGGTGGGCCGGATGCATTCATGCGCTTCCTGCGCGTTCTTGGCCTTGTTCTTGTACATGCGCGGGCTGTCGGGCAGGTACTTCGCGCCGAACCGGTCCTTGATCGCGTCGCGCGCGGCCATCACCGCCTCGGGCGCCATGTCGATGCCGTCGGTCCGCATGTAGGTGATCGCCCGGCCTCGTAGAGCCGCTGCGCCGCCTGCATCGTCTGGCGCGCGCCGAAGCCGAACTTGCGGCTGGCTTCCTGCTGCAGGGTCGAGGTCATGAACGGGGCGGAGGGGTTGCGGTTGGCGGGCTTCGCCTCGACCGACTTGACCGTACAGGTCGCGCGAATTGACGGCCTGAACGGCCAGCTCGGCCGCGGTGGCATTGGCGAGGTCGAACTTGTCGAGCTTCTTGCCGCCCAGCACGGTCAGCCGGGCCTCGAATTCCTGCCCGCGCGGCGTGGCCAGAAGCGCCTTCACGGTCCAGTATTCCTGTGCGCGGAAGGCCTCGATCTCCATCTCGCGCTCGACGATCAGGCGCAGGCAGACCGACTGCACGCGCCCGGCCGATTTCGCGCCGGGCAGCTTGCGCCAGAGCACGGGCGACAGGTTGAAGCCCACCAGGTAGTCGAGCGCGCGGCGGGCGAGATAGGCCTGCGACCAGCTCCATGTCGACTTCGCGGGGGTTCTTCATCGCCTCGGTCACCGCGCGCTCGGTGATCGCGTTGAAGACGACGCGGCTGACCGGCGTGTCCTTCTTGAGCGCCTTGCGGTCGCGCAGCGTCTCTTCGAGGTGCCAGCTGATCGCCTCGCCCTCGCGGTCGGGGTCGGTGGCGAGGATCAGCGCGTTGTCGTCCTTCAGCGCGTCGGCGATGGCCTTGACGTGCTTGCGGCTTTCGGCGGCCACTTCCCAGGTCATGCCGAAGCCGTGTTCGGTGTCGACCGACCCGTCCTTCGCCGGCAGGTCGCGGACATGGCCGTAGGAGGCGAGGACGGTGTAGTCGGGACCGAGATACTTGTTGATCGTCTTGGCCTTGGCGGGGGATTCGACGACGACGACTGGCATGAAGGTCCCTTTGAAAAAACGAAGGCGCTCTGGCGGCGCTTCATGTGGGACCGCGCCGGTCTTTGTCAACGCCGCTTCGACAGGGCGCGGGAGGCTCCGCCAAGGGGGAAATCGACCGCCGGGCGCGCGGCCCTTTAGGGCCGGTCTCAGCCGACGCGGGTCAGAAGCCCGCCGGCCTGTCGTTCGATCCGTCCATCGAGTTCCAGCGTGACAAGCTCCGGGGTGACCGAGGCCGCGCGGCCGGCCAAGGTCGCGAATCAGCTGATCCTCGGCCAGCGGGCTGGGGCCGAGGCGCGACAGGATCTCGCCGTGAAGCGCCGCCGTTTCCGCCAGCGTCCGCCGTTCGGGGGCGCGGCCGGCACCGCCATCGCGGCCTCGACGGCGGCGGCGTCGCCGTGCGCGTCCGCCGTCGCCGCCTGCGGCAGGTCAAGCGCCTCGATCACGTCGCGCGACGCGCGCACCAGAGTGGCGCCGTCGCGGATGAGCATGTTGCAGCCCGCGGCCCGGGCATCGAACGGGTGGCCCGGCACCGCCAGCACGTCGCGCCCCTGGTCGAGGGCGGCGCGCGCGGTGATCAGGCTGCCCGACTTGGCCGCCGCCTCGACCACGACCAGCGCGCGCGCAAGGCCCGAGATCATGCGGTTGCGCTGCGGGAAATGCCGCGCCTGCGGCTGAAGATGCATGGGTTCTTCCGACAGGCGCACGCCCTTTTCGGCGATCTCCTGCGCCAGAACGGCGTTTTCAGGCGGATAGATCACGTCGACCCCGCCCGCCATCACCGCCACGGTCCCGCCCTTCAGGGCGGCCTTGTGCGCTTCGGTGTCGATCCCGCGGGCCAGGCCCGAGACCACGACGACCCCGGCCTCCGACAGGTCGGCGGCCAGCTTGCGCGCCATGCGCAGCCCCAGCGACGAGGCATTGCGCGCGCCCACGAGCGCCACCATCGGCCGGGCGAGGTGCGCCACGTCGCCCATCGCCCACAAAAGCGGGGGAGGGTCGGGAATGTCGGCCAGGTGCGCGGGGTAGCCGGGGGCGCCATAGGCGATCAGCCGCGCGCCCGCGCGCCGGCCTGCGTCGATCTCGGCCTCGGCGTCGGCGACGGGGCAGGGGGTGTAGCCGCGACACTCCGGCGGCACGGGCAACCTCGGGCAGCGCGTCAAGCGCTGCCCGGGCCGACCCGTGTTCCGTGAGCAGTCTGTAGAAGGTCGTCACGCCGACTCGGCGTGAGCGCAAGAGACGGAGCCAGGACAGTAATTCTTCCGCGGTGAGGGGTGGGGTGAGTGAGGGGTGGGAAGAAGTGGAAAGATCCTTGGCCATCCTGGCTCCGCCTGCTTGCAGGACCATCTGGACGCGAATCGGTTAATGGCGGGTTAAGTTCAACGCCGCCCGCGAAAAAATCGCGCGGCCGCGTCAGGCCGACCCGCCCACCGTCAGCCCGCCGATCAGCAGCGTCGGCTGGCCCACGCCCACCGGCACCCATTGCCCCGCCTTGCCGCAGTTGCCCATGCCGGGGTCGAGCGCCATGTCGTTGCCGATCGCGCGGATCTTCTGCAGCGCCGTCGGCGCCGTCGCCGATCAGCGTGGCGCCCTTGATCGGCGCGCCGACCTTGCCGTCCTGCACCCGGTAGGCCTCGGTGCAGGAGAAGACGAACTTGCCGCTGGTGATGTCGACCTGCCCGCCGCCGAAGCCCACGGCATAGATGCCGTCCTTCACCTCGGCCACGATCTCGTCCGGGCTGGCGTCGCCGCCCAGCATGTAGGTGTTGGTCATCCGCGGCATCGGCGCATGGGCATAGCTTTCGCGCCGCCCGTTGCCGGTGGGCGTGACGCCCATCAGCCGGGCGTTCTGCCGGTCCTGCATGTAGCCCACGAGGATGCCATCCTCGATCAGCGTGGTCTTGCCGCTGGGCGTGCCCTCGTCGTCGATCGTGATCGACCCGCGACGGTCGGGGATCGTGCCGTCGTCCAGAACCGTCACGCCCGGGCGCGGCGACGCGCTGCCCCATCAGCCCGGCGAAGGCCGAGGTGCCCTTGCGGTTGAAGTCGCCCTCAAGCCCGTGGCCCACCGCCTCGTGCAGCAGGATGCCGGGCCAGCCGGGGCCAAGGGCCACGTCCATCACGCCCGCAGGCGCAGGCACCGAGCGCAGGTTGACCAGCGCGATGCGCAGCGCCTCTCGCGCCACGCCCTTCCAGTGATCGGGTTCAAGCAGCATCGCCAGCCCCGCGCGCCCGCCGCCGCCCGCCGAGCCGCTTTCGCGCCGGCCGTTCTCTTCCACGATGACGCTGATGTTCAGCCGCGCCATCGGGCGCTCGTCGGTCACCGGCACCCCGTCCGCGCGCAGGATCGCCACCTCCTGGATCGACGCCGCGATGGTGGCCGACACCTGCACCACCCGGGGGTCGAGCGCGCGGGCGAAGGCGTCGATCTCGCGCAGCGTGTCGATCTTCACCGCGAAACCCGCGTCGGCGATGGGATCGGCGTCGGTGTAGAGCCGGCGGTTGGTGCGCGCGGGAGCCTCGGCCAGTGTGCCGCCCCCGTCGCCGATGGCCAGCCGCACGGTGTCGACCGCGCGGGCAATGGCCTGTTCCGAGATCTCGGTCGAATGGGCATAGCCCGGTGGTTTCCCCGGCCACCGCGCGCAGGCCAAAGCCCTCGGCCGCGTCGTAGCTGGCCGTGCGCAGCCGCCCGTCGTCGAAGACCAGCGCCTCGGACCGGCGTCGTTCGAGGAAGAGTTCGCCGTCGTCGCCGCCCGCGACAGCCCGACGCACCAGCGCCTGCGCCGCGGCTTCGTCGATGCGGGTCTCGAAGGGGCGGAAAGGCGGGAAATCGGTCATTGGAGGGTCCTTCCTTGCAGGGTCTCGGCGGTCTTCGGGCTGCGGCCCCGCGGTGGCGCGTCGCCGCGGAAGCGGCCGTTTGACGCAAAGCGCAGGTCTTGCGCCGCAGGTCCATATATGATGTGAGAGAACGCGAAAACAACGGACCGGGCCACCCAGCGCCCGGCCGTCCCCCACCACAGGGGACGACCGACGAACAGGATTGAGAGCGATGCGTCTGAACACCCGTCTGATGGCTTTACCTTCCGCGATGACCGGCTTTCTGGCCGCAACCGCCGCACAGGCCCAGGTGACTGTCGAAGGGCTCGACATCATCGGCGCGCCGGTCGACCGCGCGATCGGGTTTCAGCCGGCCGCGACTTCGGTCGCAGCGGATCTGCAGTGGCTCGACGGTATGCTGCTTTGGATCATCACGGCGATCACGCTGTTCGTGCTGGGGCTTCTGATCGTGGTTCTGGTACGCTACAACCAGCGCGCGAACCCCGAGCCGACGACCTTCACCCACAACACTCCGATCGAGGTGACATGGACGGTCGTCCCGATCATCATCCTGGTCTTCATCGGGGCGTTCTCGCTGCCGGTCCTGTTCAAGCAGCAGATCATGCCCGAGGCGGATGTGACGATCAAGACCACGGGCTACCAGTGGTTCTGGGGCTATGAGTATCCCGACCACGGGATCTCGTTCGACAGCTTCCTTCTGGCCCGCGACCAGCTCGAGGAGTATGGCTACAGTCAGGACGAATACCTGCTGGCCACCGACACCGCGATGGTCGTGCCCACCGGTCAGACCATCGTCGTGCAGGTCACCGCGGCCGACGTGATCCACAGCTGGACGGTCCCTGCCTTCGGCGTGAAGCAGGACGGCGTCCCCGGGCGGCTGGCCGAGCTTTGGTTCGAGGTCGAGGAAGGCATGGAAGGCATCTATTTCGGCCAGTGTTCCGAGCTTTGCGGCAAGGATCACGCCTACATGCCGATCACCGTGAAGGCCGTGACCCAGGCCGAATACGAGGATTGGCTGGCCCGCGCGGCCGAGGAATACGCCGGCACGCCCCGCCCGCTCGAGGTGGCGGCGGCCGACTAGGCCACCGCTTCGCTGCCCACGCAACCCGAAGGCGCCAGGACACCATGACCGACGCATCCGTCACCCTCCGCGAAGGCGAGGCCCAGTTCGGGGACTACTTCGCGCTTCTCAAGCCGCGGGTGATGTCGCTTGTCGTTTTCACGGCACTCGTCGGTCTTCTGGTCGCTCCGGTGCCGATGAACCCCTTCGTCGGCCTTCTGCGCGATCCTCTTCATCGCGGTCGGGGCAGGCGCGTCGGGCGCCCTCAACATGTGGTGGGACGCCGACATCGACGCGGTCATGCGCCGCACGCGCGAAGCGCCCGGTGCCCGCCGGCAAGGTCACCCCGCGAGGAGGCGCTGGCGATCGGCGTCGGCCTTTCGGGCCTGTCGGTCGTGATGCTGGCGCTTGCCACGAACCTGGTCGCCGCGGGCCTTCTGGCCTTCACCATCTTCTTCTACGCCGTGATCTACACGATGTGGCTCAAGCGCTGGACGCCGCAGAACATCGTGATCGGCGGCGCGGCGGGGGCCTTTCCGCCGATGATCGGCTGGGTCGCGGCCACCGGGTCGGTCTCGATCGAGGCGGTGCTGATGTTCGCCCTGATCTTCATGTGGACGCCGCCGCATTTCTGGGCGCTGGCGCTGTTCATGAAGTCGGACTACGACGACGCGGGCGTGCCGATGCTGACCGTGACGCATGGCCGCCGCGCCACGCGGACGCCACGTGCTCGCCTATACGGTGCTTCTGGTGCCTGTGGCGCTTGGCCTCGCGCTTTCCAGCGTCGGCGGGCCGGTCACGCTGGTGACCGCGCTTGGCGCTGAACGCCTGGTTCCTCAAGGGCGCCGTTGCGATCTGGCGGCGCGACGAGGCCGTGGCCGAGGCCGACAACTACGGCGTCGAAAAGCGCGTTCTTCCGCTTCTCGCTCTACTATCTGTTCCTGCATTTCGGCGCGCTTGTCGCCGATGCGGCGCTGCGCGGGCTGGGGATGATCTGATGACGATCCGGGCCGACCCATGAAATCCACCGACGCCGCCTCTCGCGCAACGTGGGCGTGGGCCTTGTGCTTGCGGGCTTCATCGTCGTGATCTTCGGCCTGACGGTGGCCAAGGTGCAGACCGGCGCCAGCATGGAGGCGTTCGACCACGCCCCGCGCCCGTCCGATCACGGTGAGCGAATGATGCGGCGCCTCGATGAGCAGGACGCGCACGGTGGTGCAGCTTGTCGTCGGTGGTCCTTGTCATGGGCTCGCTCGGCTTCGCGTCGGTGCCGCTCTACGACTGGTTCTGCCGGGTGACGGGCTTCGGCGGCACGACGAACGTCGCCGACGCCGGGTCCGACACCGTTCTCGACCAGACGATCAAGATCCGCTTCGACGCCTCGCTGGAACGCGACATGCCCTGGCAGTTCACGCCGATGCAGCGCGAGATGGAGGTGCGCATCGGCGAGACCGGGCTGGCCTTCTACGAGGCCTACAACCCGACCGACCGCCCCATCGCCGGCACCGCCAGCTACAACGTGGCCCCCTTCGAGGCGGGCGGCTTCTTCGTCAAGATCGACTGCTTCTGCTTCGAGATGCAGGTGCTCCAGCCGGGCGAGCGCGTGACGATGCCCGTCACCTTCTTCGTCGATCCCGAGATCGTCGAGCGACCGCGACGCGAAATTCGTGCACACGATCACGCTGTCAGCTACACTTTCCACGAGACCGACCTGCCGGATGACTATGCCGCCTTGCCGGCCGCCGCAGACGGCGATTACAACTAAGAGAACGGGACACCGGGAACCAGACCATGGCGCACGCAAAGAACCACGACTACCACATCCTGCCCCCGTCGATCTGGCCCTTCCTGTCGGCGCTCGCGGCCTTCGTCATGCTGTTCGGCGCGGTGCTGTGGATGGCCAACGGCATGCCGTGGATGTTCCTGATCGGCTTCGTCGGCGTGCTCTACTGCATGTTCGGCTGGTGGTCGGACGTGGTGGAAGAGTCCAACGCGGGCGATCACACCCCGGTCGTGCGGATCGGCCTGCGCTATGGCTTCATCATGTTCATCATGTCCGAGGTCATGTTCTTCGCGGCGTGGTTCTGGTCGTTCTTCAAGCACGCCATGTACCCGATGAACGAATACGTCGGGCTCGACCTACGTGCCGCCGGAGTTCTATCATCTCGATCCGCTGCACCTGCCGCTGATCAACACGCTGATCCTGCTCTTGTCGGGCTGTGCGGTGACCTGGGCGCACCACGAGCTTGTGCATGACGGCAACCGCAAGAACGTGGCCAACGGCCTGCTGATCGCGGTGATCCTCGGCGTGATCTTCACCTTCTTCCAGGCCTACGAATACCGCTATCTCCTCGTCGACGCAGGACTGGACCTTCGGCGGTGACAAGTTCTTCTCGAACTTCTTCATGGCGACGGGCTTCCACGGCTTCCATGTGGTGATCGGGACGATCTTCCTGTTCGTGTGCTGGCTGCGGGTGCGCGCGGGCCACTTCACCGCCGAAAAGCACATCGGCTTCGAGGCCGCCGCCTGGTACTGGCACTTCGTCGACGTGGTGTGGCTGTTCCTCTTCTTCGCGGTCTACCTCTGGGGCATCGGCCTCCCCAGCCACTGACCCGAGGGCGCGAGCCCTGATCACAAACGGGCGGGTGCGGCGCGAAAGCCCGCGCCCGCTTTGGCTTCTGGAGGAACCCGCATGTTCCGGCGCATGATCCTTCCCCTGATCTTCGGGATCGCCGGAACGGTGGTGCTGGCCGGTCTTGGCCTCTGGCAGCTCGAGCGGCTGGCGTGGAAGGAAGGTATCCTCGCCGAGATCGAGGGTCGCATCTCGGCCGAGCCCGTGCCGCTGCCAGCCGTCCCCGACCCGGTGCGGGACCGCTATCTGCCGGTCGCCGTGTCGGGCGTCTTCGATGGCGAGGAACTGCGCATCCTCGCCTCGTCGCGCGATACCGGTGCCGCCTATCGCATGGTCTCGGCCTTCGACACGCCGGACGGCCGGCGCGTGATGGTCGACCGCGGCCTCCTGCCGGTCGAGACCGAAGAAAACCCTCTGGCCGGGCAGGGGGCCACCGTCACTGGCAACCTGCACTGGCCCGACGAGGTCGACAGCTACACGCCCGCCCCCGATCTCGATGGCAACATCTGGTTCGCGCGTGACGTGCCGGCGATGGCCACAGCCCTTGGTACCGAGCCCGTTCTGATCGTGGCCCGCGTCATCGACGGGCGCCGAACTGGCCGCCCAACCCCTGCCCGTGGACACGAGGCCACATTCCCAACAACCACCTCGGCTATGCCGTGCAGTGGTTCGGGCTTGCGGCGGTCTGGGCGGGGATGACACTCTTCCTGCTCTGGCGTATCAGGCGGCGAACGGACTGAAGGGGGCGTGATGCGCTATGTCTCGACCCGGGGCAAAGCCCCGGCGCTGAGTTTCGAAGAGGCGATGCTGACGGGCCTTGCCCGGGACGGCGGGCTCTATGTCCCCGACACGATCCCCACGATGTCGCCCGGGGACATCGGGGCGCTGGCCGGCCTCTCCTACGAAGAGGTGGCCTTCCGCGTCATGCGCCCCTTCATCGGTGACAGCTTCACCGACGGGCAGCTGAACGAGATCATCGCCAAGGCCTATGCCGACTTCGGCCACGCCGCGCGCGCGCCGCTGGTGCAGACCGGCCCGAACCAGTTCCTGCTCGAGCTTTTCCACGGCCCCACGCTGGCGTTCAAGGACTTCGCGATGCAGCTGATCGGCCAGCTCTTCCAGGCGGCGCTCAGCCGCCGCGGCGAGCGGGTGACGATCGTGGGCGCCACCAGCGGCGACACCGGGTCGGCCGCGATCGAGGCGTTCCGGGGCCTTGCCGCCGTCGACGTCTTCATCCTTTTCCCCCACGGCCGCGTCAGCGAGGTGCAGCGTCGCCAGATGACGACGCCGTCCGAACCCAATGTCCACGCCCTTGCCATGGACGGCGATTTCGACGCCTGCCAGGGCCGGCTGAAGGAGATGTTCAACGACTTCGACTTCCGCGATGGCGTGCGGCTGGCCGGCGTGAACTCGATCAACTGGGCGCGCATCCTCGCGCAGGTGGTCTATTACTTCACCGCCGCCGTCAGCCTTGGCGCGCCGCACCGCACGGTCAGCTTCACCGTGCCCACGGGCAATTTCGGCGATGTCTTCGCAGGTTACATCGCCAGGCGCATGGGTCTGCCGATCGACAGGCTTGTGGTCGCCACGAACCAGAACGACATCCTGCACCGCGCGCTGGCCACCGGCGAATACCGCCAGCATGCGGTCACCCCGTCGATCAGCCCGTCGATGGACATCCAGGTCGCGTCGAACTTCGAACGCGCGCTTTACGACGCCTACGGGCGCGACGCGGGCGCGGTGAACCAGCTCATGGACGAGCTCAAGTCCGACCGCGGGTTCACCATCAGCCAGGGCGCGCTCGAGGCGCTGCGCGAGGTGTTCTCTTCGGGCAGTGCATCGGAGGCAGAGACGCAGGCCACCATCGCCGAAGCCTTCCACAGCACGGGCGAGGTCCTCTGCCCGCACACCGCGGTGGGCTTCAAGGTCGCGCGTGACCTCGCCGATCCGTCGGTCCCCATGGTGACGCTCGCCACGGCGCATCCCGCGAAGTTCCCCGACGCGGTCGAAGCCGCGATCGGCCTGCGCCCGGCCCTTCCATCCCGCATGGCGGACTTGTATGAGCGGCCAGAACGGGTCACCCGCGTCGCGGACGACCTGACGGCCATCGAAACCGTGATCAGGGAGCGGCGCGCAGCGTGAACGTTCGCATCGACACATTGCCCAACGGCGTCCGCATCGTGACCGAGCGGATGGACGGGCTGAAATCCGCGGCCATCGGGCTTTGGGTCAACGTCGGCGGCCGGCACGAGCGGGTCGAACAGAACGGAATCGCCCATTTCCTCGAGCACATGGCGTTCAAGGGCACCGCCCGGCGCAATGCCCTTCAGATCGCCGAGGCGATCGAGGACGTGGGCGGCCACATCAACGCCTATACCAGCCGCGAGGTCACGGCCTACTACGCCCGCGTTCTGGAAACCGACGTCCCGCTGGCGCTCGACGTCGTGTCGGACATCGTTCTGAACCCGGTCTTCGACCCCCGCGAGATCGAGGTCGAGCGTCACGTCATCCTGCAGGAGATCGGGCAGGCGCTCGACACGCCCGACGACATCGTCTTCGACTGGCTTCAGGAAGCGGCCTATCCCGGCCAGCCCATGGGCCGGTCGATCCTTGGCCCCGAGGAACGGGTCAGCGGCTTCACCCGCGACGACCTCGCGGCCTTCGTCGCCGAACGCTATGCGCCAGGGCAGATGATCCTGGCCGCCGCCGGGGCCGTGGACCACGACGCGATCGTCCGGCAGGCGCAGGAGATCTTCGGTGGCCTTGCCCCCCGCGAAGGCGGAACGTTCGAGCCCGCCCGCTTTCACGGCGGCGAGATCCGGCGCGACAAGCCGCTCGAGCAGGTGCATTTCACGCTGGCCTTCGAAAGTCCCGGCTACCGCGACCCCGAGGTCTACACCTCCCAGATCTATGCCACCGCCCTTGGCGGCGGCATGTCCTCGCGCCTGTTCCAGGAGGCGCGGGAACGCCGGGGGCTGTGCTATTCGATCTTCTCGCAGGCCGGCGCCTATTCGGATTCCGGCATGATGACGATCTACGCCGGCACCAGCGCCGAGGACGCCGGAGGTCTGGTCGAACTGACCATCGACGAGCTCAAGCGCGCCGCGGACGACATGACCGAGGCCGAGGTCGCCCGCGCCCGCGCCCAGCTCAAGGCGGGGCTGCTGATGGGCCTTGAAAGCCCCTCGTCGCGCGCCGAACGGCTGGCCCGGCTGCTGGCGATCTGGGACCGCATCCCCCCGCTCGAGGAGACCATCGCGCTGATCGACGGGGTCACGCGGGACGCCGTCCGCGACCACGCCGCTGCGCTGGTCGGATCGGGCCGCGCGGCGCTGGCACTTTACGGCCCGGTCTCGGCCACGCCGGACCTGGCCGCGATCACGGGAAGGCTCGCCGCCTGATGCTTGCCCGGCGCAGGCGGGTCCGCATCGAGACCGAGCGGCTGACCCTGCGCCCTCCGGTGCATGGCGACTATCGCGCCTGGTCTTCCCTGCGCGAGCAGAGCGCCGCCTTCCTCACCCCGTGGGAGCCGACCTGGGCCGCCGACCACCTGACGCGCAAGGCCTTCACCAACCGCGTCTACTGGGCCAACCGGTCGCTTGCCAGTGGCTCTGCCCTGCCGCTTTTTCTCGAACGCCGCGCCGACCGCGCGCTGGTCGGGGCGATCACCCTCGACAACATCCGCCGCGGTCCCGCGCAGGACGGCACGCTGGGCTACTGGATCGGCGAACCCTATGCCCGGCAGGGCTACATGCGCGAGGCGATCGAGGCGGTGGTGCATTATGCCTTCGAAACGCTCGACCTGTCGCGCATCCAGGCCGCCTGCCTGCCCGAGAACAAGGCCTCGCGCGGGGTGCTGGAGAAATGCGGCTTCAAGTACGAAGGCGTCGCGCAAAGCTATCTTCAGATCAACGGCCGCTGGCGCAACCACGTCCTCTATTCCAACCTGCGCAGCGACCGGCGGGGCAAGACGCTGGCGGGGTAGGGTGGGACGGGCGCGAACACCCGTCACTTTCTCCCTGTCCTTCCCGAAATCTGCCCTATCTTCTCCGGTCATGAAACCATTCCGCGCCCTAGTCGCGGTCACTGCCCTGGCCCTAGCCCTTCCCGCCGCCGCGCAGGACCGCCGCCCGAGCCACTGCATCGCCATCGCCGATGCGGCGCCGGGGATCGAATACCTGCACAAGGCCAGCTTCCGCACCCCGCCGCAGGACGAGTTCACCGTTCGGATCAGCTTCGTCGACCACGCGATGTTCCTGATCCAGAGCGCGGGCGGGCTGTCGGCGGTCACCGATTATTCGGGTTTCATCGGGCCCGTCGATTTCGTCCCCGACGTGGTCACGATGAACAACGCCCATTCGACGCACTGGACCGCCGCGCCCGACCCGCGCATTCCCCATGTCCTGCAGGGCTGGGGCGAGATGGGCGCGCCCGCGGACCACGCGCTCGATCTGGGCGAGATCTATGTGCGCAACGTGCCCACCGACGTGCGGCAGGGCTTTGGCGACGGCGTTCGTGAGTATGGCAATTCGATCTTCGTGTTCGAGGTGGCGGGTCTGTGCATCGGCCATCTGGGGCACCTCCACCACGAACCGGACGATGCGCAATATGCCGCGCTCGGTCGGCTCGACGTGGTGATGGCGGCTGTGGACGGGGGCATCACCCTGGACCTTCCGTCGATGATCCGCGTTCTGGATCGGCTGCGCTCGTCGGTGGTGATCCCGATGCACTGGTTCGGCGTCGGTTCGCTCGAGCGGTTCATCGCGGGCATGGCGGACGAAGGGTTCCTGATCGAACGCGCGGCGGGCAGTTCGCTCGAGGTGTCGCTGCGCAGCCTGCCGTCGCAGCCCACGGTGGTCGTGCTTCAACCGCGCTATCTGGCCGAAGAGTGAGGCTTGCGGGTGGCGTGGGCGCGCTGTTTGATGCGCCCATGCTGAGGGATCTGACCCCCGACCTTCTCGACGATTTGTCGACGCGTCTGCGCGACGACACCATCCGTCCGGTCGAGCCCCGCTATCTCGAGGAGCCCCGCAGCCGCTACCATGGCCGCGCGGCCGCCGTTGCCGCCCCCCGCACCGCCGCCGAGGTGGCCGAGATCCTGCGCTTTGCCGGCGAGGCACGGATCGCCGTGATCCCCTATGGCGGCGGCACCGGCCTTGTCGCGGGGCAGGTATCCGAAACCGGTCCGCTGCCGCTCTTGCTGTCGCTGGAACGGATGCGGGCGATCCGCTCGGTCCATCCCGAGGAAGCCGTGATCGTGGCCGAGGCCGGCGCTCCCCTGGCCGCCGTGCAGGAGGCCGCCGCCGAGGTCGGGCTTCTCTTTCCGCTCTCCTACGGCTCGGAAGGCACGGCACAGATCGGCGCGGGCCTTGCCGTGAACTCGGGGGGCACCGGTGTGCTGCGCTACGGCAATGCGCGCGAGTTGTGCCTCGGTGTCGAGGCCGTACTGCCCGACGGCAGCATCCACCACGGGCTGAAACGGCTGCGCAAGGACAACACCGGCTATGATCTGCGCGGCCTGCTGATCGGGTCCGAGGGCACGCTCGGCGTCATCACCGCCGCAGCCCTGCGCCTTTTCCCGCGCCCCGAACGGCGGGCGGCGGCGCTCCTGTCGGTGCCGTCGCCCGAGGCGGCGCTGGCGCTTCTCAACCGCGCCCGCGCGGCGGTGGGCGAGGGCGTGTCGGGCTTCGAGATCCTGTCGGGCACCGGTCTGCACTTCCTGGCCGAGGCGGGCGCCACCGCCCGCTGGCCGATGGCGCGGATCCCCGACTGGGCCGTGCTGGTCGACCTTGGCCTCGGCGGCGGGCTCGACCCGGCGGCGGCGCTCGAATCGCTCTTCGAAGACGGCCCTCGACGCCGGTCTCGCCTTCGACGGGGTGCTGTCGCAATCCGACAGCCAGCGCGCCGACTTCTGGGCCCTGCGCGAGGCCATCCCCGAGGCCAACCGCAAGATCGGCGCGGTGGCCTCGCATGACATCTCTTTGCCCCTGGGCGAGATCGCGGGCTTTCTCGCCGACATGACGCCCCGGATCGAAGGCATGGCCCCGCTGCGCGTCAACGCCTTCGGCCATCTGGGCGACGGCAACCTGCATTACAACGTCTTTCCCGCGCCCGGCCACCGGCGCGGCGAGTTCGACGATCTGCGCCCTGCGATCACCGAAGCCATCCATGCCCGAACGGTCGAACTGGGCGGATCGTTCAGCGCCGAACACGGGATCGGGCGGCTCAAGGTGGCCGATCTGGAACGCTGGGGCGACCCGGCCAAGCTCGCCGCCATGCGCGCGATCAAGGACGCCCTCGACCCCCATGGGATCATGAACCCCGGCGCGGTGCTGCGAGCGCGCTGAGCATATTTCGGTACTTGCCGAAATAGTCTTGCCGCACATTTGCCGCCGTGACATTTCACACGCATGGACCTTGATGCCCTTGCCCTGCGTCTTGCTGCTCTTGGCAATCCCACGCGCCTTGCGGCGTTCCGCGCACTGGTGCGCGCGGGCCCCGATGGTCTTGCCACGGGCGCGCTTCAGGCCCGGCTGGGCCTCCCGCCCTCGACCCTGACGCATCACTTGGCTCATCTGCTCCGGGTCGGGCTCGTCACGCAGGAGCGGCAGGGAACCACCCTGATCTGCCGCGCTGATTTCGCCGGGATCAATGCCGTGGTCGCGGCGCTCGGCGCGGAGTGCTGCGCCGACATGGGGCAGGCGGAATGACCCCGGTCCTCGCCCTTGGGCTGACGCAGATCATCGGCTACGGGTCGCTCTACTATGCCTTCGCGATCCTCGTCCCCGGCGTTGCGGAGACCTTCGGCCGCCCCGAGGCGCATCTTTACGCCGTCTTCTCGGTGGGTCTTCTGGTCGGCGGTCTCGCCGCCCCCGTCGCCGGCCGCCTGATGGACCGGATCGGCGCACCGCGCCTGATGACGGCGGGAAGCGGCCTTGCCGCGGCCTGCCTTGTCCTGATCGCCACGGCCCCGGCATTTCCGGTCTGGGCCGCGGGGGTGATCCTGACCGAGGTCGTCGCAGTCGCGGTTCTCTACGACGCGGCCTTCGCGGCGCTGGCGCAGTTGCGCGGCGCGTCCGCGCGCCGGGCGATCACCCGGCTGACCCTCATCGCGGGCTTCGCCTCGACGATCTTCTGGCCGCTGGCCGCCTATCTTGACGGTGCGATCGGCTGGCGCGCGACCTACCTGGTCTTTGCCGTCCTGCACCTGACGCTCGGGATGGGTCTGCATCTCTGGCTGGCGCGCCAGACCCCGGTGGCCGAGCCGGTCCGCCCTGCCGACCTGCCACCGCCCGTGGCCGAAGCCACGCCGCTGCCACCGGACGAGGCCACCGCCGCCTTCCGTGCCGTGGCGATCAGTTTCGCCCTTTCGGGAGCGCTGATCGCGGCCTTCGGGGTGCATATGGTGCCGGTCCTTGCCGCCTCCGGCCTGGGTCAAAACGCGACGGCCGTGGCCATGCTGGTCGGTCCCGCTCAGGTTGGCATCCGCCTGATCGACGCGCTGATCTTCACCCGGTTGCATCCCCTGACGGTCGCAGCGATATCCGCCTCGGCGCTGCCGCTCTCGGCGGCCGGGCTGGTGCTGGGCCTGCCGCTCTGGGCGGCGGGCATCTTGTTCGCCGTCCTCTTCGGCGTCGGGCAGGGCCTGGCCAGCATCGTTCGGGGGACCGTGCCGCTGTCGCTGTTCGGGCGGGCGGGCTACGGCGCGCGACTGGGGCGGCTGGCGATGCTGCGCACCCTGGCCTCGGCCGGCGCGCCCTTCGCCTTCGCGGCGATCGGCGCGGCGGTGGGATGGACCGGGGCGCTGTGGCTTTTCGCGGGGCTTGGCGTCGCGGCCACATTGCCGCTTGTCGCCTTGCGCGCAAGGCTTGCAGGGCGCGGGCGTCTGGCGCCCCTGCGCTGAGCCTGTGGGCCGAAACGCCACGCCCTGCCGGTATCGGGCGCATCGCCCCGCCCGGCAGGGCGCGTTCACTCGTGAAAAGCACGGAGGGGGCCGCGCTGGCCGCGGCCGGAACCGACGGATCGCGCCCTGATTAGACCGGCTTGGTTAACATGGGGTTAGCCGCCTCAGGCGCCGTCGAATTCGCACAGGACATGCACGTCCATCCCCATGCCCTCGATCAGCCTGCGCCCGCCCAGCTCCGGCAGGTCCACGATGAAGGCGCAACCGACGATCTCGGCCCCCAGCCGTTCGAGAAGCTTGATCCCCGCGCCCGGCGGTTCCGCCGGTGGCCAGCAGATCGTCGACGATCAGCACTTTCTCGCCCGGTTGCACGGCGTCGTCGTGCATCTCCATCACCGCCTCGCCGTACTCAAGCGTATAGGCCTCCGAGATCGTGGCCCCCGGCAGCTTGCCCTTCTTGCGGATCGGAACGAAGCCCACCGAGAGCTGGTGCGCGATCGCACCGCCGATGATGAAGCCGCGCGCCTCGAGGCCCACGACCTTGTCGATGCGCTCGCCGGCATAGGGGTGCAGCATCTGGTCGATGCACATCCGGAACCCGCGCGCATCGGCGAAAAGCGTGGTCACGTCGCGGAACATGATCCCCTCGTGGGGGAAGTCCACGATGGTGCGGATGTAGTCCTTGACGGTCTTCCTCGCGGCGGCATCCTTCATGCGTCGTCTCCTCGCTGGCTGGCCGACCCCGGGTGTGGCACGGGACGGCGGCGCTGTCACGGTGGTTGCGCGTCTGGGGGCATCTGCGGGCCTAGCCCGGTTTCGGCGCCTCGACGTGCTGGTCGAAGAAGACCGGATTGCCGTCCGGGTCGATCACCGTCAGGCTTGCCGGCCCGGTGCCCTCGGGGTCGACCTCGCCCAACACCTCCAGCCCTGCGGCCCGAAAACGCGCCTGAAGGGCGCGGATGTCTTCGAAGTCCTCCAGCGGCGCGGTCTCGGCGCTCCAGCCCGGGTTGAATGTCAGCATGTTGCGCTGGAACATGCCCTGGAACAGGCCCAGCGTGCAGGTCCCGTTGCGCATCATCTGCCAGTCCTCGCCGCCCGCGCCCGGGATCGGCGCGAAGCCGAGCGTCGGCATAGAACGCCCTGGATGCGGCGAGATCGCCGACCGCAAGGCTGATGGAAAAGGCTCCAAGGGTCATGGCATGGTCCTCCTGTGCTGGCGCGTGTCGCGGCGCGCGCCCCCGGAGACTACCCCAGAACCCGCCCCGCCACAGCATCGAGCTTTGCCAGCAGCGCAGGGTTGCGCCGGTCGGGCGCAGTGAGGATCGCATAGTCGAGCGCGCGGTCGCAGCCATGCGGGCAGGGCACGCGGTCCTCGCCCAGGATCGCGGGCAGCCGCGCGACCAGCGCCCGCGCCTTGTCGGCATTGCCCGTCAGTGTCCGCAGGATCTCGGACACATCGACCTCGCCGTGGTCGGGATGCCAGCTGTCATAGTCGGTGATCATCGCCACGCTGGCATAGCAAAGCTCGGCCTCGCGGGCGAGCTTGGCCTCGGGCATGTTGGTCATGCCCACCACGTCCGCCCCCCAGACCTCGCGGTACATCCGCGATTCCGCCAGGGTCGAGAATTGCGGCCCCTCCATCGCCAGGTAGGTGCCGGCCTTGTGGATCCGGATGCCCTCGGCCCGCGCGGCCTCGTGTGCGGCGGCGCTCAGCCGTGCGCAGGTCGGATGCGCGACCGAGACATGGGCAACGCAGCCCGGTCCGAAGAACGAGGTTTCGCGCGCGACGGTGCGGTCGATGAACTGGTCGACCAGCACGAAATCCCCCGGCGCCATCTCCTCGCGGAACGACCCGCAGGCCGAGACCGAGATCACGTCGGTCACCCCAATCCGTTTCAGCGCGTCGATATTGGCCCGGTAGGGCACCGAGGAGGGCGTGTGCACATGCCCGCGCCCGTGACGCGGCAGGAAGGCCATGGGCACGCCGTCCAGCGTGCCGGTCAGGATCTCGTCCGAGGGCGCGCCCCAGGGCGTCTCGACCGCCTGCCAGCGCGCGTCCCGCAAGCCCTCGATCTCGTAAAGGCCCGATCCGCCGATCACGCCGATCCTGGTGCTGGTCATCCGCTGTGCTCCCGTCTGCCGATCTTCGCCTCAGGGTTGTCCGATTCCGGGGCGCTGGCAAGGTATCCGGCGCCGCTGCTTGCGGGACGGCGCGGCAGATCGGTCATTTCGGCAGCCGTTCGGCCTTCTTGCGCACAAGAACCCCGCGCAGGTCGTGCATCGCCAGCAAGAGCCGGTCGGTCACGGCCTCGAGCGCGTCGTCGCCGGCCTTCGTCTGGACCCAGTGCGCCGTCAGGTTCAGCGCCTCGATCGTCGCCTCGACGCCCTCGGTCTCGCGTGCGGCCAGCACGGCCCGCCGGTCGGTCATCCACGCGTCGATGGCGGCGCGGTCGGCGTCGGTCAACGTGCGACCACCCTGGGGTTTCACCTCGCCGTTGCGGATGTTGATGACGGCGACAGGCTCCATCTCGAGCCGGTTCAGCCGGTTCTCGGTGCTGACACGAAACACCGTCGCGCCATTCTCGCGCAGGCGGAAGAAGTGCTCGGGCAGGTCGGTGCTCATGACGTCTTGTCCGCGCTCAGGGCCCGCGTGGCAAGGGGACTCTGCCGCCCTCCGCCGCGTAGGTCGCCGGGGATCCCCCGGGAGGAGTCGCCCCCTTGTCACGACAGCGCCGCGCAGAATTCCCGGATGCGGCGGCAGGCCTCGGCCAGCGTCGCCTCGTCGGTGGCATAGCTGACGCGGAAGTTGGGCGACACGCCGAAGGCCGCGCCGAAGACCACCGCCACCCCGGCTTCGTCGAGAAGGGCGGTGGCGAAGGTCTCGTCATCCGTGATGGTCACCCCCTTGGGCGTGGTCTTGCCGATGCAGCCCGCGATCGACGGATAGACGTAGAACGCGCCCTCGGGCACCGGGCAGGTCACACCTGGCGCCTCGTTCAGCGCCGCCACCACAAGGTCGCGGCGGCGCTGGAAGAGCCGTGCATTTTCCCCAAGGAATGTCTGCGGCCCGTTCAGCGCCTCGACCGCGGCCCACTGGCTCACCGAGCAGGGGTTTGACGTCGATTGCGACTGCACCTTGCGCATCGCCCCGATCAGCGCCTTCGGTCCCGCCGCATAGCCGATCCGCCAGCCGGTCATCGCATAGGCCTTCGAGACGCCGTTGACGGTCAGCGTCCGGTCGTAGAGCCCCGGCTCGACCTCGGCCGGGGTGCAGAAGGTGAAACCGTCGAAGGCGATGTGCTCGTACATGTCGTCGGTCAGCACCCAGACATGGGGGTGGCGCATCAGCACGTCGGTCAGGCCCTTGAGCTCGTCCCGCGAATACCCCGCGCCGGTGGGGTTCGAGGGCGAGTTGAAGATCAGCCACTTCGTCTTCGGCGTGATCGCCGCCTCGAGCTGATCGGGCGTGATCTTGAAGGCGCTTTCGATCCCGGCGGCCACGGTCACTGGCGTACCGCCGGCCAGCAGCACCATGTCGGGGTAGCTCACCCAGTAGGGCGCGGGCACGATCACCTCGTCGCCGGGGTTCAGCGTCGCGACGAAGGCGTTGTAGAGGACCTGCTTGCCGCCGGTGCCGACCGAGACCTGGTCGGGCGTGTAGGTCAGCCCGTTGTCGCGCGGCGAACTTGGCGCAGATCGCGGCCTTCAGCTCGGGGATGCCGTCGACGGCGGTGTATTTCGTGCGTCCCGCGTCGATCGCCGCCTTCGCGGCGGCCTTGATGTTCTCGGGCGTGTCGAAGTCGGGCTCGCCCGCGCCCAGGCTGATCACGTCGCGCCCCTGCGCCTTCAGCTCCATGGCCAGGTTCGACACCGCGATGGTGGGCGAGGGTTTCACACGGTCGAGTGTCGCAGACAGGAAGGCCATGGTCGTCTCCGGTTGGACTCTTGGGGCGCCTTTGTCATAGGAACGGCGGGCAGGACGATCAAGCGGACTTCATCGAAGGAGAGGAAACGTGGACGACGTGACCATCGAAGAGACGCACGACTGGTTCTCGAACGATGCCGCCACCTTCGGCGACCGGGTCGCCGGCGCGCGCGAGGCGGCGGGGATGAGCCAGGACGACCTGGCCCGCCGGCTGGGGGTCAAGCTGAAAAGCCTCCAGAACTGGGAGAACGACCTGGCCGAGCCGCGCGCGAACAAGCTGCAGATGCTGTCGGGGCTTCTCAACGTGTCGATGCCCTGGCTGCTGACCGGCGAGGGCGAGGGCGTCGAGGCCCCGGTCGCCGGTGCCGCCCTTGCCACGCGCGATCTCGAGCTTCTGGCGGTCGAGATGCGCGAGATGCGCGGGCGGCTTTTGCGCGACGCCGAACGCCTGGCCGCGATGGAGCGGCGCCTGCGCGACAGGATCCGCGCGGCGGAGCAGGCCGGGGGTCTCGAGGATGAACGCTGACGACCGCCTCAAGCGCCTGCGCATCCGTGGCTGGCGCCGCGGCACCAAGGAGATGGATCTGATCCTCGGCCCGTTCTGCGACGACGAGGCGGCGGCGCTGTCGCCTGACGAGCTCGACCTGCTCGAGGTGCTGATGGAAGAGAACGACCAGGACCTCTACCGCTGGGTCGCGGGGCAGGGCGACCGCCCAGACCGCTTCGCCGGGCTTCTCGACCGCATCGCGCGCCACGCCGGGGCCGTCTGAGCGCGATCCCCCCAGTTTGACGCGAGTTTGACCCGCTTTAACCGAATGTTCGGATTTTTCCGCGATTCCCGTGCCCAGGCGACAGGCTTCGACGGAGCAGCGGATGAGCATGCATCAGACCCTCGGCAAACCCACCGAACGGGACTATTTCGACGACTATCTCGAAAGCCTGGCCCTGGTGGAACGGCTTCACCGGCTTCTGCTCGACGTGATCAAGGACGAGTTCGAGCGGCTGGGCGTGCTCGACATCAACGCGGTGCAGGCGCTCTTGCTGTTCAACATCGGCGATCACGAGGTGACGGCGGGCGAGCTCAAGACGCGCGGCTACTACCAGGGCTCGAACGTCAGCTACAACCTCAAGAAGCTGGTCGACATGGGCTACATGCACCATCAGCGCTGCGAGGTCGACCGCCGGTCGGTCCGTGTCCGCCTGACGCCCAAGGGGCGCGACGTGCGGCGCGTGGTGGCCGAACTCTTCGCCCGCCATGCCGAGGCGCTCGAACATGGCGGAACGCTGGACGCGGGCCGGATCGACGATCTCAACCGCACGCTCCACCGCGTCGAACGCTTCTGGGGCGACCAGATCCGCTACATCTACTGACGCGTTGCGGGGGCGCCGCCGCGGCCTACCAGTGCCCGGTGTTGCCCATGCTCGCCCAGGGTTCTTTCGGGGCCAGCGCCTCGCCCTTCTGCAGAAGCTCGATCGAGATGTTGTCGGGTGACCGCACGAAGGCCATGTGCCCGTCGCGCGGCGGGCGGTTGATCGTCACGCCCGCGTCCATCAGGCTCTGGCACAGCGCGTAGATGTCGTCGACCGCATAGGCCAGGTGCCCGAAATGCCGGCTGTCCGAGGGCAGCCCCTCGTCCCCGTCCCAGTTATACGTCAGCTCGACCGGGCATTCCTCCTGTCCCGGCGGCGCCATGAAGACCAGCGTAAAGCGCCCCTTCTCGTTCTCGGTGCGGCGCGTCTCCTTCAGGCCCAGAAGCTGGTAGAAGGCCATCGATGCCTCGAGGTCCTTCACCCGGACCATGGTGTGCAGATACCGGATCGTCATGCGTGCCTCCTCTTTCGTCCGTCACTCGACACCCGAATCTAGGCCAGCCCGCCGGCAATGACCATGCCCCGAAATCCATCCGCATCTCGCGGTTTGGCTGGTCACCCCCTCAAGATATGGTAGGCTGCGAGTCGTTTCCGCAGATCACCCGCCGATGGACACGCCGATGCCCCTGACCCCCGACCAAGACGCCGAGATCGCCGCACAGCGCGCCACGCCCACGCCGACCCTGCGCGCCACCTCCGAAGGGATGGAGGCGCATCTCTACAAGGCGCTTCCCGTGCTCGACCACGGCTTCGTGCGCGTCATCGACTACATGGGCGACGACGCCGCCATCGTGCAGGCCGCGCGCGTGAGCTACGGCAAGGGCACCAAGGCCGTGCAGAACGACGAGGGGCTGATCCGCTACCTCATGCGGCACTGGCACTCGACCCCCTTCGAGATGTGCGAGATCAAGCTGCACGTCAAACTCCCGGTCTTCGTCGCGCGCCAGTGGATCCGCCACCGCACCGCCAACGTGAACGAATACTCGGCGCGCTATTCGATCCTCGACCGGGAATTCTACATCCCCGCGCCCGAACACCTGGCCGCGCAATCCACCGTCAACAACCAGGGCCGGGGCGCCGTGCTGGAAGGGCGACGAGGCCGCGCGCGTGCTCGACATGCTGCGCGGCGACGCCATGCGCGCCTATGACCATTACGAGGAGATGCTGAGCCAGGACGGCCAGCAGGGCCTGGCCCGGGAACTCGCGCGGATGAACCTGCCCGCCAACATCTATACCCAGTGGTACTGGAAGGTGGACCTGCACAACCTCTTCCACTTCCTGCGCCTGCGCGCCGACGCCCACGCGCAATACGAGATCCGGGTCTATGCCGACACGATCTGCGAGGTGGTGAAGGACTGGGTGCCCTATGCCTGGGCCGCGTTCGAGGATTACCGGATGGGCGGGGTGACACTCTCGTCAAAGGCGATCGACTGCGTGCGGCGTATGCTTGCAGGGGAAGAGGTCACGCAGGAAACCTCGGGCATGAGCAAGGGGGAATGGCGGGAGTTCGAGGGGGTTTTGAGGGGGTAGGATGCAGGCTAGTTCCATCTTTTTCGCCAAGAGGCGCGTTCAAGTGCATTGGGGTTTTGAGCAGGTGAATTTTGACTGTAGGGAGAAAAGATGAAGTCGAAAATCGCCAAGTCTAGAGTTGGCCAGCGGCTCATTTCAATCAGAGCGGCCTTGTCTTTTAGATCAATTTCACTGCGAAACCCGGAGATGGCAGGCTGCCTCGCTAACGATATCATTGCAGATAGACTTGTTTCGCGGCTTTGTCGGGAGGGCGGAACTTTCGTTGATGTTGGTGCTCAATATGGGCTTGTGTTTTCAGCGGCCCTAGCTCACGAGCGATCTCTCAATATTTTTGCTGTTGAAGCAGATCCTGAAAAGGCGAGATTGCTTGAAGCGACTTACCCTGATGTGGAGGTCCTTGGTGTCGCTGTTGGTGAAACCCAAGGGGTCGCGAAGTTCTTTCTAAATCCGAAAGCATCAGGGTATAACTCTTTGGTCCCAAATGATCGTAGTGAGAAAAAGGTAATTGAGGTGAGGATTGAAACGCTGGATTCACTCTTTCCAGAAGAAATGATTGATGTCATCAAGATAGATATTGAGGGGGCCGAGCTCGGTGCGCTTCGTGGTGGCGAAAGTCTGTTGAAGCGATCCCGCCCCCTAATTATGTTCGAGTGTGTGTTGCCGAGAGAGAATGCACTTGGATACTCGGCTTCGAAGATATGGAAATGGCTTAATGACCGTGGATTCATGATTTACACACCTGACCGAGTGGCGCATACTGCCCCAGGTTTAAGTCATGATGCATTTCTCGATGCTCAGATGTATCCATTTCGATCTCACAATTACTTCGCAATACACTCAGCTTGCGTTGACGATATACGTGAGCGTGCGCGCAGGATTCTGGGCGTTTAGTCGAAGGCTTGATCAGAGGAGAAAGCAGTGCAGATTGATTAAAGCATTCCCAGAATGGGCTGTCTTGCTCATGACCACTGCTTACAATGCTTTGCGAGGAATACTTAAAAGGCACTTCCCCCACAAACTTATCCACACCCCGTCATGAACCTGTTACATTGGCCGCATGACCCGGCGCGCCCTGATTCCCCTTGGCCTTCTGGCCCTCTCCCTCACGGCGCCCGCCTCTGCCCAATCCCCCATCGCCGATACCGTCTGCGCCCCCGCCGACGAGATGCGCCAGCGCCTGACGCGCGACTATGGCGCCACGCTGACCGGGCAGGGGGTGCGCGACCCCGAAAGCGTGATGGAGATCTGGGCCTCGGACCGCGGCGCCTGGACGCTGGTCATCGCCTATGCCCGCGGCACCCGCTGCATCGTGGCGATGGGCGAGGCCTGGGACAGCCTGCCGCCCGACCCGGCCTAGGCCGCCGTTACCAATCCTGAAGGAAGGTCTCTTTCCCCGCTTCGGGGGGATGCCGGGCCATCCGAGGACGCCCCGGCACGTTGGTCTGCCGGCAGCGGCTCAGAGCAGCTTGAGTTCGCCCGCCGATTGCCGCCCGTCGCGGCCCTCGATCAGTTCGAAGCCGACCTTCTGGTTGTCGGCCAGCCCGGTCAGGCCGGCCCGTTCGACCGCGGAGATATGGACGAAAATGTCCTTCCCGCCATCATCCGGCGCAATGAAGCCGAAGCCTTTTGTGGTGTTGAACCATTTCACGGTTCCGGTGGGCATTACCCTCTCCTTCGTTCGTCATCCGCGATTCGTGCACGCAGACGTAAGCAGCCCGTCTTCCAAGTATAGGCCGCGCCAGGGAGGAGCAGGTGACTTGAATTCTGTGGCAGCGAAAGAGTTGGGGCAAATGAGCGAAAAAACAAGCGGCGCGTCGGCGGCTGACGGAAATTTGCGCAGTCTGCCCCTGTGCTGGTCAGGCCGGGCGTCCGACCGCCCCGGGCGTCTTGCGGACGGCCGCCAGAAGCCGGTCGACCGACAGCGGCCCCGCCCCGCGCAGCACGAGGACGAGAAGAAGGAACACCCAGAACGCCCGCTGGTCGGCGATGAGCGATGACGGGTTGCCGTCGAACCAGCGCCCGATATCGGCCGCGCCAAGCCCGTGCCCGGTGATGTCGACCCAGCTTTGCACCACCACGAAGCCGATCATCCCCAGGGCCGCCAGCCGGGTGAACAGCCCCAGCACGATCAGCACCGGCAGCAGGAATTCCGCCCAGGTGCCCGCCACGACCACCGCCCAGTGAAAGAGGCCAAGCTGGGAAAAGTCATAGCCCGCCGCCTCGACCGCGCGCGGGAAGATCTGGATATAGGCCCCCGCCGAGGGGCGGACGAGGCCCAGGATCCCGTCGCCCACCTTGGTCAGCGCCGAGTTCCAGTAATAGACGAAGAGGACCCCCGCGAAGATCGCCCGCGCCAGCGTCGGCACCAGGGCGGGCGCCAGCGCCTCGATCCGGGAAAAGACGGCGCCATGGGCCGCGACCAGGGTGTTCATGCGGGGTCCTCCAGTCTGACGAACGCGCCGGCGCCGATCAGGCAGGCCAGCGTGGCGGAAAGGTCGAAGCCGGGCGCCTCGGCGGCGTCGATCGCCGCGCCAAGGCTGTCCCCCGCGCCCAGTGCGGCGAGGAAGTCGGCCGCGCCCGGCGGCAGCAGCGTCTGCACCGGGTCGAAGGCGGGGCGGGTGATCAGCACGGTCTCGGCCCCCGGCGCGGGCTTCGGCGCGCCGTCGATCCTGTTGCGCGCCCAGATCCCGTGGATCGGCCAGCGCGAGGCGACGATGCGCAGCGCCGGATGCAGGACGATACGGGCGCCCATCAGGTCGTCGGGCGCCACCTGGGCCAGCGCCTGCGCCGTCAGGGTCTCGGCATCGGCGGCGTGGTAGGCCTCGCGCAGCGCCAGTTCAAGACGCGCCACATCCGGCAGGTAGGGCAGGTGCGCGAGCTGCGGCATCGCCGCGAGGAAGGCGGGCATCTCGGCCCCGTAGAACATCATCACCGGCGAGGCGGGCGGATGGGCGCGCAGGTAAAGACCCGCAAGGCCGCGAAAATTCGCCTCGCCCAGAAGTTTCGTCAGCACGGGAAAGGCGGTGATCAGCGCCTCGGTCAGCCCGGCGGCCACGTTGTTGCGGTAGACGTCGAAGCGCCGGCCGGCCGGGCCGCCGTCCGGTCCGGTCAGCCCCGCCGGGACCGGGCGCGCGGGATCGAGCAGCGCCGCCGTGAAGATGTCCTGCCCGACGCTCATGCCGTGGCCCGCGCCAGCACGCGCGCGGCGCGGGCGGCCTCGGCCTCGAGCACCGGCCAGTCGGGCACGTCGTTGTCCCATTCGATCAGCGTCGGGCTTCGGCCCGCCGCGCGCGATGGTGTGGGCGTAAAGCGTCCAGACCGGGTCGGCGACCTCGCGCCCGTGGCTGTCGATCAGCAGCGGCGCGCCGTGGTCGTCGGCGTCGTCGTCATGCCCGCCCAGATGGATCTCGCCCACCGCGTCCAGCGGGAAGGCGTCGATATAGGCCATGGGGTCGGTCTGCTGGTTCGTGGCCGAGACGAAGACGTTGTTGACGTCCAGAAGCAGCCCGCAGCCGGTGCGGCGGGCAAGCTCGGCCAGAAAGTCGGTCTCGCCCATCTCGGTCTCGGCGAAGGCCAGGTAGGTCGACGGGTTCTCAAGCAGCATCCGCCGCCCCAGCGCCTCCTGCACCTGGTCGATATGGGCGGCCACGCGGGCCAGCGTGGCTTCGGTGTAGGGCAGGGGCAGAAGGTCGTTCAGGAAGCCCGCGTCATGGGTCGACCAGGCGAGGTGTTCGGAAAAGCTGGCCGGGCTGCAGCCAGCCGAGAAGGCGGCGCGAGCCGGGCAAGATGGTCGCGGTCAAGCGGGCCCTCGCCGCCGATCGACAGGCCCACCCCGTGGACCGAGATCGGGAAACGTTCGGCCAGATGGCGCAGCTGCGCAAGCGGACGGCCACCGTCGCCCATGTAGTTCTCGGCATGGATCTCGATCCAGCCGACGGCGCCCGGGGCGCGGGTGATGGCCTCGAAATGCTGGGGCTTGTAGCCGACGCCGGGACGGTCGGGCAGTCGGTCGCGGAATGGCGAGGTGGCGTCGAGCATGGAAATTCCGGGCATCTTGGAAACGGGTGCCCCCGGCCAGTCAGGCCGGGGGAAGGGGCGGGGCGCTTACGCCGGCAGGTCGCGGTCGAGTTCCTCGAGCGACCCCATCCGGCCGTCGGGAAGCTCGATCTCGGCGCAGGTGCCGGCTTCCACCAGCGTCCAGGCATTGCCCTGGTAGTCGACGGTCGAGGTTCCGGCGCAGGTCGTGCCGGGTCCGGCGGCGCAGTCGTTCTCGCCGGCCAGCGAAACGCCAAAGCACTTTTCCTTTTCCTGCGCATGGGCAGGGGCCGACAGGCTGGCGGCAAGGGCTGCGGCGACGGCACCGGCAACGGCGAGGGTCTTGGTGGTATTCGACATGGATCAACTTCCTCTTTTCATGTTCACGAACCGCCGTGCACCCGGCGGTGTGAGCAGAAGAAGCCAGCATGTCCGTTCAATTGCGACTCACGGCTGCGTGTCCCACGCCGACGTGTCCGCTTGAAACAATGCGGCATTGTGACTTGACAGGGTGCGACAGCCTGTCGCGGCCCGCGGTGCTGCTGATGGTCAGGTTCGCAGGTCCGGCGGGGTCGCTTCGACCGCAAGCTCGGCCACCACGTCGTCGACGTCGCGCGTTGCGGTCTCCTTCTCGCCAAGGCGGCGGACGGTCACCGTGCCGTTCTCGACCTCGCGCTGGCCGACGGCCAGGATCACGGGAACCTTGCCCACGGAATGCTCGCGGACCTTGTAGTTGATCTTCTCGTTGCGCGTGTCGGCCTCGGCCCGCACCCCGGCGGCGACCAGCCTCGCCACCACCTCGTGCACGAAGTCGTCGGCATCCGACACGATCGAGGCGACGACGACCTGCCGCGGCGCCAGCCAGAACGGCAGCTTGCCGGCGTGTTCCTCGATCAGGATGCCGAGGAACCGCTCGAACGAGCCCAGCGTCGCGCGGTGCAGCATGCACCGGGCGGTGCTTTTCGCCGTCCGCGCCGATGTAGGTCGCGTCCAGCCGCTCGGGCAGGACGAAGTCGACCTGGCAGCGTGCCGCACTGCCAGTCGCGCCCGATCGCGTCGGTCAGCACGAAGTCGAGCTTCGGCCCGTAGAACGCCCCTTCGCCGGGGTTCAGCTCATAGGCGTAGCCCGCCGCCTGCGTCGCGTTCTCAAGCGCGGCTTCGGCCTGGTCCCAGACCTCGTCCGACCCGGCCCGCGCCTCGGGGCGGTCCGAGAACTTGATCTCGAACTCCGCGAAATCCGAGGTCGCGGTAGATGTCCGACAGGAAGGCGATGAAGCGCGCGCATCTCTGCCTCGATCTGGTCCTCGGTGCAGAAGATATGCGCGTCGTCCTGCGTGAAGCCGCGCACGCGCATGATGCCGTGCAGCGCGCCCGACGGCTCGTAGCGGTTGCACGATCCGAACTCGGCCATGCGCAGCGGCAGGTCGCGGTAGCTCTTCAGGCCCGACGTTGAAGATCTGCACATGGCAGGGGCAGTTCATCGGCTTGAGCGCGTTGACGCGTCTTTTCCCGCGCGTGTTCCTCGTCGACCTCGACGATGAACATGTGCTCCTGGTAGTTCTCCCAGTGGCCCGACTTTCTCCCACAGGACTTGCGGTTGACGACCTGCGGCGTGTTCACCTCGACATAGCCGCCCGCGCGCTGCTGGCGGCGCATGTAGTCCTGAAGCGTGGTGTAGATGCGTCCAGCCGTTCGGGTGCCAGAACACCTGCCCCGGCGCTTCTTCCTGGAAGTGGAACAGATCCATCTCGCGGCCAAGGCGGCGGTGGTCGCGCTTCTCGGCCTCTTCGAGGAAGTGCAGGTAGGCCTTCAGGTCGTCGCGGTTCCGGAAGGCCACGCCGTAGATGCGCTGGAGCTGCGGACGGTTCGAATCGCCCCGCCAATAGGCCCCGGCCACCTTCATCAGCTTGAAGGCATCGGCGGGCACCTGGCCCGTGTGCTGAAGATGCGGCCCCCGGCACAGGTCCTGCCAGTGGCCGTGCCAGTACATGCGGATCGGCTGGTCGCCGGGGATCGCCCTCGATCAGCTCGACCTTGTAGGGCTCGTTGTTGGCCTTGTAGAACTCGATCGCCCGGCTCACGCTCCCACACTTCGGTCGTCACCGGATCGCGGCGGTTGATGATCTCCTTCATCTTCGCCTCGATCGCGCCGAGATCCTCGGGCGTGAACGGCTCCTCCCGGTCGAAGTCGTAGTACCAGCCGTTCTCGATCACCGGGCCGATGGTGACCTTCACGCCGGGCCAGATCTCCTGCACCGCGCGGGCCATGATGTGTGCGAGGTCGTGCCGGATGAGTTCGAGCGCCTGCGCGTCGTCCTGCATCGTGTGGATGGCGATCGGACGCGTCGCTCGGATCGGCCACTGCAGGTCCCAATGCGCGCCGTTCACCGTCGCGCTGATCGCCTTCTTGCCCAGCGAGGTCGAGATGCCGAGGCCACCTCGGCCGGGGTCACGCCGGCGGGAAAGCTGCGGGAATTGCCATCGGGGAAGGTCAGGGAAATATCGGCCATCGGCCAGTCTCCTCGTCGGTTCGGCGCCTACGGAACGCCCGGTTGCGGGTATGTCGTGATGTGCTATCTGCCGAGGACGGGCCATGAAGTCAACGGTCCGGAGCGGCCTTGTTGCCGCTTGCGCCGGGGCATGACGCCGTGGCAGCGGCACCAGAAGCGGGGAGGGGTCATGCCAGCGCCGAACATGTTCGAAACACCGCAAGGCCGCCGGATCGCCTGTCACGCCACGCCGGGCGACGGGCCGGGCGTGGTGTTCCTGGGCGGGCTGCGCTCCGACATGGAGGGCACCAAGGCGCTGTTCCTCGAGGACTGGGCCCGCGCCACGGGCCGCGCCTTCCTGCGCTTCGACTATTCCGGCCATGGCCAGTCGTCGGGCGCGTTCACCGACGGCTGTATCGGCGACTGGGCCGAGGATGCGCTGGCCGCGATCTCCGCGCTGACCGAGGGGCCGCAGGTGCTTGTCGGCTCGTCCATGGGCGGCTGGATCGCGCTTCTGGTCGCCCGGTCGGGCCGGGTGCCGGTCGCGGGCCTTGTCGGCATCGCGGCGGCCCCGGATTTCACCGAGGACGGGATGTGGGCGGACTTCACCGAGGACGAACGTCGGGCGCTGCTGTCCGACGGGCGGGTCGAACGGCCGTCGGACTATTCGGACGAGCCCTATGTCATCACCCGCCGCCTGATCGAGGACGGGCGCAATCAGCTGGTGCTGCGCAGCCCGCTGCGGATCGACGCGCCGGTGCGGCTTTTGCAGGGCAGCGCCGACACCGATGTTCTGCCGGACGTGGCGCTGCGGCTTTTCGGCCATCTGGGCGGAGACGATATCCGCCTGACCATGGTGAAGGGGGCCGACCACCGGTTCTCGACCCCCGAGTGCCTGGACCTGATCCGCGCCTCGGTCGAAGAGGTGCTGGCCCCCACGGGCACGCCGTGCTGAGACGCCTGGCCAAAGGGCTCGCCCTTGTGCTGGCCGCGCTGGCAGTGACCCTTTTGCTCTGGCCGCGCGAGCCTGTGGACACGGCGGTCGATTTCGACCCCGCCGGGATCGGTCCCGACCTCGACCTCTGGCTGGCCGCACAGGAGGCGCGGTTCGACGATATCACCGACGGCGTCGAAAAGCGGATCGTCTGGGCCGAAGGGCCGGGCCAGCGCACCGACGAGGTCGTGGTCTATATCCACGGGTTTTCGGCAACCTCCGAAGAGATTCGCCCCGTGCCCGACCGCGTGGCCGAGGCGCTGGACGCGAACCTGCTGTTCTGGCGCCTGGCAGGCCATGGCCGGGACGGGGCCGCCATGGCCGAGCCAAGCGTGGGCGACTGGATCGCGGACATGGCGCAGGCACTGGCCGTGGCCGACCGGCTGGGCGACCGGGTGACGGTGATCGCCACCTCGACCGGCGGCACGCTGGCGGCCGTCGCCGCGACCCTGCCCGAGCTTGCGCCCGGCATCGACCGGCTGGTGCTGGTGTCGCCGAATTTCGAAGTCGTCCATCCCGGCGCGCGCCTTCTCACCTGGCCGGCGGTGCGGCTCTGGGGCCCCCTTGTCGCGGGGCAAGAGCGGTCCTTCGTTCCGTTCAACGAGGCGCATGGCCGCTACTGGACAACCCGCTTTCCCACGGTCGCCGCGGTGCCGATGGCCGCCCTTGTCGCCCATGCCCGCAGGCTCGATTTCGGGTCGGTGGAAATTCCGACGCTGTTCCTCTTCTCGGATGCCGACCAGGTGGTCCGCGCCGCGGCCACGCGCGAGGTCGCCGCGCGCTGGGGCGGACCGGCGGTGATCTCGGCACAGGTGACCGGGCCGGGGGACGATCCGCTTGCCCATGTGATCGCGGGCGACATCCTCAGCCCGTCCATGACCGCAGGCGTCAGCGCCGAAATCATCGACTGGATCGTCGCCACCCCGATTTGACCCGGATCAAGGCGGCGGCCCGTCCGCGCGGTCAAGGTCGACCCGAACACTCAAAGGGAGAGACCGATGACCCATGTGCCGCACGACCTTGCCGCCGACTTCCCCGAGCTTGCCGGGCGCATCCACGACCTCAAGCAAAGCGATGCCCATTTCGCCCGGCTCCTCGGCGAATACGAAGGGGTCAACGCACAGGTCCACCGCGCCGAGACCAACATCGAGCCGATGACGCAAGAGGCGGAAACCGCGCTGCGCAAGAGGCGCGCAGCCCTCAAGGACGAGCTTTACCGGATGCTGACCGCCGCCGCCTGACCGGGGTTTCGCCGGCCCTTACCGTTTATCCCGTCACCTCGTAGGGCAGGAGCCCGCGACGGTCGGGGTCTATGGTCAGCTTGCGCTCCAGCGGTGGGACTGACCGCTGGTGGCAGCGCGTGCGTTCGCAGATCCGGCAGGAGATTCCGATCGGCTCGAACGCCTCGGGCGCGTTCAGTTCCATTCCGTCGGCATAGACCAGCGCGGGGGCATGGCTGATCTCGCAGCCCAGCCCGATGGCGAAGCGTCGGACCGGCGCGCGGAACGACCCCGCGGGTTTCGAGACATCGCGCGCAAGGCAGAAGTACCGCACCCCGTCGGGCGTCTCGGCCAGCTGGCGCAGGAACCGCCCCGGCGTCTCGAAGGCGCGGTGGACGTTCCACAAGGGGCAGGCACCGCCGAAGCGCGCGAACTGGAGCCGCGTCGCTGAATGGCGCTTGGTGATCGTGCCGGCCTGATCGACCCGGACGAAGAAGAAGGGCACGCCCTTGGCACCGGTGCGCTGAAGGGTGGACAGACGGTGCGCCACCTGCTCGATCGAGGCGCCGAAGGTGAAGGACAGCCGCTCGAGATCGTGCCGCATCTCGCCCGCGGCGTTCAGGAAGCGCTCGTAGGGCATCAGCGCCGCCCCGGCGAAGTAGTTGGCCAGCCCGATCTTGGCGATGCCGCGGGCGGCGTCCGACTGGAACCGCGCAAGGTCGAGCGTCGCCTCGATCAGGTCGTTCTGCGTCAGAAGCGCCAGCTGGTGCAGGATCTGGAAGCGCCGCGTCGCCGGATCGGCATGGGCCGACAGCGTCAGGGTCCGGGCGTCGGGATCGAAGGCGCGCAGCGTCTCGGTCTCTTCGACCCGGACGCGGATATCCTGGAAGGCCAGGGCCGACAGGGCGACCTCCTCGACCGCGCCCTTCTGCGACAGGCGTTCGGCCGCCCGGTCGACGGCGTCGATGTAATTGTCGCAATAGTGGAAGAAATCCCGCACCTCTTCCCAGGGGCTTTGCACCCGCTGGCCCCCTTCGCGCCCCAGCGCCTCGTCCAGCGAGGCAAGCTGTTCATGCCCCTGCCGGTAGGCGCGGTGCAGCGTCACGAAGGCCCGCGCCAGCCCCGGGGCGTTCGAGGCCGTCAGCCGCAGGTCGGCAAGCGACGGCACCGCCCCGCCGAAGACCGGGTCGGCCAGCACCTCGCGCAGGTCGCTGACCAGCCGTTCGCCATCGGCGGCCGAAAGCTCGGTCACGTCGAAGCCGAATTCCTGCGCCAGCGCCAGCAGCACGGTCGACGAGACCGGGCGGTTGTTGTTCTCCATCTGGTTCAGATAGGGCAGCGACACGCCGAGCTTCTCGGCGAAGGCCTTTTGCGTCAGTCCAAGCTGGCCGCGCAATTCGCGCAGCTTGGCGCCGGCATAGAGTTTTCGAGGGGCCATCGGCATCCTTTGCAAAATCCCTGATCGGTATTTGCAAAGCATGGGTCCTGCTCAGCTTTCTGACAACTGCCTTTCGCGCCGGATCACATAGAGGATCGCGCCGACCGACAGGATCGAGGTGATCAGCATCAGAAGCTGCAAGGGCAGGCTGGTCGTGCCCCACAGCAGAACGATGCCCGCCAGCACCGAAAGCGCTGCCCCGCCCCCGATCAGGATCGCGCTGCCGAGGCCCGAGGCGGTGCCCGCCAGATTGGGCCGGACCGACAGCATGCCGGCGGTGGCGTTGGGCATGACCATGCCGTTGCCGAGGCCGACGAAAGTGCAAAAGCCGAAAAACACCAGCGCCGACCCGAATCCCAGCGCGGTGATCAGCACCGAGATCGTGAGCCCCGTGGTGGTGATGATCGCGCCGTAAAGGATCATCCGGTTCACCCCCAGCCGCACCGAAAAGCGTCCCGACAGGAAGTTGCCCATCGCATAGCCGATGGCGGGAGCGCCGAATCCCACGCCCGCCCAGAACGCATCGAGGCCGTAGACCTCGCTGGCGACGTAAGGCGACGCCGCCAAGGAAGGCGAAGAAGGCGCCCGACGCGAAGGCCGCGGCGAAGACATAGCCCCAGAACCGGCGCGAGGTCAGAAGCTCGGGGTAGTCGCGGATCTGGTCGCGAAAGCTGGTGGCCCGGCCCTCGGGCGCGGTCTCGCCCTGGTCGGCCCAGGCCAGCGCTCCGATCGCCACGCCCGAGAGCGCCAGGAACACGAAGGTCGCCCGCCAGCCGAAGGCCTCGTCGAGCGCGCCGCCGATCATCGGGGCGAACATCGGCACCAGCGACATGCCCATGGTGACATAGCCGATCATCGAGGCGGCTTCGTTCTGGGGATACATGTCGCGGACGATGGCGCGCGACAGCACGAAACCCGCCGCGACCGCGCCCTGCATCATGCGGAACATCAGAAAGATCTCGGCGGTGGGCGCGAGGATGCACCCGATGGTGGCAAGGACGAAGATCGTCGTTGCGCCAAGAACGATCGGGCGGCGCCCGTAGCGGTCGGCCAGCGGGCCGACCATCAGCTGGATCACGGCCGTGGTGGCCAGGTACAGAGACACAGACAGCTGCATCACGCTGTACTCGGTATCGAAATAGCGGCTCATCGCCGGAAGCGACGGCAGGAAGGCACTCATGCTCATCGCGCCGAGGCCGGCGAGCAGCACGAGTGTCATGATATGGGGCGGAGTGGTCCGGTCGAGAAAACGGACCGCGATGGACGCGTTCATGCGCACCGGGTTATCGCCGCCCGCGATCCTTGTCCATGTGCGCCGGCGCACAGGGGGGTGGCACCAAGACTTTGCAAAGTTACAAATTCAGATTTGCCAAAATTTGCAAATATGCGAGATTTTCCTTTCCCGCGCGGGACAGGCGCGCTAGCCAACCCCAAAGACCCCAGAGACGGGCCGGGAGGAGACGACGCCATGAAGATCCTGCAGGAACTCGAGCGGCGGCGGGCCGCGGCCCGCATGGGCGGCGGCGAAAAACGCATCGCGGCGCAGCACGCCAAGGGCAAGCTGACCGCGCGTGAACGCGTCGAACTTCTGCTCGACGAGGATTCGTTCGAGGAATTCGACATGTTCGTCACCCACCGCACGACCGACTTCGGCATGGCCGAGCAGAAAAGCCCGGGCGACGGGGTGGTCACCGGCTGGGGCACGATCAACGGCCGCATGGTCTATGTCTTCAGCCAGGACTTCACCGTCCTCGGCGGGTCGGTCAGCGAAACCCATGCCGCCAAGATCTGCAAGATCATGGACATGGCGATGCAGAACGGCGCGCCGGTGATCGGGATGAACGATTCGGGTGGCGCGCGCATCCAGGAAGGCGTGGGCAGCCTTGCCGCCTATGGCGAGGTCTTCCAGCGCAACATCGAAGCCTCGGGCGTGGTGCCGCAGATCAGCATGATCATGGGCCCCTGCGCGGGTGGGGCGGTCTACAGCCCGGCGATGACCGACTTCATCTTCATGGTGAAGGATTCCTCGTACATGTTCGTCACCGGCCCCGACGTGGTGAAGACCGTCACCAACGAGGTGGTGACCGCAGAGGAACTGGGCGGCGCCAGCACCCACACACGCAAGTCCTCGGTCGCCGACGCGGCCTTCGAGAACGATGTCGAGGCCCTGATGGAGGTGCGGCGGCTGGTCGATTTCCTGCCGCTCAACAACCGGCAGCAACCACCCAAGCGTCCGTTCTTCGACGATCCCGACCGGATCGACGAAAGCCTCGACACGCTGATCCCGACCAACCCCAATCAGCCCTACGACATGCGGGAACTGATCCTGAAGGTCGCGGACGAGGGGGATTTCTTCGAGATCCAGAAGGATTTCGCCGGCAACATCATCACCGGGTTCATCCGGCTCGAAGGGACGACCGTGGGCGTGGTGGCGAACCAGCCGCTGGTGCTGGCGGGGGTTCTCGACATCGACAGCGCCCGCAAGGGCGCGCGCTTCGTGCGGTTCTGCGACGCCTTCGAGATCCCGATCCTGACCTTCGTCGACGTTCCGGGCTTCCTGCCGGGCACCACGCAGGAATACGGCGGCGTCATCAAGCACGGGGCGAAGCTTCTCTTCGCCTATGGCGAGGCGACGGTGCCGAAGGTGACCGTGATCACCCGCAAGGCCTATGGCGGGGCCTATGTCGTGATGTCGTCCAAACATCTGCGGGCCGACATCAACTATGCCTGGCCCACCTCCGAGATCGCGGTGATGGGCGCCAAGGGCGCGGTCGAGATCCTGTTCCGGTCCGAACTCGATGATCCCGAAAAGATCTCCGAACGCACGGCCTATTACGAAGACAACTTCTCGAATCCTTTCCGTGCCGCCGAACGCGGCTTCATCGACGAGGTGATCCAGCCCCGGTCGACGCGCCGCCGCGTGGCCCGGGCCTTTGCCGCCCTGAAGTCGAAACAGCGGCAGATGCCGTGGAAAAAACACGACAATATACCGCTATGACGATGCCGGCGACACCCCGCCCTGCCTGCCCTTGCGACGGCATCCTGTCCGGTTTCGGAGATGTGGCCTATTTTCGCCACAGTCGCCCAAGAAGTTCAGGATTTTTCTATGAATCCTCCGGCGCTTGGGCTAGCGTCCCGGTGTGTGCCAGCAATGGTGCCATGAAACCGGACGAGGGATGGTCAGGCTCAAAAAGTCAGACAAACGCCCGCAAACATTATAGGAGCCTCAGATGTCGAAGAGCATCAAAGCACTGGTTGCCATCAGCCTGTTCACCGTTATCGCTGCCTGCGCCCAGCAGGAAGAAATCATCGTCGTCGAGCCCGCGCCCATCGTGGCCGAGCAGCCGACCGGCAAGTTCTGATTCCGCGCTGACCGGCGCGCCCCTGGGCGCACCGGACGGCAAGATCAAAGGCCGCGCCCGCGCCCTGTCGCAAGACGGGTGGCGGGCGTTTCCTTTTCCGGCGCCTGCCGGCGCAGAGGAACGGCCATGCTGAAACACCGTGGCTTTCCGGGGCGTCTGCCTGGCACCGATTTCCAGTTCACGATCCGGCGCGGCAATCCCAAGGGGGCCACACCCCTGGTCCGCCGCGAACGGCACGCAGACCGCCGCCCGGCCGACCGGCGCGCCGACCTGTGGTTTCTGGCGGCGCTCTGGGAGCATTTCGGAGACGAACCGTTCGAGCGCGGCAACCTCGACGCGGGGCGGCTGTCCTGGCTTTTGGGCCGCGAAGTCCTTCCCGCCGAGGATCCGTTCGATCCCGAGGACTACGGCGCGCTTCTGCGGATCGACGAGGCGCGGGCGCGGGCGAGCTTTCCCGAGGCGTTCGGCGACGGGGATCCGGCATGATCCCGCCGATCGCCGGTCACGCACGGCAAGACTCTGCCGGTTCGGCGGCCGCGCCCGAAAGCGTCTTTGCATCAGCGCGCGACCACTCCACCATTCCGGTCGGGTCGGTCGCCTGTGCAGCAAGCGCCGCTCCCGAATGTGAGACCCGCTCCCCTTCCTTGCGGCCCGATCTTCCCCGGATCGGGCCGCATCGCTCTTCGTTATCCCGAAAGCGCAGATCACGGCCGCATCTTGCCCAAAACGTCAGAGTCGCTATGCTTGGTACTGCGGCGGAATGCCCCACACAGAGGGATGGGGCCGCAGGATACAGGCAAGGAGACCTATCCGAATGCACAGGAAACTCACGATCGTGGCCGTCGCCGCGATGGCGGCACTGGCCGCCTGCGGGGAAACCACGGGCGAGCAGGCCCTCATCGGCGCCGGCGCCGGTGCTGCCACGGCACTGGTGCTTGACGGCAATGTCGCCGCTGGCGCGCTTATCGGGGCGGGCGGCAACGTGCTTGCCTGCAACCAGGGTCTCGGCAACTGCTGAGCATGAGCTAGTCGCCGACGGACGCAGGTCCGGGGCGGAAATCGAAGCCACCGCGGCCTTGGCCGGCGGTGGCTTTTTTGTTGCGCCTGCCGTGTGCGGCGGCACGAAGGGCCAGGGGGACAGGGATGTTTGAGAAGATACTCATCGCGAACCGGGGCGAGATCGCCTGCCGCGTGATCAAGACGGCGCGGAAGATGGGGATCCGGACGGTGGCGCTTTATTCGGACGCCGATGCCCATGCGTTGCATGTGCGCATGGCCGACGAGGCGATCCACATCGGCCCGCCGCCCGCCGCGCAGTCCTATATCGTCATCGACAAGGTGATGGCCGCGATCCGCGAAAGCGGCGCACAGGCGGTGCATCCGGGCTATGGCTTCCTCAGCGAGAACCCCAAATTCGCCGAGGCGCTCGAGGCCGCGGGCGTGGCCTTCATCGGCCCGCCCAGGACCGCGATCGAGGCGATGGGCGACAAGATCACGTCGAAGAAGCTGGCCGCCGAGGCCGGAGTGTCGACGGTTCCCGGCTACATGGGCCTGATCGCCGATGCCGACGAGGCGGTGAAGATCAGCGGCGAGATCGGCTATCCTGTGATGATCAAGGCCAGCGCCGGCGGCGGCGGCAAGGGCATGCGCATCGCCTGGAGGGAAGACGAGGTCCGCGAGGGCTTCCGGTCGTCGAAGAACGAGGCCGCCGCCAGCTTCGGGGACGACCGCATCTTCATCGAGAAGTTCGTGACCCAGCCGCGTCACATCGAGATCCAGGTGCTGGCCGACAGCCACGGCAACTGCGTCTACCTGCACGAGCGGGAATGCTCGATCCAGCGCCGCAACCAGAAGGTCATCGAAGAGGCGCCGTCGCCGTTCCTTGACGAAGCCACCCGAAAGGCGATGGGCGAACAGGCCGTCGCGCTGGCGCAGGCCGTGGGCTATACCAGCGCGGGGACGGTCGAGTTCATCGTGGATGGCGACCGCAATTTCTATTTCCTCGAGATGAACACCCGGCTTCAGGTCGAACACCCGGTGACCGAACTGATCACCGGGATCGACCTTGTCGAGCAGATGATCCGCGTGGCGGCGGGCGAGAGGCTGCCGTTCACGCAAGACGAGATCCCGCTGAACGGCTGGGCGATCGAAAGCCGGCTTTACGCCGAAGATCCCTACCGCGGCTTTCTGCCGTCGACCGGGCGGCTGACGCGCTATCGCCCGCCCGCCGAGGTCGCCGAGGAGGCGCGCGCGGTGCGCAACGACACCGGCGTCTTCGAGGGCGGCGAGATCAGCATGTTCTACGACCCGATGATCGCCAAGCTCTGCACCTGGGCGCCCGACCGGCTGTCGGCCATCGACGAGATGCGTCGCGCGCTCGATGCCTTCGAGGTCGAGGGGATCGGACACAACCTGCCGTTCCTGTCGGCGGTGATGGACCATCCCCGTTTCGTTTCGGGCGAGATCACGACCGCCTTCATCGAAGAGGAATATCCGGACGGGTTCGCGGGGGTCGACCCGTCGGGCGCGGTGCTGCACCGGCTGGCCGCCGTCGCGGCCTTCATGAAGATGCGCAAGGAGGAACGCGCGGCCCAGATCTCGGGCGCGATGGAGCATCATCGCCGCAAGGTCGGGGGCGACTGGGTGGTGTTCCTGGGCGGCACCACCATTCCAGTGACGATCGACGAGACCGATGCGCGCACGAAAGTCGTCTTCGAGGACGGTACGGCGCTGCGGCTCACGTCGGACTGGACGCCGGGGCAGACGCTGTTCCGCGGCCAGATCGGCGGCGAGGAGATCATCGTCAAGACCGAGCTTGTCGGGTCGGGCGCGCGGCTTCGCTATCGCGGCGCGGACCTGCGGGCGGTCGTGCGCACGCCGCGCCACGCCGAACTGGCCGGTCGGATGCCGGTGAAGGTGCCGCCGGACACATCGAAGCTGCTCTTGTGCCCGATGCCCGGCCTTGTCGTGCGCATCGACGTGGAAGAGGGGCAGGAGGTGCAGGAAGGCCAGACGCTGTGCACCGTCGAGGCGATGAAGATGGAGAACATCCTGCGCGCGGAACGCAAGGGCGTGGTGATCCGGATCCACGCCGAGCCCGGATCGAGCATGGGCGTGGACGACGTGATCATGGAGTTCGAGTGAGCATCCGCGCCATCCGCTACTGTCCCTCGCGGATTTCCTGCTGCCTGAGCGGCATCTTGTCGATCGACCGGGTGAGTTCGCGCACGTCCCAGGGGGCCGGTTTGCGCAGTTCCACCATGCCATCCTTGCCGATCAGGGCCAGCATGAAGCCGCGCGGACGCAGCTTGGTGCGCCATTCCGACCGCGCCGACGGGTCGGCGTCGGTGATCACCACGACGTCGCGGATCGCCAGTTCTTCGGGACGCTCCAGCAGCAGATCGACCTGCCGCTGGAAGTCGGGGTTCCGTTCGGTATCGGCGAACACGACGACGGGCCGCGCGAGCCAGAGAAACTCGTCGATGCCGACTTCCGTCGCGTTGAAAACGGTCGTCTTGTCCGCCTGCCAGCGTTCGGCAGCGGTCTCGGCCCCGTCGGCCGCGACGGCCATGGCCGGCAGCGCCAGCGCAAGGGACACGATCAATCCTGCTATGGGTTTCATCCGCACTCCTTTTGCATCCGATATAGGGTGCAACGACAGGAAATCGAAGGGCTATCGGCCGCACTCACGGCTCTGTGCCCGCATCGGACACGCCAAGGACGAAAGGGATCGCCATGAGTGACTGGAAGGCACTGGCCGAAAAGGAACTGCGCGGCCGCCCGCTGAGCGATCTGGACTGGAACACGCTGGAAGGCATCCGCGTCAAGCCGCTTTACACGGCCGAGGATGTGGCCGGGCTGGACCATGTCGGCGGTGTGCCGGGGTTCGCCCCGTTCACGCGCGGTGTGAAGGCGACGATGTATGCCGGGCGGCCCTGGACGATCCGGCAATATGCCGGCTTCTCGACCGCCGAGGAATCGAACGCCTTCTACCGCAAGGCGCTGGCCGCGGGGCAGCAGGGCGTGTCGGTCGCCTTCGACCTCGCCACGCACCGCGGGTATGACAGCGACCACGAGCGGGTCGTGGGCGACGTGGGCAAGGCGGGTGTCGCCATCGACAGCGTCGCGGACATGAAGATCCTCTTCGACGGCATCCCGCTTGATCAGGTGTCGGTGTCGATGACGATGAACGGGGCCGTGATCCCGGTCCTGGCGAATTTCATCGTCACCGGCGAAGAGCAGGGCGTCGAGCGGTCGAAGCTGTCGGGGACCATCCAGAACGACATCCTCAAGGAGTTCATGGTCCGCAACACCTATATCTACCCGCCCGAACCCTCGATGCGGATCGTGGCCGATATCATCGAATACACCGCCAGGGAGATGCCGCGCTTCAACTCGATCTCGATCTCGGGCTACCACATGCAGGAAGCCGGCGCGAACCTGGTGCAGGAGCTGGCCTTCACCCTGGCAGACGGGCGCGAGTATGTGCGCACGGCGATCGCGCGGGGGATGGATGTCGACGAGTTCGCGCCGCGGCTGTCGTTCTTCTTCGCCATCGGGATGAATTTCTTCATGGAGGCCGCCAAGCTGCGCGCGGCACGGCTCCTCTGGTCGCGGATCATGGAAGAGTTCGACCCCGAAGACGCCGCAATCCTCGATGCTGCGCACCCATTGCCAGACGTCGGGCGTGTCGCCTGCAGGAGCAGGACCCCTACAACAACGTGATCCGCACCGCCTACGAGGCGATGGCGGCGGTGCTGGGCGGCACGCAGTCGCTGCACACCAACGCGCTTGACGAGGCGATCGCGCTGCCCACCGAGTTCTCGGCCCGGATCGCGCGGAACACGCAACTGATCCTGCAGGAGGAAACCGGCATCACCAATGTCGTCGATCCGCTGGCGGGGTCCTACTATGTCGAAAGCCTGACCGCCGAACTGGCCGACAAGGCCTGGGCCCTGATCGAGGAGGTCGAGGCGATGGGCGGCATGACCAAGGCCGTGGCCAGCGGGATGCCGAAGCTCCGGATCGAGGAAAGCGCGGCCCGGCGCCAGGCCATGATCGACCGGGGCGAGGAAGTGATCGTCGGGGTCAACAAGTACCGCAAGGACAAGGAAGACCCGATCGACATCCTGTCGATCGACAACGAACAGGTGCGCAATTCGCAGATCGCTCGGCTGGACCAGGTGCGCCGCGACCGCGACGAGGCCGCCTGCACGGCGGCGCTGGACGAAGTGACCCGGCGCGCGGCGGAGGGCGGCAACCTTCTGGACGCGGCGGTCGGGGCGGCGCGGGCGCGCGCCACTGTGGGAGAGATTTCGATGGCGATGGAAAAGGTGTTCGGACGGCATCGCGCCGAGGTGAAGACGCTCGCCGGGGTCTACGGCGCCGCCTACGAGGGCGACGCGGGCTTCGCGGCCATCCAGAAGGACGTCGAGGCCTTCGCCGAGGAAGAAGGCCGCCGGCCGCGGATGCTGGTTGTGAAGATGGGCCAGGACGGCCACGACCGGGGGGCCAAGGTGATCGCAACGGCCTTCGCCGACATCGGGTTCGACGTCGACGTGGGGCCGCTGTTCCAGACCCCGGACGAGGCGGCGCAGGACGCGGTCGACAACGACGTGCATGTCGTGGGCGTGTCGAGCCAGGCGGCGGGCCACAAGACGCTGGCGCCCAAGCTGATCGAGGCGCTGAAGGACAAGGGCGCGGGCGACATCATCGTGATCTGCGGCGGCGTCATTCCGCAGCAGGACTACGAGTTTCTTCGCGACGCCGGGGTGAAGGCGATCTTCGGTCCGGGGACCAACATTCCGGCGGCGGCGGCCGATATCCTCAAGCTGATCCGCGCGGCGCGGGCGTGAGTTTCGCCTGCCGCGCGGATGTCTGAAGAGAGAAAGGGCTGGGGTGCCTTTTCCCCTGGTCCTGTGAGAAAGTGCGCGCACGGACAGTCCCCGCACTCTGGGCGCAACGTCGGAGGGAGGAACGATGGTGCTGACACTCGACCATATCGCGGTGGCCGGCGAGACATTGGCCGAGGCCGTGGCCCATGTCGAGGAGGCGCTGGGCGTGGCGATGGCGCCGGGCGGGGTCCATGTCGAGATGGGCACGCACAACCGGCTTCTGGCGCTGGGGCCGGGTCTCTACCTCGAGGCGATCGCGGTGAACCCGGATGCCGCGCATCCCGCGCGGCCGCGCTGGTTCGATCTCGACCGGTTTTCGGGGCCGGCGCGCCTGTCGAACTGGATCGCGCGGACCGATGACCTGACCGGAGCGCTGGACGCCGCGCCCGAGGGGATGGGCGTGCCGGTCTCGTTCACACGCGGCAACTATCACTGGCAGATGGCGGTCCCGGGCAGCGGGCGGTTGCCCTGGGACGGGGCGGCACCGGCGCTGATCCAGTGGGACGGGGCGCTGCATCCGGCGGACCAGCTGCCCGACGTGGGCCTCAGGCTCGAGCGGCTGGTCGTCGGGCATCCCGAGGCCGGGGCGCTGCTGGCGGCGTTTCCGGCCCTTGCCCGGGTCGCCGGGGTCGAGGTGACCCATGCGCCCCAGGGTCTGGCTTCAGGCCGAGATCCGCACGCCCGACGGGGTGAGAATGCTGGAGTGACGCAGCAGCCCTGCGCCTGATGCAGAAACGCCTGTAATCCGCACCGGGGCGCGGCTAGGGTTCGGCCCATGTCGATCTGGACGCGCATCGCCGACGCCCTTTCCGCGCTGACCTCGGGCCAGCCCCTGTCGGAGGTGTTCGACCGGCTGCGCACCCCGCCCGAACGCAGCGTCGGCTTCGCCATCGCGGTGATCGCGCTGGGGGCGAAGATGGCCAAGGCCGACGGGCTTGTGACCCGGGACGAGGTGTCGGCCTTCCGCGAGGTGTTCGAGATCCCCGAAGGCGAAGAGGCGAACGCGGCGCGGGTCTTCAACCTGGCCCGGCAGGACGTGGCCGGGTTCGAGGACTACGCCCGCCGCATCGCGCGGATGTACGGCGCAGGGCAACGAGACGCTGTGCGATCTTTTCGAGGGGCTTTTTCACATCGCCATCGCCGACGGCCATTATCATCCCGCAGAGGATGAGTTTCTCAAGCAGGTGAGCGAGATCTTCGGAATGTCCGAGCGCCAGTTCCGGTCGGTGCGCGTCCGCTTCGTGCCCGATGCCGTGCCCGATCCCTGGGCGGTGCTTGGCGTCGAGCCGGGCACGCCGATCGAGGAGGTGCGCAGGGTCTGGCGTCAGCTGGTGCGCGACAGCCATCCCGACCGCATGATCGCCCGCGGCGTGCCGATCGAGGCGATCCGCATGGCCGAAGCGCGGATGGCGGCCATCAACACCGCCTGGGAAGAGATCAGCAGGGGGCGGGTCTGACGCCATGCGCATCGCGACCTACAACGTCGAATGGTTCGCCAACCTCTTCGACGATGCGGGCGCGCTTCTGGCGGATGGGGCGTGGTCGGGCCGGCGCGACGTGCGCCGGGTCGATCAGGCCGAGGCGCTGGGCATCGTCTTCACCGCGATCGACGCGGATGCCGTCATGGTGATCGAGGCGCCCGACAGCCACCGCGCGCCGATCGGGCGAGCAGGCGCTGGAGAGTTTCGCCGCGGCCTACGGATTGCGCCAGCGCCGCGCGCTTATGGGTTTTGTCAGCCACACCCAGCAGGAGATCGCGCTGCTTTACGATCCCGACCGGCTGTCGGTGCGCCACGATCCGCGCGGCGGTACCGCCGGAGAGGGCGGCACGCCGCGGTTCGACGAGAGCTTCCAGATCGATCTGGATATCGACGCGCGGCCCGAGAAGGTGGCGTGGTCGAAACCGCCGCTGGAGATCGCCGCGAAAAGTGCGGCGGGGACGGCGTTCCGCATGATCGGGGTGCATGCCAAGTCGAAGGCGCCGCATGGCGCGCGGGGCGACGAGGCGTTGATGCGCGTCGGGATCGAGAACCGTCGCAAGCAGCTGGCGCAGTGCATCTGGCTGCGCCGCCGCGTGGAAGAGCATCTGGAGGCGGGCGAGCCGCTGATCGTGCTGGGCGACTTCAACGACGGTCCAGGCCTTGATGAATACGAAAAGCTCTTCGGCCGGTCGGGTGTCGAGGTCGTCATCGGTGAGGAAGGCCAGCCGCAGCTCTACGATCCGCATGCGCGTGAGGCGATGACGCGCCGGTTCGACACCGCTCCGTCAAGCGCACGGTTCTTCCTTGCCGATCAGGGGCGATGGTTGTCGGCCCTTCTGGACTACATCATGATTTCGCCCGATCTCATGGACCGGCGGCCGGCCTGGCGCATCTGGCATCCGTTCGACGATCCGGTCTGCTACAGGACGCCGGAACTGAGAGAGGCGCTTCTGACGGCCTCCGATCACTTCCCCGTCACGCTTGATATCGAACTCTGAGACTTACCGACTCGGGCGGTATCGGGTAGGATGGACACCATGAAACCCATCGTTTTCGCCATGGCTGTCTGGCTTGCCGCGTTGCCGGCCTCCGCGCAGGAGGGAGATGTCGAAGAGGGCATGGACCTCTTGTCGGAAGGCACGCGGCTGTTGCTGCGCGGGCTTCTGGCCGAGATGGAACCGGCGCTGCGCGAACTGCGCGGAGCGCTCGACGAACTGAACTCTTACCATCCGCCCGAGATGCTGCCCAACGGCGACATCATCATCCGCCGCAAGACCCCCGAGGAAATCGAGGATGCCCGCCCGGACGGCGAGGACATCGAGATCTAGACGATCCTCATCGCGGTCTTGCGCGCCCCGAGCGATTCGGCGAGCGAGGCGAAGCGCGCCTCGACCACTTCGCCCCAGAGCGCGGCGGACTCGGGCGCGAGATGCAGTTCGAGCAGTTTCTTCTTGGGCGACCAGGACAGATCCCCAAGGGCGGTCGCCGCGCAGGGCGAGAACATCGCGCCAAAGCGCATGGCCTTTCCCAGCACCTCGGCTTCGCGAAGCTCGGCCGGGGTCAGAAGATCGTAAAGCGGCTCAAACCGCGATCCCGACCGGCTGTTCTTGTAGCGGTGCAGAAGCGACAGGCCGATGAAAACCCGTTCCTCGTGGGTCAGCCCGCCGAGGTTCGCGCGCGTGGCGTTGTCGAAGCACACCTCGTGGCGATAGTCGGGATGGGCGCGCCAGCTGACATCGTGCAGAAGGCAGGCCGCCTTGATGACGCGGCGGCGCTGGTCATCGGCCTTGGGAAAGAGCGGCAGGATGAACTGGTAGAGCAGCTTGCCGAAGCCGGGCAGGCGGGCGTCCTTCGCCTCGGCGAAACGGCAGGCCTCGATCAGCGGATCGCGGTCGCGCAGTCTCTGGGGCATCTGCTCGTAGAGCATCCCTTCGCGGATGCCGTAGCTCGAGACCGCGATGTCGTGAGGCTGGAAGGTGGCCACGAGTTTCTTGAGGACGATGGCTGCGATCGGGACAAGCTCGGCCCGTTCCTGCGACAGCCCCACGCGCAGGCGCAGGTCTTCGATGTCGTTATCGGCGATGTAGGCCACGGTCTTGGCGACGTCGCTGCGCGTCATCCGGTATTCGTGCAGCACCGAGAGCGGGTAATTGCGCCGCTCCATGTCGATCCGCGCGATGGCGCGCCACGATCCGCCGACAAGGAACAGCCGGTCCGGCTGGGGGCCCATGCGCTCCTTGAGTTCGGCCATGCGGGCGGAGATATACTTGCGCATGCCCTTGTTGCCGCCGGGCAGGGTGCGCAGCAGAAGCGGCCCGAGGCGCGTGCTCGTCCGCTTGCCGACACGGCCGTCCGAGAGTTCGGCCAACTCCATCGATGAGCCGCCGATGTCGCAGACAAGCCCGTAGGCCCCGGGCCAGCCGAGCAGGACGCCCTGTGCGGAAAGGCGCGCCTCTTCCTCGCCGTCGATGACCCAGAGGCGCATGCCGGTGGCGGCCTCGACCTCGGCGCGGAACTCCTCACCGTCGTCGGCTTCGCGCACCGCCGCCGTTGCGACCACGGTCAGCGGCAGGATGCCGAGACCCTCGCCCAGCTTCTGGAACCGGCGCAGGGCGGCCAGGGCGCGCACCCGGCCTTCGGGGTTGAGCCGCCCGGTTTCGGCCAGGCCGCTGCCAAGGCCGCACATGATCTTTTCATTGTAGAAATAGGCGGGGCTTCGGGCCGCGCCGTCGAACACCACGAGGCGGACCGAGTTCGACCCGATGTCGACCACGCCCACCCGCGAAAGGGCACGGGCTGCGGGGTCTGCGAACAGCGGTCTTCCGAACAGGCCCCGGTCGTCTTCCGCCGTTTCTGCGCGTCCGTCCATTCACCCTCCCCCGGGGCTTTTCCGGGCGACGTCCGTCCCTGACGCCATCCATGGCCGTTCTTCGGTCGGGCGAGACACTGACTCGCCCGGGCGGTCGCGTCAATCGTCGCTGTGGGCCAGTTTCGGGACATCGGATGCCCCGGCCGACCCGCGGCCCGAAAGCGACGGGTTTTCCATGAAGAAACGGTGACAACTGAAGGGGGTGCCGGTGGCCCCGGACTCGACGGCGCCCATCGCGGGGCGGCTGTAGCTGCCGTCGGGCGCAAGGACCCAGCTTTGCGCCTCGTCGGCAAGGTTCGCGGCCATGATCTGGCTCATGATCTGGGCCTTCACGGTGTTGTTGTGGATCTCGACAAGGGTTTCGACCCGGCGCGAGAGGTTGCGATCCATCCAGTCCGCCGACGAGATGTAGACCCGCGCCTTCTTGGAGGGCAGACCGTGCCCGTCGCCGAAGCAGACGATGCGGGAGTGTTCGAGAAAGCGCCCGACGATGGACTTGACGCGGATGTTCTCGCTCAGGCCCTTGATGCCGGGGCGCAGCCCGCAGATGCCGCGCACCACGAGGTTGATCTTCACCCCCGCCTGGCTGGCGAGGTAGAGCGCGTCGATCACGTCGGGTTCGATCAGCGAATTCAGCTTGGCCCAGATCTCGGCCTTGCGGCCCTGAAGCGCGTGGTCGGCTTCGGTCGCGATGCGGTCGAGAAGCGTGGACTTGAGATTGAGCGGTGAGATCGCGAGGTTCTCCAGCCCCTCGGGCGGGGCGTAGCCCGAAAGGTAGTTGAACACTTTCGTGGCGTCCCGTCCCAGCGCCGTATCGCAGGTGAAGAACGACAGGTCGGTATAGATGCGCGCGGTGATCGGGTGGTAGTTGCCGGTGCCGTAATGGGTATAGGTGACCAGCTTGCCGCCCTCGCGCCGGACCACCGTCGAGATCTTGGCGTGGGTCTTGTAGTTGATGAAGCCATAGACGACATGCGCCCCGGCACGTTCCAGCCGCCGCGACTGGCGAATGTTCGCGGCCTCGTCGAAGCGGGCCTTCAGCTCCACCAGCGCGGTGACCGACTTGCCGTCCTCGGCCGCTTCGCACAGCGCCTCGACGATGGGGCTTTTCTTCGAGGTCCGGTAGAGCGTCTGCTTGATCGCCAGCACATCGGGGTCGCGCGCGGCCTGCTGCAGGAACCGAACCACCATGTCGAAGGTCTCGTACGGGTGGTGCAGCAGCATGTCCTTCTGACGGATTGCCGCGAACATGTCGCCGTCGTGGTCCTGCACACGCTCGGGGACCCGGGGCGTGAAGGACGGCCAGAGAAGGTCGGGCCGGGCATCGAGCACAAGCTCGCCCAGGTCGGCCATGCCGATCAACCCGTCGATCGGGATCACCTCGTCCTCTGTCACCTCGAGCTTTTCCATCACGATGGATTTCAGCGCCTCCGGTGCGTCGGCCGAGATCTTCATGCGCACCACCTCGCCCCGGCGGCGGCGCTTCAGCGCGACCTCGAATTCGCGCACGAGGTCCTCGGCCTCTTCCTCGAGTTCGAGATCGCTGTCGCGCAGGATGCGAAAGCAGCAACTGGCCTTGATCTGGTAGCCGGGGAACAGGCCTTCGATGTGCAAAAGCAGCAGTTCTTCGAGCGGCAGGAACCGGTGGGTGCCCTCGGGCGAAGGCACGGGGACGAAACGGTCGATTTGCTGCGGGATCGGCAGAAGCGTGAGCAGGCCGCGCTTGTCGTCGCGGCGCTGAAGCTGGAGCGCAAGCGAGAAGCCTTCGTTCGGGATGAACGGGAAGGGATGCGCCGGGTCGATTGCCAGCGGCGACAGGATCGGGAAGACCTCGTCGCGGAAGACGTCGTCGAGATAGGCCTTGTCGGCCTTCGTCAGCTTCTCGCGGGTCAGAAGGGATATGCCCTCGCTTTCCATCTCGATGGCCAGACGCTCCCAGACGTTCAACTGCTCCTGGATCAGCTTGCGGGCGTCCGCGTTGATCAGGACAAGCTGCTCGGCCGGGGTCCGCCCGTCGATGGCGGGCGTGGTGTTTCCGGCCCGGGCAAGTTCGCGCAGGCCGGCGACGCGGACGGTGTAGAATTCGTCGAGATTGGTCGCCGAGATCGACAGGAAGCGCAGCCGTTCCAGAAGTGGCACGCGCGGGTTCGACGCCTCTTCGAGAACGCGCCAGTTGAACGCCAGCCACGACAGTTCGCGGTTGAAGAACCGTTCGGGACCGCCAAGGTCCACGTCATGTGTCGTGACCGCGTCCGGGAAGGGCGCATTCAGAAAGTCGCTTTGCATCGTGGTCTGATTATCGAACATGGCTATGGCAAAAAGATGGTGGTCAATCCAACGATTTGCCAGCCTCGTTTTCGGTTTCGCCCAGGATTTCCCCCAGGACCTCTGCCGCGAAAGGCCGCGTGATGGCGCGGCGCTGGGCGAGGGCGGCGGTGTCGAGGCGCGCCACCAGGCGCTGCGCGGCGGCGAAGGACCGCTCGATCCGGGGGGCGAGATAGGCGATCACCGCGGGGTCGACGGCAATCTGGCGGTCGTCGAAGAGCTTGAGCAGAAGGCCCGACAGAAGCGCGTCGTCGGGTTCGCGCAGCCGCGCGATGCCCGCGGCCTGCAGCCGGCTGGCAAGGTCGGGCAGGCGCAACGGCCAGTCGGCAGGCGCTGTCCGTGCGGTCAGAAAAAGCCAGCCGCCGCACTCCTGAAGCAGATTGTGCAGGCCCAGAAGGCGCAATTCGTCCTCGGGGTCGGTGATGCCGTCGGCATCCTCGACCGCGATCCGGGCCTCGGGCGCAAGCGGGCGTCCCAGCGCCCCGGCCAGATCCGCAACCGCAAGGATCGTGGCATCCGCTTCGGCCGCCCAGACATGGGCGAGGTGGGTCTTTCCCGATCCCGCCGGGCCGGTCAGGATCAGCTTGCGTCCGGGCCAGCCGCGCCAGCCCTCGACCGCCAGGACCGCGTCGGCAGTTCGGCGGGGCGACGAGGAAATCGCCGCGTCCCAGCGCCGCTTTCGCGGGCAGGGGAAGCGCCAGTTGTTCGGGCATGCCGTCAGTCCTGCCCGTCATCCGCCGAGGCATGTTCGGTGCCCTGGTAGAGGCGCCCCTCGCGGTATCGCGAAAGCCCGAAACGCACGAGAACGCCCAGCGCCGCGGCGACCGGCACGGCCACGAGCATCCCCACGAACCCGAAGAGCGTTCCGAAGGCCGAGAGCGCGAAGATCAGCCAGACCGGATGCAGCCCGACGGACGAGCCGACGAGGTTCGGGGTGATGATGTTGCCTTCGAGGAACTGCCCCGAGAAGAAGATCGCCGCCACGGCCATGACCCAGACCCAGTCGCCCCAGAACTGGAAAAGCGCCACGCCGATCGCCAGCACCCCGCCAAGCAGGGCGCCGACATAGGGAATGAAGGTGATGAGGCCGGCAAAGGCCCCGATGGCCGCACCGAAATTCAGCCCGACGAGCATCAGCCCGACCGCATAGAAAACCCCCATGATCAGGCAGACCGTGCCCTGCCCGCGGATGAAGGACGACAGCGTCGCGTCGATATCGCGGGCCAGTTCGCGGATCGTGGGGGCGTGGTCGCGCGGCAGAAGGTCGTCGACCCGCGCCACCATCCGGTCCCAGTCGAGCAGCAGGTAGAACGTGATCACCGGCACGAGAACCAGAAGCACGATGATGTTGAGCAGGTTGAGCGCCGAGGACAGCAGCGTCTCGACCAGTTCCGCGCCCCGGGACTGAAGCGTGTCGCCAAGCGCGTTCAGGCTGCGCCGCATCTGGGATTCGGGGTTGAGGATATCGGGAAAGCGCTCGGTCAGCCCGTCTTCGAACCGCTGGACGAACTGCGGCAGCGCCCGGAAAAGATCGGCCGTCTGCCCGACAAGCGTGGGGATCACGAGGAAGGTCAGGATCACGAACACCACGATCGCAAGGAAGGTGATCGTGATCGTGGCCAGGATGCGCGAGAACCCGCGCCGTTGCAGCCAGTCGGCGATCGGGTCGAGCACATAGGCCACGGCCCCTGCCAGCACGAAGGGAAGAAGGACGTTGCCCAGAAGGTAGAGCACCGCCACCAGGACGACGATGGCGACGGCCCAGATCCTCAACTGTGACTGAATGGGCAGGGCCAAGGCTGCGTTCTCCTGTTTCGCCCTGTCTGCATCGCCCAAGTGCCGCCGCACTGCAAGTGTTCGTGCGGGCAGGAACGCGCGGCCGCGTCCGCTTGCCCTCGTGCCGGGCCGCATCTAAACGAGGACAGCCAGTCTTGCCACGGAAAGTCCCGACATGCGTCTATCGCGCTACTTCCTGCCCGTCCTCAAGGAAACCCCGGCCGAAGCCCAGATCGTCAGCCACCGGCTGATGCTGCGCGCGGGCATGATCAAGCAGGCCGCCGCCGGGATCTACTCCTGGCTGCCGCTTGGCTACAAGGTGCTGCGCCGGATCGAGCAGATCGTCCACGAGGAACAGATCCGCGCGGGCCATATCCCGATGCTGATGCCGACGCTGCAATCCGCCGATCTCTGGCGCGAGAGCGGGCGCTACGACGACTATGGCGAGGAGATGCTGCGCATCACCGACCGCCACGGGCGCGACATGCTCTACGGTCCCGACGAACGAAGAGCTGATCACCGACATCTTCCGCGGCAACGTCACCAGCTACCGCGACCTGCCGCTGACGCTTTACCACATCCAGTGGAAGTTCCGCGACGAGATCCGCCCGCGGTTCGGCGTGATGCGGGGGCGCGAGTTCCTGATGAAGGACGGCTACAACTTCGACCTCACGAAAGAGGACGCGCTGCACGCCTACAACCGCCACCTCGTCAGCTACCTGCGCACCTATGAACGCATGGGGCTTCAGGCGATTCCGATGCGCGCCGACAGCGGGCCGATCGGCGGCGACGACACGCACGAGTTCCTCGTGCTGGCCGACACGGGCGAGTCCGAGGTCTTTTACGACAGCGCGGTGACCGACATCCGGCTGGGCGCGCGCGAGATCGACTATGACGACAAGGCCCAGTGCCAGGCCGTCATGGAGGAGTTCACGGCGCTTTACGCCCGCACGGACGAAACCCATGACGAGGCGGTGTTTGCCGAGATCCCCGAGGGTCGCCGCCGGTCGGCGCGCGGAATCGAGGTCGGGCAGATCTTCTATTTCGGCACCAAGTATTCCGAACCGATGGGCGCCACCGTGACCGACCCCGAGGGCAACCGCGTGCCGGTGCACATGGGCTCGCACGGGATCGGGGTCAGCCGTCTTCTGGGCGCGATCATCGAGGCCAGCCATGACGAGCGCGGCATCATCTGGCCCGAAGGGGTGACGCCGTTCCATGTGGGCATCGTCAACCTCAAGACCGGGGACGCGGCGGCGGATGCGGCCTGCGAGGGGATTTACCGCGCGCTGACGGCACAGGGTCTCGAGCCGCTTTACGACGACACCGACGACCGCGCCGGCGCGAAATTCGCCACGATGGACCTGATCGGCCTGCCCTGGCGGATTACCGTTGGACCGCGCGGGCTGGCCAACGGCGTGGTCGAACTGACCAGCCGCCGGACCGGCGAAAGCGAGGAGATGAGCCCCGAGGCGGCCGTGGCGAAGGTGGCGGAGATCTATGGCAAATCAGCCGTTTGACCAAGGCGTAGCGCCGGATTGGTCGGCGATCCCCGCCCCTGTCGATGACGGGGCGGCGGCGCATCTTGAGGGGATGGACCTGCCTGCGGTCGCGCTTGCGTCGACCGCGGGCGGCATGGTCGATCTGTCGGCACTTGCTGGCCTGACGGTCGTCTATGTCTATCCCAAGACCGGCAGGCCCGGCAGCGACATGCCGGCGGGGTGGGACGACATCCCCGGCGCGCGGGGCTGCACGCCGCAATCCTGCGCCTTCCGCGACCATTTCGCCGATCTAACCGGGCTTGGCGTCGATCACCTTTTCGGCCTGTCGACGCAGGACACCGCCTATCAGGCCGAGGCGGCCGAACGGCTGCACCTGCCGTTCCCGCTTCTGTCGGATGCCGGGTTGAAGCTGGCGACGGCCTTGCGGCTGCCCACCTTCGAGGCCTGGGGCGAGACGCTGATCCGGCGCATGGCGCTGGTGATCCGGGATGGCAGGATCGTGAAGGTCTTCTATCCCGTCTTTCCGCCCGATGCGAACGCCGGCCAAGTTGTGGACTGGCTGAAAAGCCGCTAGGGCTTGCGGCAAAACCGCTGCGAGGCCCAAGACGTGCAGTCACCCGCCCCCTTCGCCCGCTATGAATGGCTGATCGCCTGGCGCTATCTGCGCGCCAAGCGGGCCGATGGCGGGGTCAGCGTCATGACCTGGATCAGCCTGGTCGGCATCATGCTGGCGGTGGCGGCGCTGATCATCACCCTGGCGGTGCGCGCGGGCTTCCGGGCCGAGTTCGTCGATACGATCCTGGGGGCGAACGCCCATGTGACGCTCTACTCGACATCCTACGTGACCGAGACGGGCCAGACCACGCGCGTGCTGGAGGATTATGCCGCCATCGCCCAACGCGTGGCCGAGGTGCCGGGCGTGACGCGCGTGGCCCCGCTGGTGAAGGGGCAGGTGATGGCCACGGCGGGACGGCAGAACACCGGGGTCGAGGTCTTCGGGATCGCCGCCGCGGATCTGGCGACCATACCCCGTATCGCCGAGGCAACCGATTTCCAGGGCGACATCGCCGAATTCGGGCAGGGCGTCGCCGTGGGGTCGGGTGTGGCCCGCGCGCTGGGCGTGGGCGTGGGTGACACGGTGCGCCTGATCTCGCCCGACGGGGTGCGGACGGCCTTCGGCACCAGCCCGCGCGTGTCGGACTATCCCATCGTCTACATCTTCACCTCGGGCCGCTACGACATCGACCGCACCCGCCTTTACATGCCCTTCGACGAGGCGCAGGTCTATTTCAACCGCGAGGGCGTGGCCGACGAGCTCGAGATCATGGTGGCCGAGCCCGAGCGCGTCCGCGAGCTGGCGCCCGCGCTGATCGAGGCGGGCGGCGAACGGACACTTCTCTGGACCTGGCAGGACAGCGCGGGCGCCTTCCTGCGCGCACTCGAGGTCGAGGACACGGTGATGTTCGTGCTGATGAGCGTTCTGGTGCTGATCGCGTCGATGAACATCATCTCGGGCCTTGTCATGCTCGTGAAGAACAAGGGTCGCGACATCGGCATCCTGCGCACCATGGGGCTGACCGAAGGGTCGGTGATGCGGGTCTTCTTCATCTGCGGGGCGATGGTGGGGCTGATCGGCACGGCGCTGGGTGTGATCCTGGGCTGCCTCTTCGCCTATTACTTCGACCCGATCCTCGCCTTCGTGAACGGGGCCTCGGGCGGCGGGGTGTGGGACGCCAGCGTGCGCGGCATCTACCGCCTGCCGGCGCGGCTCGAATGGGGCGACGTGGTCGCGGCGGTTGGCCTGTCGCTGGGCCTTTCGTTCGTCGTGACGCTGTTTCCCGCGCGGCGGGCGGCGCGGATGAACCCGGTCGAGGCGCTGCGCTATGAGTGAGACGGCGCTGGAACTGGCGGGCATCGTCAAGGGCTACAATCGCGGCACCCCGGCCGAGGTGATGGTCCTGCGCGGCGCTGACTTGTCGTTGAAGCGCGGCGAGGTGGTGGCCCTTGTGGCGCCCTCGGGCGCGGGCAAGTCGACGCTGCTGCATATCGCCGGGCTGCTCGATACCGCCGACAGCGGAACCGTCGCGATCGGGGGGGCGGCCTTCAGCGCCGCGTCCGACCGCAAGCGGACCGAGGCGCGGCGGCGCGACGTGGGGTTCGTCTACCAGTTCCACCACCTCTTGCCGGAATTCACTGCCGCCGAGAACGTGATCCTGCCGCAGCTGGCCAACGCCGTCTCTGCTGCGGACGCCCGCGCGCGCGCCGACGAGTTGCTGGCGCGGGTGGGGCTCGAGGCGCGCGGCGATCATCGCCCCGGCGCGCTGTCGGGCGGCGAGCAGCAGCGCGTGGCCTTCTGCCGGGCGCTGGCCAACGCGCCGCGCGTGCTTCTGGCCGACGAACCGACGGGAAACCTTGACCCCGCCACGTCCGAGCGGGTGTTCGCCGTCCTGATGGAGCTTGTGCGCGACACCGGGATGGCCGCGCTGATCGCGACCCACAACCCCGAGCTGGCCGCGCGGATGGACCGCACGCTGCGGCTTCAGGAGGGCGTGCTGGTCTGAGGCGCGGCTGATTCAGATCAATGCCGGCCACCGCGCCTCGGGGCAGGGTGGCATTGAACAGGAGGACATGCGCGATGAGATCCCTTTCCAGTCTTGCCATTGCCGCCGCCCTGGCGGCCGCCCCCGCCCTGTCGCAGGACGCCGACGCGGGGGGCGTGCTTTTCCGCGATCACTGCGCAACCTGCCACGGCATGTCCGCGCAGGGCGACGGGCCGATGACGAAGATCCTGTCGGTCCAGCCCCCCGACCTGACCCGGCTTGCCGCCGCCGAGGGCGGGACATTCCCGCTCGAACGTGCCGTGCGGCGGATCGACGGGCGCGACGAAGTGCTTGCCCATGGCGGACCGATGCCGGTCTACGGGATGATCCTGGGCGGCGAGAGCGGGATGATCGACGCCTTCGACGGCACGCCGATCTTCACCACGCAATCCGTGGTCGACATCGCGGCCTGGCTGCAATCGGTCCAGCGATAGGCGTCAGCGGGCGTCGGCCACCGGGGTGTCGGGCATCGTGCCCGAGATCTCGAGGATCAGCTTGCGGATCACGGCCTCGCCGAAACTGTCGCGGTCCTCGGCGGTGACGACGAACGCGCCGGGGCCGCCGATGATGCGCTCTTCGTAGAGGCGTTCCAGATCCGAGCCCGTGGGGCGGCCGTTGCACGCCCGGCACAGGATGGCCAGACCGTTGATGACGATGCCGGCGGCCAGCACCTCGGCCCGGGCCTCGGCGATCGGGGGGCCGGTCCAGTTGTTGGCGCTGTCGCCAGAGAAGTCGATCACCTTGCGCCAGCCCTCGATGTCGTTCTCCTCGATCAGGCGCTTGCCGGTCAGAAGGGCCGATCCGATGGCGTTGCGGCCGAAGGCCCGGCGCGGCTGCGCCATCAGCACCTCGGAAAATGCCGCAGCACTCTCGGGGCCGTCGATGACCGTCCAGGGCACCACCACATCCTCGGCCCCGGCCGCCGCCCATTCGACATAGGTGACGGCGATGCGGCCATAGGCGGTGGCCGCGATCGTGTCGAGCACGCGCGGATCGGTCAGGGCATCGGCATAGCCCTGCCGCTGGAACCGGATCTCGGCCATGTCGATGGAGCCCGAGGAGTCGGCCAGAAGCACAAGCTCGAGCTCGACATCCTCGGCCATCGCCGAGGTGGCGAAGGCGGCGATGATCAGCGCGGCGAGGTAGTTTCGCATGAAGGAGACTGTAGCGCCACAGCCCGCGGCGGCAACTCCGGCGATGGCGCGCGGGGCCCGGGTTCGTGAGGGAGCGTGAGAGGAGAGGCGTCTGCTCAGCCCGACACAGCGGTCATCCGAGCAAAACGCTCGGATGTCGCCTGCGAAACCACGGCGGACGATGCCAGACGGGCCTGCCCATCCGCCGAAGGCGATCCTCACAAGCTCGGACATGGAAGCCTTGAGCCAGCGATCGCCCAATCCTGCTCTCGGCGATTTCGACGCTCTAGAACCTGTAGCTCACGCCGAGGACCGGACCGGATTGAGAGAAGCTGAACGTGCGGCCGTTGGTTGTCTGGTCGATGTCCAGATAGCGATATCCGCCCTCGATCGCCCAGTTCTCGTTAATCTCGTAGCCGGCTGTCAGAAGGACTTGCCAGGTTTCGCTGTCGCCGCCGAACCCGCCGTAGTCGGCCATGGCGGTACCAAACCACTGCGGCGCGATGCGGAACTGAACCCGGGCAGCGATCAGCGGGTCGATCCAGTCGTCGCCGACGGATTGCGATGGGGCCGGGTCCGGACCTCCGGTCAGGGTGATACCGGCGTCAGCCTTGAACCAGCGAAAGCCGCCCCCGACATCGACGTCCATGTTCGCGTCTTCGAAGACGCGATAGGTGAGATACCCGCTCAGCACCTGCGTGGTGACCGAGGTATTGGCCCCGGTGAACTCGGGTCCTGGCGTGCTGCCTGTGAAGGACAGGTCCGTGTACATGTAGTCTGCAATCACGCTCCACTGCCCGTTGCTCGCCTCGAAAGCCCCCATGAAGGCGAAGTCAAGGTTATCCAGTGCATCGCTGAAGCTGAGGGTGGACTCCACGCTTCCCGAAGGGCCCGAAATCCCGGTCGTCGTCTCGGCCATGAAGAGGTAGATGGTCGCCTTGTAATCCCAATCGCCATCCTGTGCGATGGCGGTGGTCCCCGTCGCAAGGACAGTCATAGCTGCAAGGCCGAACGACGTCCCCCGTACACTGATCTTCATCGTCTTGGCTCCTATTTCATCCCTCGCCGGTCCCGATCTTGGCACAAGGCTGAACCGTAGTGTACGCGATGACCGAACCGGCCGCGAGTCTCTGATCCGATGGTGCAGACCTTCTCTCGAAACAGGTCAATGGTCGCTTACCGCAGGGAACAGCCCCTGTCCTCAATTGCCGGTCTCGCCCTTCGACGTTTGGGCGCCACCGCCGCCCATCCGCGCCTTCACCCATTCCCGCAAAGACTGGAACAAGACATAGAGGGCGGGGATGATGAAGATGCCGACCAGCGCCGCCATCAGCATGCCGCCGAAGACGCCGGTGCCGATCCCGCGGCGGCTGAGCATCGAGGCGCCTTCCGCCGTCACCAGCGGAAGAAGGCCTGCGATGAAGGCGAAACTGGTCATCATGATGGCCCGGAACCGCGCCCCGGCGCCTTCGATGGCCGCATCGAGGATGGCCATGCCCGCCTCGCGCCGCGCCTTGGCGAACTCGACGATCAGGATCGCGTTCTTCGCGGCCAGCGCGATCAGCACGACAAGGCCGATCTGGGCGTAGATATTGAAGGGCAGCCCTGCCAGCAGCAGCGCCAGCACCGTGCCCAGCATCCCGAAGGTGACCGACAGAAGCACCGGGACCGGGATCGTCCAGCTTTCGTAAAGCCCGACGAGGAAGAGATAGGCGAAGACCACCGCAAGGATCAGGATCGGCCCGGTCTGCCCGGCGGCCTGCTTTTCCTGAAGCGATGTGCCGGTCCATTCGACCGTATAGCCGGGCGGCAGGGTTTCGGCGGCGACAGCCTCCATCACGGCCAGCGCGCGGCCTGACGACACGCCCGCCGCCGGCTCGCCCGAGATCGTGACCGAGCGCAGGTTGTTGTAGCGCTGCATCTGCATCGGGCCGACGATGTATTCGGCCCGCGCCACGGCGGCGATCGGCACCATCTCGCCCGTGTTCGAGCGGACATGGACGCGGGTGATGTCGTCGATCGAGGCGCGGAACTCGGGCGCGGCCGTCATGCGCACCTGCCACGACCGGCCGAAGAGGTTGAAGTCGTTGACATAGGCGCTGGCCATCGTCGACTGCAGCGCCGCGAAGACATCCGACAGGCGCAGGCCGAGGGCGTAGAGCCGGTCGCGGTCGATCTCGAGGAACAGCTGCGGGCTGTTGGCCGAGAAGGTGGTGTAGACGCCGCTGAGGTCGGGGTGCTGGTTGGCGGCCACGGTCAGGCCGCGGGCCACGGCGGCAAGGTCCTCGGCGCTGCGTCCCTGGGTGTCGAGCAGCTGCAGCTCGAACCCCGCGCCGGACCCAAGGCCGGCGATGGGTGGCAGGTTGAACGCCAGCAACTGCGCCTCGCGCAGGCCAAGGCCCTGGAGGTTCGCCTGGGCGATGGCGGCGAAGACGCTTGTTTCCGGGTCGGTGCGGTCCTCGAACGGCTCCATCGTGACCAGCGAGAAGGCGACGTTCGACTTGGTGATCCCGTCGAGGATCGACACGCCGTTGACCGACGCCACGCTTGCGACGCCGGGCAGGGCGCCCAGGATATCCTCGACCTGCGCCTGGGCTGCCATGGTGCGGGTCAGCGACGCCGCCTCGGGCAGGCGGGTCTCGACGATGAATGACCCCTGGTCCTCGGACGGCAGGAAGCCGGTGGGAGTGGCGCGGAAGAGAACCCCGGTCAGAAGGATGGCGGCGCCCAAGAAGGACGACCCCCAGGATCGAGCGGCGTGCGATCGCGCCCGCGATGCGGACATAGCCGTCGCGCGCCCCGTCGATGCGCCCCGAGATCCAGCCCATCACCCCCTTGCGCGGGCCGTGATGCCGCTTGAGCACGATGGCGCAGAGGGCGGGCGACAGGGTCAGCGCGCTGATCGCCGAGATCACCATCGAGACGGCGACGACGACCGCGAATTGCTGAAACAGCAGGCCGGAGATGCCGGGGATGAAGGCGACCGGAACGAAGACGGACAGGAGCACCAGGGTGATCGCCACGATGGCGCCCGTGATCTCGGACATGGCGGCGCGGGCGGCGTCTGCGGGCGTCATCTCGGGATGTTCCTCGAGCTTCGCCTCGACCGCTTCGACCACGACGATGGCGTCGTCGACCACGATCCCGATCGCCAGCACCATCGCCAGAAGCGAGACGGTGTTGATCGTGAACCCAAGCGCCTGCATCGCCGCGAAGGTGCCCACAAGGGCGATCGGGACGGCGATGACCGGCACGATCGTCGCGCGGAGCGAGCCGAGGAAGATGAAGACCACCAGCACCACGAGGACGAAGGCCTCGATCAGCGTGACCTGCACCTCGTGGATGCTTTCCTCGATGAAGATCGGCGTTGTCCGACACGAAGGCGACGCCCGCGCCCTGCGGGAAGGTCAATTGCCCCTGCGCATCCGCCACGGCCGCCTGGATGCCTGCGGAGGCCGCAAGGGCGTTCCCGCCCGGCGACAGATAGATGCCGATCAGCGTTGCCGGGGCGCCGTTGTAGGCGGTCACGACATCGCTCGAGCGTGCGCCGAGGCTGACGCGCGCCACGTCGCCCACCCGCAGGACCGCGCCACCGGGGTCGGCGCGCAGGATGATGCGCTCGAATTCGGCCGGGTCCGACAGCCGGCCCTCGGTCGAGATGTTGAGTTGCAGGCCCGGCTCGTCCAGCATCGGCTGCGCGCCCACGCGCCCGATGGCGGCCTGCACGTTCTGGCTTTGCAGCGCCGCGATCACGTCGCCCGGGGTCAGGCCGAGGGCGGTCAGGCGGTCGATGTCGAGATCGACGTTCATGGCGAACTGGTCGGCCGCGAAGACGCGCACGTCGCCCACGCCGGTGACACGCTTGAGCGTGTCGACCAGGTTCAGGTAGGCGTAATTGGTCAGCGTTGGGCCATCTACCCGGTCATCCTCGGCGTAAAGGACGATGCCCGTCAGAAGCGACGACGAGCCCTTGAAAGTCCGGACGCCAAGCTGGCGTACCTCGGGCGGCAAGAGCGGCTCGGCCAGCGCCACGCGGTTCTGCACGTTGACCATGGCGATGTCGGGATCGGTGCCCACCTCGAAGCTGATCGTCAGGGAATAGCTCCCGTCGGCGCCCGAGTTCGAGCGCATGTAGATCATGTCCTCGACGCCGATCACCTGGTTCTCGATCGCCTGAGCGACGGTCTGTTCGGTGACCTCGGCGCCGGCGCCGGGATAGGTCGCCGACACCTGAGATCTGCGGCGGCACGACATCGGGGAAAAGTTCGATAGGAAGGCGTGCCATCGACACGAGGCCCGCGATGAACAGCACGATCGAGATGACGGCCGCAAGGCGCGGACGGTCGATGAAGACGGAGGAAATCATCGGCTCTACCCGTCGCTTTGCATGGCGGCGTCCACGGTGATGCCGGGCCGGACCTTGTTGATGCCCTCGACGATGACCGCCTCGCCTTCCGAGAGCCCGGCGGTAACGGCGGTCAGGCCACGGCTTTGCGGCCCGGTGTCGATCCGGCGCTGTTCCACCAGTCCGGTATCGTTGACGACAAGAACGTAGGCCCCCGACAGGTCGCGCTGGATCGCCTGCATCGGCACGGCGAGCCGGCTGTCGCCCTCGGTCTGCGCGAGGATCACCTGCACCAGCGCGCCGTCCAGCAACCGGCCCTCGGCGTTGTCGAACTCGGCCCGCAGCAGGACGGTGTCGGTGCCCTGGGCCACGCGCGCGTCGATGAAGGTGAGCGTTCCGGTGTCGTCATGCATCGTGCCGTCCGGAAGCTCCAGCGATACGGTGCCGTCGGGCGACAACTCGCCCGCTGCGATCCGGCGCTGGAGATCGAGGAGGATCGAGGTCGCCACCGGGAACTCGGCATAGATCGGGTCAGGGTTGGTCAGCGTGACTAGCGGACCGGAGTCGGGGGCGACCAGTGCGCCCACGTCGAAGCGGGCAAGTCCCGCGATCCCCGCGAAGGGCGCGGTGACCCGTGTATAGGACAGGTCGAGCGCGGCGCGCTGGCGCTGGGCCTCCAGCCGCGCGACGGCCCCTTCTGCCTGGCCCACCGCGGCGTCGGCGCGGTCGAGATCAGCCTGGGACAGGGTGCCCCGGTCGAACAGCGTCTGCGTGCGCTCGCGCTCGAGCCGGGCAAGATTGGCCTCGGCCTCGGCCGACTGCAGCTGGCCCTCGACCTCGGCCACCGCGGCGCGGTAGGCGGCATCCTCGATCACGAAGAGCACCGCTCCGGCCTCGACCCGCCCGCCTTCGCGAAAGCCGATCTCCTCGATGAAGCCGCCGACACGGGCGCGCAGGTCGACCTGTTCGCTGGCCACCAGCCGGCCCGAGAAGGACGCACTTTCCTGAAAGTCGACCATCGCCGCCGGCGCCACGACGACCGCGGGAAGCGGAGCGCCCTCTTGCGCGACGCCCACCCCGAAGGACAGCAGCGTAACCACGAAGACCGGCAGGAACCGGCGGGCGGAACGGGGCAGGCGCATCGAAATCCCTTCGATTCAGATCATTTCGGTCAGATTGACCTGTCGCACCCGGGACGCCAAGGGCTAGTTTCGCCGCGCGCCGCGTTCTGGCCGATTGCCTTGGCGCCCGCGATCTGGGATCGAAGGACATGCGGTCGCTTTTCGTCCATCAGAACTTTCCCGCGCAGTTCCGCCATGTCCTGCGCCGCCTGAGCGCGCGTGAGGGCGACCAGGTCGTCTTCATCACGCAGCCCGAGAAGCCGTCGATGACGGGCGTGGCCAAGGTCGAATACAAACCGCACCGCAAGGTCACCACGGGCATCCACAACTATCTCGGAAGTACCGAGGCCGCGGTCATCAACGGGCAGGGCGTGGCGCGGGCGGCGCTGGCGCTGAAGGGCAAGGGATTCGTGCCCGATGTCATGGTCGGTCATCCCGGCTGGGGTGAGACGCTGTTTCTCAAGGATGTGTTCCCCGATGTCCCGCTGATCTCGTATTGCGAGTTCTACTATCGTGGACGCGGATCGGACGTGGGCTTCGACCCCGAGTTCGGCGACAGTTTCGACTCGGTCTGCCGGGCGCGCATCCGCGCGGCCCACCATCTGGCCGCGATCGAGGCCGCCGACCTGGGCGTGGCCCCGACGCTTTGGCAGAAGACGCAGTTCCCCGAGGTCTACCAGCCGCGGATCGAGGTGATCCACGAAGGCGTCGACACGGGCGTCGTGCGCCCCGCGCCCGAAGTGTCGGTCACGCTGACCGGTGGGCGCAAGCTGACGCGGGGCGACGAGGTGGTGACCTATGTCGCGCGCAACCTCGAGCCCTATCGCGGCTTTCACATCTTCATGCGCGCCCTGCCGCGGCTTCTGGAAATGCGGCCCGCGGCGCAGGTGCTTGTCGTGGGCGGTGACGAGGTGAGCTATGGCCGCGCCGCGCCCGACGGCAAGACCTGGCGCCAGCATCTGCTGGCCGAGACCGGGCTTGCCACGAACCCGGCCATGGACCGGGTGCATTTCCTGGGAAAGCTGCCCTATGCCCAGTATCTTGCGGTGCTCCAGCTCTCGCGGGTCCACCTCTACCTGACCTATCCCTTCGTGCTGTCCTGGTCCGCGGTCGAGGCGATGTCGGCGGGCTGCGTGGTGCTGGGCTCGGATACCGCCCCGGTGCGCGAGGTGATCGAGGACGGGCGCAACGGCCTTCTGGTGGATTTCTTCGACCCCGAGGGGCTGGCGCGGCGCGCGGCCGAGGTTCTGGCGCGCCCGGGCGATTTCGCAGCCCTTGGTGCCGCGGCCCGTCAGACCGCGGTCGAAGGTTTCGATGTCGAGGACGGCTGCCGCCGCTGGATCGGCCACATGGACCGTCTGGCGCGGCGCTAGGGCAGGCCGCCGGAGCGGCCCGCCGGGATTGGCGTCAGACGGCCCGTTCCATCCGGCGCAGCGCCATGCTCATCGCAATCAGCGACACGCCGTTCGAGATCAGGTCGATCCCGAGAAGCACGCCAAGCATCACGGCCGCAGACGCGGGGAAATTCGCGAAGACCAGCACGGCAAGCAGCACCGACGCCGCGCCCGAGAGCAGGATCAGCCAGAAGGCAGAGCGTTCCTCGATCGAGAAGGCGATGATGATCTTCAGGATGCCCGCGGAGAGGAACAGGATGCCGACCAGCGTGGTCAGCGCCAGCGCGCCGGCCAGCGGGTGCTGAAGGATCGAATAGCCCAGGAAGACCGCGAGCGCGCCAAGAAGGATGTTGCCGAGCTTGGCCCAAAGTCCTTCGGCCGAGAACGCGCCGACGATCTGCACGATGCCGACCAGGATGAACACCCAGGCCGCGATCGTCGTCGCGACGAAGGTGGCCATGAGCGGGCTGAGAAGGGCAAAAACACCCCCCGCGATCGAGATCAGCCCAAGGATGACCCACAGGATCGTTTTGCCCATCTTCCAGTCCCTTCCTTTTGTTTTTCCCTTTCAAAGTGAAGGGTTTCGCCGATTCGCGCAATGGGCGGCGGCATTGCCGCAGCGGACGAATGGCATCCGGAATGTCGACGCGCGGCGCTATTGTCTGCTAAATGGAAGACGAGGAACGGATGGAGGCAGTCGAGATGACCATGGCAAGGTTCGCGGCACGTCCGGCAGGGACGATCGTCTTTGCGGTTCTGGCAATCCTTCTGGGAGGTGCGGCGATGGCGATGGAGACCGTGACCGGGACGGCCAGCTATCGCGAACGGATCGCGATGCCGCCGAACGCGGTGTTCGAGGCACGGGTCGAGGATGTGTCGCGCGCCGACGCGCCCTCGGTCGTCATGGGCACGGCGCGGATCGAGAATGCGGGCAACCCGCCCTATGCCTTTTCCATCGAGATCGACCCCGCGACCATTGACGATTCTGCCACCTACACGGTGCGGGCCGATCTGCGCGTTGACGGCCGGCTGATGTTCACCACCGACACGGCGGTGCCGGTCCTGACGCGCGGGGCGCCGTCCGAGGTCGATATGGTCATGGTGCGCGCCACATCCGAGGCCGAGGTGCTGCCGCTTCCGGCGCATGGGTTGGTGCTTCCGGCCAGCTTCACCGGCGATCTTCCCTGCGCCGATTGCGAGGCGATCCGGTATCATCTGGACCTCTGGCCGGAGCAGGCGTTTCATCTGCGGCGCACGTGGATCGGCGGGCCGGAGCCGCTGATCGAGGACCGGGTCGGACACTGGTCGGTCGATGCCGCGCGCAACGCGCTTCAGCTCTGGTCGGGCGGCGAGGCTCCGCTTGAGTTCGCCATCAACAACGCCGGCAATCTGCGCCTTCTCGACACCGAAGGGCAGCCGATCGAGTCCGATCTGCCCTATGAGCTGACAAGCCTCGGGCGGCTTGATCCGACACCGGTCGCGGGGGCCTTCATCGGCGAGTTCGTCTATTTCGCCGATGCCGCGCTCTTCACCGACTGCCGCACCGGGCGGCGGTTCCCCGTGGCGATGGAGGGCGACTACCTGGCGCTCGAGCGTGCCTATCTCGAGTCGCGCTCCGAACCGATGGCCCCACTCGTCGCGGTGATCGAGGGCGAGATCACGCTGCGCGAGGGCATGGAGGGCGGCTTGCGCCAGACCGTGACGGTCGGGCGGTTCGACGGGGTCTGGCCGGGCCTGACCTGCGAACGGGCGCGCGCCGACGCGAGCTTCACGAACACCTACTGGCGGATCGACGCGCTCGACGGCGAGACGCTTACCGCGCAGAACGGCCTGCGCGAGCCGCATGTGGTCTTCCGGGACGAGGACGGCGGACGCTACAGCGCGACCGTCGGCTGCAACCAGATCAACGGCGGCTTCGAGCTTGGCGGTCGACGAGGGCCTGACGCTTGGCGCGGGCGCGATGACGATGATGGCCTGCCCCCCGCCGCTCGACGGGTGGGAGCGCCAGCTTGTCGATGTCATGGGCCGGACCGCGTCGATGCGGATCGTCGGCCCGACGCTGGTGTTCCAGGATGCCGAAGGCGCGGTGATCGCGCGGTTCGAAGCGGTCTATCTGCCCTGAGCGGGCTGGGCGCTACGCATCCGTCGGCAAGGTGCATCCGCGCAGGTCCGCCACCGCCTCCTTCATTTCCTCGGCGGAGGCGTCGATGGCGCGATCGATCAGCACCTCGGGTTCCGAGAGAAGCGCGTCGACCCGCCCCGTGGCCATGGCAATGCGGGATTCGAGTGTGTCGAGGCGCAATGCGAGGTCTTCGCCAATCGCGGCGACCCCCTCGGCCGGCGCGTCCTTGAGCGCCTCGAGATCGGCGCGAAGCCCGGCGACCTCTGCGGTCAGGGCGCGCAATCCGTCGCCCAGCGGCGCCACCTCGACAAGGGCGATGTCGAAATCCTCGGTAACCTCGTGCACCCTGTCGGCCGTGCGCCACGCCAGCCAAAGGACCAGTGCCGCGAGGATGAGCGTGGCGTTCAGCAGCGCCAGCGCAAGGTTGCGGAGCGTGGACCAGAGGGATCGTTCGGACATGCGCTTTCCTTTCGGCTCGGAAGGTCGGGCCCGGCGTCAGGGGACCGCCGGCAGGCAGCCGGGATAGCCGTAACCCCACCGCCAGGGAAGGCCGCTGCAGGGCGCGCCGCCGAAGCGGACGGCGGTGAACATCGAATCACCGATGGCACTGTAGGCACGGCGCACCTGGTCGTCGGTGACACCGTAGAGCTCGGCCAGCGACGCGACGCGATCCTCGCCGCCCGCGACGACGCAGCGGCGCAATTCCTCGTCGGCGGCAAGGCGGGCGTCATAGCTCGCCTCGGCTTCGGTCGCGCCGCCCGCGTCGTGATAACGGCGGTCGTGGGCGACGCAGCAGGCCTCCCATGGCGGCTGGTCGTCATGCGCCGCGGCGAAGTCGGGAAAGAGGTCCGCGACCACCGTCCAGGTCGAGGAGAGGCCGCCCGAACAGCCATCGGTGGTGAACGGGGACAGCGTGCGCGCGGGGTCCGCCACGACCGCCATCAGCCCGCGGTGTCCGGGCATCTCCAGCGTCCGGGCGACCCGGGCGGCCACACTTTCGGACTCTGCCGTCGCCGGGACGGGCAAGGCGAGAAGGAGCGCGGCGAGCACGGGCCCCCTCATGGGCGCAGGTCCTCCGGCGCATCGGGGTCGAACACCTCTCCGATGCTGCCGCCCAGTGACAGCGCGATGCGCTCGGCGGTGGTGAGCGTGGCGTAGTGCGCGGCCATGCGGCGCGCCAGTGCCGGGTCGTCGGTGATCAGGCCGTCCACCCCAAGCGAGATCATGCGCGCCATGGTGACCGGGTCGTTCACCGTCCAGGCATAGACGTCCTTGCCCGCGGACCCGGCGCGAGCGACCAGGGCTGACGTCACCTGTGCGGTGTTGACGGCCAGGAAATCGCCCTCGAGCCGGGTCAGGTCGCCCACCGCGGTGGCGGCCAGGATACCGCTTCGCCAGTCGGGCCGCAGTTCGCGCATCTTCTGAACTGTGGGGTAGTTGAGCGACATGGTGGCGATGCGGTCCTCCATCCCGGCCTCTTCGACCAGCGCGATCACCCGGTTTTCGAGGTCGACGTTGTGGCCGTAGTATTTCAGCTCGATGATGAGACGGCCGCGGTCCTCCATTTCGGCCAGCACCTCGCGCAGAAGCGGCGGGCGTTCGTCGGCATAGGCAGGGTCGAACCAGCTTCCGATGTCGATCGCGGCGATGTCGTCGGTCGTGGCGTCCCAGACCTTGGTCGGGACGCCCGCGGCCTTCATGAAGTCGCTGTCATGGGCGACGACGATCTCGCCGTCGGCGGTTTCCTGCACGTCGATCTCGACCCAGTCGGCACCGTCGTCGAGCGCCTTTCGGATGGCGGCCATCGTGTTTTCGGGGCGCAGGGCCGCGGCACCACGATGGCCGATGATCGCCACCTCGCCATCGCTCTCGATCGTCCCCAACGCCAGACCGCCCGCGCCAAGAGTGCCCAGCGACAGCAGGGCGACAAGGGCAACGACAAGCGCCCCGCGCGCGCCGCTGTCACCGGATGCCGCCCGCGCGCTGCGCGGCGCTCGGCCCGCCAGCACGCGGGTGAAGTCGTCGTTCAGGATATCGGCCAGCGCGCCGTTCGCGATGGCGCTGAGAAGGGCGTTGGCCGCCGACCACAGGATCGCGATGGCGATCAGACTGGCCGAGATCAGCGACAGCCTGTCGCCCAGAAGGTCGGGGATCACCGCGATGGCGAGGCCGGACAGCGACACGATGGCGGTCCCCACCGCAAGACGAAGGGCCAGCCAGATCGCGATGCGCCCGATAAGGTCGCGCCGGTGGCCCCGCATGCGGGCGCGGCTGTCGGCGAAGGCCTGCCCGACCGGCACCCCGTCGAAAACGGTCAGATGGAGTGCCACGGCCCAGCCACTCAGCAAGAGGGCCAGCAGGACCGCGAGCGCCGCCGCGCAGAGACCGATCAGCACCGCCGCGGTCCGGAACTCGGGCGGGCGGTTCGACAGGTAGTAATTGATGTCGTGCTCGCCGAGCAGAAGAACCGCCACCAGGCCCGCGACTGCGAGAAAGGGTGCGGCGATCAGGAGAACGCGCAGCAGAAGCGCCAGTGCAAATCGGGCAAGGCGCGGCAATGCGCCGGGGGCAAAGGCCGCGGCGCTTCGCAGCGCCCGGATGGGGCGGCGGGCGCCCTGCAGCAGGATGGCCGTCATCGCCGCGATATCGAGTACCGCTGCCACGACGAGCAGGGACACCACCGCAAGCCCGCCGATCGCGCCGGCGGGCGTCACGAGGAACCGCGCGATGTCCTGATCGGTAAGGGCGCTCTGGCCGGAAAACCAGAGCGTCAGTGCCAGCAGAAGACCGATCACCGGAACAAGGACCGCGGAGGTCGCCAGTCGAATGAACAGATGGACCGCAAGAAACGGCAACCACAGGCGCAGCGCCTGGGCATAGCTGTCGAGGGTGTCGCGCAGCACCGGGGCGGTCCTTCGTCCTGTTGTCGGCCTCGGGCGGAGGTTAGACGCCGCAAGGGCCGACTGTCACGGTCGAACTTGGCGGCCTACACGCCCGTTGCCGCGGAGACGACCAGAAAGGGGATCGACGCGCCCAGCATCGCGACGCCTATGGCAACGAGCGTGAAAAGGCCGTCGCGCGCCAGGAATCCGACGCCGAAAAGCACCACCGCCGAGGCGAGAATGGACGACGAGAAGGGCACAAGCTCGAGAAATGGCATCATCGCCCCGCAGAGAAAGCACATCCCCTGCGCCACGACCGACATCGGCGGGCGAACGAGGATCTGAAGCCGCTGGTGGGAGCGGCTGTCGATCCAGCGCGCCGGTTTCTCGAGCCGCCGCAGCCCCGCGACGAGCCGCCTGTGTCGCGATCTGCTGGCGCATGACCACATCGGGCAGCCACAGATGGGTGCGCCGGGGCAGGAGCATCTGCAGGGCGATCAGTGCGATGATCGTGCCGCAGGTCGTCGAGAGCAGGGGAATGCCGCTGAGCGGCGACACGACGATCAGCGCGGGCACCAGAAGGAACGGCAGGAACGAGGCTTCGCCAAACCCGGTGACAAGGTCGCGCACCGAGACCGTGGGCGCATCGCTGAGCGCCATGACCCGTTCGATGACCGCGGTGAGCGAGGCCACGGTGGGCGGCAGGTTCGGCGTCTCGGTCTGGGCCATCTGGGGTGCCTTGTCTTGCCGGGAGGGCGGGCCGTCAGGCGATGATCTTGCCGGGGTTGAGAATGCCATCGGGGTCGAGCGCGGTCTTGATCGCGGCCATCACGTCGACCGCCGGCCCAAGCTCGTCGCGCAGATAGCGCCGCTTGCCCTGGCCGATCCCGTGCTCGCCGGTGCAGGTGCCGTCCATCGAGACCGCAAGCTCGTTCAACCAGCCCACGAAGGCATTCGCGCGCGCGACCTCGTCGGGGTCGGTCACGTCGACCAGAGGCAGGACGTGGAAGTTGCCGTCGCCCACATGGCCGACGATCGGGGCGATCAGGCCGGTCTCGGCCAGTCGGTCCTGTGCCGCCGTCATGCAGTCGGCCAGGCGCGAGATCGGCACGCAGACGTCGGTCGAGATACCGCGTGCGCCGGGGCGCAGTTGCAGCGCGGCCCAGTAGGCATCGTGCCGCGCCTGCCAGAGGCGGGTGCGGTCCTCGGGGCGGGTCGTCCATTCGAACCCGGTGCCCCCGGCGTCGGCCGCGATTTCGCCGAAGGTGGCCGCCTGTTCGGCCACCGCGCTGTCCGAGCCGTGGAATTCGAGCAGCAGGAGCGGGGCCTCGGGCAGGTCGAGCCTCGAATAGGCATTGACGGCGCGGACCTGGAGCGTGTCCAGAAGTTCGATCCGCGCAACGGGAATGCCCATCTGGATCGTCGTGATCACCGCGTCGCAGGCGGCCCCGATCGACGGGAAGGAACAGCGCGCCGAGGACATCGCCTCGGGGATGCCCTGCAGCTTGAGCGTGAGTTCGGTGATGATCCCCAGCGTGCCCTCGGACCCGATCAGAAGCCGCGTGAGGTCGTATCCGGCGGACGACTTGCGCGCCCGCGTCCCGGTGCGGATGCGCGTCCCGTCGGCCAGCACCGCCTCGAGCGCCAGCACGTTGTCCTTCATCGTGCCGTAGCGCACCGCGTTGGTGCCCGAGGCGCGGGTGGCCGCCATGCCGCCCAGGCTGGCGTCGGCGCCGGGGTCGATGGGAAAGAAGAGGCCGGTGTCGCGCAGGTGGTCGTTGAGCTGCTTGCGGGTGACGCCGGGCTCGACGACGCAGTCGAGGTCGGCGGCATGGACCGCGCGGACGCGGTTCATCCGCGACAGGTCGACCGAGATGCCACCGAGCGGCGCGTTGACATGGCCTTCCAGCGACGTGCCGGTGCCGAAGGCGATGACAGGCACCCGGTGTTCGGCGCAGACGCGCACGATCTCGGACACCTCCTCGGCACTTTCGGCGAAGGCCACGGCATCGGGGGCCTCGGTCGCGAGCCAGGTCGTGGTGTGGCCGTGCTGATCGCGGATCGCCTGGCCGGTCTGCAGACGGTCGCCCAGCCGCTGGCGCAGGATGGCGACGGCTGTGGTGATGGCGTCCGTGTTTCGGGCGGGGGCGGGATGACCGGTCATGCACGTCTCCTTCGTCCTGCAGTTAGGAGCGGGGAACGCCTTGTTGCAAGGGCGGAGCAGGAATCGCGCGGGCGTGGGCGGGCGGCAGCCGGACACCGGGGCGATGGAGGAAGGGGCGATCCGCGGGCCAAGGCGGCCCCCGGCCGATGCGTGGTGCCAAGGAGCCTGCGTCGTTCGGCCGGCCGAGGTAAAACCTGTCAGGCGGCGCGTCCGGCGGCAGGGCCAAGACCCGCGATAAGCCTCGGGATTTCCCCGCGGAACCGGAAGAACCCCGCTGTGGCATGGGGCCAGGCCGCCTCGTCGAGGGGCCGCAGCACCCGGACGACCGGGATCCCCGCCGCCTCGGCTTGCGCAGTACACGGGGCCAGCCTGTCGGCGGCAGGGCCGACCGGCACATAGGGTAGCACGATCTGCCCGATCCCGTGGTCGCGGGCCCAGTCCGTCACGCTCCAGTCCGCCTGAGGGTCGGGCACGGTGAGGTCGCCAAGGTCGCCGCGGTGGCGCGACACAGTGTCCTCGATGGCGCCGTTGGTGAAGGCGGCCACCCCGGGGGCGACCGCCAGCGGCGACCGCGCGGCAACGCCCGAAATCACCGCCACGGGCAAGGCCTGCGCCTTCAGGCCACTCAGTGCGAAGCCGGGCGAAAGATCGTCCTCGGTCAGAATGAGCCCGCTGCGCAGCGCCGGATCGGGGCGTCCGCCCCCGGGGATCGGTCTGGGGGCGGGCGGCGGCGGTCCGTCAAGCGGCAGCGGCGCCTCGTCAAGCTGGCCGCGCGGGTCGAAGCGCCCGTCGGTGAAGCGCGCGATGTTCTCGGCCCGCGCGACATAATGCTTGCCCCGCGTCTGCAGTCCCGCCACCCAGCGCCAGCCCAGCGTGTTCGACGCCGGATCGCCGTCGAGAAGATGCCGCAGGAAGAAATCCGCCCCCAGCACCCAGGGCAGGCGCAGCGTGAAGATCCAGATCGACGCGGCCCACATCCGCGCGTGGTTGTGCAGATAGCCCGTCGAGACGAGCTCGCGCGCCCAGTGGTCGAAACAGTCGATCCCGGTCTCGCCCCGGCAGGCGGCCTCCCAGTCCCTGCGCAGGCCGCTTTCGGTCGCCAGCCGGTCGCGGGCCCGGGCAAGCTCGGCCCGGTAGGCCGTCCAGACGGCGGGCCGCATCTCGAGCCAGCCCTTCCAGTAGCTGCGCCAGAACACCTCCTGGATGAACTTCTCGGCCGCGGCGGGCGAGTGGCGGCCCAGAACGGCCTGCAGGACCTCCTCTTCGGTGATCAGGCGGTGACGGATATAGGGCGAGAGGGCCGACACATCGGCATGGCCGGGGCGGTCGTAATTGCGGTTGGCGGCATAGGCGCGGCCCGCCCGGGGCAGGAAATCGCGCAGACGGCGCAGGGCTTCGTCACGGGTGGGGGGATGGGCGGGGCGCGTCATGGCGCAGAGGGTATGGCGCGCCGGCGGCGTTTCAAGCGCACCGGGTCCTCCGAAATCGGACCGCCCGCCCTTGCAGCCCTCCGGGCGCGAAACTAAGACTTCTCGCAACACTCCTTGGTTACGACCATTCCCCGAGCACGAGGCAGCAGACATGCAAGACCCCATCGACACCTACATGAACCTCGTGCCCATGGTGGTCGAGCAGACCAGCCGCGGGGAACGGGCCTACGACATCTTCTCGCGCCTTCTGAAAGAGCGCATCATCTTCCTGTCCGGCCCTGTGCACGACGGCATGAGCCAGCTGGTCGTGGCCCAGCTTCTGCACCTCGAGGCGGAAAACCCCTCGAAGGAAATCTCGATGTACATCAACAGCCCCGGCGGCGTGGTGACCTCGGGCCTGTCGATCTACGACACGATGCAGTACATCCGCCCGAAGGTCTCGACCCTGGTGATCGGGCAGGCGGCGTCCATGGGATCGCTTCTGCTGGCCGCGGGCGAGTCGGGGATGCGCTTTTCCCTGCCCAACAGCCGGATCATGGTGCACCAGCCCTCGGGCGGCTATCAGGGCCAGGCCAGCGACATCATGATTCATGCCCAGGAAACCCAGAAGCTGAAGGACCGGCTGAACCAGATCTATGTCAAGCATTGCGGCCGGACGTTGAAAGAGGTCGAGAAGGCACTTGACCGCGACAACTTCATGTCGCCCGAAGAGGCGAAGGAATGGGGCATCATCGACGAGATCGTGGAAAGCCGGGCAGCGCCGACTGACGACAAATCGTGATCGGCCCGGCGGCGAATTTGGCGTTGTGCCCCGGAATCGTCTGCCCTAGGCTTTGCAAGAGCAAAACCGGGCTACCCGCCGCGGTGGTTCGGTTTCAACACCACGAGGCGCACCACCACGGGGCCCTGGGGGAATAGCGATGGCGACGAATTCAGGCGACGGCAAGAACACCCTCTACTGCTCGTTCTGCGGCAAGAGCCAGCACGAGGTCCGCAAGCTGATCGCGGGTCCGACGGTTTTCATCTGCGACGAATGCGTCGAGCTCTGCATGGACATCATCCGCGAGGAAACGAAGACCGCCGGTCTGCGCGCCTCGGACGGCGTTCCCACCCCGCGCGAGATCTGCGATGTCCTCGACGATTACGTGATCGGACAGTCGCACGCCAAGCGGGTCCTGTCGGTCGCGGTGCACAATCATTACAAGCGCCTCAACCACGCCGCCAAGTCGAGCGACATCGAACTGTCGAAATCGAACATCCTGCTGATCGGCCCCACGGGCTGCGGCAAGACGCTGCTGGCGCAGACGCTGGCGCGCATTCTCGACGTGCCCTTCACCATGGCCGATGCCACAACACTGACCGAGGCGGGCTATGTGGGCGAGGATGTCGAGAACATCATCCTCAAGCTTCTGCAGGCCAGCGAATACAACGTCGAGCGCGCGCAGCGCGGCATCGTCTATATCGACGAGGTCGACAAGATCACCCGAAAGTCCGACAACCCCTCGATCACCCGCGACGTATCGGGCGAGGGGGTGCAGCAGGCGCTTTTGAAGATCATGGAAGGCACCGTGGCCTCGGTGCCCCCGCAGGGCGGGCGCAAGCATCCCCAGCAGGAGTTCCTGCAGGTCGACACCACGAACATCCTCTTCATCTGCGGCGGCGCCTTCGCCGGGCTGGAAAAGATCATCGCACAGCGCGGCAAGGGGTCGTCGATCGGTTTCGGCGCCGAGGTCAAGGACCCCGAATCGCGGGGCGTGGGCGAAGTCTTCAAGAGCCTCGAGCCCGAGGATCTTCTGAAGTTCGGACTGATCCCGGAATTCGTGGGCCGGCTTCCCGTGATCGCCACGCTGCGGGACCTTGACGAGGAGGCCCTCGTCACGATCCTGACCGAACCGAAGAACGCGCTGGTCAAGCAATACCAGCGTCTGTTCGAGCTTGAGGACACCAAGCTGACCTTCACCGAGGACGCGCTCAAGGCCATCGCCAAGCGCGCGATCGAGCGCAAGACCGGTGCCCGCGGCCTGCGGTCGATCATGGAGGACATCCTGCTCGAGACGATGTTCGACCTGCCGGGCATGGACAGCGTCGAGGAGGTGGTCGTCAACGAGGAGGCGGTGACCTCGGACGCAGCCCCGCTGATGATCCACGCCGACCACAAGAAGACTCCCGCCACGGCGGGCTGACCGCTGGCGGCCTTTTCTCTTTGAAGATACTCGGGTGTCCGGGGCGGCGCCCCCGGTGTCCGGACCCTCCCGCCAAGGCCGCCCTCATGCGACGTCATATCTCCACCGGATCGCCCTTCGAAGCGCAGATCGGGTATTCGCGCGCTGTCGTCTGCGATGGATGGGTCTTCGTCGCGGGCACGACGGGCTATGACTATGCCACCATGACGATGCCGGACGGAGTCGAGGCGCAGTGCCGCAACGCCCTTGCCACGATCGGCCGGGCCCTGGCCGAGGCCGGGGCCAGCCTCGATGACGTGGTGCGGGTGCGCTACATCGTTCCTGACCCTGCGGACTGGCCGGCGTGCTGGCCGATCACGGCCGAGGCCTTCGCGACGGCGCGGCCGGCCGCGACGATGATTTCGGCGGCCCTTCAGGAAGCCCGAGATGAAGATCGAGATCGAGGTGACGGCGCGGGTTCCGGGCTGACCGGAACCCGTCGGCGGTCAGTCCATAAGCCGCCGCGCGATGACCTGTGCCTGGATCTCGGCCGCGCCCTCGAAGATGTTGAGGATGCGCGCATCGCAAAGGATCCGGCTGATCGCGTATTCCAGCGCGAAACCGTTGCCGCCGTGGATCTGCAGCCCGTTGTCGGCGCAGGCCCAGGCGACGCGGGCGCCCAAGAGCTTGGCCATGCCGGCCTCGAGGTCGCAGCGCCGGTCGGCGTCCTTCTCCTCGGCCGAGAAATAGGTGAGCTGGCGGGCCACCATGATCTCGACCGCCATCATGGCCAGCTTGCCGCCGACACGGGGAAACTCGATCAGCGGCTTTCCGAACTGCTTGCGGTCCTCGGCATAGCGCATCGACACGTCGAGCGCGGATTGCGCCACGCCGATGGCCCGGGCGGCGGTCTGGATGCGGGCGCTTTCGAAGGTCTGCATGAGCTGCTTGAAGCCCTGTCCCTCGACCCCGCCCAGAAGGTTGTCGCCGGCGACCGGGAAGTCGTCGAAGTTGACGGTGTATTCCTTCATGCCGCGGTAGCCCAGCACCTCGATTTCGCCGCCCGAAAGGCCTGCGTCGGGGAAGGGGTCGGCATCCGTGCCGGGGGTCTTTTCGGCCAGGAACATGCTCAGGCCACGGTAATCGGTGGTGTCGGGCACCGTGCGGGCCAGCACGGTCATGACATGGGTGCGCGCGGCATGGGTGATCCAGGTCTTGTTGCCGGTGATCACCCAGTCGTCGCCGTCCCTGACGCCGCGGGTGCGCAGGCTGCCAAGATCCGATCCGGTGTTCGGTTCGGTGAAGACGGCTGTGGGCAGGATCTCGCCCGAGGCGAGCCCGGGAAGCCATTTCTCTTTCTGTTCGTCCGTGCCGCCGCAGAGGATCAGTTCGGCCGCGATTTCCGAGCGCGTGCCCAGCGAGCCCACGCCGATATAGCCGCGCGACAGCTCTTCCGAGACGACGCACATCGAGGCCTTGCCAAGCCCGAGCCCGCCGAATTCCTCGGGGATGGTCAGGCCGAAGACCCCCAGCTCGGCCATCTCGGTGATGACCTCCATCGGGATCAATTCGTCCTTCAGGTGCCAGTCGTGCGCAAAGGGCTCGACCCGATCGGACGAGAACCGGCGGAACTGCTCGCGAATCATCTCGAGCTCGTCGTCGAGACCGGTCGCGCCCACGGTCAGGTTCGCGCGGCCGTCGCGCATCAGCGCGACAAGGCGTGTGCGGGCAGCCTGCGTGTTGCCGCCCTGCGTCAGCGTCATGACCGCCGGATCCATCAGTGCGCGCTGGTCATCCTGGCTCAGCCCCAGGTCCTGAAGGCGCACGATCTCGCCCTGGCTCATCGGGATGCCGCCGTAGATCTGCCAGAGGTATTCGCCGAAGGCGATCTGGAGGATCAGCGCCTCGGTTTCGCCGAAGCGGCCGTCGGCGTCGAGCTTCTCGGCCCAACGCTGCATCTGGCGCAGCGCCTCGGCGTAGGTGGCCAGCCAGGCAAGGCCGTGCGCCGCGGTCTGGTGCGTCTCGAGAGCCGCGGCCGAGACGCGGCCGTCAACGACGATCTGCGCGGCCACCGCGTCGCGGGCACGCGCCAGAACATCCTCGACCGCGGGCAGGGCGGCGCGGGTCGTCGCGATCAGGTCGGGCAGCAGGACGGCCTTCGTCATCGCGATATCCTGTCCATCGTGCGGCATGGCGGCAACTCCCTTTCTGCAGTTGCGAGACAGTTAGGGTCTCACGTATGGCAGAGCAACAAAATTCCAACATCAGAAAGAAATCCAGTCGAAAATGTCGCGCCGGAATTCCGGAATATGCGGTGTTTTTGTCGGTGCAACCGTTTGCGTCACGCGGTACACCCTGTCGTGACGCGGGAGATGCAACATGCCGGAGCTTGATTTGGCCGTCTGGACGGCGGTGATCGCGGTGACGCTTGTCTCCGGCCTCGTCAAGGGTTCCATCGGGCTTGGCCAGCCTCTCATCATGGTGTCCGGGCTGACCATCGTGCTCGAACCGAACCTCGCGATCGCGGGTCTTCTGATGCCCATCGTGGTCTCGAACCTGATGCAGACCTTCCGGACCGGCATCGGCCCCGCAGTCGCGGCGATGAAGGATTTCTGGCGGTACACGCTGATCGTCTGCGTGGCCATCGCGGCCTTCGCGCAGATCGTACCGCGCCTCGATCCCCAGGTCTTCTATCTTGTTCTCGGCGTGCCGGTCGTGGGGCTGTCCCTGATCCAGCTTTTGGGCGTGCGCGTTCATATATCGCAAGCCAACCGGGGATGGGCGGAATGGGTGGTCGGCCTGATTTCGGGCAGCATCGGGGGCCTGACAGGCACCTGGGGCCCGACCACCGTGCTTTACCTTCTGGCGATCGACACGCCCAAGGCGCGGCAGGTCGTGGTGCAGGGGGTGATCTACGGGATCGGCGCCGTGGTGCTGTTCTTTGCCCATGTCAAGTCGGGCATCCTCAACTGGGAGACGGCGCCGTTCTCGGCCTCGCTTCTGATCCCGTCGGTGATCGGGATGTGGATCGGCTTCCAGATCCAGGACCGGCTGGACCAGTCGCTGTTCCGGAAGGCCACGCTTGTGCTTCTGACGGTCGCCGGGCTGAACCTGATCCGGCGGGGCATGTTCGGCTAGCCCGATCCGCGCGCCCGGCACTGGACCTTGTGCACCGCTTGCGGCATATCGGACCAAAGACAAGCGGAGCGGCCATGGGCATCTTTACCCCGATCCTGCGCGCGGTGACCTGGTGGAACGGCCAGACCATCGGCACGCAGCTTTTCACCTGGCGCAAGGGCGTGAAGGTGGGCGAGGACGCGGAGGGCAACCTGTTCTACCGAAACGCGGACGACAGCCGGCGCTGGGTCATCTTCAACGGCGAGGCCGAGGCAAGCCGCATCACGCCCAGACTGGCACGGCTGGCTGCACCGGATGTGGGACACGCCGCCCTCCGAATCCCCCCTGCGTCACAAGGCCTGGGAAAAGCCGCATCAGGAGAACCTGACAGGCACCGATGCGGCCTATTTCCCGCCCGGCTCGATCCGCCAGGCAGACCCCAAGCCGCGCCGCGATTACGAGGCATGGCAGCCGGAGTGAGCCGATGACAGATCACACCACAGAGGTGATCGTCGGCGCGGTCGTCGTGGCTGCGGCGGCGGGGTTCATCCTTTACGCAACGCAGTTCGCCGGGCTCGATGGCGCGCGCAACGACGCCTATGTCCTGACGGCCTCGTTCCGGTCGGTCGAGGGCGTGTCGGTGGGCACGGATGTGCGGCTTGGCGGGGTCAAGGTGGGGTCGGTCACCGGACTTGAGCTGAACCCGCAGACCTTCCGCGCCGACACCACCTTCACCATCGACGGAGAGTTGCGCCTGCCCGAGGATTCGGCGGTGGCGATCTCCTCCGAGGGACTTCTGGGCGGCACCTTCGTCGAGATCCTGCCCGGCGGGTCGCCTTTCGATCTCGAGCCCGGCGCAGCGATCGAGGACACGCAAAGCTCGGTCAGCCTTGTCCAGCTTCTTCTGCGCTTCGTCGCCGGAAGCGAGGACGGATGATCCGGGCGGCGATGCTCGTTGCGGCCCTTCTGGCTGCGCCCGCGACGATGGCGCAGAACCCGGGCGGGGAGAGTACGATCGAGATCATCCCGCTCGACGACCCCCAGTTCCGGCCCCTGCCGCCCGAAGCCGTCAACCGCGACCTGGTCGATCCCGGTTCGGGCGCGGTGATCCGGGCGCTCGACAAGGTGTCCGGTGACGTCGTCGAACTTTCGCTGCGCAGTGGCGAGGTCACCACCTACGGGCTGATCGAGATCGCGCTGGGTGAATGCCGCTACCCGAGCGGGAATCCCTCGGGCGATGCCTTCGCCTGGATCGAGGTGCGCACCCCGTCGCGCGGCACGACCGATTTCCAGGGCTGGATGATCGCATCGAGTCCGGCGCTCAACGCGCTCGATCACGCGCGCTACGACGTGTGGGTCATGCGCTGCATCAGCGCCTGAGGGCTGGGCAGGGGGCCGGGCGCATCGAAGTCGGCCCGCACTCGAAGCGCCTCGGCCAAACGTGCATGATAGGCGTCCCGCGGAATCTCGACCGCGCCCAGCGACAGCAGATGATCGGTGATGAACTGGGTGTCGAACAGGGTGAAGCCCGCGCAGCGTACCCGGTCGACGAGGTAGCACAGCGCGACCTTCGAGGCGTCGGTTTCGCGCGAGAACATGCTTTCCCCGAAAAACGCCCCGCCAAGCGCCACGCCGTAAACCCCGCCAGCAAGCCGGCCGTCGCGCCAGACCTCCATCGAATGGGCGCGGCCCATGCGGTGCAGGCCGGAATAAAGCGCCTCGATCCGGTGGTTGATCCAGGTCTCGGGCCGTGACGCGCACCCGCGCACGACATCGCGGAAGGCCCGGTCGACGGTGACGTCGTATGTCCCCGACAGGATCCGCCGGCGGAGGGAGCGGGAGACGCGGAACCCCGTCAGCGGGATGATCCCGCGTGTGCGCGGGTCGACCCAGAACACGCCGGGATCGTTGCGCGCCTCGGCCATGGGGAACACCCCGGCCGAATAGGCCCGCAGCAGGATCTCAGGTGTAAGCCCATCGGATCCCATCGGAACGGCAAACCTTCCTTCACCATGCAGAGTCACAAGACAAACCATGGGCCGTCATTCGCGCAAGCGCAATTTCCGCCGGGGCTGACCCAAGGTCAGCCTGTGCCGTGGCTTTCCAGCCAGGTTTCGAGCCAGTGGATATCGTAGTCGCCGGTCTGGACCTCGGGCGCATCGAGCAGGGCGTGGAACAGGGGGATCGTGGTGTCGATCCCGTCGACGATCAACTCCCCCAGCGCGCGGCGCAGGCGTGCCAGCGCCTCGGGCCGGTCGCGTCCCTGCACGATCAGCTTGGCGATCAGGCTGTCGTAATAGGGCGGGATCGAATAGCCGGTGTAGATCGCTGAATCCATCCGCACCCCCAGACCGCCCGGCGCATGGTATTGCGTGACCTTGCCCGGCGAGGGCGAGAATTTCGGCAGCTTTTCGGCGTTGATCCGGATCTCGATCGAATGGCCGTGCGGCACGAGGTCTTCCTGTGTGACCGACATCGGTTCGCCCGCCGCCACGCGGATCTGTTCGCGCACCAGGTCGATGCCGTAGACCGCCTCGGTCACCGGATGTTCGACCTGAAGGCGCGTGTTCATCTCGATGAAGTAGAACTCGCCGTCCTCGTAGAGGAACTCGATCGTGCCCGCGCCGCTGTAGTTGATGGCGGCCACGGCGTCGGCGCAGACCTTGCCGATGCGCGCGCGCGTGGCCGCATCGATCGCAGGGCCCGGGGCCTCTTCGAGGACCTTCTGGTGGCGGCGCTGGAGCGAGCAGTCGCGTTCGCCCAGATGCACCGCGTTGCCCTTGCCGTCGCCGAAGACCTGGATCTCGATATGGCGCGGCTTGCCGAGGTACTTCTCGAGATAGACCTCGTCATTGCCGAAGGCCGATTTCGCCTCGGCCCGCGCGGTGCGGAAGGCGCTTTCCATCTCGGACGCGGTCTTGGCCAGTTTCATGCCGCGCCCGCCGCCGCCGGCCGTCGCCTTGACGATCACCGGATAGCCGATTTCCTGGCCGATGGCCTTTGCCGCCTCGACGTCGGGCACGCCGCCCTCCGAACCGGGCACGACCGGCACGCCAAGGTTCTTCATCGTCTCCTTGGCGGTGATCTTGTCGCCCATGATGCGGATGTGCTCGCGCCGAGGGGCCGATGAACGTGATCTCGTGATCCTCGACGATCTGCACGAAGGCGGCGTTTTCCGAGAGGAAGCCGTAGCCCGGATGGATCGCCTGCGCGCCCGTGATCTCGCAGGCCGAGATGATCGCCGGCATCGACAGGTAGCTCAGATGCCCGGGCGGCGGTCCGATGCAGACGGATTCATCCGCCATGCGCACATGCATCGCGTCGGTGTCGGCGGTGGAATGCACCGCGACCGAGCGGATGCCCATCTCGCGGCAGGCGCGGATGACGCGCAGGGCGATCTCGCCCCGGTTGGCGATCAGGATCTTGTCGAACATCGCCCGGCCCTTACTCGACGACCATGAGCGGCGCGCCGAATTCGACCGGCGCCCCGTCTTCGACCAGCACACGTTTCACCGTGCCGGCGCGGGGCGCGGGGATATGGTTCATCGTCTTCATGGCCTCGACGATCAGAAGGGTCTGCCCCTCGGTCACCCGGTCGCCGACGCTGACGAAGGCTGCTGATCCGGGTTCGGGCGACAGATACGCCGTGCCCACCATCGGTGAGGTCACGGCCCCGGGAAGCGAAGCGGGATCGTCCGTCGCGGCCGCGTCGGCCGGGCCTGAAGCCGGGGCGGTATTCGAGGTCGGCGCCGGGGCATAGGCGGCCGGCGCGGGGTAGCTGTAGTCTGCCACCACGGTCTTGGCCCGGCTGACGCGGACGTTCAGGCTGCCTTCGTCACCGTAGTCACGCTTGACCTGAAGCTCGGTCAGGTCGTTCTTCGCCAGAACTTCGGCAAGCGCCTCGATGAAGGCCACGTCTGCGTCATGGGGGGATTTTGTCATGTTTTCCTCGACAGGGTCGGTTGACCGTCCTCTTAACCTCGCCCGCTTATACGCGAGGGTGCAAGGGGTGAAAAGCGCAAGCGGACCTGCGGCGGGATTCACAAACTGCCCAAATTTTACCAGTTGATAAAAAATCGGGATGTGGCAGAGTTTCCTCGAAAGAACAGGGAGACCGAGATGCCCAACAGCCAGATGACCCCCGGCGTGGTGGCCGGGCGTCTTCCAGCCGACGCCTACGAAGCCAATTTCGACGACCTTCATCCGCCGCTCGACGGGCACGAGGCGGCGGTCGCGGCGGACCGCTGCTATTTCTGCTACGACGCGCCCTGCATCACCGCCTGCCCGACCGCGATCGACATCCCGCTCTTCATCCGGCAGATCGCCACGGGCCATCCCGAGGGTGCGGCGAAGACGATTTTCGCGCAGAATATCCTTGGCGGCATGTGCGCCCGTGTCTGCCCCACCGAGACGCTGTGCGAAGAGGCCTGCGTCCGCGAGGCAGCCGAGGGCAAGCCGGTCGAGATCGGGCGGCTCCAGCGCTTCGCCACCGACACGCTGATGGAAAGGGGGCTACATCCCGTTCGAACGCGCGGCCCCGACCGGCAAGCGCGTGGCGGTCGTGGGGGCCGGGCCGGCAGGTCTGGCCTGTGCGCACCGGCTGGCGATGAAGGGGCATGACGTCACGCTTTACGACGCGAAGGCGAAGCCCGGCGGGCTGAACGAGTTCGGCATCGCCAGCTACAAGACCACGGGCGGCTTCGCGCAGGCCGAGGTCGACTGGCTGCTGAAGATCGGCGGCATCACGGTCGAGCTTGGCAAGGGGCTGGGGCGCGGTCTCGAGCTGGACGCCCTGACGTCGGACTTCGACGCGGTCTTCCTTGGCATCGGCCTTGCCGGGGTGAACGCGCTGGGCGCGCCCGGCGACGACAAGGGGAATGTGCGCGACGCGGTCGACTTCATCGCCGAGTTGCGCCAGTCGGACGACCTGTCGGCGCTGCCCGTGGGGCGCAATGTCGTGGTGATCGGCGGCGGCATGACGGCGGTGGATGCCGCGGTGCAGTCCCGGCTTCTGGGCGCCGAGACCGTCACCATCGTCTACCGCCGGGGGCGCGATCGCATGTCGGCCTCGGAATACGAACAGGACCTCGCCGCCTCGAAGGGCGTGCGCATCATCCACAACGCGATGCCGGTCGCGGTGCACGGCAACGGTGCGGTGCGCGAGGTCGAGTTCGAGTACACCGACCGAGGGCCCGCAGGGCCTGGCCGGCACGGGCGAGACCTTCCGCCTGGCCGCCGACCAGGTCTTCCGGGCCATCGGGCAGACGCTTGACGGCGCGCCGGGGGGGCTGACGCTCGAGCGGCGGCAAGATCGCCGTGACGGGGGCAGGACGCACCTCTGTGCCCAAGGTCTGGGCCGGCGGCGACTGCGCGCTGGCGGCGACGACCTGACCGTCACGGCGGTGGCCGAGGGCCGCGACGCCGCCGAGGACATCCACCGGGCGCTGTCGTGACGGCGACGGCGGGATATTCCGGAACGCCGCTGGCCCGCAAGCTGGGCTATGGGGCGCAGGGGCCGGTCTGGGCCCCGGAGATGCCCGCCGAGGTGCGCGCCGAAATCGAGGCCCACGGCAAGGTCGAGTGGGCCGGGCCCCGGGGTGCTGCCGATGCCCATGTCTTCGTGACCGACGTCGCAACGATGAAAGACCGCATCGTGCAGGCGATGCAGGCCCTTCCCGAGACCGGCATGATCTGGGTTTCCTGGCCCAAACGGGCCTCCGGGATCCCGACCGACATGACCGAGGACCGTATCCGCGAAGCGGCGCTGCCGCTGGGCCTTGTCGACGTCAAGGTCTGCGCGGTGGATGCCACCTGGTCGGGCCTGAAGCTGATGCTGCGCAAGGAAAACAGAACCGGGGCCGACACCATGGCCCGCGCTGACATGGAGATTTCCAATGGCTGATCTGACAACCGATTTCGTTGGCATCAAGAGCCCGAACCCCTTCTGGCTGGCCTCGGCGCCGCCGACCGACAAGGAATACAACGTCCGCCGCGCCTTCGAGGCCGGCTGGGGCGGTGTGGTCTGGAAGACCCTGGGCGAGGAAGGCCCGCCCATCGTCAACGTCAACGGGCCGCGCTACGGCGCGATCTGGGGCGCGGACCGGCGGCTTCTGGGCCTCAACAACATCGAGCTGATCACCGACCGTCCGCTCGAGGTGAACCTGCGCGAGATCAAGGCGGTCAAGCGCGACTAGCCCGACCGCGCGATGGTCGTGAGCCTCATGGTGCCCTGCGAGGAGCAGGCCTGGAAGGCGATCCTGCCGCTGGTCGAGGACACCGGCGCCGACGGGATCGAGCTGAACTTCGGCTGCCCGCACGGGATGAGCGAGCGCGGCATGGGCAGCGGCGGTGGGGCAGGTGCCCGAATACATCGAGATGGTCGCGCGCTGGTGCAAGCAGAACACCCGGATGCCGGTGATCGTGAAGCTGACGCCCAACATCACCGACATCCGCTATCCCGCGCGGGCGGCAAAGGCCGGCGGGGCCGACGCGGTCAGCCTGATCAACACGATCTCGTCGATCACCGGCGTCGACCTCGACACGATGAGCCCCGAGCCGTCGATCGACGGCAAGGGCAGCCACGGCGGCTATTGCGGCCCGGCGGTCAAGCCCATCGCGCTGAACATGGTGGCCGAGATCGCGCGCGACGCCGAGACCCGCGGCCTGCCGATCAGCGGCATCGGCGGGGTGACCACCTGGCGCGACGCGGCCGAGTTCCTGGCGCTCGGGCGCGGGCAACGTGCAGGTCTGCACCGCGGCCATGACCTATGGCTTCGGATCGTCAAGGAAATGACGGCGGGCCTGTCGGACTGGATGGACGAGAAGGGCTACGCCTCGGTCGCCGAGATATCGGGCCGCGCGGTGCCCAACGTCACCGACTGGCAGTACCTCAACCTCAACTACGTCACCAAGGCGCGGATCGACCAGGACGCTCTGCATCAAGTGCGGCCGCTGCTACGCCGCCTGCGAGGATACCAGCCACCAGGCGATCTCGATGTCGCCCGACCGCGTGTTCGAGGTGATCGACGAGGAATGCGTGGCCTGCAACCTCTGCATCAACGTCTGCCCGGTCGAGGACTGCATCACGATGGAACGCCTGCCGGCCGGAACGGTCGACCCGCGCACCGGAAAGGTCGTGGAGGACGACTACGCCAACTGGACGACGCATCCCAACAACCCCGCCGCGCAGGCCGCCGAATAGGGGGTCATCGGCTGAGGTCGACCGTGGCGGTGTCGTAGGGCACATCCATCCGGCGCAGGCCGGCGATCCCGTCCTCGGCGCGTTTTTCGGCGCTGGGCGGCACGGGCGCGGGGTCGCCATCGGCCAGAAGACGGCGGATGGCCGCGCGAAGCGGGTCGTCCTCGGTGTCGGACGCGGCCGATTCAGGTGCCTTTTCCGCGGAGGTCGCCGGGCCGGCCGTCTCCTCTGCGACGATGTCTGGCTCCGGCACGGCGACAGGGTCCGTCGCGGTCGTGGTCGCCGTTTCAGGCGGGGCGGGAGCCGAGATGGTGGCGGGCGCGGGGTCCGGGGCGCTGGTTTCGGCCTGCCGTGCCTCGAGCGGGGTGCGCCGGAAGGCGGGCGGGGGGCCTGCGGGCGCGCCATCGTCGGGCGCCTGCGCGCGCCGGTCCTCGGGCCCGCCCGCCTGCTGGGGCGTGACCATCGGCACGAAGCGCGTCCCGAACTCGGGCGACCGCAGGGACGGCGGCCTGTCGGGCAGCGGCGCGGCCGGGACCGCCTGACGCGCCGGATCGACCCGTTCGGCGGTTTCGGCCCTCGCGGCCGCGGCACCGCTTTCGCCGCGCACCGCGCTGCGGGCGTCCGATTGTGGCAGCGTGGCAGTCTGAGGCTGCTGGGTGACGATGCCGCCCCCGGGCCCATAGGGATTCATACCGACGTTCGAGAACATGCCCCGGCTCCTGTCAAAGAGCCCCCACCTTGGTCAAGGCTAGGGCGCCAGCGTAACCCGAAGCTTAATTCCACCGCGGGATCGTTCCGGGTGGTTAACGCGCGGGCGTCAGGGCGCGGCGGTAGAAATCCGCCAGAAACTGTGCCGCCGCGTCGAAATGGGACTCGTCCTCGGCCCGAAGGATCGCGCGGACCTGCACGTCGAAATCGGCGTAATGCTGGGTCGTGGCCCAGATCGAGAAGATCAGGTGATGGGGGTCGAGCGGCGCAAGCCGCCCCTCGGCAATCCAGGCGCGGATCAGGGACGCCTGTTCGTCCACGAGGCTGCGCAGCGGCCCGTCGATCTCGGCCATCATGCGCGGGGCGCCCTGCACGATCTCGTTCGCGAAGAGCCGGCTTTCGCGCGGATAGGCGCGCGCCATCTCGAGCTTGCGGCGCGACATAGCCCAGAATTTCCTCGACCGGGTCGCCGTCCGGGTCGAGGTCGCGCAGCGGATCGAGCCAGGTTTCGAGCAGCTGGGTCAGAAGCGCCGCGTGTATCGCCTCCTTCGAGGCGAAATAGTAGAGGACATTGGGTTTCGACAGGCCGGCCACCTCGGCGATGGCATCGAGCGTCGCCCCCCGGAACCCGTGTGCCGAGAACACTTCGAGGGCCGCGTCGAGGATCACCTCGGTGTTGCGTTTCTGGATGCGGGTGCGGGGCTGGGTCATCGGCCGGGGGGCGTGCTCGGGCAGGGGCATCGGCGCATTCCGTCGCGTCCTCGGTCTGGACAGAGTTCCACGGGCCCGCACCGCTTGACTGGCCCTTGTGCTCTGCTAGCGTGATCCTGACCAAGTGGTCAAACCCTTTGCGCAGGGCGCGCGCCCCGGGCGGCGCCCACTTATCACAAGGAGCCGGGCCATGGCCCTCGATCGTCCGTCGGTCCCCAACGACCTGTCCGCTTTCTGGATGCCCTTCACCGCGAACCGCCAGTTCAAGAAGGCGCCGCGGATGCTCGTCTCGGCGGACCGGATGCATTACAAGACGGCGGACGGGCGCGAGATCCTCGATGGCACCGCTGGGCTGTGGTGCTGCAACGCGGGCCATAACCGCCCCAAGATCGTCGAGGCGATCCGCAAGCAGGCGGGCGAGCTTGACTATGCCCCGGCCTTCCAGATGGGTCACCCCAAGGCGTTCGAGCTTGCCTCGTCGCTGCGCGACATGGCGCCCGAGGGGATGGAGCACGTCTTCTTCGTCAACTCCGGCTCGGAAGCCGTCGATACGGCGCTGAAGATCGCGCTGGCCTACCAGCGCGCGATCGGCCAGGGCACGCGCACCCGGATGATCGGGCGCGAGCGCGGCTATCACGGCGTGGGCTTCGGCGGCATCTCGGTCGGCGGGATCGTCAACAACCGCCGCATGTACGGCACCCTCCTGACCGGGGTCGATCACCTGCCGCACACCCACCTGCCGGAAAACGCCTTCAGCCGCGGCGTGCCGGAACATGGCGCCAACCTTGCCGATGAGCTCGAGCGTCTGGTGGCGCTGCACGGCGCCGAGACGATCGCGGCCGTGATCGTCGAACCCGTCGCCGGATCGACCGGGGTCCTGATCCCGCCCAAGGGCTATCTCCAGCGTCTGCGCGAGCTCTGCACCAAGCACGGGATCGTGCTGATCTTCGACGAGGTCATCACCGGCTTCGGGCGGCTCGGCTCGGCCTTCGCCGCCGACTACTTCGGCGTCATGCCCGACATGATCACCTGCGCCAAGGGCCTGACCTCGGGCGTGATCCCGATGGGCGCGGTGCTGACCACGCCCGGACATCCACGACGCCTTCATGAACGGCCCCGAGCACCTGATCGAGCTCTTCCACGGCTATACCTACTCGGGCTCGCCCATCGCTTCGGCCGCCGGTCTCGCCACGCTCGAGACCTACCGCGAGGACGGCCTGTTCGAACGTGCCGCCGGCATGTCGGCCTACTGGGAGGACGCGGTCCACTCGCTGCGCGACTGCCCGCATGTGATCGACATCCGCAACCTCGGCCTCATCGGCGCCATCGAGCTTGAGCCGATCGCGGGCGAGCCGACGAAGCGGGCGTTCACGGCGTTCCTGCAGGCCTACGAGAAGGGCATCCTGATCCGCACCACGGGCGACATCATCGCGCTGTCGCCGCCGCTGATCATCGAGAAGGAGCACGTGGACCAGCTGGTCGGGACGCTGCGGGATGTGTTGATGGGGCTGGAGTGAGCGTCGAGTGGCGCGGTTACTCGAATACAAAGCGAATATCCTGAACGAAACGCTTTTCGGACAGGTAGCGCTTGGTCTCCTCGAATGCGGCAAGCGCGATGCGGGACCGCAGCGCTTCGTCCGACAGCAAGCGGTCGACTACCTCCGCGAGATCCGAGAAATCCCATGCGATCGGCGCGTAGGTCTCCCACGGACGGTAGAGGTCGGGAAGCGTGTCGAGGTGGCTCATGTCCGGCTTGAGCAGAACAGCGCCGGCGAGAAAGGCCTCGACATCGCGCCAACAGAGTTCGCCGTAGCCAAAAGGACTCGCACAGATCTTGCTTCGGCCCATCTCGGCCATGTAGCTGGCGCCACGGTATCGCCTCGCCGGTGACGGTCCTGGCGCCGAACAACGCCTCCAGACGTTGGACGAAGTCGGTTCTCATCGACGTATACCACGGCGTTCCGCGCGTCGCGAGGCGCGCATGGATGTCAAAGGGCCGGCCTCTGGGGTCGGGCGCACTGCCGTTCCTAAAGGCTTCGAGGAATTGGCTCCCGGTGAAGAAATTCGGTGTGAGATGGAGCGTGTCCAGGATTTCGGCTGGCACGTCCCAGTCGCACCATTTCGTCCTGCAGACCGTAGTGCCGCGAGTAGAACTCGACGAGATTCGTATCGCCAAGCGTGGGGCGGAGGAACTGACTGCGGTCACGGAAGAGCGATTTCTTCCCGTAGGCATCGACGACGTCGGAGAGATCGCGGGCAAATCTGAGATCCGTGTTCGCGAAACCGTCGATATAGGTCTTCCGCGACTCTGGAAGATCACGGGCAATCGCAGCCGTGATCGCTCGAAGCCGGTCGGTGGAGTCCGTGAGCCACGATTGAAAGGCAACGTGGCTGGCGCTGCGCAGCCTTTCGGGCACGCCTTCGAGGATGCTCGAGTTTTCGATGTAGCGGATCTCGACATCGTAGGTTTCGGCGATTTCGGCTTCGTAGGCGGCGAACGGAAAGACCTGGGCTTCCGTAATTCTGCGCGCCTCGTAGGCGATGAGAAGACGATTGGCTCGGTTCCCCGAAAAGGGGCGCGCCAGAAAGCTGCGAAGCCGACGACCTGCCCTCGTGCCGAAAATGATACTCGAGGCTCTTGGAAGGGTATTCAGCGGCAACACTCGGATTTATCCGTTTTGCGATTGCCCCACTGATAGTGACCAAGGTCTTGCGGCGTCAACGGTTTCGGGCCCGAAACCATCAGAAAGACCGAAGAGAAAGTCCAGCGATATGCCCACACCAACCGACAACCTCCAGACCAACGGCGAACGCCTGTGGCAAAGCCTCATGGACATGGCGAAGATCGGTCCGGGCGTGGCGGGCGGGAACAACCGCCAGACGCTGACCGACGCCGATGCCGAGGGGCGGGCGCTGTTCCAGACCTGGTGCGAGGACGGCGGGCTGCACGCATGGGCGTCGACCGGATGGGGACGATGTTCGCCCGGCGCGACGGGACCGACCCCGACGCGCTGCCGGTCTATGTGGGCAGCCATCTCGACACCCAGCCGACGGGCGGCAAGTACGACGGGGTGCTGGGCGTCCTCGGCGGGCTGGAGATCGTGCGGACGCTGAACGACCTTGGCATCAAGACCAGGCATCCCATCGTCGTGACGAACTGGACGAACGAGGAAGGCACGCGGTTCGCGCCGGCGATGCTGGCCTCGGGCGTTTTCGCGGGCATGCACGAACTTGACTGGGCCTACGGGCGGCAGGATGCCGAGGGCAAGGCGTTCGGCGACGAGTTGAAGCGCATCGGCTGGGCCGGCGACGAGGAGGTCGGCGCGCGGAAGATGCACGCCTTCTTCGAGCTGCACATCGAACAGGGCCCGATCCTCGAGGCCGAGGGCAAGGAGATCGGCGTCGTCACCCACGGGCAGGGCCTCTGGTGGCTGGAGGTGACGCTGACCGGCAAGGATGCGCATACCGGCTCGACCCCGATGAACATGCGGGTCAACGCCGGGCTCGGCATGGCGCGGATCACCGAAGCCGTGCACCGCATCGCCATGGACCACCAGCCGGATGCCGTGGGCGCGGTGGGGCAGGCCAATGTCTATCCCAACTCGCGCAACGTGATTCCGGGCAAGGCGGTTTTCACCATCGATTTCCGGTCGCCCGATCTCGAAAAACTGACCTCGATGCGGACCCGGCTCGAGGCCGAGGCGGCCCAGATCGCGAAGGATCTGGGTCTTGGCATCACCATCGAGCCGACCGGCCACTTCGACCCGGTCACCTTCGATCCGGGCTGCGTGGCGGCCGTGCGCAATGCGGCCGACCGGCTGGGCTATTCGCACCGCGACATCGTCTCGGGTGCCGGGCACGATGCCTGCTGGATCAACCGGGTGGCGCCGACGGCGATGGTGATGTGCCCCTGCGTCGACGGGCTGAGCCACAACGAGGCCGAAGAGATCACGCCGGACTGGGCCAAGAAGGGCACGGATGTGCTTCTGCACGCGGTGCTTGAGACGGCGGAGATCGTGGAGTGACGGCGGGACCGGGGGCGCTGCCCCCGGACCCCCGGGATATTTGCGCCAAGAAGAACGCAGAGGCGCCATTGGCGGTTGAACCAGCGGGGAGATAACGATGAGCACAGTCATCCGGAACGGAACCATCGTCACGGCGGACCTCACCTACGAGGCCGATGTCCTGATCGAGGGCGGGGTGATCACCGCGATCGGCAAGGGGCTGACCGGCGACACCGAACTCGATGCCACGGGCTGCTACGTGATGCCCGGCGGGATCGACCCGCACACCCATCTCGAAATGCCGTTCATGGGCACCTATTCCTCGGATGACTTCGAGAGCGGGACACGCGCGGCACTTTCGGGCGGCACGACGATGGTGGTCGACTTCGCGCTGCCCAGCCCCGGCCAGGGGCTGCTCGACGCGATCCAGATGTGGGACAACAAGTCCACGCGCGCCAATTGCGACTATTCCTTCCACATGGCGATCACCTGGTGGGGCGAGCAGGTCTTCAACGAGATGGAGACCGTGGTGCGCGAGCGCGGCATCAACACCTTCAAGCATTTCATGGCCTACAAGGGCGCGCTGATGGTGAACGACGACGAGATGTTCGCCTCGTTCCGCCGCTGCGCCGAACTGGGCGCGATCCCGCTCGTTCATGCCGAGAACGGCGACATCGTGGCCGACCTGCAGGCCAGGCTTCTGGCCGAGGGCAACGACGGCCCCGAGGGCCACGCCTATTCCCGCCCGCCCGAGGTCGAGGGCGAGGCCACGAACCGCGCGATCATGATCGCCGACATGGCCGGCGTGCCGCTTTACGTGGTGCATGTCTCGGCCGAGGAGTCGCACGAGGCGATCCGGCGCGCGCGCCAGAACGGCAAGCGGGTGTGGGGCGAACCGCTGATCCAGCATCTGACGCTGGATGAAAGCGAGTATTTCGACAAGGACTGGGACCATGCCGCGCGTCGCGTGATGTCGCCGCCCTTCCGCAACAAGAAGCACCAGGACAGTCTTTGGGCCGGGCTTCAGTCGGGGTCGCTGTCGGTGGTGGCGACGGATCACTGCGCCTTCACGACCGAGCAGAAACGCTATGGCGTGGGCGATTTCACCAAGATCCCGAACGGGACCGGGGGCCTCGAGGACCGGATGCCGATGCTCTGGACCCATGGCGTGGCGACCGGCCGGCTGACGATGAACGAGTTCGTCGCCGTCACCTCGACCAACATCGCCAAGATCCTGAACGTCTATCCCCGCAAGGGCGCGATCCTTGTCGGGGCCGATGCCGATATCGTGGTCTGGGACCCGGCGAAGGAAAAGACGATCAGCGCCAGCGTCGCAGCAATCGGCGATCGACTACAACGTCTTCGAGGGCAAGCATGTGAAGGGCTTGCCGCGCTTCACGCTGACGCGCGGCAAGGTCGCGATCCACGACGGAGAGGTGCGGACCGAGGAGGGCCACGGCAAGTTCGTCAAGCGCGATCCGGGACAGGCCGTGACGAAGGCTTTGAGCACCTGGAAAGAGCTCACCGCCCCGCGCAAGGTCGAGCGGACGGGTATTCCCGCAAGCGGCGTCTGAGCGTGTCGGGGCTGAGAGGGGACGACCGGCGCGCGCTCGAACTTGCCGCCGAACTGGCCATTCGCCACCGCGAGAACAGCGATACAGCGCCCGTGCCGCCGCGCCTGCGGCCCGCCGATATCGTGCACCGGTTCCGCAAACCCCTGCAGGAAGAAGGCGAAGCGGCGGACGACGTGATCCGGTCGCTGTCCGAGGACGCGGCGGACGGGATCGCCCGGATGACCTCACCACGGTTCTTCGGCTATGTCCTCGGCGGCTCCATGCCCGTGGGCGTGGCCGCCGACATGCTGGTCTCGGCCTGGGGGCAGAACGTCGGGTCGTCGTGGGAGACGCCGTCGGCTTTCGCGATGGAACAGACGGTGGGCGACTGGTGCCTCGAGTTGATGGGACTGCCGGCAGACGCGGCCGTGGGCATCGTCACCGGCGGCACCGTCGCGAATACGCAGGGGATCATGGCCGCGCGCCACGCGCTTCTGCGCGACCGCGGCTGGGACGTCGAGGACAGGGGGCTTTTCGGGGCCCCCGAGATCCCGGTCATCTTCGGTGCCGACGCGCATTCCGCGCCCATCGCGGGCCTGCGCTATGCTGGCTTCGGCGCGGGGCGCGCCCGGCGGGTGAAGACCGATGACCAGGGCCGGATGTTGCCGGGCGACCTTGCCGCGGCGCTTGCCGATTGCGACGCCCCGCCGCTGGTCATCCTGCAGGCGGGCCAGATCAACACCGGCGCCTTCGATCCCTTCGCGGAGCTGATCCCGATGGTGCATGAGCGCGGCGGCTGGGTGCATGTCGACGGGGCGTTCGGGCTCTGGGTCGCCGCCGTGCCGGAGCTGCGCCACCGCCTCGCCGGGGTCGAGACCGCCGACAGCTGGGCGGTCGATCTGCACAAGTGGCTGAACGCGCCCTTCGATGCGGGGCTCTGCATCGTGCGCGACCCCGCGCCGCTGGTCGCCTCGATGTCGGCGCGCGGCGCCTATCTGCCCACGACCCTCGACGCGATCGAGCCCACCGACACGACCCTCGAGCTGTCGCGCCGCGCACGCGGCGTGCCCAGCTATGCGATCCTGCGGCACCTCGGCAAGGCGGGCGTGCGCGAGATGATCGCGCGACATTGCGCGCTGGCCGAGGGCCTGGCCCGGCGGCTTGCGGCCGAGCCGGGGATGATGGTTCTCAACGAGGTCGCCTCGAACCAGGTGGCGGTGACGATCGGCGAGGGTACCGAGGGCGACCGCCTGACTCACGCGGTGCTCGACCGCGTGCAGGCGCGCGGCAAGGTCTATCCCACGCATGGCGAATGGCGTGGGCGTGCGATCATCCGCTGTTCGATCATCGGCTATGCCACTGGCGAGGACGATGTCGATCTTCTGGCTGACGAGATTGTCGGCGCTTTGCGCGCGGAACAGGCAGGAACCGCGTGACGTCGCCCCGTGCCACGTCCGGCATCGCGGCCGGATGCGCCGCGGCTCTGGCGCCCCGCCGCACGGTGGATATAACCGGGGAGGGCCCACTGAAGGGCAGGGGAACAGTTCAACCGGCATGACGGAAGCACCTGTAATCGAAGCGAAAGACCTCGGGCTCACGTTCGAGACCAACGACGGGCCGGTCCGCGCGCTGGCGGATGTGAACCTGACCGTGGGCAAGGGCGAGTTCGTGTCCTTCATCGGCCCGTCGGGCTGCGGCAAGACCACGCTTCTGCGGGTGATCGCGGCGCTCGAGCATCCGACAGCCGGGTCGATCACGGTCAACGGCATGACCCCGGACGCTGCACGGCAGGCGCGCGCCTATGGCTATGTGTTCCAGGCGGCAGGGCTTTATCCGTGGCGCACCATCGCCGAGAACGTGAAGCTTCCGCTCGAGATCATGGGCTATTCGCGCGCCGAACAGGCCGAGCGGGTGGCCCGCGTGCTCGAACTGGTCGAATTGTCCGGCTTCGAAAAGAAGTACCCCTGGCAGCTTTCGGGGGGCATGCAGCAGCGCGCGTCGATCGCGCGGGCGCTGTCGTTCGACGCCGATATCCTGCTGATGGACGAACCCTTCGGCGCGCTCGACGAGATCGTGCGCGACCGTCTGAACGAAGAGCTTCTCAAGCTCTGGCGGCGGACCGGCAAGACCATCGGGTTCGTGACGCACTCGATCCCCGAGGCGGTGTATCTGTCGACCAAGATCGTGGTGATGAGCCCGCGTCCCGGGCGGATCACCGACATCATCGACAGCCCGCTGCCAAAGGAACGCCCGCTCGACATCCGCGACACGCCCCAGTTCATCGAAATCGCCCACCGCGTGCGCGAGGGGCTGCGCGCGGGGATGTTCGACGATGCGTGAGGGCGTGACGATCCGCGCGGCGCGGGCGGACGACCTGCCGGCCTGCGCGCGGATCATCAACGACTACATCGACGCGACCGACGTGGCTGCCGCGCACCCTTTCGCGCGACGAGATCGCGGCGCTGTTCGGGCCCGGATTGCTCGACCAGCGTACGATCCTTGTGGCCGAGGCCGACGGGGGCATCGTCGGCTACCTGTCCCTGGGCCAGGACGGGTTCATGCCGGCGCTTTATCTGGCGCCCCCGGCGCGGGGGCGGGGCCTTGGCACAGCCCTTCTCGACCAGGCCAAGGCGCTGCGGCCCGAGGGGATCGAACTGACGGTCTTCGAGCCGAACATCGACGCGCAGCGGTTCTACGCGCGCGAGGGCTTCCATGAGGTCCCGGGCGGGCGCGTGACCGACACCGAGGAAGGCGTGCCCACGCTCCGGCTGAGATGGGAGGCGACCGCATGAACCGGGTGCTGCCGATCCTTGCCGTGGTGGCGGCGCTCGTGGCGCTTTGGTACGCGGCCGTGGCCCCGATGAACATCCACACCGCGCTCGACCAGGCCGCGCGGGATGGGATCGAGGTGACGCCACCCGAAGCGCCTGTGCGCCGCGACATGGGCGGCATCGGCCTTGTCCTGAAGAACCCCCAGGTCATTCCGATGACCTATGCGCAGGAGCGGCCGCAGCTGCCCGCCCCGCACCAGGTCGTGGCCGAGCTCTGGAAGACCACGGTCGAGCAGAACGTCACCTCGCGCCGCAGCCTTGTCTACCATGCCTGGATCACGCTTTCGGCCACGCTTCTGGGCTTTGGCATCGGCACGGCGCTGGGCATCCTCCTGGCGATCGGCATCGTCCACAACCGCGCGATGGACATGAGCGTCATGCCCTGGGCCATCGCCAGCCAGACCATCCCGATCCTGGCCATCGCGCCGATGATCATCGTGGTGCTGAACTCGGTCGGCGTGACCGGGCTGATCCCCAAGGCGCTGATCTCGGCGTATCTGTCGTTCTTCCCGGTGGTCGTGGGCATGGTGACGGGCCTGCGCAGCCCCGACGCGATGCAGCTCGACCTTCTCAAGACCTATTCGGCCGCGCGGCGCGAGGTGCTGTGGAAGCTGCGCCTGCCCGCGTCGATGCCCTATCTCTTCACCTCGCTGAAGGTGGGCATCGCCGCCAGCCTTGTGGGCGCCATCGTGGGCGAGTTGCCGACCGGGGCGGCGGGCGGGCTTGGCGCGCGGCTTCTGGCGGGCAGCTATTACGGCCAGACGATCCAGATCTGGTCGGCGCTGTTCGCCGCGGCGATCCTGGCGGCCATCATGGTGGGGACCATCGGCCTGATCCAGCGCGCCACGCTGCGGCGCATGGGAATGACGGGATGAGCGACGTCACCGCCCCGCGCCGCGACCGCGGCTGGCTTGACCCCGAAACGCTGCGGCTGACGGCGGGGTTCACGGTGGCGATCCTCGCCTTCGTGGTGATCGAGCCACGCGTGGTGCCGGTGCTGGCGGTCTGGGGCGCGCTCTGGTGGGTGAACATCCGGCTGGCCAACCTGCCGCGCACGCCGGTCACGCGGCTGGCCGTTCCGGTGATCTTCGGCGCGACGATCCTGATCGTCTGGCAGATGCTGGTGCGCGCGCTCGACGTGCCCGGCGTGATCCTGCCAGCGCCCACCGACATCGCGGTGCGGATCGCGCAATCGCCCGGCATCCTCTGGGCCGATTTCCTTCAGACCTTCGTGAAAGGCGCGCTGTCGGGCTATGTCATCGGCTGCACGGCGGCCTTCCTGACCGCGATCGTCATCGACCGCTCGCCCTTCCTGCAGCGCGGGCTTCTGCCGGTCGGAAACTTCGTGGCCGCCCTGCCGATCATCGGCACCGCGCCGATCCTCGTGATGTGGTTCGGCTTCGACTGGCAGTCCAAGGCCGCGGTCGTGGTGGCGATGGTGTTCTTCCCGGTGCTGGTGAACACCGTGCAGGGCCTTCAGGAAACGACGGCGATGCAGCGCGACCAGATGCGGACCTACAGCGCCAGTTACTGGCAGACGCTTTTCAAGCTGCGCCTGCCCGCGGCCATGCCTTTCGTTTTCAACGGGCTCAAGATTGCATCGACTCTTGCCCTGATCGGGGCCATCGTTGCCGAGTTCTTCGGCTCACCCGTGGTGGGGATGGGATTTCGCATCTCGACCAGCGTCGGGCAACTTGCGCTCGACATGGTCTGGGCCGAGATTACGGTGGCGGCGATCGCGGGGTCCTTGTTCTATGGGGCGGTGGCCCTGATCGAACGTCGGGTGACCTTCTGGCACCCGTCGCACCGCAAGTGAATGACAACAGGGGAGTAAGACCATGAAAAACATACTCGCAGGGGTGGCCGCGCTGGGAATGGCGGCTGGGGCGGCACAGGCTGCCGACGACGTGACGCTGCAGCTCAAATGGGTGACGCAGGCGCAGTTCGCGGGCTACTACGTTGCGCTCGAGAAGGGCTTTTACGAGGCCGAGGACCTCAACGTCACGATCAAGGCGGGCGGTCCGGACATCGCGCCGCCGCAGGTGATCGCGGGCGGCGGGGCCGACGTGATCGTCGAGTGGATGCCCGCGGCACTGGCCGCGCGCGAACGCGGGCTGCCGCTTGTGAACATCGCACAGCCCTTCAAGTCGTCGGGCATGATGCTGACCTGCTGGAACGATGTGGGCATCACCGGGCCCGAGGATTTCCCCGGCCGCACGCTGGGTGTCTGGTTCTTCGGCAACGAGTTTCCGTTCCTCAGCTGGATGAGCCAGCTCGGCATTCCGACCGAGGGCGGCGACGGTGTGACGGTTCTCAAGCAGGGCTTCAACGTCGACCCGCTGATCCAGCGCCAGGCCGACTGCATCTCGACCATGACCTACAACGAGTACTGGCAGGTGATCGACGCGGGCGTCACGCCCGAGGAACTGATCACCTTCAAGTACGAGGATCAGGGTGTCGCGACGCTCGAGGACGGGCTTTACGTCCTCGAAGAGAACCTGTCCGACCCGGCATTCGTCGACAAGATGACCCGCTTCGTGCGGGCGTCGATGCAGGGCTGGAAATACGCCGAGGAGAACCCCGACGAGGCGGCGATGATCGTTCTGGAGTATGACGAGACCGGCGCCCAGACCGAATCGCACCAGAAGCGGATGATGAGCGAAGTCGCCAAGCTGACGGCGGGTTCGAACGGCGCGCTTGATCCGGCGGACTACGAGCGCACGGTCGCCTCGCTTCTGTCGGGCGGGTCGGATCCGGTGATCTCCACGGCGCCGGAAGGGGCCTGGACGCACGCGATCTCCGACGCTGCGCTGAACTGATCCACCGCCATCGCAAGTTACGCGGCGCGCCCCAGCGGGCGCGCCGTTTTCATTGCGGGCACCGTGTTCCTGCCCATCCCGAAAGGCTTCGTTAACCACGGACTGCGACAAGGGTCGGGCCAAGGCTGGTCAGAAGGCGGTCCGCGATGTCCGATCCCGCCGCGATGTCGGTGATGAAACGCAAGGCGGGTGCGCAGCGCCATCCGCTGGCCTCGCCGGTGATGACCGCCGCGCGTGCCTGGCACGCGACCATGCCGCGTGCGGTCGACGAGCATCTCGGCATCGAACTGTCGGTTCTGTCCGCGCAGGAGGCCGTGGCGCCCGGGGAGACCCTGGTCGGGGACCTGGCCGGGGACAGCCTTCTGCTCTTGATGCGGGACGGGCAGGGGCGCCGGGGGCTCTGCGCGCTGGACCCTGCGTTCCTTGCCGCGATCATCGAGGCGCAGATGACCGGGCGGGTAAGAACCGCGCCGCTGGCCCCGCGCCGGCCGACCGCGACGGACGCAGCCATCGTATCGGGGCTTGTCGATGCGCTGTGCGCGGCATTCGACGGTGCCGTGTCGGAAAACGCAGTGCCCCCGCCCTGGCGCGGCGCGCGCGTTTCGGGGTTCCTGCCCGATGCGCGGGCCGCGCTGATGACCTTGCCGGATGGTCCCCTGCACCGGGTCCGGATCATGGCGGATCTTGGCGCGGGCGCCCGGCAGGGGCAGGTCACCCTGATCATGCCACCCGCGAGGGACCCCGCCCAGGTCCGGGCGCCGCAGGGGACGCGCCGGACGCTTGGGCAGGATCTGCGACCGGTGGTGGCGGAGGGCCGCGTCACGCTCGAGGCGGTACTGCACCGGCTGCGTCTGCCGCTGGCACGGATCGCATCACTTGCGCCGGGTGATCTTCTTCCCCTGCCGTCCACCGTGCTGGGGGCGATCTCGATCGAAGGGGGCGATGGGCGCCGCATTGCGGGGGCACGCCTTGGCCAGGTCGACGGGCGCAAGGCGGTGCGGCTGATCCTGTCGCAGGAGGCCGTGGCGACAGCGGCGCCTGCGATGATCGACAGGCCCGGGTCCGCCGGTGCGGCCCCGCTTCGCACACCGCTGTCCGACACCGCCGGGTCGCCGGGTACGACGGCGCCCGGAGACGACCGGGACACTCTGGGCGACCCGGCGCTGGCAGTGCCGTTCACGGGGTAGCGGTCAGCCTGCGCGCTGTGCCAGCGCGTCGATCTGCGGACGCATCCCCTCCATTGGATAGCCGGCCGAGGCCGTGGCGCGCAGGATCTCGTCGGTCGGGCGGCGCCCGGCCTCGGCCAGGGCCCAGACGGTGGCCGACCGCGTGCCCGACCGGCAATAGGCCAGAACCGGTCCTTCGGCGTCGTCGACGGCCGCGCGCTGCTGGCCGATGATCGACACATCCAGCCCCGCCGCGAACGGGTTCTCGACGAAGCGAAGCCCCGCGGCTTCGGCCGCCGCGGCCATGGCGGCGGTCTGAAGCTCGGGCGGGTTTTCCATGTCCGGGCGGTTGCAGATCACCGTCGTGAACCCGCGCGCCCGGATCGCGGCCATGTCTTCGGGCGCGATCTGGGGGCTGACGGCATAGGTTTCGGTGACCTCTCGGATATCGAGATCGGACATGTCAGGCACTCCCGGCGATGGCGTCGATGCGGGTGCGCACCGGCGGTGCGGCCAGCATGCCCGCGATCATCGCGCCCAGAAAGACCAAGCCTCCGATCCCGCCGTAGGTGATCGAGGCCAGCGCCGGCCCCGGGCAAAGACCGGCAAGGCCCCAGCCGGCCCCGAACAGGATCGAACCGACGACAAGGTTGTGGCCGATCCGCGGCTCGGGCGGGGGCGGGAACTCGCCGCCCAGCACGGGACGGCGTCCGCGGGTCACCTGCCAGGCGATGGCCATGGGAATGATCGCCCCGCCCATGACGAAGGCCAGCGTCGGGTCCCAGGTGCCGAAGATGTCAAGCCAGCCCTGCACCTTTGTCGTGTCGGTCATCCCCGAAATCAGAAGCCCGGCGCCGAAGAGGCCGCCGGCGATGAATGCGAAAAGCGCGCGCATCAGATCACCCCCAGGATATGCTTGAAGAGAACGACCGACAGGCCGCCCGCCCCGATGTAGAACACGGTCGCCACGATGCCGCGCAGGGACAGGCGCGAAATCCCGCAGACGCCGTGGCCCGACGTGCAGCCATTGGCAATCCGCGTGCCGACCCCGACAAGCAGGCCGGCGATCGCCACGATGGCAAGGTTCGAGGTCAGCTTCGTGTCGACCTCGGTGTAAAACGGCACGAGTAGCGCGGGGATGAGGATCAACCCCGCTAAGAAGGCCACGCGCTCTTGCCAGTTCGACCGGCCGCTGCCGTCGACCAGCCCGCCGATGATGCCCGATGCGCCCATGATGCGGCCGTTCACAAGAAGGAAGACCGCGCCGGCAAGGCCAATGATGCCGCCGCCGACCAGTCCCCAGATCCAGTCCTGTTGCATGTCGATTCCCCGATCTGTTCCGCGCCTACATACGATTGACCGGGACCTTCAGGAAGACGTCTCCCTGATCGTCCGGTGCGGGCATGTTTCCGGCGCGCATGTTTACCTGAAGCGACGGGATGATCAGCCGCGGCATCGCCAGCTTGGCGTCGCGGGTCTGGCGCATCTCGACGAAATCCTCGGCGGATTTGCCGCCGCCGATGTGGACGTTCTTGGCCTTTTGCTCGCCCACGGTCGTTTCCCAGGCGTAGTCCTCGCGTCCGGGGGCCTTGTAGTCGTGGCCGACGAAGATCCGCGTCTCGTCCGGAAGGGTGAGGATCTTCTGGATCGAGGCGTAGAGATCGCTGGCCGATCCGCCGGGGAAATCGCAGCGGGCCGTGCCGAAGTCGGGCATGAACAGCGTATCACCCACGAAGGCTGCGTCGCCGATCACGTAGGTCATGCAGGCGGGCGTGTGGCCCGGCGTGTGCAGGACGTCGCCCCGCAGCTGTCCGATGTGAAAACTGTCGCCCTCTTCGAAAAGCTGGTCGAACTGGCTGCCGTCGCGCTGGAATTCGGTGCCTTCGTTGAACACCTTGCCGAAGGTGTCCTGAACCATCGTGATGTTGCGCCCGATACCGATCTTCCCGCCCAGTTTTTCCTGAAGGTAGGGTGCGGCGGACAGGTGGTCGGCGTGGACATGGGTCTCGAGGATCCAGGCGATCTCGAGCTTTTCGGCGCGGACGAAGTCGATGATGGCGTCGGCCGAGGCCGTATCGGTGCGACCGCTGGCGTAGTCGAAATCGAGCACGCTGTCGACGATCGCCGCCGTCCGTCCCTGCGGATCGCGAACAACGTAGCTGATCGTGTTGGTGGCGTCGTCGAAGAAGGCTGTGACGTCCGGATGCATGTTCAGGTCTCCTGCTTGCGCGTTTGACGACAATATGGGTCTGCTCGATTACATGTCAATGATGATATGTGTTTCGCTTTCGGCAAATATGCATTATCTTGAGATCGTGGCTGAAGACTTCACCATAATGCAGGACCGCATGGCGCTGGCGGCGGATGAGGCTGCGGCCCTGATGCGGGCGCTGTCGAATCCCTCGCGTCTTCTTCTTCTGTGCCAGCTTGTGGAGGGCCAGAAAAGCGTCGGAGAGCTTGAACGTGCCCTGGGGATGAGCCAGGCCTATGTCAGCCAGCAGCTTGCCCGTTTGCGCGGCGAGTCGCTCGTCAAGCCCCGTCGTGACGGGCGCACGGTGCGCTACAGCCTGGCCGATCCGCGCATCATTCCCGTGCTTCAGGCGCTTTACGAGCAGTACTGCCCGAAGTGATCCTGCCCATGTGCCGCGCGATGGCCGTGCAGCACGCCCAAGGATTGAGCGACTATCGCGGAAATTGCGGCGGGGATTGGCCGGCGCTCTTTTCGACCGTCGCATGTCTGTTGCAGACTCCCTATAGTCGGGTGTGGGCGCGTGAGCGCCCTGCAGACCTGGGAGGAGTAGATGAAAAGCACCACAGCGAAAGTCCCTACCCGTGAAGAGATCGACAGCATCGTCGACGGGCTGCTTGCCGATCCGTCGCGCGCCGACGACGTGAAGGGCGCGTTGCGTGCGAGGTTTTCTTCGGTCGCCCCGGATGCCGTTCTGGCGCACATTCGGGCCGTCGATCCGGTGATGCCGGTTCGCAGCCCCGCGGCGACGACCGATGATGATGACCTTTGGGAGAACGTCCCCGTCTGACCGCGCCGACCCTGTCGGCCATGGAACGGGCGCACCCTTGACGTGGATCAAGGCCGTGCATCCTGCGCGTCCCTAGCCTGTCCGTGATTGATGGCCTGCAAGGGAGTCCGGGATGATCGATGTCGGGAAATACGAAAAGGTTCTGAAGGCCCGCATGGCCGAACTGGACGCCAGGCTTCGCAACATCGAGGACGAGCTTGACTCCCACCAGTCGAAGGACTGGGAAGAACTGGCCGTCGAACGCGAGGAGGACGAGGTTCTCGAAGGGATCGGAACGTCCGGCCTTGCCGAAATCGAACGCATTCGCGCGGCGCTTGCCCGGATCGGAGAGGGCGAATATGGTGTATGTGTGCGATGCGGTGAAGAAATCTCGGCCGAGCGGCTTGATGTTTTGCCGGCCACGCCCTTTTGCCGCAATTGCGCCAAGTGACACGGCGATGGCCCGAAGCCGCCCGCACGGAAAGGTCCCGCGCCATGCGCTGACGCCGTCAGAGCGCGACGAGCTTCGTGCGCGGATTGTCGGGCTTCTGAGCGTGGGGTCGGTTGCGGAACGGGTGCGCGGCAATCTTCGCGGCCCGTCGGACGGAGAGGCCGGGCACAGGGGTGGCACGCCGGACGATCCGGATCTTGGCGCCCGGGATGGCGTCGGCAGGCCGGACTCCCGCGGACCCTCCGGCACGGGTCGCCCCCGCGGACACGCGAATGACGCAACCGTCCGGACATCCTTGTCCGGACATCAGCCAAGATCGAAGGAGGCACCATGTTCGAGAGCCTGAAGGCATCCATAAACCTGATCATGGACGAGATCGCCGCCCGCCCGGCCGACCGTCATGTCCTGCAGGAAGCCCTGCGCGAGAAGATCTCGGAGATGCGGACGCTGGGATTGCCGGTGCCCGAGGACATCCAGCGCCTCGAAGAAGCGCTCGAAGACCCCGAGAACGACGACTTCTGGAACGACCTTCCAGTCTGACCCCTGACGGGATCAGCGCCAATGCGGCCGAATGTGGCCCAAGGGCCCATCTACAGCTTGAGTTCGCGCCTCTGTCAGCTACAAGATGAGGCGTAGCTTGGGGGCAGGCGTGAGCGGAGTGGTCACCTATCTGGTTCGTGACGCCGTGGCGATCATCGAGATCGACCACCCGCCGTTGAACGCGCTGTCCCCGCCCATCCGGCGCGATCTCGATGCCGCCCTTGCGCGGGCCGAGGCCGACCCGGATGTGGGCGCGGTGGTGCTGCGCGGACGCGGCAGGAGTTTCGGCAGCGGAACCGACCCCGCCGCCTCGGTGACGGGGTCCGTTGCGGGCCGGACCGCGCCGGGGCTTCAGGCGATCTGCGGCCGGATCGACGCGTTCCCCAAGCCGGTCATCGCGGCGGTCCATGGCACCGTCATGGGCAATTCCGCCGATCTGGCGGTGGCCGCGCATTACCGCGTGGCGCAGCACGGCACCGCCATCGGATTTCCCGAGGTGCGGCTTGGCCTTCTGCCGGCGGGCGGCGGTACCCAGCGCCTGCCGCGACTTGTCGGGGCCGAGGTGGCCATCGCCATGCTGCGCACCGGGCGTCCTGTCGGCATCGCTTCGGGGTCGCGCAACGGGCTTGCGGATCGGATCGTGCAGGACAAATGCGGGGTCGCCGCCTTCGCGCTGGCCAGAGAACTGATCGCTGCGAAAGCCGGACCCCGCCCCGCGTCTTCGCGCGGCGAACGCGTATCGGACCCCGCCCCGTGGCTCGACGCCGTTGCCGCCGCGCGGGCGGCGCTGGCCAAGGACGCGATTCCGGTGATGGCCGAAATCCTGAACTGCGTCGAAGCCGCGCTTCTTCTTCCCTACGACGAGGGCCTTGCCTTCGACCAGGCTGCCGCCGAAGGGCTGCGTGTCTCGGACATCGCGGCGGCGCTCTGCCACATGGCGCGGGCCGAACGCCGGGCACTGGCCCTGCCGACAACCCTGGGCGCCGAACCGCGCGATGTCGATTGCGTCGGCATCTGCGCGCGCGACGATCGCGCCGCGCCGCTGGTCGTCGGCTGTCTTGACGCGGGCCTGTCGGTCATTCTGTCGGCCGAGGACGAAGGCGGGCTCGAGTCACTCTACGCCCGTATCGGCGAACTTTACGACGCACGCTGCAACGCCGGCACCCTGTCGGAGGACGATGTCGACGACCGGCTGGACCGGCTCACGATGCTCTGCGGATATCAGGGCTTCGGCACCGCGCAGGTGATCCTTGATGCCGCGTCCGGGGGGACGCAGGACGCGGCGCGCCGCTGGTCGGCGATCGATGCGATCGCGCCGGCTGGAGCCGTCTTCGCCGCCACCATGTCGGACGTGGCCCTCGATGCGCTGGCCGGGGCGACGCAGCGGCCGGGCGACGTTCTGGGTCTGCACTTCTCGGGCGGCGCGGCGGCTGAAATCGTGACCCTGCCCAAGGTGTCCCGGCACGCGGTCGCCACGATCTTCACGCTGGCCCGCAGGCTGGGGAAGCTGCCGGTCCGGTCGGTCGATGCCCGGGGCGAAGGCATCGCCGGGCGTCTTCTGTCCGCGCTCGACCGGGCGGCCGAGCTGCTGGTCGAACAGGGGGCCGCGCCCGAGGATATCGACGACGCGCTGACAGCGTGGGGGCTGGCCGAGGGTGTGTTCGAGGGGCGCGTCCGGCGCGGTCTTCCCGCTGGCGGACAGTACCGAGAGGAGGCCGCGCGCGCCGCGCAGGGCGCGGGGGGTGCGGGCTTCTTGAACGAAGCGGGCGGCCGGGCACGGTTTCCCGCGCCGCGGCGCCTGTCACCGGATACGATCCAGCGCACCTGCCTTGCCGCGGTCGTCAATGAAGGCGCGCGGCTTCTGACCGAAGGGGTGGCGCGCATGCCCTCGGACATCGATCTCTTGGCGGTGCACGGGCTGGGCTATGCGCGCCGGACGGGCGGACCGATGCAGGCGGGCGACCGCGCGGGCCTGCTGAGCCTGCGCCGCGCCTTGCCGCGGCTGGGCGAAGCGGGGGGCATCGGCGGGCAGCCATCGCCCCTTCTTGACGATCTCATCAAGAACGGCCGGGGTTTCGACAGCCTGAACTCGGGCTAGCCCAACGGTTCCGCCGATTTCGCCTGCGCGTATCCTGCACGCTGTAGCGCCTCGCGGATCTCGTCGAGTATGGCGGGATCGTCGATCGTGGCGGGGGTCTTGAACGCCTCGTTATCCGCGATCTTGGCCATCGTGGCGCGCAGGATCTTGCCCGACCGGGTCTTGGGAAGACGGTTGACCACGACCGCGTGCTTGAACGCCGCGACCGGGCCGATCTGGTCGCGCACCAGCGCCACCACTTCCTTCACCAGGTCGGCCTCGCTGCGGTCGCAGCCCGCGTTGAGGCATAGAAATCCGAATGGCAACTGTCCCTTGAGGTCGTCCGCGACCCCGATCACGGCGCATTCCGCGACGTCCGGATGGCCGGCCAGCACTTCTTCCATCCCGCCGGTGGACAGACGATGGCCGGCTACGTTGATGACGTCATCGGTGCGCGCCATGATGTAGAGATAGCCGTCTTCGTCGACATAGCCGGCATCGCCCGTCTCGTAGTAGCCGGGGAAATGCTCGAGGTAGGACTTTCGAAACCGCGACTCGGCATTCCAGAGCGTGGGCAGCGTCCCGGGGGGCAGGGGGAGCTTGACGGCGATTGCGCCCAGAGTGCCCGACGGCACGGGGTGGCCCGCCTCGTCCAGGACCTGAACGTCCCAGCCCGGCATGGGAACCGATGGCGAGCCGATCTTGACCGGCAGCGCCTCGATCCCCAGCGGGTTCGCGGCGATGGCATAGCCGGTTTCGGTCTGCCACCAATGGTCGATCACCGGCACGCCCAGCACCTTTTCCGCCCAGCGGATCGTATCGGGATCGGCGCGTTCACCGGCAAGGTAGAGCGCGCGCAGGGACGTGGTGTCATAGGCCTTGACCATCGCGCCGGTCGGATCTTCGCGCTTGATCGCGCGAAAGGCCGTGGGCGCGGTGAAGAGGACCTTGATCCGGTGCTCTTCGATCATCCGCCAGAAGGTGCCGGCGTCCGGGGTGCCGATGGGTTTGCCCTCGAACACCACGGTCGTGTTGCCATGCACCAGCGGGCCATAGCAGATGTAGCTGTGGCCGACGACCCAGCCCACGTCCGAGGCGGCCCAGAAGACCTCGCCCGGGTCGACGTTGTAGACGTTCTTCATCGTCCAGTTCAGCGCGACAAGATGGCCTGCGGTGGGCCGGACGACGCCCTTGGGCTGACCCGTCGTGCCCGAGGTATAAAGGATATAGGCGGGGTGGTTGCCTTCGACCGGCACGCAGTCGGCCGGTTCGACGCCATACTGGAATTCGTGCCAGTCAAGGTCGCGGCCATCGGTCAGGTGGGCGACTTCCTGTTCGCGCTGAAAGATCACGCAGAACTCGGGCTTGTGCGCGGCCTGCTCGATCGCACCGTCGAGAAGCGGCTTGTAGTGCACCACGCGCCCCGGCTCGATCCCGCAGGAGGCGGCGATGATCGCCTTGGGCTTTGCGTCGTCGATCCGCACGGCGAGCTCATGCGCGGCAAATCCCCCGAACACGACCGAATGGATTGCGCCAAGGCGCGCGCAGGCCAGCATCGCTTCGAGCGCCTCGGGCACCATCGGCATGTAGATGATGACCCGGTCGCCCTTTTCGATTCCCCTGGACCGCAGCGCCCCGGCAAGCGAGGCGACACGGTCCCGAAGCTCGCTGTAGGTGATTGCCCGCTTGGTGTGCGTCACGGGGCTGTCGTAGATGATCGCAAGTCGGTCGCCGTGGCCGGCCTCGACATGGCGGTCGACCGCGTTCCAGCACCCGTTCAGCTTTCCGTCGACGAACCATTCGTAAAGCGGCGCGTTCTCGTCGAAGAGCGCCTTGGACGGCTCCTCGACCCAGTCGATGGCCTCGGCGGCCTGCATCCAGAACGATTCGGGGTCGGCCTTGGCCGCCTCGTAGATCTCGCGGTAGCCCACTGGCGCCCCTCCTCCTCAGGTCTCAGAACTTGTTACTGAGGCGCGACGCGTCGGGCAAGTCGCGGGTGAGGGGGGTCGCGGCCCTGTTTGCGCTAACTGTCAGGCATACTTGGCAAGCGGGGTGCCGGCGACGGCTGACATGTTCAGAAGTCCGCGCGCGGTGATCGCCGGGGTGACGATATGCGCGCGGTTTCCCATCCCCATGAGAATCGGTCCCACCTCGAGCCCCTGCGCCTTCATCTTCAGGATGTTGCGCACGCCTGACGCCGCATCCGTGTTGGCGAAGACCAGGACGTTCGCGGGGCCTTCGAAGCGGGCCGACGGAAAGATGCGCTGGCGCAACTCGGTATCGAGGGCGGTGTCGGCGTGCATCTCGCCCTCGTATTCGAAGTCGCGCGGTGCTGCGTCGAGCACGGCAAGCGCCCCGCGCATCCGCCGTCCGGTGTCGCAGTCGAGATTGCCGAACTGGCTGTGCGAACAGAGCGCCACCTTCGGGGCCAGGCCGAAGCGGCGGACATGTCGGGCGGCCGCCGCCGCGGTCTCGGCGATCTGGTCGGGGGTGGGTTCGGGATGCACATGGGTGTCGGCGATGAAAAGCGGCCCGTCGGGCATGATCATCAGGCTGAGCGCGCCGATGGGCTGCAGCTTGTCGGTGCCCAGCACCTGCGTGATGTAGTTGAGATGCCAGAGATACTGGCCGAACGTGCCGCAGATCATGCTGTCGGCCTCGCCGCGATGGACCATCACGGCCCCGATCGCGGTGGTGTTGGTGCGCATGATCGCACGCGCGAGGTCCGGGGTGACGCCGCGCCGTTCCATCAGCCCGTGGTAGGTCGTCCAGTAGTCGCGGTAGCGCGGGTCGTTCTCGGGGTTCACGATCTCGAAGTCGGTGCCGGGGCGGATCGGCAGGCCGATGCGTTCGGCCCGCGTGGCGATGACGTCGGGGCGCCCGACAAGGATCGGGGCGTCGGTCGTTTCCTCGATCATGGCGTTGGCCGCGCGCAGGACGCGCTCGTCTTCGCCCTCGGTGAAGACGATCGTGCGCGTGGCGGTCGCCGCAGCCTCGAACACCGGGCGCATGATCATCGCCGAGCGGAAGACCGACCCGTCGAGCTTGCGCTTGTAGGCCTCGAAATCCTCGATCGGGCGGGTGGCGACGCCGGTTTCCATCGCCGCCCGGGCGACGGCGGGCGCGACGATGCCCATCAGACGCGGATCGAAGGGCTTGGGGATCAGGTAGTCGGCTCCGAAGGTCAGCTGTTCGCCCTTGTAGGCGGCGGCGGCCTCGGCGCTGGTGGTGGCGCGGGCAAGGGCCGCGATCCCGTCGATGCAGGCGATCTTCATCGCATCGTTGATCTCGGTCGCGCCGACATCGAGTGCGCCGCGGAAGATGAAGGGAAAACACAGGACGTTGTTGACCTGGTTGGGAAAATCGCTGCGCCCGGTGGCGATGATCGCATCCGGCACGGCCTCGCGCGCGAGGTCGGGCAGGATCTCGGGCGCCGGGTTCGCCAGCGCGAACACGATGGGCTGCGGCGCCATCTTCTTGACCATCTCGGGGGTCAGCACACCCGGACCGGACAGCCCGAGGAAAAGGTCGGCCCCGTCGATCACGTCGTCGAGGCTGCGCGGGCCACCGGGCTGGGCATAATCGGCCTTCTGCGGCGTCATGTCCTCGGCGCGGCCTTCGTGGACAAGGCCGTGCAGGTCGCACAGCCAGACATTCTCGCGCTTCACACCCAGCTTCAGAAGCATGTTGAGGCAGGCGATGCCCGCCGCACCGCCGCCGGTCGAGACGATCTTGATGTCCTCGAACCGCCGGTTCGACACGCGCATGGCATTGCTTGCCGCGGCGCCCACGACGATGGCGGTGCCGTGCTGGTCGTCGTGGAAGACGGGGATGTTCATGCGCTCGCGGCAGATCCGCTCGACGATGAAACAGTCGGGCGCCTTGATGTCCTCGAGGTTGATCGCCCCGAAGGTGGGTTCCAGCGCGCAGACGATGTCGGCCAGCTTTTCAGGGTCGCTCTCGTCCAGTTCGATGTCGAAACAGTCGATATTGGCGAATTTCTTGAAGAGGACGGCCTTGCCCTCCATCACCGGCTTCGAGGCCAGCCCGCCGATATTGCCGAGGCCAAGCACCGCAGACCCGTTCGAGACGACGGCGACAAGGTTGCCGCGCGAGGTGTAGCGGCTGGCGGTCGACGGGTCGGCCTTGATCTCGAGACAGGCCTCGGCCACGCCGGGGGAATAGGCGCGCGACAGGTCGCGGCCGTTCGCGAGCGGCTTGGTCGCGCGCACCTCGAGTTTTCCGGGCCGGGGAAACTCGTGATAGTCGAGTGCCGCCTGCCTCAGCGCGTCGTGCCGGCTGTCGGTCATGTCCTGCTCCTCCCGCCCCTAGGTAGTTTAATGCTGAACTATCTTGCGGCGCGGCTTAGTTCCATCCCTTGACGGCGTCAATCGAGGACGCCGTGCGTGGCGGTACTGTGCGGTGAAAGCGATGCGCGGGGCAAGGCTTGCATCCGCCACGCGCGCGGCACAGACTTCCGCGAAACGGCGGAAGGGATTGGCCATGTCACTCATGGAGGCGGCGCGCGAGGTGCGCGAACGGGCCTACGCGCCCTATTCGAAGTTCAAGGTCGGCGCCGCTTTGCGGACCGACGATGGTCAGGTCTTCGTCGGCTGCAACGTCGAGAACGTGGCCTATCCCGAAGGCACCTGCGCCGAAGCCGGGGCCATCGCGGCGATGTGCGCCGCCGGGGGGCGGAAGATCGCCGAAGTCGCCGTGATCGGCGACAGCCCCGATCCGGTGACGCCCTGCGGCGGCTGCCGCCAGAAGATCGCCGAATTCGCGGGGCCGGATGTCCGGGTGACGATGGGCACGATGGCCGGCACCACGCTGACGATGACGGTCGCCGAGCTTCTGCCCGGGGCCTTCGGACCGGGGCACATGGAGGCCGAGTGATGCCGCGTGCCTTTCTTGTCGTGATGGATTCGGTCGGTGCGGGTGGTGCGCCCGACGCGGACCGCTTCTTCAACGGCACGGTCCCTGACACCGGCGCGAACACGCTGGCCCATATCGCGGCCGAATGCGCGGCGGGGCGCGCCGAGGAGGGGCGCAGCGGCCCGCTGCGCCTGCCGAACCTCGACGCGCTTGGCCTTGGCGCGGCTGTCGAGCTTGCCTCGGGCACCCGCCCCACCGGCCTTGACGCCGTGCCGCAGGGCCTCTGGGGGGCTGCGACCGAGGTATCGCGCGGCAAGGACACGCCCTCGGGCCACTGGGAGCTTGCGGGCGTCCCGGTGCCCTGGGACTGGCACTATTTCCCCGACGCGACACCAGCGTTCCCCGACGCGCTGGTGGCACGGGTCTGCAAGCTGGCAGGCACCGACGGCATTCTCGGGAACTGCCACGCCTCGGGGACGGTCATCATCGAGGAACTCGGGTCGCGTCACATCGAGACCGGATGGCCGATCTGCTACACCTCGGCCGACAGCGTCTTCCAGATCGCTGCGCACGAGGGGCATTTCGGCCTCGACCGTTTGCTGAAGCTCTGCGTGGATCTTGCCCCCACGCTGCACGCGATGAAGGTCGGCCGCGTCATCGCCCGGCCCTTCACGGGCGAGCCGGGCAGCTTCGAGCGTACCGCGAACCGTCACGACTACGCCATGGCACCTCCCGGCCCGACGCTCTGCGACTGGGTTCAGGCGGCGGGCGGCAAGGTGCATGCGATCGGCAAGATCGGTGATATCTTCTCGATGACCGGCATCGACGACGTGGTGAAGGGCCCCGACGCGGCGCTCATGGACCACCTCGAAGCCGCCGCGCGCGATGCCGAAGACGGCAGCCTGACCTTCGCCAACTTCGTCGAGTTCGACAGCAAGTATGGCCACCGCCGCGACGTGTCGGGCTATGCCCGCGCGCTGGAATGGTTCGACGGCGAGACTGCCGCGCCTCTTCCGACATCTGAGAGCCGGTGACCTGATGCTTTTCACCGCCGATCATGGCAACGACCCGACCTGGACCGGCACCGACCACACCCGCGAACGTGTGCCGGTCGTGGCGACGGGTGCGGGCCTGCGTGAGATCGGGCAGGTGGCCTTTGCGGATGTCGGGGCCAGCCTTGCCGCGCATCTGGGCGTGGCCGCCCGACCGCCCGGGCGCAGCTTCCTGTGAGGACCCCATGAAGAAGATCGAGCTTCACCTTCATCTCGAAGGGGCCGCGCCGCCTGCCTTCGTGCGGGGGCTGGCGAAAGAGAAGCATGTCGACATCGAGGGCATTTTCGCCGCCGACGGCAGCTACAACTACACCGATTTCTGGCATTTCCTGCAGGTCTACGAGGCCGCGACCTCGGTGCTGACCACGCCCGACGACTACGCCCGCCTGACCCGCGCGGTTCTGGCCGAAAGTGCGGCGTCGGGCGTGGTCTATTCCGAGACGTTCCTGTCGCCCGATTTCTGCGGCGGACGCGATGTGGGGGCCTGGCGCGAATACCTTCATGCCATCCGCGAAGCCGCCGATGCCGCCGAGCGCGAAGACGGGATCACCCTGCGCGGCATCGTCACCTGCATCCGCCATTTCGGCCCGGAGAAGGCGAAGGAAACCGCCATCTGCGCCGCCGAGACAGCGGGCGACTGGATCGTCGGATTCGGCATCGCGGGCGACGAGAAGGCGGGAGAGCCGCGCGACTTCGCCTGGTCCTTCGACCTTGCGCGCGAGGCAGGGATGCGCCTGACGGCCCATGCCGGCGAATGGGGCGGGCCGGACAGCGTGAACGACGCGCTCGATGCGCTGAAGGTCGAACGGATCGGCCACGGTGTCCGCGCGATCGAGGATCACGCCACCGTCGATCGGCTTGCACGCGAGGAGATCGTGCTCGAGGTCTGTCCCGGCTCGAACGTGGCCCTGGGGCTTTACCGCGACTGGCCCGCGCATCCGATCGCGCGGCTGCGCGATGCCGGGGTGAACGTCACGGTCTCGACCGACGACCCGCCGTTCTTCCACACCACCATGGCGCGCGAGTTCGACATGCTGGCCCGGGAATGCGGCTGGCAGGACGACGAATTGCAGGCGCTCAACGCCGCCGCGCTTGACGCCGCCTTCTGTGACGGCGAGACGAAGGAACGCATCCGAAAGACGCTCGAGGCCCCATGAAAGACCACCTGACCATCGTCAAACACCCGCTCGTGCAGCACAAGCTGACGCTGATGCGGGAAAAGGAAACCTCGACCGCGAAGTTCCGCCAGCTTCTGCGCGAGATCAGCCTTCTGCTTGCCTATGAGGTCACGCGCGACCTGCACATGACCATGCGGCGGATCGAGACGCCTCTGTGCGAGATGGACGCGCCCTCGCTCGAAGGACGCAAGCTGGCGCTGATCTCGATCCTGCGGGCCGGAAACGGGTTGCTGGACGGCATGCTCGAACTGATCCCGTCGGCGCGCGTCGGGTTCGTCGGGCTTTACCGGGACGAAAAGACGCTCGAGCCGGTGCAGTACTACTACAAGGTGCCTGCCAACCTGGAAGAGCGCTTCGTCATCGCGGTCGATCCGATGCTGGCGACCGGCAACTCCTCAGCCGCGGCCATCGACCTTCTCAAGAAGTCCGGTGCCCGGGAAATCCGGTTTCTCTGCCTCCTGGCCGCGCCCGAAGGGGTCCGGCGCATGGAGGAGGCGCACCCCGACGTGCCCATCGTCACGGCCGCGCTCGACGAATGCCTGAACGAGCACGGCTATATCGTGCCGGGTCTGGGTGACGCGGGCGACCGGATGTTCGGGACGCAGTAGGGCGCGCTTTACTTGGCGATCAGGCTTGGGCATGCTCGGCACGCCCGATCACCGGCGGAGGCGAAGATGAAAACGACTGTCACCCTGACCGTGACCCTGGCCGTGACCCTGGCCGTTGCGGCGACGATGGCGCCTGCGCAGGACAACGGCCTGCTGACCCCCGGTCAGCGCTTCGGACTGCCCGCCATTCCGCCCGGCTATGTCCGGGTCTGGGAGGACGATCGCCTGAACCCGAACCGGGCCCGCGGCACCGCCACGGGCGAGGCGCAGATGAACGCGATCTGGACGGACGACGTGCCGCGGCAACTGCGCTTCGTGCCGGGACCGGCTTCGGTGGTCGCGACGGCGCCGCTGGCGTCTGCTTCCGCGCCCGTGGTCCAACCCGTGCCCGGCTTCTTCGTTCAGATCGGCGCCGCCACCAATGCGGCCGGAAACGCCCAGATCGCGGCCGATCTGAGGGCGGCGGGCCTGCCGGCGCGGCGCGGCGAGGTGCGGCAGGGGTCGTCGCGCACGCCCATCGTGCTGGCCGGACCCTTCGCGGACATGACCGCGGCCAGCACCGGCCTCGCGCAGGTGCAGCGGCTGGGATACTCGGGCACCATCCTGAGGAACTGACGCGCCCTACGATCCGCAGATGTTTTGCAGCGCGACCCAGGCGTCGTCGGTCAGGATCGGGCGCGCGCCCGCGGCGGGCACCGGGTCCGCTTCGATCAGTGGCAGCGTCGATTCCCCTGTGGCGTCCAGCGCATAGGCATAGGGCGAGAGCGGCACGCCCGCACCCGCGAAGCGCGGCACCAGGGCTGCGGCGCCAAGCGGCGCGGGGTCATCCATCGCCACCAGGCGCAGGGCGGCCGCCGTCACGGCCTCTGGCGGAAGGGTGCCGGAGGTCAGCAGCCGCAGCGCCGTGCCGATGCCGGAGTCCTGCAGCATCGCCTCGAGCGGGTCGGTCCGCGCGATCCGTTCGGCCTCGGCCAGGATATGGCCGGCGACGACGGCGGGCGTGTCGTAATCCTCGACCAGGTCCCGTCCCAGCAGGATCGTCCCGTCCGGCAGGTGCCTGACGGTCAGGATCGCGTCCGGCACGACGATAAGCGTCACGCCCCCGACGGGCAGCAGCCGGCGTGTCAGTTCGGTCAGCGCGCGCTGGCCCTGCGGCGTCGCGCAGGCCGGGCCGGTCAGCGGGCGCAACTCGGCCATCATCGCGCTGCTGATGGCTGCGCGCGTGGCATCGGGCACGATCGCGGCGGTCTGCCGCATCAGGGCCGCGGGAACCCAGAACGCCGCCACCGCGGCGACAATCAACGCCATCGCCACGACGATCCCCGTGCGCAACCGGCCGGGGTGGGGGCGGCCGCGTTCGACGGATTTGCGCACGCGCTCGATCGCCTCGATCATCGTGGTGTCGGACACTTCGATCTCTTCGGGGGAATCCTCGCCCGGGGCGTAGCGGGGCGGGGAGCTGCCGGGGTTGCGCCGGATCACGGCGGGCAGCGACCAGTGTGAGAGGGCCACGTCCTTGCCGTCGTGGATGACAAGCGTGGCATCGCCGAGCGAGACGTAAACGTCACGCCGCTGGGCCTCCCGGTCCGGGCGCCAGATCGCCGTCGCCTCGAGCCGCTGGTATTCGTTGAGCGCCGTCATGGCGGCTTTGTCTTGACCTGCTCGTCTGTTCCTCGTCGTCTAACGACAGTAGCTCAAGCCGCGCGGCTGGGGTAGAGGCAATGGTCTGGCCCGCCGGCGCGCGGCAGGGAGAAGCGCTTGACCCGATTTCGCAGGCAGCGGCACCCGGCATGATCGTGTCACCTGGCCGTCGCTACATCTTCGTTCACATCCCCAAGACCGGGGGCACCTCGATGGCGCTGGCGCTTGAGGCCCGCGCGATGAAGGACGACATCCTGATCGGGGATACGCCCAAGGCGCGACGACGGCGGCGGCGTCTGGCGGAGCTTCCCGCGCGGGGGCGGCTCTGGAAACACTCCCGCCTGTCCGATCTCGACGGCTGGATCGGGCCGGACGATCTGGACGGGTATTTTGTCTTCACGCTGGTGCGCAATCCCTGGGACAGGATGGTGAGCTACTACCACTGGCTGCGCACGCAGGACTTCGATCATCCGGCGGTGCGGCTGGCCGGCAAGACCGGCTTTCGCCGAGTTCCTGGCCCATCCCCAGACCGCCGCGATGCTTGGGAACGATGCGGCACGGCACTATGTGTCCGATGCCGCGGGGCGCGAGCGTTGCAACGCCTTCCTGCGTCTGGAGCATCTCGACCGGGATATCGCCCCGCTGGCGGACCATCTGGGGTTCCGGCCTGACATCCCCCATGCCAATGCCACATCCCGCGACCGCGATCATCGCCGATACTACGACGATGTGACGGCCGCGCGGGTGGCCGCGCTCTGCGCCGAGGACATCGCCCGCTTCGGATACGCCTTCTGAGGAGAGAGGCTGAGGAGAGGGGGCGCGATTCGAATCCGTTCCGGGCACCGGTCAATCCGCACCCGATCGGGGCGATCATGGCTAAGATTTTGCGAACGCCGGTGCTGCATTTCAAACAGTGGGTTTGCCGCGGCTCCGACTGCCCCGTGGGGCGAAAATGTGCCGCAATTCCGCCGGGATTGCGTCCGAAAGACGGCAGAATTGGACGCTTTTCCTGGGTTTGCCACATCGGGGCCTTGATCCCCCCAACCCGAGGAAAGGAAGAACCCATGTCCATCCACAATCACTCCGCATTCGCCCAGATCGACGACGCCGTCCTCGCCGGCGCTGTCTTTTCCCGCCGCCCGACCCGTCTTGGCACCGGTCTTGTCGCCGGAACGCGGGTCGAAGCCGCCCGCGGCTGGACGCCGGTCGAACAGGTGATGACCGGCGAAAAGGTCCAGACCTGGGACGGCGGGCTTCAGCCCGTCACCCGGATCGAGCGTATGGTCTTCGGCGCCGACCTCGGGGCGGCCTATCCCGAGGGGCTGCTGATGGTGCCGGGCGGGGCGCTCAACAATTGCGACGCCTTCTACCTGATGCCCGAGCAGCATGTCCTGCTCGAAAGCGCCATCGCCGACGAGGTGCTGGGCAATCCGTCGGTGCTGGTGCCGGCCGCGGCGCTTGAGGGCTATCGCGGGATTGCGCGGGTCATGCCGGTGGACCTTGTCGAGGTCGTGACGCTGTTCTTCGACACCGAGGAGGTGGTCTATGCCAACACCGGCGCGCTGATGCACTGCGCCCCGCGCAAGGCGGCGGGATCGGCGCTGCGCGGCGCGGTGCGGTCGGCCTTTTTCGAGGTGCTGCCGTTCGAGCGCGCGCGTGCCATGGTCGAGCTGATGGCCGGGGATGCGCCCTGGGCGACAGACGGCTTCGCCCAAGCTGCGTAAGGGGCGCGTCCGCGCCCTGTCTCTCACCGCACCGTTTCAGCGGGGCCGCGGCCAAGGCGCGGCCCCGAAGCTTTTCGGTCAGGCCGCCATCGCCTGTCCGCCGCCATAGCGGCCATAGAAGGTCTGCCCGGTCTCCGCGAGGTCACGCAGAAGGGCCGGGGCCTCGAACCGGTCGCCATGCTCAGACTGGAGCTTGTCGCAGATCTCGACCGCGCGAGCCGCGCCGATCATGTCGAGCCACGAGAACGGCCCGCCCGACCACGGCGCGAAGCCCCAGCCCAGGATCGCCGCGACATCGCCTTCGCGGATATCCGTCAGCACGCCCGCCTCGAAGGCACGCACCGCCTCCAGCACCTGCGCCATCAGCAGGCGGTGCTGCACATGGCTGAGGTCCGGCTGGTCTTCGACCATCGGGAACCTGTCGCCCAGTCCCTTCCAGAGAAGGCCGCGCTTGCCGGCGTCGTCGTAGGTGTAGAACCCCGCCTTTGACTTGCGACCCAGCCTGCCTTCCGCCTCCATCTGGAAGAGCACTCCGGCCGGCGTGTCATCGGGATAGGCGTCACCCATCGCGGCCTTGGTCGCCCGCGCGATCCGGACGTTGAGGTCGATGGCCGTCTCGTCGATCAGCTGCAACGGTCCGAGCGGCATCCCGACCAGTCTGGCCGCGTTCTCGATCAGGACGGGATTCACCCCTTCATGCACCATCCGAAGCCCTTCCAGGCCGTAGGGGATGATGCAGCGGTTGGCATAGAAGAACCGCGCGTCGTTCACCACGATCGGCGTCTTGCGGATCTGGCGCACGAAGTCGAGCGCCTTGGCCACCGCCCGGTCGCCGGTTTCGCGTCCCCGGATGATCTCGACCAGCATCATCTTGTCGACCGGGCTGAAGAAGTGGATGCCGATGAACTGGTCTGGCCGCACGGATGCCCGGGCGAGGTCGGAAATCGGCAGCGTCGAGGTGTTGGTGGCGAAGATGCAGTCCTCGCCGACGACCTCTTCGACCTTGCGCGTGACCTCGGCCTTGATGCCGGGATCCTCGAACACCGCCTCGACGATCAGGTCGCAGCCCTTGAGCGCGGCATAGTCGGTGGTGGCAAGGATGCGGCCCAGCACCTCGGCCTTTTTCTCGGCCGTGACCTTCTTGCGGCTCATCCCCTTGTCGAGGATGCCTTCGGAATAGGCCTTGCCGCGGTCAGCCGCGGCCTGTTCCTGGTCGATCAGCACGACCTCGATCCCGGCGTTGGCGGCGACATAGGCGATGCCGGCCCCCATCATGCCGGCACCCATGACGCCCAGCTTCCTGACCTTCTGCTCGGGCAGGGCCGGGCGGTTGGCGCCCTTTTCCAGCGCCTCCTTGTTCACGAAAAGCGACCGGATCATCGCGCCCGACGAGGGGTTCATCAGGACGTTGGTGAACCAGCGCGCCTCGATCTTGAGCGCCGTGTCGAAGGGCACAAGCGCGCCTTCGTAGGCTGCCGACAGAAGGGCCTTGGCCGCCGGATAGACCCCTTGGGTCTTGGCATGCACCATCGTCGGCGGCGCCCATGAAGGTCATGAAGCCCGCGGGATGGTAGGGCGCGCCGCCCGGCATCTTGTAGCCCTTCTGATCCCAGGGCTTGACGATGTCGGCGTCGGTTGCCGTCAGCACCCACTCCTTCGCGCGCGCCAGAAGCGCGTCGCCCGGCACGACCTCGTCGATCAGTCCCGCGGCCTTGGCCCGGGCCGGATCGCTCAGCTTGCCCTCGAGCAGAAACGGCGCCGCCGCCATCGCGCCCATCTTGCGCACCAGCCGCGTCGTGCCGCCCATGCCGGGGAAGATGCCGACCATGATCTCGGGCAGGCCGATCTTGGCCTTCGGGTTGTCGGCCGCGAAGATGCGGTGGCAGGCCAGCGGAATCTCGTAGCCGATGCCAAGGGCGGTGCCGGGCAGGGCGGCGGCGATGGGCTTGCCGCCTTTCAGCGACTTCGGGTCCATGCCGGCACGTTCGATCTTGCGCAGGATGGCGTGCTTTTCCATCAGCCCGTCGAAGAGGCCGCGGGCCGGGTCGCCGCCGGCCTCGTCCTTCATCCGTGCGATGATGTTGAGGTCCATGCCGCCGGCAAAGCTGTCCTTGCCCGAGGTGATGACCACGCCCTTCACGGCATCGTCGGCCAACGCCTGGTCGATCAGCCGGTCGAGTTCGTCGTAGCCTTCCAGGCTCATCACGTTCATCGACTTCGATGGCACGTCCCAGGTGATGGTGGCGACGCCATCGGCATCCACGTCATAGGTGAAATCGGTCATTTGCTGTCTTCCTCAAAGGGGGTGCCGTCCTTGCGGGTGAAGGTGGCCGCGCCGTCCTTCATCTCGACCATGAGATCGACATCGCTATAGGTGGCGCGTTCGGGGTTCATGCGCGCGCCGACCACCAGGAAGGCGGCAGGCGCGTCGGTTCTGTTGACGAAGTGATGGCCGTTCGCGTCACCCGCCGGAAAGGCTGCGCAATCGCCGGGCCGCATGACATGCGCGCCGGTGTCGTCGATCAGCGTGCATTCGCCTTCGGTGACCATGACGAATTCGTCCTCGCGTTCGTGCCAGTGGCGCAGCGAACTCATCGCGCCGGGCGCCAGCATCACGAGGTTGGCGCCGAACTGCGTCAGCCCGCCCGCCTGCCCAAGCCGCAGAGAGCTGCGTCCCGCCATCATGTCGGCATAGGGCGCGGGATAGATCGATCCCGTCTTCACCGGGCAACTGTCCTTGTCGATGATCGGCATGGTCGCGTCCTTTCTTGCTGTGCGGACGGGACGGTCAGACCCGCTCGATGATCGTGGCGGCACCCATGCCCGAGCCGATGCAGAGCGTGGCAAGGCCGGTTTCCTTGTCCGACCGTTCAAGCTCGTCCAGCAGCGTGCCCAGGATCATCGCGCCGGTGGCCCCCAGCGGGTGCCCCATGGCGATGGCGCCGCCGTTGACGTTGACCACCGACGGGTCGACGTCGAAGGCCTGCATGAAGCGCATGACGACCGCCGCGAAGGCCTCGTTCACCTCGAAGAGGTCGATGTCGCCGATGCTCATGCCGGTGTCGGCCAGGATCTTCTGCGTCACCGGCACGGGGCCGGTCAGCATGATCGTGGGGTCGGTGCCGATCTTGGCGGTGGCGCGCACCCGGGCGCGGGGTTTCAGGCCCCATTTCTCGCCGAACGCCTTGTTCCCGATCAGGACAGCGGCGGCGCCGTCCACGATTCCGCTCGAGTTGCCGGCGTGGTGGATATGCTCGATCTTCTCGAGATGGGGGTATTTCATCAGCGCGATCTTGTCGAAGCCGGGCATGACCTCGCCCATCTGCTGGAAGGACGGGCTGAGCGCGCCAAGGCTCTGCATGTCGGTGCCCGGGCGCATGTGCTCGTCGTGGTCGAGGATCGTGAGCCCGTTCACGTCCCGGATCGAGACAACGGATTTCGCGAAGCGCCCCGCGTCCCAGGCCGCCTTGGCGCGCTTCTGGCTTTCGACGGCCAGCGCATCGGCGTCGTCGCGGGAGAACCCGTATTCGGTGGCGATGATGTCTGCCGAAATGCCCTGTGGCACGAAGTAGGTCTTCATGGCGATCGACGGGTCCACGGCGATCGCGGCGCCGTCCGAGCCCATGGGGACGCGGCTCATCGCCTCGACGCCGCCGGCGATGTAGGCATCCCCCGCGCCGCCCTTCACCTGGTTCGCGGCCAGGTTCACGGCCTCGAGCCCGCTCGCGCAGAAGCGGTTGATCGACAGGCCCGGGATCGACTCGTCGAGGTCCGAGGCGAGGACCGCCGTGCGTGCAAGGCAGCCGCCCTGTTCGGCGACCTGGGTCGCGTTGCCCCAGATCACGTCCTCGACCGCGTGGCCGTCGAGGTTCGCGCGCGACTTCAGCGCGTTCAGCACCTCGGCCGACAGACGCGCGGCGGTCACCTCGTGCAGGCTGCCGTCCTTGCGGCCCTTGCCGCGCGGGCTGCGCACGGCGTCGTAGATATAGGCATCGGTCATCGTTCGTCCTTTCGTCAGCCCTGAGCGGGCGGGAAGGCCCGCGGCATCAGGTCATAGGGGGGCTTCCAGCCGGGCTGCGCGCTGAGCCGTTTCAGCCAGGTGTCGATATTGGGCCAGTCGGCGCGGTCGAAGCCGAAGGGTTCGGGGTAGTAGAGGTATCCGCAGCAGCACAGATCGGCCGAGGTCAGGGTTTCCCCCACGATCCAGTCGCGGCCGTCGAGATGGCGGTCGAGCACCTCGCAGGCGGCGCGAAAGCGGGCCTGCTGGAAGGCGATCACCTCGGCCGGGCGCTTTTCTTCGGGCAGGAAGTTCATCAGGAAGCGCGTGGACCCGGCGAGCGTGCTGAACTTGTGGGTGTCCCACAGCACCCAGCGCAGCACCTCGCGCCGGTCCGAATTCACGGGCGGCGCGAAGCGCCCGGTCCTTTCGACGATATAGTCGATGATCGCGCCCGATTGCGACAGCGTCACGGCGCCGTCGGTCATCACCGGGACTTCGCCCATGACGTTGATCTCGCTCCGGTATTCCGGCGTCCGCGTCTCGCCGTTGAAGAAGTCGACGAACACCGGCTCCCATTTCACGCCGGCAAGCTCGAGCGCGAGGGCGACCTTGTACGCGTTGCCCGATTCACCAAAACAGAATAGTCGCACCGTCACAGGGCCCTCCCGATCAGTTCCTTCATGATCTCGTTGGTGCCGCCATAGATCCGCTGCACCCGGGCATCGGCCCACATCTGCGCGATGTCGTATTCGGCCATGTAGCCATAGCCGCCATGAAGCTGGAGGCATTCGTCCACCACCTCGCCCTGGGTGTCGGACAGCCAGTACTTCGACATGGCGGCGCGCTCGGCGGTCAACTCGCCGCGCAGGTGTTCGGCGATGCACTGGTCCAGAAACGCCCGGGCAACGACCGTCTTGGTCTGGCACTCGGCCAGCTTGAAGCGGGTGTTCTGGAACTGGAGGATCGGCTTGCCGAAGGCCATGCGCTCCTTGGCATAGGCGATCGTCAGCGCCACGGCGCTTTCCATGGTTCCCACGGCCCCGCAGCCCAGCGTCAGACGCTCCTGCGGAAGCTGCTGCATCATCTGGTAGAAGCCCTGGCCCTCGGCGCCGCCCAGGATGTTCTCGGGCGGAACCTCGACATTGTCGAAGAACAGCTCGGACGTGTCGGAGGCCGGCAGGCCCACCTTCTTGAGATTGCGGCCCCGGCTGAAACCGGCGGCGCCCTCGGTCTCGACCACCACCAGCGACGTGCCCTTGGCACCGGCCGACGGATCGGTCTTGGCGGCGACCAGGATCAGGTTGGCGTGTTGGCCATTGGTGATGAAGATCTTCGAGCCGCTCACGCGGTAGGCATTGCCGTCGCGGATGGCGCGGGTCTTCAGGCCCTGCACGTCCGATCCGGCGCCGGGCTCGGTCATCGCAAGGGCGCCCACGATCTCGCCCGAGATCATCTTGGGCAGCCAGCGCGCCTTCTGCTCTTCCGAGCCGTAGGCCAGGATGTAGTGAGCCACGATCGAGGAGTGGATCGCGAACCCCGAGCCGAACGCCGAATGGTTCGCGCGCGCGGCCTCGATCAGGATCACGGCCTCATGCCCGAAATCGCCGCCGGCCCCGCCGTATTCCTCGGGGATGGACGGGCACAGGAGGCCCAGTTCGCCCGCCTGTTGCCAGATCCCGCGATCCATTTCGCCCTGCTCGCGCCAGCGCTCGAGATGGGGAGTCCATTCGCGGGTTATGAAGTCGCGCGTCATATCGGCGAGCATCGCGTGCTCGTCGGTCATCCAGCTGCTGGCAGTCATTGCATCTCCCCCCTGCCGTGGCTTGCCTGTCTCACTTCTTCCGGGCGTCGAGCTCGCTGTTGAACAGCCGCAGCCGGTGCGTGAGGTTGTCGTGGTCGGTCACGCTGTCGAAATTCTCGAAGAGGAACGACAGCGCCTCGCCTTCATCGAGGCCCGCCTCGGTCGCGAAGCGCTTGAGCCTGCGATAGCCGTCCTCGGTCATCGCGACAGGAAAACGACGGGTCAGTCTCAGGCGTTTCGGCATCGGCGGTCCCTTTTTCAGAAGTTGGCGGCGTCCAGCGTCATGACCGGGGCGGCGCCCGACTGGATCCGCGCAAGGTGCAGTCCTGTCGCGGGAATCTGCCGCGCCATGTAGTAGCGGCCCGTCGCGATCTTGGTCTCGAGGAAGTCGCGGTCGCCCTCGCCGCGCTCCAGCCCGTCGGCGGCGGCCCTGGCCATCTGCGCCCACATCAGCCCCAGGCAGACATGCCCGAAGAGGTGCATGAAGTCGTAGGACCCCGACAGCGCGGTGTTGGGGTTCTTCATTCCCTCGGCCATGAAATACATGGCGGCGGTCTGAAGATCCTTCGACGCTTGCTTCAGGGGGCCAAGAAACCCATCCTCGAGCGTCGCGTCGCCTTCGTTTTCCTTGAGAAAGGTCTTCACCATGTCGAAGAAGGCCATGATCGGCTTGCCGCCGTCCATCGCCAGCTTGCGTCCGACGAGGTCGAGCGACTGAATGCCGTTGGTGCCTTCATAGATCATGGCGATGCGCGCATCGCGGACGAACTGCTCGAGGCCCCAGTCCTTGGTGAAGCCCGACCCGCCCAGCGTCTGCTGGGCCAGCACGGTCGTCTCGAACCCCTTGTCGGTCAGGAAGCCCTTGATGACCGGCGTCAGCAGCGAGATCAGCGCCTCCGCATCGGCGTCGTTCTCGCGGTGCGAGCGGTCGATCAGCGTCGCCCCCCAGAGCGCGAAGGCGCGCGCGCCTTCGACGAAGGACTTCTGGTCCATCAGGTTCCGGCGCACGTCGGGATGCACGATGATCGGGTCGGCGGGACCATCGGGGTTCTTCGCCCCGGTGATGTCGCGGCCCTGAAGCCGCTCCTGCGCGAAGGCCAGCGCGTTCTGGTAGGCGACCGATCCCTGGGCATAGCCCTGCATGCCGACCAGAAGGCGGGCTTCGTTCATCATCGTGAACATGGCGCGCATGCCCTTGTGCGTCTCGCCCACCAGAAAGCCGGTGGCCCCGTCGTAGTTCATGACGCAGGTGGCGTTGCCGTGGATGCCCATCTTCTCTTCGAGCCCGCCGCAGGCCAGCGCGTTGCGCGCCCCGAGGCTGCCGTCGGAATTCACAAGGAACTTCGGCACGATGAAAAGGCTGATGCCCTTCACCCCGTCCGGCCCGCCGGGGATCTTCGCCAGAACCAGGTGGACGATGTTGTCGGCCATGTCGTGCTCGCCCGCCGAAATCCAGATCTTCTGGCCGGTGATGCGATAGCTGCCGTCCTCCTGCGGTTCGGCCTTGGTGCGGATCAGCCCGAGGTCGGTGCCGCAATGCGGCTCGGTCAGGTTCATCGTGCCGGTCCAGCGGCCCTCGATCATCTTCGGAAGATAGGTGGCCTTCTGTTCGTCCGAGGCATGGGCGTGGATCGCCGAGATCGCGCCATGCGTCAGGCCGGCGTACATCTGGAAGGCCATGTTGGCCGACGAGAACATCTCGCCGCAGGCCAGGTTCAGAAGCGCGGGCATCCCCTGTCCGCCATAGTCGGGGTCGGCGTCCAGCGCGTTCCAGCCGCCTTCGCACATCTGTGCGTAGGCCGCCTTGAACCCCTCGGGCGTGCGGACCACGCCGTTTTCCAGCCTGCAGCCCTGTGCATCGCCCACGCGGTTGAGCGGGGCCAGAACTTCAGCCGCGATCTTGCCGGCTTCCTCGAAGATCGCCGCCGTGACGTCGCGGTCAAGCTCGTCATAGCCGGGGATCGACTGTTCGGAGATCCGGAATACATCGTGAAGAAGGAACTGCAGGTCTCTGGTCGGCGGGGTATAGCTGGGCATGGTTCGGAATCCCTGTCTGGTCGGCCTTATTCTGCGGCTTGCCGGCGCCCCGAGAGGCTGGCGATCATGTCTTCGCCCCACTTGATCTGGGCCGAGAGTTCCTGGATCGCCTCGCCAAGCTCGTCGCGCTGCCGGATCATGTCAGCAAGGCGCTGCTGGGCCAGTTCGTAGGTGCGGGTAAGCTGGGTCAGCTGCTGGTCGCCCATGTCGTAGAGCGACAGAAGCTGGCGGATGTCCTCGAGGCTGAAGCCGAAACGCTTGCCCCTGAGTATGAGCTTGAGGCGCGCGCGGTCGCGCTTGGTGAAGAGGCGCTTCTGCCCCTCGCGGATCGGAAACAGCAGTTCCTTCGATTCGTAGAATCGCAGGGTGCGCGGCGTGACGTCGTAGGCGTCACACATATCGCGGATGGTCATGGTGTCGTCGTGCATGTCTTGCCTCCGGAAAAGGTCGTGTCGAACCCCGGCGAGATGCTGTTTCACGATGCTCCATACAAGACGCGCTGACGTTGACGTAAGCGTAACGCCGCGTCACTTGGCGGTGGTTGAAACAAACGTGAAGTTGACGCAACGTCCGGTGGAATTTTCGTATCTGCACCGGGGCGTCAGAGGGAGAGCCGGTCAGCCCCCCGAGCGGTCTACGTCCCGGGCAACCGCGTCGCGCAGGCCCTGCAATTCGCTGATCGTGCCGTCCAGACGCGCGCGTTCTTCGGCAAGGGCGTCAAGCTGGCGATCGGCCAGGCGGACCCATTCGCGCATCTGCGCCTCGGTGCCCTTCTCTTCGTAGATGAGAAGCCACTGGCGGATTTCCTCGAGGCTGAAGCCGAACCGGCGTCCGCGCAGGATCAGCGTCATCCGCGCCACTTCCCGCGGGCCGTAGAACCGGCTGCGGCCTTCCTTGTAGGGGCGCAGAAGCTCGATGTATTCGTAATACCGAAGCGTGCGCGGCGTAACGTCGAAACGCACGCACATTTCCTTGAAGGTCAGCCGTTCGTCGGACATGCCGGGTCCTCTTCCCGAAGAACAGTAGCGGGTGGTCGGTGCTGGCGCAATTCTCGGGTCGCCGACCCCGGGATTTCGCTTAAGCCGGGATTTCGCTTGCGCCGCAACGCGGGCGGGCTGAAAACGAGACCATGCAGGACGACGACACCCGAACCGACCGCAAGGCTCGGCTGGCCCGACAGTTCATCGAGGCAATCCCCCATTCGCGCGCACTGGGGATGGAGCTTGTCTCGATCGGCGATGGCGAGGCGGAGATCACGATGCCCTACGACGACCGCTTCGTGGGCGATCCGGTGTCCGGGGTGATTCACGGCGGCGCGGTCTCGGCGCTGATGGACACCTGCGGCGGCGCCGCCGTGATGAGCCATCCGCAAGCCCCTGCCGGCACGGCGACCATGGATCTGCGCATCGACTACATGCGGCCCGCCACCCCCGGTCAGGCGATCCGGGCCCGCGCAAGCTGCTACCAGATCACCCGCAGCGTGGCCTTCGTGCGGGCCGTCGCCGTGGACGACGACGAAACCCGCCCCGTGGCCACCGCCACCGGCGCCTTCACGGTCGAGCGTCCGGCGGGGGATGCCGAATGACCCGGCGCATTCCCGAACCCGTGCAGGTCGTCAAGGAGCGTCGCGACCGCGCCCTTGCAGCGCTGGTCGACGCCATTCCCTATGCCCGCTATCTCGGCGTCCAGTTCGATCGCCGGGGCGATGAGTTGACCGCGGTGCTGACCTACGATCAGAAGCTCATCGGCAACCCGCTTCTGCCGGCGATCCACGGCGGTGTGACGGCCGCGTTTCTGGAAATCACGGCCACGGTCGGCCTGAGCTGGGCGCAGCTCTGGGACGAGATCGAAAGCGGCCGCATCGACGCCGAGAACCTGACGCCCGAGACCCTGCCGCGGGTCCCCAAGACCATCGACTTCACCGTCGACTACCTGCGCTCGGGCCTGCCGCGCGATGCCTATGCGCGGGCGCGCATCAACCGGGCCGGGCGGCGCTATGCCAGTGTCCATGTCGAGGCCTGGCAGGACAACCGCGCGCGGCTCTTCGCCCAGGCCACCGGGCATTTCCTGATGCCGCCGCTTCCTGCGATCGGGCCCGATGGCTGAGGCCGACCCCGTCGCGACGCCGGCCCGGCTGACCCACGCCCGTGTCTTCCGCATCGCCTTTCCGATCGTGCTGTCGAATGCGACCGTGCCGATCCTGGGCATCGTCGACACCGGTGTCGTCGGCCAGATGGGCGAGGCCGCGCCGATCGGGGCGGTGGGCCTTGGCGCCATCGTGATCACCGGGATCTACTGGATCTTCGGGTTCCTGCGCATGGGGACGGTCGGCCTTGCCAGCCAGGCCATCGGGGCCAGGGACCAGCCCGAGGCCGACGCGATCCTGTCGCGTGCGTTGATGATCGCGATGGTGGGCGGGCTGGGCCTGATCCTGCTGCAGATCCCGATCATCTGGGGCGCCTTCGCAATTGCCCCGGCCAGCGCCGAGGTCGAGGCCATGGCGCAGGGCTATATGCAGATCCGGATCTGGTCGGCACCGGCGGCGATCGGGATCTATGCCCTGACCGGCTGGCTGATCGCAGCGGAACGCACGCGCGCGGTGCTGGCGATCCAGCTCTGGATGAACGGGCTCAACATCGTGCTCAACTTCGCCTTCGTGCTTGGACTGGGCTGGGGCGTCAACGGGGTGGCCTTCGCCACCTTCATCGCCGAGTGGTCGGGCCTTGCCATGGGCCTGTGGTTCTGCCGCGGCATCTTCGGGCGGCCCCACTGGCGCGACTGGCCGCGGGTCTTCGATGCGCCGCGGCTCAGGCGCATGGCCGGGGTGAACACCGACATCCTGATCCGGTCAGTCCTGCTCGAGGGGATCTTCGTCTCGTTCCTCTTCACCGGATCGGGATTCGGCGACGTGCCGCTGGCGGCCAACCAGATCCTCGTGCAGTTCCTCATGGTCACGGCCTACGCGATGGACGGCTTCGCCTTCGCCGCCGAGACCCTGGTGGGCCAGTCGATGGGGGCGCGTGCCCGCGAACGGCTGCGGCGCAGCGCGGTGCTGACGGGTGTCTGGGGGGCGGGGACCTGCCTTGTGCTGGCAGCGGGCTTCGCGCTCGCGGGGCCTGCGATCATCGACGTGATGACCACGGCACCCGAGGTCCGGGCCGAGGCCCGGGTCTTCCTTGTCTACATGATTTTGGCGCCGCTCGTGGGCTGTGCCGCCTGGATGTTCGACGGGATCTTCATCGGCGCGACCCGCACCCGGGACATGCGCAACATGATGGTGGTCTCTGCGGTCATCTACGTGGCCGCGGCCCTGGCCCTTGTGCCCAGCTTCGGCAATCACGGGCTCTGGATCGCGCTGCTGATCTCCTTCGCTGCGCGGGGGATAACGCTTGGGTTGAAGTACCCGGCACTCGAAGCGGCGGCAGAGGCCTAGGTCGCCGGGTCAGGCGCCGAACAGCATCACCGCAATCGGGACGGGCGACACCGCAATGATGATCGTCAGGGCCGTGGGCAGGGGCGAGAACAGCCCGCTCAGCCCGGCCATCATCATGATTCCGCCGCCGCCGCCGATCACCACGTTGCCGGGGATGTTTACTGACAGAGCCAGCGCGACGTAGCGGTGCCGCAGCGCCAGCGCCATGGTGCGCGGCGGCGACCCCTCGAGCAACATCGCAAGCCGCGCGTCCTGCGACAGCGGCGCCGCGCGGGTCACGAGGTCGGCCGCCCGGCGCATCCGAAGGAAGGTCAGCAGCCGCGCCAGCGCCGTGATCGGCAACAGTCGGCCCAGCGTGTAGGACAGGAGCATCGCGATGACCGTGGCGGCGTAGACCAGCGGCGCGATGGCGGCGCCGAAGGCGGTCAGCATCGCGATCCCGATCTCGGCGCCCGGCACGAAGGGCAGGGCCAGAAGGCCGATATAGGCCACGGTCCCCAGCATGATCGCCCGGTGCACCTGCTGCTCCTGCGCCGGCATGATCGTGAGGTTCAGCGCATCGCGGATCATATGTGCGGCCCAGGTCGCCGCCAGCACGAACGCCACGATTGCGATGATGCGCAGGGCGATGGACAGCGGACTTGGGCCAGACGGCGCCGGAGAGGCGGGCCTCACCCGCTGATCGCCTCGTCCCCTTGCGCCACCGGAGTCCCATCGCCGACCACATTGATCTGTCGGGTCCAGTACCAGCGGCGGGTGGTCCAGGTTCCCTCGACGCGCATTTCGTCGCCCTCGACGGTGCCATACCAGACAACGGTGTGCGGGGCGTCCGGGCAGCGGGTGGTCGAGGTGAAGTGCGTGACCTCGCCCTCGGTCCAGGTCTGGTAGCCGGTCCAGCCGAACTCGCAGTAGATCTGGCACCGCGACGACTGGAACGTGCCGTCCACGAAGCTCAACACGGTCTCGTCCAGCGCTTCGCCGCTTTCCTTGACCACGCCGCTCAGCCGGAAGGAGCGACCGTCAAGCTCGGACCCGGCATCCCACGGTCCTGCCGGGACCGCAAGGTCGGGCACATCCTCGTTCATCAACGTGACAGCCGTCGCCCCGGTTCCCAGGGCCGCAACGCCGATGGCGGCTGCTTGCAGTATGGGAGTCATGCGCTTTCCTTTCCAGCTTCACCGATCATAGCCGATGTCTCATTCATTTGGGAGGGTTTGATTGTCCTTGCCCCGCGGCGGTCCCTGTCGAGCCCGTCGCTTTGGCCTGATCCCGGCGCACCAGCCAAGTGTCCCGTCCCGTTCCCACCGCATCTGCCACGCTGGCAAAGCCATCCCGGGCCAGACGCGCGTCAAGGCCAGCCGCGATCTCACGCACCAGCGACAGCCCCCGGTAGACCATCGCGCTGTATAGCTGCACGGCCGAGGCGCCCGCCCGGATCTTGGCATAGGCGTCGTCCGCCGAGCCGATGCCGCCCACACCCACCAGCGGAATCGCACCGCCGGTTTCCAACGACAGCCGCGCCAGAACGCGGGTCGAAAGGTCGAAAAGCGGGGCCCCGGACAGCCCGCCCTTTTCGGTCGCGTGGGGGCTTTTCAACTCGGGACGCGACAGGGTGGTGTTGGTCGCCACGATGGCGTCGATGCCCGCATCGCCTGCCACCTGCGCGATCTCGGCGATCTCGGCATCGGTCAGGTCGGGGGCAATCTTGAGGAATACCGGGACCGGCCGGGGCAGGGCGCCCCGCGCGGCCATCACCCCGGCCAGAAGGGCCGTGAGCGCGGCCTTGCCCTGCAACTCGCGCAGCGCCTCGGTATTGGGCGAGGAGACGTTGACGGTGGCGAAGTCCACATGCGGGCCGCACACCCGCAGCACTTCCGCGAAATCCGCCGCGCGATCGGGGCTGTCCTTGTTGGCGCCAAGGTTCAGGCCCACGGGAATGCCTTTCGGGCGTGCGGCCAGGCGCGCGGCGATCACCTCGGCACCTTCGTTGTTGAAGCCGAAGCGGTTGATGACCGCCCGGTCGGAGGTCAGCCGGTAGAGGCGCGGACGGGGGTTGCCCTCCTGCGGGCGCGGGGTCGCGGCGCCGACCTCGAGAAACCCGAAGCCCGCGCGCATCAGCGGCGCAAGCGCCTCGGCGTTCTTGTCGTAGCCTGCGGCAAGGCCGACCGGGTTCGCCAGGTCAAGCCCGGCAAGCCGCGTCGCCAGCCGGGGTGTCGTGACCGGCCCGGAGCCACCCGCGAGCCCCGCGTTCAACGCGCGCAGCGAAAGCCCATGCGCCACCTCGGGGTCGAGTCGATGAAGAAGGGCAAGCCCCGCCTTCTCGACAAGGCTCATGTCGAGAGATCCGGAAACCGGTGCCCGTCCGGCCCGAGTGTCAGCGCCCGCGACCAGACCACGTCGCCCCGGCGCAATTCCCGGTAGAGATGCGGGAAAAGCTGCCCCCCGCGCGACGGCTCCCACCGCAAGTCGTCGCCCAGAAGATCGGCCTCGAGCGCGAGAAGCACCAGGTCGTCTTCCCCGGCGAAGTGTTTCGCCGCCGTTTCGGCGGCCTGGGTGGCGGTCGAGAAGTGGATATAGCCGTCGGCAAGGTCGACCGGCGCACCGCGTGTGGTTCCGGTGGCCTCGAAGGCGGCGAATTCGTCGGAACGGAAAATCTTGTAAATGAGCATGGACCGCTCATGGCCCGCGCCCGCGTTGCCCGTCAAGGGCTGCTGGTCGCCTGCGCAGGCAGATGTCACACCCGGCGGCTCATGCAACCGCGACGTTCGGCCTTTGACTCCGGCCGCCGATGAGGACAGTCTTTGGCCCATCATCCTTCCGGGAACCTCACAGGGAGACTTTCTCATGACTGCACGGTTGCTTTGCGGCGTTGCCTTCGCCGCCTTGACGGCGACGCAGGCCTCGGCCGAATTCACGCTGCATGTGCTGCACATCAACGACCTTCACAGCCGCATCGAACCGATCAGTTCCTCCGGCTCGACCTGTTCGGCCGAGGACAACGCGGCGGGCGAATGCTTCGGGGGTGTGGCGCGCGTCCACACCATGATCAACGAGTTGCGCGACAGCCTGACCGCGGAGGGCGAGAACGTGATCGTCCTCGACGCGGGCGACCAGTTCCAGGGGTCGCTGATGTACACGACCTACAAGGGTGCCGCCGAAGCCGAGTTCATGAACATGATCGGCTTTGACGCGATGGCCGTGGGCAACCACGAATTCGACGACGGCCCCGAAAAGCTGGCCGAGTTCGTGGATATCGTCGACGTCCCGGTGATCTCGGGCAACCTCGACCTCAGCCAGTCGAACCTCCTGAACGGCAAGGTCGCCAATCACGTCGTGCTCGACGTGGGCGGCGAACGCATCGGGATCGTCTCGGCGCTGGCCACCGACACCGTCGAGACCTCGTCGCCGGGGCCGAACGTGATCTTCCAGGACGAGATCGACGCGCTGGCCGCCGATGTCGCCGCACTCGAGGCCGAAGGCGTGACCAAGATCATCGCGCTGACCCATGTGGGCCTGCCGCGCGACATCGAGATCGCGGCCGCCGTACCGGGAATCGACGTCATCGTCGGCGGGCACAGCCACACTTACCTCTCGGCCTCCGACCCCTCGCGCCAAGGCGCCTATCCGACCTGGGTCAGCCAGGAGGGCGGCGCCTTCGTGCCGGTGGTGCAGGCCGGTGCCTACTCCAAATACCTCGGTCATCTGGAGCTGATCTTCGACGACGACGGCAATCTCCTTCACGCCGGCGGCGATACCATCGTTCTTGACGCCTCGGTCGCCGAGAATCCGGAAGTCCTCGAACGTGTGGCGGCGCTGGCCGGTCCGATCGAAGAGTTGAAGTCCGGGGTCGTCGGCACCGCCGCCGAGATGATCGAGGGCGACAGGACGGTCTGCCGCGCGGTGGAATGCCCGATGGGCAATCTCGTGGCCGAGGCCATGCTTGACCGGGTGCGCGACCAGGGCGTGACCATCGCGATCCAGAACGGCGGCGGGCTTCGCGCCTCGATCGACGCGGGCGAGATCACCATGGGCGAGGTCCTGACGGTGCTGCCGTTCCAGAACACTCTGGCCACCTTCGAGGCGACCGGCCAGATGATCATCGACGCGCTCGAGAACGGCGTGAGCCAGGTCGAGGATGGCGCGGGCCGCTTCCCGCAGGTCGCGGGCCTGCAATACGCGTGGCAAGCGTCGGCCGAACCGGGCAGCCGCATCGTCGAGGTGATGGTGGACGAGGGCGAGGGCTTCGTGCCGATCGACCCCGACAAGGTCTATGGCGTCGTGACCAACGACTACATGCGCAACGGCGGCGACGGCTACGCCATGTTCCGCGAGGGCATGAACCCCTATGACTTCGGCCCCGGCCTCGAAGTGGTGCTGGCCGACTACATCGCCGCGATGGGCGGCACCTACACGCCCTTCATCGACGGGCGGATCGTCCGGGTCGAGTGATCCACCGAGCTGATTTGCGGGGCGCGACCGACAGGCCGCGCCCCGTTTTCTTTCGCGCGGCCGGGCGGTAGACTGGTCTCATGTGTGGCCGTTTCGTCCTGACCCACCCGAGCGAGGCCCTGGCGCAGCTTTTCGAGGCCGCGCCGGCCAACGATCTGCCCCCCGTGCCGGCCTACAACATCTGCCCCACGCAGCAGGTCCACGTCGTCTCCTCCGGCGACGAAGGCCGGCGATTGGTGGCGATGCGCTGGGGCTTCCTGCCGCACTGGTACAAGACACCCACCGACGGGCCGCTTCTCATCAATGCGCGGGCCGAGACGCTGGCCGAGAAGCCGGCCTTTCGCGCGGCCTGCCGCGAACGGCGCTGCCTGATCCCTGCCACGGGGTTTTACGAATGGACGAAGGACGAGGGCGGCAAGCGCCTGCCGTGGTACATCCATCCCGCCGACGGGTCTCCCACAGCCTTCGCCGGGGTCTGGCAGGTCTGGGAACGGGGCGAGGACAGGCTGGTGACCTGCGCCATCGTCACCACCGATGCCTCAGCGGACCTGCGCGCGATCCACCACAGGATGCCGCTGTCGATCGCGCGCGAGGACTGGCCGCTGTGGCTGGGCGAGGCGGGGAAGGGCGCGGCGACGCTGATGCACCCGGGTCCCGAAGGCCTGTTCGATTTCCACCGGGTCGATCCGGCGGTGAACTCGAACCGCGCGCAAGGCGAAGACCTGATCGCGCCGCTTGCCGCCTGACGCCGGAACTTCACAGCCCATGGAGCCGCCAAAAAAAGGCCGCGCCGGGCGCGGCCTGTCCAGTTGGGGAGAACCCTGTGCGCGCGGTGTCCCGTGATCGAAACCCCGCTGTGCGCCGCGAGCAGGTTTTCGGGCGGGACATGTTCTGGTGTGAGCAGTTGCACAACACTACCATCTCCGGTTGATTTTTCAATGCTGGACTCTGCAGTGTCATGGGCCACATCCATGCCGGACGGACAGGGATGGATGCCATGACGGTCAATGCGATGCGGGTCTCGGCGGGCGATGCGCTCGCGGTTCTGGCGGCGGGATGGGAGGCGCAGAAGGCCGGCCGGATGCGCGCGTCCTTCATGCTTCATGGCCGTCCCGGCGTGGGCAAGACGCAGGTCGTCGAGGAACTGGCCCGCCGCATCGGGGCCCGGCTGTTCGATCTGAGGCTCACCACGATCGAACCGCAGGACCTGCGCGGGTTGCCCTATTACGACCACGCCGCGAAAAAGACCCTCTGGTACCGCCCCGAGGATCTGCCCGACGACCCCGATGCGCCGTCGGTCCTGTTTCTCGACGAACTGACCGCCGCCTCGCCCTATCTTCAGCCGACGGTCTACGGCCTTTTGCAGGAACGTCGGGTGGGGCGGCATGTTCTTCCCGACAGCGTGTTCATCGTCGCGGCCGGCAACACGGTCGAGGATGGTGCCATCGCCTATGAGATGGGCACCGGCCTCAGCGACCGGCTTGTCCATCTGACGGTCGAGGCAAGCGCCTCGGACTGGCTTCAGAACTTCGCGGTGCCGCGCGGCCTGCATCCGGCGGTGATCGCCTTCATTCGCACGCGGCCCGACCTTCTGGAAACCACCGAAGAGGCGCTGGTGCGCGGCGACATGATCGCCGCCACGCCGAGGTCCTGGGAGCGGGTCAGCGACATCGTCGTCTCCGTGCCCGACAGGCGGCTGCGCAACATGATGGTGGCAGGAACCGTGGGCGAGGCGATCGGGGCGGATTTCGCGCTGGTGGCCGATGACATCGCCGCGACCGTGCGCATCGACGAGATGCTCGCCGCGACCGGGGCGGCGCGGCTGGCGCTTTATCCCGACACGCTGCACGGGCTCGCGGCGCTGGTCTATGGGCTTGTCGGCACGCTGGACGCGGCCACGGCGCCCGAGGTGATCGCCCTCATGGCCGACATCCGCCATCTCGACCGTCTGCGCCCGGACGAAGGGTTCGCCGCACTTCCCCTGACCGAGCTTTGCACCCATGGCTTCGAGTTGCTGATCGCGCGCGGCCTCGACGCCGGGCTGGAACAGGCGTTCCTCGATCATCCCGCCTATGCCGACTATGCCGCCGAACGGCGCGCGGCGGGGCTCGACTGACATGACGGGCGCGCATTCGCGGCGCGCGGTCCGGGCGCTGGCCCGTCTTGCGGAAACCGATCCGGCACTGGCCGCCTTGGCGCTCTGGTGTCGCCACCGGGACGACGAGGCGCCCGGGCTTGCTGCGAGCGACGCCACGACGATCCGCTATGGTCCGGGGTTCGAGGGGTTGAGCCTGGCCGAGCAGACGGGCGTCGCCGCGCATCACATCCTGCATGTCGCCTTCCGCCATGCGCCCCGGTCGGCAGCACTCTCTGCGCGTCTGGGCGGCGCGTTCGACGCAGATCTCTTCAACATCGCCACGGACGCCATCGTGAACGAGGCGCTGGAAGCGGCGGGATACGTCCTGCCGCGCCCCTTCGTGACGCTGGGCGGGCTTCTGTCCGAAGCCTTCGGCGAGACCGACGCCGGCCGCGAAGCTCTGGCGCGGCTCGATGCCGAGCGGCTCTACCTGCGCCTTGCCGGCGGGTCCCACCAGGACGGACGGGGCAGGGCGGACCGCCCCGGCGGCGGCGAGGGGCAGGCCGACGGTGTGCGCAAAGCTGCGCCGCTGGGCCGAGGCGCAGGGCTATTCCGCCGACCTGCTGCCCGGGGGAGCGGAGGGCGAGCGCCCCGAACGCGCCGAAGAGGATGGCGACTGGCGCCAGCGCGTGGCCCGCGCGATGGACCAGGGACGGGCGGCGGGCCGGGGCATCGGACGGATCGGCCGCACCATCGCCGACGCCCGCCCGCCGACGACCCGCTGGGAGCTTGTGCTGCGCGGCATGGTCGCGCGTGCCATGACCGAAGGTCCGCGCCCGGAGTATTCCCGCCCGTCGAACCGCTGGCTCGCGCAGGACAGCGCCGCACGGGACGGGTCCCGCCCGACACCGGGGTTCGAACCGGCCCGTCCCCGCCGCCGCGCGGTGGCGCGCATCGCCGTGGGCATCGACGTCTCGGGCTCGATCGACGACGCCCGCCTGTCGCGCTTTGCGTCGGAGATTGCCGGGATCGGCCGGCGCACCGGGGCCGAGGTGCATGTGCTGGCCTTCGACGATGCGGTGCAAAGCACCACGCGCATGACGGGCCGCGACTGGGCGGGGGAGATCACGCGGCTGCGCCTGACCGGGGGCGGCGGGACATCCTTCGAGGGCGTGGTCGCGGCGGCGGGCGCACTTGCGCCGTCGGTCCTTGTGGTGCTGACCGACCTCGACGGCGCCTTCGGCCCGGCCCCGCGCAGTCTGCCGGTGATCTGGGCCGTGCCCGACGCCGCCACCGCACCGCGCCCGCCGTTCGGGCGGGTGATCGACCTTGCGTCCTAGCGCCCCGCCATCGCCGCCAGCCGCGCATGGGCCGACACGGTCGTGGTGTCGAGCACGGTCTCGCGCAGGAAGTCGTGCTCGGAGAGGTTGACGCGCAAGAGCTGCCGTTCGGTCAGTGTCTCGTCGAAGAGCGCCGTCCCCAGTGCCGCGCGCTCGTCCGGCGTCAGGTCGAGGATGCGCGGGTCGCCATCGTCGATCTGCACCGACAGAAGCGTCAGCGGCGGCACGCGCGCCAGTTCGGACTGCTCGACGACCAGGTGCAGGGTGCCCGCCGTCATCCGGCGGCCCGCCGCCAGCCGGGTCAGGTAGTCGGCCGACCGGAGCCGCAAGAGGTCGAGCGCGCGCAGCGCCTCGGTCCGGTCGATCAGCCCGGCCCTCTGGTCCTTCGGCACGCTCAGGACCCGGATTTCGACCAGGTAGATCAGCAGGAACATCAGGAGCGGTGCCTGGCTGATCGGCAGGGCGAGGTGCGGCCAGATGAACATCGCCACCGGAAACGGCCAGAGCGCGAGAAGAAAGCGCGGCAGGGCGTGTTCGAAGATGAGGCGCAGCGTGAGACGGCTCAAGAGCCCCTGGCGCGGGTAGAGCGTGATGCCGCGCCCCAGAATGGGCTTCGGGATCCGCCGCAGTTCGAGCGCTGCGCGGTTCAGGATCGTGTCGGGAGTGACGATCAGGATCATTGGCCTCGTCCGTCGGGTCGCGGGTCACGAGCTATGGCGCGGCAAGCCGATTTAAAGGCAACCCCATCAAAGGGGCTTGGCAAACGTGCACGGGCAGGAAATAGATGGGGATAATACGCAAACGATTGCACGTCCGATGCGCTCCTTATCGCACGACAAAGGCGGACAGCGGGGCGCAGGCAGGGGGGAACAGCGATGATCCACGCAGACGACAGCACGCTCACCGAAGAGCAGCGCATGATGCGCGACAGTTGCCGATCCTTCGTCGATGATGTCGTGACGCCCTTCATCCGGTCGAACTGGCAGCGCGAATGGGACATGAGCCCGGGCGACCGGCTGCCCCCCAGCATCCTCGAGGGCGCCGAGGAGATCGGCATCCGCACCCTTGGCGTGCCAGAGGAATATGGCGGCTTCGACCTCGACCCCGAGACCGAGGTGCGCACTTTCGCCCTGATCGCCGAGGAAGTGGCGCGGGGCGATTCGGGCCTGGCCGACAAGCTGGTGCAGAACTGGAAGGTGGCGATCCTGCTGCGCGAGGTGGCGTCGAAGGACCTGGTCGCGCCGTGGTTCAAGCGCCTGCGCGACGAGCCGGGGTTCCTGCTGGCGCATGCGCTGACCGAACCGCGCGGCGCGTCCGACCGCTGGCTTCCCTACAACGCGCCCGAGGCGGCGATGCAGACGCGCGCGGTGCGCGATGGCGACCACTGGGTGCTGAACGGGCGCAAGCAGTATATCTCGAACGGCTATGACGCGGGGCTCTACGTCGTCTATGCCAACACCGACCGCACCAAGGGCATGCTGCAGGGCACGTCGAGCTTCCTGATCCCGCGCGATGCGCCGGGCTTCACCGTCTCGAAGTGCAACGAGACGATCGGCTGCCGGTTCATGAACAACGGAGAACTCACGCTCGAGGAGTGCCGGATCCCGGCCGACCACCTTCTGGTCGAGGGCACGGCGTTGGGCGGCGCCGGGTCAGTACTTCCGCGCGGGCAAGATCATCCAGTCCGCCAAGAATCTGGGCGTCGGCGTCGCCTGCTTCGAGCGCACGGCGGATTTCGTGCAGCAGCATGTGCAGGGCGGGCGCATCCTGATCAAGCATCAGGCCGTGGCGATCCGCCTCGCGGACATGGCCTGCCGGATCGAGGCGGTGCGGTCGCTGGTCGAGCGGGCGTCGCGCGCGGTCGACCTGCGCCATCCCGACGCCGACATCCTGTGCAACATGGCCAAGGTCTATGCCTCCGAAGAGATCATGAAGGTCGCCCAGCACATGCTGGAACTCCACGGCGGCCACGGCGCCATGCTGGAGAACGGGGTCGAGAAGCTGTTCCGGGATGCCGCGATCTTCCTGCACATGGACGCCACGGTCGACATCAGCCACATGAAGATCATCAAGGCCATGTTCCCGCAGACGGCCGGGAGATATGCCGGCCCCGAGGACTGAATCCAACGCCAATGGATCCGAATGACCACCGTCAATGCAAGTGGTGCCCCTGCTGCTAGCCTGCTCTTCTTATCACCGGATAGAGGAGATCATGTCATGAACTCGTAAGCTTGGGATCGCTCTGGGCGCCGCGGCTCTTGCCGGCCTGGCGGCCAGTGGGGCGACAGCGCAGACGATGATGGAAGGCCTGGGCGCGTTCGAATACGCCAACAGTTGCGCAAGCTGCCACGGTGCTGGCGGCGAGGGTGACGGGCCGATGTTGGGCTATCTCACAAGCCGCCCAAGCGACCTTACCGTGCTGAGCCGCGAGAACGGAGGAGTCTTCCCGGTGTCGGCGGTCTTCGACACGATCAACGGGACCGACGGCGTCGGCGCCCACGGATCAGCGGAAATGCCCGCCTGGGGGCAGACGTTCCGGATGCGGGTCGAGGTCGACCCGGATTTCCCGCCCGACGCGCGCGCAAGCCTATGCGCAGGCACGCGTTCTTGCGCTGGTCGAACATCTGGCCGCCCTGCAGAAGGATTAGTCGCGGGATCTGTCATCGGTAGAACGGGGTCGTCCGGCCCCGCCCATCACCTCGGCAAGCAGTGGGTTCGGATAGCGCCGTTCGACCGTGACGCCGTAGAAGGTCTCGCTCAGGCCGGGCAGGGCGGCGCATTCGACAAGCGTGCCTGCCGACAGTTCGTCGCGCACGACGATCGGCGGCAGCACCGCCAGGCCGATCCCCTCGCGCACGAGAAGGCGCATCATCGCCATGTCGTCGACCTCGGCCACGATCCGGGGACGAACGCCGAGGCGGTCGGTCAGTGCGTCGAACCCCATCCGCAGTCCGCTTTCCAGCGTCGGCAGGATCAGCGCCGCCCCATCGAGGCGCCGGGCCAGCGCAAGCCCCGTGGCGCAGCGCTCGGGGACGCCGATCAGACTGACCGGCTGTGAATCGAGCGGCCGCACGATGAAGCTTGTCAGCGCGTCCGACGGTGGCGGACGGTTCGTCAGCACGAGGTCGAGATGCAGCGCGGCGAGCGCGTTGAAAAGCTCGGCGGCACTGCCCGACCTCAGGATGACATCGATATCCTGCCGCCCCAGGAGCGGGCGCAGGAAGGCCAGCTGGAAGTTGCGCGAAAGGGTCGCAAGCGCGCCGATCCGCAGGGCCTGTCCCGGTGCGCCGGTGTGCCGGAGCGTGGCGACAAGTTCTTCGCCCGTGGCGAAGATCGCGTCGGCGTGGTCAAGCGCGATGCGCCCCGCCTCGGTCAGGTGAAGCGCGCGTCCGCGCCGCTCGAACAGGGCCTGGCCCAGCCGTTCCTCGAGCTTGCGGATCTGCGACGAGAGTGCCGATTGCGAAACGTTCAGCCGCTCTGCCGCGCGGGTCAGGTGCCCTTCATGCGCGACGATCTGGAAGTATCGAAGGTGGTGGTAGTTCAGTTCCATGATCTGATCGTTCTGATTTATCGAACGAAAAAGATCAAACAATATATTTTAACAGATGCTACCATTCCGCTAGACCGTGCCGACGAGGTTCTGACCGGGAAGATGACCATGATGCATGCCCTTCTGCCGCTGATTGCCCCTGCTGCGCTTGTCGCGACGGCGCTTCTTGCCACCCGGATGCAAGGCCGCCGCCCGCGGCGCCTCATCGAATTGGCCGAGGTCGCGTCGCTTGCGGCCTTTGCCGCTGCGGTCGCGTCGCTTGTCGCGCTTCTCGTGGCGGGGCCTGCCACAAGCCCGCTGCTGGGCGCCGGTGGCGTGGGGCTTTCGCTGCGTCTCGATGCGGTCAGCGTGACGATGCTTCTGCTCGTCACCTTCATCGGCTGGGTGGTGCTGCGCTTCTCGGGAACCTACCTCGACGGCGAGGCGCGGCAGGGCGCCTTCATCGGCTGGATGGCGGCCACACTGGCCTCGGTGATGCTGCTGGTGCAGGCGGGCAACCTGTTTCAGCTGGTGCTTGCCTGGATGGCCACGAGTTTCTTTCTGCACAAGCTGTTGCTGTTCTACCCCGATCGGGTGGCCGCACAGCGGGCCGGGCGGAAGAAGGCGGTCGTCGCGCGCGCCGGCGATGCGATGCTGATCGGGGCGTCACTTCTGCTGGTCTCGGCCTTCGGCACCGCCGATATCGCGACGATCCTGCAAGACGCCCGGACGACCGAGGCCACCGCAGCGATCACCGCTGCAGCAGCCCTTCTTGCCGTCGCGGCGCTTCTCAAATCCGCGCAATTTCCGACCCATGGCTGGCTGACCGAGGTGATGGAGGCCCCGACCCCGGTGTCCGCGCTGCTGCATGCGGGCGTCATCAACGCCGGCGGGTTCCTTCTGATCCGCATGGCCGACGTGATGCTGCTGGCCCCTGGTGTGCTTGCGGTTCTGGTGATGATCGGCGGGTTCACGGCCGTCTTCGGCGGTCTTGTCATGCTGACCCAGCCGGCGGTGAAGACGTCGCTCGCGTGGTCGACCATCGCGCAGATGGGGTTCATGATCATGCAGTGCGGTCTGGCGCTGTTCCCGCTGGCGCTGCTGCACATCGTGGCCCATTCGCTCTACAAGGCGCATGCCTTTCTCGCCTCGGGCGGCGCGGTCGAGCAGGTGGCGGCGATCCGCCGTCCGGGGCCCGTGGCGATCCCCGACGGCCCGGCCGTTGGCCGCGCCTTTCTTCTGGCGCTTGGCATCTACGCGGTCATCGGGTTCGCGTTCGGCTTTTCCGGCAAGTCGCCCCAGGCCATCGCCCTGGGCGCGATCCTGATCCTGGGGGTCGCCTACCTGATTGCGCAGGGTCTGGCCGACGCCGCACCGCGGGCGCTGACGCGCCGGACCGCGGCCTGGTCTGTCGCGGCCTCGGTGGCCTATTTCGCGCTCCAGCGTGGGGCGGAATGGGTGACGGCAGGCACCTTGCCCGCGGCGCCCGCGCCCGGACCGCTCGAATGGGCGCTCGTCATCCTCGCGGTGTTCAGCTTCGGCCTTGTCGCCATCGCGCAGGCGATGTTCCCGCTCTGGGCCTATCACCCGGCGGCATCGGGTCTGCGGGTGCACCTGTCGAACGGACTTTATGCCAACGCCGTGTTCGACCGCCTTCTCGGCGGCTGGTCGCAGCGGCGCCCTTCCTGACCCCCCTCGGCCTGAGACGGAGACCCGGACCATGAACATCACACCGATCACCCCCGCCCTGGACCGCGCCGTGCTGACGAAGGCGGCCGAGGCGGCACAGCGTCACATTCCGCCCGCCTTTCCACTGTCGGCCACGGTGGCGGTGAACCCGTTCCTCGGGCAGACGGAAAAGCCGCTGGCCGAGGTCGCCGCGCATCTTGCCCGGGTGGGCGGCGTACCGGTGACGATGCCCCGCGACTGGTACCAGGCAAGGATCGCCGATGGCACGATCGCCGATGCCGATCTTCAGGGGGCGCTTGATGCCGCCGCGGGTCCGGGGGTGCCTGCCGGTCTTGCGGCGCTCAAGGCAGCCGCCGCGCGCCCACGTCCTGCGCTCAAGGCGCTGCCGACCGTGGCCGAGCTTGCCGCCGAGGCCAGCGGCATCGACTGGCCCGGTCTCATCGCCGACCGCATCGGGGCCTGGGCGGCCGCGTATTTCGATCGCGGGCAGGCGCTCTGGGCCGCGCCGACCAAACGGGGCGCATGGTGGTCGTTCCGCAACCACGCCATCCGTGACCTGACGCCCGAGATCATGGGCCTGCGCGGGTTCGCCGCTTTCGTCGGCGACGCCGGCGAGGACGCGGGCGACGCCATCGCCCGTGCGACGGCGACGCTGGGCCTGTCCGAGGCCGCTTGCGAGACCGTGTTTCACCAGCTGCTCCTTGGCCTTGGCGGCTGGGCGCAGCATGCGCGCTTCCTGCTCTGGCAAGCCGAACTGGAGGGCGAGGGCGACGACACGCTGCGCGACGTCCTTGCGATTCGGCTGCTGTGGGAAGAGGCGCTGTTCCTTCAGTACGAGGATCGCATCGGCACCGAGTGGACGGATGTGCGCAACGCCCACGCGCTGCCGCCCGAACCTGACGCCGACGATGTCATCGACGCGATCCTGCAAGAGGCCGCCGAGCGCGCGGCGCAGCGCGGTCTGGCCGCGACCCTTGCCGCCACAACCGCGCCGGAGACCGGCGGACGGCCCCGGCTTCAGGCGGCCTTCTGCATCGACGTTCGGTCCGAAGTGTTCCGCCGCGCGCTCGAGTCCGTCGATCCGGGGATCCGGACACTTGGGTTCGCCGGTTTCTTCGGTGTCTTTGACGAGCATCGGCGCTTTGCCTCGGACGTGGCCGAACGGCGCCTGCCGGTCCTGCTCAATCCCACCGTGCGCTCGGTTTCCGGCGACGGTCCTGGGTCGCCCGACGACACGGCGCAGCGCCATTCGGCCCGCGCCAGCCGCGCCTGGGGCCGCTTCAAGCTGGCGGCGGTGTCCTCCTTCGCCTTCGTCGAGGCAATGGGGCCGGTCTATGTCGCGAAGCTTCTCAAGAGCGCCGTGGCCAGAGACGGACATGCCCACAAGGACGAGCCCGCCCCCCGCTTCGATCCGCCGCTCGATCCCGAGACGCGGCTTCAGGCGGCAGAAACCGTGCTGCGCGCCATGTCGCTGACCGATGGGTTCGCGCGGCTTGTCATCGTGGCCGGCCATGGCGCCAACGTGGTGAACAACCCCCATGCCAGCGGTCTGCATTGCGGTGCCTGCGGCGGTTTTTCGGGCGAGGTGAACGCCCGTCTGCTGGCCGGGATTCTGAACGACCCCGCGGTGCGGGCCGGTCTGCCGGACCGCGGGATCACCATCCCCGCGGACACGCTGTTCCTCGCGGCCCTCCACGACACCACGACCGACCGTGTCACGCTTTATGACAGGGACGGGGATTGCTCGGCCCATGCCGGCGACATCGCCGAGGCACGCCGCTGGCTTGAGGCGGCAGGGCGTCTGACGCGGGGCGAGCGGGCGCTGCGCCTGCCGCGGGCCGCGGGCGAGGGCGATATCGATCTGCGCAGCCGCGACTGGTCCGAAGTGCGGCCCGAATGGGCTTTGGCGGGCTGCAAGGCCTTCATCGCCGCCCCGCGTGGCCGCACCGCCGGGCGCAGCCTTGAAGGGCGCGCCTTCCTGCACGACTACGACTGGCGCGCGGACAGCGCACGCGGATTTCCCGTGCTCGAGCTCATCCTGACCGCGCCCGTCGTGGTGGCAAGCTGGATCAGCCTGCAATACTACGGCTCGACCGTCGCGCCGCAGGTCTTCGGCGGCGGCAACAAGCTCCTGCACAACGTGGTCGGCGGGATCGGCGTGCTCGAGGGCAACGGCGGGCTGATGCGGGCGGGCCTGCCCTGGCAGTCGGTCAACGACGGCGAGGGCTACAGCCACGATCCGCTGCGCCTGAGCGTCTGTGTCGAGGCCCCGCGCGAGGCGATCGGCGAGATCCTCGCGCGCCACGACGGCGTGCGCGCCCTCTTCGACAACGGCTGGCTCCATCTCTTCGCGATGGATGCCGAAGGCCGGCTGGCCTGGCGCTATCGGCCGGGCCTCGCGTGGGAAGCCTGCGGCGAGGTGAAGACGGGGGCATCGCTGTCCGCGGTGGCCTGACCGGCCGCCGTCACCTCAGGATGAGGTATGGATTTGCGATGATGTTTGCGTAGTTTGCGAGGAATCGTGCGGCGTCTGCGCCGTTGATGACGCGGTGGTCGTAGGAGAGGTCGAGGGGGACGGTGGGGACGGGCTGGAAGGTGGTGCCGTCCCATGCGGGTCTGATCTCGGTTCGGGTGAGGCCGAGGATGGCGAGTTCGGGCGGGTTGACGATGGGGGTGAAGGCGGTGCCGCCGATGCCGCCGAGGTTGGTGATGGTCATCGAGGCGCCGCCGAGGTCGTCGGGCCGGGTCTTGCGGGCCTGGGCGCGGGCGGCGAGGGCGGTGATTTCGGCGGCGATGTCCCAGAGGCCCTTGCGGTCGGCGTCGCGGATCACCGGCACGACGAGGCCATGGGGCGTGTCGACGGCGATGCCGACATGGACGTAGTGCTTGAGGATCAGCGCGGTGCCGTCGGCCGAGAGCGAGGCGTTGAAGCGCGGGTGGTCCCGCAGGCAGGCGCGCCAGCGCCTTGACGTGGAACGCCAGCGCGGTGAGCCTGAGCCCCTTCGCGGCGGCCTCGCGTTTCAGCGAGGCGCGGAACGCCTCGATCGCGCGCACGTCGGCCGTGTCGTGATGGGTCACCTGGGGGATGAGCGCGTTCGCGGCCGCGAGGTTCCTGGCCCCGACCTGGGCCATGCGCGGCATCGGTTCCTCGGTGACGGGGCCGTATTGCGCGTGATCGACCGCCCAGTAGGCTGGCGCCGGATCGTCGCCGCCGGGAAGCCCTGACGCGGGCGCGGATGACCCGGGCGCGGCCCCCGCACCCGTTCCTGTGTCCGCGCCCTCGACATCCTCGCGCGCGAGCGTGGTGCGCCCCAGCCGGGCGGCCAGCGCGTCGAGGTCGACGCCCCGGCGCGCGGCCAGCGCGCGCACCGCGGGGCTGGCGATCACCTCGGCCATGGCGCCCTCACCAGCTTGTCGAGATGTACTGGGTTTCCATGAACTCCAGCATCCCCTCATGTCCGCCCTCGCGCCCGAGCCCCGACTGCTTGGTGCCGCCGAAGGGCGCCGCGGGGTCGCTGACGAGGCCCCGGTTCAGCCCCACCATGCCGTAGTCGAGCCGCTCGCAGACCCGCATCCCGCGCTTCATGTTCTCGGTGAAGACATAGGCCACCAGCCCGTATTCGGTGTCGTTGGCCCGCGCGATCACCTCGGCCTCGTCGCGGAAGGTCTGGATCGCCGCGACCGGGCCGAAGATCTCCTCGCGCACGCAGCGCGCATGCGCCGGCACCTGCGTCAGCACCGTCGGCGGATAGAAGAAGCCCGGCCCGTTCGGCAATTGCCCGCCGAGCTTCACCTCGGCCCCCTTGCTCACCGCGTCCTCGACGAAGCCGGCCACGTCGTCGCGCGTCTGCGCGTTGACCAGCGGGCCCACGTCGACCGTCGGGTCGCGCCCGTCGCCCATCTTGAGCGCCGCCATCGCCGCGGTGAACTTCTCGGTGAAGGCCTCCGCGACGTCCTCGTGCACGTAGAACCGGTTCGCCGCGGTGCAGGCCTCGCCGAGGTTGCGCATCTTGGCCTGCATCGCGCCCTGCACCGCCCCGTCGAGATCGGCATCCTCGAAGACGATCAGCGGCGCGTTGCCGCCCAGTTCCATCGCGGGCTTCAGGACCTGGTCGGCGGCGGCGCGCAGCAGCGTGCGGCCGACCTGGGTCGAGCCGGTGAAGGACACCACCCGCACCCGCGGATCGTGCAGCAGGTGATCGACGAGCTTGCCGGTGTTGCGCGAGGGCAGCACGTTCACGATGCCCGGGGGCACCCCGGCCTCCTCCAGAAGCGGCATCAGCGCCAGCATCGTCAGCGGCGTCTCCGAGGCCGGCTTGATGATCACCGGGCAGCCCGCCGCCAGCGCCGGCGCGATCTTGCGCGTGCCCATCGCCGCCGGGTAGTTCCACGGCGTCACCAGCACCGCGATCCCCGCGGGCTTGTGCTGCACCACGATCCGCGCGCCCGAGGCCGGCGCGTGCTTGATCAGCCCGTCGCCGCGCACCGCCTCTTCGGCGAACCAGCGGAAGAACTCGGCGGCATAGGTCGCCTCGCCCATCGCATCGGCCCGCGCCTTGCCGTTCTCCAGCGTGATCAGACGCGCGAACTCCTCGAGCCGCGCGGTCATCAGCTCCCAGGCGCGGCGCAGGATCTCGGAGCGCTCGCGCGGCGTGCGCCCGGCCCAGTCGGCGAAGGCGGCCCCGGCCGCGTCGAGCGCGGCGTCCGCATCGGCGACCGTGGCCGAGGCGACCGAGGCCAGCACCGTCTCGTCGGCCGGGTTGAGCACGTCGAAGCGCGCGCCCTCGCCGCCCGGACGCCACTGGCCGTCGATCCACAGATCGGTCAGGAACTGCTGCGCGTCGATGTTGAGAACGGGCTTGTTCATCGGTCCATGTCCTTCAGTCAGAGCAGATGGCGGGTCAGAGCAGATGGCGCAGCGGCTCGTCGAGCCGCCCGGCGAAGCCGTCGAGGCAGGCGATCACCGCGTCATCGTCGAGCGTTCCGGCCGCCACCGCAAGGGTGGCCACCAGCACGTCGCCCTCGCGCGCGATGCTCAGCGTCGGCGCGGCGCTGGCGCCAAGCTCGACATGGGCAAGGCGCGTGCGGGTGAGGTCCTGGACGATCAGGTCGGGCACACCGCCTTCCGCCCCGTCCTCTGCGGGCGTCATCCGCCCGATGCCCGCGCGGTCGGGGTCGGCATAAAGCACCGTCGCCTCGCGCGGCGCCGAGAGGCGCACGGTGACGCTCTCCACCCCCGTGGCCGCCCCCGTAGCGGCGCGGAACGCGCCGGCCGCGAAGGCCGCGAGAACCCTTCCCGCATCGGCCTCGGCCTCGCCGCCGGCCCAGCCGAGGAAGGCGTCGAAGGCCGCCGCGGGCACCCGCGCGCGCGCCAGAACCGCCGCCGGGGCGGGTGCCCCGGTCGCACCGGCCGCCGCCGCTGTCGCCGCCGCTGCGGGCATCGCCTTCAGAAGCTCGAGATCCGCCGCGCGGTAGGGCTGCGGATGCCCCGCCGCCGCCAGCCGGCCCAGGTCGAGCCCCTGTTCGGCCGCCAGCGCCTTCGCCTTGGGCGAGGCCAGGATCTTGCCGCCCGCAGCCGCCGCAGGGGCGGGCGCAGGGGCGGGCGCAGGCGCGGCCTTCGGGGCTTCCGCCTTCGGGGCCTCCGCCGGTTCGGGTTTCGGCTCTTCCTTCGGCGCCTCGGCCTTGGCCTCGGCCTTCGCCTCTGCCTTCGCGTCGGTCTTCGCGCGGTCGGCCGTCTCGCCCTCGGCCCCGATCAGCGCCAGGATCTCGCCCACCGGCACGTCCTCGCCCTCGGCCACGCGCCGCTCCAGCAGGATGCCCGTCCGCCGCCGCCTCGACCTCCATCACCGCCTTGTCGGTCTCGACCTCGAACAGCACATCGCCCTTCGCGACCGCGTCGCCCGGCGCCTTGTGCCAGGCCACCAGAAGCCCGCTGTCCTGCGCCATGCCGAGCTGCGGCATCGTCACCTCATGCGCCATCTCAGATCTCCCCGCGCATCAGCTTGCGCACCCGCTCGGCCACACCCTCGGGCGTCGGCACCGTCAGATCCTCGAGCGCCGGCGAGAACGGCACCGGCACGTCCATCGCCCCCATCCGCTGCACCGGCGCGTCGAGGTGATAGAACGCCTTCTCGGCGATCCGGCTCGCGATCTCGGCGGTCACGCCGTAGCTCTGGTGGCCCTCGTCGACCACGATCGCGCGGCTGGTCTTGCGCGCGCTCTCGAGGATCGTCTCCTCGTCCAGCGGCACGATGGTGCGCGGGTCGATCACCTCGGCCGAGATCCCCTCGGCCGCAAGCATCTCGGCCGCCTTCAGGCAGACCTGCACCATCGACGAGGTCCCGACCAGCGTGATGTCGCGGCCCTCGCGCAGCACCGCCGCCTCGCCGAAGGGGATCAGGTAGTCCTCCTCCGGCACCGGCGCCTTGTCCTGGTACATCAGCTTGTCCTCGAAGATCACCACCGGGTTGTCGTCGCGGATCGCGGTCTTCATCAGCCCCTTGGCCTCGTAGGCCGAGGACGGCAGCGCCACCTTCAGCCCCGGGATATGCGCCACCAGCGCATGCAGCGACTGGCTGTGCTGCGCCGCCGAGCGCCGCGTGGCGCCCAGGTTGGTGCGCAGCACCAGCGGCACCTTCAGCTTGCCGCCCGACATGTAATGCGTCTTGGCCGCCTGGTTGCAGAGCTGGTCCATCACCAGGAACAGGAAGTCGCCGAACATCAGGTCGACGATCGGGCGCGAACCGGTCATCGCCGCCCCCACCGCCAGCCCCATGAAGCCGGGCTCCGAGATCGGCGTGTCGATCACCCGCTCGGTGCCGAACTCCTCGACCAGCCCCGACAGCACCTTGAACGGCGTGCCCGCCTCGGCCACGTCCTCGCCGATCAGGAAGACCGTCGGATCGCGCCGCATCTCCTCGGCGATCGCCTCGTTCACGGCCTTCGACAGGGTGATCTCGCGCATGCGCCCTCTTTGCCGTTCGTCCTGTCCACGCCGTCCTTCATGCCGCACCCCCCGTGACGACCGGAACCGCCCCGTCGGCGAAGACATGCATCGTCACCTCGTCCTCGGGCGGATAGGCCGCCTCGAGCGCATAGGCCACCGCCGCCTCCGCCTCGGCCTCGATCTCGGCGCGGATCGCGTCGAGCTCCTCCTCCGAGGCGAGGCCCTGCTCCCCGAGCCAGCGCCCGAAGTTCACGATCGGATCGCGCTCTCCGTTCCAGAGCGCCTCCTCTTCCTTCGAGCGGTAGTAGCTCGCGGTTGATGTCGCCCACATGGTGGCCGTGGTAGCGGTAGGTCTTGAGTTCGACGAAGAACGGACCCTCGCCCTTGCGCGCCCGCGCCACCAGCTTCTGCGCCAGCGCGTTCACCGCCAGCACGTCCTGGCCGTCGACCACATGGGCCTCGATCCCGAAGGCCTCGGCCCGCGCCGTCAGCGATCCCGCCGCGATCTCCTCGGTCTTCGTGTACTCCGAGTAGCCGTTGTTCTCGCAGGCATAGATCACCGGCAGCTTCCAGAGCGCGGCCATGTTCATCACCTCGTACAACAGCCCCTGCGCCGTCGCCCCGTCGCCGAAGAAGCAGACCGTCACGTCGTCCGTGCCCTGCAGCTTGGCGCGCAGCGCCGCGCCCGTCGCGATCCCCATCGAGCCGCCGACGATCGCGTTGGCGCCGAGGTTGCCATGGCTCTGGTCGGCGATGTGCATCGACCCGCCCTTGCCCCGGCAATAGCCCTCGTCCTTGCCCAGAAGCTCGCAGAACATCGCCTTGAACTCCGCGCCCTTGGCCACGCAATGGCCGTGGCCGCGGTGCGTCGAGGTGATCCGGTCCGCGTCGGTCAGCGCCTCGCAGATGCCCACCGCGACCGCCTCCTGCCCGAGTACATATGCGTCAGCCCCGGCATCTTCGCCGACAGGTAAAGCTGGTTCGCCTGATCCTCGAAGGTGCGGATCCGCACCATCTGGCGATACATCCGCAGATAGTCCTCGGCGTTCGTTGCCGGCTTGCGCGCCATGTGGTCCTCCGATGTTCCTCGATGTCCGTCGGTCTCGTGATGTCCGTCGGTCTCTTGCCCCCGAAGCTCGGCCCCCGAGCGGGATCCGGCTCCGGACGCGTTGCGCCCCCAAAGGGGTCCGCCCCAGATCAGGCCCCAGATCAGGCCCAGATCAAGCCCAGACAGCCCGCGGGCGGACCCGTGGGGAGGTCAGTAGCGGTTCGCGATCGGCAGTTCCTCGGCCGGGAACAGCGAGATCACCTCGCAGCCCGTGTCGGTCACGACCACCTCTTCCTCGATCCGCGCCGCCGAGTAGCCGTCCGCCGCCGGGCAGTAGGTCTCCAGCGCGAAGACCATGCCGGTCTCGATCTCCATCGGGTGATCGAGGCTGACCGCCCGGCTGATGATCGGACGCTCGTGCAGCGCCAGGCCCAGCCCGTGCCCGAACTGCAGCCCGAAGGCACTGAGCTCGTCCGGGAAGCCGAGGCTCTCCGCCGTCGGCCAGACCTCGGCCACACGGTCGGTGGTCACGCCCGGCTTGATCCGGTCGATCGCGGCGTCGAGCCACTCGCGCGCCTTCACATAGGCGTCGTTCTGCACCGGCGTCGCCCGGCCGATGTTGAACGTCCGGTAATAGCAGGTCCGGTAGCCCTGGTAGCTCTGCAGGATGTCGAAGAACGCCTGGTCGCCCGGCCGGAAGTAGCGGTCGGTGAAGTTGTGCGGATGCGGGTTGCAGCGCTCGCCCGAGATCGCGTTGATCGCCTCGACGTCGTCCGACCCCATCTCGTAGAGCATCTTGTTGGCCATCGCCACGATGTCGTTCTCGCGGATCCCCGGCTTCAGCTCCTCCCAGATCATGTGGTAGACGCCGTCGACCATGCGACGCCGCCTGCGTCAGCAGCTGGATCTCGTCCACGTTCTTGATCTCGCGCGCGCCCAGCATGATCTGCTGGCCGTCGACCACGTTCAGACCCGCCTCCTGCAGCGCGAAGAACATCGCCGTCTCGGCATAGTCCACGCCCACCGGCATGTCCGCCATGCCCGCGTCCCGGATCAGCCCCGCGATCTCCTCGGCATAGCGCTTCATCAGCCCGAAGGACGGCGGGATCGTGCCGCGCATCCCCACGACGCCCGCCCGCATGTGCTCGGGATCGAGCCAGTCCGCGAACTTGCGGTGATGCACCGCCGCCGACCCGAAGTCCCACACGTAAGGCTCGTCATCCCCGGTCAGAAGGCAGAACCGGCACATCTTGTCCCGCTCCCACTCGCCGATCTTCGTCCCCGACACGTAGCGGATGTTGTTCACGTCGAACATCAGAAGCGACCCGCACTGCGACGTCTTCAGCGCCTCCTTCGCCCGGCTCAGACGATACCGCCGCAACCGGTCGTGATCCACGCGACGCTCGAAATCAACAGACGTATGCCCCCACGCAGGCAAACGCCCCTCCCAGCGCCAGTGTGGATCCATGTCCCCAGGCTGCAATATCCGCGGGTTCAATGCTTGGTTCATCTCAAAAATCCTCCTTTGGTGCAGGCCAGGGCCTCGTGCGGCGTCACTGGATGCACCAGCCGCCGTCGATGTGGATCATCTGTCCGGTCATGTAGTCGCTGTCGGGCGACGACGAGGAACGCCGCGGTGCCCTTCACGTCGTCGGGGTAGGAGACGCGCTTGATCTGCAAGGCGTCGCGCACGATGTCCTCGTAGGCCTGGCCCTCGCGCTCCTTGAAGCCGATGTCGATCAGGTCCTTGTCGAGCTGCTCCCAGAGCGGGGTCACCACCACGCCCGGCGCGTATCCGTTGACGGTGATGTTGTGCTCGGACAGGGCGACGGCACCGCAATGGGTGAGCGCGAGACAGCCGTATTTCGACGTGCAATAGACCGTCACGTCGACCAGCGGCTTGCGCGAGGCGATGCTACCCACGTTGATGATCTTGTAGGGATAGTCGCGCTTGCCCTGCTTGATCATCTGGCGCGCGGTCTCCTGCATGCCGAGCCACATCGCCTTGGTGTTGACGTTCATGATCATGTCCCAGTTGTCTTCATCGATATCCATGAAGAACCGGGGCTTGTTCAGGCCGGCGTTGAAGAGGCCCACGTTGATCTCGCCGAAGGCGTCGACCGTGGCGGCGACGGCGGCTGCGTTGTCCTCGCGCCGGGTCACATCCATCTTCACGGCGATCGCGCGGCCGTTGCCCCTGGCGTTGATCGCCTCGGCGGTCTCCTTGGCGCCGGCCTCGTCGATGTCGCCGATGCAGACATTCGCGCCCTGCTCTGCGAAATGCTCGGCATTCGTCGCGCCCATGCCCTTGGCCGCACCCGTGATCAGGATGTTCTTTCCCTTCAGTCGATCGGGGTCCATGATTTCCTCCCTTGGACGTCCTACTTATCCATTGCCGCCTCGGCGCCTGCCTGGGCACGGGCTAGTGCTTCGCGCGGTGTGATCACACCCCGCAGCATGTCGTGAATCTCGTTTCCGCAGATGCGGATGATCTCGGAGATCTGTGGAATGGGCGGGCGCGGCCAGAACTGAAGCTCGTCGTTCCAGGACATGGCGTCGACCATCTCGAAGATCGTCGAGAGGCGGCGCACCTCGGGGTCCGCGCCGACCGAATAGCGCGGCGCCGTCCGGCTGCCGTTCTCACGTAGAGCTTCTGCGCCTCGGGCGAGGTGAAGGCGATCAGCGCCTCGACCGCGGCTTCGTGGCGCTCGGGCGGGAGGTTCGCCGGAATTGCGAGCACATAGCCCCCCACCGGCGCGATGGTGGCCCCGAGCGGACCCGCCGGGTGGGGCAGATAGCCCGTCGTCCCATGCGCCGGCGAGCTTGGGTCAAGCTCGAAATAGGGCGCAAGAAGGGTGTAGCCGTAGGCCATCGCCACCCGGCCTGCGGCATAGGGGCGAATCCGCTCGTACCAGGACATCGACAGGATGTCGGGCGGCGAATAGTCGAGAAGCGCCATGAGATACTCGGCCGCAGCCTCGGCGCGCGGCGTGTCGATCGTGGGGTAGAGATCGTCCCGCGCCAGCTGGTCCGCGTCGAAGCCCCCGGCGATCGGGTCGAGGTTGAGGATCGGCTGACCGAAATCCGCACAGGCCATGATGAACGTGTGGCCAAGTGCTGTGCCGCGCGCGGCGTTCCAGGCGATGCCGTAGCGCCCGCGCCGAGGCTCGTGCAGCGCCTTCGCCGCGGCAAGAACCTGATCGGACGTGCGCGGCGGCTCAAGGCCTGCGTCGGCGAACAGGTCGCGGCGGTACATCAGCAGTTCCGGCGTGGTCTGGCTGGGGACGCCATACGGGCGCCCGTCCCAATGGGCGGCACGCCATCCGGCGGTGTGAAAGTCACCGGGATCGAGCCGGTCGACATCCATCACCGCGTCCAGCGGCAACAGCACGCCCTTTTCTGCGAATTCGCCGATCCAGGGCAGGTCGACGGCGATGAGGTCGTATCGGCTGGCCGTCCGCGCGGCGTTCCGCAACGCTTCTTCATGCAGGCGGTCGATCGAAAAGGCGCGCTGGTTGATCTTGGTGCCGACCATCTGCTCGAACTGGCGCTTGAGGTTCTCCATCACCATGAAGGTCGGATCGCCGTGAACCAGGATGCGCAGCCCGCCCGGGACAGTCAGCGGGTGCGGCAGAACGGACGGTGGCTGGATCAGGGCCTTGCCCTGCATGTAGGAGCCACCGAAATAGTATTCGGACGCCGGGGCAGAATGGGATTCTGGCACGAACGATTGGACGGCAAGGCGGCGGACGCGGTCGCCCAGCTGGATCCAGGCGTTCAGGAGCGCGCCGCTGGGGTGCAGGGAAAAGCTCTTGCCGGTCTTCGATCTCGGCCGCTGCTCGATCAGGCCCGAGGCCGTCAGGTCTGCCAGCTTTCGCACCGCCGTCGCATAGGGAACCCGCGCTGACGCGGCGAGGGACGAGCTGGTCACGATCCGCCCCTCGAGGTGACTGCGGATCAGGTGCAGGCACATGTTGAGATGTGGATTCGGTGTATTGGGCTCGAAAGCGGTGTCGATCTCGTCGCACAGAGATTCAAGGAACGCGATCGTCCCAAGCATTTCGGCACGGCTGTCCGATGCCGCCGCGTCCTGCATCCGCGTGCCCGTGTTCTGTCCGAATTGAAGATTTTGCGTATTCATGGGATCGGGTGGCCATTGGCCTTTCGAGTCGGGCATACCGCTTGTCCAGAACCTGTTCAAAATGAGACCGGACCAACATGGCCGAATTATCCATAATGGACAAACAAATATTCATTCTGATAAAAACGCCCGATGGCCCCGCCGCGGCGATGCGCGACAAGAGGGGCGTCAGGTTGCACGGGGCGAATCCCGACTGTGGAGGACAGCGCAACCGACCGAAATTGACCAATCCGGGAGGAAACCATGACTCAGAAGTTCAAGACAGCACTCGCCGCCACGACCGCCATCGCAGGCATCGCTTTGGGTGGCGCGGCTTTCGCCGAAACCATGCGGATCGGTATCACGCAGAACAACGTGGGCGTGGACAGCTACCAGACCACCTACGAGCAGGCGTTCATCGCCGCCGCGGAAGCCAACCCGGATGTCGAAGCCGTCGTGCTTGACGCCGGCGGAGACGTGGCACGCCAGATCGCGCAGATGGAAGATCTGATCCAGCAGGAAGTCGACGCCATCATCATCTGGCCGACGAACGGCGAGGCCGTGATCCCGGCCGTCCGCAAGGCCCACCAGGCCGGCATCCCGGTCATCGTGACCAACTCGAACATCGCCGAGCAGGGCTTTGATTTCGTCAAGTCGTTCTCGGGACCGGACAACATCACCCAGGGGTCGCGCTCGGCCGAGATCATGTGCGACAAGTTCAAGGAAATGGGCATCGAGAACGAGGCCCGCGTGGTCCAGATCTCGGGCCAGCCGGGCTATACCACCGCGATCGAGCGCGCCAAGGGCTTCGAGGATCGTCTGCCCGAAGTCTGCCCGAACGTGACCTTGGTCGAAACCCAGCCGGGCGACTGGAACCGCGAGAAGTCGCAGACCGTCATGGAGGCCTTCCTCGTCAAGTATGACGATATCGACGGCGTCTATTCGGGCGACGACAACATGGGTGTGGGCGCGTTGAACGCGGCCAAGGCTGCCGGACGCGACGGCATCATCTTCGTCGGAGCCACCAACTTCTCGGTCGGCTACGAGGCGATGGAGCGCGGCGAATACTGGGGCTCGATCTACCAGTCGCCGGTGGATGACGCCGAGGCCGCACTCAAGACCGCGATCGACGTTCTCAACGGCGAGGACGTGCCGTTCCTGAACTACTTCGACACGCCGAAGATTACCCAGGACAACATGGGCGAGTTCACCAAGCCGGTGTTCTGATCTCCTCCCTGGGGGTGCGCGGCGCGGTCAATCGCGTGGCGCACCCCATTTTTCGCAGGATATTTCCCTAGAAGGGGCTGGGACCATGGGGCGAGTCTCCGGACGGTCATGCATCGTGACGGGTGCAGCACGCGGTATCGGCCGCGCGATAGGCGAGGCACTTCTGGACGAAGGCGCCGACGTCTGTTTTGCCGATATCGACGGTGCGAAGGTGGCCGAGGTCGCCAGGGCCAATGCCGCGAGGGCAGAAGCGTCGGGGGCCAAGGTGACGCACGCCGCCGTCGATGTGGCCCGGCGCGAGGATGTCCGGGCGATGATCGACCACGCGGTGTCGGTCTTCGGCAAGATCGACGTGACCTTCAACAACGCTGGCGTGAACCGGCCGATGAATTTTCTCGACGTGACCGAAGAGAACTGGCAGCACATCATGAACATCAACGGCCTGGGTGTGCTGATCGGCATGCAGGAGGCCGCGCGCCAGATGATCGCGCAGGGCACGGGCGGCAAGATCATCAATACCGCTTCCATCGCCAGCCGGCAGGGCTTTGACAATGTGGCGCCCTACTGCGCCTCGAAATGGGCGGTGGTGTCGCTGACCCAGTCGGGCGCGCGCGATCTTGCGCAGCACAACATTACGGTGACAGGTTTCGCCCCGGGCGTGGTTGCCACCGAGATGTGGGAATAGGTGGACCGTGACCTGCTGGAGATCGGCGCCTCCGAGCGTCCCGGCCAGGCCATGGAGGAGTTCTCGGCAGGGATCCTGCGGGGGCGGGTGGCACGGCCCGACGACATCACCGGAACGACGACGTTCCTTGCGTCGCGCGACAGCGATTACATGACGGGGCAGATCGTGATGATCGATGGCGGAATGACGCTGGTCTGAAATCAGACGACACCGTTTCGGGGAGGGAACGATGGCAGAGCTCGCACGTGGCAATATCGGGCAGTTTCTGGCGCGCCAGGGCATCCTGGTGGCGTTCGCCCTTTTCATCATCGGTTTCACGTTGGCCAACGAGCGGTTCCTCGATGTCGACAACGTGCTGGGGGTCGTCCGGTCCTCGGCGATCATGGGGATCATCGCGCTTGGCGTGACCTTCGTCGTGATCAGCGGCAACCTCGACCTGTCGGTCGGGTCGATGATGTCCTTTTCGACCATCGTGGTGCTTGATCTGCACGACAAGATCGGGCCCGAACTGGCGATTCCGGCCATGTTCGCCATGACCCTGACGCTGGGCGCGATCAACGGCTTCCTGATCGGCTATCTCAAACTGAATTCGCTGATCGTGACCCTGGGCATGCTGTCGGCGATCCACGGGCTGACGCTGACCTATTCGGGTGGCAAGAACATGGACATCGCCGACAAGGAAGGCACCTGGTTCAGCATTTTCGGGCAAGGCTCGGTTCTGGGCATCCCGACGCCGATCGTCGTCTTCGTCACCCTTGCCGTGGTGCTGAGCCTGCTGCTGTCGAAGACGCCCTTCGGCCGCAAGGTCTACGCGGTCGGCGGAAACGGTGTCGCGGCCACGTTTTCGGGAATCCGGCGGGCGCGGGTCGTCTTCATGACCTATCTCATCTCGTCCTTCTGCGTCGCCATGGCGGGCCTGATCCAGGCCAGCCGGTCGATGGGAAGCCAGAACACGGTCGGACAGGGGCTCGAGCTTGAGGTTCTGGCCGCGATCATCCTGGGCGGGGCCTCGCTTCTGGGCGGCTCGGGCACGATCTTCAAGACGGCGATCGGCGTGCTGATGCTGGGCTTCATCAAGAACGGCCTGCTGCTTGTCGGGCTCGCGTTCTACGCCCAGTACGTCGTGACCTGGGTCATCATCATCCTGGCGGTCTGGCTTGATATCGCCGCCAAACGCGGCCGCCTCTGGTCGCCGATCGCGTGAGGGAAACAGGGATGAACGGAATACCTCTGCAGACCCTGGTCAAGCGCGGTGCCATCTGGGGCTTCATCGTGCTGGAACTGATCTTCTTTTCCGTCGCGGGCGAGTTCCTGTCGCTGTCGTCGGGGGCCTTCATGGACCTCGACAACATGCTCTTGCTGCTCAAGCAGTCGGCCCCCATCGGGATCATCGCCCTGGGCATGACGATCGTGATGATCAACGGCAACATCGACCTCAGCGTCGGGGCGATCTTCGCCCTGTCGGCGGTCGTGATGCTCGACAGCATGACCTGGCCGATCTTTGCCGGTCTCGGCGACTGGGTCATACCGGTCGCCTGGGCGCTGGCGCTGGCGACAGGCCTTCTGCTGGGGGCGATCAACGGCCTCATCGTGTGGAAGACCGGGGTCGATGCCTTCATCGTCACGCTTGGGGCCATGCTCGGCTACCGGGGCCTTGTCTTCATGTACAACGGCGAGCAGCCGACCTCGAACCTGAACTGGACGCTGGTCGACTTCGCCGAGGCGCAATGGCTCGGGCTGCACACGGCGACATGGTTCCTGCTGGGAACCGCGCTGGTTCTCTGGCTGATCATGAACCGGACGGTGCATGGGCGGAACGCCTATGCGATCGGCGACAACCGCGAGGCCGCCGTGAACGCCGGCATCCGGGTCGGGCCGCACATGATGATCAACTTCATGCTGATCGGGTTTCTGGCCGCGCTGAGTGCCGCGGTCTTCTATTCCGAAAGCGGGTCGGTCAACCCCAACGACGGCTCGCTCTACGAGCTTTGGGCGATCACGGCGGTCGTCCTGGGCGGCACCAAGCTGACCGGCGGGTCGGGGTCGATCATCGCCACGCTGGGCGGGGTCATCGCGATCCAGCTTCTGCGCAAGGGGCTGGGCCACATCGGTGCGGGCACGGAAACGGTCAACCTCGTCATCGGGATCATCCTGATCGCGGTGCTCTTTCTGGACCGGCAGCTGAATCGCAAGGGCAAGCAGGAGTTGCGGGTATGACCGAGGGGAAACCGGCCCTGCGGCTGAAGGACATCGTCAAGACCTTCCCGGGCGTGCGCGCGCTCGACGGGGTGTCCCTGACGGTGATGCCCGGCGAGGTTCATGCCCTGATGGGCGAGAACGGGGCGGGAAAGTCCACGCTGATGAAGGTTCTGGGCGGCATCTACCAGCCCGAACTCGGGGCAGATCCTGATCGACGAGGCGCCGACGGTCATGGGCTCGCCGCTCGAGGCGAAATCGAAGGGCGTCGTCTTCATCCACCAGGAACTGAGCCTGGCCGAAGAGCTGTCGGTCGCCGAGAATGTCTATCTGGGCGAGCTGCCCCGCAAATCCTTCGGTCGGGTGGACTGGGCAAAGCTCTACGCCGACACCGAGGTCATCCTCGAAAGGCTCAAGGTCGGTTTCACGCCGCGGACGCTGGTCGGGGACCTGTCGATCGCCAACCAGCAGATGGTCGAGATCGCGCGCGCCCTGACCGTCGAGGCGAAGGCGGTCATCTTCGACGAACCCACGGCGTCGTTGACCGATGCCGAGAAGGTCGTGCTGTTCGACGTGATCGCGGACCTGCGCGCGCGCGGGGTGGGGATCATCTACATCTCGCACCGGATGGAGGAGATCTTCAAGATTACGGACCGGATCAGCGTTCTGCGCGACGGCCAGTATCGCGGGACGCTCGAGACCGCGGCGACGAATGAAGACGAGGTCACGCAACTCATGATCGGGCGGTCGCTTGATCTCTCGCGCAACGAACACCATGCCCCGCTTGGGGATGTCGCCCTCGAAGTCAGGGGGCTGTCCTGCGGGTCGCTCTACCAGGACGTCAGTTTCGAAGTGCGCCGGGGCGAGGTGGTGGGGTTCTACGGCCTCGTCGGGGCCGGCCGGACCGAGATTGCCGAGACGCTCTTCGGCCTGCGCGAGCCGACCGCGGGCACCATCCTGCTCGACGGCGAGGAAACGCGCCTGAAGTCGCCCGTCGACGCGATCAGCCGCGGCATCTCGCTGGTGCCCGAGGACCGCAAGGGGCAGGGGCTTGTCCTCGGCATGAACTGCCGGGACAACATGACCCTTCCGCAGGTCGATGACCTGAAGGCGGGGCCCTTCGTCTCGGACGGTGCCGAGATCGCGATCTTCGACCTTTATCGCGACAAGCTCGACATTCGCACACCCGGGTGGAAGCAGCTTGTCGGCAACCTGTCGGGCGGCAACCAGCAGAAGATCGTCATCGGGAAGTGGCTGTCGATGCACCCGAAGGTGCTGATCGTGGACGAGCCGACGCGCGGCATCGACGTGGGGTCGAAATCCGAGATCCACAACCTGATCCGGGAACTGGCGGCGCAGGGTTATGCGGTGATCGTCATCAGTTCGGAGATGCCCGAGGTCTTGCACGTCTCGGACCGCATCGTGGCGATGTACCACGGCCAGGTCATCCGTACCTTCACCTCGGACGAAGTGACCGAGGACAGTCTTGTCCAGGCGATCTCGGGTATCGCCGCCGACAAGGTGGCCTAGCCGGTGCCGCGCCACGGAACGGACCTCATCGGAAAGGAACGGGCATGAAAGCGGCTCTCTTCGTCGGCGGCTGGGAAGGACACAGCCCCACGGATTTCGGGGACTGGTGCGCAGAGCTTCTGCGATCGAACGGTTTCGAGGTCGATACCTACGACACCCTGTCCCCCCTGGCCGAGCCCGAGCGGCTTGCCGATGTCGACCTCATCGTCCCGATCTGGTCCTCGGCGCGGTCCTCTCACCAGCCCGAATTCGGCAACATGACCAAGGCCGAAGAGGACGGGCTTCTGAAACTCGTGGGCGCGGGATGCGGCCTTGCGGGCTGGCACGGCCATATGGGCGATGCCTTCCGGGACCGGCCGACCTACCACTTCCTGATCGGCGGCCAGTTCGTCGCTCATCCGCCCGGTTGGCCGGACAATCCCGTCCCCTCGGACGATTTCGTGGATTACGACGTGACGATCACGAAGCCCTGGCATCCGCTGGTGAAGGGCATCGGCAGTTTCCGGATGTTGTCAGAGCAGTATTACATGCTCGTCGATCCGTCGAACGAGGTGCTGGCCACCACGACCTTCTCGGGCGAGCATCTGTGGTGGATCGAGGGGTCGGTCATCCCCGTGACCTGGACCCGGCGCTGGGACAAAGGGCGCGTCTTCTACTGTTCGATCGGGCATACGCTTGATGATCTGAAGGTGCCCCAGGTGACCGAGATGATCCGGCGCGGCGCGATCTGGGCGGCGGAAGGCAAGGCGGCGGCCACCTGACCTAAGGCGCGGCCTTGCTGCACCGCAGGTCCTGGCGGTCTCCTGCGCCCTCGATCTCGGCAGTTGTGCGGCACAAGCGGGCGTCCAGTTCTTTCAGCGCGTCCTCGCCCACCGGCGAGAACTGATCCGCAAGCTGTGCGACATGGGCGGCGATGGCCGCGTCGGCCTTTTGCAGGCCCTTGGCGGGTCAGACAGACGGCGATGGCCCGTCGATCCCGGGGGTAGGGGACCACGCTCGACATCGCCGGTCTGTCGGAAGAAACCGTTCAGATCGTCGTGCTTGGAGAAAGCGCGCCGCTGCTGGCGAACTCTTTGCAGAGCGGCCAGGTCTCGGCCATCGTCGGCGGACCGTCCGACCTTGTGTCGCTGCGCTCACAGGGTCTCGTGATCCGCAACCTTCTGCCAGAAGAGATCGGCGATTTCCCCGCGAACTTCTGTGCGATGCGTGGCGATCGGATCGAAGAGATGCGCCCGTTGATGGAAGCGTTCTTCCAAGCCTGGGCGAAAAGCGTCCATGCCGCCGAAGTCGATCCCGAAGTCGTGGCAGCCATCGCCCGCAAGGCGGTGCCCGGGAACAGGCTGAACGAGGGGCTTGGCCTCCCTCTGCTCGACGTGGGAACGACGCTGCACAAGCCTGGTGAGGGTGTCTGTGGCGAACTGCGCGGCGAAATCTGGACGAGCCTTCAGGAAAGCCTGGTCGCGGCGGGTGAACTCGACGCCATGGTCGACAACGCCGCGTTCATTCAGGCGGCCAACAGCTTCGACCGCGATGCGGTTGTCGCTGATGTCGCCGACTGGCGCGCCGAAACATGTAAACGGACCCTGTGTCCGGTGACCTTGCGCGCGGCAATCGGAAAACTCCGTTTGCCGCGCGTTTTCGTTGCGGGATCAGGCGCGCCTCAGGGCCTCGCGAGGCCGCCCATCTCGATCTCGACACTGTCCGACAGGCTTTCCAGACTGTCGTAGAGCAACTGCAGGAAATACTGCGGATTGTGGGTATAGCCGCCCGGGTCCTTCGCCACGACCTGGTAGTTGTAGGCCGCCCGCAGAAGACGCGGCGTCCACGACTGGTAGCGGTTGGGAAAGCTCGCTTCCTCCGGGCTTGCGACCCCATCGCCGTCGCTGTCGGTGAAGAAATACGGAAAGGCCGCGCTGTCATAGACCACCGCCGTGCCCGCGACCTCGGACGCATAGGCGCGCAGAGCGTCGCCCAGCCGGGCGTGAAGCGTCATGATCTCGCCGTGGATGCCTTCGGCGGTGTCGCCGTCGCCGTCGAAATCCGAGTGGCGGGTCCGGATGTCCCGCACGTCGTTGACCCCCTGGTGGCAGGTCAGGCAGCCTTCGGTCTCGACCGCGGTGGTATGGGCGTCGTGGCAGGCCACGCAGGTGTTGGCGCTTGGAACATGGGTGAAGCGCCCGGCATAGGTCTTGCCCGGATATTCGTACCCCCCGCGCACCTGGGACCCGAGCAAGGTCGCCGCGGACGCCCGGTAGTGGATGTTGAGGAAGCCCAGGCCGGTATCGACGCTATCCTCGGCCTTGCCCTCCAGCGCCGCGTTGACCGTGTCGCTGGCCTGGCGACCCTGGTGGCAAACCATGCAGGTCGCCGATGCGCCGAGGTCCGAGACCACGACACCCGACGGGAAGGTCACACTATCCAGCGCCTCGGCCGCCGAGTTGTGGCAGGCGGCGCAATCGATCGGCGCGCCGATGGGGGCGGGGTGGTCCACGATACCCGGCGCGCTGCCGTCCCCACCGACATAGTCGATGAAGCCGGGGCCGGAATGGCAGGCCGCGCAGTTCTCGGGGACCGCACCGTCCTCGTTCCAGTGCGTGAAGGATTCCGAGCTGTAGTCGCCATGCGGCGAGGCAAGCCAGCGGTCGACCAACTCCGCGATCCCCGACGAATCCTGAGCCAAGACGGCCCCTGCGGGCAGAAATGCACCCATCGCCGTCGCAAGTAATGTCATGCGTCTGAATCGGATCATGATACCCCCACAGAGTGGAATTGCTTTCAAATCAGAGTATCCTAAAAGACGAATCGGTTCGTTGATCGGGATCAAGGTATCGGCGAAGATTTCCTGCGTGTCTGGGTGAAAGCGTCCTCCACAGCCCGTCCCGACCATCCCGGCCGACACGTCTGGCCAGCCTGAACCCGGATTGATCGCCATGATGCCCGACCACGCCGACGCACCTTTGGACGAACGCCACCCCGGTCAGTGGCGCCCCCGACCATCGGGGCCTGCTCTGGCTCTTCTCTATCTTGCGGTCTGCCTCTTGCCGCTGATCCTTGTCGTCGTGCAGCCCGCCGTTGCGCCCTTCCACCCGTGGGAACGGGCGGGGGCCGCGACGGGACTGGTCGCCCTGTCGGCGATGGCGATCCAGTTCCTGACCTCGGGCCGGTTCGAGGGCGTGTCGGGACGGCTCGGCATCGACCGGATCATGGAGTTCCACAAGATCGCGGCCTGGGCGGTGCTTCTGGCGCTGATCCTGCATCCGTTTCTCTATGTCATGCCGACCTGGATCGAGAATCCGGCGCTTGGCCAGGAACGGCTGACCGCCTACCTGACGCTGCCGCACTACCGCTCGGGGGTGGTGGCGCTTGGGGCGCTGGTGCTGCTCGTGCCGGGGGCGTTCCTGCGCGACCGGCTTCCCGGTCCCTACGAGTTCTGGCGGGCTACCCATGTCCTTCTGGCGCTTGTCGCGGTGGGGGGCGGGCTGCACCACGCGCTGACGGTCGGACGGATCAGCGCGGTGGGTGCCGTGCACGGGCTTTGGTGGATCGTCGCGGCGACGGTCGCGCTGGTCATGGCCGTCCTTTACGGCTGGCGCTGGTACCGTCTGCAAGCCCGCCCCTGGCGTTTGCAGTCGGTCACGCAGCTTGCGGACCGGACCTGGGAGCTTGACATCCAGCCGGCGCCGGGTACCCCGGATCTTCGCTACAAGGCCGGCCAGTTCGTCTGGATGACCGAGGGCGCGCGGCGCTTTCCGCTTCTCGATCACCCCTTCTCCATCGCCGGCAGTCCGCTGCGCAAGGGGCTGAGCCTGATCGTCAAGGAAGCGGGCGATTTCACCAACCGGATCGGGTCACTCGCGCCCGGCACGCCCATCGGGATCGACGGACCGCATGGCAGCTTCACGCTTGACCGGACCGAGGCCCGCGCCTTCGCCCTTGTCGCCGGGGGCGTCGGGATCGCGCCGATCATGAGCCTGCTGCGACACCTCGTTGCGCGCCGTGATCCGCGTCCCGTCCGCATTGCCTATGCCGTCGGCGACCCCGCCAATTTCGCCTGTCTCCCCGAGATCGAGGCGGCCGGGGATGTGCTTGATTTGAAGGTACTTCTCGTGAGCGAGGAGGGGGGTGCCGGCTTCTCGGGCGAGACGGGCCGGCTCGACCGTGCCCGTCTCGCGGCGCTGCTCGACGGGCTCGACCCCGGCGATGTCGAGGTGCTGATGTGCGGTCCGGGGCCGATGGTCACCGCCGTGTCGGATGCGCTGTTCGATCTTGGCGTGCCGCCTGCCCAGGTGGAATACGAACGCTTCGACTATGCAGGCGGGCTGGGGTCGCGGCAGGATCGTCGGCGGTTCCTTCAGGTCCTGGGGCTTCTCGGGCTGGTCGCGGCAAGCGGCGCGGTGCTTGCCCTCGGGGTCATGTGACGCCGGACGGACGAGCGGCGCCTCGGCTTCCGGTCGAAGCGAATACCGCGGGCAGGCCGATTTCGGATAGGCTTGACCAAACTCGAATCGCGGCGTTGGCTGTCGTCGACGAAGGAGAATCCATGCGCGCGATCATGGTGACCATTCTGGCCGCTCTCGCCACGCCGGTCTCTGCGGGGAGCCTGCCACCCCCGCCGACCGATGCCGATTTCATCGAGGTGGACGAGGCCGAAGCCCGGCTTGGTCAGCTTCTGTTCTATGACCCCGTGCTCTCGGGAAACCGCAACATCTCCTGCGCGACCTGCCACCATCCGCGCTTTGCCACGGCGGACGGGCTGTCGCTCGGGCTTGGCGAAGGCGGCGTCGGGCTGGGAACCGAAAGGCGCGCCGATCCGGCCAACCTGCCCGAGCAGCGGATCCCACGCAATTCGCCCGCGCTCTTCAACCTTGGTGCGCATGAGTTCACCGTGATGTTCCACGATGGCCGGATCGAGGCGGATCCCGCCCGGCCATCGGGGCTGCGCACACCGCTCGAGGACGAGATGGTCGCGGGCTTCGCGAACCTCCTGTCGGCCCAGACCATGTTCCCGGTCTTGTCGCCCGACGAAATGGCGGGCCACTACCAGGAGAACGACGTCTCGAAGGCGGTGCGCCAGGGCCGGATCACGGGCGAGGGCGGCGCCTGGGACATCATCTCGAAGCGCGTGGAGGGCATTCCCGACTACCGGGAGATGTTCGAGGAGGTCTACCCCGAGATCGCGGCGGGCGGCCCCATCGGCTTCACCGACATCTCGAACGCCATCGCCGCCTTCATTGCGTTTGAATGGCGCAGCGACGACAGCCCGTTTGACGCCTATCTGAGGGGGCAAACGCCGCTTCCCGACGAGGCGATGCGGGGCATGACGCTGTTCTACGGCGATGCGGGCTGTGCGACGTGCCACTCGGGGCCGTTCCTCACCGATCACGGCTTTCACGCGATGGGCACGCCGCAGGTCGGCCCCGGCAAGGCCGAACGCTTCGAATCGCATCAGAAGGATATCGGCCGCATGCGCGTCACGGGACGCGAGGAAGATGCCTATGCCTTCCGCACGCCCTCGCTTCGCAACGTCACCCGGACGGGGCCCTGGGGCCACGCCGGGGCCCATTCCGACCTTGCCGCGTTTCTGCGGTACCATGCCGATCCGGTCGCCGGCCTTACGGACTATGCGCCGCAGACGGTGCTGCCCGACCTGCCTGGGACCAAGCCGGACTGGACGATCATGGAGGCGCCATCGCTTCGGGCCGAGATCGCCGGGGCGGTCACGCGGCCCCCTCTGGCCCTCACCGGGACCGAGGTGGCGGACCTCGTGGCGTTCCTTGAGGCCCTGACCGACGAGGGTGCGATCGCGGGGCGGCTCGGCGTGCCCGATACGGTGCCAAGCGGATTGCCGGTCGAGCGTTAGCCGGGGATCAGGCCGGCCCGGCCCACCGTGACGCGGCGATTGACCGGCAGGGGCATCCAGTCGGTGACCTCTCCGTCCGGCCAAAGGATCCGCAGACTGGCCTCGCCCGCGGCTCCGACACCGAAATGGATCGGTCCCGCCTGACCGCCCGCGTGCCCGCCGCCCACGGTCACCTCGCGCGCCTGGACGCGATCGCCGGTCCGAAGCTCGAGCCATGCGCCCACGCCTCGCGTGTTCGGCCCGTCGTCGCGCAACTCGACCGACGCCCAGTTCCCGGCCGGGGTCATGTTCTGCCAGACCTCAAGCCCGGCGCGGCGGTTGACGACGACGATATCAAGCCGCCCGTCGCCGTCGAAATCCGCCAGGGCCGCCCCGCGCGAGCGGTCCGCGGTCGCGATACCCGCCTCGGCCGCCGCTTCGCGGAACGTCCCGTCTTCGCCCTGCATCAGCAGGTTGTTCGGGTCGTGGATCGCGTTCGACGGCATCTGGTCCACGTTTCCCTTGGCAAGGAAGAGGTCGAGCCGCCCGTCGTTGTCGATATCGCCGAACTCGGCATGCCAGCCGGTCGATGGGCGCCCGTCGTCCCCGACATGCGGGCGATGGGCGTAGGTTCCGAATTCGAAGGGCGCGTTGCGCATCCGCCCGCCCTCGTTGAACTGCAAGAGCTGGTCGCCCATCGACGTGAGCATCACCTCTGGCAATCCGTCGCCGGTGATGTCGGCGCTGGCGATGCCCATCCCCCAAAGACTGACCTTGTCCCAGCCATCGGCCTCGGTGCGGGGGGACAGCGGCTCAAGACGCCACATCTCTTCATAGCCATTGCGCACGTAGTAGTGCCGGTCGTTCGAGATGCGCAGCTCCGGCACGCCTGCGCGGGTCCAGTCCGAGATCAGCATCGACAGCGCGCAGTAGCCCGGCGCAAGCGCGACCGGGGTGCCGTAGACGTCGCCCTCGGGCCGGAAAAGCTGGTTTTCGTCGCAGGCCTCGAACGGTCCGTCTGGGTCAGCGCGATCGACGTAGTTTCCGAAGACCAGCGTCGGGCGCGTCCGGCCGCTCTCCCAAGTCGCGGTGAAGGCGGTCGTCCAGTGGTCGCCGGGGTCGATGGCCCAGGCGGAGGTCACGTCGGAAAATCCGCAGTCCCCATCGCCGCGCAGCACCACGTTCGGGCCGACGCGCAGCACGACAAGGTCGAGCGGGCCATCCCCGTCGATGTCGAGCGGGTAGGCGCCGGTGACGCCGGTCAGCCCTGCGGCACCGCCGTCCCCGAACGCAAGCGGCGCGCCGGGGGCACTCGTTTCGTTCACGAAAAGCTGCGCCGGGTTTTCCCCGCCCGCCGCGTAGAAATCGGGACGGTCGTCGCCGTTGCAGTCGAAGACGGCAACGCCGCCGCCGACGAAATGCTCCCACCCGCCGGCATAGACGTGGCTGGCGGGCAGGCCATCGCTTCGGTCGATGAAGGTCGGGCTGATCGGCAGGGGGTCGGCCATCACTGGAGAGGCCGCGATCAGGAGAAGCGGCCAGAGCCTCATTGCGCCGCGACCTCGCGCGGTGCGGACAGGGTCGCCTCGGTCACCGACGACAGGGCAAGGGCCGCGGCCCCGTGCGCCCAGAGCATGTCGCCCCAGGCGTGCACCTCGATCGGCGGCAGGCTGCGTCCGGTGTCGAGCACGAGGTTCTCCATCTCGGCCAGGGCATCGGCGGCATAGAGGTAGTCATAGCGCATCCGTTCGCCCGACAGGATGATGAGCGCGGGATCGAACAGGTTCACGACATTGGCAAGCCCGACCGCAAGATACCGACCCGCGCGCCGGAAGATCAGGCGCGCCGCGCTGTTGCCGGCCTTCGCATGATCGTAGAGGCTTTCCAGCAGGACCTGCATCGACTGCCCGTCCTTGTGCATCCAGTTGAGCGCCGTGGTGGCTTCGCGCGCCAGCGCGTAGTCGGCGACATAGGCCTCGAGGCAGCCGCGCTGCCCGCACCGGCACAGCGCGCCATCCAGTTGCACCTTGGTATGGCCGATCTCCAGCCCGACACCCTGACCACCGCGGTACAGCCGGTGGTTCAGGACCAGCCCCATGCCCAGACCGTGCTCGATCGTGACGACCGCGAAGTCGGCCATCTCGCGGCCCGCGCCGAACCAGAGCTCGGCAAGGGCCACGAGGTTGGCGTCGTTGTCGATCGTGACCGGAATGCCGAAGCGCTTCGACGCCGCCCGGGCAAGGTCGAAGCCGGCGCTCGGTGAGGACCGAGGACCAGTAGACATGGCCGCTGGTCGAGTCGACGAAGCCGGGAACGCCGATGCCGACCGCCGAGATGTCCGCGCGGCGTCAGCCCGGCCCTGGCCGTTACCTGGTCCAGCAGCATCTCGGACGCGGCCAACAGCGTTTCGGGGTCGCTGGCCGAGGGTTCGCGCGCGATCGCCTCGCTGGCGATGAGGTTGCCGGCGAAGTCGACCACGACGGCCGTGTGGTCGCGGTCCGAGAGCTTCATTCCCACGACGACATGGGCACCGGCCCGGACCCCAAGCGCCACGGGCGGGCGGCCGCGGCCCGTCTCCCCGCCGTCGCGGGGTGCCACCACCTCCTCGAGAAGCCCCAGCAGGATGAGTTCCGACGTGATCGTGGTGACCGATGCAGGGCTTACGCCAAGCTCCTTGGCGATCTGTACACGAGGGATGAGACCGGCCGCGCGCACCCTCTCGAAGACCTGCTGGCGGAGCGGGCGCATCGATTCGGACAGCGGGGCGATCATCGGCCCCACCCCTCGGCGTGCGTCACCTTCACCACCGATTCGGGGGCGCGTATCCGTCGTTATTTCTTCGCTACGCAAAGAAAAATCCCCGCTATTCATCCTGTTCAGGCCCGTGGTTCCGCAGATTTCTCTGCGCCGCCGCCTGCATTATGGGCATCTCGAGTATTGCCAGCGATATTTATTTGGACAACCGAATTTATTATTGCCAGTGTTGTCGCGTTCCGGCGATTCCGCCGGCCAGGCCCGAGGAGGGGCCGAAATTTTGGGAGGACTGCCAATGAAGAGAAGAACGCTTCTCGCCGCTGCGCTTGCCGCGACCTGCCTCACGCCGGCCGCCTATGCGCAGGATATCACCGTCGGCGTTAGCTGGTCGAACTTTCAGGAAGAGCGCTGGAAGACCGACGAGGCCGCCATCCGGGGCGCGCTCGACGCCGCCGGTGCCGGCTATGTCTCGGCCGACGCACAGTCGTCCTCGGCCAAGCAGCTGTCGGACGTGGAAAGCCTGATCGCCCAGGGCGTCGACGCACTGATCATCCTTGCGCAGGACGCGGAATCGATCATCCCGGCCGTTCAGGCCGCCGCGGACGAGGGCATTCCGGTCATCGCCTATGACCGCCTGATCGAGGACCCGCGCGCCTATCTACCTGACCTTCGACAACGTCGAAGTCGGGCGGATGCAGGCGCGGGCCGTCTTCGAAGCCCAGCCCACCGGCAACTACGTGATGATCAAGGGCTCGGCCCAGGATCCGAACGCCGACTTCCTTCGCGGTGGTCAGCAGGAAATCCTCCAGGCCGCGATCGACGCGGGTGACATCACCATCGTGGGCGAGGCCTATACCGATGGCTGGCTTCCGGCGAACGCGCAGCGCAACATGGAACAGATCCTGACCGCGAACGACAACAACGTCGACGCGGTCGTGGCGTCGAACGACGGCACCGCCGGCGGCGTCGTCGCGGCGCTGACCGCGCAGGGCATGGAAGGCATTCCGGTGTCCGGCCAGGACGGCGACCACGCCGCGCTGAACCGCATCGCGCAAGGGACGCAGACCGTCAGCGTCTGGAAGGACGCGCGCGATCTGGGCCGCAATGCCGGCGAAATCGCCGTGGCACTGGCCAGCGGAACGCCGATGCAGGACATCCCGGACACGGTGGAGTTCGTCACGCCCGGGCGGGAACGTCATGAACGCCAAGTTCCTCGAGCCCGTCCCGGTCACGAGAGACAACCTGACTGTCGTGGTCGATGCCGGGTGGATCCCGCTCGAGACGCTTTGCCAGGGCGTGACGGGCGGCCCGGCCCCCTGCAACTGATGCAACTCAGGGGGCGGACCTTCGGGTCCGCCCCGTTGACTGCCGACGCCCCTTGCGGGGCATGACCTGCTGGATATCCAATTCCGACCCTGCGAGGTACGCCGATGACTGACACGGCACAGCCTTCCGGCGCCGCATCCCCGAAGAAGAGCCTCTTCGCGTCGCTGGAAATTGATACACGCCTTCTGGGCATGATCGGCGCCTTCGTCCTGCTCTGCCTCGTGTTCAACGTGATCACCGACGGGCGCTTTCTGACCCCGCGGAACATCTTCAACCTGACGATCCAGACGGTGTCTGTCGCCATCATGGCGACGGGAATGGTCTTCGTGATCGTCACCCGCCACATCGACCTGTCGGTTGGATCGCTGCTCGCGACCTGCTCGGCCGTGATGGCGATGACCCAGACCGTGATTCTGCCGCAGTGGCTCGGCCTCGGCTTCGGCCATTGGATGATCGCGCCCGCGGCCATCCTGACCGGTCTTTTCGTTGGCGCGGCGATCGGGGCCTTCCAGGGCTGGCTCGTGGGCTACCTCACGATCCCGTCATTCATCGTGACGCTTGGCGGACTTCTGGTCTGGCGCAACGTGGCCTGGTATCTGACCAACGGTCAGACCATCGGCCCCCTCGATGAAACCTTCCAGCTATTCGGCGGCACGAACGGGACGCTCGGCGAAACCGCCAGTTGGGTCGCGGGGGTCATCGCGGTCGTGGCAGCGCTTCTCGGCCTCGCGGCGGCGCGCCGCAACAAGGTCAGTCACGAATTCCCGGTCAAGCCGCTCTGGGCCGAGGTTGCGCTGGGCGCCATCATCTCCGCCGCGATCCTCGGCTTCGTCTGGGTCCTCAACGCCTACGAGATCCCGACGTTGCGCCTCGAACGCATGTTCGCGGCGCGGGGCGAAGTCATGCCCGAGGGGTTCACAACCGGATACGGCATCCCGATCTCTGTGCTGCTTCTGATCGTCGTTGCGGTGGTGATGACGGTCGTCGCGCTCAAGACCCGGTTCGGCCGCTACATCTTCGCCACTGGCGGAAACCCCGACGCGGCCGAGCTTTCCGGCATCAACATCCGGCTGCTGACCGTGAAGGTCTTCGCGCTGATGGGCTTTCTCTGCGCCCTGTCGGCGGTCGTCGCCTCGTCTCGGCTGACCTTCCACTCGAACGACATCGGCACGCTCGACGAGTTGCGCGTCATCGCAGCGGCGGTCATCGGCGGCACCGCGCTGTCCGGGGGGATCGGGACGATCTACGGCGCCATCCTCGGCGCTCTGATCATGCAGTCCCTCCAGTCCGGCATGGCCATGGTCGGGGTCGACGCCCCGTTCCAGAACATCGTGGTGGGCGCGGTCCTTGTCGGGGCGGTGCTGATCGACATCATCTACCGCAAGCGTCTGGGGATGAAATGATGAACAAAGGCACGCCCCTCGTCGAATTGCGCGACATGCAAAAGGCCTTCGGCGGCATCAAGGCCGTCGACCATGTGACCATCGACCTCTACCCCGGCGAGGTGGTGGGCGTCCTGGGGCACAACGGCGCGGGCAAGTCCGTGCTGATGAAGATGCTGTCGGGCGCCCTGCAGCGCGACGGCGGAAAGATCCTCATCAACGGGCAGGAGGCGGTGATCAACAATCCGCGCGACGCCCGGCGCTACAACATCGAGACGATCTACCAGACGCTCGCGCTGGCCGACAATCTCGACGCCTCGTCCAACCTTTTCCTGGGGCGCGAACTGACGACGCGGCTGGGGTTTGTCGACGATGCGACGATGGAGGCGGAAACGCGCAAGATCATGGCGCGTCTCAATCCCAACTTCCGGCGCTACTCGACGCCCGTGTCCGGTCTTGTCGGGCGGGCAGCGCCAGTCGGTCGCCATCGCGCGGGCGGTCTATTTCAACGCCAAGATCCTGATCATGGACGAACCGACCGCCGCCCTCGGCCCGGCCGAGACCCAGATGGTCGCGGAACTGATCGGCGAATTGAAGCGGCAGGGGCTTGGCATCTTCCTGATCGACCATGACGTCCACCAGGTTAAGGCCCTGTGCGACCGCGCGTCGGTCATGAAGAACGGCCAGCTTGTCGGCACCGTCAACGTCGCCGACGTGACGACCGACGACATCCTCGCCATGATCATCGCCGGCAAGAAACCCGAACACCTGGCGGCGTGATGTATCTTGGCCTCGATCTCGGTACGTCGGGGCTCAAGGCGCTGCTGATGGATGGCGACCAGTCGCTGGTCGCCGAGGCCAGCGCGCCTCTTGTCGTCAGCCGCCCGCACGACGGCTGGTCGGAGCAGACCCCCGCGGACTGGATCGCCGCCGCCGAGACCGTGCTCGACCAGCTTGCGGCGGAAACGGACCTGGGCGCGATCCGGGGCATCGGCCTGTCGGGCCAGATGCACGGCGCCACGCTTCTGGACGCCACCGACGAGGTGCTGCGCCCCTGCATCCTGTGGAATGACACGCGCTCACATGCCGAGGCGGCGGCGATGGACGCCGACCCGCTCTGGCGCGCGGTGACCGGGAACATCGTCTTTCCCGGACTTCACGGCGCCCAAGCTTGCCTGGGTGCGCGCCAATGAACCCGCCCTCTTCGACCGGGTGGCGAAGGTGCTGCTGCCCAAGGATTACCTGCGGCTGTGGCTCACCGGAGAACATGTGGCCGAGATGTCGGACGCCGCCGGCACAAGCTGGCTCGACACCGGGGCGCGGGACTGGTCGGACGACCTTCTGGCGCGCTCGGGCCTGTCACGGGACATCATGCCGCGTCTGGTCGAGGGGTCGGAGGTTTCCGGTACGCTGCGCCCCGAGCTTGCCCGGCGCTGGGGCATTCCGGCCGCTGCCGTCGTCGCGGGCGGGGGCGGCGACAACGCCGCGGCGGCCGTGGGCATGGGGGTCGTCAAAGCAGGGCAGGCTTTCGTATCGCTGGGCACGTCCGGAGTGCTTTTCGCAGCGAACGACGGCTACCGCCCCGATCCGGCGACGGCGGTGCACACCTTCTGTCACGCCTTGCCGGACACCTGGCACCAGATGGGAGTGATCCTTGCGGCGACGGACGCGCTGAACTGGTTCGCCGGAATCGCGGGGGCCGATGCCGCCCATTTGACGGCCGGCCTCGGGGATCTTCGCGCGCCCTCGCGGACGCTCTTTCTGCCCTATCTCGGAGGCGAGCGTACACCGCTCAACAGCGCCAGCGTTCGTGGCGCGTTCCTGGGTCTCGAACATGCGACCGACCGCGCGGCGGCGACCCGGGCCGTTCTTGAAGGGGTGGCCTTCGCGCTGCGCGATTGCCGTGACGCTCTGTCCGCGACCGGCACCACGATCGAACACCTCGTGGCCGTCGGGGGCGGGTCGCGGTCGGACTACTGGCTGGCGGTCATCGCAACGGCCCTCGACATGCCGCTCTCGATTCCCGAGGCCGGGGATTACGGCGCGGCCTTCGGCGCCGCACGCCTGGGCATGATGGCCGCGACCGGGGACAGGACCCTTGCCACGCCACCCCGTATCACCCGCACGGTGGAACCCGACACCGCGCTGACCGGCGCCTTCGACGAGGGATATGCGCACTACCGCGCCGCGTCGCAGGCAGTCGTGGGCCTTTCCTGATCCGACGGGCTGGCCGGCGCGTCCGCGCTTGCGATGACCACACCGCTCTCACGGGCGGGCGGATGTTGGTGTTGGCATCTCCCATCGAGCCATGCGGCGTCACGCCTGCCGATCATTTCAGTGTGACGAGGGGCCTTCCGGCACGCATTACTGGCCCTTTACACCCGGGTGCCGGAGCATGATCCACGCTTGCCCCAGCAGCAGGGGCATGAAGCTGGCGGCGACCGCAAGGGCCAGCCCCGCCTGTCCCGGCGCCATGAGTCCGAGAACCGAGCTAAGCGGCGGCAGCCAGAGCGCCAGACCGATCATCCCCAGGCAAAGCCAGATCGCTCCCCAGACGAAGGGGTTTCGCGACACGTCGTTGCGCAGGAGACCCGAAGCGGGATCGCGGACGTTGAAGACGTTCCAGACCTGGGCAAGTGCAAGGGTCAGGAACGCCACGGTGACGGATTGTTCGACTGGGAGCGCCAGCCAGTAGAGCGCCAGACCGAATGCACCGAGCGTGGCAACGGTGATCGATCCGCCCAGCACCCCGATGAGGATCCAGCGCGGGCGATCCACGATTGGTTCGTCCGGGTTGCGCGGTGGCCTGGCCATGATCTTGTCGTCCCCCGGACCGAAGCCCAGGGCGAAGGCGGGGAACACGTCGGTCACCAGGTTGAGGAACAGGATCTGGAGCGGCAGCAGCGGGGTCGGCAGGCCGCTGCCGACCGCAATTCCGACGACGAGCACTTCGCTCACGTTGCAGGACATCAGGTAAACAACGAACTTGCGGATGTTGTCGAAGATCACGCGGCCCTGCCGCATCGCGGCGATGATGGTCGCGAAGGCATCGTCGCGCAGGATCATGTGGGCGGCTTCCTTCGCCACCTCCGTACCCCGCTGACCCATGGCGATCCCGATGTCGGCCTTCTTCAGGGCAGGGGCGTCGTTCACCCCGTCCCCGGTCATCGCGACGACGTGCCCGGCTTTCTGGAAGATCGACACAAGTGTCAGCTTCGTTTCGGGCGCCACACGGGCGAAGACATCGGCCCCAAGGATGCGGTGCCTTTCCTCCTCGCCAAGGGCCTCGACGTCGATCGCGACAAGCTCGTCGCCCGCGATCACCTCGAGTTCCCCGTCGCCCAGCCCGGCTTGGTGTGCGATGGTCCGTGCCGTTTCGGCGTGATCCCCGGTCAGCATGACCACCCGGACGCCGGCGGCATGACTTGCCGCGATGGCCTTGGTCACGCCGTCCCGGATCGGGTCGAGAAAGCAGACCAGTCCCGCAAGGGTGAGGTCCTGGTAGGGGTCCGCGTCCGCGTCCGGGGCGCGTTTCATCGCCAGCGCCAGCACCCTCAGCCCATCCCTCGCCGCCGCGTCGATCCGGTCCCGCCAGCGCCGGCGGCCGGTATCGTCAAGCCCACTCGGGGTGCCATCGCCCGAAAGGACATGGGTCGAGGCCCCGAGCACGGGTTCGGCTGCGCCCTTCACGGCGAAGACATGCCCGTCGCCATCCTGATGGACGGTTGCCATCATCTTGAGATCGGGGTCGAAGGCGGACCTGCGGATCTCGGGATAGTCCGAACGCAGGACGCCGCGCGAGAGGCCGGCCGAACGGGCGACAGAAAGCAGGGCGACTTCCATAGGATCGCCGGCACGACCGCCCTTCTGGCCGTCGCCCAGTTCGGCAGTGTTGCACAGGGCCCCGATCCGCAGAGACCAGGCCAGACGCTCGTCGCCTTGCGGATCGGCGCCCGCGCCGTCGATGCGAAAGGCTTTGCTCGTCCGCATCGGCGTCGACGGAGACCTCTGCATCGTCAAGAAGATACCGCACGACCGTCATGCGGTTTTCCGTCAGGGTGCCGGTCTTGTCGGTCAGGATGATTGTGGTCGCCCCAAGCGTTTCGACCGAAGACAGCTGTGTGACGATCGCGTTGCGCTCGCTCATGCGCCACATGCCCCTTGCAAGGCTCAGGGTCGCCACAACCGGAAGCCCCTCCGGTACCGCCGCAACGGCAAGTGCGACGCCTGTCTGGATCATGGCCACCACGTCGTGGCCCCGCAGGATGCCCGCGCCGATCGTCAGCACCGCAAGACCCAGCGTCAGCCAGACCAGCTTGTGACCAAGACGATCGAGGCGCCGCTCGAGTGGCGCGACCTCGGCCTCGGCGCCCTGTGCGAGGTCGCTGATCCGGCCGATCTCGGTGGACATGGCCGTGGCGACAACGATGCCCTCGCCGGTTCCCTTCGTGATGGCCGTTCCCTTGTAGGCCATGCTCGCCCGGTCCCCGATCTGGGCGTCGCCGTCCACAGGCCTGGTCTGCTTGGCGACGGGAACGGATTCTCCCGTCAGCACGGATTCGTCCGCCTCGAGGTTCGAGGTCTTTGAAACCCTGAGATCGGCGGGGACGACGTCGCCGGCTTCAAGAATCACCATGTCACCCGGGACGAGTTCATGAGCCTCGATCACCTTTGTCCGGCCGTCCCTGCGAACCCGCGTGCGCACCTTGGCGATTCGCATCAGGGCTTCCATCGACCGCGCCGCCCGCAACTCGGTGAAGAAGCCGATGGCACCGTTGATGAACAGCACCACGATGATCGCAATGCCCTCGGCCTTGTCCCCGAGAACCAGCGACATCGCGGCGGCGGCGGTCAAGAGCCAGACGATCACGCTCTTGAACTGGTGGACAAGGATCGTGAGCACGCTCTTGGACTGGCGGCGGATCAGCCTGTTGGGGCCGTGCGACCTGAGCCGGGCGTCGGCCTCCGGTGTGTCGAGGCCACGCCCGGGGTCCGTTTCCAGGTGTCCGGCCACCGCATCGACGGTCGCGGAAAACGGTGCCTCGGGCAGAGTCGTGGGCACTTCAAACCCCTCGTCGTTTCTTCGGTTCGCGGCATTCCTGCCAACCATAGGCATTCCGATTCCCGAGAGCGCGATGAAACGCCCACGTCAGCGCCTCGGCCCCGATATCCGGAATGGACAGCGCACGGCCATCAAGCGCAAGACGAACCACAAGGTGCACAGGACGCGCCGGGGATTGTTAACCCGCGTAAAGGCGTCGGGCGAGCAGATCGTATAGAAACAATTCCGAGAGTGGCCCCCGATGTCTTCAAGACAGTTCTCAGGGCCCGAAAATCTTGACCGTCAAGGTCGTCTCCGCGCAACGTGCAGTTGGAGCGGGGCGGCCTGCCACGGTTGAAAACACAGCCCCTCGTTCCCACCTATTGTTCATTCGTTGAACGAAAGCCTCTCCGATTGGCCGGTGCATTCGAGGGCCGTATCTTTTTTGCGTGGTGCTTCGATACTCGGACGGTGCGGACCTGGGGGTGATTGATGCCTGAACACGCAAGACCACTATTCGCAGAAGAAATTCGCCCCGAAGGATTGTGGGGCTTACGGCACCGTGACTCCGCTCCCGACTTGATGCGCGCTTTAGCCGCCTACAGTCGGCGAAGTGCGGCCAGGACGATCCTCAAGCTGGAAGGCCAAGACGCACCCGAGATCTACATTGTCCGGTCCGGCTGGCTGGCAGTGTCGAAGTCGCTGGAGAATGGTCAACGGCAACTGCTGGATGTGGTGCTTCCGGGCGAGGTGATGGACGCCGGTTCCGCCGATCTCAACGTGAGCACGATGCAGGTCGAGGCGCTTTCCGATGTCCGGTTCTCGGCCGTTCCCAAATCCGTCTGGAACCGTTTGCTGGAGGACAATGCCGATGTGCGACGTGCCTATGCCCGGCAACGCGCGGTGACGATCTCGAGGATGGGTGAGCGCATGCTGCGGCTGGGCAGGGGCAGCGCCGAAAGCCGGGTCACCTATGCGATCATCGAGTTGTGCGTGCGGTCGAGCGAGACCAGCTGCGCGGAATGCGGCGGGGTCCACATTCCCATGACGCAGCAACAACTTGGCGATTTCACCGGACTGTCTGCCGTGCATATCTGCCGAACGCTTCGCCGGCTGCAACGCGCCGGCACCGTGTCGGTCACCGATCACATGAAGGTCGTGATCCACGACATGGTCTCGCTTGCCAGGATTGCCGGAATCGACCCCGCGTCGCTTCAGCAGCAGATCGTCCCGGCGGCCTGACGCGGCCGCGGGACACTGCCGCATGCCCGCGCTGGACCCGTCCGATGGCGGTAAAGCGCGCCCGTTCGCCCGCTGGCGGGGCCGGGAATCGGCATGGCTTGATCCGCATCAATGTCAGGCACAGCGACTATGGCGCTTAACTGGCATCAGTGACGGGGCTTTGCGCCCCGTGGTCTGCATGACGACCGTACCCAAGGCAGGATGAGCTCCGCATGTCGAAGCCAGACGTCCGTATCGGGCACATCGTCGCGATCGAGGGAGGCATCGCCGATGTGCGGTTCGAAGACGGCGAGCTGCCGTCCATCGCGTCCTGCCTCGTGACGCTCGGTGAACCGTCCATCACGATCGAGGTGGCGTCGCTTCCCGCTTCGGACACGGCCCGGGGGCTGGTCCTCGATCCGTCTCCGGGACTGCGCCTCGGGCTTGCGGTCCGCGACACGGGTGGACCGATCACCGTCCCTGTCGACGATGCCATTCTCGGCCGGATGTTCAACATATTCGGCGAGACGATCGATGGCGGGGAGCCGCTTGGAGATCTCGCGCGCCGCTCGATCCTGCGTGAACCCGTGCCTTTGTGGCAGCGGCGGACCGAGAGCGAGCTTTTCGAGACCGGGATCAAGGCGGTCGATCTTCTCAGCCCGATCGAGCGGGGCGGCAAGGCAGGTCTCTTTGGCGGGGCCGGCGTGGGAAAGACGGTTCTGATCACCGAAATGATCCACAACATGGTCGCTGAATACCACGGTGTCAGCCTGTTTTGCGGCATCGGCGAGCGGTGCCGCGAGGCCGAGGAGCTTTACCGCGAGATGCGCGACGCGGGCGTACTCGAGAACACGGTGATGATCTTTGGCCAGATGAACGAAAGCCCCGGCATCCGCTTTCGAGTCGGGCATGCCGCGCTGACGATGGCCGAGTATTTTCGCGATGACCGCCGCCGGGACGTTCTTGTACTCATCGACAACATCTTCCGCTTCGTTCAGGCGGGGTCCGAGGTCTCGGGTCTGCTGGGGCGGATCCCGAGCCGGGTCGGCTACCAGCCCACGCTCGGGACCGAGCTTGCCGACCTCGAAGAACGGATCTGTTCCACCGACAAGGGCGCGATGACGTCAATCCAGGCGGTCTATGTTCCGGCCGACGATTTCACCGATCCCGCGGCAACCCACACCTTCTCGCATCTTTCGGCCTCGATCGTGCTGTCGCGCAAGAAGGCGTCGCAGGGCCTTTATCCTGCGATCGACCCGCTCAAGTCCTTCTCGAAACTGCTCACCCCTGGTGCCGTCAGCGACCGGCATCACCGCGTGGCAATGGAGGTGCGCAACACCCTGTCCGAGTATGAGGATCTCAAGGACATCATCGCCATGCTCGGCCTCGAGGAACTGTCCGAGAAGGATCGCGCCACCGTCCGGCAGGCGCGGCAGATCGAACGCTTCCTGACCCAGCCGTTCTTTTCGACCGAGGCGATGACCGGGCAGGCGGGTCGCTTCGTCCCGCTCGAGGAAACCCTGTCGAGCTGCGAGCGTATTCTATCGGGCGAATTCTCTGACCGGGACGAATCCGAGTTCTACATGATCGGATCGGTCGACGAGATCGGCGCGCAAGGCAGCAGCCATGCGGCTTGAGGTCATCACACCGATCCGCGTCTGCGTCGACCGCGAGGTTGCCCGCATCCGGGCCGAGGCGCCGGACGGGCAGTTCGGCATGCTGCCGCAGCACATCGATTTCGTCACCGAACTTGGTCCCGGAATCCTCGTCTACGAGGCGGAAGGGGCGGGCGAGCGCTTTGTCGCCATCAATTCCGGAATGCTGGTGAAATGCGGCCCGCATGTGCGGGTCGCGGTCCGCGGCGCGATCGACGGCGACGACCTGGCGGAGCTTCGCAGGCGCGTCGAGGTCGAATTCCGGCAACAGAACGAAGAGGACCGCGTGGCCCGGTCGGCCCTCGCCCGTCTCGAAGCAACGATGATCCGGCGGTTCCGGTCGCTTGAGGGACTGGGGCGATGAAGACCGACGGCTCCGACGAGACCGAGGCGATCACCCGCAAGGCGCGACGCATGGAGGAGGCCCGCAAGAAACGGTCCGAGAGCGCATGGTACGGACTGGGCATGTTCGGCATGGTCGGCTGGGCGGTGGCGGTACCTGTCGTGGCCGGCATCGCGATCGGGGTGTGGATCGATGCGCGATGGCCCGGAGAGACGTCGTGGACGCTCGCGCTTCTGCTCGCCGGCGTTGCGCTGGGCTGTCTGAATGCATGGTACTGGATCCAGAGAGAGGGACGCGATGACTGACGCCGCCTCGATCGCCCTGGCTTTCGCGGGCGGCGCCGCGGTGGGTGCTGCCTATCTGGGGCTGCTCTGGGTTTCGGTGCGGTCCCTGTTGCGGGGAAGGTCGCTGGCGCTGTTCCTGATCCTTGCCGCGCTCAGGGGGGACTCTTCATCGGCACGGTCGCAGCCGTGATCGCTATCGGCGCGGGCTTGGGGTCCATCGCGGCGCTGCTCCTGGGCTTCGTATCGGTGCGCGTTGCCCTCACCCGGTCGTTTTCCATGCCGCGCGACGGGAGGATCTGATGGAGATCAGCCCTGACAGCACGATCGTCATGGAATGGCGCGGCCTGCAGCTGACCGCCACGGTCGTCTTCACCTGGGTGGTCATGGCGGTGCTCGTCCTGGGGTCCTGGGCCGTGACCTCGCGGCTCAGCGAGAGTGAGACGGTCTCGCGCTGGCAGGTGATGCTCGAGGTCATCGTCACGACCATCCGCGACCAGATCGACGAGATCGGCGCCGACGACCCGGACCGCTACCTGCCGTTCGTCGGCACGCTTTTCCTGTTCATCGCCACGGCGAACATCCTGTCGATCGTGCCTGGCTACCAGCCACCGACGGGGTCGCTATCGACCACCGCCGCTCTGGCGATTTGCGTGCTGATCGCCGTGCCGGTCTTCTCGATCGCCCATCGCGGCCTTCGAGCCTACCTCTTGGGCTACGTCCGGCCGACGCCGTTCATGCTGCCCTTCAACATCATCGGAGAGGCATCGCGCACCGTGGCGCTGGCCGTGCGGCTTTACGGCAACGTGATGAGCGGGACGGTCATCGTGGGGATCCTGATCAGCGTCGCGCCGTTCTTCTTTCCTGTCGTCATGCAGCTTCTCGGACTGCTGACGGGCCTAGTCCAGGCCTACATCTTCGCGATTCTGGCGATGGTCTACATCGCCTCGGCGAGCCGCGCTCGCCGCGACGTGGATGACGGCTCCAACCCACCGACCAACTCAGGAGACTGATCATGGACCCAGCGACCTTGATAGCCGCGATCTCGATCATCACGGCCGGGCTGACCATCGCCATCGGCTCGATCGGACCGGCGCTGGCCGAAGGGCGTGCGGCGTCCCAGGCGCTTCAGGCGCTCGCGCAGCAGCCCGATGCCTCGAACACGATTACTCGGACCCTCTTCGTCAGCCTCGCGATGATCGAATCCACCGCGATCTACTGTTTCGTGGTGTCCATGATCCTTCTCTTCGCAAATCCGTTCGTGAACCTGGCGATTCAATCGGTCGGGGGCTGATGCCGTGCAGTTCGACTGGCTGACCGTCGCGGCGCAGATCGTCAATTTCCTGGTTCTGGTCTGGCTGCTCCAGCGATTCCTCTACCGGCCGATCACGAACGCGATGCTCAACCGCGAAAAGCGGATCGAGGACCGTCTGTCCGAGGCCAAGACGACCCGTCGGGAAGCCGAGGTCGAGGTGCGCCGCCTGCGGGAAAGCCAGGACGAGCTGGAAACGGCGCGGGCCGCGATCCTGGACGCCGCGCGCGAGGATGCCGATGCGCTTCGTGCCCGGCTGGAACAGGAGCTTCGAGTCGAGAACGAGGAAAAGCGGGCGGCCTGGGCACGGCACCTTGCCGCCGAGCGCGAGGACTTCATGCGTGAGCTTCAGAGGCAGGCCGGACGCCAGCTTGTCGAGATCACCGCGCGCGTCCTCAAGGACTATGCCGGCAGCGATGTCGCGGGCCTGGTCAGCGATCAGTTCCTGGCCCGGCTCGAAGACCTCGACGACGACAGGCGTGCCCGGCTGGTCGACGCGGCCCGCCGCTGCGCCGACCCCGCCGTCATCGAGACAGGCAGCGCCATCGACGCTGCGGCGAAAGGCCGGATGACGCGGGCGATCCACGCGGGCCTTTCGACGGATATCGAGGTCGAGTACCGCGAGGACGAGGATCTGCTGCTGGGCGTGCGGCTGGTCATCGGCGACCAGAGACTGGAATGGTCCGCCGCGCAGCATCTCAAGCACATCGAAACCGAAATGAACGAGATCCTCGATGCCAAGGCCCGCATGCCCGCCGACCGCAGTCCTGACGGGCACGAGGCGGCATGAGCGCGCTCGGCGATCTCGGGGACGGCTTCTTTGCGCCGCTCTCGGAAGCGCTGGACAAGGTGCGCCCCGACTTCGACGTGGCCGAGACCGCGCGCATCGTCTCCGTCAGCAATGGCGTGGCGCAGGTGGCCGGGTTCACCGATCTGCACGCTGATGAGCTCTTGCTCTTTCCGCACGGGGTTGTCGGTATCGCCTCGAACCTGCGCCCCGGGCGGATCGGCGTGATCGTCCTGGGAAATACCGACAGGCTGAGGCCCGGCGACCGGCTGCGACGCACCGGCCGGGTGGTGGATGTGCCGGTGGGCGAGGCGCTTCTGGGCCGGGTGGTCGACGCCCTTGGCCGCCCGATCGACAATGGAGGAGGGATCGACGCGCGGGACCGACTTCCGGTCGAGCGACCGGCCCCCCCGATCATGCATCGGGCACCCGTGGAAAGACCGCTTCGAACCGGCATCAAGGCGATCGACGCGACCGTTCCGATCGGCATGGGACAGCGCGAACTGATCCTCGGCGACCGCCAGACCGGCAAGACGGCCATCGCCGTCGACACGATCCTGAACCAGCGCGACACCGGCATGATCTCGATCTACTGCGCCATAGGGCAGCGGGCCTCGGCGGTGGCCCGCGTCGTTCAGAGCCTCCGGAAGAACGGCGCGCTCAAGCGGTGCATCGTGGTGGTCGCGGGCGGCGACGAGGCCCCGGGCCTGCAATTCATCGCGCCCTACGCGGCCACCACGATGGCCGAGTACTTCATGGCGAAGGGGCGCGATGTGCTTGTCGTCTACGACGACCTGACCCGCCACGCCCGCGCCTATCGCGAGTTGTCGCTGCTTTTGCGGCGTCCACCGGGACGCGAGGCCTATCCCGGCGACATCTTCTATATTCATTCGCGCCTGCTCGAACGGGCCACACGTCTGCGCGACGAGCACGGCGGCGGGACGCTTACCGCGCTGCCGGTGGTCGAGACGCAGGCGCAGAACATCTCGGCCTATATCCCGACGAACCTGATCTCGATCACCGACGGGCAGATCTACCTGTCGCCCGAGCTTTTCGAGAAGGGGCACCTGCCCGCCATCGACATCGGCCTCTCGGTCAGCCGTGTCGGAGGCAAGGCGCAACTGCCGGCTTTCCGCACCGTGGCGGGTACGCTGAGGCTGATGTATTCGCAATTCGAGGAACTCGAGACCTTCGCCCGTTTCGGGACGCAGCTCGACGACGAGACGCGCCGAAAGCTGACCCGCGGGCGGCGCGTGCGCGAGGTCCTGAAGCAAGCGGAGCACGCGCATCTCACTGTGCCCGAGCAGATCGCGGTGCTCATCGCGGCGACGCAGGGGCTGTTCGACGATCTGGACCCTGCGGCGGTCGCCATGGCCGAGGCGACGGTGCGCCGGGCGATCACCGAGCGTTTGCCCGGGCTTTGCGATCGGATCGAGAACGCCGAGCAGTTGTCGGCAGCGGATCAGGAGACGCTGATCGATACCCTTTCCGCGGCACTGGCGGGGACGGGGGGGCAGGGGGCGGATGGAGACGCTTGAGACTCTTTCCGGGATGCTCGAGACGGCCGGAGACATCCAGTCCATCGTCCGGACGATGAAATCCCTGTCGGCCGTGAGCATCCGCCAGTACGAACAGGCCGAAGCGGCGCTCTCGGGCTATGAACACGCGCTTGAGCTTGGTCTGACGGCGGTATTGCAGGACCGGGCGTCGCGGGGCCTTCCTCTCCCAGGGCCCTTCGGCGCAACACCGGGACGCGAGGCGCTGATCGTGATCGGGTCCGACCGCGGGCTTTGCGGCGGCTACAATGAAGTGGTCTCGCGCGCCGCCCACGACGTCATCGGTGACGTCGACATGCGGCTGACCGTGATCGGCGCGCGGGCGGCGGCGCGGCTCGATGCGGCGGGCCACAAGGCAGACAGTCTGTTCCTTCTGCCCGGCTCGGTCACCGGGATGGCACGCCTGGTCCACGACGTGATCATCGAGATCGAGCGGTGGACGCGCGAGCTTGGGGTTGGCCGTGTCCGCCTGCTGCACAACCGCCGCGAGGCAAGGTCCAGGGCCGTGGCGACGCAACGCGCGCTTGTGCCGCTGCCCGAGAGCTATCTTCGACAGCTTCTGCAGTCCGACTGGCCGGGACGCGGATTGCCGTACTTCCGGATGGACTCTGACGCGCTTCTGTCGTCGCTCGTGCAGCAAAGGCTTTTCGTGGTCCTTTACCGGGCCCTTGCAGAGGCGCTTGCCAGTGAACACGCAAGCCGGCTGGCCGCGATGCAGACCGCCGAACGCAACATCGAGGAACGCCGCGACGATCTGAATTCCGCCTATCGACAGAAGCGGCAGGAGACGATCACGCGCGAACTCATGGACGTCGTCGCGGGGTTCGAGGCCGTGAGTTCGGTCGAAGAGTAGACGCCACGCGCTGCGGCCAAGGCCCGGCACTTTCCCGACCGGACGGTTCCACCCTCCGGCCCGCCATGACGCCGGTCGGCATCGCGCCGCCAAGGCCGGTGATCACCTCGGGAATATGCGCCAAGGTCTGTGGATACATCACCACCAACAGCGCGATGATGGCGTAGAACGCCCCGTGTTCGAGATAGCGGTACCGCATGAGGGTGCCCTTCTCGACCAGCATGATCGTCATCGAGCGGACGCACATCGCCCCGAGCGCGAGCCCGAGGAAGGTTACAAGAAACGCTCAGGGGAGGTATTGCAAAAGCCCGGGCGCTCCACGGGCGTCCTCGACCGTGGTCCCGGCGGTCATGCTGTCATGGATCGTCCGGCCAATCAGGCGGCTGAAGGAATTCTGGTGCCGACATCACGAAGGCACCGCCGCTTTCGCCAGAGGGGCCGGGTCACCGGGGTGGGGAGCGGGCGCGTTAGCCAAGCTCGCGCGCCAGCCATTCGAAGGATGACGCTGACCAATCCTTGTAGTGCTCGAAGGCGCAATGCCCCGCACCACGATAGACGCGGGCGCTTCGCATACCGACGGGCCCACTTTCCAGCATGTAGTAGATGTTGCCGATGGGGGCGAGGTGATCGTCCGAGCCATTGATGAAGAGAACGGGCATGGTGATCCTGTCGACCAGCCCAAGCGATGACAGGGACCAGCCGTCGAAGATCTCGTTCTCCTTTTCCACCGACCATTTCGGGAAGGATGGTGGACCACCCTTGGGTCCGAACACGAACTCGGACCGCCGGTTGCGTGCCTCGATGAATGCGGCCATCTCGGCATCGTTCATGCGATAGCCGAAGGGATGACCGGCATTCGCGACCACCGCGCGCACCTTGTCGGGCGCGGTCCCGGCAAGCTGCATCACCGAATAACCGCCACGGCTGATCCCGAAGGCGCCGACGCGGTCGGCATCCACCTCGGGGCGGGCCATGAGGGCGTCGATCGCCGCGACCCAGGCCTTCACCGATTCGGGTACCCAGGGAAACGGGTTCTCGCCAGTGCCTGGTGCGTCCATGACCAGGGACGCGAGGCCGGCATCGAGCGCGAGTTCGGCCGCCCAGCCGCGGTCCTCCTTGAACACGTCCGAACCGCACATGATCAGGACGGCAGGAACCGGTTTGTCCGAGCGCGGGGCGCGGAAATGGGCGCGGAAGCTTCTGCCTTCGCACGCGATGTCCATCACCTCCATCGGCGGGTCAAGATGGGCGCAGGCCTTGCGGTAGGCACGGGCACAGTCGGCGCTGATCTCGGCCTTCACCGGGCTGATCTCACCAGGGAACCGGCCGATGGCATAGTAGGTTTTCGCCAGAAGATGCGCCTTCCGGGCGGCGGCGAAATCCCCCGCCGCCTCGAGCCGGTCGCCCTCGACCTCATGCCGCTGTCCGGCATCGCGCCAGATCGGCACCCAGGTCTCTTCGGTGGTGCTCGTGATTCCCGCGACGATTCGCTGGAGTTCGCCGATGTCCTCGATCATCGAAAGCCAGCGCCGATAGAAGCCTCCACGCGCCACGACGAAGGGGTCTTCCCCCGGACGGTGCTCGAGTTTTTCAGATTGATTGATCATTCTTCACCATCCCAGGACGCTGCGCTTTGGTCGACCGTAATACAATCCTAGACATATCCCATTCTGCGGGCTACCGTCTACACAATCGATTGCACGGAATGACATGATTCCACCGCAAGTCGCTCAAGCCGGAATAGGCACAACAACCCGATGGGAGGAAGTGATGAGACTGACTGCTTTGCGAGGTGGCCTTCTGGCCGCGTTTACGGTGGGGGCCGTGGCCTTCACACTACCGCCTGCGGCGATGGCCCAGGAGGTCAGAAACCCGGGCGTTCTCGTGCACGCCGCCGATGACGAAGCCACGTCTCTCGATCCCGCTCAGGTCGAGGCGGGCGAAGGCGGCGAGACCGTCATCCTGCAGGTCTACGAGCGGCTGCTCGATGTGGGTCCGGATTCGCCGGATCTGATCCCGGCGCTGGCGACCGAGGTGCCGACGATCGAGAACGGGTTGATTTCCGAGGACGGACTGACAATCACCTTCCCACTTCGCGAAGGCGTCATGTTCCACGACGGCACCCCCTTCACTGCGCATGACGTGAAGTTCTCCTGGGACCGCGCGATGGAGATGAACCTGCCTGAAGGCAACGCCGGCATCCTTGTCGACAACATCGCATCCACCGAGGTCGTGGACGACTACACCTTCCGCGTCACCCTCAATACCCCGAGCGCCAGCTTCCTCAACTCGGTCGTCGTGGCAATGGTCGCGTCGATCGTGAGCCAGGATGCCGTCGAGGCGAATGGCGGTGTCGAGGCCGGCACGCCCAACATCTTCATGGCGGGCAACATGGTCGGCACCGGCCCCTACAAGTTCGTCGTCTGGAACCGCAGCGAGAACCTGCAGCTCGAGGTCAACGACGATTACTGGGGCGAAAAGGCCAACCTCGACGTGCGGATCGAGATCGGCGGCGACCCGGACGTGCGCGTCCTCGGTCTTCGGGCTGGCGAGTTCGACACGATCGAGACCGATCCCTCCTTTGTTGCCGATCTCGAAGGCGCCGAAGGCGTGACGATCTACAACGAGGGGCTTCTGCTGGAGCCGATCCACATCGGGTTCAACCTCAACATCCCCGAGGGCTCGCTGCCGGATGGCGACACGATCCCGACGGACTTCTTCCATGATCCGCGCGTGCGGCAGGCGTTCAACTATGCCTTCGACTACGAGGCGTTCCTGAATGGGCCGCTGGCGGGCTATGGCGACTTCAACACCCACTATATCCCGATCGGCATCTTCGGCTACGACCCGGATGCGCCGCGCTACAACAAGGCGGACCCCGCGAAGGCCGAAGAGCTGTTCCGCGAGGCAGGCTACTGGGATGACGGGTTCACCGTGTCGGTCATCACCGAAGAGGGCAACCTCTTCGCGCTGATGTCGCTGGTGCTGAAAGACTCGCTTGCCCGGATCAACCCGAAGTTCCAGGTCAACGTTCTGGCCGTGGCCGAGACGGTCTTCGACAATGCCCACGCCTCCGATCCGCTCGAGTACGCGATGTGGGCCAAGAACGCCGATCCTGCCGCCGACCCGGATGCCTACATGCGCGCCTATGTCCACCCCGATGGGGACTGGGGTCAGGTTCACGGGTTTGCAAACGGCTACAGGGATCCTGCGAAGATCGCCGAACTGATCGACGCCGCTGCGGTCGAGCTTGATACCGAGCAGCGCGCGGCGATCTACTCGGAACTTCAGACGCTGCTCTATGATGATCCGATGTGGCTGATCGGTGCCCAGGAGGGGTCGGTCATGGCCCATCGGGACTGGGTGCAGGGCTTCACCACCCAGCCGCTCTGGCCGCGTCCGGGCCTCAAGTTCGCGCTGCTCGACAAGTAGTCGCGCCCGGACCGCTCAGGTCAAGGACCAAGCGCGGGCCCGCCCCACTGGCGGGCCCGCTGAAAACAGGAGGCAGGGATGCAACTTCGCGACTATATTCTTCGCCGGCTCATGGTGCTGCCGTTTCTGATCATCGGCGTGTCGATGGTTGTCTTCACGCTGAGCCGGGTCGGCGGATCGCCGATCGGCATCTACCTCAGCCACGAGATGACGCCCGCCGAAGTCGCACAGATCGAGGAACGCTTCCACCTCGATAAGCCGCTTCCCGTTCAGTACTTCTACTGGGCGCGCGGCATCCTGCAGGGCGATTTCGGATGGTCGGGCGTTTCCGCCGCGCCTGTGGCCGAGGTCTTTCCTGACAAGCTTGCCGCCACTATGGAACTCGCCATCGCCTCGGGCCTTGTCGCCGTGGCCATCGGTCTATTTCTGGGGACTTATGCCGGGGCGCGGCGCAATCGATTGCCCGACCACATCACCCGCGTTGTCGCGGTGAGCGGGTCAAGCTTGCCGATGTTCTGGCTGGGCATCGTTCTTCTCATCATATTCTGGGCGCAACTCGGCTGGGCGCCCATCGGGCGAAGCACGCCCGAAATCTGGTCCTCCATCCCGCATCCCACGGGCTTCTACACGATCGACGCCATCCTGGCCGGCAGTCCGACGGCCCTTTGGGACGCGGTCTGGCATCTGCTTCTTCCCGCCGTCACCCTGGGCTACGGCGCCACGGCGATCATCGCGCGGATGATGCGCTCGGCCCTCGTCGAGGAGTTGCAGCAGGACTACGTCGACGCCGCCCGCGCCAAGGGGCTGGCCGAACGGCTTGTTCTCAAGCGCCACGCCCGGCGCAACGCGATGGTGCCCACGGTCACCGTGATCGGCCTGACTTTCGGCTTCCTGCTTCAGGGCACGATCACCGCCGAAATCATCTTCCGCTGGCCCGGTCTCGGGCGATGGATGGCGGCCTCGGTCGTGCGGGGCGACCAGGCCACGCTCATGGCCTACATCCTATTCACCAGCGTCCTCTTCCTTCTTGTGAACCTGATCGTCGACGTGGTCTATGCCCACCTCGATCGGCGGGTCACTCTCGGAGACTGATCATGGTCGATGTTTCAACCACACGGGTGACGCCCTCCAAGGCCGATCAGCGGCGCGAAACCGCGTTCCGCGTCCGCATGCGCCGTCTGTCCGGCGTGTTTCTCCGGCTGTTGTCGGATCCAAGCGCGGCCCTGGGCATGGCGATCATCGCCTGTCTTCTGGGCATGGCGATCTTCGCGCCGCTCATCGCCGCGCCGAACGTGCCCGATCCCTACCAGATGCCGCGCGACTGGAGCGCGGTGCGCATGCCGCCGGGCACCCCCGGCTTCCCGCTGGGCACCACGAACGAAGGCGGCGACGTCTTCTACGGCGTGGTCTGGGGCAGCCGCACGTCGCTTCAACTGTCGCTCATGGTGGTCGGCGCCACCGTGGTGATCGGCACGATCGTGGGCTCGCTTGCCGGGCTTCTTGGCGGCTGGGTCGACGAAGTGCTGATGCGCATCGTCGATGTCTTCCTGTCGATCCCCGAGCTGATCTTCGCCCTGGCGATCGCCGCGGTGCTTGGCCCCTCGTTCACCAACATCATCATCGCGCTGTCGATGGTGCTCTGGGTCAAGTACGCCCGGATCATGCGGGCGCAGGTGATCCAGATAAAACAGAACGATTATGTCGACGCCGCGCGGGTCGTGGGGGATTCCAAGCTCAACATCTACCTGCGCGACATCCTGCCCAACGCAATCACGCCGGTGTCGGTTCAGGCGACGCTGGACATGGGCAACGTCGTGCTGATCGGGGCCACGCTGTCGTTTATCGGCCTCAGCCAGGCGGGCATCGCCGAATGGGGTGTGCTGGTCTCCGAAGGGCAGGCCGGGATCGCCTCGGGCCGCTGGTGGGCGTCGACCTTCCCGGGCCTGATGATCTTCCTCTGGGCTCTGGCTTTCAACCTCGTGGGCGACGGGCTGCGCGATGCCCTTGATCCGCGGACGGAGGGCCGGTGATGATGCAGAGACAGCTTGATCCAACGGACCAGGCGCATTCGGTGCCCGCCACCGTGGCCACGGTGCGCGACCTCAAGGTTCATTTCCAGTCGAAGCGGGGCATCGTGCATTCCGTCGACGGCGTGAGCTTCGAGATCCGCGATGGCGAAACCCTGGGCCTCGTCGGCGAGACCGGCTGCGGAAAAAGCGTGACCGGGCGATCGTTCCTGCGCCTGCTGCCGGTGCCTCCGGGCATCCTGGCCGGTGGGTCGGTGACATTCCGACCCCATGCGGTCTGCGCCGAGTGCGAGGGCCACGGTTGCGCGTCATGCGACCAGACCGGGCGACGGGCGGTGTCCTGCCCGAAATGCGCGGGCCAGGGCTGCAAGACCTGTGACGGGACGGGTGCCGAAACCGTCGATCTCATGGGAATCTCGGGCGAAGAGATGCGGGCGATCCGCGGCGACCGGATTGCCATGATCTTCCAGGATCCCGGCAAGGCGCTGAACCCGACGATGACCATCGGGGCGCAGCTGTCCGAGGTGTTCCTTCAGCACCGCAGCGTCGAGCTGCTGGAGGCGGCGGGTTTTTCATCGGCCGACACCGGGTTTCTTGCACTGGTGCTGCGCCGCTATGCCTCGCAGCGCGACCGCACGCTCGACCGGTTCCTGCTGCGGTTCCCGCCCTTGCGCGGGCGCAAGCACAAGATCGACGCCGCGCTGGCCGACATGGTCACCGAGGCTTTGGCCGACACACAGGTTCCGAACCCCGCCAAGCTCATGGGGCGCTATCCGCACGAGCTTTCGGGCGGCATGAAGCAGCGCGTGATGATCGCGCAGGCCCTGTCGTGCAACCCCGATCTTCTGATCGCGGACGAACCGACGACCGCGCTCGACGTGACGGTCGAGGCGCGCATCCTCGAGCTGATCCGCGACCTCCAGCTGCGCCGCAGGACAAGCGTGCTTTACATCAGCCACGATCTGTCGCTGGTGCGCCGGGTCTGTGACCGGGTCGCCGTGATGTATGCGGGGCGCATCGTCGAGATCGGACCGACCGACGAGATTTTCCGCAACCCACGCCACCCCTATACCCGCGGCCTTCTGGCGGCAGTGCCGACGGCCGGGACGCCACGGGGCGGTCTTGCCGCCATCGCGGGGACGGTGCCTGAACTGGTCAACCCCAAGGCGGCCTGCCGCTTTGCCGGCCGCTGTCAGTTCGAGACCGAGGCCTGCCTCAAGTTCGACCCTGAACTTGGCCGGGTGTCAGACGGGCATTCGGTCGCGTGTTTCATCGACCATGCGCCGCCCTCGGGCGCGCGCCCGAGCTTCGAGAAGGTCACAGCATGAGCGCCGATCCCAATCCGCATGATCCTGCGAACCGTGCGCATCCCGCCGATGACGTGATCCTCGCCGTCCGCAATCTGCGCAAGTACTACCCGATCCGCGAAGGCGCGATCCAGCGCGTCGTCGGCCACGTCCGCGCGGTCGACGGCGTGAGCTTCGATATCCGTCGGGGCGAGACCCTTGGACTCGTCGGCGAAAGCGGCTGTGGCAAGACCACCCTTGGCCGCTGCGTGAGCGGGCTGTCATCGGCCACGATGGGCGGCGTCTACTATGACCTCTCCGCAGATGAGGCCGCGTTGCTCGACCGCCTGTCGGAGTCTCCCGACGCCAAACACAGCGCGGCCGATCTGCAGGAGCTTGCGCGGATCGACGCCCGGCACCGGATCGACCGGCTCGAAGGGCCAAGCGCGCGGCAGTTTCGCCGCAATTGTCAGATGGTCTTCCAGGACAGCTTTGCCTCGCTGAACCCGCGCCACCTTGTGATCGACCTCGTCGGTCGTCCCCTGCGCGTCTACAAGGAGGCGGTGGGCGCAGACCTGACCGAGCGCGTCGTCGAACTGCTCGAACAGGTGGGTCTTGGCCGGCAGCACCTCTATCGCTACCCGCACCAGTTCTCGGGCGGCCAGCGGCAGCGTATCTCGATCGCGCGGGCGCTGGCGCTGAACCCCGAGCTGATCGTTCTGGACGAGCCCACAAGCGCGCTCGACGTGTCCGTGCAGGCGCAGATCCTGAACCTTCTGAGCGATCTGCAGAAGGAACGGAACCTCGCCTATCTCTTCGTGACGCACGACCTGTCGGTGGTGCGCCACATGGCCGACCGCCTGGTCGTGATGTATCTGGGCAAGGTGGCCGAGGCGGGCGAGACCGGGCAGGTCTTCGACGCGCCCCAGCACCCCTACACCCGCGCCCTGATGGATGCGAAGCCCGACCTCGAGGAGCAGGACGACGGCACCGAGATCCGGGGACTGGAAGGCACCGTTCCCGACCCGGCGCGCCCGCCCCAGGGCTGCCGCTTCCACACCCGCTGCACCTACGCCACCGTGAACTGCGGCTGGGAGATCGACGATGTCGTGCGCTGGCTCGAGGATAAGGGCGGGCATTTTGATCGTTTGTCCGGGGTGACCCGCGCCTCCGAATTCGCGGCCGAGCTTGCCTTCGAGGACGAAGCCTCGGCCGCGGGGCTCGTGTCCGCGCTGAACACGGGCGAAGTGCCGGTCGCGATGCGCGCGGCCCTCGAGACCCTCGACCAGCAAGGCAGCCGGGTGAACATCGCCTTCCGCGAGGTGCCCGAAGTGCCCCTGACCAAGCGTGGGCCATCGCACAGCGCGGCCTGCCTGCTGGACCCTGACGAGTTTCAGCAGCTGGGAAGACAGACGTGACCGACATCGACCCCGAGAACGTGCATCTGACCGAAGTCGTGGACGGTCAGACCGTCCACCTCATGTATGTCGAAGTGTGGGATGGCCTCTACACGCCCATCGGCGTGCGGCTTCCCGAGGGCGACGGCCCGTTCCCGATGGTCCTTCTGGCGGCGGGCAACGGCGGCGAGGGGATGCGCTGGGTGCGCAATGCCGTGCGCAACCGGGCCTATATCCAGGACCGGCTGGCCGAGGCCGGGATGGCGTCGGCATGGCTGCGCTACCGCACCGAGGTCGAGCTTGGCTACAACAACGGCGGCGCGCTGGTCCGCGACAAGCGGCAGGGGCGCGAGATGTTCAACCGCTCGCCCCTGGAATACGAGGACGAGATCGCGGTCATCGAGTACTTGAAATCGCTGCCCTGGGTCGACGGCGACAGGATCGGCCTGATCGGGATGAGCCACGGCGGCGAGATGGCGCTGAAGATCGCGTCGGAATATCACGGCGTGGCGGCCGCGGTTGCCAGCGAGCCCGCCGCGCACGAGTTCCTTGCGCTGACGCCCGACAACACCGCCTTCGTCAACGAGGAAACCCAGCTTCGCAACATCGAAGAGATGCGGATGGCCGAGGTCGAGAAGGTGCGCGGCCGGATCGACATGGACATCGCGACCGCCCGCATCGCGCCGATCGACACGCCGTTCCTGGTGATGGGCCGCGACGAAGACCACCTTCAGGGCATCTTCCGCACCAGCTACGACCTTCTGGCCGAGGCGGGCAAGGACGTCGAATGGGTCAGCTATGACCACGATTTCCATGGCTACGTCTTCCCCGTGCGCGGCGCAGACGGCGAATACGAATTGAACGACGTGCAGATCGGCGCGATCGACCACGTCGTTCAATGGCTGAAGGGGCGCCTTGGCGTTTGACCGGCCGGACCGGGTTACCTCCGACTAGACCCCTGTTGCCTGACCGGCGGCGGGGGTCTTTTTCGTCGGGCGACATTCGACGGGGACGGCTAGGGCGCGTCCCCGGCCAGGCGGCGCGCCACCTCGAGATAGCGGGTGGGCACAGCGATACCGTCGGTCTGCGCCCGTGCGACTGCAGCGGCGCGGCGCGCACCCGGAAGGCGGGCGCCGTCGACGGCAAGAACGGTCGTCAATAGCGCGGCAAGGCGCTGACCGAAAGCCACCGGGTCCGGCGGGCGCAGCGCGATCAGGAACTGGCCGACGCCCGGGGGCGGGCCGTCGGCATCGAAGAACGACGAGGCTTGCGTGCTTTGGGATGCGCCGGTCATGGCCGAGGCGAAGATCTCGACCATCAGCGCCAGCGCCGTGCCCTTCGCCCCGCCAATCGGGATCATCGAGCCATCAAGGGCGGCGACCGGGTCGGTGGTCGGCTGGCCGTCGCGGTCAAGCGCCCAGCCCTCGGGAATGGGAACGCGGGTCTTCTTGGCGTGCATCACCTTGCCGCGCGCGACCCGGGACAGCGACAGATCAATGACCAGCGGATCGCCGTCCGGCCGGGGTGCTGCAAAGGCGATGGGGTTCGTGCCATAGACCGGTGTCGCGCCACCCCAGGGGGCGATCGACGCCGGGGCATTCGCGAACATCAGCGCGACCAGGCCTTCACGCGCAAGCCGGTCCACGTGGTAGGACAGGGCGCCGCAATGATGCGACCGGGTGACCGACATCGTGGCGCTTCCGCGCTTGCGGGCCAGGGCGGCCCCTTCGGCAATGGCGAGGTCGAGCGCCGGGTAGGCAAAGCCGAAGCCAGCGTCGATCATCAGCCCCGTGTCGCTTGCCGCGGTGCAGGTCACGGTGGCGTCGGCGCGGATCTTGCCGCTGCGCACCTGCCCGACATAGTCCTCGAGGCGGGAGAACCCGTGCCCAGCCTGACCTTCGGCCTCGGCCGCGACAAGGGCGGCGGCGACGGAAAGCGCCGCCGGTCCGGGCACGCCGTTCGAACGGAAGGCGCGGACGAGGAGGTCCTCGGCCGCGCCCAATTCGATGCGTTCTGTCTGTTCCATGGCGGGCTTTCCCGGCCGGGCGGCCTGTCGGGCCGCCCGGGATGATGTCACGCGCTTCTGTAGAGCTTGGTCATCGAGAACTCGCGATGCCCCAGCGCCTCGGCGGCGGTGTTGCGGCCGTTCGCGGTGCGGCGGACCATCTCGATCAGCGCGTCGCCGGCCTGGTCGATCGTCATCTCGCGGCGCAGGATGCCCGAGACATCGACATCGACATGCTCGCTCATCGTGCGGATCGTGCGCGGGTTCGCCGAGATCTTGATGACCGGCACGATCGGGTTGCCGACCACGTTACCCTGGCCGGTGGGGAAGGTATGGATGACATATCCTCCCGCCGCCATCAGCGTCACGCATTCCGCCGCTGCCGACGAACTGTCCATGAAGTAGAGACCGGCGCCCGACTGTGGCGCCTCGGCCGGTTCGAGGATATCGATGTAGCGCGAACTGCGCCCGATCTTCTCGAGGTTGCCAAGCGCCTTTTCCTCGATCGTGGTCAGGCCGCCCTCGATATTGCCCTTCGTGGGCTGGCTGTCCGACAGGTCGTCGGTCTGGTGGGCGAAGATCACGTCGTCCTGGTAGGCCTTCCACATCTTGTACCAGCGCTCGCCGACCTCGTCGTTGATCGCGCGCGCCTTGCAGATGTGCTCGGCCCCGGTGATCTCCGAGGTTTCGCCGAAGCAGCCGTAGATGCCCTCGGGCAACAGCTTGTCGTACATGTTGCCGACCGTGGGGCAGGACCCGAGACCGGTCGTGGTGTCGCTTTCACCGCACTTGGTCGAGATCCAGAGCTCGGACATCGCGCATTCCTCACGCTGAAGTTCCGAGGCATAGTGCACCATCTCCTTGGCGGCGCGGCTGGCGTCCATGATGGTCTTCAGGTCGCCGTTCTGTTCGATCGAGAAGCCCTGAACGGGCTTGCCCGTCACCGCGATGCCATCGACGACGCGCTGGGTCCAGCCCGGTTCGATGCCGATCACGACGACGGCGGCCACGTTGGGGTTGGCGCCGGTGCCGATGATCGTCCGGAAATGCAGGTCGAGATCCTCGCCGAACTGCAGACGGCCATAGGCATGCGGGATCGCCATCGTGCCCTTGATGTTGTTCGCCACCGCCTCGCAGGCGGCGTTCGAGATATCGTCGAGCGGGCAGGATGAGCACGTGGTTGCGCACGCCGACCCGGCCGTTGTCGCGGCGATAGCCCTGAAAGGTGATGTCCGAATATCCGTCCATGTCGCTTACCACCGCTTTGTCTTGAGGTTGTGGGTATGGACGTGTTCGCCCTTGCCGATCGCGTTCACGATCTTGCCGATATCCTCGCCGTACTTGATCGCGGTGTCGCCCGCCGAGAGATCCTTCAGCGCGATCTTGTGCCCGATCGGCACATCGGCGCGCGCCTCGAGCTCGAAGCTCGAATCATCGGCGGTCACGACGCACAGCATCTTGGTGCCGGCCTTCAGTCCTTCAACCACGACGACGCCCATGTTGTCATGGTGATCGTGGACAAGCAGATGCGGAATGGTCACGGGTCCTCCTCCTCTTCAATCTTATGTCTTATATAAGACTTAAGACTCTGGACGAGTCAATCGGCGCGGATAGAATGGACGCGCGTACCGGGCGTGGAGATGGTCACATGGATCAGGCATCGGGAATCGGGCTGAGGCCGCTGTACCTGCAGGTGCGCGAACGCCTTCTGCGCCGATTGATCGACGGCGACTGGCAGCCGGGCGACCTCATACCCAGCGAAACGCAGCTTGCGTCGGAGTACCAGGTCAGCCAGGGCACGGTGCGCAAGGCCATCGACACCATGGTGCGCGAGAACCTGCTGCGCCGGCGGCAGGGGCGGGGGACTTTCGTGGCGACCTCCGACGACGACAGGTTCGTGTTCCAGTTCTTTCGACTGCAACCCGACGATGGCGGGCGGGTGATTCCCTCCTCGCGGGTGTTGTCGGCGGGCCGCGCGCCGGCGCCCCGGGACGTGGCCGCGGCGCTTGGTCTGCCCGCCGGGGGCGAGGTGTTGCGGATCCGCCGGATCAGGCTTCTGTCCGGGGTCCCGGCGCTGACCGAGCGGATCTTCCTCGACGCCGCGCGGTTCGACTCGTTTCCCGCCGCGCGGGATACGCCGAACAATCTCTACGATCTTTATTCGCGGCAGTGGGGGGTCACCATCGGGCGGACCGAGGAACGACTGAAGGCCGTGGCGGCCGATGCCGATGAGGCGCGGCACCTTGGCTGCGCGCCGGGCACGCCGCTCCTGCAGATCGAACGCATCGCGCGGGATCTCGAGGATGCGCCGACCGAATACCGCCTTTCGCGCTGCCTGACCGGTGGTGCGCACTACTTCAACCAGCTCAGCTGACCGTCCCGCGGTCTACGGCGCGCCGAGATGGCGGATACTGCGCAGCCCCGGGAACCAGCGCAGCCAGAGCCCGGCCACCGCCAGCGCGCCGATGCCGCCGATCGCGACAGCCGCCACCGGGCCGATGAAGGCCGCCATCGTCCCCGCCCGGAAGGCGCCAAGCTCGTTCGAGGCGCCGATGAAGACCTGGTTCACGGCATTGACGCGTCCGCGCAACTCGTCCGGTGTCCAGAGTTGAACGAGCGTGCCGCGCACGAACACGCCGATCATGTCGCATCCGCCGATCAGGACCAGCGCCGCGATCGACAGCCAGAAGACCTCGGAAAAGGCGAAGACAAGGGTGAAGACGCCAAAGCCCGCGACGCTTGCGAAAAGCATATGGCCCGCGTGGTCCCGGATCGGGTTGACCATGAGGTAGAGGCCGACGCCGATCGCCCCCACCGCCGGCGCGGCGCGCAAGAGACCAAGGCCCGTCGGCCCGACATTCAGGATATCGCTGGCATAGATCGGCATGAGCGCCATGGCCCCGCCGAGGATCACCACGAAGAGGTCGAGCGTCACCGCCCCCAGCACGACCTTTTCCCTGAAGATATAGCGCAGTCCGGCACTCAGCGCCTCCCAGCCCGCGTTCTGGATCGGCAGACGATGGGCCGCGCGCGGAATCCGCGCGGTCAGCACTGCGGCCAGGACCATGAGGCCAAGGGCCGCCAGATAGGCGAGGTCGGGCCGGATGGCATAGAGGATGCCGCCTGCGACCGGGCCGCAGATCGTGGCCAGGTTATGCGCCGTCGAATTCAGCGTGATCGCATTGGAAAGGTCGTGGGCCGGCACGAGGTTCGGCACGATCGCCTGCCGCGCCGGATTGAAGAAGGCGCGGGCGGTGCCGAAGATCGCCAGCAGCAGGAAGATGCTCAGCACATTGGTTTCAGGCTGGCGGGCGAGGGCCGCCATCGCGCCCGCGCATGCGGCCATGATCAGAAGACTCAGGCCGATGATGCCGCGCCGCGAAAACCGGTCCGCCACGGCGCCGGTGACAAGAACCAGAAGCAGCGCGGGGGCAAACTGGGACAGCCCGACAAGGCCAAGGTCGAACGGGTCCCGCGTGAGGTCATAGACCTGCCACCCGACCGCGACGGTCTGGATCTGAACGGCGAACCCCGTGCAGACCATCGCCAGCCAGTAGCTTGGAAACCCCTTGTGCCGGAAGGCCGGGAATTTGGCGGAGGGCGCGACGCCGGCGCTATCGGACATGGCGGCGATCCGCGGCCCTGAACTGGTCTTTGATCATTCTGTGCCGCGTTGCCTTGCCGATGCCACCTGTCAGCGTGTCTTGTGGAGGTGTTCCGCGGGTTCCGCGCCGCTCCGATGGTCAAGTTCGTCAAGGATGCGCAGGACCTCGGCCGCGGCAAGACGGGCCTCGATGCGTGCGGCCTTCTCGGCCCGGTCGCCGTCGCCCGACTTGATGGCGTCCACCACATCGCGCAGCTTGGCCACGCTTTCGGCCGACCGGCCTGCCGAACGGCGGGGATGGGCAAGGCCCATGGCGCGCCAGCGCCAGATCTGGGCAAGCACCGTCGACAGCATCTTCGACAGCGTCACGCTGCCCGCGCCGGTGTGGATCGCGTCGTAGAAGGCGTTCTTGGCCAGAAGAATCGTCCGGGGATCGCCGCCGCGATAGGCCCGCTCGACCTCGCCAAAGGCGTCTTCAAGCAGCGCGAGGTTCTGCGGGTCGGGCTTCTCGGCGAAGAGCCGTGCGCCCAAACCCTCAAGCGTTTCGCGGATGCGGTAGAGCTCGCGCGCTTCCTCGACCGTCAGGGCCCGGACAACCGGACCCTTGTTCGGAATGAGGCTGATCAGCCCTTCCGATTCGAGTTGCCGCAGGCTTTCGCGCAGCACGGTACGGGACACGCCGAGCATTTCGGTCAGTTCGCGTTCCGTCAGCCGCCGGCCGGGGGCGAACCGACCCTCGATGATTTCGGTGCGCAAAGTCTCAAGCACCTGTTCACGAACGGGTGCGGCGGCGCGTTTGAAGGTCAGTCTGGCTTCCATGAAGATTCTCTTAGCGCGGTTTTCTGCGCAAGGCTACTTGACTTCGATTGTAGTACGATCATACACGTTGCTCAACGGAATTCATATGTATGGGAGGATGCCTCATGGCTGACGAGAAGGTCAAAGTCGGAATCATCGGACTGGGTCGCTGGGCCCGCGTGCTCACCCGTGGGGCGCGCCAGTCGGACAAGATCGAGATCGTGAAAGGCTACAGCCGCAGCGCCGAAAAGCGCGACGCCTTCGAAGCCGAATACGGCGTGAAGTCGGTCGACAGCCTTGATGCGCTGCTTTCGGATCCGGAAATCAAGGGCGTGATCCTGACCGTTCCGAACGAGCAGCACCTGCCCGTCGCCGAAGCCGCCGCAAAGGCCGGCAAGCATATCTATACCGAAAAGCCCATCGCCAACACGCTCGAGAACGGCATCCGCCTCGAGGCGCTGCAGGACCAGTACGGCGTGCGCGCGATGGTCGGCCATTCCGCGCGCCTGTTGCGCGGCGCCCGCATGATGAAGGACGCCATCGACAGCGGCGAACTGGGCACATTGTCCTTCATGGAATCGAACTTCTCGAACGAGCGCGCGCTCGAACTGACGCCCGACACCTGGCGCTGGTACCGCGACCGCGCCCCGGGCGGCCCGCTGTCGCAGCTGGCCACGCATCTTTTCGACAGCCTTTACATGCTGGGCGGCGAGATCGAGGAAGTCTGCTCGATCGCCTCGAAGCTGTCCCCCGTTGGCGCCGAGGTGGACGACCAGTCGATGACGACGCTGCGCTTCAAGAGCGGCGCGTTGGGCTATGTCGGGTCGTGCTGGACCTCGCCGGGCATCTACTTCATCCGTGTCTACGGGCAGAAGGGCCTCATGCACTTCGAGCTCGACTTCGACCGTTGGGACGACCCCGACGGGGTGCACGAAACCTCGACGCTCTACATCCAGCGCGGCAAGGACGGTTACGGCCTGCGCGAAGATCTGACGATGGGCCAGTCGAACATGTTCACCGACGAACTCGACATGTTCGCCGACATGTGCCGCACCGGCAAGGCAGTCGAGCTTGAGGCGGCGAACGGACTTGTCGCCCTCGGGATCGTCAACGCGGCCCTCGCCTCGATCGAGCGGAACGGCCAGGCCGTCAAGCTCTCCGAGATTCTCGACGGTGCGCGCGCCCGCGTCGCCGCCGAGGACCAGAGCGCCGCGTAACTGGAAGGCAGGGATCATGTCGCGATATTTCATCGAGCTGACGCAACCCGAGATCAAGGCGCAGTTCGAACGTCATCCGCTGGTGATCCTGCCTTGCGGCAGCGTCGAGCAGCACGGCGCCCACCTGCCCACGGGCACGGATATCTTCGCCGCCAACAGCGTCTCGCACGCTGTGGCGGAAAAGATGGACGGGGTGGTGCTGCCCGGCGGGCCGCTCGGGGTAACGCCCATGCACATGCCGTTCGAGGCCACGATTTCGCTGAGCCCCGAGACCTATCAGCAGGTGGTGATCGAAACCTGCGTCTCGACCGCCCAGCACGGGGCCAAGAAGCTTCTCATCGTCAACTGGCACGAGGGCAACTCGGCCTCGCTTCAGCTTGCCGCCGAGACGCTGCACCGCACCCACGGGCTGAGCGTCGTGATCGCCCAGGCCTGCTATGTCGCCGAAGAGCTTTGGGGGCCCTCCTGCGGCGGGCTGACCCATGGCGGCGAGATCGAGGCGCTGGCGATCATGCCCGACTACGGGCATCTGGTGCATCTCGACCGCGCCGAGCGGTCGTCCGAGAAGCGCCAGGGCGAGCATATGGACAAGCTGCGCCGCACGCGCAGCTTCGTGCCCATCCTGACCGACATCCGCTCGATCGCGCCGACAGGCTGGTATGGCGACCCGCGGCCGTCCACGGTCGAACGCGGGAAGCTGATGATCGAAGAGGTCGCCGACGCCATCGCGATCGAGGCCGCCGCGATCTTCGATCAGCTCGACAAGATACAGGGCCCCGCGAGCCGGGACATGGCGGCGGAATAGACATGGCGACCCGCGTTGCCCTGGACGAGGCGGTCGAACTCGACCTTCCGGGCCGCCGGTCGCGGGAGATCCTGTCGGGGGAAAGCGGTGCGGACAGCACGGTGCGGATCGTCGAGATCGCCGTGCCTGCGCCCGGGGCCACGCCAAGGCCGCCCCACTGGCACCCCGACTGCGAGGAGTGCATCCATGTGCTGTCGGGCGAGGGCGTGACCTGGGTCGAGGGGGAAGAGCTTGCCATGCACCCCGGCGACACGATCCGCATCGCCCCCGGCGAGCGGCACGTCACACGCAACGTGGGCGCGGTGCCACTGGTGCTCTACTGCACCTTTCCGGTGCCGCGCATCACCATCATGACCGAATGAAAGCCGATCCATGACGACAGACGTGCTTTGCCTCAGGCCGGAAGCCGATTTCCTGGCGGTCGGGGTCACGCCTCCCGCGGGCCTCGGCATCGCCTATCGGGGGCCGTCCGATCCCGACGTGCCCGATCTCATGAAGGCCGCGCAGGCGCTGGTGATTCCCGCCGTCGGACCGGCGATCGATCCCGCGCTCTTTCGCGGAACGGCGCTGAGGCTGGTGCAGGTGACCGGCGCAGGGCTTGACCGCGTCGACCGCGCCGTCCTCGCCGAGGAAGGCATCGCGCTTGCCAATGTGCCGGGGGGGTCGAACGCGGCACTGGCCGAATATGTCGTGACCAACGCCATCGCGCTGTCGCGGGGGTTCTTCGCCGCAAGCGCGCCGCTGCGCGCGGGCGACTATGTCGCCCATCGCAAGGCGATGGTCGCGGCAAGCCTGCAAGGACTGGGCGGCCTGACCGTGGGACTTGTCGGCCTCGGCACCATCGGACTTGCGGTGGCCGAACGTTGCCACGCCTTCGGGGCAGGAATTGCCTACCACGATCCCGTCCCGCCCCGCGATCCCGCGGCGCTTTCCCGGATCGGCGCGCGCGCGATGGAGCTTGACGCGCTTCTGGCCGAGGCCGACGTGATCACCCTGCACGTGCCGCTGATCGAGGCGACGCGCAATCTGATCGACTCCCGGCGCCTTGGCCTGATGAAGCCGGGGGCCATTCTGGTGAACGCCGCCCGTGGCGGTATCGTCGATGAAGCAGCACTTGCCGCCGCGCTCGAGGCCGGACGGCTTGGCGGCGCGGCCGTCGATGTCTACTCGACGGAGCCACCCGAGGCCGACAACCCGCTTCTGACCGTCAGCGACGCGGCCGCCGCGCGGCTTATCCTGACCCCGCACATCGCCGGCGTCAGCCGGCAGGCCTCGCGATTCCTGTTCGACGAATCGTGGAAGAACGTGGCGCGAGTTCTCAAGGATGGAGCGCAACCGCACAACGCGGTTGCCTGACATGCCGCGTGGTCGCGCCGATGAAACGAAGGCGGCCCCGTCGGCAGGAGAAGCGCGAGACGGCTAGGAGGTTGAGTGTGCAAACGATTGCTCTTTTTTCTATGCAATCGATTTCGGGGTTGCTAGGGTAATAAGCAAAACAGTCAAGGGAGGAACGGATCATGGGAGTGATGGGCGCCGAAGCCATCGAGCCGAAGCACCGGGAAAGCAGTGCTCCGGCGAAAGCTGAACCCGTGATCGTCGCCAAAGGGCTGACGGTCGGGTACAAGCTGCACCGCGAACGCAAGCTTCTGACCGCGTTGAAAGACATCACCCTGACGGTCAACAAGGGCGAATTCGTATGTCTTCTCGGGCCCTCGGGCTGCGGCAAGACCACCTTCATCAATGCGATCTCCGGACTGGTTCCGGCCTGGGAAGGCACCATCCATGTCGACGGAAAGCCTGTCACGGGCCCGGGTCCGGATCGGGCCATGGTCTTTCAGGACTACGCGCTCATGCCGTGGCGCACGGTCGAATCGAACATCCGGATGCCGTTCGAGCTTCAGAACCTCGGATTGTCCAAGGCGCAGATCGACGAGCGCGTCGCGCGCTATCTCGATCTGGTCGAACTGACCGGCTTCGAGAAGTCCTTCCCCTACGAACTGTCGGGCGGCATGAAGCAGCGCGTCGGGATCGCCCGGGCGCTTGCGACCGAGCCGAAGATCCTTCTGGCGGACGAACCTTTTGCGGCCATCGACGCGATGACCCGCGAAGCGATGCAGAGCGAGCTTGAACGGTTCGTGACGAAGACGAAGCAGACGGTCGTCTTCATCACGCACTCGATCGACGAGGCGATCACCCTTGGGGACCGCATCGTCGTGATTTCGCGCCGCCCGGGCCGCATCAAGGAAGTGCTCGACGTCAACCTGCCAAGGCCGCGCTTCGATCAAGAGCTGAAATCCCTGCATGCATATACCGAGCTGCGCGAACGCATCTGGCGTCTCGTCAAGGACGAAGCGCTCTCCGGCGCTCATGGAGATGAATGATGACCAAAGTCGATTCCAACGCCCCGCACAGCCCTAGCGAGTTCGAGGACGCCGATCGTCTTCAGGCGATGAAGTTCTCGTTTTCCGAACTCTGGAACCGGCATGGGTCCTGGGTTGTCACCGTGGTCAACCTGACGTGCTTCTTCATTCTTTGGCAGCTCTTCGCCATGTCGGGAATGATCAACCAGATCTTCCTGCCAACGGCGACCGGGATGCTGACCACCCTGTGGGAAGGGCTGACGAACTCGGCCCCACCGAACGCCGCCTTCTCGGGCCAGATCATCGATCATCTGATGTTCACGTTGAGGAACCTGTCGATCGGACTGGTGATCGCCATCATCATCGGCGTGCCTGCAGGTCTGCTGATGGGCGGAAACAAGTACGTGGAAACGATCCTGAGCCCCTACGTCTGGGCACTTGCCTCGCTGCCCCGGATCGCGCTTGTGCCGCTCTTCATCCTGTTCATGGGCTTCACCGTGAAGATGCAGATCACGATCATCGTCCTGTCGGCGGTGTTCCCGATCATCATCAACGCCTGGGCCGGGGTGAAGACCACCGAGAAGTCGCTGATTTCCGCGGCGAAGGTGTTCGGCGCCAAGAAGTACAGCATCTACTATCACGTCATTCTGCCCTACACGCTGCCCTTCATCATCGCGGGCATCCAGCAGGGCATCGGGCGTGGTCTGGTCGGTGTGGTCATCGCCGAGATCTTCGGCGGATCGAACGGGCTTGGCTTCCTGATCAACCGCGCGGCCGACACCTTCAACTCGGAACTCATGTACGCGGTTCTGCTGTTGCTGGTCATCGTATCGCTGTCGCTGATCAAGCTGACCACGATGCTTGAGAAATACGTCGCCCCGTGGCGGCAGCAGGTGAAAATGTAATCACCGGCCGCGTGACGATTGAGAACGTGCAACCAAGGGAGGAACTAAAATGACGAAATTCAATGCGAATGCTCCGATCCGGCTTGGCCGACGGGATTTCCTGATGCAGGGCAGTGCGGGCGTGCTCGGCACCATCATCGCCGCGTCCACGGTGAACAAGGCGGGCGCCCAGACGCCGAGCATCGACAACATCATGTCGAACCTCAGCAGCATCAAGATGGGCGATTTCAACCCCAACTACGCCAACCAGTGGACCTTCCGCCTGGCGCAGGCGCTCGGTTATCTCGAAGAGGTCGGGATTGACGAGCTCGAGATCATCCTGTCGGACGAATACGTGCCCGGTCTGGTCGGTCGCAGCCTCGACATCGCCCATGGCGATACAAGCCAGTTCCTGTCGGCCGCCGTTGCAAGCGGCCTGCCCATCACCTGCATCTCGATCCATAGAACCAGCGAATGGTGGATCATGGGCGTGGCGCCGGGGATCGAGACACCCGAGGACCTGCGGGGCAAGATCATCACCGGCGGCGCCCTTGATGGCCGCAACACCTACATCATGCGGCAGGCGCTGATCCGCATGGGTCTGGACCCCGACACGGACGTGCAGTTCGTGCCCTCGTCGGGCGGGTCGGATTCGCGGCTTGGTGCGGTTCTCGCCGGATCGGTGCAGGGCGCAAGCCTGTTCCCGCGCCACGAGGCCCCGCTGGTCGAGGCCGGCGGCAAGTTCATCTTCCAGGAACTCGTCAGCGCGCCGCAGGAGAGCTTTGCGGTCATGGGCGACTGGCTGGACGAGAACGCCGATGCCGCCCGGGCCTGGCTGGTTGCCGACATCAAGGCGCGCCAGTGGCTGCACGATCCCGCGAACGAAGAGCGGGCCTACCAGATCATGGTTGACCTTGGATACGAGATCACCCCGGCGTTCCGGGCGCTCTATGAAGTCGAGGTTGCCCAGCTGAGCAACGACGGCGGGTTCGAGACCGCACAGGCCATGGACGACTTCGTTGCGGAACTGGCCATTACCGGGGACGTTCCGGAAGGGATTGATTGGAGGGACCACTTCAACCTTCAGTATCTCTGGGAAGCGCAGGAAGCGGTGGGTCTGCCCCGTCGGCCCCCGTCGGTCTGATATCCGAACGGATCAACGGCGGCCCCGGTTCGGGGCCGCCGATTTCTTTGCGTCCGCATGGCAGGGTCCAGTAGCCTAGCAGGAGAGATCACCGCCCCATGGGACAAATGGTAAACGGTATCTGGCAGAGCCGCGATACCAACGAGATCAAGACCGACGGCCAGTTCGTCCGCAAGGCATCGAGCTTTCGGAACTGGGTCACCGAAGACGGATCGGCCGGGCCGACCGGCCGGGGCGGATTCAAGGTCGAAAGCGGGCGCTATCATCTCTACGTCTCCTACGCCTGCCCCTGGGCGCACCGCGCCCTGATCTACCGCAGCGTCCTGGGACTTGACCACGCCATCGACATCTCGGTCGTGCATCCCGTGAACATGGAAAACGGGTGGGAATTCTCGGACTATCCGGGTGCCACCCCCGATCACATCAACGGCGCGCGCTTCCTCTACGAGGTCTATGCGGCCGCCGATCCGGCCTATTCGGGCAAGGTCACCGTTCCGATCCTGTGGGACAAGCAAACCGGCACGATCGTGAACAACGAGTCCTCCGACATCATCCGGATGCTCGGAAGCGCGTTCCGCCCGATCTCCAGGACCTGGCGCGACTTCTATCCTGTGCCGCATCGCGACGACATCGACGCGCTGAACGAAGAGATCTATCGCCACATCAACAACGGCGTCTATCGCACCGGCTTCGCGGTCACGCAGGAGGCCTATGAAACCGGGGTCCGCGGTCTTTTCGGGATGATGGAAGACCTCGACGCCCGCCTTGCCCACAGCCGGTTTCTGCATGGCGACGAGATCCTGGAATCGGACTGGCGGCTCTTCACGACCATGATCCGCTTCGAGCCGGTCTATTACTTCCACTTCAAGTGCAATCTGCGCCCGCTGGACGCCTATCCCAACCTCAAGCGTCACACCCGCGATGTGCTGAACGCGCGGGGCGTGCGCGGAACGGTGCATCTCGATCACATCATCACGCACTATTATCTCGCGCACCGGAAGATCAATCCGTTCGGGATCATCCCGCTGGGGGCCTACGTCGATCTGGACGGTCCCGACTGGCGCGCAACGCGCGAAGAGGATGCTCAGGAATGCTGACACTCTATCACTATGACCGGTCGACGGCGGCACAGCGCGTGCGTCTGCTGATCGAGGAAAAGCAACTGCCGTGGAAAAGCGTGGTCGTGGATACCGCGCGCGGCGATGTCGATCAGCTTCCCGAGAACTACCACCAGATCAATCCCAAGGGCCTTGTGCCCGTTGTCGAGATCAACGGCGTCGGGATCCCCGAGTCGAACGTGATCCTCGAATACCTCGAAGACGCGTTTCCCGAGACCTCGTTCCGGCCGGACAGCGCCGAGGACCGGGCGAGGATGCGGCTCTGGATGCGGCGGATCGACGACGGCATTCATGTGGCCAGCAGGACGATCGGCGTCTGTATCGCCAACCGCTTCATCTATCTCGAGCAAGGCGCCGAGAAGATCCAGAAGTATCACGCCAACATGCGAGACCTGGTCCGTCGCGACAACGACCGGATCAACATCGAGATGGGGCTCGAGTCGCCGCTTTTGCCCGATGCCCTCAAGAAGTTCCGCGCGCTTTTCGAGGAAATGGACGGACGACTGGCCGACCATGACTGGCTGGTCGGCGACGCCTATTCCCTCGCCGATATTGCCCTGGTGGTTTACCTCAGGCGGATGGAATCCTTCATGATGGCCCCGCTCTGGAGCAACATGACCCATCTCAACGACTGGTATGCGCGCATCTCAAGCCGGCCGGCCTACCAGAAAGCCGTGGTGGACTGGGGCGATGTCACCGCAGCCAAGCGCACCGAGCACGGGAACGAAGCCTTCGAGGCGATCTCGAAGCTCTGGCGAGAGTGACCGGCTGAGGGACCGGGCGCGCGTTACACGCCCGGCCGTTCTTCCTGACAATCAGCCGTGGTCCGCAAGTGCTGCAACCGTGTCCCGGCGGATCTTCATCTTGGCCTTGTCGCGGCAGAGGGCGTGAAGGAAACACGTCTTCTCGGCGACCCTGACGATGTCGCGGACGGTGTCGTCGTCGAGTGGTGAGTCCATGAACACGTGGGTCTCGACCGGGTCCGCCGTCCCGCCCGTGCCGCTGCCGCCCGATGCTCCGCCCAGGGTGAAGTGCAGGTCCTGCACCACGCGGTAGCCGTCGAGCTGTCGCTTCGCCATGTGGGAATAGCGGCCGATCTGGGTCATGAAGCAGAACACGACTCCGATGGCGAAATAGCTGCCTGCATCCGGTGCGACCGCCTCGGCCTGGTTTGGCCGGTCATCGACAAGGAAGGTCCACGAGGACGAGGACGAGGCATATTGCTCGCGGGCGCATTCATAGACCCCGTCCGCACGGACGCGGCAGGTGGTGCGCAGATGCAGAAGCTTCTTGGTTCCGTCCAGCACCGGGGCGGGCGGCGGATTGGCGGTGATCCGGCGGACCATGTCCTCTTCGGACATCGTCTTTTGCGCCAGGGGCTGTTCGCGGTCAGCGTCTGCGGTCGGTTTCAGGGCCGCGATCGGATCGCCCGGATCGGGAAGTGCCGGTGCGTCCAGTGCCGCGACCTCGACAGGATCGATCTGGATGCCGTTGTGGGTCAGGGTGAAGAGGCTGATCTTCTCGTCCCGCACAAGGCCGTTCACCGGGGCCGCGGCCACGGCATCCATCAGCAGGCGGTGCAGCTCTTCGGGGCTTGCCGAACTGCGGCAGTCGAGCGAGACCTCGGGGGGCAGGGCGCCCGAGACCATGGTTCCTTTCGGGAAGGACCCGTCGCGGTAGTAGAAATTCTCCAGCACCAGGGTCGGATCCTCGAGCGTGATGCCCCGCGCCGACGCCAGGGCGCGCAACTCGGTCATGAACGATGCCGCCATCCCGACACTCACGAAGCTGAGCGGGTTCGGGGCGAAGTCGTGACCGCCAAGATGCGCCCCTTCGTCCGAGGCAAAGCGCCAGGCGCGTCCGGTCAGGCCCGACAGCGTCACGCCCTCTTTCTGGATGCCCCCAAGCGAGCGGACCCACGCGCGGATCGACTGCCCATGCCGATCCGGCGGCGGCGCGAGCCCGGCTTCCGCCAGCCCGTCGACGGCATGAATGAGAGGGAGGCCCATTTCTTGCAGCGAGAGTTCGGTCATCCGGGTGCCTTTGCTGTTCTGGCGTGCAGCCGCGATTGCCGCGATGCTCGTGGTTGGTGTCGATCCGGCACGATCGGAAACGGTGTCGTTGCGTTCCTCGCCGGATCGGTTCGTTTCGGCCTGATCGCGCGGCCCGAAGGTCAGGCGCGCGGGCCGATCGTGGTCGTCATCTCTCCCATGCCTTCGATGGCGATGACGCAGACGTCGCCGGGAACCAACGGGCCGATCCCGGCGGGCGTCCCGGTCATGATCAGGTCGCCGGGCCGAAGCTCCACCGACCGGGACAGGATCGCGATCATTTCCGGCAGCTTCCAGATCATCTCGTTGAGGTTGCCGTCCTGTTTCACCTCGCCGTTCACGCTGAGGCGGATCCAGCCTTCGGAGGGGTGGCCCACCTCGGATACCGGATGCGCCGGGCCGATCACCGCCGAATTGTCGAACCCCTTGCCAAGGTCCCAGGGGCGACCCTGGTCGCGGGCGCGGATCTGGATGTCGCGGCGGGTCAGGTCGTTGCCAAGGGCGTAGCCCCAGACGTGGTTCAGGCTGTCCTCGATCGCGATATCGCGGCCGCCGGTGCCGATCACGGCGACGAGTTCGGCCTCGTGATTGAGGTCTTCGGTCTCGGGCGGGTAGGGGATGGTCACGCCCCCGTCCACCACCGCGTCGGCGGGCTTTGGTGAAGAAGAACGGCGGGTCACGGTCGTCCATCCCCATTTCGCGGGCATGGGCCGCATAGTTGCGGCCCGCACAGAAGATCCGGCGCACCGGGATGCGACGGTCTTCCCCGGCCACGGCAATCGTCGCCTGCGGCGGCGGAGCGAACACGTATTCCATTGATTGGATTATCCTTCTGGCTGAGAGGGCGCAGATGCCACGGCATTAGGCTCCCCCTGTTCTGCACTCGAAGTTGTACGACAATCCTGCGGGCCTCGGCAAGCGGCACGGTGCCCGAATCCACCGCTTCGCGATGTTTTCCCGCGAGAGTCTTTGACAGGAGGGTGCTTTCCGCGCATATCTCTGCAAACCTTTGCATGATTGTCGGACAATCCCGCGGATGCAAGACGGGTATGAGGCGCACCGCGTGCCGGCAAGAAAGACAACGGTGGCCCCGGTGCGCCGAAGGACCCCAGTGCCCGGGCACGCAACCGAACGACCCGAGAACAGCCAGGGAGGCGCACCATGACCCGAAACTTCACATCCCCCTACTGGGAGAAGATCTGCGGGAATCTCGACGACCAGACGACCTTCAACCGCATGAAGGACACGCCGTATTATCGCGACGCGGTCTATCCCCAGTTCTCGCGCGCCGAGTACGAACGGCGCTTCGCGGCGCTGCGCGCGGTGATGGCGCGCGAGGGGCTCGACGTCGTGATCTGCCCTGGCGGCCCAAGCCACTGGAGCTTCGGTGGCGGGATGCTCTGGCTCTCGGGCCACTGGGAATGGCACAGCCTTGCCGCCTATGTCGTCTTCCCGCGCGACGGAGACCCCACGCTCATCTACGACCGCGGGGGCACCCATATCGAGGCGGTGCGCAAGGAGGTCGAGGTGGCGATCCGCGACGTCCGCTCGGGCCGGGGCGGACAGCAGGCCATGGTCATGGCCGAACGCATCCGCGAGCTGGGGATGGAGAACGGCCGCATCGGCCTTCTCGAGATCGACGCCCGCAACAAGGACTACATGCCGGCAAACCAGTACCTGACGCTCCAGCGCGAGCTGCCGGGTGCCGAGATCGTCTTTACCGAAGGCTTCATGCACGAGCTTGTCGTCATCCACAGTGACGAGGAACTCGACTGTGTCCGGCAGGCCGGCAAGCTCTGCACGAACGCCATGCAGGCGCTGGCCGACCGGGCGAAGCCCGGCGCGACCGAACAGGACCTGCGCGCCGCGGCTGGTGCCGCGATCCTCGAAGGCGGCGGAGACATCGACTTCCTGATCATCGGCTCGACGCCCATGGACGACCCGGCGATGGTCTTCGGCAACCCGCGCCCGTCGCTGCGCGAACTCAGGCAGGGCGACATCATCATCATGGAGCTTGCCGCTGGCTACCGCGGGTATTCGGCGCAGATCGGCCAGCCCATCTGCATCGGCAAGCCGCCGGCCGAGGTGCAGCGTTTCTGGGACGAGATCGCGAAACCGGGATACGAGCGTGTGGCCGCGGCCGTGGCGCCCGGACGGCCGACCTCGGACATGCAGACTGCCGCCGAGTTCTTTCGCGAGAACGGGGTTCAGTCGCGCCCGATCGTGACCCATGGAATCGACTTCGTGTCGGACGGCCCGCATGTCTACATCGGTCATACCAAGACCCACGACTACGATGCGGTGCTCAAGCCGGGCATGGTGCTGATGCCCGAGCCGAACCCGATCAGCGCTGACGGGCGGCTTGGGATGTTCGTTGGTCACACGCTGATCGTGACCGAGGACGGCCACGAATGCGTCGACGACTGGCCGCTGGACCTGGTGGTGGTCTGACGACCGGCTGAACCACGGACCGTCCGGCGCCTCGGCGCTGGACGGTCCGACCCGGGTCCCTAAAGCCGCAGGAGCTTGCGCGCGTTGCCGCCGAACACCGCGGCCTTCACATCGTCGTCCAGCGCCATGGCGTCGAGCCAGTCGACCCCGTCGGCATTGGCGACATAGGGCCAGTCGACCGCGAAAAGCACGTGGTCCTCCGGCATCACCTCGAGGCAGAGCCGCAGCGCGGCGTCGGCGAAGAATCCGCTGGTCGTGATCCAGAAGTTGTTGCGGAACACATCTGCGAACGACGTGGGCGCGTTGCCGGGACGTCCCAGCGCCTCGTCGATCCGGGGCAGAAGGAAGGGGATCGCCTCGCCCAGGTGTCCAAGGACGATCTTGAGGTCGGGGTGACGCTCGAACACGCCGCTCAGGACAAGGCGCACGGCCTGCGTGCCGGTTTCGACGCCGAATCCCCAGGCGGCGCGGAGGAGCGCCGGGTGGGTCTTGTCATAGGGGCTGTAGTAGCGCTCGATCACGGTCCGGTCGGGCAGGGCGGGGTGCAGGTAGATCGGGACCCCAAGCCGCTCGGCCCGGGCGAAGATCGGCCAGAAGGACTCGTCGTCGATGAAGGCGCCGTGGCTTTGTCCGTGGATCATCGCCCCTTTGAGTCCGATCTCTTCGACAGAACGCTGCAGTTCGTCGGCGGCGGCGTCGGGATCGACCGTGGGCAGGGCGGCGAAGCCCGAAAAGCGCCCGGGTGCAGCGTAGATCACCTCGCCCAGGGCATCGTTCGAGGCGCGGCAGGCCGCGGCGGCGACGTCGGCCGAAAGGCGCTGGCCGCCGGGCGACTGATGGCCAAGCACCTGCATGTCGATGCCGGCCGCGTCCATCTCGGCGATGCGGATGCCGGTAAAGTCGTAGAGACGTTCCTTGATATCGTCCGACTGGTGCAGGGCGCCGGGATTGAAATGGTCGGTCAGCGTCGGGTGCATGAAATGCTCCTCGATCGCTATGACCTCGTGTGAAAGCCGTTTCCGCGTCATCCGTCTGGTCCTTTCCCTGTCCCGGTCGCGTGCCCGCTGGCATTGCCGCACGCCGGCGCAACCCCGGTGTCCGCAAGCGCGTCGCAGCGAACGCATGCGGCACTCTTGCCAGTTATGCGAACGATTGCAAGAGGGGCCGACCGCCTGGTCCGGCACGATCCGTCCGGCGCCGGCCGCGGACTCAGGATTTGTGCTGGGTGGGGCCGGAAAGCGTTGTGGATTGCCCGCTGTTTGGGGAATCGTCCCCCCTGATCGGCAGTCGGGCCGCCCGCCGGATATCGGGCAGGTCCAGCGGCGTGTCCAAGGCCGCCTCGGCACGGATCAGGGCGTCGCGCGCGATGCGGCCGGCGGGTTCCGCGAAGATGTCCGGCGCAATCGCCTTTAGTGCCGCGAGCGCCTTTTGCAGCCGGACCTGCACCTCGACCAGCGCGGCGCCGTCGCGCGCGATCGGGCGGAAGGCGTCCTCCATGACGTCTTCGACCGTGATGGCGGGCACGAAGACGTCGGGGAAGAGAACCTCGGCCTTGGGGTCTTCACGCCATTGCGACAGGATCCGCACATGCCGACCCACGATATCGATGGCGGTGCCGGGGTCGTTCACCGCCGGCGACAGCGCCCGCGAAGCGATCTCCGTCAGCACGATCAGTCCAAAGCGCGGATCCTCCTTGAAGGTGCGCCGCGTGCCCATCACGAACGCGCGGCGCAAGGCGGAGGCGCGGTCGTCATCGACCGACGCGCTGGTGACGTGCAGCAGCGATTGTCCCTGGGCGACGAAGGACCCCGGAAGGCGCTCGACGGACACCTGCGTCCCCGCGTCTTGGGCACAATCCTGAAGGGCCTGCATGTCGATGTGCTGCACATATCCCGTCTCTGCGGCCAGAATGGCCGTGCCCGTCTGGGACGGCGCACCGACCATCGGTCGGCCACCGAGATAGGGGTTCGACAGGCGGTGGCTCAACGCGTCGGTCGCTGCCGCTTCGACCCGGTCCAGCGTATCGCCCATCCGCCCGAAGTTCATCAAATGGTCGATCCAGCGGATCAGCGCCAGGACCACAAGTCCGATCACGGCGATGGTGAAGAGGAAGACCACGACCTTCCCGGAGGAATCGTAGAGATTGGCATTCAGGGCGATCAGACCCAGCAGGCCGAAGAGGAACGCCCCCAGGAACGTGGCCAGGACATTCTGGGTCGTGTCGTCTTCCTGAAGCAGGACGGTCGCGCGGGGAGTGGCCGTTCCGGCGGCAGCGGCGAAGGCCGATACGGCGATCGAGAGCGAAAACGTCGTCACGGCAAGCATCGACGAGGTCAGCACACCGAGAAGCTGCGTGACCGCCTCGGACCCGGTCTGGAGTGCGAATTCCTCGGGCACGAAGGGTGCAAGGAGGCGGGCAAGGACGACCGAGACGATGGCGAGAAGCGCGAAGCCGACCACGCGGACCCAGACCTTCTTCAGCATCTCCCGCAGATACCATGCATACCGTGAGATCATGCCCTAGCCTCCAAACCAAAGCCTTGTGTGTTCCAGTGACCCGGCTGCGCGCAGCCATTCCTGTTCGCTCGCCCGAAGTGAGGGGCACCGCCTGCCGGCCCGGGACCCGGCCGGCGCGTCATATCTCCTGGCGCACCTGTGCATAGGTGAGTGCGGCAAAGATGCCCGTTCCGCCCAGAACGTTGCCTGCGAGGGCGGGCAGGACCCCGCCGAACACCGCCGCGGCAAGACCAAGTTCGCCAAGCGCGACGAGGAGGAAAAGCTCCGTCGCCCCGGCCACGACATGGGACATTCCGCCCAGCCCGATCATGTATGTCACAATCACGATCGCAAGTACGGCCCCCGAGTTTTCCATGCGCGGCAGGACCCAGACCAGGGCGGCGATGAGGAACCCGGCGGGGATGCCCCAGGCGAAATGCTCGTACGCCGTGGCCTCGGCATAGTGGCGCGACACTGATAGGATGCCATCGAAACGGACCTCGGGCAGGATGTTTCCGAAGGCAAGAACCAGTGCCGCAGCGGCGCAGCCGACCATGTTGGCCGCGAAGACGATACCCCAGAGTCGCGCGATCTGCGCCAGTTTTTCCCCCGACGGGCTGAGGAACAGCGGCAGGATCGGAGTGATCGTGTTCTCGGTGAAAAGCTGCATCCGGCCCAGGATCACGATGAGAAATCCCACCGTATATCCAAGATTGCTGATGCCCGCGGCCCAATCCGCTTCGGGCAGGATCGAGACGAGGAAGCCCTTGCACAGTACCGACGTGCTTATGGCCAGTCCTGCAGCCACACCTGACCACCAGAGCGCGCTGAACGGACGCGAGAGCTCGTGCTCGCCCTCCCGGCGGATCGCCTCGAAGATGACGGATGCGGGGACGTTTTCGATCTCGTCCACAAGATCCTTCTCGTCGGGGTCGAGGTCTGGTTCTTTCGACTTTTTCGCCAAATTCTCGCTCATGCTTCGTCTTGGGTTGATCCTGCCCACCCAGGATATTGGATGACCACGGGGTGGGTGCGTACCGGGTGCAGACGGTGTCGCTACGCGAAACGACAGGAACAACGGTCCCGCCTTGCGCTTCGGTCCACGGAGCATAGCTTGGGACGAGGAGCAACAAAAGGAGACACCCCATGGGCAACGCCGACACCCAGCAGATCGGACTTGTCGGACTGGGAACCATGGGCGCGGCTCTGGCGCTCAACATGGCCGAGAAGGGCGTGCCGGTCGTGGTCCACAATCGCAACGGCGATGTCACGGCGGCGTTCATGGACGAGGCGGGCGCGCTGGCCGACTGGCTGACGCCGGCAGACGGCCCCGCGGCACTGGCCGCCGCCCTTGCCCCGCCCCGGGCCATCGTTCTGATGGTCACGGCGGGGCCGGCGGTGGATGCGGTGATCGAGGGGCTTCTGCCCCATCTCGACCGGGGCGACGTGATCGTCGACGGGGGCAACGCCGATTTCCACGACACGCGAAAGCGGGCGGCCGCGCTGGCCGAAAAGGGGATCGCCTTTCTCGGCATGGGCGTGTCGGGCGGTGAAGAAGGGGCGCGGCATGGACCCTCGATGATGGTTGGAGGGCCGGCGGACGCCTACGGCCGCATCGCACCGGTGCTGGAGGCGATCGCGGCGCGCTACAAGGACGACCCCTGTGTGGCCCATCTGGGGCCGGACGGGGCGGGCCATTTCGTCAAGACCGTGCACAACGGCATCGAATATGCCGACATGCAGCTGATCGCCGAGATCTATGGCATCCTGAGGTATGGCCAGGGGCGCGGTGTGGAAGAGATTGCCGACCTCTTCGAGGCATGGAACGTCGGGCCGCTGCAATCCTACCTGGTCGAGATCACGGCGAAGATCCTTCGGGCGGTCGATCCGCTGACGGGCGGGCCGGTGGTCGACGTGATCGTCGACAGCGCGGGGCAGAAGGGCACCGGACGCTGGACGCTGATCGAGGCGCTGCGTCTGGGGCAATCGGCCTCGACCATCGAGGCGGCGGTGGGCGCGCGGTCCTGGTCGGCGCTGCGGGCGGCGCGCAGCACCGGGGCCGGGCTGTTCCCGGCCGACGGGTTGCGCTGTCACCCGCTGCTCGACACCGATCTCGAGGCGGCGCTGCTGGCGGCGCGGATCGTGGCCTTCGGGCAGGGGGCCCAGCTTCTGAAGGCCGCGTCCGAGGAATACGGCTGGGACCTCGACCTGCCGCGCGTGGCCGAGATCTGGCGGGCGGGCTGCATCATCCGCTCGGCCCTTCTCGACGAGATCGCCCATGCCCTGCGCGACGACCCGCCCGAGGGGCTTCTGGTCTTCTCGCCCGTCCTGGCGGGGCGGCTCACGGAAAGCCTGCCGGCGCTGCGGCGCGTGGCCTCGTCGGCGCTGGCCGGGGGGCTGCCCGCCCCGGCGCTGGCGTCGGCGCTTGGGTATTTCGACACGATGCGGACGGCGCGGGGCACGACCGACCTGATCCAGGCGCAGCGCGACTTCTTCGGGGCCCACGGCTTCGAGCGGCTGGATGGCGGCGCGGGGCGGCACGGCCCCTGGCACGACAGGGGCTGAGGGCCGGCCCCCGGTTTCAGGTGGTCAGGAACAGCACGTCGATCCCCCGCAGGAGGATGACCAGCACCGCCCAGATCACGACGCCCCGCACAAGCTGCGACTGCCCTTTCAGGATCAGCGGATGGGAGAAAAGCCAGATGCCGACGCCGATCGCGCCGCAGGTCAGCAGGATGTGAAGAAGGGTCGGACCCATGGGATGCCTCAACTCGGGAACAATTCTTGTGACGTTGGCACGACCAGGGCGCGAACGGAAGGGCCTGCCGGGTCGCCGCGCCGCGCACGACGGAAGGGTGCGCTGTCGCGTGAATATGGACCGCCTTGAAAAGACACCAATTCAGCAGGAATCCGGCCCTTCCGCCGCCCCGTTCGTGAAGTAGTCCTGAAAATGCCGGTCGATACGCCCTCCCCGATCCGCTGTGGACCGGCAGGGGCGTGACGGCGCGGCAGGCAAGAGTGTCGATCCTGTTGGATCATTGTGAGGTGTAAAGTGTTCGAGTGGATTCCCGGGGTATCCGGGGCAGATGGACGTGGGCTGGCCCTGACCGCCGCGTTCATCCTGCTGTGTATCGCCCAGATCGTGTTCCTGGCCCGTCACTGGATGCGCGTCACCGCGCGCGACCACGAGGTGACGTGGCACCGCCGCATGGACAAGGCCCTCGACTGGTCGCCGTCCGCCACGCCCGCACGGGGCAAGGCGAAGCGGCGGGGGCTGTTGCGGAAGTAGGGTGTGGGGAAACCGCCGGGCCAACGCCTGGCGGCATCGCTTCAGGACCGGCGGGTCGCAAAGGGCTGCTCCGAGTCCGCCGCGCTGGGCAGGGCGATTGCTGAAGCCGTGGGACACCGTGACCCGGAAAAGGGCATGGCGTGGCTGTCGCCGTGTTTGCGCGCTGGCGCGCCCCTACTCCATCGCCTCCAACTCGTCGATCATCCCGGCGATCATGCCCAGGCCCTTGTCCCAGAAGGCCGGGTCGCTGGCGTCGAGCCCGAAGGGCGCCAGAAGCTCCTTGTGGTGCTTCGAACCGCCCGCGCGCAGCATCTCGAAATACTTCTCCTGGAACCCCGCGTCCCCTTCCTCGTAGACGGCGTAAAGCGCGTTCACCAGCCCGTCGCCGAAGGCATAGGCATAGACGTAGAAGGGCGAATGCACGAAGTGGGGGATGTAGGCCCAGAACAACTCATAGCCTTCCATGAAGGTGAAGGCGGGGCCAAGGCTTTCGGCCTGAACGCTCATCCACAGGGCGTCGATATCGTCGGGCGTCAATTCGCCCATCCGGCGCGCCTCGTGCAGCTTGCACTCGAAGTCGTAGAAGGCGATCTGGCGCACCACGGTGTTGATCATGTCCTCGACCTTGCCGGCCAGAAGCACCCGGCGCTGGTCGGTGTCCCTGGCGTTGGCCAGCAGCCGGCGGAAGGTCAGCATCTCGCCGAAGACCGAGGCGGTCTCGGCCAGCGTCAGCGGGGTCGAGGACAAAAGCTCGCCCTGGCCAGCCGCCAGAACCTGGTGCACGCCGTGGCCAAGCTCATGCGCCAGGGTCATCACGTCACGCGGTTTGCCGAGGTAATTCAGCAAGGATATAGGGGTGCACATCGACCACCGTGGGGTGGGCGAAGGCGCCGGGGGCCTTGCCGGGCTTGGTGCCGGCGTCGATCCAGCCCTTGGTGAAGAACGGCTCGGCGATCTCGGCCATGCGCGGGTCGAATTCGCCGTAGGCCGTCATCACCATGTCGCGGGCGCGCGGCCAGTCGATGGTGGTCTTGTCCTCCATCGGCAGGGGCGCGTTGCGGTCCCAGACCTCAAGCGTGTCGAGACCCAGCCACTTGCGCTTGAGCTCGTAGTAGCGGTGCGAGAGCTTCGGATAGGCGGCGACCACGGCGTTGCGCAGCGCCTCGACCACCTCGGGCTCGACCTGGTTGGCCAGGTGCCGGCCGGTCTGTGGCGTGGGCATCTTGCGCCAGCGGTCCTCGATCTCCTTTTCCTTGGCCAGCGTGTTGTGGACGCGGGCGAAAAGCTTGACGTTGGCGCCGAAGACGCGGGCCAGTTCGCGCGCGGCGGCCTCGCGTTTCGCGCGGTCGTGGTCGGTGAGGAAATCGAGCGTGGATTCAAGGTTCAGCACCTCGCCATCCACGGTGAACTCGAGCCCGGCGATGGTCTCGTCGAAGAGCCGGTTCCAGGCGGCCGCCCCCACGGTGGACTGGTCGTGCAGGAAGCGTTCCAGTTCGTCCGAAAGCTGGTGCGGCTTCATCGCGCGCAGCCGCTCGAAGATCGGCCGGAAGCGCGCAAGCTCGGTGTTCTGGTCGAAGAGGCTGTCCAGCGCCGCGTCGTCGATCCGGTTCACCTCGAGCGAGAAGAAGACAAGCGGCGTGGTGAAGGCGGTGATCCGGTCCTGCGTGTCGGAGATGAACTTCGCGCGCTCGGGGTCGGTCGTGACCTGGTAGTAGCGCAGCCCGGCATAGGACATCAGGCGCCCGGCGACCGTGTCGATCCTCTCGTAGCGCAGCACGCAGTCGAGCAGTCCGGCCGCGTCGAGGTCCGCCAGCTTTCCCTCGTAATCCGCTGCGAAATCCGCACAGGCCTTTTCGAGCCAGTCCATGTCGCGCTTGAACTCGGGCGCGTCGGGTGCTGCGTAAAGATCGGTCAGGTCCCATTCGGGCAGGTCGCCGAAGGACTTTCCGCCGGTGGCGTTGGCGTCGAATAGGGGGGTGCGGGTCATGGCCGGGCTCCTTGTCGCTGTTCCGACTGACCTATGCGGGCCGGCGGGACAGGGCAAGGGCAGAGGCGGTCAGGCCAACGTGACGAAGACCTCGGTGCGCAGGCGCTCGGCCGGGGTCGTGTCGGGGTCGTCGACATAGACCTCCCAGGTGGGTGCGCCGATCGTCAGACTTGCCGCCGCGCAATGCTCCGTGAGTGCGGCGTAGCTGTCGCGCAGCGTGTCGTAGGGGCCGACATGAGTGAAATGCAGAACCTCGCCTCCCGGTGTCCTGTCCGCCTGCACCTCGCCTCGGGCGGCTCGGGTGTCGTCTTCGGCCACGAAAACCCCGGCACGGAAGGCCATGCTGTCTTCCGCATAGTCGTAGTAGACGGACATCAACGGCCCTGCGGGCGCAATGCCGCACTTTTCAAGGAATGCCATGATGTCGGCGAAGGCGGTGCCCATTGCCCCGGCGATCTCGGCGGGGTCCATGGACGAGGAGCGTTCGACGTAGAGGTAGGGCTTGGGGTCCACGCGTGTGAGGGTGAAGTCAGGCACGGGGCGATCCTCCGATTGTCCTCTCGAAGGATCCCGCGATTCGCCCGGGCGCGCATTGCGCGGGATCAGTTCGAGGGTTCGGGCGGGCGTTCGAAATGCGGTGTGACCTCCGGCGGAGCCGGCAGCGCCTTCGCGGTCTCGTCAAGCTCGAGGCCCCCGACATCTGCGCCCCGCGGGCGAAGCACGACCCAGGCGCGCTGATCCATGCCTGCGGGATCCCGGACGAGGTACTCGACCGAGGTCACGCGTCCCTGGTAGACGCGACAGCGGAAGTGCAGGTCTTTCGCATCGGGGAAGTCGGCGTTGCCGAAAAGAAAGGGCACTTCTCGGATCCGGTTGAAGTCGATGTCGCGAAGCTCGGTCGCGCCCTGGTTCTGCAGCATCTCGTGGGTGCAAAGTGCTGTGGTCTCTGCCTCGGTGGTGGCCGCCGCTGCGCCTGCGGTCAGCCAGGCAAGGGCAAGGGCGACCGCCAGCGTGCGGTGTGATGTGAACAGTGGTGTCATCCGGTCCCCCCGTCGATTGGTCCTGTCCGATCCTAGCCGCACGGACCCCGCCGCGCCACCTGTCTTTGTCTCGCGGAGATTTTTCGATGTTGCGTCAAGAGCGGCTTCCCCAGGCAATCGGGCCTCTTGGCCCCGCCGCTCCTGACATCGCAGAACACCCCGCAAGTCCGCAGCGAAGAGGGCCAGGCATCCGGGGTCACTCGTAGTCGATGACGGCAAGCACGGCACGGTGGTCCGACGGCCAGGGGTCGACCGCCAGATCGGTGCGCGGACCGGTCTCGCCCACGATCGCGGCATCGGTCACCGTGACGTCGCCGCGCACCAGCACGAAGTCGATCCGGTCATGATGATCCTCGGGGTCGGCCTCGTCACCCCAGGGCGTCCAGGTGAAGGCAGGCTTTGCCACCGGGTCGGGGTGGACGGCGCGATAGGCGTCGGCGAAGCCAAGGTTCTCAAGGGACCGGGTGGTCGGCCAGTCCACGGCGATCGGGTGCAGGCCGGCCTCGGCGGCGGCCTCGGTCCAGTCGCGGCCCGAGGGCTCGTTGAAGTCGCCGAAGATGAAGGTGATGTCGCCTTCGGTCGTAGCAGAAAGATCCGAGATCAGAAGCTCGATGGCCGGACCGCGCGTGTCGCGGGCATACCGGATCGCATCCTCGGCGGTGTCGACGAAAGGTGCCGGGCCGTATTCGATGCCCAAAAGCTGGTAGGGCTGGTATGGTTCGTCGTCGAGATGGACGTTGCAGGCCCAGACGGTGCGGCCCGGCGCCTCGATCGGAACGCACAGATCGTTCGCACTCGCCGCCCCGATGGGATAGCGGCTGATGATGGCATTGGCCCAAAGCGCCACGTTCTCGGCAGTCTGGTCGTAGTGGTAGAAGCCCATCGCCTCGGCCAGTTCGGCCGCGACCGAGGTGCCGCCTGGAGGGCAGTATTCCGCATCGCACACCTCGCCCTCGGTGCGGGTTTCCTGGAGGCCGACGATGTCGGGGTTCGCGGCGCGCAGGACGGCGAGCGTTTCGTCGATCCCCTTTTCCTCGTTCGCCCCGCCGCCCCAGACATTGTAGGACATCACCCGCAATTCCGCGGCGGCGGCCGGAGTGGCGGACAGGGTAAGGAGGAAAAGCGGGGCAAGGGCGCGGTACGACATCTGTGACCTCGGGCCAGGGTTGCGATGTGCGACGATATCGCCCCTTCGCAACGGAGCAATGACTATTTCGCTTGTGCCGTGGCGGCCGGCGCCCTGCGGCTTCCCAGGCTCCATCGCGCAGGTGCCGCTGGCGCAGATGCCGCTGGCGCAAATTCGTCCTCGGAGCTAGGCTTTCGCGCAAACCACATCGGGGAGTTCGCGGGGCATGAGGGAGACCGACATTGTCGTCGTGGGTGCCGGCGCTGCCGGGATCGGCGCGGGGCTCGAACTGGCCGACCAGGGCCTGCAGTTCGTCATCCTCGAAGCCGCGCCGCGCGTGGGTGGACGGGCCTTCACCGACAGCCAGAGCCTCAGCCTGCCTTGGGATCGGGGCTGCCACTGGCTGCACTGCGCCGACGTCAACCCGCTCGTGGCCTATGCCGACAGGCTTGGCGCGCGCTACCGCAAGGCGGACCCGGACGAGGATTTTACCTACTGGCAGGGCGGAGGCTTCGCCGGCGTGGCACAACGGGCCGCGGCCGGCAGGGCGCTCGACGCCGCCGACACCGCAATCGACCGGGCCGGCGCCGCGGGCCGGGACGTGGCCCTGACCGAGGTCGTCGACCTGGGCGGTCCGCACGGCCCCGCCGTTCGCTGCGTCCTCCAGTTGCTGGCCGGGGCCGATCCCGAAGACGTGTCGACGCTGTCCTACTGGGACTACGAAGATACCGAGGCCGACTGGCCCGTCCTCTCGGGTCTCGGGGCCCTCGTGGCGGGGATGGCGCAGGGACTTCCGATCCGCACCGGCGTCGCCGTGACGGCGATCCGCCAGGGGGCCGGGGGCGAGGTCACGGTCGATACCCCATCGGGCACGATCCGCGCGAAGGGCGCGATCGTGACCGCCTCGACCAACGTGCTGAACTCGGGTGCAATCGCCTTCGGACCGGGCCCCGCGCGCGATCTTCTCGACGAGATCGCCCAGGTGCCCTGCGGCGTCTACGAGAAGGTGGCGTTTGAACTGCCCGCCCTGCCTCCCGAGGCCATGGGCCGGCAGTTCTGCATCGTCGATCCCGGCGATGCGCCGGCTTTCGAGTTCGTCATGATCGCAGGCTCACCGGCCCTTGTGGTCACGAACATGGCCGGGTCCTGGGTACGCGACATCTCCAAAGACGGTCCCGGCGCGCTCGAGGCGTTCGCGCGCGAACACTTCGCGCGTGCCTTCGGCGCCGATCTGGCAGGCTCGATCCGCGGCGCGGCGGAGACCGGGTGGCATCTCGACCCCTTCGTGCGCGGGTCCTATTCCCACGCCGTGCCGGGGGCCGCCCGCAGGCGCCACCGGATGATCGAGGCCGATACCGGCACCGTGGCCTTTGCGGGCGAGGCCTTCTCGCTCGACTACCAGGCCACGGCCCACGGCGCCTACCTGTCGGGCCGCGACGTGGCGCGGCGCCTTGCACGGCAGCATCAGCCATGCGCCTCAAGCATCGCCCTGAGATCGTCCAGCGTATTGGCCTCGTCCACCGGTTTGTCCCGTCGCCAGCGCGCCATGCGCGGAAAGCGCAGCGCGATGCCGGACTTGTGGCGGGGGCTGGGCTGGATGCCTTCGAAGGCGATCTCGAAGACATGCTCGGGGCGCACGGCGCGCACGGGGCCATAGCGTTCCAGCGTGTTCTTGCGCACCCAGGCGGTGATCTCGCGGAACTCGGCGTCGGTCAGGCCCGAATAGGCCTTGGTGAACGGAACAAGCGCATCGCCGTCGCGGACGGCGAAGGTGAAGTCGGTGAAGAGGGTCGCACGCCGGCCATGGCCGGACTGGGCATAGACCATCACCGCGTCGATGGTCAGGGGGTCGACCTTCCATTTCCACCAGTCGCCCTTCTTGCGCCCCACGCCGTAGGGCGACGCGCGACGCTTGAGCATCAGCCCCTCGGCGCCCCGCTCGCGCGCGGTGGCGCTGCACCGCGGCAAGGTCGGACCAGTCGTCGAACGCGATGAGGGGCGAGGGCAGAAGCGGCGCATCCTCGGGAAGCGTGGCGGCCAGCCGGTCGAGCCGCGCGCGGCGCTCGGCATAGGGCAGGGCGCGGATGTCTTCGCCCGCCTCTTCGAGAAGGTCATAGGCTTTCAGGATCACCGGCGCCTCGCTCAGAAGGCGTTTCGGCACGGTCTTGCGCCCGATCCGCTTCTGCAGCGCCGAAAAGGGCAGGGGTCGGGTACCGTCCCAGGCCAGCACCTCGCCGTCGATCACGGTGCCGGGGGGCAGGAAGTCCGCCAGCCGCGCCAGTTCGGGGAACCGGTCGGTCATCAGCTCTTCGCCCCGCGACCAGAGGAAGTGCTGGCCGTCGCGCAGGATGACCTGGCCCCGGATCCCGTCCCATTTCCATTCCGCCGCCCAGTCGGCGGGGTCGCCCAGATCCGCAGGCGCGGTGTCGAGCGGATGGGCCAGGCAGAACGGATAGGGGCGCGAGAGGCCCGCCATCGGATCGGGTGCCAGGACCAGGGCGGCATAGCTGGTGGTCGCCGGGTCCCAGTCGCCCATCAGGCGGTGGGCAAGCTCGGCCTCGGCGATGCCGGTGGCCTGCGCCAGCGCCCGCGTCATCAGCTTCTGCGACAGGCCCATGCGAAAGCCGCCGGTCAGAAGCTTGTTGAACAGGAACCGTTCCGTGGCATCGAGACCGTCCCAGGCAGCCAGGATGCGGGCCTTGCGTGTTTCCTCGTCAAGCGTGGCAAGCGCGCGGACCTCGGTCACCCAGTCGGTCAGGCTGCGGTCGGTGACCTGCGTGGGCGGCGGCAGGATCAGGGCGATCGTTTCGGCCAGGTCGCCGACGATCGGGTAGCATTCCTCGAAAAGCCAGAGCGGGATGCCGGCGCGTTCGGCCGCCCATTCGCGCAGCCGCGTCGTCGTCACCGCGCGCCGGGGGCGGCGCCCCGAGAGCAGCGCGATGGTCCAGAGCCGGTCCTCCTCCGGGGCGTCGGCGAAGTAGGCCGCCAGCGCCGCCACCCGCGCGTTGGTCGAGGTGGTCTGGTCGAGGGCGGTGAACAGCCCGGCAAAGCGCTTCACGTCACCACCTCCATCGACCCGGAAATATCCCGGGGGGCGAGGCGCACTCGCGCCGAGGGGGGCAGCGCCCCCCTCATGCCGTGTCGTCCGCAGGGTCGTCCGGGGCGTCGCCGGCGGCCTCCAGCGTCTCGCCCTCGTATTCCGTCGCCACCACCGCCGCGTCGTAGCCCTGCGTCTCGAGCCAGCGGCGAAACTGCGCCGTATAGCCGTGGGTGACGAAGACGCGCTCCGCCCCCGTGGCGGCGATTGCGGCGTTCAGACCGGACCAGTCGGCATGGTCCGACATCACGAACCCCCGGTCCGCCGCGCGGCGCCGGCGCACCCCGCGCAGGCGCATCCAGCCGCTGGCGAAGGCGTCCGAGGCCGGCCCGAACCGCCGCGCCCAGGGCGTGCCGAGCGCCGAGGGCGTGGCAAGGACCAGCGCGCCGGGATAGGCCTTGGGGTCGGTCTCCGGGGTCACCCGGATGGTGGGCGGCAGCGCCAGGCCCTGCGCGCGCAGCACCTCGTTCACCGCCTCGACCGCGCCGTGGGTCAGGATCGGGCCGATGGCGGGGTCAAGGCAGGTCAGAAGCCGCTGGGCCTTTCCCAGCGCATAGGCGCCCAGGATCGACGCGCGCCCCTGGGCCGCGTTCGCGGCCCACCAGTCGTTGATCCCGGCGGCCACATCCGCCTGCGGCGCCCATTCGAAGACCGGCAGGCCGAAGGTGCATTCGGTGATGAAGGCATGGGCGCGCACCGGCTCGAACGGCTCTGACAGGCCGTCGGGTTCGGTCTTGTAGTCGCCCGAGACGACCCAGACCTCGCCACCGACCTCGACCCGGATCTGGGCCGATCCGGGGACATGGCCCGCGGGGTGGAAACTGACCGTCGCGTCGCCCATGCGCCGGACCTCGCCATAGCCCACGGTCGTCAGCGCGATGTCGCCCAGCCGGTGGCGGATCACCGGTGCGGCGGCCTCGGTCGACAGGTAGCGGGCGTGGCCTGGCCGGGCGTGGTCCGAATGGCCGTGGGTGATGAGGGCGCGGTCGACCGGGCGCCAGGGGTCGATGAAGAAATCGCCCGCGGGGCAATAGATGCCCCGGTCGGTGAAGGTGAGGACCGGCGCGCGCATGGGGCGGGACCTAGCGCGGGTGGTCGGCGAGGCCAGCAAGTCGGAACAGCCCCTCGTCCAGGTCAATGTCCTCGGTCGAGACCAAGATGCGGTCGAAGACGCCGCAGCACGCGGGCGGCCGCGATGCGCCAGGCCAGCATCGGGCGGCCGCAAAAGTCGCGGCCGTTCTTGAAGGGGATGCGCTTGGACCCGCCCCGGGCAGGAATGATCGCGACGGCGCTCATGGGCGGCTCCGATGACTTCTGCCGCTGCTTTAGCAGGCGGGCGCGGTCAGAACAAACGAGGGCGCGGGAAAACGGCCGAATTATCCGGGGCGGGGCCTTGACCTTCCAGTTGCTGGAAGCCCTATCTGTTGTTCCAGTAACTGGAACCCTTGGAGGCAGAGATGGCCGCCACGCTGACCTTTCCCGTCGATGGTCTGAGCTGCGCCGCTTGCGCGGCACGCTCGGAGCGCGCGCTTTCGGCCGTTCCGGGGGTCGAGAAGGCGACGGTCAACCCCGCGACCAAGCTCGCGCAGGTGCACGGGTCCGCCACGGCCGCCGCGCTGGCCGGGGCCGTGAAGGGCGCTGGCTATGACGCGCGGGTCGAATCCATGACACTGGATGTCGAGGGGATGACCTGCGCCTCTTGCGTCGCACGGATCGAAGAGGCGCTGGATCGGGTGCCGGGCGTGATCGCCGCAAGCGTCAACCTTGCCGCCGGAACCGCGCAGGTGCGCGCCCTTGACGGCACGGTCGATCCCGCAGCCTTGGTCACGGCCGTGCGGGCCGTGGGCTATGCCGCCGCGCCGCGCGAGGCCGGAACAGCAGGGGCGACGCCCGTCGAACGGTCCGAGGCAGAAGCCGTGCGGCTGCGCCGCCAGACCCTGATCGCTGCCGCGCTGACGCTGCCGGTCTTCCTTCTCGAAATGGGCGCGCACCTTGTTCCCGGGGTGCATCATCTCATTGGCGCCACCATCGGCCACACGACAAGCTGGACCCTGCAGTTCGTGCTGACGACGCTGGTTCTCGCAGGACCGGGTCGCGAGTTCTTTCTCAAGGGCATCCCCGCGCTCCTGCGCGCAGCACCCGAGATGAACACGCTGGTCGCATTGGGGACCGGCGCGGCCTGGGGCTATTCCACGCTGAGCCTCTTCGCGCCGGGGCTGTTTCCCGACGGAACGCGCGCGGTCTATTTCGAGGCCGCGGCGGTGATCTGCACGCTGATCCTGGCGGGCCGGATGCTCGAGGCACGGGCCAAGGGGCGCGCGGGGGCTGCGATCGCGCGGCTGGTCGGACTGCAACCCAAGTCCGCGCGCGTGCTGCGCGACGGCCGCGCCGAGGACGTGCCGCTCGACCGGCTTGTGGCGGGCGACCGTATCCTCGTTCGCCCGGGCGAGCGCATTCCCACCGACGCGACGGTGGCCGAGGGGTCGGGCTTCGTGGACGAATCCATGATCACCGGCGAACCGGTCCCGGTCTCGAAGGGCGCGGGCGACACGGTCACGGGCGGCACGGTCAACGGCAACGGCGCGCTGACGGTGACCGCTACGGCTGTAGGTCGCGACACTGTTCTGGCGCGCATCATCCGCATGGTCGAAGAGGCGCAGGGCGCCAAGCTGCCGATCCAGGCCCTGGTCGACCGGGTGACGCGGGTCTTCGTGCCGGTGGTGCTGGGTATCGCCGTGCTGACCGTTGGGGCCTGGCTGGCCCTCGCACCCGAGGAGGCGCGGGGACTGGCGCTGGTCGCCGGGGTGTCGGTGCTGATCATCGCCTGTCCCTGCGCGATGGGGCTGGCGACGCCGATGTCGATTCTCGTCGGCACCGGGCGGGCCGCGGAACTTGGCGTGCTCTTTCGCCGGGGCGATGCGCTCCAGCGCCTGTCGGAGACACGGGTCGTCGCCTTCGACAAGACCGGGACGCTGACCCTTGGCAAGCCCGAAGTGACCGACATTTTCCCCGCCGAAGGGGTCGTCGCGGACGAGGTCCTGCCCCTGATCGCCGCAGTCGAGGCGTCGTCGGAACACCCGCTTGCGGCCGCCATCGTGCGGGCCTCGTCCGGCGTCCGCCCCGACGCCAACGAGGTCACCGCGGCGACCGGGCGGGGCGTGTCCGGAGCGGTCGGCGGACGGCGGGTGCTGGTCGGATCGGCACGGTTCCTGCGCGAGGAAGGCGTGGAGACCGCGCCGCTTGATGCCGCGGCGCAGCGGCTTGCCGAGAAGGCCCGCACCCCGGTCATGGCGGCGGTCGACGGGCGCGCGGCGGTTCTCTTCGGTATCGCCGATCCGGTGAAGCCCGAAGCGGCGGCGGCCCTGCACGCCTTGCACGCGGCGGGGGTCGCGACCGCCATGATCACGGGCGACACCCGCGCCACGGCAGAGGCCATCGCCCGCGATCTGGGGATCGACACGGTCGAGGCCGAAGTCCTGCCCGCCGGCAAGGCTCGAGGCGGTCGAGGCGCTGCGCGCGCGCCACGGGGCGGTCGCCTTCGTGGGCGACGGGATCAACGATGCGCCGGCGCTGGCCGCCGCCGATACCGGCATCGCGATCGGCACCGGCACCGACGTGGCGATCGAGGCGGCGGATGTCGTGCTGATGTCGGGCGATCCGCGCGGGGTGGCGACCGCGCTCGATCTGAGCGCCGCGACGATGCGCAACATCCGCCAGAACCTCTTCTGGGCCTTTGCCTATAACGCGGCGCTGATCCCGGTGGCGGCGGGGGTGCTCTATCCGGTGGCAGGAATCATGCTGTCGCCGATGCTGGCGGGTGGGGCGATGGCGCTGTCGTCGGTCTTCGTGGTGACCAACGCGCTGCGGCTGCGCCGGGCCGGGGCGGCGCCGGTGGCAGTCCGTGCCACGGCAAGCCGGCTTCATCCGGCCGAATAGGGGGAAACGTCATGAACATCGGCGATGTCGCGGCCCGGTCGGGCCTGCCCGCGAAGACGATCCGCTACTACGAGGACATCGGCCTCGTGACGCCGCCGCGCGATGGCAATGGCTATCGCGTCTTCGGGCCGCGCGAATTGCACAAGCTGACCTTCCTTGCCCGCGCCCGCGCGCTTGGCTTCAGCATCGAGGACTGCCGGGCCCTTCTGGCGCTTTACGAGGACGAGACCCGGTCAAGCGGCGAGGTGAAGGCGATTGCCCGCGAACACCTGGTCCGGATCGAATCGAAGATCGCCGATCTTCAGGCCATGGCGGCCACCTTGTCGGATCTTGTGGATCGTTGCGCCGGGGACGATCGGCCCGACTGCCCGATCCTGTCGTCGCTGGGGCGGAACGGGGAACGCGAACGGGCGGTCTGATCCTTCGCGGCTTGGTCGGATTCGACGAAAAAGGGGCGCGTAATCCGCGCCCCTTCCAGTCTGTCCCTCGAAAGCCCGTTGAGCCTTATTCGTTGTCGTCCTCGTCCTCGACGTCGGCCTCATCGTCGGACCCGGAGGACCGAAGGCCGGAGGGCGCCGAGATGTTGGCGATGACGAAGTCACGGTCGACCGTGGGGCGGGCGTCGGCCGGCAGTGTCACATCCGAGATATGGATGACGTCGCCGATGTCCTTGCCGGCCAGATCCACGGTGACGTGATCGGGGATGTCCCCCGCGATCACCGAAAGCTCGACCTCGGAGCGGACGGTCACAAGGGTGCCGCCCCGCTTGAGCCCGGGCGCGCTTTCGTGGTTCACGAACTCGACCGGGATGAACAGGCTGATGCGCGAGTTGCGCTTCAGACGCATGAAGTCCACGTGGGTCGGAAGATCCTTGACCACATGGCGCTGCACGTTGCGGCAGATCACGCGCACGTCGTCGTGCCCGTCGACCTTCATGTTGAACAGCGTCGACAGGAACCGGCCCTGCTTGAGACGCTTGAGCAACGCGTTATAGGGGATATTGATGGCAAGCGGGTCGACACCGCCGCCGTAGATGATGCCAGGTACCTCGCCTGAACGGCGAGCTTGACGAGCGGCCCCCTTGCCTGTCCCCGTCCGTACCGTGGCGTGAAGATCAGGGATCTCACCAGCCATGGGTAACTCCGATATGTGTTAAGGGCATCCTCCAAGGGTGTATGCCCGAGAGGCTGCGCTCATAGCGGGATTGTCACGGCTTGGAAAGCGCGAAATTCGCCTCGATATCAGTATGGGCGCAATTGGCCTCGAGCAGGCGCCGGCCCTGTTCCTCGGGGGGCAGGGTCGAGAGTTCCCAGGTATCGACATGGTTTGCCTGGTACCCGCGAAGCTCGGGCGCAGCGTCGTCGCCGAACTCCCACAGGATGTAGCCGCAGACGAGGTTGCGGCCCTCTTCGTCGCGGCCGACGAAATCGACGGCGCCGAGCAGGGTATCGACCGGATACCAGGTGATGCGATACGCGGTGAGGCCCGTCACCGGGCCATGGTCGGTCAGCTGCGACAGCCGCAGCGACTGCCAGTCTTCCAGCGGAACGGCGGCGGCGAAGGCGTCCGAAAAGAACTCGTGTCCGGCGCTGTGCGACGGGGTTTCGACCGCGTCGAAGAACGCCGAGGTCGCGGCGACAAGCGCCCGTTCCTGGGATGGAAATTCGGATTCCAGCGCCTCAGCGCCAAGCTGTGCCCCGGACAGGAGCAGGGCAACATACACACCAATCATCATACACCACTTAACTGAGCCCCACATGACCGGACCCTATGGAAGTTGCTTCGGGCGCGCAAGAAATACGGCATTTTTGCGGCTTGCGCACGGCAATTGTCGGGCATAGGGCGACGGAATGCACTTCGCGACCGCCATTGTCACCTCGCGCGCGCCCCTGCTGGCTTTTCTGGCCATGGGAATGGGTTGGGGGGGATTCGCGGTCTATGTGCCGGAATTCCGCGACCGGCTCGGGGTCGGGGACGGGGTTTTCGGCGTTCTGCTGCTGGGGTCGTCGCTTGGGCTGGTCACGGCGATGTGGCTTGCGCCCCGGGTGGACCGGCGGCTGGGGGCGGCGGCGCTTCCCGTGGCGTCCGCGATGCTGTCTCTGGCGTTTCTCGCGCCGGCGTCGGCACCGTCGCCCGTGTTCTTTGCGCTTGCGATGGTGGCGGCCGGGCTTGCTTCGGGTCTGACCGACGTCGTCATGAACGCCCGCGTGGCCGATCTCGAGGCGCGCCACCGACAGTCGCTGATGAACGTGAACCACGGGATGTTCTCGGTCGGCTATGTGATCTCGGCGCTGATGGCCGGCGCGGCGAGAGAGGCGGCGCTGCCGCCGCAGGTCTACTTCGCCCTGCTGGCGACCGTGACCTTTGCCATGGCCTTGGGGAGCGCCAGCCCGGGCGAGGTCATAGAGACCGGCGGCGAGGCGCCGCGGGCGACCCCGCTTGGCGTGATCGCGGCGGCGGGGGGCATCGTGCTGACGGCCTTCATGATCGAGAACGCGATTGAGGCCTGGTCGGCGCTGCATATCGAGCGGACGCTGGGCGGTCGGGCGAGCGAAGGCGCGCTGGGGGCGGCGTCGCTGGGCCTGACCATGGCGATCGGGCGCTTCGCGGGGCATTTCGTGGCCGAGCATCTGCCCGACCGGGCGGTGCTGGTCTGGGCCTCGGCGCTGACGGCGGCGGGGCTTTTCACGGCAGGTCTCGCGCCCGTGCCCGCGGTGGCCTATCTCGGCTTCGCGATGACTGGCCTCGGTGTGTCGGTGATCGCACCCATCGCGCTGGGCATGGCCGGCCGCGCCGCGCCGCCGGCCGACCGGACCCGGGTGATCGCCCGGGTGGCGGTGATCGGGTTTCTGGGGTTCTTCCTGAGCCCCCTGGTCATGGGCGGGCTGAGCGAGGCGTTCTCGCTTCCCGCCGCACTGTGCGCGATGGCGGTGATGCCGCTGGCCGTGCCGCTGCTGCTGCGCCGGATCCGCTAGGGCACGGCTACAGCTCTAGGCGTCGAGGACCAGGAGGTCCTCGGAGCGCAGCGAGAAATCGGCGGTCGTTCCCGGGGCCGGGGGCGGCGTGCCGGGCCGGTTGAAGGTGTCGAGCATGATCCGCCCACCGGCGAGCGAGGCCTGGATGCGGATCACCGATCCCAGGAAGTGCACGTCGTCGATCCGGCCCGACAGCACGATATCGCGCCCCTGGCCGGTGCCCAGGCTCAGGACCTCGGGCCGCAGGGCAAGGGTGACCCGGCCGGAGGGGACCGGACGGCCCAGCGTCACCTCGGCCCCGCCCATGCGCACGCGGCCTGTCGCCTGCGTCAAGCACCTCGGCCTCGATCAGGTTCAGCGTCCCGACGAATTCGGCCACGAAGCGGGTGGCGGGACGATTGTAGATCTCGAAGGGCTGGCCGACCTGTTCGGCGATGCCGCCGTTCATGACGACGACGCGGTCCGAGATCGACAACGCCTCTTCCTGGTCATGGGTCACGAAGATCGTGGTGATCCCGAGCCGTCGCTGGATCGCGCGGATCTCTTCGCGCAGGCTGACGCGGATCTGCGCGTCGAGCGCCGACAGAGGTTCGTCGAGCAGAAGCACCTTTGGCTGGATCGCAAGAGCGCGCGCCAGCGCCACACGCTGCTGCTGGCCGCCCGAAAGCTGGAACGGATAACGGGCGCCGAACCCCTCAAGCCCGATCAGGCGCAGCATCTCGTCGACGCGGGCGTCGCGCTCTGATCTGGGAAGGCCCTTGACCTTCAGCCCGAAGGCGACGTTCTCGGCGACCGTGAGGTTCGGGAACAAGGCATAGGCCTGGAACACCATGCCGATGTTGCGCTGGTTGGGACGAAGGCGGACCACGTCGCTTCCGTCGATCACGATCTCTCCCGCGGACGGCGTCTCGAAGCCCGCGACCATGCGCAGGACGGTGGTCTTGCCGCAGCCCGATGGCCCCAGAAGCGAAATGAACTCGCCCTGCTCGACCGTAAGGTCGAAGTCCTTGACCACCCGGACCGGGCCGAAGGCCTTGTCGAGGTTGCGGAGCTCGAGAAAGGACATCAGCGCGCCACCCGGTTATGTCCCTGGAACCGCGTCACGAGCTGGATCAGCCCCATGCAGCCCCAGGTTATGATGAAGGCGATCACGGCAAGCGCCGAAGGCTCGTAGGCCTTGTTCGCACCGACGATCTGGAGATAGGGCCCGAAGGCCGGACGGTTCAGCAGCGCCGCCATCGTGAATTCGCCCATGACGATGGCAAAGGTCAGGAACGCACCCGACAGAACCGCGACGAGAACGTTCGGCAGGATCACCCGCGCAAGGATCGTGACCCATCCCGCCCCGAGGCTCTGCGCGGATTCGGTCAGCGTGACCACGTCGACCGCCCGAAGCCCGGTATCGACCGCGCGGTACATGTAGGGCAGCGCCAGCGTGGCGTAGCCGAACATCAGAAGAAGGTTGGTCCCCATCGCGGTGCCGGTCAGCGGCAGGAACGACGAGGTGTTGTAGAGCCGGATATAGCCGAAGACGATCACGATCGCCGGGATCACCAGCGGAAGCAGGGTCAGGAACTCGATCCAGGGCCGCAGCCCCGGCAGCCTCAGGCGCACCCAGTAGGCGGTGGGCACCACCAGAAGCACGCCGAAGGCGATGGTGAACAGCGCCATCACCACCGAATAGCCGAAGGTCGCGCGGAACTGCGGATCGGCCAGCACGCTGCGGTAGGCGTCGAAGGAATAGACCCCGCGCCGCATCGAGAGCGAGAACTCGGTCATGCCAAGAAGCGGCAGGATGAAGAAGAGCGATCCGAAGATCAGCGCGCCCCAGGCGAAGAACCGGATCATTTGAGCCACCTCTCGGACCGGGCCCGCAGCCAGATGTAAAGCGCGTTCGCGGCCCCGGTGATGACGATCATCCCGAAGGCCAGCGCATAGCCCAGCCCGGGCGAGCCCAGCACGTCGCCGCGGATCTGGCTGAAAAGCAGGATCGGCGCGATGTTGAGCTGCGGACCGGCCAGCGCAAAGGCGGTCGCGACCGCCCCGAAGGAGTTGGCGAAGAGAAGCGCGAAGGTGCCAAGGATGGACGGAAAGAGGATCGGAAGCGCGACCATACGCCAGTACTGGAAGCCGGTGGCGCCCAGCACCGACGCGGCCTCGCGCCACTCGCGCTTCAGCCCGTCGAGCGCTGGCGTGATGATCAGGATCATCAGCGGGATCTGGAAGAAAAGGTAGGTTAGGATCAGCCCCGTCGTCGAAAAGAGGTTGAACCCGTAGGCGCGCAGGTTGATCCCGAACTCGGTCCGAAGCCAGACGGTGATCAGGCCCACCGGCCCGATCGTCGCGATGAAGGCGAAGGCAAGCGGCACACCCGCGAAGTTCGACGCCACGCCCGAAAAGGTCAGCATCGGCGACCGCAGCGGTTTGGGCAGCCCGCCCAGCACAACGGCCGCGGCCATCGCAAAGCCGATCGCGCAGCCGAACAGCGCCGACCAGAAACTGACCCGGATCGAAACCCAGTAGGCGTTGCGGATGGTCCGGGTGTTCAGCCCGAGGATGTTGTCGAAGGTGAACCCGCCGTCCGGCCCGCGGAAGGCGCCGAACACGATGTAGAGCGACGGCAGGATCAGGAACAGGACGACGAAGGCGAAGAACGGCAGCACGCCAAGCCAATGCAGCGGAAACCGGCCATTGCGCGGGGATAGGGCCATGCGTTCTGGGGGTCCTGTCGGTCTTGGGACGGGTGCGGCCCCGATGGGCCGCACCACGCGCGCTTTACTGGACGACTTCGGCGCCGACCACCGAATCCCAGCCGGCTTTCACGCCTTCGGAGTTCGCGTTCACCGCGTCGATCGACGGGAAGGCCGCGGCTTCATAGGCCTCGGCCGGGGGCAGGGCATCCATCAGCTCCTGCGGGATGACGCCCCGTGCGACCATGTCGTTGAAGCGGATCGGATGGCAGTAGCCCTTGAGCCAGCCAAGCTGCCCCTCGTCGCTGTAGAGATACTCCATCCACAGCTTCGCGGCGTTGGGGTTGGGCGCATAGGCGCTGATCGCCTGGACATAGACCCCGGCCAGAACCGCGTCCGACGGAACGACGACCTCGACCGGCGGGTTGCCGGCAAGGGTGTCGCGCATCGACAGCGCGTTGTAGTCCCACTGGATCACGATGGGCGTGGTGCCCTGCGCCAGCGTTCCGGCCTTGCCGATCACCGGCACGAAGTTGCCCGCATCGTTCAGTTCCTTGAAGAACTGAAGCCCGGCCTCGGCGCTGGCGGCCCCGGGATCGGCGCCGCGCGCCATCCCCGCTGCCATCACGCCCAGGATCGCCTGGTTCGACGCGCGCGGATCGCCTGCAAGCGCCACCATGCCAGCGTACTCGGGCTTGAGCAGATCCTCGAACGACGTCGGAACGTTGTCGACGATATCCAAGTTCACCGAAATCGCCATGACGCCGTAGTAGTCGCCGTACCAGTGGCCGTCGGCTTCCTTGGCATCGACCGGAATCGTGTCCCAGGTCGACACCTTGTAGGGCTGAAGAAGCCCTTCCGACTGTGCCGCCGGGCCGAAGGACAGGCCGATATCAAGCACGTCGGGGGCCTGCGGGCCGGTGTTGCCCATGTTGGCGCGCACCGCCTCGAGCTCATCCGCGCTGCCCGCATCGGGGTTCAGTTCGGTGATGTCGAGAAAGGGGTACTTCTCCTTGAATGCGGCGATCACCTCGCCGTAGTTGCACCAGCTGTGCGGCAGCGCGATGGTCGAGAGCCGACCTTCGGCCTGTGCGCCCGCGACGAGCTCGTCCATGCTTTGCGCCATGGCTGGCACCGGCAGGCCCACCGCCATGGCGACGACCGCGCCGATTACTGTCCGTCGTGTGGTCTTCATAGTTTCTGTCTCCCTGAAAACGGGCGTTGGCCTCGCCCGGTGATCGCCGCCATCACTTGACCCGTCACCGATCCTGAGCGTGGTTTCGCCGCTGAGCGCAACAAAGCCTGTAATGAGGGTTCTCACAACAAAAAAGATCGGGTCCGCTTGCAGACACTCACCGCGGCCCCCCCGGACGCCCGCGCGGTTCATTCTGCGTCTTCTGCGCATCGGCTCGCCCGACAAGGCGAAGGGGCGGGTGCCGCAGTGCGCCGGGCACTGGACAGTGGATGCGGTGGCGATAGGTTCCGCGCATCGGGCAAGCAGGCCGTAATTGCAGAGAAAAAGGGAAATCGATGGAACTCAACGCGGACTTTACGCAACGCGTGTTGGTGCATTCCGCCGACATGGACTGGCAGGCGTCGCCCTCGGCCGGGGTCGAGCGGCGGATGCTTGACCGCATAGGCGGCGAAGTGGCGCGGGCCACCACCATCGTGCGCTTTGCTCCGGGGCACAGTTTCTCTCCCCACACCCATGGCGGCGGAGAGGAATTCGTCGTGCTCGAGGGCGTCTTTCAGGATGAGAACGGCGACTACCCCGCGGGCACCTATGTGCGGAACCCGCCGACCACACGCCACACCCCCGGGTCCGAAGAGGGCTGCACGATCTTCGTGAAGCTCTGGCAGTTCGATCCCGCAGACCGGACCCAGTTCCGCAAGGATATGGCCGAGGCCCTGATCCCGCAGGCGGAGGGCGTCCGCCGCGCCCTGCTGCACCGCGATGCGCAGGAGGAGGTCAGCTACTATGATCTTGCCCCCGGCGCGACCCTCGAGGTCGACGCACCGGGTGGCATCGAGCTTCTGGTGTTGGGCGGCGGCCTGACCGAAGGCGGTGACTGCCTTGGCGACGGCGCCTGGCTGCGCCTGCCCGAGGGCCGGGCGCTGTCGGCCGAAGCCGGTCCGACGGGCGCGCGGGTCTGGATGAAGACCGGACATCTGCGCTTCGTGAAGGCGCCCGATGCGTGACCTGCGGGATGCGCCCGCAGAGAGGGGCCAGCCCGGATGAGGACCGAGGTCGCGATCGTCGGCGGGGGGCTGGCCGGGCTGGCCCTTGCCGATCGCCTGCACCGCGCGGGCGTGGATTTCAGGCTGTTCGAGGCGCGCCCGCAATTGGGCGGCAGGATTGCCGGTCTCGCCAGCCCGACTGGCCGCGTCGATCTTGGCCCGTCCTGGTTCTGGCCGGGGCAGCCGCGCATCGCGGGTCTGGTCGAAGACCTTGGTCTGCAGGTCTTCGCGCAGCACGCCGCGGGCGATCCCTGTTTCGAGGACGCGCAGGGCGGGGTGCACCGCGGCATGGGGTTTGCCTCGATGGAGGGGTCGTTCCGTGTCGCCGGTGGCATGATCGGTCTGATCGAACGCCTGGCCGCGCGCCTGCCGTCCGAGCGGCTGAACCTGGCCCGCCCCGTGGCTGGGATCACCGGAAAGGGTGCGGTCATGCTTGCCGATGGCGGGATCTGCGAGGCGCGTCATGTGGTGCTTGCCCTGCCGCCGCGGGTCGCGGCCGGGCTGCGGTTCGAGCCGGGTCTGCCGCCAGCCGTTGTACAATGTCTCAAGACGATCCCGACCTGGATGGCCGGGCATGCCAAGTTCGTTGCCGTCTATGATCGGCCGTTCTGGCGCGAGGCGGGCCTTTCGGGCGACGCCATGAGCCGACGCGGCCCGCTGGCCGAGATTCACGATGCCTCGGGTCCGGATGGCAGCCCTGCCGCGCTTTTCGGGTTCCTCGGGGTGGCGGCGGCGCAGCGCGCGGGCCGTGGGCCCGAGATCGAAGCGGCCGCCCTGGGGCAACTGGTCCGTATCTTCGGGGCCGAGGCCAGGACGCCCGTGGTGACCGTGATCAGGGACTGGGCCTTCGAGCCGGAAACCGCGACCGATCGCGACCACGCTCCGCCGCAGGGGCATCCCGCCTACGGGCTGCCGCCGATCCTCGAAGGGCTCTGGGAGGGCCGCCTGCATTTCGCCTCGACCGAAACGGCGCCTGAAATGGGTGGCCTGATGGAAGGCGCCCTTGCCTCGGCCGCGCGTGCGGCGGCGCTGATCTCGGGTGTGACGACGCGTTAGGCATTCCGTTGCGACAGGGTCGCCGCGAGCATTGACGCAACACTCAAGGAGCGCATCGCGCGACTGCGCGAGGAGCGCGACCTCGCACCGATGGCCGTCGACCGCGCCGCAGCCGAGCTCAACCCCGCCGCCCGGGTGACCGAGGAAAAGCTCTCCCCGTTCATCGAACTCATGGCCGCAAACCTCCGCACCGGCTCAATCGAGTTCCGACGCGCCTACCTCCGATCGATCATCGACAAGGTCCAGATCCTCAACGACAAGATCACGATCATCGGTCGGAAGAACCAACTCGAACGGGCGATCCTCCTCGGGGACCGCCGGCCCGCCGGAGTTCCCAGTTTTTTTCGGGGATGGCGGAAGGGGTGGGATTCGAACCCACGGATGCTTTCACATCGCCGGTTTTCAAGACCGGTGCAATCGACCACTCTGCCACCCTTCCCGCGCAGTCGTTCCGGAGATGCTGCCGGGCGTCCTGCCGCATTCTGGGACGCGCAGTCGCTGCAGTCCGGACCGGATGCCGGCGCCGCAGCGGTGTGTCCGCTTGCGCGCGCCCTGTCAAGCCACCCGGATGCGCGGTCAGCATCGGCGGCTCGCCGCCTGCCGGGCCGCGAACAACCTGCGTTGCAATGCTGCGCGGGCCTTTCCTTGCGACCGTTCTGCGGCTACACTCCTCTTCGACGCGAGGAACTGAGGGCACGTCTAGGTGGCCTCTCGCGTCGCGGGCAGAATCGCGCCGGGACGTCCGGCGCAAGCGCGGGGCACATCGCGCGGCAAGATAGGGGCAAGGCATGATCAAGGCATGGACGACGCCAGTCATCCTCGTCGTGGCCGCCGGTCTGGCGGGGTGCGACGAAAACGGAGAGTTCTCTCTCGCCTCACCGGCGGGATCCGAGGATTCGGCGTCAGCGACCGCTGCTGCGGCAGGCGGGGGCGAAGTCATCGAGCGCGACGTCGAGTCTCCGGAGGTATTCGAGGCCGCCGAGGCGGGGCTGTGGGACGGCCGGCCTTCGCTTGGCGGTGTCTGGGTGGCGCACCCGGACGTGTCCGAGCCCGAGCGTGTGCTGATCCGCAATGCCGCAACCGGAAGTGAGGTCATCGGCGCGCTGTTCCGGCGCGAACGTGCCAACCCCGGCCCGCGAATCCAGGTGTCGTCAGACGCCGCGGCCGAACTGGGCATGCTGGCGGGACAGCCTGTGGAATTGGCCGTTGTCGCCCTGCGGCGCGAGGTCATCGAAGTGGCGCCGCCTGCCGCCGCACCGGTCGATGCCACCGCCGAAAGCCTTGATGCGGGCGAGATATCGACCGCATCGCTCGATCCCATCGCCGCCGCAGCCGCCGCGATCGACGAGGCCGAGGCCGGCGCGGTCACCGCCGTCGCTGCAACGGCACCGATGGCTGCGCCATCATCCGCACCCGCCGCCGCAACCGCTCCCGCAACCGCGATCGACAGGGCGTATGTGCAGATCGGGATCTTCAGTGTCGAGGCGAACGCCAACAACACCGCCGCCAGCCTGCGCAATGTCGGCATCGTTCCCACGGTGCTGCGCCAGGAAAGCCGCGGCAAGGAGTTCTGGCGCGTGATCGTCGGACCGGCCACGTCGACACAGGAACGCGCGACCCTTCTGCGCCAGGTCAAGGACCTTGGCTTTGCCGACGCCTACTTCGTATCGAGCTGACCCATGATAAGAACGCTTGTTTCCGCCGCCGCCCTCTGCGCCATCGCACTCCCCGCTCTTGCCGAGTTCGAGACCCGGGCCTCCGCGGCCTATCTCTACGACATGACGACCGACACGCTCTTGCTGTCGAAGAACGCCGACGTGCCGCTCCCGCCGGCCTCCATGTCGAAGCTCATGACGCTTTACATGCTGTTCGAGGCGTTGCGCGACGGCCGCGTGACGCTGGACACGCAGTTCCCGGTGTCGACCCGCGCCCGGCAGATGGGCGGCTCGACCATGTTTCTGGACGAAACCGACCGGCCCACGGTCGAGGAACTGATCAAGGGCATCATCGTGCAGTCGGGCAATGACGCTTGCGTCGTCGTCGCCGAAGGGCTTGCAGGGACCGAAGACGCCTTCGCACGCCTGATGAACGAGCGCGCGCCCAACCTCGGCATGACTCAGTCGACATTCGTCAACTCGACCGGCTGGCCGGCCGCGAACCATCAGATGAGCATGCGTGATCTCGGGATTCTGACCGAACGGATCATCGAGGACTTCCCCGAATACTATACCTACTTCGCGATCAGCGAGTGGGATTTCGACGGGCGCTCGCCGTCGAACCGGTTCAATCGCAACCCGCTTCTGGGGCTGGGGATCGGCGCCGACGGGTTGAAGACCGGCCACACCCAGGAGGCCGGATACGGTCTTGCCGGGTCGGCCGTTCAGGGCAACAGGCGCGTGGTCTTCGTCATCACCGGGCTCGACAGCCAGGCCGACCGCGCCAGCGAAAGCGAACAGATCGTCAGCTGGGCCTTCCGCCAGTTCGTGGAAAAATCCGTCGCGGAAGCGGGCCAGGAATTCGCCCAGGCGCCTGTCTGGATGGGCGACCATCAGCGCGTGGGTCTTGTGACGGCCGAGGACATCTCGATCCTCGTCCCCGCGGTGCAGCGGGAAACGCTCGAGGCGCGGGTGGAATACGAAGGTCCGATCGAGGCGCCGATCACCGAAGGACAGCATGTCGCGGATCTCGTGATTTCGGTCGAGGGGCTTCCCGAGCGGCGCATCCCCCTGGTGGCCGACCGCGATGTGGCGCGCGGCGGGTTCCTGCCGCGGGCGCGATCGGCGGTTCAGGTGTTGCTGGCAAGGGCTGTAGGCGGGGCTCAGGTCCTGACGCAATGACGGCGCGGCCGCGCTTCATCACCTTCGAGGGCATCGACGGGTCGGGGAAATCGACCCAGGCGCGGCGTCTGGCGGACACCCTGACCGAACAGGGTGTGGATGTCGTACTGACACGCGAACCCGGCGGGTCGCCCGGCGCTGAAGAGATCCGGCGCCTCTTGGTCGAAGGCGATCCGCACCGCTGGTCGGCCGAAACAGAGACACTTCTCTTCACGGCGGCGCGGCGCGATCACCTGGAAAAGACGATCCTGCCCGCGCTGAAAGCAGGCCGCACGGTGATCTCCGACCGCTTCGCCGACAGCACCCGCGTTTACCAGGGGGCCGTCCGGGGCGGGGCGCGCGACATGGTCGACACGCTGCATCGCCTGATGATCGGGCGCGAACCGGACCTGACCTTCGTGATCGACATGGACCCCGCGCTGGCGCTGAAGCGCGGTCTGGCGCGGCGCTCCGGCGAGGACAGGTTCGAGGATTTCGGGCCCGAGTTCCAGGAACGCCTGCGCGCGGGCTTTCTGGCACTTGCCCGCGCCAATCCCGGCCGGTGCCTTCTGATCGACGGCAACCGGCCCGAGGATGTCGTCGCGGCGGACATCGCGGACCGGCTTGCGGGCGCGGATGCATGAGCGCGGACGAGGCCCCGCCGGAACCCGACCGCGTTGGCGAAGCGCCGCATCCGCGGGAAACGGTCCATCTCTTCGGTCAGGACGTCGCGGAAAGCGCGTTTCTGGGTGCCTGGGCCTCGGGCCGCATGCATCATGCCTGGCTGCTGACCGGGCCGCGTGGGGTGGGCAAGGCCACGCTGGCCTGGCGGATCGCGCGGTTCCTGCTGGCACATCCGGCGGAGGCGCCCGATGCGGGGCTCTTTGGTGATGCGCCGTCTGCGCCCGAAACGCTCGACATCGATGCGGCCGATCCGGTCGCGCGGCGTCTTCTGGCGCTGGGTGAGCCGCGTCTGCTGCTGCTGCGTCGCGGCTGGGACGACAAGAACAAGCGCCTGAAGTCCGAGATCACGGTGGACGAATCCCGCAAGCTCGGGGGCTTTCTGGGGCTGTCTGCCGCCGATGGAGGCGCGCGCGTGGTGATCGTCGACAGCGCGGACGATCTGAACCCGAGTGCCGCCAACGCGATTCTGAAACTCCTTGAAGAGCCGCCGCGCAACGTGGTCTTTCTGCTGGTCAGCCACCAGCCCGCGCGGCTTTTGCCGACGATCCGGTCGCGCTGCCGCACCCTTGCGCTGCGCCGCCTCGAGCCCGATGCCCTTGCCGCCGCGATGGCGCAGGCTGGGTTCGACCCCGGTCCCGACGCCGCCGCGCTTGCCGAGCTGTCGGACGGCTCCGCGGGCATGGCCGTCCGCCTTCTGGAAGGCGACGGGCTGGGCCTCTACGCCGATCTTCTGGCCGCCATCGGGTCCGCCCCGCGGATGGACCGTCCGGCGGCCCTGGCGCTGTCCGAGCACATGGGGGCGCGGGGCAAGGCCGACCGGCAGGAAATGGGCGTCTATCTCATCGGGTTGCTTCTGAGCCGCCTTGCGCGCACCGGTGCAGGCCACCCGCCCGCCGCCGAGGCCGCCCCGGGCGAGTTCGAGGTGCTGCATCGCCTTGCGCCCGACGCCGGTGCCGCCCGCGGCTGGGCGGCGCTTCAGTCCGACCTGGGCGACAGGCTGGCGCGGGGACTGGCAGTCAACCTTGACCCTCCCACGCTGATCCTCGATACGTTGGTCCGCATCAACGAGGCCGCGGGATCGAACGCCGTCGGCGCCTGAAAGCGCATCCATGTCCGACCCGGTCATCACCGACAGCCATTGCCACCTCGATTTCCCGGATTTCGCCGACGATCTTCCCGGCGTCGTCGCGCGGGCGGAAGCGGCCGGGGTGCGGCGCATGGTGACGATCTGCACCCGGCTTCGGAGCGAGCCGCAGGTGCGCGCCATCGCCGAGCGCTTTGCCCCGGTGTTCTACGCCGCCGGCACCCACCCGATGAGTGTGGCCGAGGAGCCCGCCGCAACCGTCGAACAGCTTGTCGACCTCGCCCGGCATCCGAAATTCGTCGGCATCGGCGAGACCGGTCTCGACTATCACTACACGGCCGACACGAAGACGGCGCAGCAGGACAGCCTGCGCGTCCACATAGAGGCCGCGCGCCGGACGGACCTGCCGCTGATCATCCACGCCCGCGACGCCGATGCGGACATGGCCCGGATCCTGACCGAGGAATACCGGGCCGGGGCCTATGCCTGCGTCATGCATTGCTTTTCCTCGGGACGGGGGCTGGCCGAAGCGGCGCTTGAGCTTGGGTTCTACCTGTCGATGTCCGGCATCGCCGCTTTCCCGAAATCGGGTGACTTGCGCGACATCTTCGCGGCCGCCCCGGTCGAGCGCATCCTCGTCGAGACCGACGCCCCCTATCTGGCCCCCCCGCCGCACCGGGGACGTCGCAACGAACCGGCCTATACCGCCCACACGGCGCGGGTCGGGGCGGAGGTCTTCGGGATGGACTACGCCGAGTTCGCAGCCCGGACCGAGGCGAATTTCGACACCCTCTTCGCCAAGGCCGCCCGATGGCGCGCGGCGGCATGACGGGGCGGACCGTCGCCACGATCCTGGGCTGCGGGTCGTCGGGCGGCGTGCCCCGCCTTGGCGGCCACTGGGGCGACTGCGACCCCGACAATCCGCGCAACACCCGCCGCCGCTGTTCGATGCTGGTCACGCGCGAGGGGCCCGGCGGGACCACCCGCGTGCTGATCGACACCTCGCCCGATCTGCGCGCCCAGCTTCTGGACGCCGGCGTCGGCACGCTTGACGCGGTGATCTATACCCATTCCCACGCCGATCATGTCCATGGCATCGACGACCTGCGCATGATCGTCCACAACACGCGCCGCCGCCTGCCGGTCTGGGCCGATGGCGCCACGCAGAACGACCTTTTCGCGCGCTTCGGCTATGCCTTCGTGCAGCCAGACGGGTCGGCCTATCCGCCGATCCTCGACATGAACACCATCGACGGGCCGGTCACCATAGACGGGGCCGGTGGTGCGATCACGCTGCGCCCCTTCGAGGTGCGCCACGGGTCGATCGACGCCCTGGGCTTCCGCATCGGCGGGCTGGCCTATCTGCCCGATGTCTCCGAGATCCCCGAGGCCGCGTGGGAGGCCCTTTCGGACCTCGATTGCTGGGTCCTCGACGCGCTGCGCCGGACACCGCACCCGACCCATGCCCATCTTGCACGCGCGCTCGAGTGGATCGCGCGCGCCGCCCCGAAACGCGCGGTCCTCACCAACATGCACATCGATCTGGACTACGCCACCGTCGAGGCCGAGACCCCGCCCCACATCACCCCCGCCCATGACGGCATGACCATCGAGATCGGCGACTAGGTGCAGGCGCTTCTCGATGTCATTCTGCCGGTCTTTCTTGTCATCGGGTTCGGCTATGCCGCCGTCCGGGCGGGGTTCTTCAGCGAGGCGGGCGTCGACGGGCTTACCCGGTTCAGCCAGAACTTCGCCATTCCCTGCCTGCTCTTCAGCGCGATGGCCCGGCTCGATCTTTCCGTGGTGCTTCAGCCCGCACTTCTGATCAGCTTCTACACCGGCGCGCTGATCGGGTTTCTGGCGGGGTTTCTCGGCGCGCGTTTCCTCTTCGGGCGCGATCTCGACGCATCCGTCGCGATCGGGTTTTCCTGTCTCTTCTCGAACTCGGTGCTGCTTGGGCTGCCGATCACCGAACGCGCCTATGGCCCCGACGCGCTTCAGGCCAACTTCGCGATCATCGCGTTCCATGCGCCGTTTTGCTATTTCGTCGGCGTCTCGGTGATGGAGCTTGTGAAGAGCCGGGGCGGCAAACCGGTTCACACGCTGCGCAAGGTCCTGCGGTCGATGTTCCGCAACGCGCTGGTGATCGGGATCGCGCTTGGCCTGGCCGTCAACCTGTCCGGCATCCCGATCCCCGGCGTGATGGACAGCGCGCTTGACCTTGTGGTGCGGGCGGCGCTGCCCGTCGCCCTTTTCGCGCTGGGGGGTGTGCTGGTGCGCTACCGGCCCGAGGGCGACATGCGCACGATCCTCTACATCTGCGCGGTCTCGCTCGTGCTGCATCCCGCGGTGGTCTGGGGGATGGGATCGGCCACCGGGCTTGATCGCGACGCGTTCCGCTCGGCGGTGCTGACCGCGGCGATGGCGCCGGGGGTCAACACCTACCTCTTCGCAAGCATGTACGGCGTGGCCCTGCGCGTGGCGGCCTCTTCGGTGCTGATCGCCACGGCGCTGTCGATCCTCACGGTCTGGGGCTGGCTCTCCATCCTGCCCTGAGGGTCCCATCACGGGGCTTTCTCTTTGCACCGCCGGGCCATATTGAGTTGGGTGACCGGATCGCGGCCGCAGTGCCGTCCGCCAGACGCGATCAGACAGGGACGCAGACCGTTTGGACAAAGCTCTTTCCTCCTCAGGACGGACGACGCCCCCGCGCCTTGACGCGACGGGGGATGCCGGAGGGCGCGTGGTGCAGGCCGCGGGCGACCTGTCGCTGACCCATATCCGCGCCATCGCCAAAGCCATCGACGCCTTGCCCGGGGACGGCGAGGTGACGCTCGACCTGTCCGAGGTTCGGCGGCTCGACACGGCCGGTGCCTGGAGCCTTCTGCACTATGCCGACCGGGTCGAGGCGGCGGGGGGCGCGGTCCGGATCACGGGGGCCTCGCAGGCCCACACCGCCCTGATCGACACCGTGCGCGAAGACATGTCGCCCGAGCATCCCGAGCCCGAGGTGCGCCATCTCTCCGACCGGCTCGAGACTCTCGGGCGCCAGGTGGTCGCGGCGTTCTGGCTGGTGCTGGACGTGGCGGGGTATCTTGGTCTCTTCCTGTCGCGCCTCGGGCGGTCGATCGTGAAACCCCGCGAATTCCGTCTGACGGCGCTGGTGCGGCACTGTGAAGAGGTCGGGCTGCGCGCCCTTCCGATCGTGGCTCTGATGGCCTTCCTGATCGGCGTCATCCTGGCCTACCAGGGGGCCGCACAGCTTCGCCAGTTCGGCGCCGAGGTCTTTGTCGTCGACCTGATCGCCGTGTCGCTTCTGCGCGAGCTGGGCATCCTGCTGACCGCGATCATCGTTGCGGGCCGGACGGCCTCGGCCTTCACCGCGTCGATCGGCTCGATGAAGATGCGCGAAGAGGTGGATGCCATGCGCACGCTGGGGATCGACCCCGTGCAGGCGCTGATCGTGCCGCGCGTGCTGGCCCTTGTCATCGTGCTGCCGATTCTGGGGCTGGTGGCGAACCTCGCGGGGCTTATCGGCGGGGCGCTGATGGCCTGGATCGAGCTTGGCATCTCGCCCGAAACCTTCCGCATCCGGCTTGCGACCTACGACAACTTCCTCAACGCGCTGGTCGGCTTTCTGAAAGCGCCGGTCTTTGCCATGCTGATCGGGATCGTGGGGTGCTACGCGGGGATGCAGGTGCGGGGAAATGCCGAATCGCTGGGCATGATGACCTCGAAGGCCGTGGTGGCGTCGATCATGCTGGTCATCGTGGCCGACGGCTTCTTTTCAATCTTCTTTCTGCGGGTGGGACTATGAGCGACGACGTCGTCATCCGCCTGCGCGGCATCCGCAACCAGTTCGGCAGCAATGTCGTGCACGAAGACCTCGACCTCGATATCCGGCGGGGCGAAATCGTGGGCGTGGTCGGCGGTTCGGGCACCGGCAAGTCGGTGCTGCTGCGGACCATCGTCGGGCTTCAGCGGCCGTCGGCGGGAACGGTCGAGGTCCTGGGGACCGACATCCTGGGCGGGACCGAGGCCGAACGCATGGAGGTGCAGACGCGCTGGGGCGTGCTGTTCCAGGACGGCGCGCTTTTTTCGTCGCTGACGGTACGCGAGAATGTCGAGGTTCCGCTCAAGTCGGCATCGGACGCCGACCGCGAAACCCGCGTGGCCCTGGCCGAGCTCAAGGTCGATCATGTCGGGCCTGCCCGCGACCGCGTTCGGGAAATACCCGTCCGAGTTGTCGGGCGGCATGCGCAAACGCGCCGGGCTTGCCCGGGCGCTGTCGCTCGACCCCGAGATCGTGTTCCTCGATGAACCCACCGCGGGACTTGATCCCATCGGCGCGGCCGAGTTCGACCTGCTGATCGCCAAGCTGCGCAATGCCTTGGGTTTGACCGTCTTCATGGTGACCCACGATCTCGATTCGCTGCACGCGATCTGCGACCGGATCATCGTTCTGGCCGAGAAGAAGGTGCTTGTCTCGGGCACCATCGCCGAGCTTTCGCGCTTTGACCATCCGTGGGTCGACAGTTATTTCAACGGCCCGCGTGCCCGTGCCGCGGAGCTTTCCGCCGACGACGCGAAAGGTTAGGAAGCAGTATGGAAACGCGCGCAAACTACATCGCCATCGGCCTTTTCACCATTCTCGGCTTTCTGGGCCTGCTGGGATTTCTCGCGTGGTTCACCAACACCGAGCTCAACCGCCAGTTCGCCTATTACGAAGCGCGTTTCGAAAATGTCTCGGGGCTGGACCGGGCCGCGTCCGTGCGCTTCGCGGGGCTTCTTGTCGGACAGGTCGTCGACCTGCAACTCAGCGAGAACGGTGCGGGCACGGTGACAGTCCGGCTTGAAGTCGCGGCTGATACGCCCGTGCGCACCGACAGCGTCGCCACAATCGAATCCCAGGGCGTGACCGGCGTGTCCTACATCGCGATCACCGCCGGCTCGCCCGACCAGCCGCTTCTTGCCGATGTCAGCCCGGAGGAGGTGCCCGAGATCACCTCGGGCCAATCGCTCTTCGAGAGCCTGACCGAAGGTGTGCCCGAGCTTCTGGACGAGACCCTGACCCTGATCCAGGACGTCCGGACCCTGTTCGGACCCGAGAACCAGGCGCGGTTCGAGAGTATCCTTCTCAATCTCGACGAAAGCTCCGCGAACCTGACCCAGACGCTCGACCAGTTCGCCAATGTCGCCAACAACGTCGGCACATCGGTCTCGGACATCGCCTCCTTCACCGAGGGGTTGGCGGGCATCTCGGCCTCGGTCGAAGGCACCCTTCAGGTGGCCGACGACGCGCTTGCCGCCATCCAGTCCCTGTCCTCGCGCGCCAACACGACGCTCGACGCCAGCACCGAGGCGCTCCAAAGCGCCACGCGCACCTTCGACTCGGCGCAGGTCTTCATCGACGGCGAGTTGACGACCGCGCTGGCCGACTTCACCGAGACCTCCTCCCTGCTGCGTGCCGAGACCCAGACGCTGGCGACCGAGGCCGGGACACTGCTGATCAACTGGAGCGATACCGGCCAGACCGCCACCGCCCGGCTGACGCAGGCCGAGGAGATCCTGAACAACGCCGATACGCTGATCGCCCGGCTTGACACCACGCTTGCGTCCATCGACGAGACCGCCCTGTCGATCACCGCGTTCATCGAGACCGACGCGAGGACCGCGCTGGCCCAGGCAACCGACGTGATGGGCACGCTCCAGAACGACCTGCCGTCGATCCTGTCGGACGTGCGCGGCGCCACGGCGACGGCGAACACGACCTTCGCAACCCTCAGCGAAGACGTGACCTCGGCGTCAGGGCGGCTGGACGGCGTTCTCGAAGGGGCAGAAACGACGCTCTCGACCGTCGCGGATACCTTCTCGCGGGCCAACACCACGCTGGGCGCGATCGAAGAGGCGCTGGCCAACAGCGAAGCCACGCTTGACGCGGCCGCGGGCGCCTTCCGCGGCGCCGATCAGTTCATCAACCAGGACCTGATCGGCATCAGCGACGAGTTGCGTACCGCCGTCGAAAGCTTCAACCGCACCCTCGATGCGGTGGCGGACGATATTCCCGCCGCCACGGCAGATCTGCGCGCAACGACCGAGGTCGCGCGCACCACCTTCACCGACCTGCAGCGCATCGTCGCAAGCGGCGAGGCGCCGGTGAACTCGTTCCTCACGGAAGGCCTGCCGCAATTCTCGCGCCTGGCCATCGAAGGCCAGCGTCTGCTGAGCACACTGGAACAGCTGACCCGCCGCATCGAACGCGACCCCGCGCGGTTCCTGCTGGGCCAGGAAGCCCCCGAATTCAGAAGGTGACATGCCCATGATCCGGCCCATGATCCGATCCCTCGCGCTTCTGGCCGCCCTGACACTCCTTGGGGCCTGCTCTACGATCTCGGCTCTGGGCACCGCGACCACGCCGCTCGATGCCTACGAGGTGCGCAGCACAGGCGACTTGCCGCGCGCCGCGGGCGGCCCGGTGTCGCGCGACCTCATCGTGGAAGAGCCGACGGCCAGCGGCGCGCTCAACACCGAACGCATCCTGATCCGGCCCAGCCCGCTCGAGGCGCAGTATCTGCCCGACGCGCGCTGGACCGACACCGTGCCGGTGATGGTCCAGACGCTGATGGTGCGCAGCCTGCAACAGACCGGCGGCGTCCGGTTCGTGGGTCGTCGGCCCATCGGGCTTGGCGGCGACTTCGCGCTTCTGACCGAAGTCACCGATTTCCAGGCCACGGTCGCGCCAGACGGCACCACCGTCACCACGCGCATCCGGATCGTCGCCAGCATGGTGCGCGAGTCGGACGCGCAGGTGGTGGCCAGCCGGGTGTTCCAGGTCGATGGCGTGGCCCCCTCGACCGAGACGATCGCCATCGTGCAGGCGCTTGATCAGTCCATGGCGCTGCTGATGCCCGATTTCGTCAGCTGGGCCATGGCCGCCGTTGGCGCGCGGGTGTCGTGACGGGGCCTCAGCGGCGCGGTGCCTAGCGGCGCGGGGCGGGCCAGAGCCCGCCATCGTCCTTCACCGCCTCCATCGACACATGGGTCGACGTGCTGGCGACATGGGGCAGCGCGCTGATCGTGTCGCCCAGTACCTCGCGATAGGCGCGGATGTCTTTCGTGCGCACCTTGAGAAGATAGTCGAACGCGCCCGCGATCATGTGGCACTGTTCGATCTCGGGCACCCGCTGCACGGCGGCGTTGAAGGCTTGCAGCGCGGCCTCGGTGGTGTCGGTCAGCCGCACCTCGACGAAGGCGATATGATCGAGGCCCAGGCGCACCGGGTCCAGCACCGCCCGGAAGCCGCGGATATAGCCGCGCGCCTGCAGGCGCTTCAGGCGCACCTGACAGGGGCTTTTCGACAGGCCCACCCTTTCGGCAAGATCGGTCACGGACATGCGCCCGTTGGCCGACAATTCGCGCAGGATGGCGCGATCGAAGCGGTCGATTTCTCCGGAGTCTGCTGGTTCGGAAGTCATTTCGGCTGCGCGAGTGCTGATAAACGGTATTTCCGCCTTGAGTTTGCACTCATACTCGGGAAGCCGGGCTGCCACGTCAATGCTATGATCCCGTCGCACCCAGCCCGAGGCCCGCCATGACCGTCGATTCCCTTCGCACCCGCATCCGCGACCTGCACATCGCCCCCGAAGACGACGTGATCGCGCAGTTGATGCCGCACGCGCCCTCTGACGCCCTGCGGGCCGCCGCTGCCGCCCGTGCCACCGGTCTGGTCCGGGCGATCCGCAGCGACGGACGCCCCGGCCTGATGGAGGTGTTCCTCGCCGAATACGGGCTTTCCACCCGCGAAGGCATCGCGCTCATGTGCCTGGCCGAGGCGCTCTTGCGGGTGCCCGACGCCCACACGATCGACGCGCTGATCGAGGACAAGATCGCCCCCTCGGACTGGGGGGTGCACCTGGGCCGGTCCAGTTCGTCGCTGGTCAACGCCTCGACCTGGGCGCTACTTCTGACGGGCCGCGTGCTTCAGGATGGCGAGGGCATGGCCTCGGTCCTGAAGGGCGCCGTGCGCCGGCTGGGCGAGCCGGTGATCCGCACCGCCGTGGGCCGCGCGATGAAGGAAATGGGCCGCCAGTTCGTTCTCGGCGAGACGATCCCCGAGGCGCTGAAGCGCGGGCGCGAGAAGGCCGCACTGGGCTATACCTACAGCTACGACATGCTGGGCGAGGCGGCGCTGACCGCGCATGACGCCGAGGCCTTCCGCCGCGCCTATGCCGATGCCATCGCGCGGCTGGCCGCGACCTGCACCTCGCCCGACATTCGCGAGAACCCCGGCATCTCGATCAAGCTCTCGGCCCTTCACCCCCGCTACGAGGTCGCGCAGCGCGCCCGGGTGATGGACGAACTCGTGCCCCGCGTGGCCGAGCTTGCGCGCCAGGCCGCCGCGGCGGACATGGGCCTCAACATCGACGCGGAGGAAGCTGACCGGCTTGACCTGTCGCTCGACGTGATCGAGGCGGTCCTGTCTGACCCTGCACTGGCGGGCTGGGACGGGTTCGGCGTGGTGGTGCAGGCCTATGGCAAGCGCGCCCTGCCGGTCATCGACTGGCTGCACGCGCTGGCCACGCGTCTGGACCGGCGGATCATGGTGCGGCTGGTGAAGGGCGCCTATTGGGACAGCGAGATCAAGCGCGCGCAGGTCGAGGGACTTGAGCGGATTTCCGGTCTTTACCCGCAAGGTCGCCACCGACGTGTCCTACCTCTGCTGCGCGGCCCGTCTTCTGGAGCTGTCAGACCGCATCTACCCCCAGTTCGCCACGCACAATGCCCATTCCGTCGCCGCGATCCTCGAGATGGCGACGGACCCGAAAACCTATGAATTCCAGCGGTTGCACGGCATGGGTGAGGTACTGCACGACCAGGTCCTGAGGGCGAATGGCACCCGCTGCCGCATCTATGCGCCCGTGGGCGCGCATCGCGACCTGCTGGCCTACCTCGTCCGGCGGCTCCTCGAGAACGGCGCGAATTCATCCTTCGTCAACCAGATCGTCGATGCCGCGGTTCCGCCCGAGGTGGTCGCGGCCGATCCCTTCGCCGCCCTCGCCAAGGCCGGGCCGAACCGCGCGGTGATCGCCCCGCCGAGGCTTTTCGGGGAGGAGCGGCGCAATTCGCGCGGGTTCGACCTGCACGATCCGGTGACCCTGTCGCATCTCGACGCCGCGCGCGCGCCATGGCGCGACCATGTCTGGGAGGTCGGGCCGTTGACGGCCGCGCAGGCGCAGGGCGGCGATCCGGTCGAGGTCCACAACCCCGCCGACCCGTCCGATCTTGTCGGCCGCGTGCGCGAGGCGACGACGCAGGAAGCCGCTGCGGCCATCGACGCGGCGCAAGACTGGGCCGCGACAGCGACCGAGCGGGCCGAGGTGCTCAACCGCGCCGCAGACCTCTACGAGGCCGCCCATGGCGAGATCTTCGCGATCCTCGCCCGCGAAGCCGGGAAGATCCCCGCCGATGCCGTATCGGAACTGCGCGAGGCGGTGGATTTCCTGCGCTACTACGCCGCCCGGGGCCGCGAGTTGACCGACCCGGCGCGGGGCCGCGTCACCTGCATCTCGCCGTGGAACTTCCCGCTGGCCATCTTCACCGGGCAGATCGCCGCGGCACTGGCGGCCGGAAACGCCGTTCTGGCCAAGCCCGCCGAGGCTACCTCGGTCACCGCCGCCATCGCCGTGCGCCTTCTGCACGAGGCCGGCGTGCCGCGCACCGCCCTGCAGCTTCTGCCGGGCAGGGGGGCGGTGATCGGGGCCGAGCTGACCTCGGACGCGCTGATCGACGCGGTCTGCTTCACCGGCTCGACGGGAACCGCACAGGCGATCAACCGGGCCATGGCCGAAACCCTTTCCCCGACGGCCCCGCTGATCGCCGAGACCGGCGGGCTCAACGCCATGATCGTCGACAGCACGGCGCTGCCCGAGCAGGCGGTGCGCGATATCGTGATCTCGGCCTTCCAGTCAGCCGGGCAGCGCTGTTCGGCGCTGCGGATGCTCTATCTTCAGGAGGACGTGGCGCAGCCCTTCCTCCGGATGCTCTATGGCGCGATGGACGAGCTGACGGCTGGGCGATCCGTGGGATCTGTCCACGGATATCGGCCCCGTCATCTCGGCCGAGGCAAAGGCGGGCATCGAGGCGCATGTCGCCGCCGCCGAGGCCGAGGGCCGCGTGATGAAGCGGCTGTCCGCGCCTGACAGTGGTACCTTCGTCGCGCCCACGGTCATCCGCCTGCCCGGGATCGAGGCGCTGGAGCGTGAAATCTTCGGGCCGGTCCTGCATGTGGCGACCTTCAAGGCCGAGGCGCTTGACCGCGTCGTCGATGCGATCAACGCCAAGGGCTATGGCCTGACCTTCGCTCTGCACAGCCGGATCGACGACCGGGTCGAACAGGTGGCGGGCCGCGTGCGGGCCGGCAATGTCTACATCAACCGCAACCAGATCGGCGCGGTGGTCGGAAGCCAGCCCTTCGGCGGCGAGGGGCTGTCGGGCACCGGACCGAAGGCGGGCGGGCCGTCCTATCTGCGCCGCTTCGCGCGGCCCGAGAGCACGAGGGCAGTCGCGCCGGAGGCAGGCGACCCGGTCGATCTTGCGCGGCTTCAGGCGGCGATCGACGCGCTGGCGGGAAAGGGCGGGCGGATCGTCTCGACGGTGAACCTGCCGGGTCCCACGGGCGAATCGAACCGGCTGACCACGCTGGGCCGCGGTGTCGTCCTCTGCCTTGGTCCGGGCGCCGACCGGGCGCGGTCGCAGGCCGGGGCGGTGCGGGCCGCGGGCGCCGCCGCGCTGGCCGTGGCGCCGGGTCTGACGCCGGGCGAAGGTCTCGACGGCACGCTGCCGCCCGAAGCGCTCGGATCGCTGCGTGGCTTCGATGCCGTGGTCTGCGAGGCCGACACCGAGACACTTCGTCCGATGCGGCAGGCCCTGGCCGCGCGTCCGGGCGCGATCCTGCCGCTTCTGGCCGAAAGCGACTTCGCGGCCTGGGTCGTGCTTGAGCGCCACGTCTGCATCGACACGACCGCGTCGGGCGGCAACGCGGCATTGCTGGCGGCGGCGGGCTAGGGCAGGTCGGGACGGCTTGTCCTTCCCCGCACGGCTGCGCAAGGTGCAGCCGGACCCAATGACGGACGGCGCAGCATGGCGAACCCGCTTTTCGACACCCTTTTCGCGCCCCATGCGGGCAGCGACCGTCCGTTCCTGCATCTTCCCGGAGGGCGGTCCCTCAGCTACGGCGGGTTTCTGGCCAATGCGGCGCGCCTTGCCAATGCGCTGACGGCACTGGGCCTTGTCCCCGGCGACCGGGTGGCGGCGCAGATCGAGAAGTCGCCCGAGGCGCTGACGCTCTACGCCGCCTGCGTCCAGGCGGGCCTTGTGTTCCTGCCGCTCAACACCGCCTATACCGCCGCCGAACTCGACTATTTCATCGGCAACAGCGGGGCCGCGCTCGTCGTTGCGGATGCCGCGAAGCGCGGTGCGCTTGCCCCCATCGTCGAGGCCCTTGGCGCGCGGATCGAGACGCTGAACGCCGATGGAACGGGCAGCCTTGCGGACCTCGTTGCCGCCCAGCCGGCGCGGTTCGACACGGTGCCGCGCGGTCCCGACGACCTGGCGGCGCTGCTGTACACCTCGGGCACCACCGGGCGGTCGAAAGGGGCGATGCTGACGCAGGCGAACCTCCTGTCGAACGCCGAGGCGCTGACGCGGGAATGGCGTTTCACGGCGGACGATGTGCTGCTTCACGCCCTGCCGATCTTTCACACGCACGGGCTTTTCGTGGCGACCAACGTGATGCTGGCCGCGGGCGGGTCGATGATCTTCCTGCCGCGCTTCGACGCCGACGCGATGATCGGGGCCCTGCCGCGCGCGACGACGATGATGGGCGTGCCGACCTTCTATACCCGCCTGCTCGACGATCCGCGCCTGACCCGCGACCTTGTTGCGAACATGCGCCTCTTCATCTCGGGCAGCGCCCCGCTTCTGGAAGAGACGCATCGTCAGTTCGAGGCGCGCACCGGCCACCGCATCCTCGAACGCTACGGCATGACCGAAACCAACATGAACACCTCGAACCCCTATGACGGCGACCGGCGGCCCGGCACGGTGGGCTTTCCCTTGCCGGGGGTCGAGCTGCGCGTCACCGACCCCGAGACCGGGACCGACGTAGCGGCAGGCGAGATCGGGATGATCGAGGTGCGGGGCCCCAACGTCTTCAAGGGCTACTGGCGCATGCCCGAGAAGACCGCCGAGGAACTGCGCCCCGACGGCTTCTTCATCACCGGCGATCTGGGGCGGGTCGACGCCGACGGCTACGTTCACATCGTCGGCCGGGGCAAGGACCTGATCATCACCGGCGGGCTCAACGTCTATCCCAAGGAGGTCGAGCTTCTGCTCGACGCGCAGCCCGGCGTGGCCGAAAGCGCCGTGGTGGGCGTGCCGCATTCCGATTTCGGCGAAGCGGTCGTTGCGGTGCTCGTGCCCGAACCCGGCAGCGCGCCCGACCTCGACGCGATTTCGGACGAGGTCGCGAAGAGCCTTGCCCGGTTCAAGCATCCGCAGCGGTATGTGGTGGTCGATGCGCTGCCGCGCAACACGATGGGCAAGGTCCAGAAGGCGCTTCTGCGCGACACCTACCGGGACGCATTCGCGCCGGCCACTGGGGCCGATTGATCGCGGTCAATGTGACATGCGCCATTCGCGGCGACGCTGCCGGAGGAGGGATGCAACCATGACCGGATGGGCCTTCGAGGATCGTGTGTCAGCGGGGCGGGCGCTTGCCGACCGGCTGTCGGACTATCGCGGCACGGACGCGGTTGTCACGGCCCTGCCGCGCGGGGGCGTACCCGTCGCGGCCGAGATCGCGCTGGCGCTCGATCTGCCCCTCACGCTGACCCTTGTGCGCAAGGTCGGCCTGCCGGGTCACCCCGAGCTTGCGGCGGCCGCGATAGCCGGGCCCCGGGGGGAACATCTGATCGAGAATCCCGAGGTGATCCGCGCCGCCGGTCTGGATGCGGCGGAACTCGACGCTCTGGCGGCGCGGCAGCGCGAGGAATTGCGCCGCCGGGCCGACCTCTATCTGGGCGGGCGCGCCGACGTGCCGGTCGCGGGCCGGACCGTCCTTGTCGTCGATGACGGTCTTGCCACGGGTGCCACGATGTCGGCGGCGGTCGCAGCCCTCAAGGCCGCGGGGGCCGGAAGGGTCGTGGTGGCTGTTCCGGTCGGCGCCGAGGACACGGTCGCGCGGCTTCGCGCCCAGGCCGACGACGTGATCTGCCTGGTGACGCCGCACCCGTTCTACGCGGTCGGGGCGCACTATCGCGCGTTTCCCCAGGTCTCGGACGACGAGGTGGTGCGGCTTCTCGATGCAGCCGCAGGCAGTTGACGCCCGGGTCTCTGGGGCGGCCGATGCGAAACCTAGTCCTTCAGCGGAACGGCACCAGGTACGGGGACGAGGCTTTTCTGTGCCGAAAACACACATCATCCGCTGCGGATATCGTCCGGTCCACTCCTCTCCGGACGGGTCTCGCACCGACCATTCGAATTCTCCCAGAAGCGGCCGGTCGGCGCATTGATCGCCGTCATCGGGGGCACCTTGACCCGTGTGCCGCAGGCTTGATCGGCATCAATGCAATACCGGTTCCGTCTGCTAACGTTTGTCTGGAATGGAATCCCCGGGGGAAACGTAGAGATGAGCATCAGGACTTTGGCAGTCTGCCTGACGACCATGGATGAGGCCAACTGGCTTCTGCCGCTGTGCAGCGATCTGGCGCGGGACCGGGGCGCGCATCTTGTCGGGGTGCACCCGTCCGAGCCCGTCGTTCCCTATGTCGCGGCGACCAGCGGCATCGGCGCCATGGCCGCCCCGCAGTTCATGGACTGGCAGGTCGAAGAGACGGCGGCGATCGCCGCACGTTTCCACGAGATCACCAAGGGCGACGATTTCGTCGCGGAATGGCGCGAACAGGGGGCCGCGGATCTGGGCGCCGAGGACTTCCTGCTCGATAGCGTGCGCGCGGCCGATCTCGTGGTGATGGGCCAGCCCGAAGCCGACATGCCGCGCGCCGACCACCGGCGCTATTTCGATGCGCTGGTCCGCTATGCGGGGCGGCCGCTGCTGCTGGTGCCGCGCGATACGCAGATCAAGACGCTGGGCACGCACGCCATGCTGGGCTGGAGCGGGACGCGCGAAGCGACGCGCGCGGCCCATGACCTGCGGGTCCTCGCCCGTGCGGGCGCCACCATCGACATCGCCTTCATCCAGCGCGGGGCCGCGCGCGGGCGCGACGACACCAGCCGCGAGGATCTGGCCGCCGGTTTCGCGCGGCACGGGTTCAAGACCAGGGTCACCGAGGTCGCCAAGGGGGCCGAGGATACCGGCGAGCAACTGATGCGGATGGCGCGCGAGGCGGGGGCCGACATGCTGGCGGTGGGCGCCTACGGGCACTCGCTTGTCTATGATCTTGTCGTCGGCGCCGTGACGCGCCAGCTCTACGAAGCCCCGGCGCTGCCGATCCTGTTCTCGCGCTAGCCGGTCACAGGGCGGCGGCCGCCCGTGCGGCCTGATCGTAGCTGCCCGACAGCGCCCGCAGAAGCGACGCGATGCGGCTGATGTCGGCCGGATCCTGGCCAAGCTGTCGAACCGCTTGCATCAGTAGCGCCTCGCGCACCTCTCCGTAGCGAGCGCAGAGGGCGGCCCCGTCGTCGGTGATGGCGATGGTCTTTTCCTTGCCCTTGCGCCCGCTTTTCAGAAGGCCGGCCGCCGTCAGCTTGCGGATCGCGTAATTGGCCAGGTGCGTGTCCTCGATGTTCAGGATCAGGCAGACCTCGGCCAGCGTCTTGGCGCGACCGCGGTGGTGGACAAGGTGCAGGATCAGCACCTCGAGCGGCGACATCGTCGGGCCGCCCGGCGGCGACCATGCAGCGCACCATCCAGCGCTGGTAGGCGTTCCCGGCCATGGTCAGCGCGAACTCGACCTCGCTCAGCGCCGGAAGGGAGGACTGGGCCAGGTGGGCCGACGACACCACGGGACCGACACCGGGCGCGGGAGGGAGGGGTTTCTCGGTCATTGCGACACCATCGGTTCCCGCCACGACCGGAAGACGGGCGGAGTGATCAGGACTTCGAGCTTGACCATTCATCGGCAATTTGTCAACAAAATGTAATCAAGCGTGTGGGGCCTCGCCAGGGTCGCGGGTCAACCGACAGGAGTGGGATATGGCAGATCGCGCGACATCCGGCGTCTGGGATTTCTGGATCGACCGGGGCGGTACCTTCACCGATGTGGTCGGGCGCGATCCCGATGGCGGGCTGCATCCGCTCAAGCTTCTGTCCGAGAATCCCGAGGCTTACGAGGATGCGGCGATCGAAGGCATCCGCCGCCTTCTGGGCGGGCAGATCGACCCCGCGCGCATCGGCACGGTGAAGATGGGCACCACCGTCGCCACCAACGCGCTTCTGGAACGCAAGGGCGACCGGACGCTTCTGCTGATCACGCGGGGCTTCCGCGATGCGCTGCGAATCGCCTACCAGGCCCGGCCCGACATCTTCGCGAAAGAGATCCTCCTGCCTGAACAGCTTTACGAACGGGTGATCGAGGTCGACGAACGCCTGCGCGCGGATGGCAGTGTCGAGACCGCGATTGATCCTGGGGGTGTGCGCGAAGCCCTTGTCGCAGCAAGAGCAGACGGGATCGGTGCGGTCGCCATCGTCCTGATGCATGCCTGGAAGAACCCCGGCCACGAGGCGGCCCTAGCCGCGATGGTCCGCGAGATCGGTTTTGCGCAGGTCTCCGTCAGCCACGAGGTCTCGCCCCTGGTCAAGCTCGTCGGGCGCGGTGACACCACCGTGGTCGACGCCTATCTCTCGCCCATCCTGCGGCGCTACGTGGCGCGCGTGACCGACGCACTCGGAGCTACCCCGCCGGGGCAGCCGGGACCGACGCTTCAGTTCATGATGTCCTCGGGCGGGATGACCGCCGCCGACCGCTTTCAGGGCAAGGACGCGATCCTGTCGGGCCCGGCGGGCGGCGTCGTCGGCATGGTCGAGACGGCGCGCGAGGCCGGGTTCGACAAGGTGATCGGCTTCGACATGGGCGGCACCTCGACCGACGTGGCCCATTCGGCGGGCGAGTTTGAGCGCGCCTTCGACACCGAGGTCGCGGGCGTGCGCATCCGCGCCCCGATGATGCGTATTCACACCGTGGCGGCGGGCGGCGGATCGATCCTGCATGCCGATCCGGGCCGGTTCCGCGTCGGTCCCGATTCCGCCGGCGCGAACCCCGGCCCCGCCTGCTATCGCCGCGGCGGGCCGCTGACGGTGACGGACGCCAACGTCATGCTGGGCAAGCTGCGCCCCGAGTTCTTCCCGCGCGTCTTCGGCCCCGGCCAGGACGCGGCGCTCGACGCCGATGTGGTCGCCGCGAAGTTCGCCGAGATCGCCGACGGCCGAGGGCAAGAGCCCCGAAGAGGTGGCCGAGGGCTTCCTGACCATCGCGGTCGAGAACATGGCCAACGCGATCAAGAAGATCAGCGTCCAGCGCGGCTATGACGTGACGAAGTATCTGCTCAACGCCTTCGGCGGCGCGGCGGGTCAGCACGCCTGCCTCGTCGCCGACGCGCTGGGGATGGAGGCGGTGCTGATCCACCCGCTCTCCGGGCTTCTGTCGGCCTACGGCATCGGGCAGGCCACGGTGTCGATCAGCCGCCAGCAGGCGCTGGTCGAACCGCTGGGCCCGGACACCGCGCGGGCTGTCGCGGCGCTAGAAGACGACCTCTCGAAGCGCCATCGCGGACGAACTGGCGGCCCAGGGCGTGCCGCTCGATACGACGGACAGCGTGACCCGCCTCCACCTGCGCTATGCCGGCACCGATACGGCGCTGCCCGTGACCTGGACCGGGCGATGCCACCGCCGCCCGCGCGACCTTCGAGAAGGCGCACCGCGCCCAGTTCGGCTTCGTCAGCGAAGACAAGCCAGTTACGGTCGAAGCGGTCGAGGTCGAACGGACCGAACGCGCCCGCGCCGCCGCCGAACCCGGCAGCGTCGAGGCGACAAGCCGCGCTGCCAGCAGCGACAAGACGGTGCAGCATCTTCTCGGGCGGTCAGAGGGTCGAGGCGCGCGTCTTCCCGCGCGAGGCCTTGTCGCCGGGCGACCGGGTGCGGGGCCCCGCGCTCATCATCGAGGCGAACCAGACCGTCGTGGTCGAACCGGGCTGGACCGCCGAACTGACCGCCGCGCGACCACATCCTGATGCGCCGGCACGAGGCGCTGCCGCGCCAGTCGGCGGCCGGAACGGTCGAGGCCGACCCGATCATGCTCGAGGTGTTCAACAACCTCTTCATGAACATCGCCGAACAGATGGGCGTGGCGCTTCAGAACACCGCCCATTCGGTCAACATCAAGGAACGGCTCGATTTTTCCTGCGCCGTCTTCGACGCCACCGGCGCGCTGGTGGCGAATGCTCCGCACATGCCGGTGCACCTGGGGTCGATGGACCGCAGCGTCGAGACGGTGATCCGCCTGAACGAAGGACGCATCCGCCCGGGCGACGTCTTCGCGCTGAACGCGCCCTACAACGGCGGCACGCATCTGCCCGACATCACCGTGGTGTCGCCGGTCTTCGACGACGACGGGCAGGACATCCTCTTCTGGGTCGCCGCGCGCGGGCACCATGCCGATGTCGGCGGGACTGCGCCCGGGGTCGATGACGCCGCTGGCCACGACCGTGGACGAGGAAGGCGTGCTGATCGACAATTTCCTGCTGGTCGACCGGGGCACCTTCCGCGAGGACGCGCTGCGCGCACCTTCTGACCGACCATCCCTGGCCCTGCCGCAACGTCGAGCAGAACATCGCCGACCTGAAGGCGCAGATCGCCGCCAACGAACGGGGCGCGGCCGAACTGCGCCGCATGGTGGCCGAGTTCGGGCTTGACGACGGTGCGAGGCCTACATGGGCCATGTGCAGGACAACGCGGCCGAGGAGGTGCGCCGCCTGCTCGGGCGGCTCGAGGATGCCGAGTACGACTACCCCACCGACACCGGGCAGGTGATCCGCGTGAAGATCACCGTCGACCGCGACGCGCGTGAAGCGACCGTGGATTTCACCGGAACGTCAGAGGCGTGGGAGAACAACTTCAACGCGCCCGAACCGGTGACGCGCGCCGCCGTGCTCTATTGCTTCCGGGTCATGGTCGAGGCGCCGATCCCGATGAACGCGGGCTGCCTGCGCCCGATCCGGATCGTCATCCCCGAAGGCTCGATGCTGGCCCCGGCCTATCCGCGCGCGGTCGTGGCGGGCAACGTCGAAACCAGCCAGCACGTCACCAACGCCATCTTCGGCGCGCTGGGGGCCATGGCCAACAGCCAGGGCACGATGAACAACCTCACCTTCGGCAACGACACCTACCAGTATTACGAGACGATCTGCTCGGGCTCGCCCGCGGGGCGGATGAACTCGGGCCGTGGGTTCGCGGGCACGTCCGGGGTGCATGTCCACATGACGAATTCGCGCCTGACCGACCCCGAGGTCCTCGAGATGCGGTTCCCGGTCCTGCTCGAACACTTCGGCCTGCGCGAAGGCTCGGGCGGGCAGGGGGCGTATTCCGCTGGCGACGGGACCGAGCGGCGCATCCGCTTTCTCGAACGGATGGACTGCGCGATCCTGTCCTCGCACCGCGCTCTGCCGCCGCGCGGGCTGGCGGGGGGCGGCGACGGGCAGGTCGGGCGGACCGAGGTCCGGCGGGGCGACGGGCGGGTCGAGGTTCTGGATGCCTGCGCGCAGACGGTGCTGGAGCCCGGCGAAAGCGTGACCATCGTGACCCCGACCTCGGGCGGATTCGGCGGCGCGAACCAGGGCGTGGCAATTGACGCGGGCGATTGACAAGGCCGAGTAAAACAGTCAGCTTTCAGGTCAGGAAGTCTACGCCCGCCGGTCTCGGGTGTCTGAACGCGCCACAGGAAAGAAAACGGCATGATCGTCTGTCACTGCATGAGCATCACCGATCGTGACATCCACGCAGCGATCGACTGGATGCGCGCCTCTGACCCGCAGACCCTGATCACGCCGGGCAAGATCTACCGTGCGCTTGGCAAGAAGGCCGATTGCGGCGGATGCCTGCCGCATTTCATCGCCACGATGCGCAGCAACGACGGTCTGGAAGTGCCGGTCGAATTGCGCGACCTTCGGCGAACACTCAAGACAGGGAGCACCCCATGAAAGGCGACGCAAAGGTCATCGAGTACCTGAACGCAGCCCTCCGCAGCGAACTGACCGCGGTCAGCCAGTACTGGCTTCACTTCCGGCTTCAGGAGGACTGGGGCTTTGGCCACCTTGCCGCCAAGTCCCGCGCTGAAAGCGTTGAAGAGATGCACCATGCAGACCGGCTGATCGAGCGGATCATCTTTCTTGGCGGGCACCCGAACCTGCAAAAGCTCGACCCCCTCCGGATCGGCCAGACCCTGCGCGAGACGCTGGATGCTGACCTTGCTGCCGAACACGATGCGCGCACGCTCTACATCGAGGCGCGCAACCATTGTGACAGCGTCGGCGACTATGTCTCGAAGAACCTGTTCGAAGAGCTGATCGCGGACGAGGAAGGCCATATCGACTTTCTCGAGACACAGATCGATCTCTACGAGAGCCTGGGCGAGAAGAGCTACGGCCTTCTGCAGGCCAAGCCTGCCGACGCGGGCGAGTGATCAGGGGGCGCTTGCTGCCCGTTCTTCATCATTGTTGCCGGGGACCGGACAATCCTGGCAGAGGTGTTTCCTTTATGGCCTGCTATCAGCCTGTCGTGGGGATGACTGTCGCCCGCAACCCGGTGATTGCCACCTCCACGCCTTAGTTTTGCCGGTTTGGTTGGTGATTTCCTTAATCGTTCGCCGGAGCGATGCCGAAATCATGCGTGTAAGATACGAACGGCCCCTTTCGGATCTGAGTTTTCTCATCCGTGCCCCCTTGCGCCTCGATGTGGGGCAGGGTGCGCATGCGATCGTCGAACGCTGGAGTCTCGACGGGATCGAACCGCCCGAGGGTCTCGGCGGCTCCGAGGGCGAGGTGCGCCTGACGCTGCCGTTCCAGGGCTTCGAGATCACTTTCGATGTCACCCTTCGTCGCGACGACGAGCGCAACCTGATGCGCTTTGTGGACCTCGATGACCGCCAGGAACGTCTTCTCCGCCACTTCTACCGCGAAATCGTGACCGGACGGGCCGAGCCCGTGGACGGCGTCATCGTCGCCATGGACATGCCGGTTGAGCCTGTGCCGATGACCCAGACAAGGGACGAGGCGAAGGCCACGCCCGCGTCCCTTCCGCGCCCGGTGCGGGTCGCTGCGGTCGTCGGGCTTTATGCGGTCCTTGGGGTGGTGCTCTACAGTCCGATCATCTCGCCCCTGATGGAGCGTGTGGGCACGGTGGCCGCAGATCGCGCGGTCGAGACCGCCGCCCCTCCCCGGATCGAGGAAATGGAACTGACCCGGGGCCTTCTGACGGGTGACCGCACGGCCTGGGCAGAACAGCGGACCGCAGCGCAAGGCGTGCCCGCCGCGCAGAACCGATGACCTCGGGCGATCTCCTTCCAGCGGATCTGGAAAGGGACATCGCTCGCCGGCTTGACGCGATCTCGGGACCCCGCCCGCGGGGTCTGCGCAAGTGGTCGCTGGACCAGGTGCTGTACTTCCTGCTCTATCTGCTGGTGTATCTGGGCAGCGCTGACTTTGTTGCCCAATCACCTCTTCGACCCCGAAGTGCTTCAGATCACCTATGTCCTGGGGGCGATCGGGATCTGGCGGTATGGCTGGTGGTTCAACCATGCCCGCCGATCCGAGATCTTCATGGCCGTGCGCTGGCCCCGCGTCCGGCGGCAGCGCGACCGGGTCTGGGCCGAGGGCTGGCGGCCGCGTCACCTGCATGTCCAGATGACGACGTTTCGCGAAGAGCCGGCGATCACGCACCATGTGATCGCCGCGCTCCTCGAGCAGATCCGGGCCGAGGGCCTGCCCGCCACGATCTGGATCGGCACCGGCGCACCCGAGGACGAGGACGTGATCGCCGCCTTCGTCGCGCGACCATGCGCCCGACCTCGACACCGAGATCGTGTTCATCCGCCAGAACCAGCCGGGCAAGCGGATGGCGATCGGCCTTGTGATGCGGGCGATCATCCGCTCCGGACCCGATCCCGACGATCTTGTCCTCTTCATGGACGGCAATTCGATCCTGGGATCGGGCACGCTGGCGCGCTGCTGCGGGATGTTCGGCGCCGACCCCGAGCTTCAGGCGCTGACCACGGACGAGGATGTCGTGGTCTACGGCCCGCGCTGGATGCAGCGCTGGCTCGACCTGCGCTTCACCCAGCGGCGGCTTGCGATGCAAAGCCATGTCATGAGCGACCGCGTCCTGACCCTGACCGGCCGGATGAGCATGTTCCGCGCCCGTCACATCATCAACGAAGGTTTCGTCCGGACGATCGAGGCCGATCACCTCGACCACTGGCTCTGGGGCCGATTCCGCTTTCTGTCGGGGGACGACAAGAGCACCTGGTATTACCTTCTCTCGCTCGGGGCCAAGATGGGCTATGTGCCCGATGCCTGCGTGACCACCGTCGAGATCATCCGCGGCAACGGCATGACGCGCATGGTCCAGAACCTGCGCCGCTGGTCCGGCAACATGCTGCGCAACGGCGCCCGCGCGCTGGCCCTGGGGCCGCGCCGGATGCCGCTTTTCATCTGGTGGTGCATTCTCGACCAGCGTATCGCGATCTGGACCATGCTGGTCAGCCCGACGCTTGCGCTGATCGCGACGGCCGTGAAGCCGGGCTACCTGATCGGCGCGCTTTTGTGGGTGCTGGTGTCGCGGCTGGTGCTGAGCCTTTATCTCTTCCGCTATGCCCGCGCGGTCGACCTGGGCTGGCCAGTGATCCTCTATGTCAACCAGCTGATGAATGCCGGGGTGAAGGCCTACATGCAGTTCTTCCTGCGCCAGCAGACCTGGGCCAATCGGGGCGGCCAGCGCTCGGGTGACAGCATCGGCTTCGGAGATCGCGCCAAGGCGGCCTTTGCGACCTATCAGATGGTCACGGCGTTCGGCATCTTCATCTACGCTGTTGGAGCCCTTGGCGGCATGCTGCCTCTACCCAAGCTGTTCTAGCCGGTTTCAGCCAGGCCGCCGCTATTGCCCACCAAAATACGCTCTTTTTGCCTCTGTTCTGACCGAATCCGGCGGCCATGTGGGGTCACTCGCAGTTAACCTTAACGAGGCCCCTATACATGTTTGATGCCCAGCCTGTTTCGTCGGAAGCCGCGGTTCTCCAGTTCCGCCCGCAGGTCATCTCGGACAAGGTCGCGATCAGCGTCGTCGGCCTGGGATATGTCGGGGCGGTTTCCTGCGGCTGCCTGAGCGCATACGGACACCGGGTCATCGGCGTGGATGTCGATCCGCGCAAGATCGAGTTGATCGGACGGGGAACGGCCCCGATCCACGAGGCCGAGCTGGACGAGCTGCTGGCGGACGCGGTGGCGGGCGGCAGGCTCGAGACGACGGCGGACCTCGCCCGTGCGGTGGCTGACACCCAACTGACCATCGTCGCCGTGGGCACCCCCACGGCCGAGGACGGCGGATGCGACTATCGCTATATCGAGGCCGCGGCCCGCGAGATCGGGAATGCGCTTGCCACCAAGACCGAGTTCCACGCCGTGGTCCTGCGCTGCTCGGTTCCGCCGGGCACGACGCGAACGGTCATGGGACGCATCATCGAAGAGGTGTCCGGCAAGACCGCGGGCAAGGACTTCGGCCTCGCATTTGTTCCGGAGTTCCTGCGCGAGGGCGTGGCGGTCGATGACTTCCGCAATCCGCCCAAGACAGTGATCGGCGCGACCGACGACCGGACCGCCGCGATGGTCGCGCGCATCTTCGACCCGGTCGACACGGCCCCGATCCGCACCGAGATCGAAACCGCCGAGATGGCGAAGTACGTCGACAACGTCTGGCACGCGATGAAGGTCTGCTTCGCCAACGAGGTCGGTCGTCTTTCGAAATCCATGGGCGTCGACGGCCGGCGGGTGATGGATGTCTTCTGCGAGGACGAGAAGCTGAACCTGTCGTCCTGCTATCTCAAGCCGGGTTTCGCCTATGGCGGGTCCTGCCTGCCCAAGGAAGTGCGCGCGGTCGCCCACCTGGCGCGCGCGCATGACGTCGAGCTGCCCCTGATCGGCAGCCTCGGCCGCTCGAACGAAGTGCAGATCGCCGAGGCGCTGCGCCTTGTCCGCGCGACCGGTGCGCAGCGCATCGGCGTGCTGGGCATCGCCTTCAAGGCCGGCACGGACGACCTGCGCGAAAGCCCGATCCTCGACGTGATGTCCGACCTTCTGGATGACGGCGTGAAACTTCTGGCCCATGACGGCGCGGTCACGGCCGACACCCCCATCGCCCAGCAGCTGGCCTATGTCCGCAACGGCGCACCGGGACTGGCGCGGCTGGCGCGGCGGTTGCCCGAGTTCCTTTGCGACACGCCCGAGGACGTCATCGCCGGATGCGATGCCGTCATCGTCACCCACAACTTGCCTGCCTACCGCGCGCTGCTGTCCACGGCCCGCGTGCCGGTGATCGACGTCGTGCAGCTTTTCGACGCTGCACCCGCCGGACAGGCCTACGCCGGCATCGGCTGGTAACGACCCACGCCCCCTTCAGGAAAGACCGAAATCATGGCCATACCTCTTGTCTTGCCCCCAGTGATCGAGCCCGTCTTCGACGCGGTTTTCCCGCCCGAAACCGACACGCCGTCAAACGTGCCCGCTGAAGACAGCGGTGTTCTGCGTGGCACCCGCCAGGACGACGTTCTCTCCGGCGGCGACGGATCCGAGCGCATCATTGGCTTGTCGGGCGACGATCTGATTTCGGGTGGCGGCGGCGCGGATCGGGTCAATGCTGGGTCGGGCAACGACACGATCCACGGCGATGCCGGGGATGACACCCTGCGCGGTGCTGCAGGAGAAGACATGATCTTCGGCGGCGAGGGGAACGATCTTCTGGCGGGTGGCGATGGCAACGACCAGCTTTCGGGCGGCGTCGGGGACGACACCCTGCGCGGCGGCAACGGCGACGACACCCTCTGGGGCGAGGATGGCAACGACCGTCTGTCCGGTGGGCGGGGCAACGACATCCTGCACGGCGAAGAGGGCGATGACCGTCTGGACGGCGGCGCAGGCGACGACGAGTTGAACGGCGGCATCGGGGACGACCGCCTGAACGGCGGGGCAGGAAACGACACGCTTGAAGGCGGACAGGGCAACGACCGTCTTGCCGGCGGAAAGGACAACGATGTCCTCGACGGAGGGTCCGGCAGCGACACCGTGCTTGGCGGCGTTGGAGACGACGATCTTTCGGGCGGGGACGATGACGACCGGCTGAATGGCGGCACGGGCAATGACACATTGTCGGGTGGCAAGGGTGCAGACAGGCTGATCGGTGCCGACGGCAATGACGTGATGTACGGCGACACCGGCGAGGACATCCTGCGCGGCGGCCGCGGCGACGACTCGATGTACGGCGGCGAGGAAGACGACCTTGTCTTCGGCCAGGATGGCGACGACTGGCTGTCAGGCGGCAAGGGAAATGACCTTCTGGCCGGGGGGCGCGGCAACGACTACCTCAACGGCAACAGCGACGATGATACCCTGCGCGGTGGCGAGGGCGATGACACGCTGATGGGGACCGCCGGAAACGACCAGCTCGAAGCCGGTGCGGGGTTCGACCTGCTGTCGGGCGGAAGCGGTGCTGATGTCTTCCTGTTCCGGACCGACACCGCGGACGGATCGCTGAACCGGATCACCGACTTCCGGGCAGAGGACACCATCCTTTTCCGTGGTTTCGGCAAGGTCGATGACTTCGACGCCTTCTTCGCGGATGCCTTCAGCTTCGGCGACGAGGGCGACGGTTTCCTCAACGCCTTCGACGTCGCCATCCAGATCGACAACGGCCTGAACCTCGACGAAGACCGCTTCGCGTCGATGATCTACGACGGCATCGACTTCGCATGATCTAGCTTGCGTAGCGCGTCGCACCGCGCCGGCGCTCGTCCAGAGGTTCGGACAGGACGGCGGCCTGGTGCGCGCGCTGGTCGCAACTGATGCGCGGGCAGACCCGGCAGTTGATCCCGATGGGCGTCATGCGGGCATCCGACAGGCGCAGGTCCTCGGCATAGCCGATCTGCGCCACATGCTCGACGCCGCATCCCATCGCGACGGCCAGGCGCATGTCCTGCGAATGGCGTGTGAAGCTGGGCCGGTCGACGGTGCGGGCGAAGACGAAGAACTGGCTTGCGTCCGGCATCTCGACGAATTGCGGCACGATCCGGCCGGGCGTGCGAAAAGAGGTATGCACCTCGAGCCGGGGGCAGGCCCCGCCATACTCGGCCAGATGAAAGTCGGTCGCGTTGAACCGCTTGGTGACGTTCCCCGCCTTGTCGATCCGCAGGAAGAAGAAGGGCACGCCCTGCGCCCCTGACCGCTGCAGCGTGGTGGCACGGTGGCAGGCCTGCTCGAAGCTGACGCCGAACCGGGTGGCAAGGTGGTCGAAGTCGTATTTCGAGGCCAGTGCCTCGGCCAGGAAGGGGCCATAGGGCATGAGGACCGCCGCCGCGAAGTAATTCGCCAGTTCGACCCGGCAGCGGGCAAGGCCATGGGCGTCCTCGATCCCGGACTGGGACAGCAGGTCATCCAGAACGGCGCGGTGTTCGATCAGCCCGGCCACATGGACAAGCTGGAACAGGCGGTTGGGATGGTCCATCGCTTCGGACAGATGCACCTCGCGGCGCGCTTCGTCGTATTGGCGCAGGGTGTCCGGCATGTCGGCCACCGGGACAAGGCGCACGCGCAGCCCCAGCGCATCGAGCAGGCGGTCCTTGACGCGGGCATAGGCGTCGTCCGCCGACACGCGTTCGCCGCGCCAGAACCCATCGGCCGCCGCCTCAAGCGCCTCGAAATGGTTGCGGTTGCGGCGGAAGAAGTTGTGCACCGTGGCTTCGGGCGAGCTTTGCAGGATCTGGCCCGTGTCGGGCGCGCCCGCAAGGCTGAGAAGCTGGTCGGTCGCGGCCAGATAGGCGCGGTGCAGCTTGAGGAAGCTCGCGACAAGGTCGGGGCTGTGGATCTGTGCGGCGCGCAGTTGCGTCAGGTCCGGCCGCGGCCCCTCGAACAGCGGGTCCTGCAACATGGCGCGCAGGTCGGCCAGCGTCGCGGTGTCGTCATCCTCGGCGATGTCGCGCCAGTCGACGCCGTAGACCTCGAAGAGCTTCAGCATCACCGGAACCGAGACGCTGCGTTCGTTCTTTTCCAGAAGGTTCACATAGGAGGTCGAGATCCCCAGTGCCCGCGCCATCTCGGCCTGGGTTTCGCCATGGTCGATGCGCAATCGGCGCAGCCGGGGTCCGATGTAGGTCTTGAGCATGACCTTGCATACGGCAAAGTTCACAAATTGACAATTCTGTAGATTTGTAAATTCTCGCATTCACAGCAGGACCCGGAAGGATTTCGCGTTTCGCATCACCGGGCGCATGAAGCGGCCAGTCGAGGAGGGAGGACCCGACATGCGTACCGGCCAGCTTCAGCTTTTCATTCCGGGCCCGACGAATGTGCCCGAGTGCGTCCGTCAGGCGATGAACGTCCCCATGCAGGACATGCGCGCCTCGGACTTCGGCGACCTGACCCTGCCTCTTTTCGACCGGATGAAACGGATCTTCCGGACCGAAACCGGACGGGTGATGATGTTCCCCGGCTCGGGCACCGCGGCCTGGGAAGCGGCGATGACCAACACGCTGAACCCCGGCGACAAGGTGCTGATGGCGCGGCACGGCCAGTTCTCGACCCTCTGGGTCGAGATGGCCGAGCGGCTCGGCCTCGATGTCGAGGTGATCGACGCGCCGTGGGGAACGGGCTGCCCCGTCGAGGAATTCGCCCGCCGCCTTGGCAACGACCGCAACGACGAGATCCGCGCGGTCTTCGTCACCCATAACGAGACCGCGACCGGCGTGACCTCGGACGTGTCGGAGGTGCGGCGGGTGCTTGATGAGTGCTTCCACGACGCACTTCTCTTCGTGGACGGCGTCTCGTCGATCGGCTCGATCGATTTCCGCATGGACGACTGGGGCGTCGATCTGGCCGTGACCGGCAGCCAGAAGGGGCTGATGCTGCCGCCGGGCCTCGGCATCCTCGCGGTCAGCGAAAAGGCGATGGAGGCGTCGGAGGCGGCGACGATGCGGCGGGCCTATTTCGACTTCGCCGACATGGTGCGGATGAACGAGGGCGGGTATTTCCCCTACACCCCGCCGACCCCGCTGCTGCACGGGCTGCGCGCCGCGCTCGACCGGATCGAGGCCGAGGGGCTGGACGCAGTCATCGCCCGCCATCGCCGCCTGGCCGAAGGGGTGCGCCGGGGCATCGCGGCCTGGGGGCTCGACCTGATCGCGGCGCATCCGTCGCTGCATTCGGACACGGTGTCCGCGATCCGCGTGCCGCAGGGCGTGGACGCGCGCGAGGTGCTGCGCATCGCCTATGACGAGTTCCACACCTCGTTCGGCGCGGGTCTCGGGCCGCTGGCGGGCCGGGCGTTCCGCATCGGCCATCTGGGCGATCTGAACGAGGCGATGTGCCTGACCGCGCTGTCGGTGGCCGAACTGTCGCTTCTGCGCGCGGGCGTGCGGGTGCAGCCCGGCGCCGGCGTTGGGGCGGCCCAGCTCTGGTTCGCCGGTCTAGACCGCACCGCGGCGCCGTTGCCGCTGGCCGCCGAGTAAAGACACCCCATCAGGAAGGTCGGAAGATGTCGCACACCCTGCATCCCCTGCGCAAACAGCGCCTCCAGCGGTCGGAACTGGCCGTGCCGGCCTCGAACCCCGGCATGATCGACAAGGCCGCCGACAGTGCCGCCGACTTCGTCTTCCTCGACCTCGAGGACGCGGTGGCCCCGCCCGAGAAGGAGCAGGCGCGCACGCAACGCGATCCAGGCGCTCAACGACATCGACTGGGCGGGCAAGGGCAAGACCGTGTCGGTGCGGATCAACGGGCTTGATACGCATTACATGTACCGCGACGTGGTCGACGTGATGGAACAGGCGGGCGACCGGGTGCACACGCTTCTGGTGCCCAAGGTGGGCGTGCCCGCCGACCTCTACATGGTCGAGGCGATGGTCAACCAGATCGAGCAGGCGACGGGCTGCGAGACGCGCGTCGGCCTCGAGGCGCTGATCGAGACGGCGCTGGGCATGGCCAATGTGGAGGCGATCGCGCAGTTCGGCGGGCGGCTCGAGGCGCTGCACTTCGGCGTGGCGGACTACGCCGCCTCGATGCGGGCGCGCACCACGAACATCGGCGGGCTCAACCCCGACTATCCGGGCGACCAGTGGCATGCCTCGATCACCCGCATGGTCATCGCCTGCCGCGCCTACGGGCTGCGCGCCATCGACGGGCCGTTCGGCGATTTCTCCGACCCCGAGGGCTACAAGGCGGGCGCCCGCCGGGCCGCCGCGCTCGGCTGCGAGGGCAAATGGGCGATTCACCCCAGCCAGGTGGCCTTCGCGAACGAGGTGTTCAGCCCACCCGAGGCGGAAGTGACGAAAGCCCACCGCATCATCGAGGAACTGCGCAAGGCCGAGGCCGAAGGCCGCGGCGCCGCAGCCCTCGACGGCAAGATGATCGACGCCGCGTCCGAGAAGATGGCGCGCAACGTGATCGACATGGCCACGGCCATCGCCGCCAAGGCCTGAGACGCGCAAGGGAGGACGACATGGACATTCACGAACATCAGGCCAAGGAGATCCTTGCCGGTTTCGGCGTGCCGGTGCCGAAGGGCGGCGTGGCCTACAGCCCCGAACAGGCGGCCTACCGGGCGCGCGAACTGGGCGGCGACCTCTGGGTCGTCAAGGCGCAGATCCATTCCGGCGGGCGCGGCGAGGCGGGCGGCGTGAAACTCTGCCGCTCCGAGGAAGAGGTGCGCAGCTACGCCGCCATCGCTTCTGGGCAAGTCGCTGGTCACGAAACAGACGGGCGCGGCAGGCAAGGGCGTCTACCGCCTCTGGGTCGAGGAGGCGCTCGGACATCGCGCGCGAACTCTATCTCGGCTTCGTGCTCGACCGGAAGTCCGAGCGCATCATGATCGTGGCCTCCGGCCATGGCGGGATGGAGATCGAGGACCTGGCCGACGAGGACCCCGACAGCCTTGTGCGCATGGTCGTCGACCCGGCGGCGGGGCTGGCCGAGTTCCAGGCGCGCGAGCTTGCCTTCGCTCTGGGTCTTTCGGGCCGGCAGGTCGGCGCAGATGGTGACACGTGCTGCGCGCCTGCTACCGCGCCTATCGCGATCTCGACGCGATGATGGTCGAGATCAACCCGCTGGTGGTGACCGGAGCGGGCGACCTCGTGGCGCTCGACGCCAAGATGAGCTTCGACACCAACGCGCTCTTCCGCCGCCCGCAGGTCGCCGCGCTGCGCGACCCCAGCCAGGAAGACCCGCGCGAGGCGATGGCCGCCGACAACGGCCTCGCCTATGTCGGCCTCGATGGCGACATCGGCTGCATCATCAACGGCGCGGGCCTTGCGATGGCGACGATGGACATGATCAAGCTGGCGGGCGGCGAGCCCGCGAATTTCCTCGACATCGGCGGCGGCGCCAGCCCCGAGCGGGTCTGCCAGGCCTTCCGCACGGTGCTGTCGGACGCCAACGTGAGCGTGATCCTCGTCAACATCTTCGCCGGCATCAACCGCTGCGACTGGATCGCGAAGGGCGTGGTGCAGGCCTACAGGGACGTCGGGCTGACGCTGCCGGTCGTCGTCCGTCTGTGCCGGCACCAACGTCGAGGCCGGGCGCGAGATCCTGCGCGGATCGGGCCTGCCCATCGTCGCCGCCGACACGCTGGCCGAGGCGGCGGAAGCCGCCGTCGCCGCGCGTCCCAAACCCGCCGCCGCCTGAAAGGAGGACAGACCATGGCCATTCTGATCGACGAGAATACGAAAGTCCTCGTGCAGGGCATGTCCGGCCGGATCGGGCAGTTCCACGCGCAGGAAATGATCGAGGCCGGGACGAAGGTCGTCGCGGGCGTCACACCGGGCAAGGGCGGCTCCACGGTCCTGAACCGCCCGATCTTCGACACCGTGCGCCAGGCGGTCGAGGCGACGGGCGCCGAGGCGAGCCTGATCTTCGTGCCGCCGCCCTTCGCCGCCGACGCCATGATGGAAGCGGCCGACGCGGGCATCCGCACCGCGGTCTGCGTGACCGACGGCATCCCCTCGCAGGACATGATGCGGGTCAAGCGCTTCCTGCGCCGCTATCCGCGCGAACGGAAGATGCGGCTGATCGGCCCGAACTGCGCGGGCGTGATCAGCCCCGGCAAGGGCTTCATGGGCATCATGCCGCCGCATATCTACATGGCCGGACCGGGTCGGCATCGTGGGCCGCTCGGGCACGCTGGGCTACGAGGCGGCCAGCCAGATGAAGGCGCTCGGCATCGGCGTGTCGACGTCCGTCGGCATCGGCGGCGATCCGATCAACGGGTCGAGCTTCCGCGACATCCTCGAGCTTTTCGAGGACGATCCCGACACCGACGCGGTGATGATGATCGGCGAGATCGGCGGCCCGCAGGAGGCCGAGGCCGCGGCCTATGTCCGCGACCACATGACCAAGCCGGTCGTGGCCTATGTCGCCGGCCTGTCGGCGCCGAAGGGCCGCAAGATGGGCCATGCGGGCGCGATCATCTCGGCCTTCGGGGAAAGCGCGCAGGAGAAGGTCGAGATCCTGAGTGCAGCGGGCATCACCGTCGCGCCGAACCCCTCGGCGATGGGCGAGACCATGGCCGCCGTCCTCGGCCGCAGGGCCGCCGCATGATCGAGCGCAACGCCTTCCCCGAGGCCGGTGTGGATGCGCAGGCCTGGGTCGGCCGGGTCGAGGAACGAGAGGGCGCGCTGACGCCGAACTTCGCCGGAATGCTGGGGGCGACCCTGTCGCACCCGGCGTCTCCTGCCCGTGACGTTGCGCCCGGCGCGCCGGTGCCGCCCCTCTGGCATTGGGTGGCCTTCCCAGAGTTCGTGTCGATGGCCGAACTCGGGTCGGATGGTCACCCGACCCTTGGCCGGTTCCTTCCGCCGCTGCCCTACGCCCGGCGCATGTGGGCGGGCGGCAAGCTGACGTGGGACGGCCAGTTGACCGTGGGCGAGACGCTTTCCCGCCGGTCCGAGATCCTCGCCATCACCGAGAAGGCAGGCTCGACCGGCCCGATGGTCTTCGTGCGTGTGGGCCACGACATCGAGGGCGCGTCGGGCCGCATCCGGGAAGAGCAGGACATCGTCTATCTCGATATCCCCGACCGGTTCCGTCCGCCCAAAACGATCCCCGCGCCGCGCGGTCCCGACTTCGACGAAACCGTGCCGATGACCGAAGCGCGTCTCTTCCGCTACTCGGCGGCCACCTTCAACGCGCATCGCATCCACTACGACCTGCCCTATGCGCGAGAGATCGAGAAATACCCGGCCCTCGTCGTGCACGGACCGATGCAGGCCACGCTTCTGATCGAGGCCGCGTGCCGCCACTTCGGCGTCCGGCCCCGGCGCTTTCGCTTCAAGGGCGTGCACCCGATGTTTCACGACCAGGACCTGCGGCTGATCGGATCCCGGGTTCCGGGCGAGCCGGCGGTCGACCTGTGCACCGCCGCGGCCAGCGGCCACCAGGGCATGCAGGCCCGGATGGAGTGGGACGGCATGAGCGGGATCCTCAAGGGCATGCGCGTTGTCGAAGGCTCGGCCTTCGTCGCCGTGCCGCTTGCCGGCATGACGCTGGCGCAGATGGGCGCGGACGTCATCCGCTTCGACCGGCTCGAGGGCGGTCTCGACGCCGGGCGCTGGCCTGTCACGCAGGCAGGCGACAGCCTGTTCTGGGCGGGGCTCAACAAGGGCAAGCGGTCGATCGCCATCGACATGAAGTCCCCGCGCGGCCGCGAGATCATCACCGAGATCATCACCGCCCCGGGCGAGGACGCGGGCCTTTTCCTGACCAACCTGCGGGTGAAGGGCTGGATGGATTACGACACGCTGTCCGCGCGCCGTCCCGACCTCTGCATGGTGACCCTTCTGGGCGACCGGCACGGGCGACCTGCCGTGGACTACACGGTGAACCCGTCGGTGGGCTTTCCCATGGCGACCGGCCCCGAAGGCACGACCGACCCCGTCTGCCACGTCCTTCCTGCCTGGGACTGCATTGCGGGCAACATGGTGGTGTCCGCACTCTTGGCTGCCGAACGACATCGGCTACGGACGGGGCAGGGGCAGGAAGCCGTTCTGACGCTCAAGGACGTGGCGGCGGCGATGCTGGGCAACCTCGGTATCATCGGGGAGGTCGCGGTGAACGGGGTCGACAGACCCAAGGCGGGCAATGCGCTCTACGGGGCCTACGGGCAGGACTTCCTCTGCCGGGACGGGCGGCGGGTGATGGTCGTCGGGCTGACCGACCGGCAGTGGGCGGGGCTTCTCAAGGTGACCGGCACCGGCGAGGCGATGGCGGCGCTGGCGCGCGAACTGAAGCTCGACCTGACCGACGAGGGCGCGCGCTGGATGGCGCGGGCGCGGATCACCGAGATCCTGGCGCCCTGGTTCGCCGCGCGCCGGGTCGACGAGTTCGCGGGCGATTTCGACGCCGCAGGGCGTCACCTGGTCGGTGTTCCGGTCCTTCGCCGAGGCCCTCGCGGAAGACCCCGATCTCACAACCGAGAACCCGCTCTTCTCCGAGATCGACCAGCCCGGGATCGGCCGCTACCTCGTGCCCGGTTCTCCGATCGGGTTCGCGGCCCTCGGGCGCGCCACCCCGACGCCGGCCCCGCGCCTGGGCGAGCACAGCGAAGAAATCCTTGCCGATGTCGCCGGTCTGCCGTCGAACGAGATCGGGGCGCTCTTCGATGCGGGGATCGTGGCCAGCGGGTCACGGGCGCATCGACTGGCTTCCTGAGGCGCGACACCTGAAGCGACCTGTCTGGTCGTCACAAAACTTTCGTCCAATCGTCAAGAAACCGTGTGCCCCCTTCGGTACCCAGCCCGGGACCGGACGGGGGACTGCATGCTTCACATCGATGCGCTGACCAAGCGATTTGGTCCGAAGGCCGCTGTCGATCGCGTCACGATCGAGGTGGGCCGTCCGATCATGCTGGGCATCATCGGACGCTCGGGCGCGGGGAAATCGACGCTTCTGCGCATGATGAACCGGCTGACCGACGCCACCGAGGGCCGGATCCTTGTCGAGGGCGAGGATGTGACCGCGCTGACCGGGGCGGCGATGCGCCGCTGGCAATCGCAGTGCGCGATGATCTTCCAGCAGTTCAACCTCGTGCCCCGGCTCGACGTGGTGTCGAACGTGCTCCACGGCACGCTCAATCGCCGCTCGACGGCGGCGACGCTGTTCAACCTCTTCCCGCGCGACGACATCCACCGCGCCATCGACATTCTCGAACGCCTGGGCATCGCCGAACACGCGCCCAAGCGCGCCGAGGCGCTGTCGGGCGGCCAGCAGCAACGCGTGGCCATCGCCCGCGCGATCATGCAGGACCCAAAGATCGTCCTGGCCGATGAGCCGATCGCCAGCCTCGACCCGATGAACGCGCAGATCGTCATGGATGACCTGCGGCGCATTCACGAAGAGGACGGGCGCATGGTCATCGCGAACCTGCACACGCTCGATACCGCGCGGCGGTATTGCGACCGCGTGGTGGGGATGCGCGACGGGCGGGTCGTCTTCGACGGCACCCCCGACCAGCTGACCACGGGCGTGGCGCGCGACATCTACGGCGCGGACGCGTCGTTCAGCGAGGCCGCCACCTCCACCTCCATCGCAACGCTCGAGACTGCGACACAACGCGCGGTGCGCGCCGTCGAGGCGGGCATCTGACCTTCCATCCACCTCGCCGGGGCGCTGCCCCCGGATCACTTCAACCGGAGAGACAACACCATGAAAAGACTGATCGCCGCCGCCCTGGCCACCACGGCTCTGACCGCACCGCTTTCGGCGCAGGAAATCACCGAGTTCCGTATCGGCCTTCTGGGCGGCGAGAACGCGCAGGACCGCCTGGCCTCGAACGAGTGCTTCCGCGCCTATACCGAGGAAGCCCTTGGCGTGCCGACCCGCCTGTTCACCGCAGCGGACTACAACGGCGTGATCCAGGGCCTGATCGGAGGCACGCTCGACATGGCGTGGCTGGGCGCCTCGGCCTATGCCGCCGTTTACGTCGAAGACCCCGATGCGGTCGAACCCGTGCTGGTGAAGACGAACCTCGACGGATCGTTCACCTATCATTCGATCGGCTTTGCGCGGGCCGATTCCGGCATCACCTCGCTTGAGGATGTGCAGGGCAAGGTCTTCGGCTTCGGCGACCCGAACTCGACGTCCGGCTTCCTGATCCCGTCCGTCGAAATCCCCGAGCTGACCGGCGCGTCGATGGAGTCGGGCGACTACTTCGGCGAAGTCCGCTTCACCGGCGGTCACGAGCAGACCATCGTCGCGGTCTTCAATGGCGACATCGACGCCGGCGTGACCTGGGCCGACGGCCTCGGTGACTGGGAAGACGGCTACAACTCGGGCGCGCTGCGTCGCGCCACGGATGCCGGTCTGGTCGACATGAACGACCTCGTGGAGATCTGGAAGTCCAAGCCCATCCCCGAGGGCCCGATCGTGCTGCGCACCGCCCTGCCCGAGGACGTGAAGGCCACCATGACCGAACTGACCGCCAACTTGCACGCGGTCGATCCCGACTGCGCCTATGGCGTCGCTGCCGGAGACACCGCCGGCTTCACGCCGATCGGCCACGAGGCCTACGAATCGATCATCGCGGTTCGCCGCGCCCAGATGGGCAACTGATCCGATCCAGATACTGGCGGACCCCGGCCTCCACCGGGGTCCGTCGCGTTTTCCGGGGTTGAAAGGGGCGGTCGATGGCAGATCTGGGCATCGCGGGACAGTCGGTCGGGGCGACTGAAATCCGCGATCACTACATTGCGTTGACCCAGCGCAGACGCGCCTACTCGGGGCTGACGCTGGCCATCTTCGTGCTGCTGATGGTGTCGGGCTTCGTCATCGTCGACGAACGGAACGCCGGCGGCTTCTGGAATGGCCTGCCCATGGTCTTCGACTTTCCCGCAGGGGTCGTCGCGGAGGCCTGGGAAAAGCGCGCCGAGATGCCAGCCAACCTTGTCAAGTTCTTCCCCGCGCTGATCGAGACCATCAACATCGCGGCCGTGTCGACCCTTGTCGGGGCGGCTTTCGGTTTGCTGCTGTCGCTGGTCTCGACCCGGGGCCTTGCGCCCTTTCCCCGGCTGATCCCGGTCTTTCGCCGGATCATGGACATCCTGCGCGCCTTCCCGGAGATCGTGATCGCGCTGGTGCTGATCTTCATCCTGGGCGGCGGACCGGTGCCCGCGATGATCGCCATCGCGCTGCATACCGCGGGCGCGCTGGGCAAGCTCTTCTCGGAAGTGGCCGAGAACGCCGATCTCAAGCCGGTCGAGGGCTTGCAGTCGACCGGCGCGAACTGGTCGCAACGGATGCTTCTGGGCGTGATCCCGCAGGTCGCGCCGAACTACCTCAGCTATGCTCTCATGCGGTTCGAGATCAACATCCGCGCCTCGGCCATCCTCGGCTTCGTAGGGGCGGGCGGCATCGGCTACGAACTGCGCAACACCATGACCTTCGGGATGGGCATGTTCGACCAGGCGGCGGCGATCTTCATCCTGCTGTTCCTGTCGATCGTCTTCTTCGATCAGGTGTCGAGCCACTACCGCAACAAGCTTGTCACGGGGCAGGGCGCATCATGACCATGACGATGACCGACACCGCCGATCCGCGCACAGCCGCCGAGCACGCCTTTCGCCGCAAGAGCCGCGCGGCACTGGCCGTCCCTGCGGCGATCGTGGCCTACTTCGTCTATGTGTTCTTCGCCTTCGATGTGGCGGGGCTGGCCGACCGGGCGCGCATGGACAACGCCCGCATCCTCGTGGCCGACAGCTACAGCTACAAGGTGCATGTCACCCGCGACAACCGCTCGGGCGCGGTGTCCTACGCGATGGAGGGCGAGAACAAGGGCCAGTGGCCCGAGGGCACGCGCCCGGACTGGGTGTCGGGCGACGAGGCCGCCGAACTGGTGATCGCGCTCGATGACGGGCATGTCGTGCGCTTCCTGCCGGACAACGCCGCGACATTCGACGTGCCCGGGTTCGGCCGGATCGAGATGCAGGTGGTGGGCCGCGAGGTCGTCACCAACCTTGGCGACGATGTGCCCGACTGGATCAATGCCTCGGACAGCCGCATCGCCATCACCACCGATGCCGGCCGCATGAGCATGACCCGCAACCGGACCGAGGTCTTCCGCTACTTCTTCGGGTGGGAGCAGTTCTGGTTCACCCTCGACAGCCCCTATCACGGCACGTCCGCCTTCCAGATCCTGTTCGGCCCGCAGCTTGACACCGATCGGTCGAACTGGTCCGGCGCGGCCGAGGATTTCTGGACCAACGCCATGTGGCGGCATTCCGATGTCTTCTGGGCGATGGGTGAAACCATCCTGATGGCCTTCCTCGGCACCTTCGGCGCGGCCATCGTGGCGTTGCCGCTGGCCTTCCTCGCCGCGAAGAACTTCGCGCGGTTCGGGGCGGTCCGGTTCGCGGTGCGACGGGTCTTCGATTTCGTGCGCGGGGTCGACGGGCTGATCTGGACCATCATCCTCAGTCGCGCCTTCGGTCCCGGCCCGCTGACCGGCGCGCTGGCGATCCTGATCACCGACACAGGCAGCTTCGGAAAAAGCTTCTCGGAAGCGCTGGAAAACGTCGACAACAAGCAGATCGAGGGCGTGCAATCGACCGGCGCCAAGCCCGATCCAGCGCTACCGGTTCGGCGTGATCCCGCAGGTGACACCGGTGCTACTGAGCCAGATCCTCTACTACTTCGAATCCAACACGCGTTCGGCCACCATCATCGGGGCGATCACCGGCGGCGGCATCGGCCTGTTCCTGACCCAGGCGATCCAGACCCAGAAGGATTGGGAAGAGGTCACCTATTACATCGTGCTGATCGTCGCGATGGTCATGCTGATGGACTGGATCTCGGGCCTCTTGCGCCGGAGGCTGATCACCGGCACGGATGCGGGGCACTGACCCCGGAAGGCGGACCCATGCCCCGACTGAGCGATGAGACCCCGTTGGTCCACCCGGACTGCGACCTGACCGAGGTGACCATGGGCCGCTTCGTCGAGATCGGGCGGGGCAGCCGCATCGCGTTCAGCGTGATCGGCGACTATTCCTACTGCGACCGGGTCTGCGACATTGCGAATGCCGATATCGGCAAGTTCGCGAACATCGCCAGCTTCGTGCGCATCGGCGCGACCGACCATCCGCTCGACCGGGCAAGCCTGCACCACTTCATGTACCGCTCGGCCTCCTACTGGGAGGATGCCGAGGACGATGCCGACTGGTTCGCCCACCGCCGCGCCCGGCGCGCCCGGATCGGCCATGACACCTGGATCGGCCACAACGCGCAGATCAAGCCCGAGGTGACGGTGGGCCACGGCGCGGTCGTTGCCGCCGGGGCGATCGTGACCAAGGACGTGGCGCCCTATGCCATCGTCGCCGGGGTTCCCGCGGTGCCGGTGCGCGACCGCCAGCCGCCCGGGATCGCCGAACGCCTGATCGCGCTGGGCTGGTGGGACTGGGACCACGACCGCCTGCGCCAGGCGCTTGAAGACTTCCGGCAGCTCAGTGCGGAAGCGTTTCTCGAAAAATACGGGGGCTGACCCTTATTCCGCTGCCAGAGCGGCCGCCGCGCGCGAGCCGAGGAAGCGCGCCGCGGCCCGCCCGCTCAGATGCGCGATGCGGCCGCCGGCAAAGGTCGCCTCGACCTGTCGGGTCTCGGGGTCGACGACCACGATGTCGGCACGCGCCCCGGGGACGAGGGTGCCACGGTCGGTCAGCCCGGCCACCCGCGCCGGAACACTCGACACCGCCTCCCAGGCCCGGGCGAAGGGCAGGGTGCCCGTGTCGACCATGTGCCAGGCCGACTGCGCCAGCGCCGGGTAGTAATAGTCCGACACCAGCGCGTCGCAGAGCCCGTCGGCCATCAGCGCCTCGGCCCCGATGTTGCCCGACTGGCTGCCGCCGCGCACCACGTTCGGCGCGCCCATCAGCACCGGATCGCCCGCCGCGCGGGCGGCTTCGGCCGCGTCGCGACTGGTCGGGAATTCGCAGACATGCGCGCCGATGCCCCGGTAGTAGCCGCGCGTCGCCGGATCTCCGTCATCGTGCGAGCCCAGCCGCACGCCCCGGTCGCGCAGCGCGACCGCGATACGGGCCAGGGCCTCGGGCACGTCGGCATCCTGCTCCAGCGCGCGGTGAACGTAGCCGAGGTGCTCGGAGGCGCTGCGCCCGTGCTGCGCCGCCCAGGACGCGAACCGGTCGGGGCTTCCTGCCGCGATATCCAGCGCTTCGGGGAGGTGATTGTTGAAGACGATGTAGTCGATGCCGTGGCGGTCCACCGCCTGCAGGATGGCGGCATGTTCATGGATCACATGCGTCTCGAGCCGGATCTGGATGCGCACGTCGGGCAGCAGGCCCGCGCGCACGCGCGTCGAGTGCCGCGAGAAGATCCTCGGCGGACGCGCCCGAGCGGAACCCGCCCTCCCAGCTCCAGCTCTGCGCGAGCCAGGCGGTCGTGATCCCGTTCGCGGCAAGCTCCGCCGCCGCCGATCGCAGGGCGCGGGCCTTGTCGAAGGGCGCGGAGGGGCGCGGGGCGATGTGACGCTCGAACCCGTCGCCATGCAGATCGACGATGCCCGGAAGCACGAGAAAGCCCGACAGGTCCACCTCGGCCGCCGGACCCTCGACGATCCGGCCCTCGGCCAGGGCGAGGTCGGCGTCGTGCAGCGCCCCGTCCAGAAGGACGCGCGCGCCGGTCAGGCGAAGGGGGGGCGGCAAGGGCATGTGGTCTCCTGTGATTCCAGTCACCTAGTCCGCTTCCATGACAGCGGCATGACGATCTAAGGGTTCGTCGTCGCCCAAGGTGATCGTCACCCGGTCGCCGGCGAACCATGTGGTGCCATACTCTACCGGGCGGCCGTCGCTGTCCACGTTGATCCCGATGGTGCGCAGGACCGGCGCGCCTTCGCGCAGGCGCAGGTGAAGCGCCTGGGTGGGCGTCGCCGCGGCGGCGTTCAGCCGGGTCGAGAGGCGGGTATAGTCGGCCACGCCGAAGCGGGCGAGGGCGGCGGTGACGCTTCCCTCGTCATGCAGCGCGGCGGGCAGATCCGGAAAGCGCGCGGCGGGAAAGACGCTGCGAAAGACGGCGATGGGCTGGCCGTCGGCCAGCGACAGCCCGTCATAGGCGTGCACCCCGGCCCCGTCCGGCAGGTCGAGCGCCCGGGCTTCCTCGGCGCCGGCGCTCCGCGTTTCGATCGCGAGGATCGTCTTGCCCGGCAGGCGCCCCGCGGCGCGCAGGTTCTGGTGAAACCGCACCCGACGGCCCAGCGGATAGTCGGTGGGCCGGGCCGCGATGAAGACGCCCGCGCCGCGCCGCGCATGGACAAGGCCGCGGTCGCTCAGGTCGCCAATCGCGCGGCGCACGGTGTGGCGGTTCACCCCGAACCGGCCCGACAGCGCCGCTTCGGTCGGCAGCTTGTCGCCAAGGCCGTAATGGCCCGCCGCGATCTCGTCCGAAAGGGTCGTCGCGATGGATTTCCAGACTGGAGTGCGGGTCATGTCATGAAATCTTCACCTGGGAAACCTTGCCTGACCGGGATGGGTGAGGTAATGATTTGTCTAGTTGTATAGAATTCTAGACAACCCGGCAAGGTGTCGAGACATGGGCGATCAGACCCAAAGGCAAAGATGGATGGGCGTGCTTGCCCGGGCGCCGGAGGCGGCGCTGGACGCGGCATGGGGCGCTCTTGGTCCCGAACCCGCCTTCGACTGGCTGCGCGCGCCCGAAGTCGGCACCGTGATGGTGCGCGGGCGCACCGGTGCGACGGGAGCGGCGTTCAACCTGGGCGAGATGACCGTGACGCGCTGTTCGCTGCGGCTCGGGACGGGCGAGGTCGGGCATGGCTATGTGCAGGGCCGCAGCCGCGAGAAGGCGCGCCGCGCGGCGATCGCCGACGCGCTGATGCAGTCGGGCCGCGCGGCCGAGGTCGAGGCGCGCCTGATCGCGCCGCTGGCGGCCGGGATGGCGGCGAAGGCCGAAGCGCGGGCGGCCAGGGCGGCCGCAACGAAGGTCGAATTCTTCACCATGGTGCGGGGAGAGGATTGATGGAGGCGGCAGCACTTGAAGGCGGGTTCTCCGACGCCCCGGTCGATGCGGCGCAGGCGTTCCGCGCGGCGATGACGGTGCTGGCCCGGCCCGGCCGGATCGGGACGCTGACCGGCGCCCGCCCGCCCGCGCCGCTGTCGGTGGCGGCGGGCACGCTGATCCTGACGCTCTGCGACCCCGATACCGGGCTGCATCTCGCGCCGTCGCACGACACGCCCGAGATCCGCGCCTGGGTCGCCTTCCACACCGGCGCGCCGCTGGTCGCCCGCGGCGATGCGGCCTTTGCCCTTGGCACATGGGAGGCGCTCATGCCGCTGTCGGGCTATCCTCTGGGCACGGCGGAGTACCCCGACCGCTCGGCCACGCTGATCGTCGAATGCGAAACGCTTGGCCCCGAGGGGGCGACGCTTCGGGGGCCGGGGATCCGCGGGCAGGCCGGGCTGAGCCTTCCCGAGACCGCCGCCTTCGCCGCCAACGCCCGGCTCTTCCCCCTCGGTCTCGACTTCTTCTTCACCGCCGGCGACCGGGTCGCCGCGCTGCCCCGATCCACGAAAGTGAGCGCCTGATGTATGTCGCGACGAAAGGCGGCGAGCGCGCCATCGAGAACGCCCATGCCTGGCTGGCCGAGGAACGCCGTGGCGACACGGCTGTGCCCGAACTATCCGTTGCACAGATCCGCGAGCAGATGGCGCTGGCTGTGAACCGGGTGATGGCCGAAGGCTCGCTCTACGACCCCGACCTCGCGGCGCTGGCCATCAAGCAGGCGCGCGGCGACCTGATCGAGGCGGTGTTCCTGATCCGCGCCTATCGCACGACGCTGCCCCGCTTCGGCGCCTCGGCCCCGGTCGACACCGGCGCGATGGCCTGCGACCGCCGCATCAGCGCGACGTTCAAGGACGCGCCGGGCGGGCAGGTGCTGGGGCCGACCTTCGACTACACCCATCGTCTTCTGGATTTCAAGCTCGCTGCCGAAGGCGAATTGCCCCCCGCGCCCAAGGCCGAGCCACGGCACGACCCGACGCCGCATATCGTGCAATTTCTCAACGACGAAGGCCTGATACAGGACGAAGCTGCCACTGCAGAGCAGCCCGGTGACCTGACGCGCCAGCCGCTCGAGCTGCCCGCCGACCGGCCCTTGCGCCTTCAGGCGCTGGCGCGCGGCGACGAGGGGTTCCTTCTGTCGCTCGCCTATTCCACGCAGCGCGGCTTCGGCCGCACCCACGCCTTCGTGGGCGAGCTGCGCATTGGCCGTGTCCCGGTCGAGATGGAGATCCCCGAACTGGGCTTCGCCATCGAGATCGGCGAGGTCGAGCTGACCGAATGCGAAACGGTCAACCAGTTCACCGGTTCGAAGACCGAACCACCACAGTTCACAAGGGGTTACGGGCTTGTCTTCGGACAATCGGAACGCAAGGCGATCTCGATGAGCCTTGTCGACCGTGCGCTGCGCTGGGAAGAGCTGGGCGAGGACAATGTCGGCGCCCCGGCACAGGACGCGGAGTTCGTCCTCTATCACGCCGACAACATCCAGGCGACCGGGTTCCTCGAACACATAAAGCTCCCGCATTACGTGGACTTCCAGTCGGAACTTGAACTGATCCGGCGGCTGCGGCGCGAGGCCGGGGCGGATGACTTGCGCGAGGCGGCGGAATGACAGGTGCGCGCGCCCTAGCGGTCGTTGAACCCTGCACGGCGGCGGTTGCCTTTTTCGCGGGTGCTCAGGATCGGGCCGTCATCGCCGGGGCGCGCTTTGGCATCCGGTGGCCCGAAGATCAGGCGGCGCACGACCCATTGCAGGACGGTGACGGCAAGCGCAAAGACCACAAGCCCGCCCGCGACGCTGCCAATACCAAGCGAGACGCAGGCCCCCTCGGGCACGCCAAGGAAGACGGCGTGAAGGAGGCTCACGTCCGTCTTACAGGTAAGGGTGCCAAGTATCCCGTTTTCCATCGCCGCCGCCGCATTGCTTGTTCGGGTGAAAACAGCCACGCGAAAGGGGCGAAAGCATGACCGACTACAATTTCGCCTATCTCGACGAGCAGACCAAGCGGATGATCCGCCGCGCGATCCTCAAGGCGCTGGCGATCCCCGGGTACCAGGTGCCCTTCGCCAGCCGCGAGATGCCGATGCCCTATGGCTGGGGCACGGGCGGGGTTCAGGTCACGGCGGCGACCCTGACGCCGGAGGACACGCTCAAGGTCATCGACCAGGGGGCCGACGACACGACGAACGCGGTCTCGATCCGGAAGTTCTTCGAAAAGACCGCCGGAGTCGCCACCACCGAGGCGACGGCCGAGGCGACCGTGATCCAGACCCGCCACCGCATCCCCGAGGCGGCGCTGACCGAGGACCAGATCCTCGTCTACCAGGTGCCGATCCCCGAACCCCTGCGGTTTCTCGAACCGCGCGAGACCGAGACGCGGACGATGCACGCGCTCGAGGACTACGGGCTGATGCATGTGCGGCTCTACGAGGACATCGCACGGCACGGGGCGATCGCCACCTCCTATGCCTATCCGGTCAAGGTCGAAGGGCGCTATGTCATGGATCCCTCGCCGATCCCGAAATTCGACAATCCCAAGCTTTCGGATTGCCCGGCGATCCAGCTTTTCGGCGCGGGGCGCGAGCAGCGGATCTATGCGCTGCCGCCCTACACGCGGGTCGTCAGCCTCGATTTCGAGGATCATCCCTTCGATCCGTCGAAGGCCGACCATCCCTGCGCGCTCTGCGGATCGACGACCAGCTACCTCGACGAAGTGATCGTGGACGACGCGGGCGGGCGGATGTTCGTCTGTTCCGACACCGACTTCTGCCGCACCCGGCGCGAGGAGGCCGCATGACCCCGCTTCTGCAAGTGACCGGGCTGACCAGGCGCTACGGGGCGCGGATCGGCTGCGCGGACGTCGGTTTCGATCTCTGGCCGGGCGAGGTGATGGGGATCGTCGGCGAAAGCGGGTCGGGGAAATCCACGCTTCTCAATTGTCTGGCGGGCCATCTTCGTCCGGATGAGGGGCAGATCCTGTTCGACACGCGGGCCGAGGGGCCGCGCGACACCCTGACGATGTCCGAGGCCGAGCGGCGAATGCTGGGCCGCACCGACTGGGCCTTCGTCCACCAGAACCCGCGCGACGGGCTGCGCATGGGCGTCAGCGCGGGCGGCAACGTGGGCGAACGTCTGATGGCGGTGGGCGCGCGCCACTATGGCCAGATCCGCGAGTCTGCGATCGACTGGCTGGGCCGCGTCGAGATCGCCGAGGACCGGGTGGACGACCGCCCGACCAGCTTTTCGGGCGGGATGCAGCAGCGGCTTCAGATCGCGCGCAACCTCGTGAGCGGCCCGCGCCTTGTGTTCATGGACGAACCGACCGGCGGGCTCGACGTCAGCGTGCAGGCGCGGCTGCTGGACCTTCTGCGCGGCCTCGTGCGCGAGATGGGGCTCTCGGCGATCGTGGTGACCCACGACCTCGCGGTGGTGCGTCTGCTTGCGCACCGTCTGATGGTGATGAAGTCGGGCCGGGTGGTCGAGACGGGGCTGACCGATCAGGTGCTGGACGACCCGCAGCACGCCTATACGCAGTTGCTGGTGTCGAGCGTCTTGCAGGCGTGAGGGGCGTGTCCGGGAACGGGGGCGCGGCTTCCGAACCTTCGGAGTATTTGGAAAGAGAAGAACGCGATGATCGAGATCGACGGCGTGGCCAAGACGTTCCGGCTGCACAACCAGGGCGGCGCGGTGATCCGGGTGATGGACGGCGCGGGGCTTTCGGTCGCGCCGGGCGAATGCGTGGCGCTGACCGGGCCTTCGGGTGCGGGCAAGTCGACGCTGATGCGGATGATCTATGGCAACTACCTCGCCGCGGCCGGACGGATCGTCGTTGGGGGGGTGGATGTCGCCCGGGCCGAACCACGCGAGATCCTCGAGCTTCGGCGTACGACCCTTGGATATGTCAGCCAGTTCCTGCGCGTCATCCCGCGCGTGCCGACGCTGGATGTGGTGGCCGAACCGGCCCTGGCGGTGGGCGTCCCGGTGCCGCGAGGCGCGGCAGCGGGCGGCCGCGCTGCTGACCCGGCTGCGCATACCCGAAACGCTCTGGGGCCTCAGCCCCACGACCTTCTCGGGCGGCGAGCAGCAGCGGGTGAACATCGCGCGCGGCTTTGCCCATGCCTATCCGGCGATGCTTCTGGACGAGCCGACGGCCAGCCTCGACGCCGCCAACCGCGAGACCGTGCTGACGCTGATCGAGGAGGCCAAGGCACGGGGTGCCGCCATCGTCGGCATCTTCCATGACGAAAGCGCGCGGGCGCGCGTCGCCGACCGCGAGGTCGACGTGGGCCGCTTCACCCCGGCCGCGGCATGAGCGCTGGACGCCTCATCGCGGTGGTCGGGCCGTCCGGCGTCGGCAAGGACACGGTGATCGCGGGCCTTGTCGCAGCGCGCCCGGACCTGCACCGGGTGCGCCGCGCGATCACGCGGGACGCCGGGGCGGGGGGCGAGGCGTTCACGCCCCTGTCCGTCGCCGCGTTCGAGACGGAAGAGGCGCGCGGGCGGTTCGCCCTGTCCTGGCGCGCGCACGGGCTGGCCTACGGGATTCCCGCCGGGGTGCGGGATGTGCTGGGCGCGGGGCGGGATGCCGTGGCGAACCTGTCGCGGGGCGTTCTGGACGACGCACGGGCTGCATTCCCGGGGCTGGTGGTGTTGGCCCTTTCGGCCAGCCCCGGGATCCTGGCGGCCCGGCTGGCGGCGCGGGGGCGCGAGACGGCGGCGGATGTCGAGGCGCGGCTGGCGCGGGCAGGGGCCTATGAGGTTTCGGGCGACGATGTGCTGCGGGTGGTGAACGACGGGCCGGTGGATGTCACCGTGGACCGGGTGCTTGCCGCGCTCTACCCGGACAATGCGTGGCGGCTCAGTTCATGAAACCGGCCGTCCGCATCCTCGCCCGCAAGGGTCAGGTCCGCGATCACGAAGGGGCGCGGCAGGACATCCGCCAGCAGCGGGGTCAGCACGGCCTCGGCCTCTGCGGCCTCGTCCGGGGAGAGCGGGCCGGAAAGCGTCATGTGGAAGCGGAACTCGTCCATCACATAGGGATAGCCCCAGCGCAGAAGGTGCGACTCCTGCGCCGGGCTAAGGCCGGCGGCGCGGCGGCGGGCGAGATCGGCCTCGGTCGGCGGGGCGCGGAAGCCGTCGAGACCGCTCACGACGGCGGCGGCAAGGGCGTCGATTTCGGCGCTGTCGCCTTCGGGGATGAGGGCCAGGAAACGCCCGATGCGCGACAGGCGCAGGCCGTCGGCGCGGGCCGGGGGCCGGCTCCGGGCGCAGTCGGCGAGCGCGACCGCCAGCGCTTCGGCGTCGGTCCCACCGGCCAGCGCGAAGGGCGGCTTGATCGTCGCATGAAAGCCATAGCGGCGCGGCGTTTCGGTCACCTCGGGGAGGGCGGCGAAACCTTCGGGCCTGTGGGGCACCGCACATCCGCGCGCGATGTCCCACCCCAGCCACGCCGCGCCGAACGCGGCCAGCGGCCCCGGGGGCGGCGTGTAGTAGACGGCATAGCGGCGAAAGCTCATGGGGTCTCCGGCATGGTCATGCCGCCCTCGCAGACAGGAATGACAGGCTGATGACAGACCAGCACGATCCTTGCCAATGCCCGGCTGGTGCTGCGCGACGAGGTGGTCGCCGGGTCCATCGTGATCCGCGACGGGATGATCGCGGCGGTCGACCTCGGTGCTGCGGTGCCGAGGGGTGCGGTCGATCTTGAGCGGCGATCTGCTGGCGCCGGGCCTGGTCGAACTGCACACCGACAACCTGGAACGCCACATCGCGCCGCGTCCAAAGGTCGACTGGCCGCATCACGCCGCGATCGCGGCCCATGACGCGGAACTGGCCGGCACCGGTATCACCACGGTGTTCGACGCCCTGCGCGTTGGGTCGATCGTGTCGGACACCGGCAAAGGCTATCATCGATATGCCCGCAGCCTTGCCGACGAGATCCTGTCGATGCGCGATGCCGGTGCACTGCGCATCAGCCACCACCTGCACCTGCGCGCCGAGATCTGTTCGGAAACCCTGCCCGAGGAGCTGGACGAATTCGGGCCCGAGGACCGGGTGGGAATCGTGTCGCTGATGGATCACACGCCCGGGCAGCGGCAATTCTCGAACCTTCAGAAATACGCCGATTACATGATGGGCAAGCACGCGCTGACCCGGCCCGAGTTCGACAATTACGTGATCCGGCTGACGACGCTGCGCGAGGCCCAGGGCGGCCGGCACGAAGCCGCGGCGGTCGCGGCGGCGCGGCGCTATGGCGCGGTGCTGGCCAGCCATGACGATACGACCGAGGCACAGGTGCGCAGCTCGCAGGGGCACGGGGTGGCCATCGCCGAGTTTCCCACGACCGAGGAGGCCGCCGCGGCCTGTGCTGCGGCCGGGATCGACGTGATCATGGGGGCGCCGAACCTTGTGCGCGGCGGGTCGCATTCGGGCAATGTCGCGACGCGCACACTGGCCGAGCGCGGGACACTCGATATCCTGTCGTCGGACTATGTGCCTGCATCGCTGCTGCTGGCGGCGGTGCAGCTGGGCGATGTCTGGGGGGATCTGCCCCGCGGGATCGCGACGGTCACGCGCAACCCGGCCCTTGCAGTGGGCCTGGCCGACCGGGGCGAGATCGGCGAGGGCATGCGCGCCGACCTTGTGCGCTTTCGCCCCGGGCCGGGCGGCGCGCCGATCCCGCTTGGCACGTGGAGCCACGGTCGGCGGGTGGCCTGATCCCGCTCAGACGATCGCCACACCGCCCTGCCAGACGGCGGCAATTGCGCCGTCCGCGTCGAGATGCAGGATGTCCGCGCGGGCGCCGGGGGCAAGGCGCGCATCGTGCCCGATGAGAGCGGCCGGAACGGTCGTGGCCATGGCCAGCGCGGTCTCGAGCGGCACGCCAAGGCCAGCGATGTTGCGCACCGCCGTGGCAAGGTCGAGGTCGGCCCCCGCGAGCGTCCCGTCGGTCAGCGTCAGCCGCCCGTCGCGCCGTTCGATCCGCCGGCCGTTCAGGGTGAAGTGATCGAGATCGGACCCCGCCGTCGCCATCGCGTCGCTCACCAGAAAGATCCGCCCTGGCCCGCGCTTGGCGGCCAGGGCCGCGCGGATCACCTCGGGGTGGACATGGATGAGGTCGGCGATCAGGCCCGCCGACAGTTCGGGCGTGGCGAGGGCCGCGCCCACGACGCCGGGTTCTCGGTTGCCCATCTGGCTCATGGCGTTGAAGAGGTGCGTGACGCAGCGCGCACCGGCTGCGGCGGCGGTCCGGGCTTCGTCAAAGCTGCAGTCTGTGTGGCCGAGCGAGACGTGGATCCCGGCCCCCGTCATCGCCGCGATCTGCTGCGGGTTCACCGATTCCGGCGCAACCGTGACCATGAGGGCCGGAAGCCGCCGGGCGGCGGCGACAAGGCGGTCGAGGTCGTCGTCCTCCATCGGGCGGATCAGCGTCGGGTCATGCGCGCCCTTGCGGGCGACCGACAGGTGCGGTCCTTCGAGATGCAGCCCCGCGATCCCCGGCACTCCGGTCTCGACGGCCTCGATGGCGGCCGCGATCGCGGCGGCGGTGATGTCGGGCCGGTCGGTGATGAGCGTGGGCAGGATCGACGTGGCACCCAGGCGCGCATGGGCCCGGGCCATGACACGCAGCGTATCGACGGTCGGCGCATCGTTGAACATGATGCCGCCGCCGCCGTTGACCTGCAGATCGACGAAGCCCGGCGACAGCGTTCCGCCGTCCAGCGGATGCCGGGGCAGGGCGGGCGGAACGGCGTCCTCGGGGACGATCTCTGCCACCGCGCCACCGGCGACGATCAGCGCGTGTTGTGGCAGGAGGCGCTCGCCGTCGAAGATCGTGGCGCCGGTATAGGCGATGGCGTCGGTCACAGCGTCTCCGTCACTTTGCGCAGATGGCGGGGGGTATCGGGGTCGATCCCCCGCTCGACGGCAAGGCGTTCGACATTGGCATAGAAGCTTGCGATCAGGCAGATCGGATCGAGAAGGGGGTGGCCCGCCCGGACATGCGCAAGCGGGGTGGCCGCACGCACACGGTCGGTCGTGGCGTAGACCTGCGCGCCGGTCGCGGCGATCCGGTCGGCGGCTTCCGCCAGAGAGCTTTCCGCGGCGTCGGCGGCGGCGAAGGCGATCACCGGAAACCCTTCGCCCACGATCGAGACCGGACCATGCATCACCTCGGCCGAGGAATAGCTTTCCGCGTGGATCTGGCAGACTTCCTTGAATTTCAGCGCGGCCTCGTTCGACATCGCCCAGGACGGCCCCCGGCCCAGCGTGTAAAGCGACGACTTGCCGCTCAGCCCCTCGCGCAGCGCCGCCCAGTCGACGGCGACGGCCCGTGACAGCGCCTCGGGCAGGGTCGAGAGGCCCCGCAGCAACTCGGTGTCGCCCTTCCAGTGCGCCAGAAGCATGAGGCCCGCCACGGCGGAGGTCACGAAGGTCTTCGTCGCGGCCACGCTGCGTTCGGGCCCTGCATGAATGTCGAGGATATGGGCCGAGGCCAGCGCCAAGGGCGATGCGGCGTCGTTGGTGATCGCCACGGTCAGCGCCCCGTCGCGCCCCGCGGAGCGCGCCATCTCGACGATGTCGGGGCTTTTCCCCGACTGCGAGACGGTCACGCAGAGCGACCCGTCCAGCCGCAGCGGCGCCTGGTAGAGCGAGGCCACCGATGGGCCAACCGAGGCGACCGGCAGGCCAAGAAGGATCTCGGCGGCGTATTTGAAGTAGGTGCAGATGTGGTCCGACGATCCGCGGGCCACGGTAACCGCGAAGCGCGGGTTCCGGGCGGCGATATCACGCGCGGCTGCGGCGATGGCGGTGTCTCCGGCCGACAGGAGACGGTCGACCGCCGCGGGGATTTCGAGGATTTCGGCGTGCATCTGCGAGGTGGGTCGGGTCATTGGCAGCTTTCAGGCAGGAGGAAGGCGGAGTTCCGCAACGAAGTCATAGGCATCGCCGCGATAGATCGAGCGGGTGAATTCTGCGACGCGCCCGGACGGCAGGTAGGAGGTGCGTTCGATCCTGAAGCCCAGCCGCGCCGGGGGGCACACCCAGAAGGTCCGCGTTCCGGTCGTCGAGGTTGATCGCGGAGATCTTCTGGATCGCGCGCACCGGACGGTTCCCGTGATGTTCGAGCACCTCGTAGAGCGATTTCGTGACCGCTTCGGGGTCGGGCAGAATGTCCACCGGCAGGGCCGCGCGTTCGATCGCCATCGGGCGTCCCCCGGCCTCGCGCAGGCGGGTGATCCGCGCCACCGGGTCACCGGACGACAGGGCCAGCGCCACCACTTCTTCCGGCGCGGGCATGAAGATGCCGCGCTCGAGCCAGGTCGAGGTCGACTCCATCCCGCGCCGCGACATGTCCTCGGAAAACGAGGTCAGCCGCGACAGCGACTGTTCGACCCGCGGGGGCTGTTCGCGCACGAACGACCCCGACCCCTGACGCTGCACGACGAGGCCGCGGTCGACAAGGTCCTGGATGGCCTTGCGCACCGTGACGCGGCTGAGGTCGGTCAGGGCGGCGATCTCGCGTTCCGGAGGAAGCGGGGCGGCGGGCGCAAGCAGGCGGGATTCGATCGCGTCTTCGAGACGCTTGCGCAACTGGACGTAAAGCGGTCCTTCGCTGTCACGCCGCCAGTGTTCGGGCCGCAGGAACTCGGTCACGGTCATGGCGTGGCCCCGGCCGGCGGCAGGTCTCCGGCAAGCGCAAGCGCACCGTCGAGGGCGTTGCCGAGCGGAGCAGAGACCTCCGCATCCATGTAGGGCGCGTAATGCGGGCCCGAGCCCGCCGATCAGGCAGAGCGGTTCCGCCCGCGTCCAGCCAAGTGCGGTCACGGCGCGTATCGTCCACGCAGCGCCATCGCGCATGAGTTCGATGGCCAGCGGGTCGTTCTGCCTCGCGGCGTCCACCGCCCGGGCCGCGAGTGCGGCGAAGTCACGGGGGCTATAGTCCTGCGCGGCCGTCACGAGTTTGGAGGGCGCGTCGTCGAAATCGGCAAGGACCGCCCCGACCAGCGGGGTCATGGGGCGCAGCCCGTCGACGGCATGCAGGACCGACGACAGCAGCGACCGGCCAAGCCAGGCCCCCGATGCCTCGTCGCCCAGCCGGAAGCCCCAGCCGCCGATGAAGCGCGTGTCGCCCCCGTTCTGTCGTCCGAAGAACGATCCCGTTCCGATTGCCGCAAGGGTTCCGTCCGCCCCGCCAAGCGCGCCGCGCAGAGAGGTCGGACGATCATCGGTCACCCGTGCCTGGCGGACCGGCAGGGCCGCTGCGACATCCGCCGCGTCTGCCGCTGTCATGATCCCGGCAAGGCCGGCGTGCAGCCGGGCCGAAGCGACGTCGGCCTGCGACAGGCCGGAGCCGCTGGCAAGGGCCGTGATCCCGTCACGCAGGGTGGCGATGGCGCCTGCGCGGTCGGTAAAGGCGTTCGCCGCGCCCAGAGACAGTTCGGTCCGCACCCCCCCTGTCAAAAGGGCGAAGCGGCAGGTCGACCCCCCGCCGTCGATGCCGAAAAGGCTGCCTGTGTCCGACTCGCTCATTGATACCTTTATAATACCTTTCTTTGGAAATGGTAGTGAGTTTGATCCTGGAAAAGCTGAGAAATCCTTTCAGTCTGACGATTTCCCAGTGTTTCCCGAAAGTATTGGACAAAAGGTATTATATAGGTATTGTTCCTTTGACTTGGGGATTCGCATGCAGACTCGCACCACAGAAGCGTTGCACGGGGACGCCATCGGGCTTGATGCCCGGCCGCCACACGAGGTCGCCGCGGTTCTCCTCGACGGCCAACTCGCGGCGCTTGAGGCGGTGCGGGGGGCGATCCCCGCGCTGACCGAGGCGGCGGATCACGCGGCGCGTTGCCTTTCGGGCCCGGGGCGCCTGCACTATGCCGCGGCCGGGTCGTCGGGGCTTATGGCGGCGGCCGACGCGATGGAGCTTGCCGGGACCTACGGGATCGACCCCGCGCGCGTGCAAATCCACATGGCGGGCGGGTTGCCGCAGGACGCGACCATGCCCGGCGGATCCGAGGACGACGCCGGGGCGGGGGCAGGGGCCGCCGGGGCAGTGGCCGAAGGCGACGTCTGCATCGTGGTCACCGCCAGCGGATCGACCCCGTTCGCCCTGGGGTTCGCCGAAGCCGCCCGCGCAAGGGGCGCCACGACGGTGTGCATCGCCAACAACCCCGGCGCGGCGCTTTTCGCCCATGCCGATGTCGCGGTCTGCCTGCCGACGCCGCCCGAAGTCATCGCGGGCTCGACCCGGATGGGGGCAGGAACCGCGCAGAAGGCCGCGCTCAACATCCTGTCGACCCTCATGGGCGTGGCCCTGGGCCATGTGCATGACGGCATGATGGTCAACCTGCGGGCCGACAACACCAAGCTGCGCGCCCGCGCCGTCGGGATGATCGTCACCATCGCGGGTGTCGGGGCGGACGCCGCCGGGTCCGCGCTTGACCTGACCCAGGGTGACGTGAAGGCGGCGGTTCTGGTCGCGCTTGGCGTTGCTCCGGCGGATGCATGGGGCATGCTTGGCGAAACGGGGGGCAACCTGCGCGCCACACTGGCGCGCATCGAAACGCCGGCCTGAAGGCCGGATCTGTCCAACACGAAAGGGAGACGGACATGACACAACCGAAACTGAGGGCCGCACTTCTGGCCACCACCCTGCTGGCCGCCGGCGCGGCGTCCGCGCAGGACGTCACGCTGACGATCGAAAGCTGGCGCAACGACGACCTGACCCTCTGGCAGCAGGAAATCATTCCCGCCTTCGAAGCGTCGCATCCGGGCATCAAGGTGCAGTTCACGCCCTCGGCCCCGGCGGAATACAACGCCGTGCTGAACTCCAAGCTCGACGCCGGATCGGCCGGTGACCTGATCACCTGCCGTCCGTTCGACGCCTCACTGGCGCTTTACGATGGCGGCAAGCTTGCCGACCTGAGCGACCTGCCGGGAATGGAGAACTTCTCGGACGTCGCGAAATCCGCCTGGCAGACCGATGACGGGTCGGCCACGTTCTGCGTGCCGATGGCCTCGGTCATCCATGGCTTCATCTACAACAAGGACGCCTTCGAAGAGCTTGGCCTCGACGTGCCGGAAACGGTCGACGAGTTCTTCGCCGTGCTCGACGCGATCAAGGAAGACGGCACATACATCCCGATGGCGATGGGCACCAACGACCAGTGGGAAGCGGCCACGATGGGCTACAACAACATCGGCCCGAACTACTGGGGTGGCGAAGAGGGCCGGCTTGCCCTGATCGCGGGCGAGCAAAGCCTGACCGACGAGGCCTGGGTCGCCCCCTACCGTCAGCTGGCCCGTTGGGGCGAGTATCTGGGCGACGGCTTCGAGGCACAGACCTATCCCGACAGCCAGAACCTTTTCACTCTGGGCCGCGCCGCGATCTACCCGGCCGGCAGCTGGGAAATCTCGGGCTTCAACGCGCTGGTCGATTTCGAGATGGGCGCCTTCAAGCCGCCGGTCCAGAATGCCGGCGACACCTGCTACATCTCGGACCACACCGACATCGCCATCGGGCTGAACGCGGCCTCCGAGAACACCGAAGCCGCGCGCACCTTCCTGACATGGGTCGCGTCCGAAGAGTTCGCCACGATCTATGCGAACGCCCTGCCGGGCTTCTTTTCGCTCTCGAACTTCGATGTGCCGATGGAGGACCCGCTGGCGCAGGAGTTCGTGTCCTGGCGTGGCGAGTGCGAATCGACGATCCGCTCGACCTACCAGATCCTGTCGCGCGGCACGCCGAACCTCGAGAACGAGACCTGGAATGCCTCGGCGCAGGTGATCAAGGGCGAAGAGACGCCCGAAGCCGCCGGTGCCCGCCTGCAGGAAGGCCTGGCAAGCTGGTACGCGCCGCAGCAGTGATCTGACGGCGACCTGACATGGCCCCGGGCGGATACCCCGCCCGGGCGCCCTTGGGCAGAGGCCAATCGGCGGGGGATGGAACATGCGCAAATCACGGATCAAGTGGCACATCGTCGTGTTTCTGGCGCCCGCGGTTCTGGTCTATACGGCGGTGATGATCTTCCCGCTTTTCAACACCTTGCGGCTTGCCCTTTACACAGAGATCGATCAGGAGCGGGTGTTCGTCGGCCTTCAGAACTTCCAGACCCTGTTCGGTGACCCGCGCTGGTCTGCATCCTTCTGGAACGCGCTGGGCAACAATTTCTGGTTCTTCTTCATCCACATGCTGGTGCAGAACCCGATCGGCATCGCGCTGGCCGCGGTCCTGAGCCATCCGCGCCTGCGCTTCGCCGCCCTCTACCGCTCGGCGATCTTCGTGCCGACGATCCTCAGCTTCGTGATCGTGGGCTTCGCGTGGAAGCTGATCCTCTCGCCGATCTGGGGCATCGCGCCCGGAATGCTGGACGCGGTGGGGCTGCGCAGCCTGTTCCAGCCGTGGTTGGGGAAAGAGGAATACGCTCTCACGACCCTGGCGCTGGTGTCGGTCTGGCAGTTCGTGGGCATCCCGATGATGCTGATCTACGCCGCCCTCCTGTCGATCCCCGAAGAGATCCTCGAGGCCGCCGAGACCGAGGGCATCACCGGATTTTCCGCATTCTGGAAGATCAAGCTGCCGCTGATCCTGCCGTCCATCGGGATCATCTCGATCCTGACTTTCGTGGGCAACTTCAACGCCTTCGACCTGATCTACGCGGCGCAGGGGGCGCTGGCGGGGCCGAATTTCTCGACCGACATCCTCGGCACCTTCCTTTACCGCACCTTCTTCGGCTTCCAGCTGCAACTGGGTGATCCGCACATGGGATCGGCCATCGCAACGGCCATGTTCGCGATCATCCTGATCGGCGTCTGCATCTACCTCTTCGGCATCCAGACGCGCATCCGGCGCTACCAGTTCTGAGGGGGGCGGAGAGATGAACAAGGCCCGCCGCAACCCGCTGAACCTGACGCTGATGCACGGGGCGCTGATCCTCTACACGATCATCGCGCTCTTCCCGGTCTTCGTGATCCTGATCAACAGCTTCAAGACCCGCCGCGCGATCTTCGCGGAACCGCTGGCCCTGCCCAGTGCCGACACCTTCTCGCTCATCGGCTACCAGACGGTGATGCAGCAGGGCGATTTCTTCGGCTACTTCCAGAACTCGATGATCGTCACGGTCGCCTCGCTGTTCTTCATCCTGCTTTTCGGGGCGATGGCGGCCTTCGCGCTGTCGGAATACCGCTTTCGCGGCAACACGCTGATGGGGCTTTACCTCGCGCTCGGGATCATGATCCCGATCCGCATCGGCACGGTCGCGATCCTCGAGATGATGGTGGCCACGGGGCTTGTGAACACGCTCTGGGCACTGATCCTTGTCTATACCGCGCAGGGCCTGCCGCTGGCGGTGTTCATCCTGAGCGAATTCATGCGGCAGGTCAGCGATGACCTGAAGAACGCGGGGCGCATCGACGGGTTGAGCGAGTACACGATCTTCTTCCGTCTTGTCCTGCCGCTGGTGCGCCCGGCGATGGCGACGGTCGCGGTGTTCAACATGATCCCGATCTGGAACGACCTCTGGTTCCCGCTGATCCTTGCCCCGGCGGAGGAGACCAAGACCCTGACGCTGGGCAGCCAGGTCTTCATCGGGCAGTTCGTGACCGACTGGAACGCGGTCCTGTCGGCGCTGAGCCTCGCGATCCTGCCGGTGATGGTGCTCTATGTCCTTTTCTCGCGGCAACTGATCCGCGGCATCACCTCGGGAGCGGTGAAATGACGAACGTGCTGATCGCCGGACTCGGCAACATGGGGATGAGCCACGCGCTGGCCCATCACCGCCACCCGGACGCCCGGATCGTGGGTCTTGTGAACCGCTCGCCCGTCGAGTTGCCGGACGAGCTGAAAGACTACCCGCTCTTCACGAGCTTCGACGAGGGCATGGCGACCAGGCCCGACCTTGTCGTGATCGCGACCTATTCGGACAGCCATGCCGACTTCGCGGTGGCGGCGATGGAGGCGGGGTGCCATGTCTTCGTCGAAAAGCCGCTGGCCACGAACGTCGCGGATGCCGAGCGCGTGGTCGCCAAGGCGATCGAGACCGACCGCAAGCTCGTGGTCGGCTACATCCTGCGCCATCACCCGTCATGGATGCGGCTGATCGAGGAAGCGCGCGGACTTGGCGGGCCCTACGTGTTCCGGCTCAACCTCAACCAGCAGTCCGAAGGCCCGACCTGGGAGACGCACAAGGCGCTGATGCAGACGACCAGCCCCATCGTCGACTGCGGGGTGCATTATGTCGACGTCATGTGCCAGATCACCGATGCCGCGCCCGTCCGGGTCCACGGCATGGGCCTGCGCCTGACCGACGAGATCGCGCCCGAGATGTACAACTACGGCCAGTTCCAGGTGATCTTCGACGACGGGTCGGTCGGCTGGTACGAGGCCGGGTGGGGCCCGATGATGTCGGAAACAGCCTTTTTCGTGAAGGACATCGTCAGCCCGAACGGTGCCGTGTCGATCACCGACAAGGGCAAGACCGACAGCGACAGCGTCGACGGGCACACCGCCGTGGGCGCGATTCTTGTCCACCGCCCCGGAAACGACCGGCTGATCGAGATGCCGGGCGAGCCGGGCCACCAGGAGCTGTGCGAGGCCGAACAGGCCTACATGCTGCGCGCCATCTCCGAGGATATCGACCTGTCGCGCCACATGTCCGACGCGGTGCAATCGCTGCGCATCTGCCTTGCCGCCGACGAAAGCATCCGCACCGGCCGCGTGATCGAGCTTTGAGGGACCGACAATGACCGCATTGAAACTGACCGGCGTGTGCAAGTCCTTCGGCAAGGTCGAAGTGCTCAAGACCATCGACCTCGAGGTGCAGGAGGGCGAGTTCGTCGTCTTCGTCGGCCCCTCGGGCTGCGGCAAGTCCACGCTTCTGCGGGTGATCGCGGGGCTGGAGGACGCCACCTCGGGCACGGTCGAGATCGCCGGGCAGGTGGTCAACGACACCCCGCCCGCCAAGCGCGGGATCGCGATGGTCTTTCAGTCCTACGCGCTTTACCCGCACCTGACCGTGCGCGGGAACATGGCGCTTGGTCTCAAGCAGGAAGGCCAGCCGAAGGACGTGATCGAGGCGCGGATCGCCGAGGCCAGCCGGATGCTCTCGCTCGAGGCCTATCTTGACCGGCGCCCGGCGGAACTCTCGGGCGGTCAGCGCCAGCGCGTCGCCATCGGCCGGGCCATCGTGCGCGAGCCGAAGCTCTTCCTGTTCGACGAACCGCTGTCGAACCTCGACGCGGCACTGCGGATGAACACGCGGGTCGAGATCGCGAACCTGCACCGCACCCTGGGCGCCAGCATGATCTACGTCACCCACGACCAGGTCGAAGCGATGACGCTGGCCGACAAGATCGTGGTGCTGCGCGACGGGCGGGTCGAGCAGATCGGCAGCCCGATGTCGCTTTACAACGATCCGGTGAACCAGTTCGTGGCAAGCTTTCTCGGTTCGCCCGCAATGAATTTCCTGCCCGCCGAACCGCTTGGCGGGCCAGCCGGGCATGTCGTCGGCGTGCGGCCCGAGCACCTGCGGATTTCCGAGTCCGGACGCCTGACAGGGCGCGTCACGCATGTCGAGAAGCTGGGCGGCGACACGAACATCCTGATCGACACGGAAGCGGGCGAGCGGGTCACGGTCCGTGAATTCGGCCAGTTCGACATCGTGCCCGACGCGGTCGTCAGGCTCGACTTCGAGGATCGACATGCCTTCCGCTTCGATGCCAGCGGACATCGGGTGCGCGCGACCGCGATGGCGTGACCCCGCCCTGTCGCGGGGCTGCGGCGCAAGGGCACTGGACACAGGATATGTTATTCTATTACGTTCTCCGTGCCGCGTGACGCGCCGTTGTTTTCTCGATATGGAGAGTCCGACCATGAAATGCCTTCCGATCTCCCTTGTCCTGTCCGTCATGACGGCATCGCTTGCCGCCGCGGAAGAAACCCGCGGCCTCGACGCGCACGAACACGGGGTCGGACAACTCGACATCGCGATCGACGGCACCGCGATTGTGATGGCTCTTGCCGCGCCGGGCGCCGACATCGTGGGGTTCGAGCATGCCGCCGAAAGCGACGACGATCGCGCGGCGGTCGAAGCAGCGCTTGCGGACCTCGCGCAACCCTTCGGGCTTTTCGATTTGCCGGCTGCGGCGGGCTGCGACATCGTTTCGGCCGATGCATCCCTCCTGGGCGCAGACGACGACGAAGATCACGATCATGACCACGGGCACGATGATGACCACGGGCACGATGATGACCACGCGCACGATGATGACCATGACCATGACGGACATACGGAGTTCCGCGCCGATTACACGCTGACCTGCGCCGATCCCGCCGCGATCGACCGCATCGGCTTTCCCTATTTCGACCGTTTTCCGGGCGCGCGGGAACTGGAGGTGCAGATGGTCAGCGGGACCGGTGCGCGCGCCTATGAGGTCACACGTGAAAGCCCCGACCTCGACCTGGGTGGTGCGATCTGACGGGCAAGACGTCTCTCTCCTGCCTCGCGCTGACCGATGTCGCCTTCCGTTGGCCCGGCGGTTTCGGCCTGACGATTGCCGACTTCACCGTTGCCCCGGGCGAACGCGTTTTCCTTGCCGGCCCGAGCGGGTCGGGCAAGTCGACGCTTCTGGGCCTGATCTGCGGCACCCTGCGGCCCGACGCGGGGCGGGTGACCGTCTCGGGCCAGGACCTTGGCGCCTTGCCGCGCGGGCGGCTTGACCGGTTCCGGGCCGAGCGGATCGGGGTCATCTTCCAGATGTTCAACCTGCTGCCCTATGCCAGTGGCCTCGACAACGTTCTGCTTCCGCTTCGCTTCGCGCCCGAACGGCGCCGGCGCGTTGCCGAGCCACAGGCCGAGGCGCTGCGGTTGCTTGGTGGACTGGGCCTGAGCGAAGGCCTGATGCGTCGTGCGCCGGCCGCAGAACTGAGCGTGGGCCAGCAGCAGCGCGTCTCCATCGCCCGTGCGATCATCGGATCCCCGCCGCTCATCCTCGCGGACGAGCCGACCTCGGCGCTCGACGCGGACGCGCGGTCGGAATTCATGGATCTGCTCTTTGCGCAGGTCGCCGACGCGGGCGCGGCGCTGGTGATGGTCAGCCACGACTCAGGCCTTTCCGACCGCTTCGACCGCAGGCTCGACCTGCGCGAGATCGCCGAAATCCATGGGGCGCAGGCGGCATGGGCCTGACGCGGCTTGCCCTCCTGTCGCTGGCCTCGCGGCGGCTGACGGTCGGGCTGACCGTGTTTTCCATCGCGCTGTCGGTGGCGCTGTTCCTCGGGGTCGAGGCGCTGCGCACCGGGGCCAAGGCCAGTTTCGCCGACACGATCTCGGACACCGACGTGATCGTCGGTGCGCGGACGGGCGGGGTGCAGCTTCTGCTCTATTCGGTGTTCCGCATCGGCAACGCCACCAACAACATCACCTGGGAGAGTTATGAAGACCTTGTCGCGCGGCCAGAGGTGGCCTGGGCTGTGCCGATCTCGCTGGGCGACAGCCACCGGCAGTTCCGCGTGATGGGCACGACGCCCGCCTATTTCGACCGCTATCGCTACCGCGGCGGCCGCGCCCTGACATTCGCGGAGGGGGACGTCATGGCAGACCTCTTCGATGCCATCGTCGGGGCGGATGTCGCGGAAACGCTGGGCTACGAATTGGGCGATCCGATCGTCGTCTCGCACGGGCTGGCCTCCTTCGTTGACCATGCCGACACGCCGTTCCGCATCGCCGGTGTGCTGGCGAAGACCGGCACGCCGGTCGACCGGACCGTCATCGTCAGCCTCGAGGCGATCGAGGCCATCCATGTCGACTGGCAGGACGGCGCGCAGCGTCCGGGCGCGGCCACGTCGCCCGACGCGTTGCGGCAGATGGACCTGCGACCCCAGGCGGTGACGGCGGTGATGATCGGGGTCGACTCACCGCTCCAGATCTTCCGGCTGCAACGCTGGGTCAACGAGTATCCCGAGGAGCCGCTTCTGGCGATCCTTCCCGGGGTGGCGCTGCAGGAGCTTTGGGGCATCGTCGGCGTGGCCGAAACCGCGCTGCGCGCGGTGTCGGTCATGGTGGTGGCGACGGCGCTTCTGGGCATGGCGGCGATGATCCTGTCGGGTCTCGACGCGCGCCGGCGCGAGATGGCGATCCTGCGGGCGATGGGGGCGGGGCCGCGCGCGATCCTGGCACTTCTGGTGGGCGAGGCGCTTGTGATGGTTCTTGCCGGGGCCGCGCTGGGGCTTGGGCTGCTCTACGCCGGGCTTCTGGCACTTCAGCCCTGGCTCGATTCGACCTACGGTCTGTTCATCGCCATTCAGCCGCCTTCGATCCGCGAGGCCTATGCGCTGGCCGCGATCGTGGGTGCTGCCGCGCTGGTCAGCCTTGTCCCGGCAATTCGCGCATACCGTATTTCGCTGGCCGACGGTATGATGGTACGGATGTGACTCGTCGCCAGGACCACTCTCAGGAGGGAACCGTGACACTGCGCCGTCTGACTTTCCTCGCTTCGACCGTTGCTGCCTTCGGGCTTGCCGGTCCGGCCAGCCCCTGTGCCTTTCACAATTTCGCGCCGATCGAAAGCTTCGTGAACCGCCTTCTTGCGACCGACCACATCGTGTTGGCGCGGTCTGACCCCGCGAACCCGTTCCGATACGCCGCGGTCGAGGCGGTCGAAGGGCCGTTGGACGGTGTCGAGATCCCCTTCCTCGTCGATTCGGCGACGCGGCAGCGGCTGGCGCGGAACCCCGGCGACGCGGTGCTGTTCATCCGTGAAGAAGGATACGGCGCCTGGGCGCGGCTTGCCTATCTCGACACGGGCATGCGCGCGGTGTTCGACGGGGTCGTGGACCGCCTGCCCGAATGGGAACTGGGCGCGGACGAGGACCGGTTCAGGATGTTCGCGGGGCTTGTCGACCATCCCGATGCGGCCGTAGCCAACATCGCCCTGCGCGAGGTCGATCAGGCCGATTACAGTATCCTGCGCAGCTTGCCGATCTCTGCGCCGGTCGGGCCGACGATCTCGGCGCTTCATGACCCGGCGCAGTACAACCTGCGACCCATCCGTATTCTGGTGCTGGGTCTGTCCGGCGATCCGCGCGCCGAGACTTTTCTGGCCGCGGCGTTCGATCGCGCCCTGTCTTTCGACAGCACCGTTCTGGGCGCCTACGCCACCGCGCTGATCGAACTGGGCGGACCGGAAGCCGCCGACAGGATCGCGCGCGAGGTTCTGCTCGATGCGGATCTTCCGGTCGAGACACGCGAGCTTGTGGTCGAGGCGTTCGCGCTGCACAGCCAGAGCGGGGCCGCGGAGACCGGGCAGGCCGCGCGGGCGGCGATCGATTCGGTGCTGGCCGGGGCGCCCGAACTTGCAGGCGCCGTGGCGCGGCAATTCGGAATGCGTGGCGATTTCAGCCAGAACGAACGGCTGGCCCAACTGATGAACGAAAGGCGCGTGACGGCGATTGCCGACATGCTGGCCGTGGGCCAGTACGTGATGTTCGCGCAGGAAGAGAATTGAGGTCTGCAACATGCTGACAAGGCGATATTTTCTTGGCGCGAGCCTTGGGCTGGTGGCGACGGGTTCCCTCGTTGGCGCGGCCCGCGCGCGCGAGCGATGGGGCGATCGACATCGACTGGGGGGATCTGGCCCCGCAGGACAGCGGCATCGACATGTCCCGCCTGCGCCAGCTCGGGGTGGTGCAACACGGCCAGCTCAGCACGCCCTTCGATCAGGACAAGGGCGGTCAGGTCACGCGGGAGTTCGACGGCAAGCGCGTGCGGATCCCCGGGTTCCTGGTGCCGCTCGATTTCTCGGGGGTGGGCGTCACCGACTTCCTGCTGGTGCCCTATGTGGGCGCCTGCATCCATGTCCCGCCGCCGCCGCCGAACCAGCTGATCCTCGTCACCGCCGCCGCGCCCTATGAAAGCGACGGGCTGTTCGAGGCGGTCTATGTCACCGGGATCATGGGCACGGTGGCCGCGACCACGGAACTGGCCGAAGTCGGGTATTCGATCGAAGAAGCGACCGTGACGCCCTACGACTGAGCGTCAGGCCAGCTTTCCGTCGGCGGTCAGGCGCGTCTTGCCGCCCAGCCACGGCACCAGCGCCTCGGGCAGCATCACAGACCCATCCTCCTGCTGGCCGTTCTCGAGCACGGCGATAAGGCAGCGTCCGACCGCGAGGCCCGATCCGTTCAGGGTATGGACGAACTCGGGCTTGCCGCCGCCTTCGGGCCGGAAGCGCGCGTTCATCCGCCGCGCCTGGAAGTCGCCGCAGACCGAGACCGAGCTGATCTCGCGGTAGGTGTCCTGGCCGGGCAGCCAGACCTCGATATCGTGGGTCTTCTGCGCGCCGAACCCCATGTCGCCGGTGCACAGGACCACCGTGCGGTAGGGCAGGCCAAGGCGTTCGAGGATGCCCTCGGCGCAGCGCGTCATGCGTTCGTGTTCGTCGAGCGAAGCGTCGGGATGGGTGATCGACACCATCTCGACCTTCTCGAACTGGTGCTGGCGCAGCATCCCGGCGGTGTCCTTGCCGGCACTGCCTGCCTCCGAGCGGAAGCACAGGGTGTGCGCGGTCATGCGGATCGGCAGGACAGCCTCGTCCAGGACCTCGCCCGAGACCGTGTTGGTCAGCGTGACCTCCGAGGTCGGGATCAGCCACCAGCCATTCGTCGTGCGATAGCTGTCCTCGGCGAACTTCGGCAGCTGGTTCGTGCCGTACATCGCCTCGTCGCGCACGAGGACCGGGGTGATCGTTTCGGTCAGGCCGTTCTCGGTGGTGTGGACGTCCAGCATGAACTGCGCCAGCGCGCGGTGGATGCGCGCGATGGCGCCGCGCATGACCACGAAGCGCGACCCCGAGAGCTTGGCCGCCGTCTCGAAGTCGAGGTCCGCGGACGCGCCGGCGATCTCGAAATGCTCTTTCGGTGCGAAGTCGAAGGTACGCGGCGTGCCCCAGCGTTTGATCTCGACGTTGTCGTGTTCGTCCTTGCCATCGGGCACCGCGTCGAGCGGCGCATTGGGCAGGCCCATGAGGTAGTCGGTCAGGCGGTCGTCCTGTTCCTTCGCCTCGGCCTCGAGCCGCGCGACCTCGTCCTTCTTTTCGGCCACCAGGGCGCGCAGGCGCTCGAACTCGGCCTGATCGCCGCGCGCCTTCGCCGCACCCACCTCTTTCGAGGCGGCGTTTCGGTCGGCCAGGGCGGCTTCGGCGGCGGCGATCCGGGCGCGGCGGGCCTCGTCGATCGAGAGCACCTCGGCGGCGATGCCCGACAGACCCCGCCTGCGCATCACGCGGTCGAAGTCTTCGGGGTTTTCGCGGATGGCGCGGATGTCGTGCATGTCGGGGACCGTCTTGAGTGTTCGTCTGGTTGATCGTGAAATCGCTGTCCCCATATGGCGCAGAAGCGGCCGGGGGTGAACCGGGAAATGCGTCTTCGGCGCGCCGGGCCTCTGCTTGCCAACCCGTGAACCCGACTATAGGGTGCGCGCCAATTCAAAGCAGGGGCTGACGGACAGCCCCATCGAGCCAGTGGGGTCTGTCCATGTTTGTCACGCCTGCCTACGCGCAAGCGGCCGGGGGAGCAGGAAGCGCATTCGCAAGCTTCGTCCCCCTCATCCTCATCTTCGCGATCATGTACTTTCTCCTGATCCGTCCGCAGCAGAAGAAGCTCAAGGACCATCAGAAGATGGTGCAGGCGCTGCGCCGGGGCGATCAGGTGGTCACCCAGGGCGGGCTGATCGGCAAGGTGTCGAAGGTCAAGGAAGACAACGAGGTCGAGGTCGAACTGGCCGAGGGCGTGAAGGTGCGCGTGGTCAAGAACACCATCGCCCAGGTCCTGAGCAAGACCGAGCCGGCCAACTCGAACTAGGCCCTGGGGGCACCGATGCTGCAAATCGCCCTGTGGAAGCGGGTTCTGATCTGGGCCGTGCTTGCTGCGGGCCTTTTGTACGCCATGCCGAACCTGTTCTACGACCGGGTCGAGCGGCACAATGACGCCGCCGCCGCGATCGAGGCGATGGGCGCCACGCCCCAGCGCGAGGCCGATCTGGCGCTCTGGCCGGGTGTTCTGCCCTCGAAACTGGTGAACCTCGGGCTGGACCTGCGGGGCGGCGCGCATCTGCTGGCCGAGGTGCAGGTCGCCGATGTCTATGGCGACCGGATGGATGCGCTCTGGCCGGAGGTGCGCGACGCGCTGCGGGACGAGCGCGCCGACGTCGGCACCGTGCGCCGCCAGCCTTCGGCGCCCGACGAATTGCGGGTGCGCATTTCCGAGCCCGCCGGAATGGCGGTGGCGCTCGAGGCCGTGCAGAGCCTTGCGCGCCCGGTGGCCACGTTCACCGGTGTGGGCGCCACCGATATCGACGTGGCGGGCGAGGGGGACGAGATCATCGTGCGGCTGAGCGACGCCGAACGTCAGGCGACCGACAACCGCACGATCCAGCAATCTCTCGAGATCATTCGCCGCCGGGTCGACGAGGTCGGCACGCGCGAGCCCACGATCCAGCGTCAGGGCGAGGACCGGATCCTGATCCAGGTGCCGGGCATCGGGTCGGCCGAGGAATTGAAGGCGCTGATCGGCACGACGGCCCGGCTGACGTTCAACCCGGTCGTGGGCCGCACCTCCGAGGCGGGGTCAGAGGCGGGATCGGGAAACGTCCTTCTGCCGTCGATGGACGAACCGGGCATCTTCTACATCGTCGAACGCTCGCCCGTGGTCAGCGGCGAGGAACTGGTGGATGCCCAGCCCGCCTTCGATCAGAACGGCCGGCCGGCGGTCAACTTCCGCTTCAACCCGACCGGCGCGCGGAAATTCGGCGACTATACCGCGCAGAATGTCGGGTCGCCCTTCGCCATCGTGCTGGACGACGAAGTGGTCTCGGCCCCTGTCATCCAAAGCCACATTCCGGGCGGTTCGGGCATCATCACCGGGCGGTTCACCGTCGAGGAATCGACGCAGCTTGCCATCCTGTTGCGGGCGGGCGCGCTGCCGGCTGAACTGGTGTTCCTCGAAGAACGCACCATCGGGCCCGAGCTCGGGCAGGATTCGATCGATGCCGGCCGGATCGCCGCGCTGGTCGCCTTTGCCGCGGTCCTGGTGTTCATGACGCTGAGCTACGGGCTGTTCGGTGTCTTCGCCAATATCGCGCTGATCCTCAACGTGGCGATGATCTTCGGACTTCTGTCGCTGATCGGGGCGACGCTGACGCTTCCCGGCATCGCGGGGATCGTGCTGACCATCGGCATGGCGGTCGACGCCAATGTCCTTGTGTTCGAGCGGATCCGCGAGGAACTGAAGACCGCCAAGGGGCCGGCCCGCGCCATCGAGCTTGGATACGAAAAGGCGCTTTCGGCCATCGTCGACGCCAATATCACCACCTTCATCACCGCCGGTATCCTGTTCACGCTTGGCTCGGGGCCGGTGCGCGGCTTCGCCATCACGCTGGGTCTTGGCATCATCACGTCGGTCTTCACGGCCTTGTTCGTGACCCGCCTTCTGATCGTCCTTTGGTTCGAACGCCGCCGGCCGCGGACAATCGAGGTTTGACTTCATGCGCCTGAAACTGGTTCCCGACGTAACGAACATCGACTTCTTCCGCTTCTGGAAGGCGACCTTCGGGGCGTCGATCGTGGCGATGATCGTCTCGGTGATCCTGTTCCTGACGATGGGGCTGAACTTCGGAATCGACTTCCGCGGCGGCACGACCATCCGCACCGAAAGCACCCAGGCCGTCGACGTGGGCGTCTACCGCGACGCGATCGCGCCGCTGGGGCTTGGCGACGTCTCGATCACCGAGGTTTTCGACCCGACCTTCGGCGCCGACCGGCATGTCGCGATGGTGCGCATCCAGGCCCAGGAAGGTCAGGAGAGCGTTTCGGTGGACGTCATCAACACGGTCGAGGCCGCATTGCAGGAGGTCGACCCCGAAATCAGCTTCACATCGGTCGAATCGGTCGGCCCCAAGGTCTCGGGCGAACTGATCAAGACAGCATTCATCGCGGTTTTCGCGGCGATGGGGGCGATCCTGATCTATATCTGGCTCAGGTTCGAATGGCAGTTCTCGGTCGGCGCGGTGGTGGCCCTCTTTCATGACGTGATCCTGACCATCGGCATCTTCAGCCTGCTGCAGATCCGGTTCGATCTTGCGACCATCGCGGCCCTGCTGACCATCGTGGGCTATTCGATCAACGATACCGTGGTGATCTTCGACCGGCTGCGCGAGAACCTGATCAAGTACAAGAAGATGCCGCTGCGCGACGTGATGAACCTCAGCGTCAACGAGACGCTGAGCCGGACACTGATGACCTCGGGGACCACGCTGATCGCACTGATCGCGCTTCTGATCCTGGGCGGCGACGTCATTCGCGGGTTCGTCTTCGCCATCACCTGGGGCGTGATCGTGGGCACCTATTCGTCGGTCTATGTCGCCAAGAACGTGGTGCTGATCCTCGGCACGAAGCGCGACTGGTCCAAGCCCGACGCCGGGGCAGGGACGCAGTTCGGCGGGGCGGATGCCTGACTGGATCGCGGCCGGGCTCAGCCAGCCCGGCCTGCCATGGCTGATGGCGCTGGCCGGGGTCGCGGGCGTCGTCTACGGCTTTGCCGGCTTCGGTTCGGCGCTGATCTTCATGCCGCTGGCCACCATCCTTGTCACGCCCTTGATGGCCGTCGCGGCCTTCGCGGTGGCCACGCTCGGCTCGGCGGCGACGGTGCTGCCGCAGGCCTGGCGGCGCGCCGACCTGCGCGCCTCGCTCATCATGCTGGCGGCGGCGCTCGTGGCGCTTCCCTTCGGGGTCTGGGTGCTGCGCACGGGCGATCCGGTGACGCTGCGATGGGGCGTTTCGGTGGTGGTGCTGACCACGCTTCTCGCCCTGATGACCGGGTGGCGCTATCGCGGTGTTCCGGGCGTCCCGGCCTGGCTGGCGGTGGGCGGCGCGGTGGGGTTTCTCGGCGGATCGGTCGGCCTCAACGGTCCGGCGATGGTGCTGTTCCAGCTTGGCGGGCAGGACAGCGTTGCGCGCACCCGGGCCAACACGATCGTCGTGCTGACCCTGTCGAGCGTGGCCTATATCCCGATGATCGCGCTGCAGGGTGCCTTCCCGCCCGAGGCGCTGGCCTTCGGACTGGCCATGGCGCTGCCCTTCGGCCTTGGCGCACTGGGCGGACGCTGGCTGTTTGATCCCGACCGCGCGGACCTGTATCGTCGCGTGGCTTATGGCATCATCGGGGTGGCTGCGCTGATCGGGCTGCCGCTCTGGTCCTGAAAGGGGGCGCTCATGCGCATGACCGAGATCACCTATTCCGAGGCGCGGCCCGTGGACGGCTATGGCCCGGGCTTCTTCCGCATTGCCGGCGAGGTCGTCGAGGGCGCGGTCACCATCCTGCCCGACGGCATCCGCGGCTGGGGCGGGTTCAAAGATACCGCGACCCTCTTGGCGGCTGTTCCCGATATCGACGTCCTGTTCGTGGGCACCGGGGCCGAGATCGCCCATATTCCGTCGGACTTCCGCGGGTGTCTGGAAGAGGCCGGCGTCGGGGTCGAGATCATGTCGTCGCCCGCCGCCTGCCGCACCTACAACGTGCTTCTCTCCGAAGGCCGCCGCGTCGGCCTTGCGCTGCTCCCGGTCTGAGAGCGGGGGGCGCCTGAACTTGGACCACGGATCAGCCGCCCTCGAGGTTCGCGACCTGGCCTGCGCGCGCGGCGGCGTGCCGGTGCTCGAGGGCGTGGGCTTCACGCTGCACCCCGGTGAGGTGCTGGTGCTGCGGGGGCCGAACGGGTCCGGCAAGACGACGCTTCTGCGCACGATCGCAGGGCTGCAACCCGCCCTGGCGGGCGAGGTCGGCGCGCTGCCTGAATCCATCGCCTATTCGGGTCATGCCGACGGCATCAAGGGCACGCTGACCGTGGCCGAGAACCTTGGGTTCTGGGCGGCGATCTATGGCACCGGCGGGATCGACGGGGCGCTGGGGGCCTTCGATCTCAGGGCCTTCCGCGACCGCCAGGCGCAGAACCTGTCGGCGGGACAGAAACGCCGGCTGGGGCTGGCCCGGCTTGGCGTGACGGGGCGGGCGATCTGGGTGCTGGACGAACCCACGGTGTCGCTCGACACGGCCAGCGTCCGGCTTTTCGCCCGCGCGGTGGAAGGCCATGTGGCGAAGGGCGGGTCGGCGCTGATCGCCACGCATATCGACCTTGGTCTTGATGCCCGCATCCTCGATGTTGCGCCCTTCAAGGCCGCGCCCGCGCGCGGCGGCGCCTTCGACGAGGCCTTCGCATGACCGCGCTTCTTGTGCGGGATCTTCGGCTGGCGCTGCGGGCGGGCGGGGGCTTTGGCCTGGCGCTGGCCTTCTTCCTGATCGTCACGGTGCTGGTGCCCTTCGGCATCGGGCCGGATGGCGCGACGCTGTCGGTCATCGCGCGCGGCGTTCTCTGGGTCGGCGCGCTTCTGGCCTGCCTGCTGTCGCTTGACCGGATCTTCGCGATGGATTTCGAGGATGGATCGCTCGATCTCCTGGCCACGGCCCCCGTGCCGCTGGAAGGCGCGGTGGCGATGAAGGCGCTGGCGCATTGGCTGACGACAGGGCTGCCACTGACGCTGGCGGCGCCGGTCTTCGGCATCTTCCTGAACCTGCCCGGGCCGGCCTATGGCTGGCTGGTCCTCACGCTGGCGCTGGGGACGCCGGCGCTGTCGATGATCGGGGCGTTCGGTGCCGCGCTGACCGTGGGCCTCAAGCGGGGCGGGCTCTTGCTGTCGATCCTCGTCCTGCCGCTCTACGTGCCGACGCTGATCTTCGGGTCGGACGCCGTGCGGCGCGCGGCGGCGGGGCTCGACGCGACGACGCCCGCGCTGATGCTGGCGGGGATCACGCTGGGGAGCCTCGCGCTTTTGCCTTACGCGGCCGCCGCCGCACTCCGCGTCAATCTGCGCTGAGGGGCTGACAGCCATGTGTCTTGAGACGGGGCGAAGGGACGGTTAGATACCACGCATGTCGATCTGGGAATATGCCAATCCGCGCCGCTTCATGGCCTTCACCGACCGGTGGATGCCGTGGCTTTTCGGCCTTGCCGGCGTGGCGATGGTCGTGGGTCTGGTCTGGGGCTTTTTCTTCACGCCCGATGATTTCCGGCAGGGATCGACCGTCAAGATCATCTACCTGCATGTGCCCTCGGCGATGATGGCGATCAACGCCTGGATCATGATGCTCGTCGCCTCTCTGATCTGGCTGATCCGGCGCCACCATGTCAGCGCGCTGGCGGCCAAGGCGGCCGCGCCCATCGGGGTGACGATGACGCTGATCGCGCTGGCCACCGGGGCGATCTGGGGCCAGCCGATGTGGGGCACCTGGTGGGCCTGGGACCCGCGCCTGACGTCCTTCCTGATCCTGTTCCTGTTCTACGTGGGCTACATCGCCCTTTGGGCCGCGATCGACGACCCCGACACCGCCGCCGACCTCACCTCGGTGCTCTGCCTTGTGGGCTCGGTCTTCGCGCTTCTGTCGCGCTACGCGGTGAATTTCTGGAACCAGGGCCTGCACCAGGGCGCCACCCTGTCTCTCGACAAGGAAGAGAACATCGCCGATGTCTTCTGGTTCCCGCTTCTGGTGTCGATCGCGGGCTTCGTGCTCCTGTTCGTGGCGCTGGTCTTCTACCGCACCCGGACCGAGATCCGGGCCCGTCGCCTGCACGCCCTTGAACTGCGCGAAAGGATGGCCTGATGCCCGACCTCGGCCCATACGCGACCTATGTCACGCTGGCCTATGCCGTGTCTCTTGGCCTTCTGGTGGCGCTCGTTGCGCTCAGCGTCTGGCAGGGCAAACGGGTCAAGCGGCAGCTTGCCGAAGCGGAGGCGCGCCGGACGCATGGCTAAGTTCTCGCCCCTTCTCGCGGCCCCGCCCGCGTTCTTCGCGGGCCTTGCCCTGATGTTCTATCTCGGGATGCAGCGGGAGGATCCCGACGCACTGCCCTCGGTCCGGATCGGCGCGCCCGCGCCGCCGGTTGCGCTGACCCAGCTTGGCGCCGAGGCCCCCTTCACGGACGAGGCGCTGCGCGCGCCCGGCGTGAAGCTGGTGAACTACTGGGCAAGCTGGTGCGCGCCCTGCCGGGTCGAGCATCCCAACCTTCAGCTTCTCGCGGACGAGGGCATCCCGATCTACGGGGTCAACTACAAGGACGACCCCGAAAAGGCGCTGGCCTTCCTGACAGAGCTGGGAAACCCCTATGTCGCCATGGGGGCCGACGAAACCGGCCGCGTGGCGCTTGACTGGGGGCTTTACGGGGTGCCCGAAACCTATGTGATCGATGGCGAGGGGAACGTGGTTCTGCGGTTTGCGGGGCCGATCACGGAGCGGTCGCTCGAAGGCCAGATCCGCCCGGCGATCGAAGCGGCGCGGGATGCGGGCGGGTCCTAGAGAGACCCCGCAACCGCCAGCAGAAGCAGCACGATCAGAAGCGCCGCCTCCATCGGAGGCAGTGTCGCCGGCAAGCGCCGGGTGATCACGCGGACACGCAATGCAGCTTTCTCGATACTCATACTGAACCCCAGCCCTCGGGCGACATGATGCCAGAACGCTAGCCCGAACGCGAGGAAACAGAGCGTTTGCACCACCGATTCAGGCGATGGAGCCGGCGGTTTCTACCGGAGATTTCTGCCAAGTGCTCGCGAATGAACCGCAGGTTGCCAAGGGCTGGTGTGCCCCGCGGGAAAGGGGGCGACTCGGCCTGAGCCGAGATGGGATGCGGGCGCCGGCGCGCCCGCACCCAGGTCGTGTTACTGCATTTCCGCCGCGCGGGCTTCGTCGATCTGCGCAGACACCTGTGCCACGGTCTCGTTGAGGGCGTTCACCACCTCCTCGCCGCCCGTCGACATTGGCGTTGAACCAGTCGTAGATCGGCGACGCGGCCTCGCGGAAGGCTTCCTTCTGCTCGGGCGTCGGCACGTAGAGATCGCCGCCGCCGGCCGCGAACTCTTCGTAGGCCGCGATCGACTTGCGCTTGGGCGAGGCGAAGGTCGCCTGCTGGAGCTGGTAGAAGCCGTCGAGCACCACGCGCTTGAGGTCATCGGGCATCGACATGAACCGTTCGTTGTTCATGAACCAGAGCGCGCCCATGTAGGCGTGACCGTCCAGCGTCAGGTACTGCAGCCCCGCATCGGGGAACTTCATGCCCATGATGTCGGTGATGCCGTTCTTGGTGCCTTCGACGACCCCGGTCTGCAGCGAGGTGAAGAGCTCGGGCCACGGGATCGGCGTGGGCGAGGCGTCGAGGATGCGCACCAGTTCCTGCGGCAGGTCGGCGACGACCGTGCGGATCTTCAGGCCCGCCAGGTCCTCGGGGATCTGCGACCCGACGCTGGGTGTTGGCGAAGTTGCGCCAGCCGCCGGTGTTGCCGATGGTCATCAGCCGGATCGCGCCGCCGGAATCCTCGAGAACCTTCTGCTGCATCGTGCGCATGAAAGGTGTGCCCGCAGCCATCACGGCCTCGGCGATGCGATCGTCGGCCATCAGGTAGGGCAGGTCGAGCACCTGCACATAGGGGAAGATGCCCGCGGCGCCGCCCGAGGTCGAGATGAAGATGTCGATCGAGCCGTCGGCCACGCCCTGAAGGCACTCGGCGCCGTTCGAGCAAAGCTGCGTGCCGATGAAAAGCTCGACACCGATGGCGCCGTTCGACGCCTGTTCGACGAAGTTCTTGAAGACGACAAGGCCGTCATAGTCCTCGTCGTTCTCGTTCGAGTTGGCGGTCGCCCGCAGCATGATGTCCTGGGCGGCGGCCGCAAGCGGCGCCCCCGCAAGCATGGTCGCCATCAGAAGCGACCTCGTAAGTCCTTTAAGCATTCTGTTACCTCCCTTTTGGTCTGAAGCTTTGCAGGATCACTGGACGAACCCGGTCAGTCGCGGGATCGTCAACGAAATCGCCGGGAAATACGTGATCAGGAAGATCACGACCACCTCCACGGCGAGAAACGGCAGGATGGCCTTCGCGATCGTCTCGACCTTCTCGCCCGAGACGGACGAGGCCACGAAGAGCACAAGTCCCATTGGGGGCGTTGCCAGCCCCACGGTCAGGTTCACGCTCATGATGATGGCGAAATGAACCGGATGCACCCCCATTTCGAGGAAGATCGGGCCAAGGATCGGGCCAAGGATGATGATCGCGGGGCCGGCATCGAGGAACATGCCCACGATGAAGAGAAGCACGTTGATCAGGAACAGCAGGATCAACGGGTTTTCGCTGAGCCCCAGAATGAAATCGGCCAGGATCTGCGGCGCGTATGACAGCGACACGACGGTCTTGAACGCCATCGCCGCCCCGACCAGCAGGAGAACCACCGCCGAGGTGAGCGCGGCGCGGCCCAGCACGTCGGGCAGATCCTTGAGCGTCATCGTGCGCAGGATGAAGAACGCGACGATCACCGCATAGGCCACGGCGACGGCGGCGGCCTCGGTCGGGGTGAAGATGCCGACGAGGATGCCGCCCAGGATCAGGATCGGGGTCTGCAAGCGGGACCACGGCCTTCTTGCAGACGACGCGGAAGTCGTTGCTGATGCGTCCGCGCAGCCACACCAGCAGCACATGCGCGATCACCAGCCAGAACAGGAACACCGACCAGGCGGGCAGGGGAATGGTGGCGACAAGGCCGCTGATCACCCAGAGAAGCCCGGCAAGGTTCAGCCGCAGCAGGACGAAGGAGAACCCGCCTTCGATCGGGGCGATGGTCTGGTTCTTGTGCACGATCCGCTCGGCCTTGGGCAGGTCGTAGCGGTCGGCCATGATCCGGATCATCACCATCAGGCCCACGCCGACCAGGATGCCCGGCACGATCCCGGCCAGGAACAGCGCGGCGACGCTTTCGCCCATCACATAGGCATAGATGATCATGATGCCCGAAGGCGGGATGATCGGCCCGATGACCGAACTGGCCGCCGTGATCGCGGCGGCGAAGCGGCGGGTGTAGCCCTGTCTTCTCCATCGCCGGGATCAGCATCGACCCCAGCGCCGAGGTGTCCGCCACCGCCGACCCCGAAAGGCCGGCGAAGAGGATCGACGAGAGCACGTTCACATGCGCGAGGCCCGCCGCGCAGGTGCCCCATCAGCGCCTGGCTGAACTCGACCAGACGGATGGTGATGCCGCCGCGGTTCATCATCTCGCCCGCCAGCATGAAGAACGGGATCGCCATCAGCGGGAAGCTGTCCATCCCGTTGTAGACGTTGCGGTAAAGCAGCGTGATGTCGCGCTCCTGCCCGTTCATCCACAAGAGAAGGCCGGGTGCCGCCAGTAGCCCGAAGAACACCGGCAGGCCGATCATCAGGAAGACAAGAAAGACGGGAAGGAACCAGATCAGCATCGCTTCACTCCGCCATGATTTCTTCTTCGCCGGGGGCGATAGGCCGCAGGTCGGCCTCGCCCCCCAGAAGCGTGATGAGCGACCGCAGGATCAGCTCGACGTTGACGATGAAGAGCAGGACGACGCCGACCAGGAAGGACGCCATCATCCAGGATCGCGGAATGCGGAACCATTCGTCGAAGGAGAGGCTCGTCGGCAGGTAGAGCGAGGCGGTGGTGAAGCGGCCGCCGAAGCCCGTGACTTCGCCCCAGCCGATATAGACCGCCATTCCCAGCACGAGCCCCGCGATCAGCAGCAGGAACAGCGACACGACGGCCCCGATCCGGGCGGGCAGCGCCAGCAAGACCATGTCGATGGCCACGAAGCCGCCGCGACGGTACGCCAGGGGTGCTATCAGGCCCGTCATCCAGAGCATCATGAAGCGCGCGGCCTCGTCCGGCCAGGCCAGCGCGTTGTTCAGAACGTATCGGAAGAAAACCTGGATCAGGATCGCCAGCACCATCAGGCCGATGGCGACGATGGCAACCGACCGGCCGATCCGGAGAACGACGTCGTTCCAGAGCTGGATGGGCGACAAGAGCCCAAAAAGCAGCGCCATGCGCCGTCCTCCTCCCCGTCTTGTGGTGCCGCCCGGTTTGTCCGGGCGTGCGTTGTCAGTTTTGCGCCTTCAGTCTGCGCCGTCAGGCAGCATCCGTGAAGCGGCCATATTCACCGGCACAGAAAACGAGGGGCGCCCCTGTGCGGACCGATGCGCGCAGCACCCGGCCCACGACGATGATGTGGTCCCCGCCTTCGTGAATGGCCTCGCGGGTGCATTCGAACCGCGCAAGGCAGCCCTCGATGAGAGGGACGCCCATCTCGCCCGTCGTCCAGTCGACCGCGTCGAACGCGGCGCCGTCGCGCACGAAGGCGCGGCAGACATCGGTCTGTTCGGCCCCCAGAATGTGGATTGCATAGTGTTCGGCCGCCTCGAACATGGGAAACCGGCGCGAGGCGCGCGCGGGTGACCAGAGCACCAGCGGCGGGTCGAGCGACACGCTTGCAAAGCTGTTGGCCGTGATTCCGACGGGCCCCGAGGCCGCGTTGCACGTGACGACCGTCACGCCCGTGGCGTATTGCCCAAGCGCATCGCGAAAGCTGCGCTCGGTCTCGGGTCCGGGGGTGAAAGTCTCCATCAGCGCGCGCGCTCCTCCGTCAGCCATGTCAGAGAACCTCCCGGCCCAGGGCGGCGGTGTAAAGCTCGAACCAGGTTTCGCGGTCCATCGGCACAGTGGCGGCGCGGGACAACTTGCGAATACGCTCGATCCGGTTGGTTCCCATGACAGGTAGGATTCCTGACGGATGGGCAAGGAGCCAGGCCACCGCGACCTCGGCCGGTTCGGCGCCAAGCCGGTCGGCCACCGCGCGCAGCGCCCTTTGCACCGTGCCCTCGTCCGACATCAGCCCGCCCCCGCCAAGGGGCGACCACGCCATCGGAACGATGTCGTTTTCCTGCAGGAACGCAAGATCGCCATCGGTGAAGGCGGCATTGCTGGTCAGGCTCAGCTCGATCTGGTTGGCGACAAGGTCGGTTTCCATGGCCGACTGGAGCAGCGAGAAATCCCAGGGCCGGAAGTTCGACACGCCGACGGCGCGCACCTTGCCGCTGGCGACCAGATCGTCCAGCGCCGCGCCGGTCTCGTGATGGTCCATCAGCGGGTCGGGACGGTGGATCAGCAGAAGGTCGATCCGCTCGATCCCCATGAGTTTCAGCGACCGCTCGGCCGAGGCGGTGATGTAGTCGGCCGAGGTGTCGTAATGCTTGACCCGCACGTCGGGAAAGCGGTCCGACCGCACGACGATATCGGTCTTGGTGACGATCTCGATCCGGTCGGCCAGGTCCGTGCCCTTGAGGGCAGCGCCCAGCAGTTCCTCGGACGTGTAGCCGCCATAGATGTCGGCCTGGTCGATCGTGGTGATGCCCTGTTCGAGGCAGGCCTCGATCTTGGCGCGGATATGGGCGGGCGAGGTGTCGCTGTCCTCATCGAGCCGCCACATGCCATAGACGATGCGGCTGAAGCTCAACTCGTCGGTCAGTCGGACGCGCTGCATCATGTCCGCTCTCCCACGCCCAGCGGGGTGGCCGGGGTTTGCGACGGCACACGACCGTAGGCCTCGGGAAGCGAGCAGGTCTTGAGTTGCGGCAGCACGCGCTGGCCGAAGCTGATGCATTCGTCGATGTGGGGGTAGCCCGAGAAGATGAAGGCACGGATGCCCATCTTCCGGTAGGCCTCGATCTCGCTCAGGACCTGGTCGGTCGATCCGACCAGCGCCGCGCCGCAGCCCGATCGCGCGCGGCCGACGCCGGTCCACAGATGCGGTTCGATATAGCCGAACTGGTCCGCCAGTTCGCGGGCGCGGGACTGGTGCGCCACGCCGAGGCTGATCGAATCATGCGCCCGGTCGCGGATCAGCGTGCCGTATTCATCGTCGAGCTTCGAGACCAGGTGCTCGGCGTATTCCTTGGCCTCTTTCTCGGTGTCGCGCACGATCATGTGGACGCGCAGTCCGTAGTCGAGGGTGCGGCCATACTCCTTGGCGCGGTCGTGCACGGCTTCCATCCGGCCTTTCAGGTTCTCTTTCGGCTCGGGCCACATCAGGTAGACGTCGCAATGCTGGGCGCAAAGCTCGATCGCGTCGGGCGAATAGCCGCCGAAATACATCAACGGGCCGCCGTTCTGCTGGTAAGGCTTCGCGGGGTCGGTGGTCACGCCCTTGAACTGGTAGACCTCGCCCTCGTAGTTGATCTCGTCCTGCGTCCAGGCCTGGCGCAGGATTTCCACCACCTCGCGCGACCGCTTGTAGCGAAAGGCGCTGTCGGCCTTTTCGCCGGGGAAGTCGGACGAGATGATGTTCACCGTCAGCCGGCCCTTCAGCATGTGATCGAGCGTGGCGATGGTGCGCGCCAGCATGATCGGCTGCATCTCGCCACAGCGCACGGCGGCCAGCATGTTGATCTTCTCGGTCAGGGGCGCGCAGCCCGCCACGAAGCTGAGCGTGTCCTGACCGACCTGATAGGAGGACGGGCAGAGGATGTTGCGAAAGCCCTGGCGCTCGGCTTCCAGAAGGATGTCGCGGCAATGCTCCCAGCTTGACCGAAGCGCGCCGTCGGGCACGCCCAGATACGCGTAGTCGTCCGAACAGAGCGCGGAAAACCAGGAAACTTCAGCCGCATCGAGGTCGGCAGAGGTCACGGGCACCACGGTCATGCGAATCTCCTGATCGGCGCGAAATTACCACTTGCGTAGCATCCGCCTTGATATGCATCAATAGTGTATCAATTTTTATGTCGACCGAGTCGCACCCCCTGCCCATGGCGAACCCGAACTCCCTTCCGATCTACGTGCAGACCGCCGAGATGCTGATTCGCGAGATCGCGGCGGGCCGGATCCTGGAAGGCGAGCGGATGCCGCCCGAACGGGACATGGCCAAGGATCTGGGGATCTCGGTCGGAACGCTCAGGAAGGCGCTCGCGGATCTGACCGAGAAGGGGTATCTCGACCGGGTTCAGGGGTCGGGAAATTATGTCCGCCATCCACCGGCGGCGTCGGGGGTCTATGCCTTCCTACGGATTGAACTTGCCGAAGGCGGTGGCCTGCCCACCGCGCGGGTGCTGGACGTGCGGCGGCTGGCGAAGCCCGCCGATCTGCCCGCCTTCGGGTCGGCGTCCGAGGCGTATCGCATCCGCCGGCTGCGGCGGCTGGGCGGTGTGCCCGCCGCGCTCGAGGAGATCTGGCTCGATGGCAGCTACGCCGACATGATCACGACGGACGACCTGTCGGAATCGCTTTATCTCTTCTACCGCGAGCGACTTGGGCTGTGGATCGTCCGGGCCGAGGATCGCGTGGGCGTCGGTGCCGTGCCCGACTGGACCGTTCAGCCCTTCCCGCTACCTGCTGGCGCGGTCTGCGGCTTCATCGAACGGCTGTCCCGGGCACAGGACGGCACCATCGCCGAATATTCGCGCACCTGGTTCGATCCGGACAAGGTGCGCTACATCTCGCGCATGAAATAGGGACAAACATGTCGGATATCGTCAACTACGGCATCATCGGCTGCGGCATGATGGGGCAGGAGCATCTGCGCAACATCGCGCTTTTGCCGGGGGCGCGGGTCGGCGCGATCTTCGATCCCGATGACGGGATGATGGCCGCGGCCAAGGCCATCGCGCCGGGTGCTCGGGTCGCCGCTTCGGTGAAGGATGTGGTCACGGACGCGGGCGTCGATTGCCTGCTGATCGCCAGCCCGAACCACCACCATGTCGACCAGCTGGAAGAGCTCGCGCAACATCGCCACCTGCCGCTTCTGATCGAAAAGCCGCTCTATACCCGGCCCGAGGACGCCGCGCGGCTGGCCCGGATCGAGGCGGGATACGCCGCCCCGATCTGGGTGGCGATGGAATACCGCTACATGCCGCCCGTGGCGAAATTCGTCGAAGAGGCCGCGTCGGCCACTGGCGGCATCCGGATGCTGTCGATCCGCGAGCACCGCTTTCCGTTCCTGCCCAAGGTCGGCGACTGGAACCGGTTCAATCGCCTCACCGGCGGCACGCTGGTCGAGAAATGCTGCCACTTCTTCGACCTGATGCGGCTGATCCTGCAGGCCGAGCCTGTGCGGGTGATGGCCAGCGCCGGACAGGAGGTGAACCACCGCGACGAACGCTACGGCGGCGAGGTGCCCGATATCTGGGATACCGCCTATGTCATCGTCGATTTCGAGGGCGGCGCGCGCGCCATGCTCGAGCTTTGCATGTACGCCGAAGGCGCGCGCTACCAGGAAGAGCTTTCGGCGGTTGGCCCAACAGGCAAGATCGAATGCCTCGTGCCGGGACCGGGGCGGTTCTGGCCCGCGCATCTGGGTGCGCCGCCGGTGCCGCAGGTCATCGTCAGCCCGCGACATCCCAAGGGGCCACTGGCCGTCGATATTCCGGTTGATCCGACCCTGCTGGACGCGGGCGACCACAACGGGTCGACCTTCTACCAGCATGCGCGTTTCAACCGCGTGGTCCGCGGCGAAGGCACCGTCGAGGTCACGCTTCGCGACGGCGCGCGGGCCGTGGCGATGGGCCTTGCCGCGCAGGAAGCGGCCACGACCGGAACCGTGGTCGCGATCCCGCCTGCCTGCTGATCGGCGAAGGTGTGCGGATTTCCCCTTGATCCCGCGGCGCGCCCGCGTCTCTTTGTCGGCATGAGCGACTATGCAACTCCCCCCGGCGGGCTGCCGCCGCAGACCCAGCTTCTGACCGGGCGCGCGATCTTCACCGAGGCCTATGCCGTCATACCCCGCGGCGTGATGACGGATATCGTCACCTCGGCGCTGCCGCATTGGCACGGGGCCCGTGCCTGGATCGTGGCCCGGCCTCTGAGCGGCTTTGCCGAGACCTTCGCGCAGCTCATCGTCGAGCTTGCCCCCGGCGGCGGCAGCGAGCGGCCCGAGCCCGACCCGCAGGCCGAAGGCGTGATCTTCGTCACCGCGGGCGCGCTAGACCTGAGGCTCGGCGCGGACCTGCACCGCCTGACGGCGGGTGGATATGCCTTTCTCGCCCCCGGCGCGGAGTGGTCGCTGGTCAACCCTGGGGACGGGCCCTGCGGCTTCCACTGGATCCGCAAGGCCTATGAGGCGGTCGAGGGAATCGATCCGCCGGTATCCTTTGTTGCGCGTGACGACGCGGTTGCGCCGGTTGCAATGCCAGGCACCGGCGGGGCCTGGGCCACGACGCGTTTCGTCGATCCGGCGGACCTCGCGCACGACATGCACGTCAACATCGTGACCTTCGAACCGGGCGGCGTCATCCCCTTCGCCGAGACGCATGTGATGGAGCATGGTCTCTACGTGCTCGAGGGGAAGGCGGTCTATCGTCTCAACGGCGACTGGGTCGAGGTCGAGGCGGGCGATTTCATGTGGCTGCGCGCGTTCTGCCCGCAGGCCTGCTATGCGGGCGGTCCGGGGCGGTTCCGCTACCTGCTCTACAAGGACGTCAACCGCCACCCGCGGCTGCGGCCGCTTCGCTGAGGGGGCCGGCTGGCGATGGCCCGGACCGACGCCCTTCTGCGCGACGGACGCGCCGGCGACGTCGGCGGTGTCCGGGCGCTGTCTGACCGGCTGATCGCCCGGTCCGGCGATTAGCCCGCCGTCTTCAATCCTCGTGCCGTGGCCGAGATCCATGGCCGGTGCGCCCGACAAGGTCGAGGTCTTCCCGCGCCGTGCGCTTGCCCGGGCCCCCCATTTCGACGGTGCGGCCTCGAACCTTGGGTTTGCGCTTCTGCTCCAGGGGAAGGCCGAAGAGGCCGCCGCCGTGCTTGAGCCTGTGGTCGATGCCGATCCGGCCAATCTCGACGTGCGCACCAACCTTGCCAGCGCGGCCTACCGGCTCGACCAGCCCGGGGCGGGCGCTGGGCCTCGCCGATGCCGTGCTGGCCACGCGTCCCAACGACGTGACGGCCCCCTGCGCCGCGCGATCCTTCTTGCCGAGACGGGCGATCTGGAGACCGCCAAGGCCGAATACCGCGCCGTGACCCGCGGTCGATTGCGCTGTCGGTCTATCAGAACCGGTTTGATCCGAAGACCTTTCCGTGGACCACGCGCCTCGAGAATACCGCGGCCCATTGCATCGAATACGAACGGCACATGGCGCATCGGAGGGCGCTCTTCGGCGACCGCATCCTGTCGATGGACTGCGAGGGTCGGGTGAGCGACCCCGAGCCTGCCGCGCGCCGGCTTCTTGCGCATTGCCGGCTCGACTGGGATCCCGCCTGCCTGCGGCCCGAACTGGTCCGACGGCGGGTCGATACGCTGAGCATCGGACTGGTGCGCCGCGGCATCCATGCCGGGTCGCGCGCGCGGTGGCGCCGGTTCGAAACCGAACTGCGCCCCTTCACCGATATCCTTTCGGCTGCGGGCATGTCGCCCGCGGACTGACGCGCCTCAGCGCAGGCGGATCGCCACGTTCTTGGTCTGGACGTAGTTCCACAGCGCCTCGCGGCCCTTTTCGCGGCCGTAGCCCGACTTGCCGTAGCCGCCGAACGGGGTCTCGACCCCGCCTGCGAACCATTCGTTGACGAAGACCTGCCCGGCGCGCAGCCGACCCGCGGCCCGGGTCGCACGGTCGAGGTCGCGGGTGAAGACCCCCGCGACAAGGCCGTAATCGGTGCCGTTGGCGATGGCGATGGCCTCGGCCTCGTCTTCGAAGGCCATGACCGAGACGACGGGGCCGAAGACCTCGGTCTGACCGATCTCGCTGTTCGGATCGACGCCGGTGAGCACGGTCGGCTCCATGAAATGTCCGGGAATGTTGAGCCGCCGCCCGCCGGTGACAAGGGTCGCCCCTTCGGTCTCGGCCCGCGCCGACAGGCCCAGGGCGCGGTCGAGCTGCGGCCCCGAGGCCATGGCCCCCATGCCCTGAAGGGGTTCGCCCCGCTCGATGCCGGGCCCCACGTCGACCGACTTCGCCAACCCCGCGATCCGGTCGACAAGGTCGTCATGGACCTTGCGGTGCACGACGATCCGGCTCATCGCGGAACAGATCTGGCCCGCGTTCATGAAGATGCCCTTGCGGACGTCTCCCATGAAGGCGTCGAGATCGGCATCCGGGTGGACGATGGCCGCCGACTTGCCGCCCAGTTCCAGAACGCAGGGCACGATGTTGCGCGCGGCCGCCTGCGCGATGGCGGACCCCGTCGCCACCGAGCCCGTGAAAACGATCTGATTGACGCCCGGGTGCGACGCAAGCGCCGCGCCCGCCTCATGCCCCCAGCCAGTGAGGATGTTGACCGCGCCGGGGGGCAAGCCTGCGGCCTCGGCGGCCAGTCCGAAGGCGTGCGAGGTGAGCGGTGTCATCTCGGATGTCTTGACCACGCAAGCGTTCCCCGTGGCGATTCCGGCTGCGATCGACCGCGCGGCGATTTCCATGGGAAAGTTCCACGGAATGATCTGGGCCGAGACGCCATAGGGCTCGAGCAGCGTGAAATCCATGTAGCCTGCGCCCAGCGGGATCTGGCGGCCTTCCAGCGTCTCGGCCTGATTGCCGTAATACTCGAAGTAGCGCGCGGCGTTGCGGATCTCGGCCCGCGCTTCCCACAGGGCCTTGCCCTGTTCCAGCGTCAGAAGACGGGCGAGGTCTTCATGATGGGCCAGAAGCCAGTCCCCCATCGCGCGGACCATCCGGCCCCGCTCGACCGGGCGCAGTGCCGTGAGGGCGCCGCTTTCGTGGACTCGTTGTGCGGCCTGAACGGCCCGGTCGACGTCGCTCGCGTCGGCCAGCGCCTGTTCGGCCAGTGCCTCGCCCGTGCCGGGGTTCTCGACCGTCATGCGGCCCGCGCCGCCCTCGGCCCAGGCGCCGTCGATCCAGTTGAGATAGAGGTCCTGCATCTCTCAGTCCTCGGCCACGACGGTGAAGGGATCGTCGAACCAGTGCTCTTCGAGGTTCTCCCCCGGTCCGATCCGGTCGACCACAGCGAAAAGCCCAGGGGCGGAAAGGGGGGTCAGCACCCCGTGCCAGGTGCCCCGCGCCAGGTTGATGCCCTGTCCCGGCGCGGTCAGGAAGGCGCGGGGGCGGCCCGGAACGCCGCCGTCGTCCGGGGCCACGATCACGAGGAAAGGCGCCTGCGTCATCGGCAGGAAGGCCTGGCTGCCGTCGGGGTGCCGTTCGACCATCGCAAGCTCGTAGGGCAGGGCTGCGCGGTTCGGCCTTGAACAGGCTGATCCCCGCACGCCCGTCCGAAAAATCAAGCCGTGCGCGGTCGTGGTAGCGCCCGCAGAGGCCCTGATTGATGATCCGGTCCGGATCGCCGGCGGTGTCGAGGACATCGCCGAAGGGCGCGAAGGCCGCCGCAGTCAGAGGTTCGGCCACGATGCGCCGGCTCATGGGAGGATGGCCTGAAGACGCAGTTCGGCGATCCGTTCCACCTGCCGGCAGGCTTCGGCGAATTCGATGTCGGGGGCGTTTGCGAGCCGCCGGTTGAAGGCGGCAAGGATGCCGTCCTTGTCGTGGTCGCGCACGGCGATGATGAAGGGAAAGCCGAATTTCTCGACATAGGCCGCGTTGAGGGCGGCGAAGGTTGCGCGCTCCTCGTCGGTCAGCGCATCGAGGCCGGCGCTGGCCTGTTCGGCGGTCGACTCGGGCGTCAGCCGCTGCGCCGCGGCGAGCTTGCCCGGCGAGGTCGGGGTGGGCGTTCAGGACGCCCAGACGTTCGTCTCGGCGATGCCGACCGGAAGACGCGCGCCAGGGCGCTGTGGACGCCGGCGGCGCAGTCATGGGCGGGGCCCAGTTCAAGGTCAAAGGCGCGTTCCGCGATCCAGGGGGAGTGCTCGAAGATCCCGCCGTAAGCCGTTACGAATTCATCCTTTGTCATGCGCGAGGGGCGTGGGCGTCGGACTGGCGGATGGTGCCTGGCCCAATGCCGGGCGATGTCGATCCGGCGCGGGAACCAGACCCCGTCATGTCCGGCCGCATACTCCATGAACCGCTTCAGCGCCATGATGCGCCCCGGCCGCCCGATCAGGCGGCAGTGCAGCCCCACCGACATCATCCGCCCGCCCTCGGCATAGAGCGCGTCGAAACTGTCGCGCAGATAGGCCTCGAACTGGTCGCCCGCGTTGAAGCCCTGGGGCGTGGCGAAACGCATGTCGTTGGCGTCGAGCGTGTAGGGGATGATCAGCTGATCGCGCTCTCCGGCGCTGATCCAGTAGGGGAGGTCATCATCGTAAGTGTCGGAAATATAATCGAACCCGCCCTCCTCGGCGGCGAGGGCCACGGTGTTCATCGACGCGCGGCCGAGATACCATCCGCGTGGACGTTCGCCCGTGACCTCGGCGTGAAGGCGGATCGCCTCGGCCAGATGTGCGCGTTCCTCGGTCTCTGGGATGTCGCGGTAGTCGATCCATTTGAGACCGTGGGTGGCGATTTCCCAGTCGGCCGCCTTCATCGCGGCCACCTGTTCGGGGCTGCGCGCCAGTGCCGTGGCGACGCCATAGACCGTGGCGGGAATGGCCATGCCGGTGAAGAGGCGGTGCAGCCTCCAGAACCCGGCCCGGGCGCCGTATTCGTAGATCGATTCCATGTTCCAGTGGCGCTGGCCGGGCCAGGGGGCGGCGCCGACGATCTCGGACAGGAAGGCCTCGGACGCGGCGTCGCCGTGCAGCAGGTTGTTCTCGCCGCCTTCCTCGTAGTTGATCACGAACTGGACCGCGATGCGCGCGCCACCGGGCCAGCCGGCCTCGGGCGGGGTGGGGCCGTGGCCGCGCATGTCGCGCGGATACCGGGGGGCGTCTGCCATCGCTCTTTCCTTTGCCGACACTCCGACTTAGACCGGACGGGAACGAGGTGACAAGACGGGGCGCGCGCCGATGGCCCAGGGATTTCTGACGACTCATGTGCTCGATACCGCGCGGGGCCAGCCGGCCGAGGGCGTGCGGATCACGCTCTACCGGTTGTCCGGCATGAGCCACCGCAAGATCGCCGAGACGGTGACCAATGCCGACGGGCGCACCGACGCGCCGATCCTGCCGAAGGACAAGTTCCAGACCGGGACCTACGAACTGGTGTTCCACGCCGGCGACTACCTGCGTGCCACGGGGACGGCGGGCGAGGGGGTGCTGTTTCTCGACGAGGTGCCGATCCGGTTCGGCATGGCCGAGGACAGCCACTACCATGTGCCGCTGCTGCTGTCGCCGTTCGGCTATTCCACCTACCGGGGCAGCTGATGGTCGAGGCCGCGTTTCTCTGGGCCTGGGCCGAATTCGCCGTTCGCTGGCTGCATGTGATCACCGCGATCGCCTGGATCGGGTCGTCCTTCTATTTCATCGCGCTCGACCTTGGGCTCAACCGCAACATCCCCGGCCCGGCCGATGGCGAGGAATGGCAGGTTCACGGCGGCGGTTTCTATCACATCCAGAAATACATGGTCGCGCCCGAGGCGATGCCCGAGCACCTGACATGGTTCAAATGGGAAAGCTATGCCACCTGGCTGTCGGGGGCCGCCCTGCTGGCCATCGTCTACTGGGCGGGGGCCGAGCTTTACCTGATCGACTATACCGTGCTCGAGCTGATGCCCTGGCAGGCGATCGCGATCTCGGCGGGGTCGCTGGCGGTGGGATGGATCGTCTATGACCTGCTGTGCAAGTCGGCGCCTTGGCGACCAGCCCACGGTCCTCATGCTGCTTCTCTTCGCCGTCCTCGTGGCGATGTCCTGGGGCTATACCCAGGTCTTCACCGGGCGGGCAGCACTCTTGCACCTGGGGGCCTTCACCGCGACGATCATGTCGGCGAACGTCTTTTTCATCATCATCCCGAACCAGAAGATCGTCGTGGCCGACCTCAAGGCGGGCCGCACGCCGGACCCGAAGTACGGGAAGATCGCCAAGCTGCGATCGACCCACAACAACTACCTTACCCTGCCGGTGATCTTCCTGATGCTGTCGAACCACTATCCGCTGGCCTTCGCGAGCCAGTGGAACTGGGTGATCGCCAGCCTCGTGTTTCTCATGGGCGTGACGATCCGGCATTTCTTCAACTCGATGCACGCGCGCAAGGGCCGGCCATGGTGGACCTGGGTGGCGACTGCGGCCATCTTCGCGGTCATCGTCTGGCTGTCGGCATCCCCCCTCTGGCAGAGCTATGACGAGGCCGAGGCGCGGCCCCTGTCACCCGCCGAGACCCGCTTCGCCAGCGCGCCGGGCTTCGACGAGGCGCATGACATCGTGCAGGGCCGCTGCGCCATGTGCCACGGGCGCGAAGTCTACTGGGACGGCATCGCGGTGGCCCCCAAGGGTGTCCTGCTCGACACCGTCCCGGATATCGCCCGCAACGCCCGTGCGATCTACCTTCAGGCCGGGGTGACCCATGCGATGCCGCCCGGAAACCTGTCCTACATCACCGATGAAGAGCGCGCCGCGCTGGTGCGCTGGTATCGCGAGGCCACCGGCGGCTGAGGCCGGGCGCGCCGTCAGAGCGTCAGGATCCGTCCGCCCGCCGCCTCGGCGTCCGAGCGGTCGTGGGTGACCTGCAACACCGGAAGGCCGCGCCGGCGCGAGATTTCGAAGACAAGCTGCCGTGTCTGGTCGCGCAACGCCGTGTCTAGCTTCGAGAACGCCTCGTCCAGCAAGAGCGCGCAGGGCTCCGACAACAGCATCCGCATCAGAGCGACGCGCGCCCGCTGCCCGCCGGAGAGCGTCGCCGGATCCCGATCGGCGAATCCGGCAAGGCCGATATCCTGCAGGGCGGCCTCGATCAGGGCCCGGCGCCGGTCACGGCCCTTGACCGACGCGGGCAGTCCGAAGGCAAGGTTCCCGCCGACCGAGAGGTGGGGAAAGAGCAACTCGTCCTGAAAGAGGATACCGACGCGCCGCGCCTCGGTCGGCAGGTCGGTGATGTCGTGCCCGTCGAGGCGGATCCGCCCGGTCATCTCGAAGGCCGCGGGCAGGGTGCCGGTGATCGCGGCCAGAAGCGTCGACTTGCCCGACCCCGACGGCCCCATCACCGTCAGCACCTCGCCCGGACCGATCCGAAGGTCGAGCGACAGAAGCGGACGTCCGCGCAGCGAGATCGAGAGGCCCTCGAGGCTCAGGCCTTCTTCCGCCGTCTCATCCATCGCGCACCCCCGCCCGGTTGCGCCAGATCATGCGTGGCAGCACCAGCGCAAGCAGGAAAGGCGCCAGCGCCGCCAGCGTCTGCGCCAGCGCGTAGACCCCGATCACCCGTCGGTCCCCGCCCGAGGCCAGGGCCACCGCGTCGGTCGTCAGGGTCGAGATGCGGCCCGCACCGACGAGGAGCGTGGGAAGGTATTGCCCCACAGAAACGGCGAACCCGACCGCAGCCGCAACCAGCACGGGGCGCAACAGCATGGGCAGGCGCACCGACCAGAGAACGCGGTCGGGCGAGGCGCCGAGCGCGCGCGCGACCCTGTCCTGCCGCGAATCCCAGGCGCGCCAGGGGTCGGCCAGCGACAGAAAGACATAGGGCAGCACGAAGACGAGATGCACCAGGATCACCGCCACCCGCCCGCCGTCGAGGCCCGCGCTCAGCGCAAGCGTCTGGAACCCGGCGAGAAAGGCCACCTGCGGCACGATCAGCGGCAGGTACAGGAGCCACAGCGCGCGACTGGCGGGGCGCAGGCCATGCCGATGCTCGGCTTCAAGGCACGCGATGGTGAGAAAGACCGCCAGCAGGGTCGAGGCCCCGCCGATGATCAGGGTCTCGATCAGCGGGTCGGTCAGGCGCGGTCCGAAACGATGCCAGTTGCGCAGCGTCAGCGCGTCGGGCAGCGCGTCGGGGAATTGCCAGAGCCCGGCGACGGACCAGAGCAGAAGCCCCGCAAGCCCCGCGAAGACCGACAGCGCGGACACGAGGCCCAGGCCAAGCCCGGCGGCGCGCAGTCCGCCGTCGACCGGTGCGTGGCCGCGTCCGCCCCGCACGGCCCAGCTCCGACCCAGTTGCGCGACCACCGCCTCGGCCGCGCGCCAAAGCCCCAGCGTGCCGATCACCAGCGCCAGTTGAAGCATTGCCCCTGCGGCCGCGCGAAAGCGCAGCGCGAGGTCGGGGTCGTTCATCCAGCGCACGACCTGCACCGACAGCGGCGGCGGCGTGTTCGGCCCGAGGATGATCGCGACGTCCACCACCGACATCGAGAAGGCGAGCACCGCGTAGACCGGAAGACGGATCTGCCGGTAGACCTGCGGAAACACGGTCTTGAGCCAGCCGGTGACGGGACGATACCCCAAAGCCCGCGCCACCATCCGGCTTTGCCCCGGCCGGGCCTGTGCCAGCGCGGCAAGGGTCATCAGCATCAGGAACGGCACTTCCTTGGCGACAAGCCCCATGACCAGCGCGATGCCCCAGGGGTCCTGCACGATCAGAAGGTCGGGCGGCACCTCCCATCCCGTGGCCCAGGGCGACAGCATCCGCGCGATCCACCCCGAGGGCGCGATCAGGAAGGCCAGACCGAAGGCCGCGGCGGCATGCGGCACCGACAGAAGCGGCGAGAGCGCGCGCTCGACCACGCCGAAGGCGCGGGTGCCGTGCCAGCCCGCGGCGATCAGGACGACGATCCCGAGCGATAGCGCCGTCGCCGCCAGGCCGGTACCGACGCTGAGCGCCACGGCGCGCGGCAGGCCGGGCCAGGCGAAGAGATCGGCAAAGGCCTGAGCCCCGACCGTGTCGCCCCCGAGCGCCGGCATCCAGCCAAGCGCGGGGCCCAGGGTTCCAAGCAGCCCCGCCGCCACGGGTCCGAGCATCACCATCAGCGTCAGCGCCGGCGCCCAGTGCAGAAACTGCCGCGTCCCGGGTCGTGGCGTGACTGCATCGGTCATGCCGCGGCCGCGCTTAGTCGGAGACGCCGAAGCGGGCGATCCAGTCCTCTTCCAGGCGCACCATCCAAGTGGGATGCGGCTCGGGCAGGGGCTGGCCAAGCTCCTCGGGCGGCAGGGTGGCGATGCCAAGCTCGAGCGCGTCGAAGAGGGCGCGGTCCTCGGGCGTCAGCCGATCCATCGACAGGACGGTCCCGATGCCCCAGACCGCCGGGTCCTGCTTGCGGGCCTGTGCCTCGGGCGACAGCAGGAAGTTGGCCAGCACCATTGCCCCGGCCTTGGCATTGGCGTTGTAGGGGATCGCAACGAAGCTCGCGTTGCCGATCGTGCCGGCGTCGAGGACATAGGTGCGCACGCTGTCGGGCAGCTCGAAATTGACGATCGCGTTCGAGGCCTCGTTGGGATCGAAGCTGGGGGCGAGGTCGATTTCCCCGTCCGCCATCAGCTGGATCAGCCGGGGGCCGCTTTGCGGATAGGCCGCACCGCCGCGCCAGAGGTTTGGCGTCAGCGCCTCGAGAAAGGCCCAGAGCGGCGCGGTCGCGGTGTCGTAGACGGCGTCCGACACCGGGCCCTGAAGCACCGACGGGTCGGGCGCAAGTTCCACCAGCGCCTGCTTGAGGAAGGTCGAGCCAAGGAAGTCGGGCGGCTGCGGGAAGGCGAAGCGCCCGGGATTGGCGCGCGCCCAGTCCAGCAGCGCGGGCATCGACCGGGGCGGGTCGGCCAGCCGCGCGGTGTCGTGGAAAAAGACGACCTGCGCCATGCTCCAGGGGGCTTCGAACCCGTCGGTCGGCACGGTGAAATCGCTGATGACGGCGGGGTTCTGTTCGGGGTCGACGAAGGCCCAGTTCGGCAGGTCCCAGGCCCAGGGGCCGAAGAGAAGCCCCTGGTCCTTCATGGCGGCGAAATTCTCGCCGTTGATCCAGATGAGGTCGACCGCGCCGCCGTCGTCCTTGCCGGCGGCCCTTTCGGCGATCACCCGGCTGACGGCTTCGGCGGTGTCCGACAGCTTCACATGGGTGAGGGTCACGCCGTACCGGTCGGCGACCTCCTCCGCGGCCCAGGCGATGTAGTCGTTGGTCGTGTTCGACCCGCCCCAGGCGTTCCAGAACACGGTCTGTCCCCGCGCCTCGGCCAGGACGGCCTCCCAGTCGGCGGGGTCGGGGGTCTGGCTTATGGCCGGGGCCGCAAGAAGGGCTGTCGAGGCGAGGCCTGCAAGAAGTCGTCTGATCATCGCCGGGTCCTTTCTGATCATCCGTCGCGTGTCGTCGCGCCGTCCTTGGGTCCAGTCGGTGAGATCTCCAATGTGGACGCGTTCGGCGCAAGTCCGGAGCCCGCGTCACCCGCCTTCAATCACGCGATTGTTTGAAATGCCGGTCCTGCTGCGGTGCAGGAGCGCGCTCGTGTGCAACCTGGGCGGTTGCGGACCCTCGTTATTTCGTATATTCAGGAAATATGGAAACAATGATTCCCTCCCGCCTCGCCACGCTTGGCCATCCGCAGCGGCTTGCGATCTTCCGCCTGCTGATGCGCCGCTATCCCGATCTTGTGCCCGCCGGTGAGATCGCGGCGGCGCTGGGCATCAAGCCGTCGACCTTGTCGGCCTATCTCTCCGCGCTGATGCAGGCCGGCCTCGTCGACCAGGCGCGCCGGGGCACCTCGCTGCGCTATGCCATCGCCATGGACGAGGTGCGCCGGACCTTCGACTACCTGCTTCTCGATTGCTGCCGCGGCCGCCCCGAAATCTGCGCTCTCCTCCCGTTCCAAACCTCGTCCGGAGACTTTTCGATGACTGACCGGAAATACAACGTCCTTTTCGTCTGCACCGGCAACTCGGCCCGGTCCATTTTTGCCGAATCGATCCTGCGCAAGGAAGCCGGTGACCGGTTCAACGTCTATTCCGCCGGCACCAGACCGCGATCAGAACTCAATCCCTTCGCGCTCGAGGTGCTGAAGGCCAAGGGTCACGACATCTCGGGCCTGCGCGCCAAGAACGTGGGCGAGTTCCAGGGGCCGGACGCGCCCGCGCTCGATTTCGTCTTCACGGTCTGCAACCAGGCCGCCAACGAGGAATGCCCGGCCTGGGACGGCCAGCCGGTCAGCGCCCATTGGGGGATGCCGGACCCGGTCAAGGCCGAGGGCACAGACGCCCAGAAAAGCCTCGCCTTTCAGCAGGCTTACGGCGCGTTGCGCAACCGGATCATCGCCTTCGCCGCCTTGCCGCTTGCCTCACTCGACCGGATCTCGCTGCAGGCGGCCGTCGACGATCTCGCCCGCGAAGGCGGCGAGGTCCGGGCGTGACGGTCTATGCACTGAACGGCCTCGGCCGGATCGGAAAGCTTGCCCTTCGGCCCTTGCTGGAGCGCGGGGCGGAGATCGCCTGGATCAACGATGCCGTGGGCGACCCGGCGATGCATGCGCATCTTCTGGAGTTCGATACCGTGCATGGGCGCTGGGCGGCCGACTTCCGGCACGACAGCGACAGCGTGACAGTCGACGGAACCCGGATTCCCTTTGTCGGCACGCGGGACCTGGCGGCGCTGCCGCTCGACGGCGTCGACGTTGTTATCGACTGCACCGGCGCATTCCGGACGGAGGCCAAGCTCGCCCGCTATTTCGAAGCGGGGGTCAAGCGCGTGGTCGTGTCGGCCCCGGTCAAGGACGGCAATGCGGCAAACATCGTCTACGGGGTCAACCACGACACCTATGATCCCGCGCGGCACCGGATCGTGACGGCGGCGTCTTGCACCACGAACTGCCTCGCGCCCGTAGTGAAGGTCGTGCACGAAGGTATCGGCATAAGGCACGGAAGTATCACGACGATCCACGATGTGACGAACACACAAACCATCGTTGATCGGCCCGCCAAGGACCTGCGCCGCGCCCGGTCGGCGCTGAACTCGCTGATCCCGACAACGACGGGCAGCGCCACGGCGATCACGCTGATCTATCCGGAATTGGCGGGGCGGCTCAACGGCCACGCCGTGCGGGTGCCGCTCTTGAACGCGTCACTGACCGACTGCGTGTTCGAGGTCGAGCGCCCGACCAGCGAGGCCGAGGTCAACGCCCTTTTCAAGGCGGCGGCCGACGGGCCGCTGGCCGGTATCCTCGGTTATGAAGAGCGGCCGCTGGTCTCGGCGGACTACGTCAACGACCAGAGGTCGTCGATCATCGACGCGCCCTCGACCATGGTGGTCAACGGGACGCAGGTGAAGGTCTTCGCCTGGTACGACAACGAGATGGGCTATGCCCACCGGCTCGTCGACGTGGCGCTGATGGTGGGGGCGGCTCCGTGACATCCTCCGCTCCGCAGCGCCCCGACGGCCTGCCGGCCTATGTCGCCGTGACGGCGGCCTATTGGGCCTTCATGCTGACCGATGGCGCGCTGCGGATGCTGGTGCTGCTGCATTTCCACACGCTGGGCTTTTCGCCGATCCAGCTTGCCTATCTCTTCGTGCTTTACGAGGTCGCGGGGATCGTGACCAATCTGTCTGCGGGCTGGATCGCGGCGCGCTTCGGCCTGACCTCGACGCTCTATGCCGGGCTTGGCCTGCAGGTGCTGGCGCTGATCGCGCTGGCACAGCTCGACCCGGGCTGGGCCGTGGGGCTGTCGGTCGCCTATGTGATGGTGGTGCAGGGGGCCAGCGGCGTCGCCAAGGACCTGGCCAAGATGTCGTCGAAATCGGCGGTCAAGATCCTGGCCCCGGCCGAGGGCGATGGCCTTTTCCGCTGGGTCGCCGTGCTGACCGGATCGAAGAACGCGGTGAAGGGCCTGGGTTTCCTGCTGGGTGCCGCGCTTCTGGCAACGGTGGGGTTTGTGGGGGCGGTTCTTGGGATGGCCGCGGTTCTGGCTGTGATCCTTGTCGCGGTCCTGATCTTCATGCCGCCGGGTCTGCCCAAAGGGCGCAAGGGTGCGAAGTTCTCGGAGGTCTTTTCGAAATCCCACAACGTGAACTGGCTGTCGGCGGCGCGGGTCTTCCTGTTCGGCGCACGGGACGTGTGGTTCGTGGTGGGCATCCCGATCTATTTCTACGCCGTGCTGTCGGATGGATCCGAGGCCGGCAACCGCGCGGCGTTCTTCATGATCGGCAGCTTCATGGCGGTCTGGATCATCCTTTACGGCGCGGTCCAGGCCTCGGCGCCCCGGCTCTTGCGTGCGGCGCAGCGGCCCCGGGCCGAGCTTGTCGGCGCCGCCCGCGGCTGGGCCTGGGCGCTGTTTCTGGTTCCCGCAGTGCTGGCTGCCGCGGTGGCGGCGTCAGGCGGACCCGCCCCCTGGCTGACGGCGGTGCTGGTGGCAGGACTTCTGGCGTTCGGCGCGTCTTTTCGCGGTGAACTCGGCGCTCCATTCCTATCTCATCCTCGCTTTCACGCGGGCCGAGAGGGTCACGATGGACGTGGGGTTCTACTACATGGCGAACGCGGCGGGGCGGCTTCTGGGCACGCTCCTGTCCGGCCTGACGTACCAGGTCGGCGGGCTGGCGCTTTGCCTTGGCACCTCGGCCCTGTTCGTGGCGCTGAGCGCGCTTGGCCGCCGCCCGGCTGCGCCCCGAGGCGACGGACCCGGTGCCGGCCTGAGATGCGGTCAGCCGCCGAGGACGGCCATGCCGGCCCCGCCGGCCGCCGCGACCAGCACCACGGCCCAGGGCGGGGTCTTCCACGCGACCAGCAGAACGAAGCACACCAGCGCCAGGGCAAGGTCGCCCATGTCGCGAACGGCCCCGGTGAAGACAGGATCATAGAGTGCCGCCCCGAGGATGCCGACCACGGCGGCATTGGCGCCCTGCATGGCCGATTGCGCCCGCGCGGTGCGGCGCAGCGCGTCCCAGAAGGGCAAACAGCCCACAAGGATCAGGAATCCCGGCAGGAAGATCGCCCCCAGCGCCAGCGCCGCGCCGGCAAGGCCGTTCGGCCCCGGTTCGAGCACCGCGCCCAGATAGGCCGCGAAAGTGAAAAGCGGCCCCGGCACGGCCTGCGCCGCGCCATAGCCGGTCAGGAACGTCTCGGGCGTCACCCAGCCCGGCGCCACGACCCCGGCCTCGAGCAGCGGCAGAACCACGTGCCCGCCGCCGAAGACCAGTGCCCCGGCGCGAAAGAACGCATCTGCCACGGCGAAGCCCTGTCCGAGACCGGCAAGAAGCGGAAGCGCGATGAGCAGGGCCGCGAAGACCGCGAGCGCCACGGCGCCCGTCCTGCGCGACACCGGCAGGGGCAGGGGGTGGCCCGTGCTGGCCGCGCCCCGCGCCAGCAGCAGACCCGCCGCCGCGCCCAGCACGATGGCGGCGATCATCCCGGCCGATCCCGGCAGGACCGCCAGGGCCACGACCGCGCCCGCGGCGATGCTGGCGCGCGGGGCGTCGGGGCAGAGGCTCCGCGCCATGCCCACCACCGCTTGCGCCACGATGGCCACCGCCACGATCTTGAGCCCGTCCAGCACGCCCAGACCCAGCGGCCCGCCGACTTGCGCCGCCGTCAGTGCGAAGATCCCCATCGCCAGCGCCGAGGGCAGGGTGAAGGCCACGAAGGCCGCGAGCGCCCCAAGCCAGCCCGCGCGCATCAGCCCCAGCGCGAAGCCCGTCTGGCTCGACGCCGGTCCGGGAAGGAACTGGCAAAGCGCCACCAGATCGGCATAGGCGGCATCCGTCAGCCAGCCGCGCCGCGTCACCAGCTCGTCCCGGAAATAGCCCAGATGCGCGACCGGCCCGCCGAAAGAGGTCAGGCCGAGCTTGAGAAAGACCGCGAAGACCTCGCCCGCCGATCCCCGCGGCGCGGCCTTAGTCGTCACGCTGTCTGCCTTGGCCATATCGCTGCCCCGTCCTGCCCTTGCCCGACCAAGCCTGTCGCATGGCCCTGTATCAAACACATGGCAGCCCGTCGACAACGGCCCCCTGCCGGAGTAGCCCTGCCGGCATGAGCGTCTTCGAAAGATATCTGAGCCTCTGGGTCGCGCTTGCCATGATCGCGGGCATCGCGATCGGGGTGGCCGCCCCCGGCCTCGTCGATGCGATCGCGCGGGCCGAGGTGGCGCGGGTCAACCTCGTGGTGGCCGTGCTGATCTGGGCGATGGTCTATCCGATGATGGTGGGCGTCGACACCGGGTCGCTGCGCCACGCCCTGCGCCAGCCCCGGGGTCTTGCGATCACCCTTGTCGTGAACTGGCTGATCAAGCCCTTCACCATGGCGGCGCTGGCCGTGCTGTTCTTCGAGGTCGTCTTCGCCGACCTCATCGCGCCCGAGGATGCGCAGCAATACATCGCAGGCCTGATCCTGCTTGGCGCGGCCCCCTGCACGGCGATGGTGTTCGTCTGGTCACAGCTGACGCGCGGGGACGAAAGCTACACGCTTTTGCAGGTGTCGGTGAACGACGTGGTGATGGTCTTCGCCTTCGCCCCGATCGTGGCGTTCCTGCTGGGCGTCACCGACATCGTCGTGCCGTGGGAGACGCTGCTGCTGTCGGTCGTCCTGTTCGTCGCGCTGCCGCTGGCCGCGGGGATCTGGACGCGCCGGCGGCTGGGGGATGCGGCGCGGATCGACGCCTTCCGGGCGCGGATCAAGCCGTGGTCGGTGGTCGGTCTGATCGCGACGGTGACGATCCTTTTTGGGTTGCAGGGCCAGACGATCCTCGACGATCCGCTGGTGATCGCGCTGATCGCGGTGCCGATCCTGATCCAGTCCTATGGCATCTTCGCGCTGGCCTATGCCGCCGCCTTTCTGCTCAAGGTGCCGCACCGGATCGCGGCGCCCTGCGCGCTGATCGGGACGTCGAACTTCTTCGAGCTGGCCGTCGCCGTGGCGATCAGCCTCTTCGGGCTGAACTCGGGGGCGGCGCTGGCCACGGTCGTCGGTGTGCTGGTCGAGGTGCCGGTGATGCTGTCGCTCGTCGCCTTCGCGAACAGGACACGCGCGCGGTTCGCGTGAGAATCGACTCGACATAACCGGAAAAGTGGTTATGTTGGCCGCATGAGCACGACAAGCCCCAATGCCCGCGCCCTTGCCGCCCTTGGACATGACGCACGTCTGTCCATCTTCCGCCTTCTGGTGAAGGCGGGTGACGAGGGGCTGCGCGTGGGCGATATCGGCGCGCATCTGGGTCTTGCCCCGTCGACGTTGGCGCATCACCTGTCGACGCTTGTCGATGCAGGGCTGGTGGTGCAGGACCGGCGCGGGCGCGAGGTGTTCAACCGGGTCGATTATCTGGCGATGCGGGCGGTTCTTGGCTTTCTCACGGCCGAATGCTGCGCAGGTGTCGACCTGACACAAAGCGAGGACGCGGCATGACACGCAGTTTTTCGCGGCCAAACACAACGACATTTCCGGAGATTTCGAAATGACAGACACGTCGCTTTCCGCTCAGCGTCCATGGGGTGCCTTTCTTGCCGCCCTGCGTGAGCAGCGGGTCTGGCTGGCGTCGGCGCTGATCCTTGGCGTTCTTGCGATCCTGCAGCCCGCGCAGGCGGTCGAGAGCTTCCGCTTCACGATCGAGGCGCTGGTAGGGACAGCGCCCTTCCTGCTCCTGTCGATCGGCATCGCCGCCTGGGCCGGGGCGACCGGGGCCGACAATCTGATCGCGCGCGCCTTCACTGGTTCGCCCGTCCTGATGATCTTCCTCGCGGCGCTGGCGGGCGGGCTGTCGCCGTTCTGTTCCTGCGGGGTGATCCCGCTGATCGCGGCGCTTCTGGCGATGGGGGTGCCGCTCTCGGCGGTCATGGCGTTCTGGCTGGCCTCGCCGGTCATGGACCCGTCGATGTTCGTGCTGACGGTCGGTGTGCTCGACCTCGAGTTCGCGGTCGCCAAGACGCTGGCCGCCGTGGGGCTTGGGGTCTTCGGCGGGCTGGCCGTGCATGCTCTGGCGCGGGGCGGGGCGCTTGCCGATCCGTTGCGCGCGGGCATCGGCGACGGCGGCTGCGGCGGGGCCAGGGTGCGGGCGCCCAAGCCCGTGGTCTGGCGCTTCTGGACCGAGGCCGAGCGGCGCACGAAGTTCTCCCGCGAGGCCGTCGGAAGACGACGCTCTTCCTTGCCAAGTGGCTGACGCTGGCCTTCCTGCTGGAAAGCCTGATGCTGGCCTGGGTGCCGGCCGAGACGATCACAGCCCTTCTGGGCGGCACCGGCGTCGGCCCGATTGCCCTTGCGACCGTCGTGGGCGTTCCGGCCTATCTCAACGGTTACGCCGCGCTGCCGCTGGTCGGCGGGCTGATCGGGCAGGGCATGGCGCCGGGGGCGGGGCTTGCCTTCCTCGTGGCGGGCGGGGTCACATCGCTGCCCGCGGCCATCGCGGTCTGGGCCTTGGTCAAGCCGCGGGTCTTCGCGCTCTACATCGCGCTGTCGCTGTCGGGCGCCTTCGCCGCGGGCCTGCTGTTCCAGATGTGGAGCCTGGCGTAAACCGGCCTTCGGCGATCCGGCACGGTCCCCTTGCCGCCGCGATGCGCCCGGCGCATTCTGCGAGCGAACGAGGCCCGAGATGACGCTGATCGAAACCCCGCCGACACGGCCACGCGACGCGGTCGAGGCGCTGCTGAACGACCCGCGCGATGGCGTGCTGGCGAGTCATCGCCGGTGTCGAGGGGCCATCGTATCGTCCGGTCGGCGCGATCATGGCGATCTTCGACCGACACGAGCGCACCGGAACCCTGTCCTCGGGCTGCATCGAGGCGGATATCGGTCTCCATGCGATGCAGGCGCGGGATACGGGCGCGCCGGTGATGCTGCGCTATGGCCGCGGGTCGCCCTTCGCGGATATCGAACTTCCCTGCGGCGGCGGTCTCGACATCCTGCTTCTGCCGCGACCCGACCGGGCCGTTCTTGCCGAGCTTGCCGCGCGGCGCCGGGCGCGTGTCGCGGCGACGCTGGAAATCGGCCTTTCCGATGGTGCCATGCGGCTGTCCGAGACGGGTGAGACCGGGCGGACGGACGATTGCCTGCGGGTCCGCTTTCTGCCCGATCTGCGCTTTCTCGTTTTCGGCAAGGGGCCGGAGGCAGTCACCTTCGCCGGTCTGGTGCAATCGGCGGGCTATCCCAACATGGTCCTGTCGCCGGACGCAGAGACACTGGCAGATGCCGCCCGGGCCGGATGCGCAACGCGGCACCTGGTCGAGCAGGCCTTTCCGCCCGATCTCGGCGTCGATGACCGGACGGCGATCGTGCTTTTCTTCCACGACCATGACTGGGAACCGCCCCTCCTTCTGGGGGCCCTGGGCACGGACGCCTTCTACATCGGCGCCCAGGGCAGCCAGCGGGCACGGGATGCGCGGCTGATGGCGCTTGAGGCGATGGGGGCGGCGCCGTCGGATATCGCGCGGATGCACGGGCCGGTCGGGCTGATCCCCTCGACCCGCGATCCGCGTACCCTCGCGGTGTCCGTTCTGGCCGAAGTCCTGGCGATCGCCATGGCGCCTGTCGGCATGAACACCTGAGCGATCAGGCGTCTTGTCCACCTCACGGCGCGCCCGAGAGCGGGCCGACAAGGATGCTCGACTTGCGGGGCGACATGGGGCGGACATCTCTCCGCGCGGCACATCCGGGGACCCGTGGGGCCTGGGGATTGCCTTGCAGTGATCGCCCCGGCCCACTAACCGTGAAGGCGATGCGGCTGGCCGCATCGCGGACTACGGTGGCGCATGGACAATGAACCCAGATGGCAACTCGTGCTGGTTCTGTGGGGTACGAAATACGGGGCCGATGAGGTGAACCACCTCGTCGCCACGGTCAAGCGGCTGGCCAGTCATGCGCCACGGGTCGTGCTGCTGAGCGACCGCGACCGGCCCGGACTGGACGCGTCCATCGTTGTCCGCCCGATCCCCGAGTTCTTCCTGCGCCCCGAATTCCTTGGCTCGGGCTGCCAGGCCAAGCTTGCGATGTTCGAGCGCGGCGCGGTGCCGGACGATCTGCCGGCCATCTTCGTCGACGTGGACACCGTGGTCTTCGGGGACATGACCCGGTTTCTCGAACTGCTGCGAACGCGGAGAACGGTTGCGATATTCCAGAGTGCAATCGTGCCCATCGGTCCGGTCGGGCGCCTGATCTGGAAAATGACCAACGGGCGGAAATATGCCCGCGGCAATTCGTCGATCGTCGTCTTTCACCCCGGTGAGTTCGGATTTGTCGCTGAACGTTTTCGAGCGCTCAGCGAAGTGTACCCAAGCGGGGCTTTCCGCCCCATGGCAGCTGATGAACGGTTTCTGAGTTGGGCCGCGCAGCCGCATCTCCGAAGAATTCCACGCTCCATGGCAGTCAAGCTGCCGACCGAGTTCGCTCTGCCCTGGCGCTGGCTCGTCTTGGCGCGCGGGGCGATGCCGTGGAATCGCCGGCGCTGGGCAAACCTGATTGCGGTGACGCTTCCGGGCGTCGAGTTGAAGGGGCCAAGACTGGCGGGACTTCCTGCAGGGGTCGAGATTCGTGATCAGAAGGGAAGGCGGCTGGTTTGGTCGGATCGGGCGCTCGGGCCGGTGCGGGCACGGATCATCGACTACTATGGCGCTCTCGAAGCGCGAAAGGCAGGCTGACATGATCCTGGGGCATATCGGGGTCCGGAAAGGGTCGAAGGGCGTTCCGGGAAAGAATTTCAAGGACTTGTGCGGCAAGCCGCTGATCGACTGGTCGCTCGGGCAACTGCTTGGCAACCCGCGTGTCGGCGCGGTGGTCGTGTCGACCGACGACGAGGTGATCTACGACCACGTGGTCGCCCTCGGCGCGCTCGACATCGGGTTGCGTCCGGCCGAACTGGCGACCGACACCGCCCCGAAATGGGGCGTGTGGCAGCATTCGCTCGACGCGGGAGAAAGGGCGGCGGGCCAGCCTGTCACGGCCTTTCTCGACCTCGACGCCACCTCGCCCCTGCGCGACCCTTCCGACATCGATGGCGCGCTCGACCTCTTCGAGGCAGAGCACCCCGATATGGTGATGTCGGTCTGCGAGGCCCGGAAGAACCCCTATTTCAATCTTGTCGAGCCTGACGAGACCGGGGCGCTGCATGTCTCGAAGCCGCTTGCCCGGCGGGGTCTGGTCGCGCCAGACCGCGCCGAAGGTCTATGAGCACGCGGCCTCGACCTACGTTGTCGATCCGGACTACCTGCGCCGGGCGACGAGCATCTACGAGGGCCGGGTTATCCCCTTCGAAATGCCGCCCGAGCGGTGTATCGACATCGACAGCGACTTCGATTTCCGGCTGGTCGAGTTCCTGATGCGGGACCGGCTGGCCTCAACAGGCCGAGGACACTCATGACCGCGCAACTGAGCGACCGCACCATCTTCATCACCGGCTCGGGCGGCGTGCTGGGCTCGACCTACGTGCGCCGGATGCTCGATGCGGGCGCGCGCGTGATCGCGTCGGACCTGCCCGGCGCGCGGGCGGACGCGCTGACGGAGGCGCATGGCGAGAACCCGGACTTCCGTTTCTACGACCTCGACGTGGGCGACGAAGACCAGGTGACGGGGATCTTCCGCCGCATCATGGCCGACGGATGGGAGCCGAACGTGGTCCTGAACAACGCCGCGATCACCGGCGAGCTTCTGATGGGCGCCGGGAAGAGCTTTCCGTCCTTCGCCGACACCTCGGTCTCGGACTGGGAGCGGACGCTGCGCACGAACCTCACCGGGGCCTTCATGATCGCCCGGCAGATGGACCGCGACATCGTCGGCCGCTATCCGGCCACGCTGATCAACGTCGCCTCGATGTACGCGCTGAACGGGCCCCATCACCGCATCTACGACGGCATGCCGTTCAAGAGCTTCTCGGCCTATTCGACGACCAAGGCCGGCATCCACGGGCTGACGCTGTGGCTGGCGGGCTACTGGGCCGACCGTCAGGCGACGGTGAACACCATCGCGCCCGGCGCCGTCTTCAACGGCCACTCCGAAGAGTTCCAGCGCCGGGTGGGCGAGCTCATCATGATGAACCGCATGGCCTCGCCCGACGAGATCGCGGATGTCATGCTGTTCCTGTGCAGTCCGCAGGCGGGCTACATGACGGGCCAGCTCGTCAACGTCGATGGCGGGTTCTCGGGGTGGTAGATGCCCTGCGCATCGCCGTCATCGGGGCAGGGTCGATCGGAACGCGGCATGCGGGGAACCTGCGGACGCTGGGCGTGGGCGTCGACCACATTCCCTGGCGGGCGTTCCGGCCCGAGGCGCTGAAGACCGGCATCGACGGGGTCGTGATCGCCACGGCGACCCCGATCCGGCGCGAGCTGATCGCGCTTTGCGCCGATCTGGGGCTGCCCTTCTATGCCGAGAAACCGCTGACCTGGTCGCCTGACGAGGCGCGGGCCATCGCGGCGGCAGGGTGCGCCGGTGGCCGAGCGGTCGATGGTCGGGTTCATGATGCGCTATCATCCCGCGCTGCGGGACCTGGCGGCGCGGGATCTTTCGGGCGTCTACGGCTTCTCGATGGAGATCGGCCACGACGTGCGCCAGTGGCGCGCGAACTGGCGCTTCGGCGACAGCTATGCCGCGAAGGCCGAGGGCGGGGGTGTCCTTCTCGATCTCTCGCACGAACTCGACATGGCGGTCGCGCTCTTCCCCGGTCTTTCGGTCACGCGCTGCGACGCGCTGGGTCATGCGGCCTTCCCGGGCGTCGACATGGCGAGTTTCGTGCAGGCCTCGGCCCCGGGTGGCCCCGTGGGGCGGATCGCGATGGATTATCTCTCGCCGGTGTCGATCCGAAAGACAGTCCTTCGGGGTCTCGATCACCATGTCGAGGTCGATTTCCTGAGGCCCGCGCTGACGGTCGTGACACCCGAGGGCGCCGAAACGACGACCTATGCCTTCGAGCGCAACGACATGTTCCTCGACGCGATGCGCGACTTCCTTGCACTGGTCGCGGGGCGCGCGACCTCGGGCAACGCGCTGATGCCGCGCTTTGACCGGATGGGGGCCAGCACGGCGTTCATCGCCGAAGCGTGGAGCGCGCGGGCGTTCGCCGGAGACGTCGACTTCGCGCTCGACTGACCGGTCTCAACCTCTTGCTGCGGCGAGGGCCGCGGGCAGGGCCTCCAGAAGCCGTGCGACCCCGCCGGAATGCGCCGCGAGGAAGCGGTCGATGGCGGCCTTGTCGCCGGTTCCGATCTCTTGCAGCGCGCTCGACAGTTCCCCCGCATCCCGCACCCGCCGGGCGACGCCCGCCGCTTCGGCCTCGACGAAGGGGTATTCGATCGTCCCGATCTCGGGGCCGGTGATCACGGGCTTTCCGACCGCGAGAGGTTCGATGATGTTGTGCGCGCCGTGGGGCGTGAAGCCGCCGCCCACGACCACAGCGTCGGCCATGGCGAGGTAGAAATACATCTCGCCCAGGCTGTCGCCGAGGAAGATGTCGGGCAGTCGTCCCGGGCGGGGCGGCGTCGATGGGGGCGGAAAGGGTCTTGGGCAATGCGCGGGAGCGGCGCAGGACCGTCAGGCCGGCCGCCTCGAGGAAATCGCCCACCTCGCCGAAGCGTTCCGGGCGGCGGGGGACGTAGACGAAAAGGGGCGGTGTGGCGTCGCCCGCCCGCAAGGCGCGGATCGCGTCGAGATAGACCGGGTCCTCGCCCTCGACCGCGCTGGCGATCGTGATGACGCGGCGGTCGGCCGCGCCGATCCAGTCGCGCGCGGCCGTCCCGGCCTCGAGAAGTGCGGGCGGAATGGGCTGCTCGAAGCGCAGTTCCCCCGTGACATGGATGTTCGGCACGCCAATGGCGGCGAAGCGGTCGGCCTGAAGGTCGGATTTCACGAAAGCCCCGGCGAAGGCGCGCATCACCTCCTGCCGCAGACGCGGCCAGCGGCTGTCGCGGGCGATGGATTTCGTTGGATACTGCGCGTTGCACATGAAAAGCGGAACGCCGGCGGCCTTCGCGGCATAGACCATGCGCGGCCAGATCTCGATCTCCATGACAAGGCCGAAGGCGGGGCGGAACGCCGCGAAGAAGCGGCGGTAGGCGGCCTTCGTCTCGAACGGCACCCAGACGGCGGCGAGGCGGCCGGCGGCGATCTCGGGCGCGAAGACCCGTTCGGCCTCGCGCCGGCCGGCGGGGGTGAAAAGGGTGACGACGACGCTGTCGCCCCGGTCGAGAAAGGCGCGGATCAGCGGAACGGCCGAGCGCATCTCGCCCAGCGATACGGCGTGAACCCAGACGGCGCCGGGCAGGGGGACCGGATAGTGTCCCAAACGTTCGTCGATATGGTCTGCATAGAGCGGGTCCTTCCGGCCCCGGCGGCGCAGGTAGGACAGGATCAGCGGCCGACCCGCCGTCCAGAGAAGCGACCAGACGCCAAGAAAGAGGCGCATCCCGAGGCTCATGCGCGCGGCCCCATGAGCGCGAGAAGATCGGCGGCGAGCGGGTCGAGCGCGCCCCGTGCGCCGTCGACGAGGCTCCGGGCGCGTTGGGCCATCTCCGCCAGGTCCGGCGCGCGCAGGGCGTCGGCCAGCGCACCGGGGGCAACCTCCCGTGCGGCACCGGCGGCGTGCAGGGCGGCGTAGTCGGCCGCGAAATTCGACACGTCGGGCCCGTGAAGGATCGCCGTGTCGAGGCAGGCGGCCTCCCACGGGTTGTGCCCGCCGATGGCATCGAAGCCGCCGCCGATCAGGGCGCGGTCGGCAAGGCGGTACCAAAGCCCGAGTTCGCCGTAGGTATCGGCCAGCCAGACGGCTGTCTCCGGGCCGGGCACCTCGCCCGCGCTGCGGCGGGCGAAGGGCAGGTCCGCGCGCGCCAGTCGTTGTCCGATCTCATCCGCCCGGGCCGGATCGCGCGGAACGAGGATCAGGAGTTCCGCCGGGTCGTCGCGAAGCGCGATGGCTGCTGCGATCGCTTCGGCCTCGTCACCGGGATGGGTGGACGCCGCGACCCAGACCTTGCGCCCCGCGAGCGCGTCACCAAGCTCTGCGAGCGCATCCGGGTCGGCGGAAAGCGGCGGGGCGGCGGATTTGAGCGACCCCGTCACCCGGACCGAGGCCGCGCCGAGGTCCTTCAGACGCAAGGCGGTGCCCTCCTCCTGCGCCGCGATCAGCGCGAAGCGCGATAGCGTGTCGCGGTAGAGCGCGGTCGCAACGCCGCGCCTCCGGGCGCTTGCCGCCGTGATCCGCGCGTTGACGAGCGCCTGCGGAATGCCGCGCGCATGGGCCGCCGCCACCGCACCCGGCCAGATGTCCTGTTCCGACCAGACGGCAAGGTCGGGCCGCCAGTGATCGAGAAAGCGCGCCAGGTACTGCGGCGCGTCGAGGGGCAGGAACTGGTGCAGGGTGCGGGCAGGCAGGTTCGCGCCCGCGACCTTCGCCGAGGATCGCGCGGTCGATGTGACGAGGAAGCTCAGCGCCGGGTCGATCCGGGCCATCGCCTCGATCAATCCGCGCAGGGCCAGAACCTCGCCCAGACCCACGGCATGAAGCCAGACCAGAGCGCCTTCGGGCCTTTCGGACGAGGGACGGCCGAGCTTCTCCTGCCAGCGTTCGGGGTCTTCCTTCCCGCGCGCCAGCCGCCGCCGCAGGATCGTCGGGCGCCAGAAGCGGGATCGCCCGGCTTGCGGCAAGATAAGCGCGCAGGGCGGGGCCAGTGGTCGCCCCGTCACTCCTCGGGATCATGATCGTGAAAGACCTTCTGCAGGCCCTTCTCCCAGAACGACCCGGTCAGAAGGATCTCGGCAAAGCGTTTCGCGGCCTGACCCTCGCCGAAGCCCATGTCGCCTGGGTACCGCTTGCCCCATTCCGCATCGAGGAAGGCCGCGATCCTTGCGCCGTCCAAGGCATCCGCCGCGGCCACGGACGGGGCGAGGGCGCGGTTCTTCTGCCGCGTCCCGATGTCGAGCGAGGGGATGCCGAGGAACGGCGCCTCGCGCACGCAGGCCGAGGAATTGCCGACCATGCAGGCCGCGTTCTTCATCAGTGTCGAGAAATGCGAGAACCGCATCGACGGGATCAGGCGGAAGCGGTCTTTCGGCAGCCCCTCGATCACCTCGAAGATCGCGTCGGAGCCCGGATCGTTGTTCGGCGCGATCACGACGAAGGGGCGACCCGACGCCTCGAGCGCGCCGAACAGACCGGCCGCCTGCGCCCCCATCGTGTCGACTTCCGAGGTCACGGGATGCAGGACGGCGATCCCGTAGTCGTCGAACGGAATCTCGTAGCGCGCGCGCACCTCGTCGAGCGAGACGCCAGAAGGCCGGGCGTGGAAGTCGAGCTCGGGGGAACCGATCAGGTAGATGCTGTCTTCGGGCTCACCCAGCTTCATCACGCGCCGCGCGGCGGCCTCGGAACTGACGAAGTGATAGGTGGCGAGCTTCGAGTTGCAGTGCCGGAAGACCTCGTCGATCGTGCCCGACACCTCGCCGCCCTCGATATGCGCCGAGCGGATGTAATTCGTCGCCGCCACCAGCGCACAGGCCAGCGCCTCGACCCGGTCGCCGTGAATGACGATCAGGTCCGGACGGTTCTCGGCGACATAGTCGGAAAACCCCGACACGGTCTTCGCCAGGATCACGTCCTGCGGATCGCCGGGACGCTGGTTGAGGAACTCGTGCGTGGCGACGCCCGCCAAGCGCTGCACCTCGAGCTTGGTGAGCCCGTAGCGGTCGAGCATGTGCATCCCGGTGACGAAGAACGACACCTCGAGCCCCGCATCCCGCGCGGCGACCGCAAGCGGTTCGAGCTTGCCGAAATCGGCGCGGGTGCCGGTGACGAAGAGGAGGGAGCGGGTCATGGTGCGACTGCGCTTAGCGCAAAGGCGCGGCTAGGTCACGCGTTCGAACACGACGACCGTACCCGAAGAGTGTTCGATCATCGGGTAGAGGCCATGGCCGGCAAGATGATCGTAGATCGCCGCGACCTCGGCGCGGGTCAGTTGATGCGGGTGGAGTTCGATAACGGCTGCGCGCAGCGAGGAGGCGTCGAAGGCGGGGATCAATTCCGCCTCCGCGCCCTCGATGTCGCAGATGAGGACATCGGGGCGGAAGGAGGCGATGACTTCGGAAAGCGGTTCGGCCGGGACGCTGATCGTCCGCCCGTCGGTGGCGCCGTCCGCGCGCAGGGACCCCTCGGCGAAGGACGGCGCAAGGTGAAAGCGCCGGCTTTCGGGAACACCGGCTCCGCCACGGTCGGGTACGAGGACGGCGTTCACGATCTCTGCATTGTCGATGCCGGCAGCCGCAAGAAAGCTTCGGGTGTCGTCCACCAGTTCGGGGTTCGCCTCGTAGGCGCGGAGCCTGCCCTTGCCTACCCGCCTTGCCGCCAGCGCGGTAACGATGCCAAGGCCCGCGCCGACCTCGAGGACGCGGTCGCCTTCTCTTACGACCGCCTCCACGCCGGCAATCTCGGGCGCTTCGTACGATCCCCGTACCAGAAGCATGGCGACATCCTCGTTCATGCCCGAACGCTTCAGGGGGACAGAGAGACCCCGAAACCGGACCGAAGAGAGGTGCCGCGCCTTCAACCGCCTGATTTCGCGACGCAATCCCATCAGCGCTCTCCCTCTTGTATCGCGCCGCGATCTCGGCGGCCCGTCGTCGATCTTTGCAGGGCGCCGGGTTCGCCGTGACTGCCAGCGACGAAGAAGGGCAAATGGGGCATTGGCGAGAAGACCATGTTGCGAAGATTCAATCCGTCATAGGCGGACGACCGGCCGGAAACAAGCTGCCGGCCCGGAGGCATCGCCGCTAAGCCGCCTGCGGCGATCCCGCTTCGCCGCCGGGGGTCTGTGCCACGGACAAGCGGATCTCGGCTTCGATCTCGGCTGGCGGCGGCGCGACAAGACCGTCGTCCAGAAGGCGCACATAGGCCCGCCTCATGTTGGAAAAGATCGGTTCGCGGCTTTTCTTCATGAAATGGATTCCGAAGACCTCGTCGGTCGCGAGCGGGAAGGACGCGTTGAAACGCTTGCGGTTGACCGCGCGGGTGATGTGGGCGAGCGCGCGGTCGCGCCAATCTCCGGACGGCGCGTAGTCGGCCAGAACACGGGCCGCTTCGGCCGCTATGTCTTTGTCGGCGTAGGCCGCGTAGGTCAGGATCCGGCGAAGCCCCTCGGCCTCTTGGTCCTTGAGCCCCTCGAGAAAACGGCTCCGGTCGGTCAGGGCGCCAAGCGCCAGTCCGCCCGCCGCCATCGTCCTCGAGAAGCCGATCTCGCCGAACTTGATCGTGTTCGGCTTGAAATCCGTCATGCGGTAGTCGCGCCAGAACCGCTGGAAGACCTCGGACCTCCAGGCATTTTCCCTGACTAGGAAGAAGTAGGACTCCAGATGAAGGCGGTCGGTTGGTCTGCCGCCCTGGCGGTCGTGGGCGACCTTTTCATCCTGGAGAAGGCCCAGGATGTCGCCGGGCAGCGCCTCGAGCCGCTCCATCACGTCCAGGCGCATGGGAAACCAGACGCTGTCGTTCATGACGATCAGCCGTTCCGGCGACAACCCGCCATCGTTGATGAACCGGATCGCGTCCCGGTAGCCTCCGAAATCGTAGCCGAAGTTCGGCCTTTCCATCAGCTGCCAGCAACTTGGAGCCAGTCCTTCGAAATCGGCATCCCCGACGGGGCAGTTCGACACGACGAGGGGTGCATATCCGTTCGCGACCAGCCAGTCGCAGGTCACCAGCACCGACGGCGCGATGCCCCGTGGCTGAAAGATCAGGAAGATCGCGATCCGAGCGCCGGAAGGGACGCTGCCTTCGCGCAGGCGAATGGACTCGCGAAAGCGGGCGTCGTGGAGACGCCGGCGGTGTGGTTCGCCAAGGCGTCTGGGTATCTGGACGATGGTGCTTGGAAGCGACGCGACCTGCTGCACGACACGCAGCACCTCGCGGCGGAGTTTCCAGGCTGGTATCATCTGTCCCTCCCGAAATGACATGTCGGGGATGGTCTCGACGGGCCCCGAAGCTCTACAGATGCTGTGCGGCCGCGTAAAGCCCGCGACCACGTCCTTCCGCTTGCCGGACGCCGGTTGTAGAAGGACGAAAAAGGGGACGCGATGGACCGTGTCGTGATCTGCATGAAGTGGGGCCGCGTCTATGGCCCCGACTACGTGAACGTGCTTCGCAACGCAGTTCGGCGGCATTCTTCCCGGGGACTACAGGTTCGTCTGCCTGACCGACGACGCGGAGGGTATTCAGGACGACGTCGAGTGTCTTCCAATCCCGACCTTGGGCTGCGCGAGGATCTGATCCGGATCGGGGCCTGGCCCAAGATCTCGGTCTTCTCGAGCGATCTGCACGGTCTACGGGGGCGCGCGCTTTTCATCGATCTCGACACCATCATCTGGGGCGACCTGTCGGAGTTCTTCACCTACGGCAAGGGCCTTGTCGCCATCGACGAGGGTGCCTGGAACGGCGGTGGGCCTTCGACGATGAGTTCGATCTTCGCCTTCGATCTTGGAAGCCTCGGCTACCTGGTGGACGACCTGAGGGCCCGGCGGGACGAGATTGCCGGACGCTACGGGCTTGAACAGAACTACCTCCACCACGCGGTCGAAGGCATCGGCTATTGGCCCCGCGAATGGCTTGTCAGCTTCAAGCGTCATCTGCGGCGGCCTGTGATCGTCGACCGCCTCCTGCCGCCCCGGACCCCGGGACCGGACGTCAAAGCGGTTATCTTTCATGGCGATCCCAGGCCCATGGACCTTATCCGGGCCGGCACGGGCAACCGCGACGTCTTCCCCCACCACATCGGCACCCATGTCGGCTGGGCGCGGGACTACTGGGTCACGAACGGCGGCCGGATCTAACCGTCACGGGGCGATCGCAGCATTCCGTGGCCGCCAAGCCACCAGAGCCGCCGGACATAATTCGCGGCCTTCTGGGCGTAGTAGGGCAGACGTTTCCACCATGGGTACTTGGCGGACTCCGACATGGCTCGGCCGGTGATGTAGCTTTCGCCCTTGTCCTCGGCATGCGCGGCGAAGGGTTCGAGTCCCATAAGCCGCAGGTCGTGGACGAAGAAGCGATTGAGTTCGTGGTCATGCGCGCGGCTGATGGGCCAGAACTGTCCTGCCAGCCGGGCGGCGACCTCTTTCCGGATCAGATAACAGGCGTTCCCGGTGAAGGGTCCCCAGTAGGCGTTCAGGCGATAGGGGCCAACCGTGCGCCGGGTGATGGCACCCTTGGCACGAACCTTGGCGAAGCGGCAGATGTCCCACCCGTCGCGGCAGGACAGCGCCGCCGCGAGCGCCGCGCGGAAATCGTCGTGCAGGACCACGTCGTCCTCGCAGACCAGGACGATCTCGTCAGGTCCCTGCCCGATGGCCTCCCATAGCGCGACGTGCGAGGCATAGCATCCAAGGTGGCCGATGTTGACGGGCGCCCCCATATTGCGCTTCCACCCGGCGACGTCGGTCTTCTGCAGCAGCTCGGCCTCGCGCTGGCGCCCGTCGACGCCGTCGAAGATTCTGTAGGCCAGCCCGGCCTTTTCGAACTCCGCCTTGACCCGCGCGCGCCGGTCCTGCGCGCGCGCAAGCGAGATGACGAAGATCGGCAGATCGCCGGGGGTCATGATCGGGGCTCGCCGGACATCATCACACCAGATCGCTCCACTTCAGCTGGGTGTTGCGCGTCACGGCGCGGGTCAGCCGCATGCCGACGACCTTGTCGAAGTCGTAGCCCGCGATCTCGCCCGACCCCGGGCGGCGGGCCCAGATGTCGGCTTCGGTGATGACATGGCCTTCGGGCAGGTCGCGGTCGGCCACCACGCTGGCGCGGGCAAAGCGATAGACGGGCTCTTCGGCCGACGTGCGCTCCTTGGGGTTGTTGGCCGCGATCCAGATCTCGCGCGAGCGGTCGATCAGGTGGCGCAGCTCGGACGGGTCCATCGAGTTGATGATGTCGGGCCCCTTGCGATAGCGCGTGTCGGTGTAGTGGCGTTCAAGGATGCAGGCGCCCAGCGCCACCGAGGCCAGCGCCATCTCGGGGCCGATCGAATGGTCGGAGAACCCGACCACGGCATCGGGGAAGGCCGTCTTGAGGTCCGTCACCCCGCGCAGCGACACGATCTCTGGCGGGGAAGGGTAGAGGTTGGTGCATTCAAGCAGCGCGAAGTCGATGCCCGCCGCGCGCAGGATGTCGACGCTGGCGCGCACCGACTCGATCGACTGCATGCCGGTCGACATGATCACCGGCTTGCCCTTGCGCGCGATGTGCCGGATCAGCGGCAGGTTGTCGGCCTCGCCCGAGCCGATCTTGAAGGCCGGCACGCCGAGGTCGTCGAGGAAATCCGCCGCCGCCCGGGAGAACGGCGTCGACAGGTAGATCAGGCCGAGGTCTTCGGTGAACCGCTTCAACTCGGCCTCGTCATCGGTCGACAGCGCGCATGCGGCCATCACGTCCCAGATCGAGACATCGGCGTTCGGCGGGAAGATCGACTTCGCCTCGTCCGTCATCTCGTCTTCGAGGATGTGGGTCTGATGCTTGATGCACTCGCAGCCCGACGCGGCCGCAAGGCGCACCATCTCCTTGGCGACCTCAAGCGATCCGCCGTGGTTGATGCCGATCTCGGCGATCACCAGCGGGGGCGCGGACGGGCCGATCTCGCGGTCTTTGATCTTCATGGGGTCTCCGGACGGTGCAATTAAGGGCTGTGATAGCTTACCGTGGATCTGCACAAGACGCCATTATGTCGAACAGGCTTGCCGCCATTGAAGTGCGTGCAATGCGCTCACAGCGGCAAGAGAGCGTGCTCGCTCTGCCATGTTCTCTCTCAATTCGTTTGCGACTGAACGCTCTACTAAGAAGCGCGGAAGCCTTCGACTTCTGTCGAAGCCGACGATGATCTCTTGCGCTTTGGTCGTGCCTGCATGCCCGAGAAGGTTGCGCACCTAATGTCAGGATTGAAGTCTTGGAAGTTCGAGTTTATCGCGTCAGTTCTGTCTAGATCTTGACAGCGCTCACCTGCGATGTTTACTCTGCGAGCGCTTCCTTCGAGTGCAAAGACCTCGTGTCCCAATTCTCCAAGATACCGAGTAATAATGCCACAGCGAGCACCAATTTCGAGTATTGGACCGTCGTTGCCGAGCTCGATCCCCGCAAAGCGCCGCATCGCCTCGCTGTTGTAGGAGCGTCTCCTCAGCCATCGGGTCGCTCAACGCGTACCAGTTCTGCAAGAAGTACACCCGCAGCATCGTCTCCAGTGGCATCGGGGTCGTCCGCCCTTCGGCCCTGCCTTGGGATAGTGCGGCGCGATCAGCGCCAGCAGCCGCGTCCACGGTACCACGGCCTCCATCTCCGCCAGGAATTGCTCCCGCCGCGTCACCTTCTTCTTCATCGCATCGCGAAGACCGGGAAATAGCAGCTGCTTCGGCATCAGCGAAACTCCTCAAAACTCTCACGCAGCCTATCAGATCAGGCCAAAGAAGGGAGGTTCTTCAGAAGTTCCTTTTCATGATCCTCGCCGTCCGAATACCCGAAAGGAGCCGTGTTCTGTTTTGGCTTCCATACCATTTCTTATGGATCATACAAGAATTCGGCTTCAAGCCAGTCAGTCGGTGTTCTACCCCTACTGAGTGGTCCGGTTTCAGTGTTAGTGCATGACTGGCGTCCGATCCATCGGGATGATGCTTTCCGGGGCTGGCGGGCGGTATCCGAGGGCGCTGTGTGGGCGGACGGTGTTGTAGTGGACACGCCACTGCTCGATGACGATCCTGGCTTCGCGGACGGAGGAGAAGATCTCGCCGTTGAGCAGTTCGTCCCTGAGCCGCGCGTTGAAGCTCTCGACGTAGCCGTTTTCCCAAGGTGAGCCCGGCTCGATGTAGGCGGTCTTGGCGCCGACCGCGGCGATCCAGTCCCAGACGGATGTCGCGACGAACTCGGGACCATTGTCCGGCTCTACAGCCAGTAGCTTCCGCAATCAGCACTGGGCAGCAAGACGCCCTTGCAGGCAATGAAGGACTGGCACAAACTCAAGCCGCAGCTCTACAAGAAACAGCCATCCTTGCCTGCCGGGATGTGACAACTAGGTCTTTGTGGCGCGTCTGAGTGCTGCTGCTAAATAAAGCGGGGCCTTTTGGCGCATATAACCAAGTCCAAAATGCGACTCGTTCATATATGATTTTGAGACTCTGTTAATCGTACTTCCACTCTTAGCCAGCCCAACAAGACACGGGTCTGTAAATAGCCCAATCCCGTACCTTGTCAGAAAATCTCTGATCTGATTGTCTACGGGCGAATATATCCCGTTAGCCTCAACTGAGGCGAGAAAAGCTTGAGCACCAGATTGGCTCCAAAGCAGAGCAGAAGTCAGCAGCGGAAAATAATATGCCCGATAAAGATTAAAGCCATTAAAAATCTCCAGCTGACACCGGCGCTTGCGATAGCTTGAGGACAGGTTAATGCAATGCCACTCACCCTCGAACGACTGCTCAAGAAATTCTAAAACGCTTTCGATGCCGTCAATAGAGCTGCGACACACAATGGTATCATCTTCCAAAACTATAAAGGTGGGTGATTTACTCTCAACAAAGCTACGAAGTGCTACAATGTGACTCAGAAAACAGCCAATCTCACCTGGGGCAAGATCACGACCAAACAACGCTCGGGCCCGGATACCATCATAAAGCGGATGCAGTAGCGCCTGATCTTGCGTTGGCGCCACCGCAGACAGGCGGTCCCAGCTAAGGTTGAGTGTGTCTAGCTGGTTTGCCATTAATGCAAGACGATCAACACTGCGATCAAGATTGATCACACGGATTGGTATACTTGGTTTCACTCCAAATATCCTTTACGGGAAGCACTGCAAGGTCGGAGCTAGAGAGTTTGAAGCCGTAGAGAGATCGTACTACGGCAAATTTTCTTTGCGATTTGCAATATGGACATTTCCTTCCATTGTAACCCATTCAGGCCTTTACATTTTGCAAAGAAAATCGCGAACTTCAGATTTAAGCCGACATTCCCCAAGTAGAACGCCCTCGTCCTGATGCTGCCGCAGTCTTGCGCCCCGATCAAGCTTATTGGGCCGGCGGCACCGTGGTCCAGGTATCTGACGCGCAAAATGAGCATGATTTGTGGCCTCGGCGGCCGGGTTGATCGGATTTGATCTGATCGACACGGCATTGGACGGACCAGTCGAGCCGGGTTTGTTCGGATTTTGTCGCGAAGGTCATCATGACGAAACCGGTGGTGCGCGCATCCGATGAATGGCTACGAGGATGCGATGGAATAGAGCGCCGCTGACGGCAACCTCCGCAAGCTGGAACGTGATGGCGCGGGCATGGCGGACAACCCGCGCACCAATTTTGATCAGCCGGGTTTGTAGGCTGGTCAACGACCAATCGGCCAATTCCTCGAGAAGGTCTGTACCTTGCAGGAAGAGGCCGAGATTATATGCCACTGCATGAAGCTGGAGCCGCACCTCGTTCTGCGCCATGCCCTTGCAGGACAGGCGCGTCCTCCGGACGATCGGATGGGCGACATGGTACATTCGAAGGAGCATTCGCGACACCAGCCCCGAGGTCGAACGCCTCCTGCTCGAGCTTAGGGGGCAGAAGCCGCAAGAAATCCGGCTCGAAATCACGGAGCGCTGGACCGCAGCCCACACCTACCACGCGCGGCTCGCCCGATACCGCCGAGACGCGGAAGTCCGTCGCCACAAGGCATTGCTGGCGTGGATCGAAGAGTTGGAGACGTCGTTTTCCGAAACGAAGCCAATTGCAGCCTAGGGTTGTGCGGTTGGCGCGATGGTGACCCGTGGGGCAGGGACGGCGACCGCTATCGCATCATCCCCCTCACGCGTCCCGTTCCGGCGGAAACACCAGTGATTGTACGGTGTAGACCAGGATGGCCATGCCCACGGCCCCAAGGCCGGCGATGCCGAGGAAGATGATCACGTCGATCGGCCCGCCGATATCGGCCATCTTCGAATGGGTGACGATCAGCACGAAGGCCACCGCCAGGACCGCCCCGATGGGCATGAAGATCTGAGCGATCAGGAACTTCTTCCACCCGACCTTCCGGTCGCGGATCAGGACATAGAGGTAGAGCGCGGTTGTCACCACGGCCGCGACCACAAGGCCCCAGAACAGCCAGGCGCCGAACATGTCCTCGAAGACCGCGATCATCGTCTCGAACGTCAGGTCCTTCATCGGTCTGCCTCCTCAGGCCTTGCCGCGCAGCATGGCGTTATAGGTCGGTTTCAGCGCCACTTCCTTCATCAGCCAGCTGATCCACAGCTCTTCGAGCGGGGCGATGATGCCGGGGAAGGACGGCACGAGGTTGTTGTGATAGTCGAACTCGATCAGCATCGCCCGGCCCACCCGCGTGATCAGCGGGCACGAGGTGTAGCCGTCATAGATCTGGGTCGGCTCGGTGCCGGCGATCTCGGACACGAGGTGATCCACCGCCACCGGCACCTGCCATTTGACGCTGGCCGCGGTCTTGCCCTTCGGCACACCGGCCACGTCGCCCACCGCGAAGACTTCGGGGTAGCGGGCGTGGCGCAGGGTCTGCGGATCGACCTCGACCCAGCCCTGGTCGGTCCAGCGATCGGCCCAGGGCAGGGGCGAATTGCGGATGACCTCTGGCGCGCGCTGCGGCGGGATCACGTTGGTGAAGTCGTAAGGCAACTCGGTCATCCCCTCGGGGGTCTCGAAGGTCAGAACCTTCCGGCCAGGGTCGATCGCCTTGAGCACATGGTCATGGACCACTGCGAAGCCCCGGTCCTCGAACAGCATGCGCACCTTCTCGTTCACGATGGGCACGCCGAAAAGGGACTTGTTGTTGGCGGCATAGATGATCTCGACCTTGTCCCGCGTGCCCTTGCGCCGGGCGTAGTCGTCGGTGAGGAAGGTGTATTTCAGCGGCGCGCCGGCGCATTTCATTTCCGTCGCCGGGCGCAGGAACACGGCCTGTCCGCCCTCGTCGGTGAAGCGGTCCATCGCCTCCCAGGTCTTGGCGGCATAATCCGGCCCGGCATAGACAGCACCAATGCCGTTCGTCCCCACGAGATCCAGCGAGAATCCCTCGATCGCCCCCCAATCGAGGCTGAGGCCGGTGGCGACGATGAGGTAGTCGTAGTCGACGGTGGTGCCGCCCCGCGTCGAGACGCGCTTTGCCTCGACGTCGATCTCGGCGGCGTAGTCGGGGATCAACTCGACCTCGCGCGGCAGCCAGTCCGTGGTGGCGCTCACCGAATAGGACGCGGGCTTGAGGCCTGCGGCGATCAGCGTGAAGCCGGGCTGGTACCAGTGCTGGGGCCGCCCGTCGATCAGCGTGATCCGCGCGCCGTCAAGCTGGTCGACCAGCTGGTTCGCAAGCGCCGTGCCCGCAGCACCCGCGCCAAGGATCACGATGCGCGCCTCGGTGCGCACCTGTTGTGCCCGCGCTTCGTTCGAAACTGCCGCTGCCGCAAGGGCTGCGCCGCCGGCAATCGCAAGAAATCCGCGTCTGTCCGTTGTCAGGGTCATGGACATGTCTCTCCCATCGATGCCGCAGGTGTCATGCGGCGGGTGCACGGGCAGCGCCGGGGGCGATGCTCGTTTCGCCTTTCCTTAAGGGGTGATCCACCGCCTGACCCTGATCTGGATCAAGTCATATGCATGTTTCGGAATTCGAACACGCCTGTCCGTTTGGGCTTCGGCTCCGCGTTACGGCGCGTCGGTCAGCGGGTTGAAGCAGGCGACCGCGATCCCGCCGCCGGCATCCTCGAGCGTTGGCCGCGTGCTGCGGCAACGGTCGGTCACGTTCGGACAGCGCGCGGCAAAGGCACATCCCGGCGGCGGGTCGAGCGGGTTGGGAAGCTCGGTCTCGCGGCCTTCGGGCGCGGTGAGCGGCCGCCCGACGACCGGCGCGCTGTCGGCCAGCAGACGCGTGTAGGGATGGCGCGGCGCGCGAAAGACGCGTTCGGCGGGGCCGATCTCGACGACCGACCCGAAATAGAGCACCGCGACGCGGTCGCTGACCGCTTCGACCACCGCCAGGTCGTGGCTGATGAAGAGATAGGTCAGCCCGAACTCGGCCTTCAGATCCGCCAGAAGGTTCAGGACCTGCGCCTGCACCGAGACATCGAGCGCCGAGACCGGTTCGTCCAGGATCAGGATCTTCGCCTCGGCGGCAAGGGCGCGGGCGATACCGATGCGCTGCGCCTGTCCGCCCGAGAACTCGTGCGGATACCGGTCGAGGAATTCCTCGCGCAGGTTCACGCTTGCGAAGATCTCGCGGATGCGGCGGTCGCGGTCGGCCTTGCCCATGCCGTGCAGCAGCTTCAGCGGGGCCGACATGATCTGGTGGATGGTCTTGCGCGGGTTGAGCGATGACACCGGATCCTGGAACACATACTGGATGCGTTTTCCGAAGACCGCGGGGTCGGCGTTGTCGAGGGCCTTTCCGTCGATCTCGATCGTGCCCGCCGTTGGCTCGAGCAGGCCCACGAGCATCCGGGCCAGCGTGGACTTGCCGCAGCCCGATTCCCCCACGATGCCCAGCGTCTCGCCGGCCGGAACCTCGAGCGTGACGGGAAGCATGGCATGGACCTGGGCTTTCGGAGCGCCGAAGAGCCGACGTCCCACGTCGAAGGTCTTTGACAGATCGGTGACGCGCAGGGCGGTTGTCATTGCGCGGCCTCCTGCCGGGGTGCGGGGTCGGGGTAAAGGCAGCGGACCGCCCGGTCCCCGTCACTTTCCAGCGCGATCTCGCCTTCGCGGCAGGCGGGCGCGGCCTTGAGGCAGCGGTCGGCAAAGGCGCAACCCTCGGGCAGCTTGTCGACCGCCGGCGGCAGGCCGGGGATCGCCTCGAGCTTGCGGCGGCCTTCGCCAAGTTCGGGCACGCAGGCGATGAGGCGCGCGGTATAGGGGTGTCGGGGTGCGTCGAGGACCGCTCTGGTCGGGCCTTCCTCCACGATACGGCCTGCATACATGACCGCCACGCGGTCGCAGAGCTGGGCGACCACGCCGAAGTCATGGGTGATGAACACGATGGCCAGCCCGCGCGAGCGCCGCAGGTCGTCGAGGAGCGACAGGATCTGCGCCTGCACGGTCACGTCGAGCGCGGTCGTGGGCTCGTCCGCGATGATCACCTCGGGGTCGTTGGCCAGGGCCATGGCGATGCCCACCCTCTGGCGCATCCCGCCCGACATCTCGTGGGGATAGTTGTCGATGCGCGCCTCGGGGTTGGGGATGCGGACCGATTTCAGCAGATCGATTGCCTTGGCCCGCCCCTCGGCCCGGCCGATGGAATGGTGCGAGCGGATCGCCTCGATCAGCTGGTCCCCGACCCGGTAGAGCGGGTGCAGCGTGGACAGCGGATCCTGAAAGATATAGGCCACCGACCGGCCGCGCATCGACCGGACCACCTCGTAGGGCGCGCCGATGATATCCTCGCCGCGATAGCGGATCGCGCCGCCGCTGATCACGCCGGGCGGCGAGGCGACAAGCCCCATGACCGACAGCGCCGTCACCGATTTGCCCGACCCGCTTTCGCCGATGATGCCAAGGCATTCGCCGGGCGCGACCTGAAGGCTTACCCCGTTCACGGCCCGGTAGATGCGGTCGCCGACCTCGAAACGGGTCTCGAGCCCGTCGAGTTCGAGCAGCGCGTCGCTTTGCGCAGGCGCGGGCACGCGGTCGCGCCGGACAGTCGTCGTGGCCCTCGGTCGGCTGAGCGCGCCTGACTTGAGGCGAGGGTCCAGCGCGTCGCGCACCCCGTCGCCCAGAAGGTTGATCGCCATGACGATGACCAGGATCATCACGCCCGGCACGATCGAGGTATGCGGGTTGGTGATCAGCGCCGAGCGCGCCTCGCCCAGCATCGACCCCAGGTCGGCCTGCGGCGGCTGCGAGCCGAGGCCCAGAAAGGACAGGCCCGCCGTCTCGAGGATCATCCAGCCGATGGTCGTCGACATGGCGATGACGATCACCGGGATCACGTTGGGCAGGATCTCGGTCAGGATGATGCGCGTGTCGGACATCCCCGAGAGCCGTGCGGCATCGACGAATTCCTTGTTCGCGATCCCCACCGTGATGCCGCGGATGTTGCGCGCGAAGAACGGCACGTTGACGGCGGCCACGGCGATCAGCGCGTTCAAGAGCCCCGGCCCAAGGGCCGCGACGATGGCAAGGGCCAGCAGGATGTAGGGAAACGCCATCAGCATGTCGACGCCGCGCATGATCACGTTGTCGGTGCGGCCGCCGTAGTAGCCCGCGATGATGCCGATCGCCGCGCCCAGCGTGGCCGCCACGATGGCGGCGGCAAACCCCACCGCAAGCGAGAGCCGCGTGCCCCAGAGGAGCCGGCTGAGAAGATCGCGCCCCAGATGGTCGGTGCCCAGAAGCGCCCCCTCCGAGAAGGGCCGGACAAACCGGTTCGAGGTGTCGGTGACGTTCGGTTCGGCCAGCGGCAGGATCGGCGTCAGAAGGGCCAGAAGGACGACAAGGCTCATCACCACCAGCCCGGCCAGGGCAAGGCGGTTGCGGGCCAGCAGGACCAGAAAGGCCTTCACGTCTTGATCCTTGGGTCAAGCAGGCTCTGGGCCACGTCGACCATGATGTTGAACATCACATAGCAGGCCGCGACGAAGACGACGCCGCCCTGAACCAGAAGGATGTCGCGCTTCAGGATCGCATCGACCAGCATCCGCCCGACGCCGGGCCACTGGAATACGATCTCGATATAGACCGCGCCCGAGAGCACGAACCCGGCCTGGATGCCCAGAACCGGGATGATCGACACCATCGCCGCGCGCAGCGCGTGGCGCCAGATCACACCGCGTTCGGACACGCCCTTGGCGCGCGCGGTGCGGATGAAATCCTGCCGCAGCACCTCCAGCATGGCCGAGCGGGAAAGCCGTGCGATCACGCCCGTGGCCACCACGGCCAGCGCGATGGCGGGCAGGGTCAGATGGTCGAGCAGGGCCCAGATGTCGCGGGCACCATAGATCGGCCACATGCCCGAGACCGGGAACCAGCGCAGGTTCACCGCGAAAAGCAGGATCATCATCATGCCAAGAAAGAAGGACGGGATCGAAATGCCCAGAAGCACGACAAAGGTGATGGCCTTGTCCGCCCACCCGTACTGGTTGGCCGCCGAGATCACCCCGGCGGCGATCCCGAGGACGGAACACAGGACAAAGGCGGTGCCGGCAAGGACCAGCGTGGCGTTGAAGCGCTCCAGCACCTCGTCGAGCACCGGGCGGTTCAGCGCGAAGGACGTGCCGAAGTCGCCCTGCAGCATGTTGCCGAGCCAGATGAAGTATTGGCTGACCAGCGGCTTGTCGAGGCCGAGGTCGCGGTTCAGCTTGGCGACGTTTTCGGGCGTGGCATAGCTGCCGAGGATGGCGGTGGCCGGGTCGCCCGGGATCATCGCCATGATCAGGAACACGATGACGGTGATGCCCAGAAGCACCGGGATCGCCGAGAGCAGACGCTTCAGGATGTAGCCCGACATTCACCGCTCCTCGGTCGATGTCTTCCGGTCCAGCGGTATCACGCTGGAATCTCTGCGCACGCCCGGCGGCAGGCTGGCCCGCCGCCGGGACGCTGTCCGCGGATCAGTTCTTCACCACGTCCTTCAGGAGCAGGAAGAACGACGGCTGGAGCGCGAAGTTCTCGACCCGGTCGCTCGTCACCGCGTTCTGCTTCCAGTTGGCGACGAAGACCCAGGGCGCGTCTTCCTGCACGATCACCTGCATCTCCTTGTAGAGCTCGGCACGGCGGTCCTGATCGGTGGCGACCCGCGCCTCTTCGAGCAGGGTGTCGACCTCGGGGTTCGAGTAGTAGCCCGAGTTGAAGCCGCCCTGGTCGGGCCAGGCCTCGGTGCGCAGGGCAAGGTAAGGCAGGGTGTCGGGATCGTTCGTCATCCACGCCATCTGCGCCATGTCTGCCTTGCCTTCGAGACCGGGGTTCACGTTGCCGAGGAAGGTGTTCCACTCGTAGGTTTCGATCGTCACGTCGAAGCCCACGGCCTCGAGATCGGCCTGCATCGCGGTGCCCATCGCGACGGGGTCGAGCATGCCCGAGCCGCCTTCGGTGACGTAGAACGTCAGTTCAGCGCCGTCGGCCCCGGCCTCGGCGATCAGCGCGCGGGCCCGTTCGGGGTCGTAGGGATAGGGTTCGAGGTCCTCGTTATAGGCCCAGGCGAAAGCCGGCGGGGTGGGGCCGGCGGCGACCTCGGCGGTCCCTTCCAGCACCTCGTTGACCAGCGCCTCCTTGTTGATCGCATAGTTGGCGGCCTGGCGCAGGCGCTTGTCGGCGAAGGGGCCTTCCTTGGTGTTCAGGATCAGGAACCAGACATGGGGTCCCGCCTGTTCGTAGACCGTGAAACCCTCGCCGTCGAACTCGGACAGGGCCACGGGCGGCACCTCGACCATCAGGTCGATGCCCCCGGCCAGCATCTCGGCGGTGCGGGTGTTGGCGTCGGTGATCGGGCGGAAGACAACGGCTTCAAGTTCTGGAGCGCCATCCCAGTAGTCGGGGTTGGCCTCGATCACCACCGCCTCGTTCGAACGCCATTCGACGAACTTGAACGCGCCGGTGCCCGAGGGATTGCGCCCGAATTCCGCACCATGCTCCATCACTGCTGCGGGCGAGACCATCAGCCCCGTGGGATAGGCGAGGTTCGACAGGAAGGGCGCATAGGGCGCGTCCAGCGTGAACTTCACCGTCAGGTCGTCCACGACTGCCGTTTCGGTGATCGACGAGAAGAAGAACGACAGCGGGAACGGCCCGGTATCGTGGTAGGGGTGGCCTTCATCGAGCATGCGGTCGAAGTTGAATTTCACCGCTTCGGCGTTGAACGGGGTTCCGTCGTGGAAGGTCACGCCCTCGCGCAGGGTGAAGGTGTATTCCGTGCCGTCCTCGGAGATTTCCCACCCGGTCGCAAGCGCGGGTTCCACCTCGAGCGTGCCGTCCTTGTAGCGCACCAGCCCGTCATAGACGTTCATCAGGATGCGGAAGTCGTTCACCGCGGTCACCGCGGCCGGGTCGAGCGCCTTGGGTTCGGCGATCTGGCCGACGATCAGCACGCCGGGTGGGGTCTGGGCGGTCGCCGGCAGGCCGGCGCCCAGCGCCAGCGAGGCCGCGAGACCTGTGGCCACCACCGTGCGGCGGGTCCATGAAAGAAGTGCCATCGGGATTTACCTCTCCTGTGAAGCCTGTCATTAATTGATCATGATAAATTCATCTGGCCAAATTCTCATGATAAATTCAAGGGCGATCTGCCGGGGCCCGTGCGCGTGACAATCTCGATCCTGGCCCATGATGAAAAAACAGGCGTTTGCGGCGGTGCGGCCGCGACCGGAAGTCTCTGTGTCGGGGGCTGGGTCCTGCGCGGGCATGCCGAATCGGGGATGAGCGCGTCGCAGGGCACCGCGCCCAGCACGCTTTGGGGCGACGAGGTCCTGGACCGCATGAAGGGCGGTGCATCGGCCGAGGACGCCGTGGCAAAGGTCGTTGCCGAAGATCCCGGCGCGGCCCATCGCCAGCTGGCAGCACTCGACCTGCGGGGCGGCGTGGCGGCGCACACCGGGTCGCAAAGCGTCCCGAGTGCGGGGGCACGCACGGGGCCGGGGATTGTCGTGGCGGGCAACATGCTGGCGTCCGAGAAGGTCCTCGACGCCGCGATGGAAGGGTATGCAACGGCCACCGGCGCCTTCGCGGACCGGCTGATCGCCGCGCTGCGCGCCGCCGAAGCCGCCGGAGGCGACAGCCGCGGGCTTCAGTCGGCGGCGCTTCTGGTGGTGTCGCGAACCGAGCCGCCCCTGACGCTTCGCATCGACCGATCCGACGATCCGCTCGCGGCGCTGGCCGAGCTTCACCGCGCCGCGCGCACGCCGCCCTACGCCGACTGGATCGACGTCGTCCCCGTTCTGGACGATCCCTACCGAGCGCCGCGCACTGCTGCGGCGGACTAGCACGCCCGCGCGGGGCGGATCATTCGGCGATGAACCGCTTCATGACCTCGGCCTCCTGCGCCTCCATCAGCGCCCTGGCCATCTCCATATGCGAGGCCATCACGCGGCGCGCGGCCCTGCTGTCGCCCTCGCGCAGCGCCTTGAGCAGGGTTGTCTGGTGGTCGAGACCTTCGCGCCAGAGCGCCACGTTGGGCGCCGCATAGAGCCTGCGGTAGACGGTGAGATCGCTCAGGATCTGCGCCATGAAGCCGATCATGAACCCCAGAAGCTTGTTCTCGGCGAACTCGGCCAGCTTGGCGTGAAAGGTCAGCGAGGCGACGTGCTGGTCGCGTTCCTCCTCGATCGATGTCGCCGGAGCGGGGTAAAGCGCAAGGATGTCTTCCAGCTCGGCCAGTTGCTCGGTGCTGAGCGACCCGGCGAGCGAGGCCGCAAGTTCCGGCTCGAGAACGACGCGCACCGCGTAGATGTCCTTGATCGTGAGGTCCTTGAAATAGAAATAGTTGGCCAGCAAGGCGCGCGCCCGCTCGGCCGTGACCGCATCGACGAAGCTGCCGCCGCCGGGGCCGGTGCGTGTGACGATCAACCCCTGGGCTTCCAGGATGCGCATGGCCTCGCGGATGGTACCCTTGGCCATGCCGAAGCGCTTCATCAGCTCGGCCTCGCCCGGAAGCCTGTCGCCCTTGTGCAGGCCCTGTTCTACCATCCAAGACTTGATCGCCTCGGCGACCTGGACGGGGCGGCTTCGGCGGGGTTCCTTGGCGTGAAGGCTGGTCATGCGCTGGGACGTTTTCCGTGGATTGTCTCGGCAAGCGCCGGAGGCTCGTCCGAAGTAAGGCAATTCATCATGATAAATACAAGAGCGGAGATGGATCCCGGCCGGATCCGGCGGCGATCCCGCAGGGGCCATGGACTTCCCCGCCTGCCCGCGTATCTTGTCCGACGCCAAGTGAGAAAGATGGTTCGTGATCGAAACCCAACAGCGCTCCGATTTCCGGATTTCGTCCGAACACCAGTCGATCGGACAGACTACACCGAGGGAAATGGCTGCGTCTGTCGGCTCGGGGGGCATGGCATGAAGTTCTTCGACTTTCAGCATCCGTTCTACAAGCCCCTGTGGATCCGCATCGCCATCACCGGCGCCTGCCTTGGCTGGGCGGTGGTCGAGATCCTTGGGGGCAATTCCTTCTGGGCGATCCTCTTCGGCTCGGTCGGGCTCTATTCGGGGCATCAGTTCTTCATCGCCTTCAATCCCCGCGAGCCCGAGGATGATGACAAGTCATGATGCGCCTTCGGTATTTCGGCCATGATGCCAGCGACCCGATCGCGCTCGCGGACCTCTGCGGCGATCAGTTGATCTCGCGCTGTGCCACGGCCATGCCGTCCGAGAGGCCCGAGGACGGGTAGAGGATCACCCGGTCGCCTTCGGACAGGCCCTCGATCACCTGCGCCTCGATTCCGTTGTTTGGACCGATCGCGATGCTGCGGAGCCGCGCCGTGCCCTCCTCGACAACGAACACGGCCCAGCTTTGACCGCTCCGGAACAGCGCACTTGCCGGAACGATCAGCGTGTCACCGTCTTCCCAGACCACGATCTGCGCCTCGACGCGGAACCCGTGTCCGAGCCCGGAATAGGCTTCGGAGGGGCCGGTGAAGGCGACAACCGAGGTGACGCGCTGTTCCTCGACGCCCAGTGCCGAGAACCGCGTGACGCCGAAGGGGTCGACGCGCACGACCTCGCCGCTCAGGTCGGCCTCACCGCCCCAGTCGGTGATGATCACCGGATCGCCGGGCGCGACCCGCACCGCATCGGTCGACAGCAGATCCACCACAACCTCGAGGTCGTTCTCGATATTGCCGATCTCCATGATCGGGGTGCCGGCGGGCAGGGTGGTTTCGCTTTGCTGCATCACCCGCAGGATCCGGCCGTCGGCGGGTGCGCGCAGCGGGATATCGTCCGACCGGACGGACCCGACCGCCTGCGCCAGACGCTGGTCGTCGAAGCCGATCAGCTGCGCCTGGGCATTGGCGATTTCGGCTTCCCGCATGGCGATGGCGGCCTCGGCCGTGTCCACATTCGCCTGCGCCACACGCGCCGACTGACGGGCACGGTCAAGTGCGGCATCCGACGTGACACCGCGCTCCACCAGTTGGTTCGTGCGTTCCAGTTCGGTTTCGGCCAGGTCGCGATTGGCAAGGGCGGCATTCAGATCGGCACGCGCGACCCTCAGCGCGGCCTCGGCTGCGGTCACGGCGGCCTGCGCCTGTTCGCGCGTCCGGACGTCAAGAGCCGCCGGGTTGGTCGGGCGCATGTGCGCCACGATCGTCTCGCCGCGGACCACGGCGTCGCCGGGCTGGACCTCGACCCGCTGCAACTGTCCCGCCACGGGGGTCGAGACGACATAGGCGTCACGGACCTGCGTGCGCCCTTCCTCGTCGATGGTCAGGCGCATCGCCCCGCGCGTGACCTCGCCCATGTCGACCAGCATCGGCTGCGGCCAGAAGGCGGCCGTCAGCGCGGCCCCGACCAGCAGCACCGCGACCCCGGTCAGGATTGCCCTCGATCGTTTCCGTGCCTTGGCCATGGCGGTCACTCCCTGGTCTTGAGGGCCGATACAAGATCTGTTCGGTCCATGTCACGCTTCACCAGCCAGCCCGACGCGACGGCAGCGCCCAGCACCACAAGTGCCGCGAAACCATAGCTTTCGGGGCTGAAGACCGCGGGGATCTGGTAAAGATCGGTCGAGAATCCATCGGCGATGACGAAAGAGAGGAAGTAGCCCAGCACCGCCCCCACCGGGAGGGCGACGAGGGTCACGACGGCAAGCTCGCCCAAAAGGACGAAGGCCGCCTCGGCGCGGGTAAAGCCCAGCACGCGCAGCGAGGCCAGGTCGCGCGCCCGTTCGGCCTGTGCGATGCGCGCGGCGTTGTAGACGATGCCGAAGGTGATGATGAAGGCGATGGCGCCCATGACATAGCGGATGGCCCCTGCGCCGGTGTCCATCATCACCTCGAGCGCCTGCCGCGCCTCGGACTTGAGGCTGACGCCCGCCACGCTGGGCATGTCCTGTAGGGCTGCGTAGATCTCGCCGGCGCGCGCCTGATCGATGGCGAGATAGGCCCCCGAGACGCGGCCAGGCTCGCGCAGGACCCGGCCCAGCGTGCCGAGATCCATGTAGGCGGGCGAACCGATCAGGCTTTCGGCGACGCCGGCCACGGGGATCTCCAGCACCGGCTGGCGGCCTTCGCGGACCTCGACGGTCAGCGTTTCACCCGGCGCGATCTGCAGGATGTCGGCCAGGGCCGTCGACAGCACGATCCCCTCGGTGGGCATCGCGATCTCCGACAGGTCGGCGGCGATGGCACGGTTGAGCCGCGCGTCCTCGGGCAACCCGGTCACCGCGCCGCGATGGCTGCGCAGCCCGTTGCGCAGGATGGCGGGCACGGTGCGCACAGGCTCGACCAGTGCCACGCCGGGCATCCGGGCCAGCGCGTAGATCGTTGTGTCGGAGACCGCGTGGGTGAAGGTGACGGTTACGTCGCTTCGGTCGACGACGCCGAAGGTCAGGTCGATCGTCCGGTCGAAGCCCACATAGATCGTCAGCATCGACACGCTGAGCGCCATGCCGCAGGCGATGCCGATCATCGAGCCCGCCATGCGGCCCGGCGCGCGGGTGATCCGGCGCACCACCATGCGCGAGGGCTGGTCGAGCCAGCCGGTCAGCACGCGGCCCCAGCGTCCCGAGCGGCTGTAGTCGGGCGGGGCGGGCGCGCGCATGGCGGCGGCGGGCGTGAGTGCGAAGATGCGGCGCAGCACCAGAAGCCCGCCGACCGAGGCTGCGAGGATGCTTGCGGCGACACCGCTGACGAAGGCGGCGGGATCGAGCTGGAACACCAGGAACGGGAAGTTGAAATAGGCCATGTAGACCTGGATCAGCGCGCGCCCGCCCGCGATGCCCATGAGGCATCCGGCCAGCGCCCCGCCCACCGCGATGGCCATCACCAGTTTGAAGTAGTGCCAGCCCACCTCGGCATTGGTATAGCCGAAGGCCTTCATCAGCCCGATCTCCTCGCGTTCGGACTGCACCATGCGGCTGATGACGATGTAGAGGAGGAAGGCCGCGACCGCGAGGAAGATCGGCGGCACGCTGACGGCCGCGGCCTCGAGCCCGCCGATTTCCTCGGTCACGATCCGGTTGGACTGCTGGTCGGCAAGCGGATAGGCGCCGGACCCGCCATAGGGCGCGAGGATGCGGTCGACGGCATCCATGACCGCTGCCTCCTTCGCGCCGCGGGTCAGCGACAGGAGGGCCTCGTTGAACGCGCCCTCCATGTCATAGGCGGCGGCAAGCGCCGACCGCCCCATCCAGATCACTCCGAAGCGGGCGGCATCGGGGGCCAGTTCGCCGGGGGCGGTGGCGTAGAGGTATTCGGGCGATTGCGCCAGGCCCACGATGCGGAACGTGCGCCGCGCGCCGTTCATCGTGGCGGCGATCCGGTCGCCCGGCACCAGCCCGTGGGCATCGGCGAAGCCTTCGAGCAGCAGGATCTCATCGCTGTGGCCGCTGTCGATCATCCGTCCATCGGTCAGGACCACGGCGTTCAGCCGCGGCTCGCGCAGATCGGGAAGGGACAGCGCCTGCGCCTGAACCGGCAGGTCGCGGTCTTCGAGGTCGATCAGGGCGCCCCCGGTGACACGCGTTTCCACCGCGCCCACGCCATCGATGGCGGCCAGCCGGTCGGCCAGGAATCCGGGAGCACGGGATACCGGCGCAAAGACATCGGCGAGGCGGTAGCGTTCGTAATAGGCCGTGCGCGTGTCGTTCAGCGAGGTGACCAGCCCCGACATCATCACCTGCATCGCCACGCCCACGGCGATCACCATGCCGATGGCGATGGCCTGACCCTTCATGTGCCAGAGGTCGCGCAGGAGCTTGTGGTCCAGCGGGCTCACCATTCGATCTCCTCTGGCGGGCGCTTGGTCTCGTTGACGATGACCTCGCGGATACTTCCATCGGCGAAATGGATCACGCGGTCGGCCATTGCGGCCTGGGCGGCGGCATGCGTGACGATCAGAACGGTCGCCCCCAGCGTTTCGTTGACGTCCTTGAGCACGTTCAGCACCGCGCGCCCCGTCGTGCTGTCGAGCGCGCCGGTTGGTTCGTCGCAGACGAGCACGGTCGGCTGCTTGGCCACCGCGCGGGCGATGGCGACGCGCTGCTGCTCGCCCCCCGACAACTGTGCCGGGAAATGGTCGATCCGGTCGCGCAGGCCGACCATGGCCAAGGCCTCGTCGGGGTCCAGGGGATCGCGTGCGATCTCGGTCACAAGCTCCACATTCTCGCGCGCTGTCAGGCTGGGCATGAGGTTGTAGAACTGGAACACGAAGCCGACATGGTCGCGACGATAGCGGGTGAGCTGTGCATCTGTCATCCCGGACAGGTTCTGATCGCGGAAGAAGGCGTCGCCCTGGGTCGCGCGGTCAAGCCCGCCGATGATGTTGAGAAGCGTGGACTTGCCGCTGCCGGACGGCCCGAGGAGCACGACGATTTCACCCTTGGGGATTTCGAGGTCGACGCCGCGCAGCGCATGAACCGCGGACCGCCCCTCGCCATAGATCTTGGTCAGGCCTCTGGTCGAATAGGTGTTCTCTGTCATGCAGAATCTGCCCCAAACGCGTTCAATTTGGACTGAACACAGTGGCTTCCCCGATCGAGTGGTCCGGTTTCAGTCTTAGTGCAGAACACATCTTCGTGCTACGGCCGGCGTCGCCGACGAAGCGGCAAGGATTGGACGGAACCGCCTGCTGGTCGAAGCGATAGAGAATTTGTAAGAACCTGGCATGGAGGGAAAATCGCAACATATCGTCCCGTGGCGTATGTCCGTTGCCCCGATGATGGATGGTGGCGAGTTTTTCCTAATATCAATAGGTTGCAGGGCGTCGTGTGCAGCATTTGTTCATGTTTCAATCGCGCAGTTTCGCAAAGCGGCGCGCGGATTTCGGGTCGCAGGCTAGCGCACGACACCAGCCGCCTGCGGGTCATGTCACGCAGCCTCTTCGATCACCCGGTCCCGGAACCAGACCAAGTTCAGCGAGACAGCCGCCGCAGAAGGGAGTTTGCCGCTGACGATCAGCGCCAAGCTCAGGTTCACCGCTACGGTTTCCTACGTTCCACGCTGCGCCATGATCCGGCCCAGGCCATGCCCCAGGCGTTCCATCGGGGTCTTCCTGTTCGTATTCGAGAAGGTCGCCGGGCTGGCAGTCGAGTTCGCGGCAAGGTCCGTCGAGCTGGTTTGTCGCCATGCGTTCATGACGTCGAGCCGGACGATAATCGCCATCAGACGACCTGTCGTTCTCGACGGCAATGGCGCGGGCATTCTGGCAAGGAAGTCCCGGCAACCAGACAGCGGCGCAAAACAGGATTGCCGGGACCCCGTTGCGCGACAGCGTGATCGCGAAGACCAGATCGCCGGATCGTCCATAAAGGCGAGACGCGACGCGCATCGCTTCCGCCGGCAGATGCAGTCTCCGGGGCGATCCGGGGCATCCGGCAACAGCGCGCGTGACACGCTCGTTCTCGCAAGTCGTGGAAAATACTCGCGGTGTGATGCGCGTCACAGGATTCTGCGTCGGAGCGGATTAGCCCTTTTGGACAAACGGGAACATCGGTGCGTCGGCAGACCGGGACTGATGGATCCGCGAACCGCCGGCATATCGCCGGTGTCGGGGTCGATCCCCGAGTGTCTCAAAAGAAGGAGTTGTTGATGCGTGCAATTCTGATTGGGGCCGTGTTGTCCTGCGCCACATCCATGGCGCACGGTGCGACCTTGAACGGCGATTTCAGCGACGGCCTGAATGGCTACAGCCTGGAGGCGTGCGGCTTCGATTGCGACAGGCCCACCGACCCGTTCCTTTCCATCAATTTGAACGATGGCAATCCCTACCTGGGGGTGACTACCAGCACGTCGCTTCTCGGCGTGCTTCAGGCAAGCGCGCAGACCGACATCGCCGTCACCGCCGACGCGAATACGCTCAGCTTCGATGCGGTCCAGTTTCCGACCGTAGACGATCCGGGCTCGAGCGGGACAAGCCCGTTCGGCGATGCCCTCAGCGTCGTGTTGATCGACGCCGTGTCCGACATCGTCTTCCTGTTCGACATCGACGCGTCGGGTTTCAAGTTCAATCCCTTCGGTAATCCGGGCTTCACGGTCACGCAGACGACGGCCTCCGATCCGTTCTTCGACACCGGGGTCGAGGTCGATCTCGCATCGTTCGAAGGTCAAAATCTGACGCTTGGCATCTTCGCCTTCAGCGAAAGCGACGGAGTGATCCTGAGCGGCGGGTTCGACAACTTCGCCCTGTCCGGCAGCCAGATCGCGCCGATTCCCCTGCCGGCCGGTCTGCCAGTGCTGCTTGCCGCCCTGGGGTTGCTTGGACTTATCCGCCGTCGCGCGACGACCTGAAGAACAGAGACAATAGCCAATCCGAAGGGAACGCCCCATGACCATGGAGTCCGTGGATACCCAAGCTGTGACCGGAACACCCCGTCACTTCATCGACGACGGTCGTCCCGAAGACGACATCCCCGAGGTCGCACCGCTCGGCGACCGCACGGCGGTCGAAGCCGCCGACGAGGCGACGCTGACCGCCAAGTTCGAGGAATACGTCGACGCCGCGCCGATCCTCGTGGACCACCACGATTGGGAAAGGACGCGGTTCGACGAGACATACCAGCACTACGTCAAGATCTTCACGAGTCTCGAGACGCTGGAGTCGATCAAACAGCAGACCGAGGCCGTGGCGCCGAGCTTCGACCTTCTTGAAGAGTTCGAAGTGATCGATCTGCCCGACGATGTCGCGCAGGTCACCGCTATCACCGGCGGGCTCGTCGCCGTCGGAAGCCTTGTAAAGGCAGTGTACCAGGCGAGACAGGCCTCGAAGGCGCTAGCATATGCGAGGTTCAGGCCCGTCATCGGCCCCGCGCAAAACCCCGCGGTCGTGGCCGCGGCAAAGTCGGCGAAAGGCTGGAAGATCCTTGGCGCTGCCGGTGCTGCACTTACAGTCGTCTCTTCCGGCGTGGGGATCCTGGCCACCATCGAGAACAAAAATCGACGCCTGGAATTCCTCCGCGACTCGGTCGAAAGCTACCAGAACTGGTACGCGGCGACCAGGCAGGGGATCGACGACATGGATGCCGCCTCGACCCAGATGGAGGCGGATATCACCGCGCTGCTGAACGCGCTCGGCTTTGGCAGCCCCGAGGAACTGGAAGCATTCCTCGGCTCCGCGGTCCAGGATGCCGGCCAGCTGCAGGGCGCGCTCAATTCCGCGACGCGGATGCTGTGCGCGAGCCCGCCGCTATCCGCATCCGTTGTCGCCGGCTACACCGGCCTGCCGCTGGCGACCGTGCAGCGACGCGCGGCCCTTGTCGCGCAAGACCCCGGCATCTGTTCGATCGGGGGCTGAGGCCATGTTCGCCGAAATCGGCAGGTTCCTGCAAAAAAACGTGGTCGAACCCATCGACCGCGCCGTCATCCGCCCCATCGACCAGGCCATCGTTCAGCCGATCCGTGAGGCGACCGACAAGGATTACGCGCTCCGTCGCGAGCGCAAACAGGTCGAGACGCTCGAGCGGAAGAACTCCGAGCTTCGTCCGAAATTCTTTCAGGCTCAGCAGGACCTTGCCGCGGCCCAGGCCGAGTACGAGCGCATCAGCGAGGATTTCAGCGAGGCGCATGGCGCGCCGCGCCTGCGGGCTTTGGTCAGGAGCGGTCCGGGCGATCCTGTCCGGATCGACCCCAGGGCCGGCACGCCGGAGGTTCTGCGGGTGATCGAGGATGGCAGCCGCTCGTTGCTGAAGACGGTCAGCTTCGGGCTGACCGAGGCCATCTTCAACAAGGACGAGATCCCGCGCGAGAGGGCCTATCTGAACAGGCGGATCTCCGAGCTTGACGCGGAATCCCGACAGCTGACCGCTGCAATTGCGGAGCTGCGCGGCGCCGAAGACCGCTACCGCACGGCGACCGCGGAGATCGGGGCCGAACACGCCAAGCTCGGTTCCGACGCCACGGCATCCGATATCCACATCATATCGGCGCGTGCAAAGGCGCAGAGGGACATCATCGAACGCCTGCTGCGCAACGACGTGCCGCAGTCGGGCATCGCCGAGATCACCGGCATCCCGCCCGAGATGATCGCGGAAGTCGCGCGGAACTCAGCTTCAGGAAAGGGCCTGTAATGTCCATCCAGTTTCCCGACATCACCGACACGATCTTTTTCGAACCCGGCAAGACAGACGATCTGCTGGCCGATCTCGAGCGGCAGCGCGCTGCGCTCCACCAGCTTCATGCGGACAGCGTGCAGAAGGGGCTCGAGCTGAGCGAGGTCGTGTCCGACCTGCAGCTCATGGAGGAAAAGACCCTGTTCTTTGCCGAGATGGTGGACAAGACCCAAGGTGTCTTCGTCCCGCCACCAAAGGGCGATGCCGAGGTCGGGATGAGAGCGATCCAGAAGCATGTGTTCGGCAACCTTTCGAAATTCTCCAACGTCGCGGGGCTGCTGGCCGCGCCGCTGGTGATCGATATCGTCTTTCGCGCGGGTCGGTATGTCGGTGCGGTAGGCAAGACCGGGCGGGTGGCGCGGGTGATGAGCCATGCCCGCTACGCCAAGGTCCTGAAGTTCGCCAAGGGCGCCATGGTGCTCGCGGTCGCTGCCGAGGCCGCCAGTTTTATCATCAACATGGTCGCCTCCAAGAAGATGAACGACCAGCTGCGCAGCGAACTCAAGGACCTCAGAAGCAAGGCCGCCAAGGGCGCAAAGGACTACAGGACACTGGAGGCCGGTCTGGCCGACGCAATGGCTCAGCGCGACGGGTTGCTTGCGCAGGCGGGCGTGGCGACCCCCGAGGAGTATGTACGCACGATCAACGAGGCACTGGCCCAGATGGGCGGTCGCAAGGCCGTCTTCGACACCGCGCGGCGCATGCTGCAGCACGGATTGCCCGAGGAAACGATCCTGTCGATGGTCGACGGACTCGACATCGAGGCACTTGCGCTGATCGGCAACCGGCTGCGGGCCGAGACGATGCTGGCCGCCGGCGCCGTGCAAGGGGATGTCGCGGCGCAGCTCGGCCTCGATGAGGGTCAGGTCGCCGAGATCGCCCTGGTCATCGGGGCGCGCGAAGCCCTCGTTCGTGGTCAGAGCGTGGAGGCGGTCGGAGAAAGCCTGGATATCGGGCCCGGGCTGCTGGAAGATGTCGATGACATGCTGGACGCGGCGCTTCCCGACCACTGGGCTAAGATCGAGGGAGATGAGCCGCTCTCGGCTCTGGCGTCCACGCTTCTGCTGCGCGTCCAGGCGCTCGACGCGTTGCGGGCCGAGCTGAAGGGCAAGGCGCGGCTGGCCGCCGGCGAGGATATCGGCGCGATCGGAGAAGCCCTCGGTGTCGCGCGGGAAATCGTCGTGTCATGGGCCTCCGCCCTGCCGGTCGCGCTCGAGTTCGTGCGCACCCAGCGGGTGGGTGGCGTGACCGATCCGGCAGAGCTTGCCGCCGCAAACCGTCTGCCGCTCGCGTTGGTCGCATAATCAAGCCCGTCGGCCCGCACCCATGGATCTTCTCGCCTCTCCGACAGTCTCCGAGACCCTCGGCACGATCCGTGCGAGGTTCGGCGTCGATGCCACCCGAGACAGCGCGCTTGACCGGTTCTTCTGGCTGCACGCCGCGCGGTCGGCGGACGACCGGGGAGCGCTCTCGATCTGGCCGGCCCATGAACGGCCGCAAGCCGGGCCGCCGGGCGAGGCGGGATCCGATGGCGCGCCGGTCAGGCTTTGCAACATCGTACTGCAGGGCGGCGGCACGCTTGGACTTGCCCATGCCGGCTTCGTGGCCGGACTTGAAGCGGCCGGTATACGCTTCGTCGGTCTTGCGGGAACCTCGGCGGGTTCGATCATGGCCATGGGCATCGCCGCGATCCGAGGCGACGATCTGACCCGCAAGACCTATCGCGAGCTGGTCCGGATAACCGACGCCGTTCCGATGGACAGCTTCATCGATGGGCCCCGCCCGGTGCGCGTATTGATCAAGCGGGCGCTGAAGGGGCACAGGGTCTACCTGCCGCAATTCTGGCCCGGCCTGATCGCGGTGCTGCGTCGCCTGCGCGACCGCCGGGGCCTGAACCACGGCACCGCCTTCGAGACCTGGTTCGAAAGCGTCATGACCGAACTGGGCTGGGCGCGGATCGACGACCTATATGCCGCGCTGGACAGGATCTGGCATGACCTTTCGGACCTGCGCGCGCTGCGTGCCGACGACGGGAACGGCGATCCCGTGCTCAGGGATCCGTCGCGCGTTGATCCGTCGCTGGAGGCACGGCCGGGCGTGGTGTTGCTGCAGCTCATCTCCATGGCAATGCCGGTGGGCCTCAAGTTCAGGCTGCCGCAGGATCTTCACTACCTCGCTGCCGAATACGAGCGTATCTCGCCCGCGCGGCTCGTGCGAACCTCGATGTCCATTCCGGCCTTCTTCGAACCCGTCGTGATGCGGACCAATCCCAAGACCTGGGCCGAAAGGGTGCGCAACGAGGTTTCGGACCTCGTGTCGCGACACGAGGCCCGGGGGTTCGGGGAACTGGAGGAGTTGATGTTCCTCGATGGCGGAATGATGTCCAACCTGCCGAGCGACAGCTTCCGCGACCTCATGCCGGACGTGCCGACGGTCGTGGTGCCCTTGGTTCATGGCGGTACGCCGAGAAACATCACGCGGCGCAACCGCCTTGCCGATCTGGGGCTCGACGCGGCGGCCTGCGCGACCGCTGTCCGCCTTCAGCGTGACCGCGAGACCTGGGCGCAGAACACGGCCCTGCGCGCAGCCTTCGATAAGGCCGAAGACGCCGCGCCCGGCGTGCTCGCTCGGACCCGCCCAAGGCGGCGTTACCCGGTCGCGATCGCGCCCATCGATACAGGTGACGCCAACTGGCTGAATTTCGTGATGTCGGCGCGGGAGAAGGCCGACCTTTTCGAGACCGGCCTGATCCGCGCGCACGACCTTCTTGAACAGATCGAGACTGGAGCCACCCGATGACCCTGCCGATGTTCCACGATGCCTTTTCGGGCTTCGCCGATCTCGAGACCCCGCAGCCTTACGATACACCCGAGGGTGCCTCCGCGGCGGTCGGGCAGTTCGAGGAAGACCTCCTTTCAGGGCTCGGCGATCGCGATCTTCCCGCAAGGACGGCGCAGGCGCACCGTCTGGTCGACGATCTGGACGCGACCGTCCGGACATTCATTGCCGCGCTCATGCCGCCCGAGCGTGCCACCGAAAACAGCGACTACGCGGTGGAAGGCGCGCAGGGCGCGCGGCTGTCGCTGGACGAGCAGCTCGCGCGCCTCGGTAGCGACAGGTCCGTTCCTGCAGACGACGCTGCCCGTTTTCGTGTGATGAACACCACGCTCGAACAGACCTTCCAGACGCTTCTCGATCACCTCAGTGCTGCGCGCATCGCCGAGGAGATGGACACGCCCACTTATGTCGAACGACTCCGCGGGGCGTTCAAACGCGTGCGGGATGGATCGCGCGGGCAGGCGACGAGGCTCGAGCCGCATATCGCCCGTGCTCAGACGGTCGACATGCGTCTGTCGATCGTCGCGCGGATCGTCGATATCCTGCGCGCCAAGGTGCTCGCGCGGCTCGAGGACGGCCGGCAAGGCGACGCGGACGAGACCGCCGCCCTCGCGACCGCCCTCGAGCGGCTTGAGGGCTTTCTGTCCCGCGCCCGAGCCTTTGCGGAACATTACCGGACGTTCCTCGACCTCAGCCATGTCAGCCTCGTGCGTGTCCACCGCGACTTCGCCTCGCCAGCCAACATGGCCGGAGCCGAAGGGGAATCGATCCTCGTCTCGCGCGATATCGAACGTCATGCCTTCTTCCGTACGCTGCCGTTTGTCTGGGCGCTCTTCATCACGCTGCTCGTGAAGATCGTGTTGGCGCACAACACGGCTCAGCCGCTGCATGACCTCGCCATCCCGATCCTTGTTCTGTCCTTCGTCCTGACCTGGACCCTCTCGATCTACATCGGCGTCTGGGCGCGCGCGCACCGGATGCGGGCGGTACAGAGACATACAAGGCGCCAGCTCAGGAATGCCCTCATGGCCCAAAACGCGGATGCCGAACTGATCGAGTTTCCCCGCATCCTGCCCGGATCCACGCTTCCACGCTTCGAGCCCATCGCGCCCTTCGCCTATCGCGGCCACGCGCTGCGACACAAGCGCAGGGTGATGACACGCAACCTCGCTGCACTGGCGATCCCGGCAATCCTTGCCGCGCTTGTGTTCATCACCCGCAAGGAGGCCGACCATGATTTCATCGCGCGCTTCGAGGGGGCCGAGCCCTGCGTTCTCGCCAGCGGTCGCCTCGTCTTTGCGACGCGAAACTCGTTCTTCGTGCTCCCGGACGCAGCCGCAGACAGACCGGTGGAACAGGCGCTTCGGCGAATCCTCCCCGAACTACTGGCCGATGTCGTGGCGCGCACAGATGTCATTGGCACCGACACGCGTGCAGACGCGCCGCCGATCGTGCAGGCCGCGGAGGGCGCGACGGAAGGGGTGCGCCTGCCGGATTGCACGGAGCCGTCCCGCCGGACACAGGGCGGGGGGTCAGTGACGGTCGATCTCGGCGATACCAGCCTTGAGGTTCTGGCGCAGGCGGTGGCGGGCGGTGTTACACCGTCGATCGTGCCCTTCGACCCGGTGATCGTCGATGCACGTACGACGATCGAGATGGAGTTGGCAAAGTCCGATCAGGGAGACATCGACGTCTCGGCGATCCTGTCCGCGCTGGCTGTCGTCCGCCAGCGGTTCGACAACGAGATCACGCTGGCCGAAGCGCTCGCCATCGTCGTCACCGGCGCTCCGACGACCATTTCGTCCGACTTTCGCCTCGAGCTTCCTGACGCGCTGTTGGCCTTTCTCGGAGGTGAGGACGGGCAGGGCGGTCTCGAGGGCGAGGTGCGGGGACTGCGGCTGACGCTCGCAAGCTTGAACGACCTCGCGGTCGATGCCGTGGCAAGGCTGGAACTCGGGCAGGAGGCCGGGAACGCGGAGTTGGTGGCGATTCTCGATCAACACCTGACCTCGCTGATCGAGCGGCAGGACGACCTGCGCATCGCGTTGACCGTGGGCCTCGAGGCCGGCACCGGTGACACCTTCTTCGTGACGCCGGCGCTGCTCGGACCGTCCGGTACGAGCGAACGTCCGGCAGATGACGGCGTCAGCGCGACGATTTTCCAGACGACGTTCACGCTGCCGGGGGCGGAAGGGCGGGCCGAGATCGTAGACAACACGCTCGTCTTGCCCTTCTTCCCGACCCCGGTGAGAAGCGGCGATTCCAGTCTTGAGACGCCGCAAGGCGCATTCGACTGGGGCGCGGATGCCCGGCGTCTGAACGACCCTGTCGTCACCGAGGAAGGCACCACATATTTCGGGCGCATCGCGCAGACGCTGGAAAGCTGCGTGGCGGGAAACGCGGTGGTCGAGGTGGACATGATCGGGCTGGCCAGCCCGTCCTGGGATGGACCTGCAGGCGATCGTGCGGCGGCGACGCTGAACTACCACCTGGCCGAAGGCCGCAGGGTCGGCGCATTGCGGCACCTCGCCGACCTGATGAACGACGCGTCGGGCGCGCTCGTGCGCGTGCGGATCGCCGAAGGAACAGCCGTTTCGATGGCCGAACTGGTCGCGGCATCGGAGTCGGTCGCGCTCGATGCTTTCCTTGCGCGGTTCGGCCGCTTCGGCAGCCTCGACGCTTTCGAGACGCGCCGCGATACGCTGCTGGGGATCACGGGCCTCGATCCGGCGACGGAAAGCCCGCTTGAGGAGCTCTTCGGCCGCTCGGTCGTGCTGCGCGTGGTGCGGGCCGAAGGAGGTCCCTGCGCGTTCTGACATTGGCTTCGCCGCGTCACACGCCGGCGATGTCCTTCAGCCGGTCCCGGTCAATCAGGACAAGTTGCCTACCACGCGTTTCGATGAGACCCGCAGCAGTCCAGACACGGATCTGGCGGCTCACGTTCTCGCGTGCGAGGCCGCAGAACTCGCCGAGATCCTGCTGCGAGAAGCGCTCGGTCAGGGTGACGGCGCCGTCGTCCGCTGCCTTGCCCCAACCGTCGAACAGGCGCAGAAGCGCCCGCGCGAGCCGGACCTCGGCTTCGGGCATGGATTGCGTCACGAACATCTCGGTCGCGTTGCGCGCCTTCAGGCACAGCGCCACGATCACCGCGCGGGCAAGCTCGGGCCGGGCGGCGATGTAGTCGAGCAGGTTCTCGCGAGCAAGGAACCGGCCCTCGACCACGGTCGCCGCCACCGCGTCGGCCGAGCGTCCCCCTCCGTCGAGCGCAGCTATGTCTCCCAGAAGTTGGCCGGGCGCCATGTAGGCCAGGACCGACTTGCGGCCCGAATACGACATCGTCGATACCTCCACGCGCCCGGCATCGATCAGGATGACGCCGGTGCCCGGGGCGCCGATGGAAAAGATCGTCTCGCCTGCGGCGAATCGCACGCGTCGCGCGGTCGAGAAAAGACCTGCCAGCGCGTCTTCGCTCCCCGCGGTGACCAGGATGCTGCGCAGATCGCCGTCTGCAGGAGGCGTGATGCCCATGTCGATGACCGGTCCGATATGACTGGCGCAGACCTAGCACAGCTTGTCCGATTAGCCGAGCCTGTCGCCGTTCGTCGGCCGAGCGGGTCACACCTGCGCCAGAGCGGCGCGCGCGCGCCGCGCCAGAATCCCCAAGCCTTCGCCTTCCGCAAGCTCGAGGCCCTCCTCCAGGAGCGCGCGGGCGGGTTGCGGCTTCTTCTGCGCCATTCGGATCAGCCCGAGTCCGATCCGGTGACGTGCCGCGTGCGGATTCCGATCGGGCCGCCCGAGTGCGAAGGACGCCTCGATGGACCTTTCGGCAAGGCCGAGCGCCCGGGCGCGCAACCAAGCGAAGGTCGCCAGGTCGGCCACGCCCGGCCGCCTGCGCGCGATCCGCGGCCGGTCAGGCGGCGCCTCTGCAGTGGGGTCTATCAGTCCCGCCAGGGTCAGCAGGACTTCGCTGCGCGCTGCGTGGACCTGATTGAGGAGGTTGATGTTGCCATGCGGCCCGACATAGGCCTCGAGCGCCTTCAGCTTTCGCCAACCGCGCGCCAGCGCTCCGGTACGCAGGTCGGCGATAGCGTCGGTGTAGGCCATGGATCCCTTGATGTTGCGGTCGACCATGCGGGCGCTTTCTGCCTCCAGAGCCGCGATCTTGTCGCGCACCTCCTCCGGGTCCCCCATCAGCACCTTGCAATGGTATCTGAGCCCGAGGCTGACCCGCTCGTCCCCCGATCCCGGGACCACATGGTCGCTGGCGTCCTCGATGGTCGCGAAGGCCCGTTCGGGATCGCCCTCGATGGCATAGACCAGCGCACGGGCCCATTTCGCATAGCCCATAGCGCGACGGTCATTGTTTGTGACCGAATAGGCCTCGATCCTCTCGGCCTGCCTCAGCGCCTTGCGCCGGAACCCGGCCGAGCGATAGGCGGAAGACAGCAGGTACTGCGCGGTCATGGCCATGTGGCGGTCGCCGGTCCTCTCGGCCACCGGTGCGACTTCGGCGGCGAGGCTCTCGATGGCCTCGATGTCGGCCCGCTTGTTCTCGTCGAAGATCCTCATCAACGCGACCCGCGCCCAGGCGGCGCCCCAGGCATCGCCGTGGCGTTCGGCCTCCTCCAGCGTCGTCTGTGCGAGCCGATGCGCCTCATCGTATTTCCAGGCATGGCTCAGCGCGAGCGTCCGCTGCATCCGCGATATGCCCAGCGCGGGGGTGTAACCCTTCGCCTCAAGCCGCGGCAGAACACGTTCCGAAAGGGTAATGCAACGTCCGAAATCGCCCATGTTGTCCATCGCACGTAGCCAGTGGACCGTCAGGTCGCTGTAGTCGCTGTCGGCCAGAAGGCCCGGCGTTCGGCTCTCCAGATCGAACGCCCGGTCGAGAAAGGCGTCGGTCTTGTGCAGCGCATAGGTGCCTAGGCTATGACCTGCAGCGCGCACCAGATGCGCAGCCGCCCGCGCAGGATCGCTCGATTGCAGGAAATGATCGGCGATCAGACCGGAGCGGCTGTCATCGGTCCGGTTGGCCAATTCGAGCGTCTCGGCGACCCTCAGGTGGATCGCCTGCCGGCGGGCAGACAGCAGGCTGCCATGGACGGCATCGCGGATCAGCGCGTGTACGAAGCGCCAGCGTCCCGGCCCGTCCGGTTCGATGAGCCGTTGGCTGGCGGCGATGTCTTCCAGCGCCGCCGACCGCGCCAACACGGCCTCGAGTTCGGCTGTGTCGAAGCTGCGACCGATGGCAGCGGCATGGCGGATGGTTTCTTGCTGATCCGGATTCAGGCGGTCAACGCGAGCAAGCACCAGTTGCTCGAGCTGCCCGGTGACAAACGGACCGGGATCGCCCTTCAGCTCCGCATGGTCGCCGACGATCCCCAGGTGGCAGTCCTCGAGTAGCGCACGCGAGACCTCCTCGGCCACCAGCGGGTTGCCCTCGGCCCGGTCGGTAACGAACGCCTCTACCCTCGGCGAGATGCTTTGGGCGATCGTGAGTTGCGCGATCCGGGCGATATCCTGATTGCCGAGCGGCGGGAGATCGACCACCAGAACGTTGTCGCGTACGAGCCAGTCCGCCGAAAACCCGTTGCGTGCCGTCAGCAGAAGGTGCGTGTCACTTTCCACAAGCCGCGCCAGCAGTGCGGACGAGGCGGGGTCGATCCAATGCAGGTCCTCAATCACGAAGAGGCCGGGCGTGGAGGCACCGATCCTTTGCAGCAAGGCGAGGTAGAGCGCCCGTATCCGCAGCGCATGGTCCCCCTGGTTCAGGCCGACATCGTCGGGCCTGTGGTCCTCGTGGTCGGCCTTCAGGTCAGCGTAGCGGTCCAACAGCCGGGACAGGACGTCTTCCGGGTCCGTGCCCTGGGGCGGACCGGCGGCCTGGCGCAGCATATCGGTAAAGGGCTGGTAGGCGATGGGCGCGGTCAGGGGCTGGCACTGACCCAGAAGTGCATGGCGAAACTGCGCCGCGATCACTTCATGAGCCAGCCGGGACTTGCCGATGCCCGCAGGGCCGCGCAACAGCACGACATTCGGTCCGTCCTCGGCGCGCAGGCCGGTCAAGATGCGCTCGAACTCGGTCCTGCGTCCGACGAAATCTGTCATGCCGCGCCGCCGTGTCGCGTCGAACTTGGTCAGGGTCTCGACCAGGGCAAGCAGCTTGTGGACCTGCACCCGTTCCGAGAACCCCTTGAGCGCGACCTGCCCGATATCCAGCGTTTCGAGATGCCCCTCCGCGTCGCGCCGCACCGGCTCCGAGATCAGCGTCTCGTCCTGCATTGCCAGCTCCTGCAGGCGCGCCACGAGGTTGACGGCGGCGCCGACGACCTTGATGCCCCCGTCACCTGTGAGGGCGACGAGGGTGTTTCCGGCGGCGATGCCGGTGCGGAAGCGGATCTGCGTGCCGAAATCGGCCTCAAGCCCCGGTAGATCCCGCTCGAGCGCCGCATGGAAGGCGAGGGCGGCGCGGCAGGCGGCAAGCGAGGCGTTCTCGAGGGCCTGCGGTGCACCGAAGACCGCCAGGATGCCGTCGCCGGCGGTATCGACCACATGTCCGCCATGGTCCTCGATCGCTTTGCGGGCCTTGCCAAGAACCACGGTCAGCAGCGCATAGACCCGCTCGGCCCCGATGGCTTGCGAGATCTCGGTGAAGCCCAGCAGATCCGTGGACAGGACCGCCGTCCAGCGATTGTCCCCCTCAGGCGTCACAGTCATGGAGGTGCGCCGCACATTCGGGATCGTTCAGGATGGCCACCAGGTCGGGGAAGATGTCCTTCCCCGCTGCGCGGCCGATGAAGCAGTCCATGTGACCGTAGCCCGGGTAGACATGCCGGGTGTAGCGCCCCGGCGGGGCGAGGTTGACCTTCCTGAGCCAGTGAAGGCTGCGCAGCGTTGCTTCGGGCAGGATTTCCGCATTCTGCGCACCGGCGATGAAATGCACGTGCATGGACAGGTTGCCGTGCCCCTCGTAGTAGCGCGTCTTGCCGTCGGGCGTGACGCTGCCGTCGGGATTGATCGATGCGCTCAGAAGACGCCCGGAATCGAACATCAGCGCAAGATGCTGAAACGGGACCGGAGAGACCGGGCCGAACATCTCGCGGATGTAGGTGTGCGTCGCCTGGTTCAGGTTCTCGTGCCGGTAGGTGGGGCCGTAGACGAAGTTGATGCGGTGGCAGGTCGGGCTCTTGCAGGGCACGTTCGAGAAATGCGGCACCGACCACAGCAGCCCGTCTATGACGGAATTGACCGTGTCGGAATAGCTGTCGGTGGGGGCACGGACATCGACGATGGGCAGGCCGTTTCTGGCCAGCGCTGCGGTCTCCTCGTCAAGGCCCGTTACGTCGATGAGGGGCCACATCGTCTCGGGCAGCCCGGTTTCGATCAGGCGCCCGATGCCGGCATCGAACTGGGCGTTCTTGAACCAGTTGACGATCCCGTGCGCGCCAAGCTGGGACGCAATGATGGAGCGTATCCGCGTCTCGCCGGCCAGAACCGCCATGAACAGCGACAGCGCACCCACGCAATGGGCGAGGACCTGAACCTTCTCCGCGCCCGTCCGGTCCAGAACCATGTCGATGGCGGCGGGCCAGTCCTTCTGCGCCACGTCGTCGAGCGTGAACGGCGTGCGGCTTCCATCGGCGTCGCCGCTGCCGCGATAATCGAACAGCCAGACATCGAACCCGTCATCGACCAGCATCTTCACGATGTTGGTCTCGACCGTGGGCAGGGCGAAGGCCGACGCCTTCACGCCGAAGCCGTTGGCGAGGATCACCGGACCCTTCAGGGGCCCGGGCGGGGGGCGGTCGCTGCAGTACCGGGTCAGCTTTAGGAAGACGCCCGGCTCGGGTTCGGGATAGTGGATTTCCGCCTCCGGCAATCCGGAAGGGGCCAGGAGATGCTCTTGCAGTTCGCGATATGGGAAGTTCGCACCGTAAGCATAGACCCCGCCATGGGTGCGGAAGACCAATCCGGCGGCTCGGGCCAGGAATAGCGTCTTGAAACCCTGCGCTACCCTGGTCGAAGGCTTGGGCGCTTCGGGGTCCGCGGTCTGGCCGTCCAGCACCGACAGAGCGGCCTTCGCGCAGAGAGCCCGGAACTCGAGGTCGCGGAACAGCGCGGGAAGCTTCGATACGTCTGGCCTGCGGCGGGCGCAGCACCCTGGCGGATCCTTCCCAAGCACGGTTTCCTTGATCCGGTCCCACACCAGCTTTGGCGTTTTGTCCAGATCGGTGTAGCGCACCTCGAACCCATGGGCCTGCCGGATGGCGTTCTCAAGGCTGACCTGCATCCGTCCCCGTGCGACGATCGTCGTGCCCTTTAGGATATCGACGTCCAGATCACACAGGTCCCGCCACCAATGCGACCCCGGCCTGTGCTGCAGCGTCTTGCGGCCCCTGAACGTGTAGCTCCTGCCGTCCGCGTGCTCGAGCGGCCCGTCATACGTGACCATCCAGCGCTCCACCGCCTCCGCGTCGGGCGCGAGGAAGCGGAACGTGCCCCCGAGGCGGAACGTGCCACTCAGGAGGAACGTGCTGCCAAGCGCGCAGGTGAATGTGCCGTCCTCGATCCGGGCCTCGCCCACGGGGTCCTTCGCCAGGCTGAGGATGCTGTCGCAGGTCAGCGTCGCCTTCATCTTGCAGGGCCAGGCATCGGCGCCGACGATGTCGTGCGGATCGAAGCCGGTTTCCGGATCGTTGACGCCGATATCGGTTATGAATCCTTCCATTTTCTCTGGAAAGACCGCCGGGGGTGAGAAATCGCCGAGGCTCTCTTCGAGGGTCGAAAGCAGCGCGCGCAGGTCGCCTTTCTTGACAGCGACTTCCAGAGGCTCGAGCACTTCCAGAAACTGCGTGACGATGGGGCCTGTGGTTTGGGTCAGCGCCTCGGGTGTGCCGAAGTACTTGATGAAGCGCCTGACCGAAGGGAGACTGCCCGCGCCGCCGGTCAGCCTGTCGGTATGACCGTCGGCGAAATCGAGCACCTGCCGCCAGAACCCCATGAGCAGCATTTGCGCCAGTTCGTAGGCCTTGCCGTCGATGGCTGACGAAATGGCGCGGAAGCCCGCGATGACATCGGCAAGGACGTTTGCGTAATCCGGGCCCGCGACATCGGCTTTGCCCGATGTGAGGGGCTCCGCCCTGTGGGCGGCCCAGCTCCGGTTCGCGACAAGCCGGTCGACCGCGCGTTCCGCAAGCGCCGTGATCGTAAGGTGCGGGTTTGCGCCGAGCGCGGTCGGGATCACGGCGCCGTCCATGACATAAAGCCCGTCATGCAGGCCACCCGCACCGTCGAAGACCTGGCAATCGGTGTTCACGACACCCGAGGCCGCGTCCGCCCCGAGGCCGCACCCGCCCAGGGGATGCACCACCATCGTGCGGTTCCCGAAGGCGGCGCTCGAGGTGAGAAACGGCATGTATTCGGCCTGGATCGCGTCGCAGGCGGTCTTCAGCACCTCTTCGGTATGCTGAAGGGCCGCGTCCTCGCCCGCCGCCGTCCAGTCTATGGCGATGCGCTTGTTCTCCAGAGACATGACGCCCGCCGCCGCGTCATGGCTGAAGGTAAGAAAGGGCAGGGTGCGCGACACCGGCCCGTCGTAGACGGTATCGGCAAGGTTCAGAGGGTCGGCGGTGATCCGTTCGCCCAGATCAACCAGATCTCCGGTCCGCTGCACCGTGTCGCCGAAGCGGAACGGATCGCTCTCGAGCGTCGCGAGGCCCGGTATGCCCACCGCGTAGCCCGGTGCGAAGGCGCCCGGCAGAACGCCTTCCTCGATCATGACGGTCCGGGCCAGATCGCCGTCCCTGAGATGGATCATGCCGGTGATGCAGGGTCCGGGCCGGTAGGCCTCTTCGCCGTCGGCGCCCAGACCCGGGGCCACGTTCCGTGTACCAGCCCCGATGGCGTGCACCGGCGCCCTGTCGCCCGCGCCGTCCGGCATGTTCGCGTTGAACCCCAGGGACCAGGTGTCCCCGTTGCCCGAGAACCCGTGCCCGAGGCTCTTGCTGAGGGTGATCTCGGCCGTGCTGCGCAGCAGGATCTCGGTGCTGCCGAGCGTGCCCGCGGCAAGGATCACCACATCGGCGGTCAGCGATCGGATCTCGGTCGACCCCCTGGACGCCACAGGCCTGACATGGACGGTCCAGACCGTCCGGCACTCGGGCGGGTCGGATTGGGATTTCGAGAGCCACAGAACCTCGGCCCCGGTCAGCAATTCCGCACCGAAGGCGTGGGCGTCGGGCAGGTAGTTCATCAGCACCGTGTTCTTCGCGCCGTAGTTGCACCCGGTGACGCAATCCCCGCAATCGACGCAGGCGGATTGCCAGACGCCGGCGGCGTTATGGCCGTCCCGGAATGTCACGTTGATGGCAGGCCGGTTCAGATCTTCGCCCAGTGCATCCGCGATACGCTGCATCGCGGCCAGTTTCGGGGGCGTCTTGCCTGCCGGGTAGGGCGTGGACCCCAGCATGTGCCGCGCTTTCTCGAAATAGGGTTTCAGGGCAGTGGGCCAGTCGCCCTCAGGCGGTTGCGGCCATGTCTCGAAGACCCGGTCCTCCGGCTCGATGGCGACATTGGCGTTGATCAGCGAGGTGCCGCCCAGCCCGCAGCCGACGAGTACGGTCACATCGTCGAATAGACGCAGGTCGAAAAGCCCGTCCGCCTTGCCGATCGTGTCCCCCGCCAAGGTTGTCGAGAATTCCTCCGCCGCGGCGGCCATGTCGCGCGGATACTCGCCCGGCCGCACCTCGCGCCCGCGCTCCAGCACGGCGACCTTCCGGCCGTGGCGCGCGAGCCGCGCAGCCGCGACGCCGCCGCCATAGCCCGAACCCACGACGATCACGTCGAAATGTGACCGCGAGACTTCGGCGAAATCCCGCGATATCCTGGGCGTCGCGGCCGTCATTCCGCGGCGTCCCGTGGGTCGCCGGTGAGGTCGAGCAGATGCCTCTGGCGTTCGAAATAGGCGTCCCGCACGACCGTCCGCAGTCGTTCCCAATGCTCGTGGGTCTTCTCGAGGCTGGACTCCAGCCGCCCGCGGAACGCGGCCTCGTCAGCCTGTCCGCAAGTCAGCATCTCGATCCGGGCCGCTGGCACGGTGCCGTTGCGCGGCGTCGAGAAAAGCCGCAGGGATGCGGTGTTCAGTTCCTCGTCGATGAGCACCAGCGCGGCGCCCTCGGCATTGTCGAGGCGCGGCCCGTTCAGCGTCCAGCCACCGGTGTTGTAGACCCGGACCGGCGACCGGTATCCCTCGGCCCGGACGCGCATCGAGAACGGCCGATGCGTATGGCCGAGAACGAAGGTCACGTCGCCGTCGAAGCCAGGCCGCTCTGCCTTCAGTTGCTGCAGGACGGGCTGCTCGAGATACCACTGCAGCCCGGCCCGGCCGCCTTCGGTCAGCGAGATCACCTCGGCCATCCGCTCGGTGTCGCGCGCGCGGTCCAGCGTCGCTTCCATTGCCAGCTTCGTGGCTGTCCGTACGGCGTCCCGCATCGTTCGGTTGCCGCTGAAGGGCAGCGCCTCGGACAGCGCTGCGGCCGCCTTGTCGGTCCAGGCCTTCGTGATCCGGCGATAGCCCGCCGTGGTCAGGAAGTTCTGGTAGAGCAGTTCCAGACTGTCCGCGTCATTGAAGGGCGACCAGGCGAAATCGATCCAGGCCGCGTTCTCGGCCGCCAGCACGTCGATCGTCATGGGGTCCGCGCCGCGATCGCCAAGCGCGTCCTTGACCGTGCTGACGAGCCTGTAGGCGCTTTCGACGTAGTGGCCATGGTGCAGGATGACCGCGCGGCTGTCCGTGCCGAAGCCGATATTGGGGTACCGCAGGTCCAGCTCGGGAAAACCGGCCTTGCGCAGCACCGCGCCCAACAGACCTCCGCGGCTTTCCGGCGTTTCCTGAAAGGCAGGCGTGTGGCTGAGGCTGTCCGTGCGGCCGTCCTCGAAGGCGCGCGCCTCCATTGCCAAACGCGCCTCGGTCCAGATAGCGTGGTCGTGGTTGCCCGCAGTCGCGATCACCTTGTCCGACAGGCATCCCGTCGCCGCGAGTTGCCGCAGGAACGCGACCGCGTCGCAGGTGGCCGCATGGCGGGTCGAGAATTGCAGATCGAGCACATCGCCGAGAAGGATCAGCTGCGGCTTGCGCGCGTCCCCTGGACACAGAACGTGCAGAAATGCGCCAAGCGCCTCTGCGAAGGCCTGCGTCACCTCGGTCCCGGCGCCTGGCTCCGCGGACAGGTCATGCAGGAGGCTGGTCAGCCCACCGGAATGAAGATCAGAGATGCATATCCAGCCGACCATGGGACCTCCTCCGACATTGGACGGTCTGGATAGGTGGCTGTCAACTCGATCAAACACTTTTTCTCAGGTATTTCCAATATTTGTCATATGATGCCGATCCAATGATCCGGCCTGTGGTGCAGGTCGCGCGCGGGTGACTTCGGCCTCGCCGCGTCGGCTCGCGCCGGGTCGGTTTCGCTACACCGGACATATCGGCTGTAGACATGTCGATGAGGTCGCCGGAGGTCTGGAGGCGAGAGACGGACGCGCATAGGCGCCAACCCCTGATCCACCCGGGTCTCCGCTCGGGCAGGGCCCAGCGATGGCCGTCGTCGCGGCCAAGGAACGTCTCGCGCAGCAAAGCCACCCTTTCGTCTGATCTGGACGCAGGTCAGGCACCGGAAGGAAGCGCGAGTCGATGGAGGCCATTTTCGTTTGCGGCTCATATGTGCAATGAGTCGTCGTAGAGGGGCAAATTCGGGGATATCGGGGCGTATTCCAGCGTAGCAGCCGTCGCCGCCAACAGTTTGAAGATACACAAAAAATGCAATTAAATCAACACGCTAGATTGTCTACCGCGCCTATGATGGACTGGACCGACCGGCACTGCCGCTACCTGCACCGGCTGATGTCGCGCCGGGCGTTGCTCTATACCGAGATGGTGACGGCGCCGGCACTTCTGCACGGAGATGCCCACGCGCTCTTGCGTTTTGACCCGGCGGAACATCCCGTGGCGGTGCAACTGGGCGGATCGGACCCGGGCGAGCTTGCCGCTGCCACGCGGATCGCCTGCGATGCCGGCTATGACGAGGTGAACCTGAACGTCGGCTGCCCTTCGGATCGGGTGCAGTCGGGCTGTTTCGGGGCGGTCCTGATGAAGTCGCCCGGGCTGGTGGCCGAATGCGTCGACGCGATGATCGGGGCGGCGTCGGTCGAGGTCACGGTGAAATGCCGCATCGGCGTCGACGAGCAGGAGCCGCGCGAGGTGCTGCCCGCGTTTCTCGACCGGATCCGCGCCGTGGGCGTCCGGCGCGTGGCGATCCACGCGCGCAAGGCCTGGCTCGAGGGCCTCAGCCCCAAGGAGAACCGCACGGTGCCGCCGCTCGACTACGATCTCGTCCTCGAGATGAAGCGGGTCTTTCCGGACCTGCACATCTCGGTCAACGGCGGGATCGAAACGCTCGACCAGGCCGAGGGCTTTCTGGCGCAAGGACTCGACGGGGTGATGATCGGGCGCGCGGCCTATCACACGCCGGCCGCGATCCTTCTGGACGCGGACGCGCGCATCTGGGGCGATGCGCCCACCGGGCAGACCGCGGAAGACGTGGTCCGGGCCATGCTGCCCTATATCGACCGGCACCTGGCGGAGGGTGGGCGCCTGAACCAGGTGACGCGCCACATGCTGGGGCTCTTCGCGGGCCGGCCCGGTGCGCGCGCCTGGCGGCGGATCCTCTCGGAAGGGGCCCATCGCCCCGGAGCGGACGCGCGCCTGGTCGAGACCGCGCTGTCGGCGGTTCCACCGCAGCTGTCCGGAGCCTGCGCGGCCAGCGCGTAAGGCGCTGGTGCCCGCGGCGCCTGTCGGATAAGTCCCGCGGGACCGCGAGGAGGGGACCCCGTGCCGGACATTTCGCTTCTGCTTCCGATGCTCGCCCTCCTTATGGCTGTGGGTGCCTTCGCCGGGGTGATGGCGGGCCTTCTGGGCGTGGGCGGCGGCATCATCCTGGTACCTGCCTTCTTCTACGTGTTCACCGCGCTCGGCTATGGCAGCGACCAGCTGATGCAGATCTGCCTTGCGACCTCGCTGGCCACAATCATCGTCACCTCGCTGCGATCGGTCGCCAGCCACAACCGCAAGGGCGCGGTCGACTGGGACATCCTGAAGGGCTGGGCGCCGGGGATCGCCCTTGGCGCCATTCTGGGCGTTCTCGTCGCCGCCAGCCTGCGGTCGACCGTCCTGCAGGGGATCTTTGGCGGTCTTGCCCTTGTCGTCGGCCTCTACCTCGGCTTCGGGCGGAGCCACTGGCGGCTGGGGGCCGAGATGCCGAAGGGGCTGGTGCGCGCCGCGCTCTCCCCGCTTGTGGGGTTCCTGTCGGTCCTGATGGGCATCGGGGGCGGGTCCTTCGGCGTGCCTCTGATGACGCTTTACGGCCGGCCGATCCACAGGGCGGTGGCGACGGCGGCGGGCTTTGGCCTGCTGATCGCGGTGCCGTCCGTGATCGGGTTCCTCTTCGTCGAGATCGCGCCCGAATCCCGTCCGCCCTTCACGATCGGGGCCGTGAACCTCGTGGCCTTCGGCGTTGTCATCGCGATGACGCTGATCACCGCGCCCTGGGGGGTGCGGCTGGCCCATGCGATGGACCCCAAACCCCTCAAGCGCGTCTTCGCGGTGTTCCTGGTGATCGTCGCGCTCAACATGCTGCGCAAGGTGGTCTGGGGCTAGGGTTGGCCGCCTGACACAGCACGAAGGTTGGTTGCAGAACGGCAGGCAAGTTCCCAACATTGTTGAGAGAAGCTGTCAGATAGCGGCTTTGAGCCCAAGGCGGCCGGATTGAAATCCCTACTTTCGCTCAAGCGGAAAACAGAGCGCTTTGGCCAATCCGAAAGCCTCGCTCTAATCCAGCCACAGGAGCGGCTCTTCATTGTCGCTGCAGCGAAGTCTGGAGGGCCAACGTCTGACTTGAGGACAAACCGCCGTTTGAGAAACTGCTCTCCGATGGCCGACTGCTCGAAGCGGGCGATACCAACAATTGCGCGGTCCGTGGAAGGCATGACGGTACGCCGGGCGGTCGATGGGCGAAGGCCACATGTGGACCACAAAGACGCGTCGCTTGACCCACATCATGTGCCTCGAAATCGGTCGCTGGTAGGCGCTAGGGCCAGAATGTGAGTGGAGACGCCTGGTGATACATGATTTCGATCCGGCGATTACGGTCACACCGCTGGGCCCGATCTACTGGTACGGTGCGGTATATACTTTGGGATTTACCGGCATCTTTCTTTGGTTTTGGTTCCGGCGCAATGCGCTTGGTTTCACTAACGCGGACGTCTTTGCCTTCGCGATCCTGTTCGCCCTGGGCGTTCTCGTCGGCGGGCGGACTTTTGACATCCTCGTTTATGAACTGGACTACTATCGTGAACGTCCGCTGGCCGCGCTGAACTGGTGGCAAGGCGGCATGGCCTCCCATGGCGTCCTGCTGGGCGGGCTTGTCGCCACGGCGGTCTTCGCGCGGCTCAGAGGGCACTCCCTGATCGCGCTACTCGACGAGATCGTGGTGCCGGGGGTGTTTCTTCTGGCCGTCAGCCGTTTCGGAAACTTCATAGAAGGCGGGGTTGTCGGGTCCGAGACGACACTGCCTTGGGGGTTCGTCTACCCGGACCTAGAAGGTGCGAGACACCCAGTAGCCCTATATGAAAGTGCCAAGAACTTCGTGATCCTTCCAATCCTGATCTGGGCACTTGCCAAGTGGCCGCCCGGCCGTGGTGTCGTCGCGAGCCTGTTCATATTTCTCTACGCCGCTCTGCGGTTCGCTGTGGATCTCTTCCGAGATTATGAGGCCGCCTGGCTGGGTATCGGCACCGGGCAAGTCTTCAACCTCGCGATGGCCGCCGTGGGGCTGGTCATGCTGATCTGGACGCTCAAGTCACCGCGCGAAGTGAAACCGCCGCCGAATCCACCTCCCCGAGACGCCAGCTGGCTTCAGGTTGTGGTTCTGATCGCCGTGGTCCTCTATCCGCTTGGCATTCCTACAAGCTGGACCCGGTCGAACATAGAAGAGAAGCGGCAAGAAACGATTGAACAGGCCGACACATTTCAAGGCGTGATCCGGCTGGCCGACATTCTCCGCATTGTCCGCAACACTGCCCTTTGAACCTTCGTCCAGGCAACCGAAGACAGACCGGGCCCCTTCCTCCAGGTGTCGAACACCAGAGCGGTGCCCAAAAGAAAACCGGCGCCGAGGCGCCGGTTCCTTGCGTGGCAATCCCGTTCGCGATCACGCCGCGCCAGCGAGGTTCCTCAGCACGTAGTGCAGCACGCCGCCGTTCTCGATGTACTCGATCTCGACCTCGGTATCGATCCGGCATTTGAGCGTGATCGTCTTCTGGCTGCCGTCGCCATAGGTGATCGTGCAGGGCACTTCGCAAAGCGGCTTGAGATCGCCCTCAAGGCCGGTGATCGACACCGTTTCGTCGCCCTTCAGGCCCAGAGATGTGCGCGTGTCGCCGCCGGTGAACTCGAAGGGGATGACGCCCATGCCCACGAGGTTCGAGCGGTGGATGCGCTCGAAGCTCTCGGCGATCACGGCCTTCACGCCCAGAAGGGCCGTGCCCTTGGCCGCCCAGTCACGCGAGGACCCCGCGCCATATTGCTCGCCCGCGAAGATCACGAGCGGCGTGCCATTGGCCTTGTGCGCCATCGCCGCCTCGAAGATCGAGGTCTGCTGGCCGTCCGGCCCAAGCGTATAGCCGCCTTCGACGCCGTCGAGCATCTCGTTGCGGATGCGGATGTTGGCGAAGGTGCCGCGCATCATCACCTCGTGGTTGCCGCGCCGGCTGCCGTAGGAGTTGAATTCGCGCGGGGCGACCTGGCGTTCGGTCAGATACCGACCCGCGGGCGTGGTGTCCTTGAACGACCCGGCGGGGCTGATGTGGTCGGTGGTGACCATGTCACCGAGGATCGCCAGAACCTTGGCATCCGTCACGTCGCTGATCGTGCCGGCGCCGGGGTCCATCCCCTGGAAATAGGGCGGGTTCTGAACGTAGGTCGATGTCGGCGGCCAGTCGTAGGTCAGGCTGTCGGTGGTCTCGACCGCCTGCCATTTCTCGTCGCCCTTGAACACATCGGCGTATTTCGACCGGAAGGCCTCGCGCGTCACGGTCTTCTCGACCAGTTCGGCGATCTCGGCGGTCGAAGGCCAGATGTCCTTGAGGTAGACCGGCGTTTCCGTCGCGGTCTTCGCCCAGCGGCTCGGTCGTGAGGTCGATGTTCATGTCTCCGGCCAGCGCATAGGCCACGACCAGCGGCGGCGAGGCCAGGTAGTTGGCGCGCACGTCCGGGCTGATCCGCCCTTCGAAGTTGCGGTTGCCCGACAGGACGCTGACCGCGATCAGGTCGTTGTCGTTGATCGCCTTCGACAACTCCGGCTGAAGCGGACCCGAGTTGCCGATGCAGGTGGTGCAGCCATAGCCGACAAGGTTGAAGCCGATGGCGTCGAGGTCTTCCTGAAGTCCGGCGGCCTCGAGGTATTCGCTCACGACCTGGGAGCCGGGGGCGAGCGAGGTCTTGACCCAGGGCTTGCGGGTCAGACCCAGGGCACGGGCCTTTCGTGCCACCAGCCCCGCGCCGATCATCACGTAGGGGTTCGACGTGTTGGTGCAGGAGGTGATCGAGGCGATCACGACCGAACCGTCGCGGATCTTGTAGTCCTCGCCTTCGACCGCCGCGGATTTGCGCGGATCGACCAGGGCGTCCGGGGCCGGACCTTCCGCTGCCATGGCGTTGGCGGCCACGCCCTCGTCCTCTCCGCGATACTCGGCCACCACGTCGAAGAAGCTCTTCGCAGCCACCGTCAGCGGCGTGTGGTCCTGCGGCCGCTTCGGCCCCGAGACGGCCGGAACCACCTCGGACATGTCGAGGTGCAGGGTGTCGGTATAGACCGGGTCGTAGTCCGGGCCACGCCAGAAGCCGTTTTCCTTGGCATAGGCCTCGACCAGCGCGATGCGGTCCTCGTCGCGGCCGGTCTGGCGGAGGTAGCGCAGGGTTTCGTCGTCGATCGGGAAGAAGCCGCAGGTCGCGCCGTATTCGGGCGCCATGTTGGCGATGGTCGCGCGGTCGGCCAGCGGCAGGCGGTCAAGGCCGTCCCCGTAGAACTCGACGAACTTGCCCACCACGCCCTTGTCGCGCAGCATCTTGACGACCTTCAGCACAAGGTCGGTCGCGGTCGTGCCCTCGACCATCTGGCCGGTCAGCTTGAAGCCCACGACCTCGGGGATCAGCATCGAGATCGGCTGGCCCAGCATCGCGGCCTCGGCCTCGATCCCGCCGACGCCCCAGCCCAGCACGGCGAGGCCGTTGACCATGGTCGTGTGGCTGTCGGTGCCGACCAGCGTGTCTGGGTAGGCGACCGTCTCACCGGTCTGGTCGGTGTCGGTCCAGACCGTCTGGGCAAGGTATTCAAGGTTCACCTGGTGGCAGATGCCGGTGCCCGGCGGCACGACGCGGAAGTTGTTGAACGCCTTCTGGCCCCATTTGAGGAAGACGTAACGCTCCATGTTGCGTTCGTATTCGCGGTCGACGTTCATCTGGAAGGCGCGGGGATTGCCGAACTCGTCGATCATCACCGAATGGTCGATGACAAGGTCCACGGGGTTGAGCGGGTTGATCTTGGTCGCGTCGCCCCCCAGCGCCACGATCCCGTCGCGCATCGCCGCAAGATCGACGACCGCCGGCACGCCGGTGAAGTCCTGCATCAGCACGCGGGCGGGGCGATAGGCGATCTCGCGCGGGTTCCTGCCGCCCAGCTTGGCCCAGTCCGCGAAGGCGCGGATATCGTCGACGACCACCGTCTTGCCGTCCTCGAAGCGCAGCATGTTCTCGAGCACGACCTTCAGCGCGGCCGGCAGGCGCGAGAAATCGCCCAGCCCTGCGGCTTCGGCCTTGGGAATCGAGTAATAGGCAACGCTCTGGCCGCCGACCGAGAGGGTCGCGCGGGTTCCGCTTGTATCTTTTCCGACGATGATGGGCATGGAACTCTCTTTGACTGAGGGGCTACTTTCCCTGCACCTAGACCGGCAGGGGGCTTGGCTTCAAGGGGGTGCGGCTGATTTTGTATACCATGGTGCACAATCCGCGGGCAAGCGGGCTTTTGAGGCAGGATCGTTGTAACGCTCTCTCTCGAAACCTTGATTGGCGTCGGGCCGATCGGTCAACTAACACCAGACCGATGCAACAAAGAGCTTCGAGCAGATGAAATCCTTCGCAAATGCGATCCTTGGCGCCTGTATTGCCCTGGCCGCCCCGGCCGTGGCAGCGGCGGAGAACCTCGTCGTCGTCGAGCTTTTCACCTCGCAGGGGTGTTCGTCCTGCCCGCCCGCCGACGGGATTTTCGGAGAGCTTGCCCAGCGGGACGACGTGCTCGCCCTGGCGTTGCATGTCGACTACTGGGATTACATCGGCTGGAAGGATGAATTCGCCGACCCGGCCTACACGGCGCGGCAGAAAGCCTATGCCCATGCGCACGAGAAACCCTCGATTTATACGCCGCAGATGATCGTGGACGGTGAGGACATCCTTGTCGGCCTGAAGCCGATGACCCTGGCCGACCTCATTCAGGACCACGGCGCGGAACCGGCTCAGGTGACGTCTGACGGCCCGGCGCAACGGCAACAGGATCGAGGTCGAGGTTTCGGACGCCACGCTACAGGTGCCGATGGTGATCGAACTTGTGACCTACATCCCCAAGCGAACCGCCAGCATCGCGCGCGGCGAGAATGCGGGACGCACGCTCGATTACCACAACATCGTCGCGTCCTGGACGCGGATCGGCGAATGGTCCGGCGAAGACACGTTTCGGGCGACCGTGACGGTCGACACCGACAATTCCGTGGCCGTTTTGGTGCAGGAGAAGGGTCCGGGGGCCATCGTCGCAGCAGCGCGCGCGCGCTAGCCCCTTCCCCAACGGCGGTGCATCCAGAACCACTGTTCCGGATGAGCGCGCACTTGCCGCTCGAGACTGTCGTTCAACATCTGGGTCATTTCCGCGGCATCGCCGGTATGCGCGACGGGCGTGTCCACATGGACCTCGAAGCCAATACCGTCGGGTTGGCGAATTCCGTAAGCCGGCACCAGCAGTGCGTCGTACTTCAGCGCCCAGTCCGCGGCCGCGGTCGAGGTCATCGCGGTCTGCCCCATGAAGCTCAACGGGCTACCGCCGAGATTGCGAACATCCATCAGGATGCCCACGGCCCGTCCGTCCCGCAAGAGCCGCACGAGCTGCGTGATGCCGCGCCGGTCCGTCGGGATCGGCGGCTCCGCGAAATCGGTCAGCGCATCAACATAATGCGTGTTGAAAAGCGGGTTCGACATCGGGCGGTAGAGCACGCCCAGCCCGAAACCGCGGGCCCTGAGCGCAAGCGCGATGGCGACATAGTTTCCCAAATGGCCGCTGACGACGATGACTGGCCGCCGGGCAGCCAGCGCATCGAGGAGCACGGCCGCCCCGGGTCCGGTCATCGGAACAGTCCCCAACTCGGCCACCATCTCGGGGCCTGAGTAGGTTTCGATGATCTGGCGCCCGGCATTGCCGGTCGCGGCCAGGCGGATTCGGCGGGCCTCGGCGTGGTCGAGGTCGGGCATGACAAGCGCCAGGTTCTCGCGCACCCGCCGGTTCCATCCGGTCAGGGGCGCCAGCAGGCGGCTGGTGATCCAGCCCATGACCGGGACACGCGTCCGGTAGGGCAGGATGCGCGCAAGGCCGATCAGTCCGCGCGCGGCGGCATCTGTTGCCCTGTGGGCAAGGGGCGGCTTTTTCGCGGCCATGCGCGGTGGTCCTGATCCTTCGGACATCTCAGCGAAAGGATTAGAGCGTCGGGCGGGTTGCCACAAGCAAGGCGCGGGGCAGGGGCCGGGGGCGAGGCAAGGCCTCAACCGTCTTCGGCCAGCAGCAACAGTTCTCCCGCCGCTTCGAGTGCGCGGATGACACCGACCACCGCGGCCTTGGCGGCATCCGCTTCGGCCTCGGACATCGGCGCGACCTCGCGGGCCTCGTCGCGCAGGCTGTCGGCCATGCGCTGGGACATGTTGCCAAGGATGAAATCCGCGGCCGGCTGGTCGTCTGCGGCCGCCGCCGCGATGGCGCGCACAAGGGCGGCCTGGTCGATCTCGCGGATGATCTTGGGCACGTCGCGCGCATCGAGGCGCGCGGGGATGTTGGTGAAGGTGAAGATCGCCCGCCGCACCTGTTCGGCGAACTCCCCGTCGGTCTCATCGAGGCCGCTCAGGACATCCTCGCGGGTGGAGGAGGGAGCGTAGTTCAGGATCGCCCCGACCCGGTCGACCGGCCCGTCGGCGAAGGCACTGGCCCGCTCGGCGCCGATCTGCGCCACCAGTGCCTCGCCGATGGTGCGGACCATCGCGGGCGAGATCGCGCCGGTGCGCGAGACGGCATAGGTGATGCGCCGCGCGCGTTCCCCCGGCAGCATCCCCAGAAGCTCGGCCGCGGTCGAGACCTTCAGTTTGGACAACAGGACCGCCGCAACCTCGACGCTTTCGGATTCGAGTGCCGGAAGAAGGCGCGCGCTGTCGAATTCGGCGATCTGCTTCCAGGGGTCGGCCGCGCCGCCCAGCCCGGCCTCGCGCCGCAGGCGGGCCGCGACCGTGTCGCTGATCGATCCGTCGAGCAGGGCCAGCGCGTCCTCGACCCCCGGCGGAAACATCAGGCCCAGGCCTTCGACCCCGGCAACGAATTCGGCGACCACCCGGTCAAGCGTCTCGTGGTCGATCGACCGCATTCCCGCCAGTTCATGTGCCAGCGCGATCTGGAGATCGTGGGGCAGGCGCGCAAGCGGAACGGACTGGCCCTGCGACAGAAGACAGCGCACCACGATGGCCGCCTTGCGCCGGCCCGACAGCGCCGGCGCAGCGGGCGTCGTCAGGGGGGCGACAGAGGTATCGGGAACGAGGTCGTTCGGGGGCAGGACGGACATGGCGGGCCTCGGGCGGTTTCCGACCGACCTCTGGCAGATCAGGATTAACGAAGCCCGAACATCGCCGCGGATGATGACCCAGCGCCATGTGGAAGGGTCACATGAAAAGGGCGGCACGAAGCCGCCCGTTCCGGTTCGTTTCGGGTCGCCTCAGCTGCTGACGACGGGCACGCAGCTGCTCGATGCGGAATCCCATGTGGATCCCTCGGCGCAGGACATCGTGGTTTCGTGGGCCTTGCCCCAGCTGCATTCGGCGAAAGCGAGCGCGGGCGCAGCGGTGATGGCCAGAGCGGCCAGAAGTGTCTTGATCTTCATTGGTCTCTCCTGTTGCGAACATAGCCGAAGGTAGCACTGGCTGACCCAAGGTCAAAGCCCGGATATTGGGCGAAGTGCGAACGGCGACACCCCGCCCCTTGGCATCCCCCGGTTCGGCGCGTATACGCGCGCCCTGATCTTCGGCGGAGACCACCCATGCAGGGCAGCGCGAACCTCAACATCATGATCAAGGCGGCCCGCAAGGCCGGGCGCAGCCTCGTGAAGGATTTCCGCGAGGTCGAGAACCTGCAGGTCTCGTCCAAGGGGGCCGGCGATTTCGTGAGCCGCGCCGATATCGCCGCCGAGAAGATCCTCAAGGACGAGCTTCTGGGGGCGCGCGCGAACTACGGCTGGCTGGCCGAGGAAGAGGGCGAGATCGCGGGCACCGATCCGACCCGGCGCTGGATCGTCGATCCGCTGGACGGAACGACGAACTTCCTGCACGGGCTGCCGCACTGGTGCGTGTCGATTGCGCTCGAACACAAGGGCGAGATCGTGTCGGCGGTGATCTTCGATCCGGCCAAGGACGAGATGTTCGTCGCCGAAAAGGGGCAGGGGGCCTGGCTGAACGAGGGCCGTCTGCGCGTGTCGGACCGCAAGGTGATGATCGAGGCGATCTTCGCCACGGGCCTGCCCTTCGGCGGGCGGCCGGATCTGCCGGCGACACTTCAGGACCTGGCCCGCCTGCTGCCGGCGACCGCCGGTGTGCGCCGCTGGGGTGCGGCCGCGCTGGACCTCGCCTATGTCGCGGCGGGCCGATACGACGGCTACTGGGAGCGGGGCATCAAGGCCTGGGATGTCGCCGCGGGCGCCCTGATCCTGCGCGAGGCCGGCGGCCTGGCCGAGTCGATCCGGCGTGGCGGTTCGATCTTCGACGATGGCGAGATCGTCGCGGCGAACGGCGCGCTCTTCGACGGCTTCGCCCGGATCATCCGCAACGTCTGAGAGCGGGTTTGCGCCTCGGTAACGCCCTTCAAGTCCCTGATTGAAAATCTGAAAGCGCGGGTTTCCTGGCCCACGCGAGGCGCAACCTGTCAGCGCCGGGGCACCTTCGGGACGCCACTGCGCTGCCAGCGATACTGCGCTTCGGGATTGGCCGGATGGCCATGCGTCACCCGCCAGAAGCGCGGCCCGCCAAGGCGCAGCCAGACCGGAAGCGTCAGCACCAGCCCCACGGCAAACCCGCCCGTGTGCGCCCAATAGGCGACGCCGCCGATGTCTGCGGGCGTGCCGAGACCGCCGACGATCTGGATGCCGAACCAGAGGCCCAGCATGATCGCGGCGGGGATCGGGACGATCCGGATGATGACGACGAGAAGGATCAGCACGTCCACCCGCGCCTTGGGAAAGAGCAGAAGATACCCCCCCAGAACCGCCGCGATCGCCCCCGAGGCGCCGACCATCGGGATGGTCGAGTTCGGGTCCGCACCGATCTGGATCAGCGCCGCACCGACCCCACCGGCCAGGTAGAACAGAAGAAAGCCGCCATGACCCATCCGGTCTTCCATGTTGTCGCCGAAGACCCACAGGAACAGCATGTTGCCCGCCAGGTGCATGAAACCGCCGTGCAGGAACATCGAGGTGAGCACGGTCAGCGGCGTCTCACGTGCCCAGGCCGGCACGAGGCCCCAGGTGTAGAAGAACTCGTTCAAGGCCCGCGGGTCGCCGAAAAGCGAGACATAGCCCATGAACACCAGCACGTTCAGCGCGACGAGCGTGTAGGTGACGAAAGGCGTACGCTGCGAGGGGTTGTGGTCGCGGATCGGAAACATCGGATACGGGCATCGTTGCGGGGTCTGTCCGACATCTAGCCCGGATGCAGCGGCTTGTCGCGCGCCATTCCCAAAGACTTGCCCGCGCGTCCAAGAAACGGGCCGACGCGGCGTGCTTGACAGGTTGCGCCGCCGCGCCACCCTAATGCGACATGACACCCCGGGTTTCCCTCGCACCGATCCGCCTTGCGGCCCCTCTCGCGCTTCTGGTTCTGGCATCACAGGCCGGGGCGCAGGATTGTCCCGCCGCTCCGGATATCACGGGGCAGATCGACGGTCTGATTGCCGAGATCCGTGTGGCCCCGAACGAGGGGATGGCACGCCCGGTGTCGGCGCGGATGTGGGAGCTTTGGACAAGCTCGCCCCGGATGCGGCGGCGCAGGAGATGCTCGATGCCGGAATCGCCCTGATCCGTGCGGCGGACTATGCGGCCGCAACGGCGATGCTGGACGGTCTGGTGACCTATTGTCCGGACTATGCCGAAGGTTACAACCAGCGCGCCTTTGCCAGTTTCCTCAGTGGCGACTACGGTGCGGCGCTTGATGATCTCGACCGCGCGCTTGCGCTTTCGCCCAATCACGTGGCGGCGCTGTCGGGCAAGGCTCTGACGCTCCTCGGCCTGGGCAGGGTGCCGGAGGGACAGGCGGTCCTGCGCGATGCGCTGCGGCTGAACCCCTGGCTCAGCGAACGTGCCCTGCTGGTCGAGCCTCCGGGCGAAGAGCTTTGACGCCGCGCCGGATGCCCGGTCCCCCTTGCCAGCCCCCGCCGGCCTGACATACCCACGCAGCACCGGCGCGCGACAGGCTTTCGGTCGGCGCGCAGGGCGGGCGTGATGGAATGGTAGACATACCGGACTTAAAATCCGGAGGGGGAAACCCCGTGTGGGTTCAAGTCCCACCGCCCGCACCAACCAAGATTTCTCAAGAAAATAGGGGTGAGACAACAGTAAACGCTGGGGTTTCCGCCTCCTGTCGTCGACGCTGCCGGGGCCGTTTCTTTCTCAGGATTTCTCGTCCAATCTCACTCTATCTCACCCCGGGGGTGGCGTTCAGGGTGGCGTTCGCCCATCTTCAGGACAACGGCCAGAGGAACGAACGCCATGAACACCCCCCTTTCTCCGCGTGAACGCGCAGACCAGCTTATCGAACAGGCCCTCGCCACCGGCATCCGGGGCGCTGCGCGGGACCACTTGAAGGAGGCCCGACTGGCCCTTCGCGCGGCAGCTTCCAGAGGTCCGGCCCTGACGGATGCCGAGTGCCGCAACCTCAAGCAGGG